>NZ_LZGW01000061.1 GCF_001690275.1 Gilliamella sp. WF3-4 | reverse complement strand
GCAACAAAGACAAACAACAACAGGATATTAATGATTTAAGCCGAGATACGGAGCATGCGAATAACTCACTAAAACCGATATTTGACAAACAAAAAGAGCTCGACAAAATCGAAACGGTAGAGCTTATCAAAGACATAGCCCAACAGACGAAAAGCATAATGGGCAAATATGACCGAATACAGGCACAAAACAAAATAGACAACGACGAAGAAATTAAAAAAGGCCTAAAAGAAAAAACCGAAAAGCAGCTAGAAAAAGAAGAGGTTAAAGCTCAACAAGACCCAAGCTATACCCCAAAAAGCTACGACGAACTTTACCAGCAAAATTATTATAATGCCGTCAGCGATGCAGTGGTAAAAAATGCAAAAAACAACCTTGGCACCATGGGTGGAGATGTCAGCAAAGGCATAGACTCAGCCGCATCAATCATTACCGGCATCATCACTGGCGACATCACGGGTGGTCTTGCAGGTGCTAGCGCACCATGGCTAGCAGAGCAAATTAAAATACATGCAGGGGATAACGAAGTAGCTCGTTTAACGGCTCACGCCATATTAGCGGGCACTATAGCCGAACTACAAGGCAACTCAGGCTTAGCGGGTGGCGCAGGCGCAGTAAGTGGCGAACTTGCTGCAGAAGCCATCCTCAATCTTTATAAAGATGATGATGGTAAAAAGAAAGACATCAAAGACCTCACCGAAGCAGAAAAACAAAACATCAGCGCATTATCGCAACTAGCTGCAGGCCTTGCAGCGGCCAGTATGGGGGGTGATGTGGGAGACATTGGCGCTTCGATAGCTGCGAGTAAGAATGCGGTTGAGAATAACTCATCAAGTATAATAAATTTTTTCAAAACTGAAACCGAAAGAGATTTAGAAGAGATTGAGCAAGCTAAAATATTATTATTTGAAGGCGATGAAGATAAAGCTTGGAAATATGTTTTAGCAAAAAAACAAGCTGTAGCTGGAGGTGCAATAGATGGTATAAAAAATACGTTAGAAGGAACAGCCGATGCGGCTACACATCCGATAGATACTATTGTTGGTATTTATGATTCTATAACCAATCCTGATAAAGTTTATGAAGCAATTAAAATTTCGTATACTGAGTGGTTAGAGCTCTATGGTTATGCATTAAAAAATGATCCAGCACTAGCTGGTGAAATGATGGGGTATTTAGAGGGTAAAATTATAGGAGAAGTTGGTTCCGGCTATGTTATGACTGGTGCTTCTACAGCAATTATTCAAAAGGTAGCTCGATTAAAAACATTATCTAAAGTAGCCGATAAAATTATAGACTATAATAGATCGGGCAGTGGCTTAAAAGGAGATCCATTACATAGAGCAGCAAGTTTCGTAAGTAAAGAACAACTTAAAAAAGGGGAGGTGTTTACAATAACAGGTGGTGATGGTATTAAGCGAACTTTATTACAAACAGAAGGCTCTTTTAATGGTAAAAGTGGAATATTTGAATATATTATCGATCCTAAAACTCAAAATATTACACATCAACGATTTATTTCAGGTGGTAAAATAAATGGAACACCTAATCAAAAGGTTAAATAATAATGAATTTTGATTTAAATAAAAATACAATTCATCTAAATTGGAAAGATATTTTATGGGGATATCGAAAGCATATTATTGGTTGGAAAGATGTTATTAATTATGCAAATGATATGATTATTAATGGCAGTAGTAATCAAGATGCATTCGAACTATCAATGGTTAATTCTTCTACTATTTTTGAGTTAGGTGATTTGTTGGAAAAAATTGCTGGATCTTTAGAAGATTATAGTAACGAAAAATGGTTATATGTCTTGTTACTACAATTATATAATTTTCGTTATGACATTAAAGATCCATTAGGTGAAGTTGAAACAATTTATGAAAATTTTGGCTATCCTGAAGAGATAGAATCTTTCGTTAGATATATGCCTGTATCTAATGATTATGACCCTACTAAGCACACTCAAGAGGAAAATGAAAAACGGTTATATTTTAATTGGAAACAATATTTAGATAACAAAAAAAATATTTGGAAATAAAAATAAGCCGATCCCAAATTTTGTATATTTACCAGTAAAAAGTGACAGTTAATACTGTCACTAAATGCCAATAAAACAAACGGTATAGACTCCTGAATTATTTTTACAAAATTAGTTGTAATTATCTTTTAACTTACGCTTTAAAGGCAATGCCAACTTTAGCCGAGAGCGAGAAAATGCGGACGGCAGTGCTTGGACAGAAAGCGTGATTGATGCGAAAAACAAACTCACCATCAAAACGGGCAACGACACTAACATCATAGGCGGCCAATTAAAAGGCAACACGGTCAACATGGATGTGGGTAACAACTTAAACATCCAATCACTGCAAGATACGGACGACTATGATTACGAAAAAATCAGCTCCTCAGTAAGTGGCAGTGCTGGCTTTGGTGGCTTTAGTGCCAACGGCTCACTATCAAGCACCAAAATGGACAGCAAATGGGCAAGTGTCACCGACCAATCGGGTATTTTTGCTGGCAAAGGTGGCTTTGACATCAAGGTAGGCAACAACACCGACCTAAAAGGGGCGGTCATCTCCTCGGAAGCCGAAGACACCAACAAAAACCGCCTTGATACGGGCACAATCAGCTTTAGTGACATCAAAAACAAAGCGGAATTTAATGTTAGCCATATCTCGGTCAGTGGCGGCACGGGTGGCGCAGGTGCACCAGCGGCATATCAAAACAGTGAAAAAGACTCAAGCATCACCCACTCAGCGGTAGAGCAAGGTCAACTTATCATCCGCAACAAAGACAAACAACAACAGGATATTAATGATTTAAGCCGAGATACGGAGCATGCGAATAACTCACTAAAACCGATATTTGACAAACAAAAAGAGCTCGACAAAATCGAAACGGTAGAGCTTATCAAAGACATAGCCCAACAGACGAAAAGCATAATGGGCAAATATGACCGAATACAGGCACAAAACAAAATAGACAACGACGAAGAAATTAAAAAAGGCCTAAAAGAAAAAACCGAAAAGCAGCTAGAAAAAGAAGAGGTTAAAGCTCAACAAGACCCAAGCTATACCCCAAAAAGCTACGACGAACTTTACCAGCAAAATTATTATAATGCCGTCAGCGATGCAGTGGTAAAAAATGCAAAAAACAACCTTGGCACCATGGGTGGAGATGTCAGCAAAGGCATAGACTCAGCCGCATCAATCATTACCGGCATCATCACTGGCGACATCACGGGTGGTCTTGCAGGTGCTAGCGCACCATGGCTAGCAGAGCAAATTAAAATACATGCAGGGGATAACGAAGTAGCTCGTTTAACGGCTCATGCTATACTAGGTGCTGTAGTTGCCGAACTACAAGGCAACTCAGGCTTAGCGGGTAGTGCAGGCGCAGTAAGTGGCGAACTTGCCGCAGAAGTTATCATCAAACAGCTTTATGATGGCAAAGACATCAAAGACCTCACCGAAGCAGAAAAACAAAACATCAGCGCATTATCGCAACTGGCCGCAGGCCTTGCAGCGGCCAGTATGGGTGGTGATGTGGGTGATATGGGTGCCTCAATTGCTGCCAGTAAAAATGCGGTTGAGAATAACTATTTAAATTCTTCCGATCATCAAGATAAAGTAGGTTTAGAATATAAAGAAAAAGAAGGTTTATTAACTGAAGACGAAAAGCAAAAGTTAGTGGAGCTTAGAATTAAAGATGAAAGCTCAACAAATGCATTATTAGAAGCTTGTGTTGATGTAAATAGTGAAGGTTGTCATATAGAGCGCCAAAAAGCTTATGATGCGCTAAGAACATATGTAAATTATTATTATAACAAACTAGAACAACAAAATGGCTATTTAGAAATAAAACACTTATTAGAGGGAACGTCAAACACACCAGAAGCAAATCAATCACAAGCTATCTATGAAGGATATGTAGAAAGTTATAAGCGTTTTGGCTATGATGAAAAAGAAGCTAGATCGATGGCTAGTATGACTATGGGTAGCATGATAATGCTTCATGGTCTTACAGGAACTATAACGCTCCCTAAGATAAATAAAATTTTTGGTGGTAGTAAGCTATTACGGGTTGGAAAAGTGACGAGTCCACAAGTAATAAAAAATAGTGAAGGTTTGAATGAAGTAAAAATCAATCAAACACCGCTTGAAGGACAAAACCGTCTCAATACGCCAGATTTAGGCGGTAGTGGTAAATTAAAACCCGCTGAAGCAGCCGCTGCAGCGCAGCTTGAGCCAGTATTAGGTAAAATGGAGCGTTATACGCCGCCTAAAGGAGCAACTCAGGGCGAATCTCCCGATTTTGTAATTACCTCTGGACCTAATAAAGGTAAAACTGTGGATGCGTTGTATACAACTGATAAACTATCACAAAAAGAAATTGATGGATTAAATAAGTTTTATGAAAAAATATGAATACTGGTAAAGGTAAAGAGATTATTGACAAACACTTGGGAAAAGCGGACTTTGTACCTGTTGATTTTAGAGTTTTAACGCCTTCTAATCAAAAAATTTTCATAGATTATATAAAAACACTACCTAAATCGCAGCGAAATAAAATTATAATTATGAGGTAATATAATGGGTGCAGTTATTTTTTTTAATAAAAGTGAGGTAAATAAAAAAGATGAAGGCAAATTTATATCTACATATGTTAATAGTAGTTATTGGGATGCCTTTGGTGATTTGCTAGATGCAGTATTTTTACCTAACTATCCTAAATTACATGAAATCATAAAATCGGAAGAAGGAGAATACTTAAAGTTTTATTCTTTTGTCGAGTTGGACAAGGAACAATTTAACCAATCTGTAAAATTAATAAGGGATTATATTGCAAAGCAGAGTAATCCAACCGAATGGCAAAAAATGGCTCAGGTGGTATGGAATGAAATAGCGGAGCCTTATATTATTAAAGACAATCGTTATCAGCCCAGTTAGATTAATTCCATCTTGAATTTTACATATTAGCAAGTTAAAGGTGACGGTTAACACCGTCACTAAATCCTATAATTCCAATAAAACAAAAGTCTAATAAAACATTAATATCAAAACACTAAACAATAACCAATATTGAATCTTAATCAAACTAAACGGTATATACTCCTGAATAATTTTTACAAAACGAAGTTGTAATTATCTTTTAACTAACGCTTCAAAGGCAATGTCATCACCAATCAATACATCTCAAAATTCCAAAAAAAAGTGAGGAGCAGTGTTTTTGAAAGCTTAAAATCACAAAAAATAATAGTCTCACCGAAGCGGAAAAACAAAACATCAGCGCATTATCGCAACTGGCAGCAGGCCTTGCTGCTGCTAGCAAAAATGTGGTTGAGAATAATTTATTAAGTAATAAACGTGGCGTTTAAAGATTGATAAGGAGAGTGAAAAAATCAAAGATATTGTTGATTATGATGAATTAGGTAAGTTGCAGCAATATAACGATTGTAAAACAACACACCTAAAACCAGTTCAATTAAGAAACAGTAAAAATTTTATTTTTATATTGCAACGTGAGTTTACCTATAAGTTTTGCGATTAAAGCAAAATATTATCATTTATTGTTTCGATATTTTTTAATAACTTAATGCTAAACATCTATTGCTAATTTATATATAATGCTTTAACAATTTAAATTTTAGATATCAATTTCGGAGCCTCTTATGCAGCAGTTTCGTCCTATCCGCCGTGCTTTACTTAGTGTGTCCGACAAAACGGGTATTTTAGCGTTTGCTAAAGCTTTATCAGAACGAAATGTGGAACTGCTTTCAACTGGGGGAACAGCAAAATTATTAATCAAAAACCAAATACCCGTAACCGAAGTTTCTGACTATACAGAATTTCCAGAAATGATGGATGGACGAGTTAAAACGCTACATCCCAAAATACATGGAGCAATTTTAGGACGTAGAGGTATTGATGATAAAGTTATGCAGCAACACCAGATCGAACCTATCGATATGGTGGTTGTTAATCTTTACCCATTTGCACAAACTGTTGCTAATCCGCATTGTACATTGGACGATGCTGTTGAAAATATTGATATTGGTGGACCGACAATGGTTCGATCTGCCGCAAAAAATCATAAAGATGTCGCTATTGTAGTTGATAGTTGCGATTATACCAATATTATCAATATGATGGATGAGAATCACAATTCCCTTTCTTTTGAATATCGTTTTAATCTTGCTATTAAAGCTTTTGAGCATACAGCAAAATATGATGGTATGATTGCCAACTATTTTGGGAAATTAGTGCCGCCTTATATGGGGCAGACAAATGAGCCAGCGGGCGAGTTTCCTAGAACGTTAAATTTACAATTCATTAAAAAACAAAATATGCGGTACGGCGAAAACGCCCACCAGCAAGCGGCTTTTTATGTTGAAGAAAATATTAAAGAAGCATCAATTGCAACAGCAAGACAACTGCAAGGTAAAGCACTTTCTTATAATAATATTGCGGATACCGATGCTGCGCTTGAATGTGTGAAATCGTTTGATGAGCCTGCTTGTGTGATTGTAAAACATGCCAATCCTTGTGGTGTAGCAGTCAGTGATAATATTTTGCACGCTTATGAAAACGCTTTTAAAACCGATCCAACATCGGCTTTTGGTGGCATTATTGCTTTTAATCGTCAACTTGATGCTAAAACTGCAAAAGCCATTGCCGATAAACAATTTGTAGAAGTCATTATTGCACCATCCGTTACTCAAGAAGCACTTGCAATTATCCAAGCTAAAAAAAATGTACGCGTACTTGAATGTGGTGAGTGGACAACATCATCGCCTGCTAGTTTAGATTTTAAACGTGTTAATGGTGGGCTTTTAGTTCAAGAACGTGATTTAGGCACAATAGACGAACATCAATTAACGGTTGTCACTAAGCGTAAACCAACAAAAAAAGAGCTTTCAGATGCACTATTTTGCTGGAAAGTGGCTAAATTTGTTAAATCCAATGCCATTGTTTATGCAAAAGATAAAATGACAATAGGTATTGGCGCAGGTCAAATGAGCCGCGTTTATTCAGCCAAAATTGCTGGAATTAAAGCGCAAGATGAGAATCTAAATGTTGCTGGTTGTGTTGTGGCTTCCGATGCCTTTTTCCCATTCAGGGATGGAGTCGACGCTGCGGCTGCCGCAGGTGTAACTTGTGTAATTCAACCAGGTGGCTCTATTCGTGATGACGAAGTCATACAAGCGGCAGATGAACACAATATTGCGATGATGTTTACTCATATGCGCCATTTTAGACATTAATTGTTAGTAAAATGAGTGGGCATTAACTCACTCAAAATAAATTACTACACTGGGTTTTGTAAAACATAAAAATTTACAATCCTTTTTTCAGATTTTAGTATTCAAAGGATCTTTTATGAAAGTTTTAGTCATAGGTAATGGTGGGCGTGAACACGCACTTGCTTGGAAAGTCTCACAATCACCATTAGTATCAAAAGTCTTTGTCGCTCCTGGCAATGCAGGTACTGCACTTGAACCTAGTTTAGAAAATATTAATATTAAAGCAACTGATGTTGGCGGTTTGCTCAATTTTGCGCAACAAGAACAAATTGATTTAACAATTGTTGGTCCTGAAGCGCCACTCGTTATTGGTGTTGTTGATAGTTTTCAAAAAGCAGGATTAAAAATATTTGGTCCATCAAAGTCTGCTGCGCAATTAGAAGGATCTAAAGCATTCACCAAAGATTTTTTAGCTCGACATAATATTCCAACAGCCGAATATCAAAACTTTACAGAAGTTGACCCCGCTATTGCTTATATACGTCAGAAAGGTGCTCCAATTGTGATTAAAGCCGATGGGCTTGCTGCGGGTAAAGGTGTTATTGTAGCAATGACACTCAAAGAGGCCGAAGATGCCGTGTGCGATATGTTAGCGGGTAATGCCTTTGGGGATGCTGGCCATCGAGTGGTTATTGAAGAGTTTCTAGAGGGCGAAGAGGCGAGCTTTATTGTCATGGTCGATGGCAAAAATGTTGAGCCAATGGCAACAAGCCAAGATCATAAACGTGTTGGCGATGGCGATACGGGCTTAAATACTGGTGGTATGGGCGCTTATTCCCCAGCGCCAGTGGTTACTGATGCTGTTTTTCAACGAATTATGGATGAAATTATTTACCCAACCGTTAATGGCATGGCACAAGAAGGGAATGTCTATGTTGGCTTTTTATATGCTGGTTTAATGATTGATAAAGAAGGCAACCCAAAAGTTATTGAGTTTAATTGCCGATTAGGCGATCCTGAAACACAACCCATTATGATGCGATTGCAGTCAGATCTAGTGAAACTTTGTGTAGCGGCCATTGATGGTAAGCTTGATACCGTCAAATCCAAATGGGATTCAAGATCAGCCTTAGGTGTAGTGCTAGCTGCAGGCGGTTATCCAGGCGAATATAATACGCAAGATGTGATTCTTGGACTCCCCACAAAGGCAACCGATAATTGCAAAATTTTCCATGCAGGAACCAGTTTAGAAAAAGGTCGAGTATATACCAATGGTGGGCGAGTTCTGTGTGTTACTGCCTTGGGTAATAGCGTACTTGAAGCTCAGCAGCGAGCGTATGAGCAAATAAAAGATATTTACTGGCATGGTTGTTTTTATCGTAAAGACATTGGTTATCGTGCGATTGAGCGAGAACAACGCAGTCATAAACCATAATTTTTTAAAGTTACGTCATTATAACTTTTAATGACGTTGTAATAGGTATAAACGAAAAATTATCACAACAGTTATCAGTTTTTTATTCAATTTTTTTAAATTAGAAAACGATATTTAATAATAAGCCTAATTTTATATAGATTATATTGATAAATTTTAACGATTAAATTTGTTTAGTAAAAAAAAGAAAAAGGGATGAATAAATTATTAGCCATATTGGGCGATGATACGACAACTGGTGGTAAAGTAATTTCTGCATCAAATAGTGGTTTTTCTCAAGGTCAAGGTATCGCATGCTTAGGCGATTACGCAAGTTGTCCTAAATGTACAAAAGGATATGGATCCATTATTGAAGGAACATATGATTGTATTGTAGATGGTAAACCGGCTGCCTATGATGGTTGCATTGTCGCTTGTGGATGCCCAATAGGAAATAATCGAATTATTGCCACTAAAAGCTTTGCTTATGTGAATGTTGTAAGAAGCTATTCATCAGCAAAAAGCGCAAGTTTTAAAATACCTACCTCTCCAGAAACCTCATTACCTATTTTTCAAAACCTGATGTATACGCAAAGTGACTCATCACTTGAAATAAGTGACGACACGTCAAAAATTCGATTGGATGCCAAGCGTTTAATGGACTGTACCCACGAACTATGCGAAAAACACCTTTATTATAACGAAATAAAACAAGCTTTTATTGATGATGTTGATACATATGCCATGAATATTGTCAATAAAGTTGAAAGTGGTGAAATGAGTTATGAGGAAGGCGCAAAGAAAATAAAGACTGAAGAAAATAATTTGTTAGAGCAAAGTTTTATATGGGTGAAAAATGGTTTGTCTATTTTTGGTGGTGTAGGAATGATTCAAAATGGGGTAGCACTTTGTTCTGCGGGATGGTCATGTCTTATTGGTGCCCCTATGATAGCGCATGGAGTAAATGGAATATATGAAGGAACCGCTGGTATTGTTAATGGTGTTATGAACGAGATTGATGGAGGCAACAGAAGTATGGACGTTGATGGACCTTTAAGAAGTGGGTATCAATATGCAGCCAAGGCTTTAGGTTTTGATCCTTCAATTGGTGATATTGTTTATAATAGTTTAGATTTGGGTATGTCTGTTGGGACTAAATTGAAATTAGTGCCGAAACTGAATAAGTTTGGTAATCCAAGATTTAAATTATTTAAATATGGTCGCCGTGATTTAGAAAACGCTTACAAACAAATGAGTAAGAAATTCTTAACTTTGGAAATAGGTAGTGATCTATTATCTTTTTATCAGCTACGTGAAAAATTAAAAAAAGCTTTTATACTTAATAAAGATACCAACCAAGTGAGTATGGTTGTTAAAGAGCCAGAAACAATTATTAATACAGGACAAATTGTTGAGAATTGTTCATTGATAATCACAATAGGTAATGATGATGCACCAGATTATTATAGCTGTGAAAGTAGTGATGGTTCAACATATAGAAAAGATAGAGACGGTAATATTATAAAATAAGGAGATTTGCATGGCTGTTGAAATGTGGGTTAGCTATTATTTTTTTGCTATTGTTGGGTGTTTTATTCGGCGCTATTTTTCGGAATATATTGCAATGGACTACGATAATGATAAAACGTTAAATCGTAAACGACGTTTAGCTCTTTTTTATTTTTATTTTATTTTTTTATATAGCCTGTTTATGATAAGTCAGCCAGGAGAAGGGCTTTTTTTAGAACTTATTTTTTTCTGGTCGGCTGTTTTTATTTTTATATTGTATGTATTTTTTATTAGCTTTCTTGAAACACCACGTAGATACATAAAAAGGAAAAAATGGAAATAACAAAATTATGGTTATATTAGTTTATTGTTTATTTCCATTCATAATTAGCATTTATCATATTAATGACACGTCAACACATGATAGAAAATAATAAAAACTATATTGTTTATTTTGAAACATTGATGTAACTGAAACAAAAACAGATGGATATATAATCCAGTTAGATAATATCTCTAATTCAACAAAACAGGTATTTTGAATAGAGAATAGAGGAAAGTGTTGCGACAAGGCTAGGTATAAGCATCATTATACTGAAATAACCTAAATAATTTTTTCACACAACCTTTTAATATTTATTATTATTTTAATTAATATAGTAAGTTACTTTATAGTTACAAGCTGTAAATATTAGGCTAACACTAATTGATCGTCAATTTGATATGATAAAATTTGCTGATGATAGAAAACAATCATTGATACTTGGCGAATTGTTCATTGATAATCAATAGCTAATGACGATGCACCCGATTATTATAGCTGTGAAAGCAGTGATGGTTCAACATATCGAAAAGATAGAGAGGGTAATATTATAAAATAAGGTCGATGTGCATGAGTATTTTAGTCTGTATAAGTTATTATTTTTTATCTATCGTTGGATTCTTTATTCGGTACTATTTTTCGGGATATATTGCAACGGACTATGCTAATGATAAAACGTTAAATCGTAAACGACGTTGGGCTATTTTGTTTTATTGTTTTATGGCTTTATTTAGCAGGTTTATGATTGATAAGCCTGGAGAAGGTATTTTTTCTCATATTATTTTTTATGGTGGGATCTTTTAATTCTTATTTTTTATATTTATTTCATCGATTTTCTTGTTCGACCGAAACGCTATAAAAAAAAGAAAAAATGGAAATAACAAAATTATGGTTATATTAGTTTATTGTTTATTTCCATTCATAATTAGCATTTATCATCTTAATGACACGTCAAAACACGATAGAAAATAATAAAAGCTATATTGTTTGATTTGAATAAACAGAATAAGCAAAATAAATGTAAGAAAACGAATTAATGTTAAATAGATAAAATTATTTTTTATCTATTGTTCATTTTGAAACATTGATGTAACTGAAACAAAAACAGATGGATATATAATCTAGTTAGATAATATCTCTAATTCAACAAAACAGGTATGACCCTTGCTAAAAAATGGACAAATGTCACTTCTATGATATAACTTACAATCACAAGAGAACACATTGTGGCACTAAAAATTTAGTGCAGAATGCAAACAACAAGCAGTCGATTATGCTTTATCTAATCCCCATCTTTCATTAGCTGAAATCACAAGCCAGTTAGAAATAGGCAAATCAACACTGAATAAATGGGGTAGGCAGCTTAGCCCTAACAAAACCAGTAAACGTGAACTAACTAGTGAGTAGTAAAAAATTATTACGCTAGAATAGGGAAACAAAGCACTAAAAAAGACCAATTAAATTCTAAAAAGTCGCATGTGTATTTCATCAACAACCCAAGTTGGTGAAGTACCAATATATAAAGCAATATTTATTATCGTATCGGGTACCGCCAGTCAGTCGTCAGTTGAACGTGAGGGTATCAGATTATTATGCTTGGCTAAAATGCGAGCTTAAATTAATGGAAGTTGTTTGATAATATCAAAGCGCTTTATTGGCAGCATAAAGCCCGTTTAGGTGCAACAAGCTTAGTACATGATATCAGCGTCAACGGCTATGATATATCAGAAAGAAAGGTTAGCTAGGTATGATAAAAATCAGTCAGAAAAGTCATTGATTTTACTTAAGTTTTTATTTTATAAAATGATGAAAAATAATAACATTACTCCTTTTGTTACAAGCCTATTTCATGATTGTTGTCCAATGCATTAAATCGTTGGTTATACCTTTAGATAATGATTAATTTGCTCGAAAAATAATTGGACAGCAAACAAGTTCGCATATTGATAGGCATTTAGTTTGTAACACACTTAAAATGTCTTATTTTGTCGTCAATTTCTTAAAGGGATATTACTACCTAGTGCTTGATAAAGCCAATATTGCCGTGTGAATTTTAAGCGGTTAGTGTTACAACATAGGTTGAGATAAAGTATGAGCTGAGCTGGCAATTGTTGGGATAATGCTGTTGCTGAAAGTTTTTTCCATACGTTTAAAAAATAACATGATTCATGATGTGGATGACAAAATACGAGGTAAGCCAATAAAGCACTATTTGAATATATTGAGATCTACTACATTCAAGTTTGCCGACATTCAGCTCATGGTTGGATATCGCCTAAGCAATATAAAAAGCCGTATTACTTTAATAACGCCTCTATAGAGGCAAGTATTGTCTAAGATTTTGGTGAGGATCAAATTTCGTTTTCTTTTGATTATCTGTTTAACGAAGCGGTTCTGGTAGGCGGCGTGTCAGGGGACGCAATTTTTCTCTGTCATCCCATAAACCAGGGAATACTTCAAACTTCAGATCATCACGGTTAATACCTGTATCAAAATAGCGACAGAGGCGGTCTCGTAAATCTACATCACCCCACATATTAGTCAGTTCATATTGTTCAATAAGCTTACGATCCTGTGGAATCGTTAAATCTTCTTTGATAATTGGTGCTCTAGTTGTACTTAAAATGCCATCGGCATCAGGAACAAGGTCTATTAGTTTTCCTCCTAAAAAATGAAAATTAAATCTATCACCTTTGTAGTGCCCATAATCTAAAATTGTATAGGGTTTAATCCAATATCTTTCGTTAGGCTTTGAGCTGGGTATTACTGTAGTGGATTTTATTTTCCCTTGAATTAACGACTTATTAATCACATTCCCAACAAAAACGCTGAACAAGGGTTCTATTTTATTTAAATCTAAATTCTGCCATGCACCATCTGAATTGAAAATATCATAAAAGCGCATTTCAGGGCTGGTTAGCATCTGTCCAATTGTGTATAAATTATCACGTAATTGGATATTGACTAGATCATTTTTCTTCCAAACAACACGTTTAGCCATAATTAGCATCGACCTCTTTTTTTAGGAACACGCTTTCGATCCTGCTAATAGGTTGGCGCATCATTGTATAGCAGGATTTCTCAGTATCTTTGATGGCAATCGTTTCAATTCTGTTTGGTGCAATCATCACGGTAATCGGTCTATCTCTGTTTGTTGTGTTTTTTACCTACTAGCAGATCGAGGGAAAATGATTAATTCATTAATCGTAAACACCAATCTCTTCCGCTTTGGCAATTAACTCATCTTGCAATGAACCTTGTATTTCATCTCCATCATACTCAAGCATGAAATCACCACTAATATTAGGAGGAAAACATGAACCATCGATGGTGCCAAAAATCGTAGACATTGTATCTATCATTACTATACGCAGAAAATTAAAAATCTTTTCTTGGTCTTTATCTGATAGCTTTGTGATAATACTTCTTGCTCTTGCATAAGGATCATTATCGTTTGTGGATTTACTCGGATCACTTAAATGAATTTTATAATATTCAAGTGTATCATCCAAAAGCATAGATAAAAGTGAGGTAACTACTAATTCATCTTTTCCTATTTTATTCATTTAACAACCTCCTTTTCCATTAGGTTTTACTGTATTCATTTCTGGATATATTTCTTTATTTTTGGCGATTAATTTCTGAAAAGCACTATTGGGTATTTGTGGGTAAACTCTTTTTAGCTAACGTATATCTCTAACTAATAGTGCAAATAATACCGAAATTTGCCCAATTTGACGAGACCCAAATTTAGACATTAATATCCCGGATATAGGCATCATAAATAATGCGCCAAGACCAAAAGTAAGAATAAAATAACCAATTACTTCGTCCGTGACATTAAAACGTGGTGCAAATTATGCAATTTGAATCGCCCAAGCGCCAGTTATAAATCCATTGTAAAATAATACAGTAACAGCACATCTTGCTTTTGATTCTATTTTTATTTCCTTTATCAATTCTCTATAAAAACTTCATGATCGCGATCCAACGAGATACTGTAATCGCCATTATCTTGTTTATTTACTTTAACTTCCAAAAAATTAGCTATTGCAGTTTTAGCACCATGCTTGATAAGTATTGTTTCTCCGATACCTACGCAATATGCACCGGCTTCAACAGCAGAGGTAACGCCACTAATTGAGTCCTCAAATACCAGTGTTTTATTGGGAGGTAGCATTAAACGTTTCGCACCTAAAATATACGGATCAGGGAATGGTTTACCACGAGACACATCATCACGCTCTACAATCACGGAAATACAGTCTTTAATCTGAAGCATATCCATGATCCTGTCAATTTTTTCTCGCCAGCCACTCGTCACTATTCCTACTCTTATTTTTGCAGCGGACAAAGCTAATATTAACTGCGCAACGCCGGGAATAGGATCATAGTCAGCAGTATTTTCAGCATGAATAATATAGGCCTGTACTTTTTTTTGGTCATCTACTGGAAGGTGGCCAAAAAGCGCTTTTATTGTGTGCGGTCCTGGTTGGCCGTGAATATGATTTACAATATCACTATCAGTAACTTTGACTCCGTATAAAGCGCCGGCTTCAATCCAGGCTCTTTCAATAACAGTATTGGAGTCGATAAGTACACCATCCATATCAAATAAAACACCGGAAATTTTTTCTATTGCATTACTCATAATTTTTTATCCTTTTGAGTTTAAAATAGATGCAGCAACAACTATTTGCCCTAATGAAATTCCACCATCATTAGTTGGTACTAATTTATGGCTGTATGGTTTTAAATCAATTTTTTCTAAATGATCTAATGTTCATTTTTAGCTCCATTAACTGCGTTCCAGCAAATCATCTTGCTTCTCTAGAAGAGCTAAAATTTCAGAAGAGGAAGCTACTGTCGCGCAATAATTTGCCAGCCATTCTAAAGCACGATTGGTATCATCTATGGAAGGAGCAAAAACGCCATCACTTGGAACCCATACATTGTACCCTCTAGAATAAGCATCAGCTGCCGTTGTTTGAACACAAACATGAGTTTGCAAGCCTGTAACAATCACTGAATTAACACCAAGTTTTTTTAGAATACCATCAAGGTCATTGTTGTAAAAACCAGTATCTCGTCCTTTTACTACAACAATATCTGAAGGATGACTTATTGTCTTCAATATCTGATTTTCTGGTCTTCCGGCTAAAGCTGGAATACCACCTTCTCGATTTTTATATCTTTTTTGCACTGCTGGATCATTGGGATCATTAATCAACTGTAAATGTATAACTTGATGATTTAGATTCCTGATACCGTTTAAAAATTCATTAAATTTAGTAAGTTTTTCTTCCAGTTCTTCAGGTGATTTTGATATTTTGTAGGTAAATTCATATTGCAAATCATTAGTTAACATAGCTACTTTGGGCATGATGTCTATCTCCATGTAAAATTGAACTTTCTTAAATATAAGCATTTGAGGAAGTTGTGTATAATGAAAAAAAAATCAGTTATTGATAAACATTTGGAATGGATATGAATATCGACATCCGACTGCTTAAAGCATTTATAACACTGGCTGAAACTAAAAGTTACCGCCTCGCAGCTGAAGCTTTGTTTATAACTCAACCTGCATTGA
The DNA here is from genome assembly GCF_001690275.1 of Gilliamella sp. WF3-4. GTDB lineage: Bacteria > Pseudomonadota > Gammaproteobacteria > Enterobacterales > Orbaceae > Gilliamella > Gilliamella apicola_C. The sequence goes on along the minus strand of NZ_LZGW01000061.1, from coordinate 22,105 downwards.
CAAAACAAATTCAAGCTTTAGAAAGAATTATTGAAATGAAACTTTTTATTAGAGGTCGTAATGGAGCAAAATTAACATATATTGGAGAAAAAATATTTCTCGAAGCGCAAATACTTTTAAAATACCACAATCATTTTTTGATCACAGCCAGTAATATTAAGAAGAATGCACATAACTATATATTAATTGGATTTGGTATTTCTTCATTCCAAAATGTACCTAAGTGGATTCATGCCTTTTCGGATAAATATCCTGAATATGAAGTTATTACCAGACAAATTCCATCTAGTACTCAAATTAAGATGTTGATGCAAGGTGAATTGGATATTGCCTTTGTTCGAATGCCGGTACACGATTCTCTAAATTCAATAATTCTATCTAAGGAACGGATCGTTCTTGCTGTGCCGGATGACGTTGAAGTTAATGCCTCTAATCTTAATTATGTAATCGAAACACACTCTTTATTGCACATAAAGCCAAACTTAGCACCTTGTTTGGCTGAACAAACTAAAATGATGCTTGACCATATGAATATATTTTCAAATCCCGTATCAGCCACCAGTGACCTTTCATCTCTTTTAGCGTTAATTGCAGGTAAAAATGGGGTTGCCTTTGTTCCGGCAAGTGTCCGTCATTTTTTACCGAAAGGCGTTAAACTCATTATCCCTGAATTTGAACAACCAGGGTGGGATATTGCTATGGTATGGAACCCAAAGATTCGTAATGAAAAAAGAGATCTGTTTTTAGAAATGGTTAAAACAATTGTAACTACCCCCTAAAATAGTGCAGCAAAAAAGTAGAAAATTCTCTATGATAAAAGTAAAAGGGGGGTAATTATGTTGGGGTTTTGGTTTCTTTATCCTTGTTTTTTTGATAATCATTCAGTTAAATAAAAAAGGGTAATTCCGTTTTCTTTTGATTATCTGTTTAACGAAGTGGTTCTGGTAGGCGGCGTGTCAGGGGACGCAATTTTTCTCTGTCATCCCATAAATCAGGGAATACTTCAAATTTCAGATCATCACGGTTAATACCTGTATCAAAATAGCGACAGAGGCGGTCTCGTAAATCTACATCACCCCACATATTAGTCAGCTCATATTATTCAATAAGCTTTCTATCTTGTGGAAGCGTTAAATCTTCTTTGATAATTGGTGCTCTAGTTGTACTTAAAATGTCATCGGCATCAGGAACAAGGTCTATTAGTTTTCCTCCTAAAAAATGAAAATTAAATCTATCACCTTTGTAGTGCCCATAATCTAAAATTGTATAGGGTTTAATCCAATATCTTTCGTTAGGCTTTGAGCTGGGTATTACTGTAGTGGATTTTATTTTCCCTTGAATTAACGACTTATTAATCACATTCCCAACAAAAACGCTGAACAAGGGTTCTATTTTATTTAAATCTAAATTCTGCCATGCACCATCTGAATTGAAAATATCATAAAAGCGCATTTCAGGGCTGGTTAGCATCTGTCCAATTGTGTATAAATTATCACGTAATTGGATATTGACTAGATCATTTTTCTTCCAAACAACACGTTTAGCCATAATTAGCATCGACCTCTTTTTTTAGGAACACGCTTTCGATCCTGCTAATAGGTTGGCGCATCATTGTATAGCTGGATTTCTCAGTATCTTTGATGGCAATCGCTTCAATTCTGTTTGGTGCAATCATCACGGTAATCGGTCTATCTCTGTTTGTTGTGTTTTTTTGTCTAACCAGCAGGTTGGGGGGGCGTAAAAAAATTTTTTACTTTTAATGATTAATTCATTAATCATAGACACCAATCTCTTCTGCTTTGGCAATTAACTCATCTTGCAATGAACCTTGTATTTCATCTCCATCATACTCAAGAATGAAATCACCACTAATATTAGGAGGAAAACGTGAACCATCTATGGTGCCAAAAATTGTTGACATTGTATCTATCATTACTATACGCAGAAAATTAAAAATCTTTTCTTGGTCTTTATCTGATAGCTTTGCGATAATACTCCTTGCTCTTGCATAAGGATCATCGCTGTTTATAGGTTCACTTGAATTACTTAAATTATTTTTATAATATTCAAGTCGTTCATTTAAGAGCTCATCTAAAATTGAGTTGACGATTAATTCATCTTTTCCTATTTTATTCATTTAACAACCTCTTTTTCCATTAGGTTTTAGTTTTCACATTTCTGGAAACATTTCTTTATTTTTGGCGATTAATTTCTGAAAAGCATTATTGGGTATTTGTGGGTAACCCTTTCTTAGTTCACGTATACCTCTAGCTAATAATTCTCTAGCATGACTAAATGGTTTTTCTGTTCTAGAGTTAATTTTACTACGTGCAACAATTTCAACTTCATCTGTAAGGAACTTATGTCCAACTTTGGGAACTAAAATAGCAGGGATAATACCCTTTTACAAGATTTTGCCTAATCGCTTTTTGCCTTACATGGTGAGCATTCAGTCCTAAATGATCGGCTCAAGTCAAAGCATTAGGCGCATACTGGACAGATTAAACCCACCAGCAGCTCAATCGGGTCTGGCTGAGTAAATCTTCCTGTATCTGGATGATAGTACCTGAAAGTATTGTAATGTAAACTGATTACTTGTCTAAATTATAACCTTGATAGTATGAATTATATTGTATCGATACCTGTACTATTTTTGTATCATTATACTTCATAACTAATAGCTGATTTTCTACAATATAGGTAGCAAAATAGGTAGCAAAGAAATAAAAGCGATGAAAATTTAGATGTACGATCTTTTCTACATTGATTAATTACTCTAATAATGAGAAAACATGATGAAATTCTTCGTTTTTTATCAAATCCTGTATCGTTTTATTTATTACTTTATCATTTAAACTCTCAACAATAATCATATCTGATGCCCAAAAATATAAGCCATTACAACACTCTTTTGTCTCTTTATACTTATTCAAAATAGAAATTATATTTTCGATAGTGAAAAATGTTGCAGCATACCGCTTTCCATTGTCTAAAAAAACTTCAACATCAACATTATCATTGACCTGATTAAGATCCCGATCATAGTTTAAAATTTTAATATTCATAATACTTAAGTTCCTTTACCAAATACTTTTAAAACTTCATTGATAACTATTTGCTCATTAGCCTTATTAGATTTACTAATATTTCAATTATACTATCATTTATTTCTCTGAAATAAACACGTGCCCATATCGAACTCTAGTTTCAGAAAATCCATGACCTATGGGTTTTGGTGCGACAGTCTGATTTTTTTATTCTTTAAAAGAAGTTTTTTTGTTAAATGAACGATACTTGATTGATGCGATTTTCCTATAATCTCAGCTTTTTAAAAAAGTTTATTACTTTCTTTTATTCACGAATGAATTTTGAAACAACTCAATTTCCACGGATCAACTCAATCCAATAGGCGCATACTGATAAAGATTAATACTGCCAGCTAAACCTACCAGATTCGGCTGAGTAAATCTATCTATATCCGGATCATAGTACCTGAAAGTATTGTAATGCAGTGTAAATACCCCAAACTTAGCACACAACTCGCGTAGAAAATTAGGCAGCCTGTTTTAACGTTTTATATTAGATCGGTGTCATATTATTTAATGCCTCATGCGATTGAAACTATTCCCTAAAAAACTATTCCCTAAAGTAGTACTGTTTGGCTACCACTGATTTACCACACTCTGACACACCATTAATACAAAGACGTGTTTACTTTTTTTGCTAGAGTAAATTCTTTATTTCTATTATGGGTAACCTGTACAAGTTAATACTCTTTTACAATTTAAAAAAGTTTTTTTGTGATCTGGATCGGGTTTTAATTTTTAACTAGAAAGTTGTTTATTGGTTAAACGTTATTTTAATAAATTGATTTCGATCACAAAAATAAATTTCTTTGTTTGATTTTATTTTCGAAAGTAATTAATCTTTCATTATAGTTTTGTTTTCGAAAGTTAAACTAAAAACTTAGTGGATAAAACAATAATGGAGATCAAATATGAATAAATGTCAGCTTCTTTTCGAAGACAACCTTACATTTGATAATCAATTAGCAGCATTAACTTATATTAGTGAGCAATTACAACAAAAGAATCTTGTTAAACAAAGTCACTTAAAAGCATTACTTGAAAGGGAAGCGTTATTTCCAACAGGGATAGCTTTTGATAATTATGCTGTTGCCATCCCTCATTGTGAAGCAGAGCATGCTAACTCTCCAGCTATTTTTATTCTTCGTACCCAGCTACCAGTTGAATTTAACCGGGCTGATGATGATAGTACCGTTGATGTGTCATTGATTATTTCACTTGTTGTCACTTCGCCAAAAGATCAAATTGAACTATTAAAAGCACTTTTCTCAAATTTACAAAATAAAGAATTTTATCAATTTTTATTAAACGCTCCACAAAATGAAATAGTGGTTCGTTTTAATAACGTGATATTTAATCAATAAGTTTGGAGGCATTATGAAAAAGAAGATTATTGTTGCATGTGGTGGTGCTGTTGCAACATCAACTTTGGCGGCAGAAGAGATAAAAGAATTATGTAACGAAAATAACATTCAACTAGATCTTATTCAATGCCGTATTAATGAAATTAATACCTTTATCGATGATGTTGATTTGATTTGTACTACGGCCAAAATGGATCAAGATTTTGGTGATATTCCAATTGTGCACGGTATGCCTTTTGTCTCTGGTGTAGGTATTGATCAACTAAAAGAAAAAATATTACTTATTTTAAAGGGGTAAATCTATGTTTACTGAAATTATGCAGTATATTTTGGATCTTGGTCCATCGGTAATGTTACCCATTGTAATAATTCTTTTTTCTTTGGTATTAAGAATGAAAGTGGGTGATGCCTTAAAAGCGGGTATTCATATAGGTATTGGTTTTGTTGGTATCGGCTTAGTTGTCGGATTGCTAACTAGCTCGGTTGGGCCAGCCGCTAAAGCGATGGCTGAACGATTTGATATTAGTTTAAATGTTATTGATGTAGGATGGCCAGGTGCAGCGCCAATGACTTGGGCATCACAAATCGCTTTAGTTGCCATTCCTATCGCAATTGCAGTAAATATTGTTATGTTAATTTTAAAATTAACTCGAGTCGTTAATGTGGACATTTGGAATATATGGCACATGACATTTTCTGGTGCACTTGTTTATATTGCTACAGGCTCTTATTGGCTTGGTATTCTTGGCGTTATCGTTCATGCCATTATTGCTTATAAACTTGGTGATTGGTTTGCTAAAGATACCAAAGATTTTTTTGAACTTGATGGTATTGCAGTCCCTCATGGCACATCGGCTTATTGTGGTCCAATTGCGGTTTTTGTTGACGCATTCATTGAAAAGATTCCAGGCGTTAATAAGATTAATTTTAATGCGGTGGATATACAAAAACGGTTTGGTGCATTTGGTGAGCCAGTGACAGTAGGCTTATTTATGGGAATTATTTTAGGATTACTAGCAGGATATGGCGTAAAAGAAATATTGCAGTTAGCTATTCAAACTGCGGCGGTAATGTTATTAATGCCTCGAGTGATTAAGCCTATTATGGATGGTTTAACGCCAATATCTAAACAAGCCCGTAAACATTTACAATCAAAATTTGGTGGGCAAGATTTTTTAATTGGTTTGGATCCCGCACTGCTATTAGGCCACTCAACCGTAGTATCGGCTAGCTTAATTTTTATTCCTTTAAGTATTTTCATTGCCATTATTTTGCCGGGTAACGAAGTTTTACCATTTGGTGATTTGGCAACAATTGGATTTTTTATCGCGATGGGAGTTGCTGTTCATCAAGGTAATTTATTTAGAATTATTGTGTCAGGCTCAATCATTATTGCTATCACACTCTGGATTTCCACACAAATGATTCCATTGACAACTCAACTAGCCATTAATGCTGGCACTGTTACTGCAGATAATGGGGTTTCGGTCGCCGCAATGGATCAAGGTGGCTCGCCGATTACTTACATTATGGTTCAGTTGGTTAATTTGAAACAACCTATTGGGCTAGCAGTTATTGGAATATTTTATTTATTTTGCTTATTTTTGACATGGAAACGTGCAAAAAACAAATTATTGTCCAAAGTTCAATAAATAGCTTAAACAGATAAATTCAAATAAAAATTATCAAGATAAGTAAAATGATTTCACTAAAAAGCTAGTAAAAGCTACACCTCAATATAATTTTATTGCCAATAAAGGAAAATAATATGAAAGCGGTTGTTGTTAATGAAGAGGGAGCCTTATTAATACAAAATATTGAAATCCCCAAAATAACGTCTTCAGAACAAATTTTAGTAAAAGTTGCTTATTGTGGCTTATGTGGTTCAGATATTCCACGAATATTTCATCATGGCGCTCATTTTTATCCAATTACGCTTGGGCATGAATTCAGTGGCACAATTGTAGAAATAGGAAGTGGTGTAACCGAGTTTGAAGTTGGTGATTTAATCTCTTGCGTGCCATTATTACCCTGTTTTAAATGTGATGAATGCCAAAAGCATTACTACTCACTTTGTAAAAATTATACTTTTGTTGGCTCAAGGATAACAGGCGGTTTTGCTGAATATGTTGTATTAGATAAGAAAAACGCATTCAAATTACCGAAAGGAATCAGTCTGCTTGAGGGCGCTTTTTTTGAACCAATGACGGTTGGAATGCATGCATTATTATTGGCAAAGGGATGCCAAGGAAAAAATGTCGTGATTGTTGGCGGCGGAACCATAGGGCTACTTGCTATGCAATGTGCAAAAGCAATGGGCGCGAAATCAATAGCCGTGTTAGATATCAATGATGAACGGCTCAATCTTGCAAAACAATTAGGTGCAGATGCTATTTATAATTCTAAAGACCTTACTACCGAAGAAATTCATCAGGCTTTATCTGCATCTCGCTTTGATCAAATTGTATTAGAAACAGCTGGTTCCCCGATTACGGTCAGATTGGCTATTGAAATTGCAGGCCCAAGAGCAAAGGTTGGTTTGATTGGTACACTTCATAACGATATTACTCTTTCAGAAAAAACATTTGGGCTTATTTTACGGAAAGAATTACAAATGTTAGGTAGTTGGATGAATTATTCTGCTCCATGGCCAGGGAAAGAATGGGAGCTAGTTAGCCAGTATTTTATAGATGGAAAAATCAAACTTAATGAACTTATTGCGAGTGTTGGTGATTTTGAGTCATTTATTAGACAAATTAGCGCTTTAAATGGACGTTCTATGAATGGCAAAATTTTATTAAATTGCATTTAGTTATTTGATTTAGTCAGTTATTAAAAATGAAAACTTATTTTTTGATTTTGTTTGTTATACACTGCTAAAAAATTTTCGAAAAAGGAAATATTATGAATGCAAGTGAAAGACGTCAACAAATAGTAGAGCTCCTTAATATAAAAGGAACTGTGTTAGTTTGTGATTTATCAGAACAATTTAATGTTTCAGAAGTAACAACTAGAACTGATCTTAGATTGTTAGAAAAACAAGGAGAACTAACACGCTTTCATGGTGGTGCAACCAAAATCATTAATAACAGTGATACAAGATCATTTAAAGAGCTGCAATTAGAAGAACGTTATCAGCGATTTATAGAAGCTAAAAAGCGTATTGCAATTGAAGCGGTTAAATATGTTAAAGAGGGTGATACCATTATTTTAGATAGTGGCAGTACCACCATGTTGATAGCTGAAGAGCTTGTGAAATTAAAGCATATTACGGTTATTACCAATAGTCTTACCTCAGCATTTATCTTATCCGACAATAGTGACATTATGTTATTTATGTGTGGTGGTACGCTTAGGCACAAGACTCGTTCTTTTCATGGAAAAATTGCTGAGCAATCGTTGGATGGCATTTCTGCTGATATTTTATTTGTTGGTGCGGATGGAATTGATGCAAAAAGAGGAATAACAACCTTTAATGAAGGTTACACTATTAGTAGTATTATGGCTCATGCCGCCAAAAATGTGGTTGCTGTTTTGGATTCATCAAAATTTGGGCGCAATGGTATAAACGTGGTGTTACCACTTAGCCAACTTAATACAATCATTACGGACAATGAGGTTGACGATAGCTGTAAGCATGAATTTGAGGCAAAGGGTATTAGTTTTATAGCGGTTTAATATTTGTGTTTACAATAGTGTACTTTCTTTAAAATATACTTAACCTATCATAAAACCAAAGACGATTGCTTATTTAGGTTTGATAAAAGAAACGCGTGATTTTTTTCTTTTTAGTAAAGTCGGTTTAATGATTTCGGGTATTTAAGTTTGTTATTTCTCCCAACGTTATTAATGCGTAGGTGAGAATATGATATTAACAATTACGATGAACCCTTCAGTGGATATATCGTACCCATTAAATAAATTGGTTATTAATGATATTAATCGAGTTGCAGAGGTAAAAAAAACCGCAGGAGGGAAAGGACTTAACGTTACTCGCGGCATAAAATATTCAGGAATTCCTGTTCTTGCATCAGGTATTATTGGTGGAACAACAGGGGAATATATTCAAAAGCAATTAGATAACGATAATATTAATTATAACTTTTATGTTACCCAACACGAGTCAAGAAACTGTATTGCAATTTTACATGAAGGATATCAAACGGAAATCTTAGAATCAGGGCCGGTATTAGATAACCACGATGTCGATATTTTTTTGAGACACTATCAAAAATTACTAAGTCAATCGACGGTTATCACGATTTCAGGGTCATTACCACAAGGTTTTCCCGTCGATTTTTATACCCAATTAACTGAAAAAGCGAATAAGCATCAAATTCCTGTTTTGCTTGATTGCTCAGGTAAGACGTTAATTGCTGTATTGAAATCAAAAGATAAACCTTACTTAATTAAACCAAATAAAGATGAGCTAAAACAAATTATTCAAATGGATATTGATGAAAATGATACAAGCTCATTAATAAAAGCCCTGCACCATCCATTACTTAATGACATTCCTTTTGTTATTTTGTCACTAGGCCAAAACGGCGCTTTTGCTCGCTGCCACAATCAATATTACCAAGTTTCAATTCCTAAAATAACTGTGGTTAACCCAGTTGGATCTGGTGATGTCACATTAGCCGGACTTGCTGCCAGTATTCATGAAAATGAAACTGTAGAGGTTATGCTTAAACGTGCAATGACGATGGGAATGCTAAATACAATGGAACCGCAAACCGGCTTTGTCAATATGGCTAACTATGACCATTATTACCGTCAAGTTAATGTTATACATATCATTGAAAAATAAATAGATTATTTAAGGAGTAAATTATGTATCTTATTTCAAGTCAAGAAATGTTAAAAAAGGCTCAACGTGAATGTTATGCAGTACCTGCATTTAATATACACAATCTTGAAACAATTCAAGTTGTAATTGACACAGCTAAAGAGATGCAATCACCGGTGATACTTGCTGCAACACCTGGAACTTATAGTTATGCAGGAATAAACTATTTAATTAGCATTTGTAAAACCGCGGCAAGCATTAATCATTTTCCTTTTGCTTTGCATTTAGATCATCATGAAGATATCAATGATATTCAAACCAAAATAGAGGCGGGAATTCGATCTATTATGATTGATGCCTCTCATTATCCATTTGAAGAAAATATTGATATTGTTAGCAAAATGGTTGCTTTTAGCCACAAATACAATGCGAGTGTTGAAGCAGAATTGGGTCGATTAGGCGGGCAAGAAGACGATCTTATTGTTGATGCTAAAGACAGTGCTTTTACTGATCCCGATGCGGCCAAAGAGTATGTTGAGAGAACAAAGATTGATTCTTTAGCGGTCGCCATTGGTTCTGCTCATGGCTTATATAAAGGCGAACCTAAACTGGATTTTGATCGTTTAGCAAAAATTCGTGATAAAGTCGATATTCCATTGGTTTTACATGGCGCTTCTGGCATACCTGAGCAGATGGTGAAACAGTCAATTTCATTAGGAATTTGTAAAGTTAATGTAGCAACAGAATTAAAAATTGCTTTTTCAGATGCTTTAAAACAAGATTTTAAACAACATCCTGATGCCAATGATCCAAGGCATTACATGCAACCAGCAAAAACCGCAATGAAAAAAATTGTCGCAGATAAAATCCGCATTTGTGGTAGCGAAGGCAAATTATAGTATGAAATCTAAAATAATTATTTTTTGATTTAGGTAGCCTTTTTATAAATTCATAACCAGTAGTTGATACTGCTGGTTAAAATTTATCAACCAATAATAATTTATAAAAAAACTTAAAAAATAATATAGAAATTGATAAAGGTAATATTCTTATGTGTTGATTATATTCATAATAAGCAATAAAGACGTGCTTATTATGAATAGTACTAATTAATTAGTGATATTACTCATCACGTGTTTAAATGTTGAAAAAGAGCAGAACCCCATTGCATTCGTTGGGCAATTTGTCATAGTCAACGTGACTTTTTGTGGTGGATTATTACGATTTAATGGTGATAAATCACGAATTTGTTTAGTTGATTGATAAAAATACTCAATTTTCATCAATTTGTCACCACTGCGATTATCACGCCATTTTTGGAATACAATTTTACCGCCAATCGGCGTTGTTTCAAATTGGTTCGGTAAGTGATAAGGCTGGATTTGCATCGCTGAAAATAACGAAGCAACGTTTGAATCATGTCCGACTAAAAGAGTAAATTTGGTTGTTTCTTTATTATCATTATCAGAAAAAGCCGAATTAATATAATTAACTAAATTTGCCGCAACATGTTTTGCAATAACTGGCGAACCGAATAGCACGGTATTATAGCTTTCTTTAATGGTCACAAGTTGTTTAAATTGTTGTTCGTCTTTTATTTTACCCCAAGCAACGTTGTTTAACGGTGCTCCTTCATAATATTGTAAAATAAAGGCATCGGCAAGTGATGTACCTACACGCAGTGGACCAGTGATACCTGGTTCTTTACCTTTTTCTATTATCAATTCTGTTGGTGAGGAAAAAAAATCACATTGTTTATCAGTAATGCAATTTTTTGATTTTTGGTAATCAATTATATTTGCCATATCTTGATATATGCTTTTTAGATTTTTGTTTAAACCAGTAATACCATTTATATCCGCGTTCTTATTAATTGAAGTAATAGCAGCTTGTTTAAATTCAATGCTATCATCTTTAATTACAGGAAAAAACAATGGATCCATTTTACCTAATTCTTCTTTATGTATGATTGGCAAAATACAACCAGGAAATGCACCAACGGTAAAATATTGTCCTGTGGCAATAGTTCTTTGTAGGCTATTAGTATAAATATAGACATCTTTTTCGCTAGGACAGCTGTCAGCAGGTAGCAGTTTATTATCAGTTAACCATTCACTAAAATAATGACCAAAATAGTTTTCTAATATGCCGCCACGGATTGTTAAATAACTGGCAGGGGTATCCCATTGTGGCCATTGATTGGGGGTGATTTTACCAAGAGTACTCGTTGGGCTGGCTAACGGAGCACGTAAACCATGGCGACTAAAAACAACCACTTGTTCTAAAGTGTAGTCATCATGATTATCTATTGCATACGTTGGAAATGATAAAATACATGCAAAACTTAACATTGCATTTAATATTGTTTTTTTCATATGAGTTCCTTTTACGTTCCTTATTGCATTACTTATTACATCATTAAGTAATTAATTTTTAAAATTTATTTTATGCCATTTTACTTAATATGACACAAAATCATTATCTATCTGATAAATATTGTTCCTTGAATTTTTTTGATTTGTAGACGACATTTCCATTAACAATGGTAGCAATTAAATCATTCTCGTTATCAAGTAATACCAAGTTAGCGCGTTTATTTGGGGTAACACTGCCTAACTCGTGATCCATTCCTAATGCTTTGGCTGGGTAATAGCTACCATGCAACCAAGCCGATTCAAAACAAATATTAGTAAACTTAGCTAAGTTATGCACAGCGCGATCTAACGTTAAAACACTACCTGATAAACCACCGGCTTCGGTTTGCACTACATTATCATGCTTATGTACTAATAATTTTCCTAAATGGTAATCACCATTAGGCATTCCTGTTGCTCGCATTGCGTCAGTGATAAGCAATAGATTTTCACCACAACAATGGTGGGCGATAGCAACCGCGGCGGGATGAACATGATATCCATCTACGATTATTTCTGTTTGGCAATTATTCATGGACAAAGCAGCCCCAACAACACCCGGTTGGCGATGATTTAATCCAGACATACCGTTATAACAATGAACTACACCACTAGCCCCTGCTAAGAGTGCCAATTTTGTTGTTTGATAGTCCGCATTAGTATGCCCAAGCATAACACGAACTTTTTGGGCGCATAGCCATTTTATTATTGATAGTGACTCAGGATATTCAGGCGATAAAGCAATGCTTTTTAAGGTTCCTTCTGATAGTTTTAACCATTTTTTTATTAATGTGAGTTCGGGGTTGTGTAATAACTCCTCTGGATGAGCTCCTTTGTGGATCGCTGTAAAAAAGGGACCTTCTAAATATGAGCCTAATAAGGTTGCGCCATCTACTCCTTGTTTTATACTGTTTTTAACTTGTATTAATGCGGCTTCAATTTTTTCATGGCTTTCAGTTACGGTTGTTGCTAAAAAAGCACCAACACCATGTTTAGCTAAAAAACAGCTCATTGTATTTAATGAGTTGTGCGTCGCATCCATGGTATCTGCTCCCATGACCCCATGGATATGGGTATCAATGAGCGCAGGCAATACTTTAATATCGGTTGAGCACGGCTTATCACTTACATTAATATCACTAATTTTATCACCTTCAATGCGGATGACCGTATTTTCTAGCCAGCCTGTTGAAGTTAATAGTCGTTTGGCATAAATTGTTTTATATCCCATCGGCAAACTCCTTATTGATAGATGACTTTTTTTGCTGTTCATGCCATAGACTACTGATACTATTTTTAGCGTTTTTGATGGTTTCTAAACGCAAAGTTTGTATATCTAATACATCTCGTTGTAATAAAATTTCAAGTAAAAGTGGCATATTAATGCCACTAATTACTTCAATATGCTTAAATTGAAAACTTAGCATTGCAGAGACTTTAAACGGTGTACCTCCAACGATATCCGTCAAAAAAATAACACCGTCACCTTTATTACACTGTTCTAATGATGTGGCTAATTGTTGTTCAAATGATTCACTACTCATACCATCAGGAAAATCAATCGCATCAAATTGTGCTTGTGTTCCCACAATTTGGGTTGCCGCTTGGTAAAGGCCAGTAGCAAAGCTACCGTGGCCTGTTAAAATTACTCCGACCATTATGTTTCCTCTATAAAAAGTCTACTAATTTGCCCAAAACGCCAATTACAACGGTTAAACCAATTAATTTAACTGGGGAAAAATTACGTCGCATCAAGAAATAAACAATGAGCGTAAATCCTAGTGGTAATAAGTTAGGCATTAATTTATCAAAAACATCAGCTTGTAAAGCGATGTGCGTTTGACCTATATGGATTTCTAGTGGCGTTGTTAAATGTACATACGAGGCAATTAGCGCGCCAATGACAGTCATTCCGACAATGGATGCTGCATGTGAAATCCGCTTTGTATGGGTTTTTAATAAAGGTAATGCGCTGGTACCTGCACGATAACCGTAATGAGCCAGTCCAAAACGTAAACCGAAGTGGGCAATATTAAATAATAATAAAAAGATAATAGGACCAAACAAACTGCCATCTAGAGCTAATGATGCGCCAATACCTGCGCATATTGGTAATAAAGTTAACCAAAATAATGCATCACCAATGCCGCCTAATGGCCCCATTAAAGCAACCTTAACACTTCGGATCGTTGAAATATTTTCCTTCCCTCTTTCCATCGCTAACACTAAGCCGGATAAAAAGGTCGCATCAAAAGGGTGTAGGTTGATAAATTCCATATGCATGTGCATAGAGTTTTTCAAATCATCCTTATTTTTATGAATCTTACATAAGGCTGGTAAAATAGTAAAAAGCCAACCGCCAGCTTGCATTCGTTCATAGTTGAATGAAGCCTGTAGTGCAAGTGATCGAAATGCCATACGATTAATATCACTTTTAGTTAAAGTGACATCTTGACTTTGGTCATAATAAGTATCGGCTGTTGTTTTACTGGTGGCTAATGCTTGTTCCATTCGTTGTTCAGCTTTTGCTGCCATTTTAGTTTCATCATCATCATTAAATCCCATCTTCCACCTCCATTGAATCCACTGAACTTGTTGGTTTATCTTTGTCGCTGTTATCTCGGTTATAATTAAAGAAATCAATCATCGCGATAGCTAATGCGCCCAATGCAATTGCTAAAATTGGGAGTTTAAGGTAAGTAACACCAAGAAAACCAAGAATAAAATAAGCAACATAAGTTTTCTTAATCATGATTTTCATTAACATGGCAAAGCCAATAGCAGGCATCATACCACCAGCAACACTAAGTCCATCAAGCAACCATTGAGGTGATTTTTTTACTAGCGCCGTTGCTGTATCTGCCCCCAAATAAATAGGTAAAAATGCAACAATAAAATAAAAACAAAATAAAATAACCATACCCAAATAGTTAATCCATTCAATACCTCTGAAATTGAGCTGATCAATAAAACGATCGCACTTATGCATCATAGGTGAATAGATCGTAAATAAAATAGTGATACAGCCTTGTACTGCGATGGCAAAAGGCACAGCAATACCAATAGCAATTTTAGGATCAGCGTGAGTTAAAATAGCAAATGTTGTGCCAATTATTCCTCCAATAACTACATTTGGCGGTTGAGCACCGGCTAAAGGCACCATTCCCATCCATACAAGTTCTAGTGAACCACCAACAAACAACCCTGTTTTTACATCACCTAAAATTAGCCCAACTAAAGGGCCAATTACCACCGGCCGGTGCAGGTGAGTGAGTCCATCAAATAGATCTACACCAGCTATACCTGCCAGAATGCCAATCAATAATGCATCCATTAACATACCGCATCCCTCATTAAGATAAATTGAGTAAATCTGTGATTTTTTCGCCGACTTCGTCAGGTACGCGACGAATTTCACAAGTGACACCTAATTGATTAAGCTCTTTAAACGCCGCAATATCACTGTCATCAACGGATACGGTTTTATGTATTTGCTTTTTACCTTCTGAAAAATGCATATTGCCTACATTGACAAATTTAATTGGTACACCACCTTTTACTAAAGTTAAAACATCTTGTGGAGTTTTACATACAATAAAAATTTTTTGGTGAGTAGCGGCTCTGCCAATAACATCAATGGTTTTTTGAAGGGTAAAATAACGCGTTTGAATTCCTTCAGAAATAACCATATCCATTAAATTTTGTTGTACAGGATCTTGTGCTGCATTGTCATTGGCGACTAATAATAAATTAGATCCAAGTGCATTAACCCAAGTTACACCAACTTGACCATGAACTAAACGATTATCAATACGTGTCATAAGAATATTGGGTGTACTCATATTCATTGCTCCTTTTTGAGTTTATTAATTTTGAATAACTATCTATTTAAACTTTATTAAAAGGGTAAATAGTCACACCTTTTACCACTCTATTGACTTCTCCTGTTGGACAAGGGTTATCTGGAGTTAATCCACAGCTTAATGATTTCTCAAAAGCAAGCATTTGGGCAAAAATAAGGTAAGGGAAGATAAGCCAGCAATCATCAAGATCGCAGTCAACTGATAATATATTTTGATTATTACATTCTTGACCACTTAACGCTAATACATCGGTGGCAATATGATCATTTGCAAGCTCATTAAATAGATCGGTGTCATACTTATGTATATACGTATCATTAGAGAAAAAGCAAACAACTAAACTTTGCTTATCTACCATAAATTTAGGTCCGTGACGTAATCCTAATATTGAATCAAATCGACTGGCTATTTTACCTGCGGTGAGTTCTAAGATCTTTAATGCTGATTCTTGAGCGATACCAGTAAAACAACCGCTGCCAACGTAAATAACACGACGATGTGATTTTGTGGCTAATTGCTTGGTAAGTGTTTGCCAACTTGTTAATTTTTCTTCACTAATATTTGCAATTTTGGTTACCGCATCATGGGCTTTTTTCTCATCAAAATTGCCGAAAATTAATAACGTTGCTAGCAGCATACAGCTAATACTTGATGTCATGGCAAAACCTAAATCATTTGTCCCTTCAGGCATAATTAATTCAAAAATACGGCTTTTATTATTGGCTTTAGAGGCATACTCGGTTAACGTGCTATTTGGGTTGCAGGTCAAAAATAGATGATAACAATCGGGAACTAATTGATCGGCAAGTTTAACCGCCGCAACGCTTTCAGGACTATTCCCTGAACGAGCGAACGATACCACCAAGGTTTTTTTATTTGTCCGAAAATATTGTAGCGGTGTTGCCACAATTTCAGTTGTGCCATAGGCAAAAACATTGCGATGAATACATTCTCGAAGCCAAGGGGCAAGAGCCACACCACCAAAAGCCGATGATCCTGCTCCTGTCAAAATGATGTCTAAATCAGGATCATTAAGTAATGGTTGTAGAAATTGTTGTAATTCAACTTGTTTTTGCGTAACTAATTTAAGCACTTCACGCCAAATCTGTGGTTGTTGATAAATTTCTTTAGCCGTATGTTGTGCATTACGTTGTTCTAACCAGTCTAATGAATAATTTAAATATTTTTGCATAATATATTCCCTTTTTATTAAATAATTGTATTGTTAAGACAATAATCATTTATGAATGAGCAATAATGACGTTAATACCTAATTCATCTAATTGATTTAAATAATCTTGTTTTATATTTGAATCAGTGATTAACGTATTAATAAGATTAATTTTTTCTATCATACAGAAACTTTTACGACCAAATTTTGTAGAATCGGTGATAGCAATAATCTGCTCAGATACTTGGCACATTATTCGATTAATTGAAGCTTCGCCAAAATTGGGAGTGGTGATCCCTGCGTTTAGATCAAAACCATCTACACCTAAAAAGAGCTTATCAAAGTGATACATCTTCAATTGTTGTTCAACGGTTGGCCCTGAAATGGAATACGCTTTTTTTCTAATATTCCCGCCAGCAACAATGACCTCAATTTCGGTATTCTTTGATAATTCATAAGCTATGTTAATGGCATTTGTAAATACAATAAGATTTTTCTTTTGGAGCAAATATGGAACCATGGACGCGGTAGTCGATCCTGAATCAAGAATAATATGATCGCCGTTATTGACCAGCTTAGCGGCTTTTTGGGCAATTTTATTTTTTATGTCTGAATTAATACGACTTTTATCAAGTAGTGGTTTATCAAGGACAAAAGCTTTATTGATCATTGCCCCACCATATGAACGAAACGCGCATCCTTTTTTTTCTAAGTATCGCAAATCATTACGGATGGTGACGGTTGAAACTTTGAACAATTTACTCAAATTATTTACTAATACGGTATTTTCTTTCTCAAGCAAATGTATGATCTTTTCTCTGCGTTGTAATGTATTGATTATTTCTTGGCTCATGATAGACCATTCTTTTTATTACGTTATTTTATGAAATTTAATCATAAGGAAGAGAATGAAAATGTTAGGTGGGTCACAAAAATAATTTAATAAAAAAAAGTAAAAAACCCTTTTTATTTGAAGCGAAACGAAAGGAAAGTGGAATATCGCTTATAGTATGAAATGAGTAACAATCCGGTTAATTACGTAATTATCAGAGAATTCATAATTAAAAAAAGAAAAGCCTGGAAAAAATTAAAAAAAATTAAATTTCATTTAGTGGTGTGATTAAGATCACAAATTTCATAATTTGAGACCCTATCCTACATTTTGTGTTTTTGCCGGTTAAAGATGACAGGGAATTCTGTCACCAAATTCTATAATAAACCGACTCATTGCACTTTTCTAGTTTTGGGTTGGCATTGTCCATTTTTCTGATGCTTGTTCGAATCACCTTTTTCACCGAATCACCCGTCGGAAAAACCTTGCGCTTCTTGATAGCATGGCGAATGACGCTGTTCAGTGATTCTATTGTATTGGTGGTATAAATTGCCTTACCAATATCTTTCGGATAGGCAAAAAAGGTGGCTAGATTATCCCAATGGCAGCGCCATGATTGAACCTAGCCCAAAAAATAGCCAAATACCACCCCTATAATATAACTAACAATCATAGGAGAACACATTATGATCAAAAAATTTAGCACAGAGTTCAAAAAACAGTTGGTTGATTATGCATTATCTAATGCGCATCTTTATCAGAAATCGCTAACTTTCCCGCCATTTATAGAAAGTTGAATTACTCATGCCATATTTACGGATAATACCTCACGCTTAAAGGACATATTACACTTTCTACTTTCCCTTGGCTGTTTGGATGGGCTTACTATTTATATAAGGATTTTATATAAACATTATTCCTCCTATTTATTGGCGCAAAAATACAATCATTTTTGTAAAAAATATTCAGGAATCTATACCGTTTCAGCATGAAATCATTTTAAATTCAATGGGTTAATAAATTATTTTTCACAAAGCATCGAATGGCTTAAATCCCTTATTTAGCTAAAACGTTAAACGGTTATCACTTACTGGTTTAACTAATATAACCCATTAATATTCAGCACTATTTATTTAACAATTGAAAAAAAAGATTAAATTTCACACTAAAACAGTGTATGCTTTTTGGCTGAATTGTCTGTTTTTTGCACTCAGTCATGCTGAGTATACGATTAAATAATAACTAAAATAAAAATAAACGGAATAAATTATGAGGAATAATAGGAGAGCAAAACATGTCGAATGAACTTAATCGCCTTTTGGATCAACTTGGTGGTGAGTTTAGCCATTTAATGGCCGGCTTAGGGGGTGTTAGCCATAACCGCTATACCTTAACCGTTGACGGGCTGACCGCACCAATTTCAGTTTTGCATGTTGATGGTGATGAGCAGTTAAATCAACCTTGGCATTATGTGGTTACCTTTACCAGCCCTGACAAAACCTTATCGCCCGATGCGTTCCTTAATCAAAAATCGACTTTCTCCTTTAATCCTGTTATTAACAAGCCATTAACTTCCGCTATTCGTTCACTAAGCGACTTGCCCGCCGTCACCAATAAACGCACCTTGCATGGGGTCATCACTGAATTTAGCCAGCTATCAGTCAATAAAGATGAAGCCCATTACCAAGTCGTGTTATCTTCCCGATTAGCTCGCTTAGCGATAGGGAAAAATAATGCCCTATTTCAAAATCAAAGCGTGGTCAGTGTGGTTGAAGAAGTGCTACGCAGCCACGGCTTTACCGGTATTGATTACCAGTTAGCACTCAAAGACAATTATCCTGAACGGGAGTTTATCACCCAGTGGCAAGAAAGTGACCTAGAATTTATTCAACGCTTATTGGCCGATGTCGGTATCTGGTTTCGCTTTGAAACCCATGTCGAGCATGACTGTGATGTGATGGTGTTAAGTGATTATGAACAAGGCTATGTACAGGTGGCTAATATCGACTATAAACCGCCGAGTGGTATGGCCGATACGGGTGTGGAAAGTGTTTGGGATATCACCTTACATAGCGAAGTGGTACCGGCCTCAGTGACCGTTCAAGACTACAACTACCGTAATGCCAAAGCCGATTTACTCACCGATATCAACACCCAACCCAAAGTCCTCACCACCGATGGCAAGGACTACCGTTATGCCGAGCACTATAAAGGCTTAAATAGCAACGGACAAGATAACTCGCAAACGAGTAACACAAATAACAATGGCGTTGGTAACCATGGTAATCCTAATGGTAATAACCAGTATAACGATAATCAAAACGATAATCAGATTGAAAGTGGTCAGTGGTATGCCCGTATTCGCCATGAACAGGCGATTAGCCAGCAAATTATCATTAAAGGTAAGAGTAATCACTATAACCTTGCCCCCGGTCAATGGATTAATATCAACGGCAGTCCACTGACGAATATTAATGACGGTATCCTCATTTTAAGTGTGCAAGGGCAAGGTAACCGTACTGATGCCTATGCACTTACCTTTACCGCTATTCCCTATCAAGCCTTAAAACCCTATCGCCCCGCGCCCATACGCTGGCCACAAGTCAGTGGCACCTTACCCGCACGAGTGACTAGCCCTGATAATGACACCTACGGCTATATTGACACTCACGGGCGCTACCGAGTTAAATTCAACTTTGACTTAAAAGAATGGAAAAAGGGCAATGAAAGCTTATGGGTACGCTTAGCCAAACCTTATTCGGGTAACACTTATGGTTTTCACTTCCCGTTAATTGACGGCACGGAAGTGGCGATTGCCTTTATGAATGGTAATCCCGATAGGCCGTATATTGCCCATGCCATGCACGACAGCGCCCACCCTGACCATGTGACCACCATTAACAAACACCGCAATGTCATTCGCACCCCCGCCAACAACAAACTGCGCATGGATGATAAACGCGGGCAAGAGCATATCAAACTCGCCACCGAATACGGCAAAAGCCAACTTAACCTTGGTCACCTTGTTAACGAAAAAAAAGCACAACGCGGTGAAGGCTTTGAACTGAGGACGGATGAATGGGGGGCGATTGCTGCCAACAAAGGCTTATACTTAACCACCCAAACCGAGCCGAAAGCCCAAGGCAAACAACTGGATATGCAAGCGGCCATTACGCAACTTGAAAACGCCTTATCAATTGCCAAAGCGCTACAAAATGCCGCTACTCAGTCCGACGCACACAGCGCCGATACCGACAGTCAAGACCAGCTTAAAGCCAACTTAAGTGAGCTAACCCAAAGTGGCCTACTGGCCTATGCGCAAGAAGGCATTGCCTTAACCAGCCCAGAAAACATCCAACTGACAACAGGCAATAGCTTAACCCTAACCAGTGAAAACCAAACCGATATCGCCGCATTAAAAAACATCACCGTATCATCTGGCGAAGCAATAGGGCTATTTGCCCATAAATCAGGCATGAAACTGTTTGCCAACCAAGGCGATATTGCAGTGCAAGCCCAAAATGCCAACCTCAATATGGCGGCCAAGCAAGATATCAAAGTGGATAGCGTTGACGGCAAAGTGACTATTACCGCCAGCGATGAAATCAAGCTTATCTGTGGTGGTTCATACATCAAAATCAGCAGTGAAGGGATTGAACTGGGCACGCAAGATAATGTGTATCTTAAATGTAACGTGATGCAAAAGATGGGGCCAGCAAGTAATCATATATCTGCAAAACTGAATAATAATAATCGAGAGCTCGAAGTCTTATTAAAAAAACAGGTATCGTTTAACTCAAAAGGCTTTTCGGCATAAGGAATAAGGCAATCAACATGACCATAAAAAAAATCGACAATTTCAACTTTCCCGTTGGTGAAGAGCAACTTAGTCAAGATGCGTATTATAAAGCATTATCAGAAGCGAGTAGTGGCTTCTACCCATTTGGTGAAAATGGCATATGGCATGGGGGCATTCATATTGATAAAGGCGTACTAAAAAAGCTGGATAATGATAATGTAGTGCGTTGTATGGCCCATGGTGAAGTGATTGCTTACCGAGTCGATAATATTTATCCTAAAATAGTGTATCAGGACAATGAACAGTTAGACGAAGCTTACCAAGACTGCCAAAAAGTGGCTTATTTTTCAACGGGCTTTACCTTAGTCAGACACCAGTTACAAATGCCTAAAGTCGCAAAAGCAACCGACACGCCACCCTCAATAACCTTATACAGTTTATATATGCATCAACTCGATTGGTATGGTTATCAGCAAAAAGAACAAGAAAGCGATAGTCAGGTTACTTATCCCCATTATTGGCAAGCGAAAGCCGGAGAAGTGGATGAGAAAAACGCAGACACCATTGCTGGCAGCGTGATACGCGAAAATGGAAAAAACACAAAGGTTGTGGGGTTATTGCTTAAAGGCAGTAAAGTTCGTTTAGGTGAACAAAAAAGCGGTATGTCTGGTTGGTATAAAATTGTGTCGATAACCGCAGGGGCGGTGGTAACACCAGATGGCTTTCAACATGAATTGAGCAATATTACGGGTTATGTTTGGCATAAAGATATTGGCACAACAGCAAA
>NZ_LZGW01000060.1 GCF_001690275.1 Gilliamella sp. WF3-4 | reverse complement strand
TCGGAGTTTGCATCGGGTTGGTAAGCCGGGATGGCCCCCTAGCCGAAACAGTGCTCTACCCCCAACAGTTACTCATGAGGCGCTACCTAAATAGCTTTCGGGGAGAACCAGCTATCTCCCGGTTTGATTGGCCTTTCACCCCCAGCCACAGGTCATCCGCTAATTTTTCAACATTAGTCGGTTCGGTCCTCCAGTTAGTGTTAACCAACCTTCAACCTGCCCATGGCTAGATCACCGGGTTTCGGGTCTATACCCTGCAACTTAACGCACAGTTAATACTCGGTTTCCCTTCGGCTCCCCTATTCGGTTAACCTCGCTACAGAATATAAGTCGCTGACCCATTATACAAAAGGTACGCAGTCACTATTACCCAACGGCAACAGCTCCCACTGATTGTACGTACACGGTTTCAGGGTCTATTTCACTCCCCTCCCGGGGTTCTTTTCGCCTTTCCCTCACGGTACTGGTTCACTATCGGTCAATCAGGAGTATTTAGCCTTGGAGGATGGTCCCCCCTTCTTCAGACAGGATATCACGTGTCCCGCCCTACTCTATAAGCTTCCACATCATGCATTTTCATGTACGGGACTTTCACCCTCTATCGTGCGACTTTCCAGACGCTTCCACTAATACATCATGCTACCCGCTTGGGCTCCTCCCCTTTCGCTCGCCGCTACTTAGGGAATCTCGGTTGATTTCTTTTCCTCGGGGTACTTAGATGTTTCAGTTCTCCCGGTTCGCCTCATATAACTATGAATTCATTATATGATAGTGTAGTCACCTACACTGGGTTTCCCCATTCGGACATCAACGGCTATAGCGCCTTTTATCGGCTCACCGTCGCTTTTCGCAGATTAACACGTCCTTCTTCGCCTCTGATTGCCTAGGCATCCACCGTGTACGCTTAATTTCTTAACCTTACAACTCACAGTTGTCTTGGTTTTCAATTTACGCTTTTTCTCTTTTTCACTTCAACACTTCTAGTTTAA
This sequence comes from Gilliamella sp. WF3-4, assembly GCF_001690275.1. GTDB lineage: Bacteria > Pseudomonadota > Gammaproteobacteria > Enterobacterales > Orbaceae > Gilliamella > Gilliamella apicola_C. The sequence continues at coordinate 1,251 of NZ_LZGW01000060.1, read as the reverse complement.
TCAGCTTAACTCAACATTTATTAAATATATCATTAAACCAAAAATAAAAGCTTTCCGTAAAAACGAGAACTCGTTTCTTTCAGCTTGTTCCTAATTGTTAAAGAGCTTTATCTTTCTATTCACTCATCTTTTAACTCAAAGTAAATACAAACATAATTTTTAAAAAATAATTCCGTCGCACTTTATGGCGTCCCCTAGGGGATTCGAACCCCTGTTACCGCCGTGAAAGGGCGATGTCCTAGGCCTCTAGACGAAGGGGACTGAATTATTTCTATTCTAAACAAACAATCTGTGTGAACACTTACGAGCTCTTCGTAAGGAGGTGATCCAACCGCAGGTTCCCCTACGGTTACCTTGTTACGACTTCACCCCAGTCATGAACCACACCGTGGTAAACGCCCTCCCGAAGGTTAAGCTATCTACTTCTGGTGCAACCCACTCCCATGGTGTGACGGGCGGTGTGTACAAGGCCCGGGAACGTATTCACCGTGACATTCTGATTCACGATTACTAGCGATTCCGACTTCATGGAGTCGAGTTGCAGACTCCAATCCGGACTTAGACGTACTTTATGAGGTCCGCTTGCTCTCGCGAGGTCGCCTCCCTTTGTATACGCCATTGTAGCACGTGTGTAGCCCTGGTCGTAAGGGCCATGATGACTTGACGTCGTCCCCACCTTCCTCCGCTTTATCAACGGCAGTCTCCTTTGAGTTCCCGGCCAAACCGATGGCAACAAAGGATAAGGGTTGCGCTCGTTGCGGGACTTAACCCAACATTTCACAACACGAGCTGACGACAGCCATGCAGCACCTGTCTCACAGTTCCCGAAGGCACTCCCATATCTCTACAGGATTCTGTGGATGTCAAGACCAGGTAAGGTTCTTCGCGTTGCATCGAATTAAACCACATGCTCCACCGCTTGTGCGGGCCCCCGTCAATTCATTTGAGTTTTAACCTTGCGGCCGTACTCCCCAGGCGGTCGATTTATCGCGTTAGCTTCGGAGCCCATCACTCTAGGCAACAAACTCCAAATCGACATCGTTTACAGCGTGGACTACCAGGGTATCTAATCCTGTTTGCTCCCCACGCTTTCGCATCTCAGCGTCAGTATCTGTCCAGAAGGCCGCCTTCGCCACCGGTATTCCTCCACATCTCTACGCATTTCACCGCTACACGTGGAATTCTACCTTCCTCTACAATACTCTAGTTAACCAGTTTTAAGTGCAATTCCTAGGTTGAGCCCAGGGCTTT
>NZ_LZGW01000059.1 GCF_001690275.1 Gilliamella sp. WF3-4 | reverse complement strand
ATCAGGGTTCCCCCCATTGTGCAATATTCCCCACTGCTGCCTCCCGTAGGAGTCTGGACCGTGTCTCAGTTCCAGTGTGGCTGGCCATCCTCTCAGACCAGCTAGAGATCGTCGCCTAGGTGAGCCCTTACCCCACCTACTAGCTAATCCCATATGGGTTCATCAAATGGCGCATGGCCCGAAGGTCCCATGCTTTGGTCTCTCAACTTTATACGGTATTAGCAGTCGTTTCCAACTGTTGTCCCCTTCCATTCGGCAGATCCCCATACCTTACTCACCCGTCCGCCACTCGTCATCAAGTGCAAGCACTCATGTTACCGTTCGACTTGCATGTGTTAAGCCTGCCGCCAGCGTTCAATCTGAGCCATGATCAAACTCTTCAATTTAAAGTTTGATGCTCAATAACTGTCTCTGACATATTCAAATGAATCTTCAGTGTCACTTATCAAGACTTAATTTTTTAGTCCGTAGACTTTAATTTTTTGTCTCGCAAGTGCCCACACAGATTGTCTGTTTCTTATTTTTAAAGAGCTAACAGCCTTTTTAAATCAACTAACTTTTCGTTAATTTACTTCGCTGTCTCAAGGGTTGCGTATGTTACGCATTTCACTTGCCCACGTCAACCCCCCTATTTCATAAAATTCTTTTTTTTATTTCAAGTGAATATTTTTTAGTCAAAATACAAGGTTAGAAGGTTATTTTTAGCTGATTAATTGCATTAACCGCTTTTTTAATTGCTTCTTCTACTGTTGCTGCTTTAGCTAAAGCAACTCCCATTCGTCTTATTCCGTTAACTTCAGGTTTACCAAATAAGCGTAAATCAGTACCTGGAACATTTAATACTTTGTCCAAATTAGAAAAAGTAATGTGATCAGAGTTACCATTTGCTAACAATACCGCTGATGCACTTGGGCCATATTGTTCTATTAAAGGTATTGGTAATCCTAAAATAGCTCTAGCATGCAATGCAAACTCTGAGATGTTTTGTGATATTAAAGTAACCATACCTGTATCATGTGGTCTTGGTGATACTTCACTAAACCAGACCTGATCGCCTTTAACAAACAGCTCTACACCAAATACCCCATACCCCCCCAAAGCTTCGGTTATCTTCATAGCGATATCTTTAGCTAAACATAATGCATTAGCTGACATCTGCTGCGGTTGCCAAGATTCTCGATAGTCACCTTTTTCTTGACGGTGGCCAATAGGTTCACAATATAAAACCCCGTTAATATGCCTAACAGTTAATAGCGTAATTTCATAATCAAAATCAACAAAACCTTCAATAATAACTTTACCCCTACCTGCACGGCCACCTTCTTGTGCATATTTCCATGAAGATTCAATATCAGCTTCACTTCTTACTAAAGATTGCCCTTTTCCCGAAGAACTCATTACAGGTTTAACTAAACAAGGGAAACCTATTTCTTTAACTGCAAGCTTATACTCGGCTTCATTTAATGCAAAACGATATGGTGAAGTTGGCAATTTGAGTTCTTCTGCGGCTAAACGACGTATACCTTCACGGTTCATGGTTAATTGCGCCGCTTTAGCTGTGGGAATAACTACAAATCCTTCTTTTTCTAATTCTAATAAAGTATCGGTGGCTATTGCTTCTATTTCAGGAACAATATAATTAGGTTTTTCTATCTCAATAATTTTTCTAAGCTCATCACCGTCTAGCATATTAATAATATGAGAACGATGTGCAACTTGCATGGCTGGCGCATTAGCATAACGATCAACAGCAATAACTTCACACCCAAAACGCTGCAATTCAATGACAACCTCTTTGGCTAATTCACCTGCACCACAAAGTAATACCTTTGTTGCACTTAATGATAATGGTGTTCCTATTTTTGCCATAATATTCTCTTATAGATTTATATCACTGTATTTTAATTAATAAGCTTAAAATAAAAATCGGGATAATTATCCCGATTTTTCTCAATTTAAAATTATACTGAATATGGATCTCGTAAAATCATAGTTTCACTTCGATCTGGCCCTGTTGAAATAATATCAATTGGTGTTTCGGTTAGTTCTTCAATCCGTTTTATATAGGCTTTCGCTGCTTGTGGTAAAGCATCATAACTTTTAACACCAAAAGTTGATTCACTCCAGCCTAGCATTGACTCATACACAGGCTTAACTAAGCCCCACTCTTCAGCAGACGCTGGAGCATTTTTTATCACATCTCCATTTGGTAATTGATAACCAATGCAGATCTTAACCTCTTTAAGCCCATCTAGCACGTCGAGTTTAGTTAAACAAAATCCAGATACAGAATTAAGTTGTACCGCTTTGCGAACAGCAACTGCATCAAGCCATCCTGTACGACGACGACGGCCTGTTGTTGCCCCAAATTCATTACCTTGCTTACAAAGGTACTCTCCTGTTTCATCAAATAATTCCGTTGGGAATGGACCAGCACCAACTCGTGTAGAATAGGCTTTAACAATACCTAATACATAACCAACGTAACGCGGACCAAAACCAGATCCCGTTGCTACACCACCAGCGGTGGTATTAGAAGAGGTAACAAAAGGATAAGTACCATGATCGATATCAAGTAATGTACCTTGTGCACCTTCAAACATAATTCTCTCACCTTTTTTGCGTGCATCTTCTAAAAGAGTGGGAATATCAGCAATCATAGAAACTAAAATATCTGCTATTGCCAATGTGTCGTTTAGAACTTTTTGATAATCAACTGCTTCTGCTTTGTAGTAATTAACTAATTGAAAATTATGATACTCCATAACTTCTTGTAATTTTTCAGCGAAAGCTTGGCGATCACGTAAATCACCAACTCGAAGCCCGCGCCGAGCTACTTTGTCTTCGTAAGCAGGGCCAATACCACGCCCTGTTGTTCCAATTGCTTTGCTACCACGGGCTTTTTCCCGAGCCTGGTCTAACGCAATATGGTAAGGTAAAATTAAAGGACATGATTCAGAAATAAGGAGCCTGTCTTTAACAGGTATACCGCTATTTTCTAGCTCTTTCATTTCTTTCATTAGAGCATCAGGGCAAAGTACTACACCATTTGCAATAATACTTATCACATCATTGCGTAAAATTCCTGATGGAATTAAATGTAATACTGTTTTTTCACCATTAATCACTAATGTATGACCAGCATTATGCCCACCTTGATAACGAACAACATATTTTGCTTTTTCTGTGAGTAAATCAACAACTTTACCTTTGCCTTCATCACCCCATTGTGTTCCTAGCACAACAACATTATTACTCATAGATTATTTATCTCATTCTGTTATTTATTAGATTTTAATTTCATATATTGAAAAAATTGACTATCAGGACTAATGACCAAAATATCATGACCTGTAAAGCTTTGTTCGTAAGCTTTTAAACTACGAATAAAACTAAAAAACTCCATATCTTTACCAAAAGCATCGGCATAAAGTTTAGCTGCATTTGCATCTCCTTCACCACGAATAGATCGAGATTGGCGTTCAGCTTCAGATAAAATCTTTGTAACTTCTAATGTAGTCTCTGCTCGTATTTCATCAGCCTTTTTAACCCCTTGGAAACGTTGGTTTTGCGCGACAACTTTCCGAGCTGCTTTCATTTGTTCATAAATTGAATTAGATATTTCCTGAGGAAAATTAACTTTTTTTATACGGACATCAATGACTTCAACACCAAAAGATCTCATACTGGTTTTATTATTTTCAGAATCTTTTACAACCTCACTAATAATACCTTCAATAGATTCACTTTTAGCCGCTTCTTGTGCTGTGCCATTTAAAGCATCTTTTACACGTGTCATAATAGAATTGCGAGAGTTATTATTGGTGTCATTAATAATATCAATGATATCTAATTTACCAACTTCGGCTCTTAAACGGCCATTTAACCGAGCAAGCAATAAGTTTTCAACACTATTACCACCCGCAATAGTTTCATAGTATCGATTAAAGTCAACAATCTTCCATTGTACAAAATAATCAACAACTAAATCTTTATTTTCACGTGTTATAAACTTTTGTTCCTTACCAACATTATCAGAACTATTTGTTGTTTGAATTTTAGCATCAACAACTTTTACATTATCCATTCCAGGGATTTTAAAATGTAATCCAGGATCTGATAATCTTATAATTTTATTAAATCGTAAAACGATCCCCCTAGTTCCTTCTTCAATAACATAAGCGCTAGAAAAAAACACACCAATTAAAACAAATATTATAGGAATCAATAATTTGCGCATACTTTCTCCTTATCTTCCCATAGATCGCGCAGTTCGCGTACTATTGCTGGTGCTAATGGTATTACTTGTATTGCTATTAACCTCTTTTGATAATTCTTGTGTCGTCTGAGGCTGATGTTTTATTGTTTCAGAAGAGATCGCCATATTAGAATTATATTCACTATTTTCATTTAATAAAGCCATTGGTTCAGAATGCTTTTCATTTGTATTTTTCAATAGTTGCTCTAGAGGTAATACCATTAAATTTCCGCTTTTATCGTTAACCAAAATTTTTTTCGTTTTAGCTAATACTCTTTCCATAGTTTCAATATATAAGCGTTCTTTAGTAATTTCTGGTGCAGCCTTATATTGTGGTAAGATTTTTTCAAAACGAGCGACATCACCAGCAGCTTCAAGTTCTACTTTAACTTTATAAGCATTTGCATCTGCTAGAATTCTTGCAGAACGACCTTCAGCTTGTTGAACTTGCTTAACTTTTTCAGCAGCAGCTTTATTTATTTCACGCTTTTTATCTTCTCGAGCATTCATTGCATCGTTAAAAGCTTCTTGTACAGCTTCAGGAGGACGAGCTGATTGGAAATTAAGATCCACTATACTAATTCCCATATCATAATTATTAATCACATTAACCAATTCATCTTTAGTGCGAGTTTCTAATGCGGAACGCCCATCAGTTAAAATATCATCCATACTTGAGCTGCCTACTTCTGTGCGTAAAGCACTATCTGCAGCTTGTTGTAGGCTGTCTTTAACATTAGTGACCTTAAATAAATATTTTATAGGATCGTTGATACGATATTGCACATTCATCTCAACAAAGACCAAATCTTCACCTGTTGTTATCATAAATCCATTTACATTAAAATTGTGCGTACCTTGTGTATCAACTTTATACACTTTATCAATTAATGGTGGACTCCAATTTAATCCAGGTTGAATAATTTCGGGCTGAACTTGACCAAATCGGGTAATAACACCACGTTCGCTTTGATTGATAGTGTAAAAACCATTTCCACCCCAAAGAAGAGCAAGAACAATTATTATGGCACCAACAATTTTCGACGTATCCATCGGTAATTTAATGCCTGATGAACCGTTATTATGGTTACCTGAATTACTTTTCCTTAAGAGGTCTTTGATTTTATCAAATAAATCACCTAATGAATTATTGGGTGTTTTTTTGTTATTGCCTCCCCATGGATCATTATCTTGTCCGTTATTTCCGGGCTGATTCCACGCCATATTTTATATGCTCCATTTAACAATTAGTTATTATTTTGCTTATTGATTAAGTATAACAGATCTGGTTCTTGTTTACAGAGGCGATTCCATTCAATTAGCGGTATTCTTATATTGAGATGAAAACTGCCATCATCTTCAATAGTTTCATGCTCTACTGCATTTAATTTATATAACCGACTTCTAAGCTTAGCTAAATAGGGAGGTAAGTTTAATTGGCAAACTTGAATCTGCCCTGCTAGCCTCTCTTTTAATGCAGTAAATAAGAGGTTTACACCTAAATTATTTTGGGCTGAAATCCAAACTCGAATTGGCATACCATTTTCGTCACGATCAATACTTGGTTGTTTACCTTCTATTAAATCAATTTTATTCATCACTAACAAAGTAGGAATCTCATGAGCTTCAATTTCAAGCAAAACTTCATCGACAGCATGAATATTACCTAATATATTAGAATCAGCGGCATCAACAACATGTAATAGTAAAGATGCTTCCTGTGTTTCAAGTAAAGTCGCTTTAAAAGCTGCAATAAGATCATGTGGCAAGTGACGAATAAAACCGACCGTATCCGCTAAAACAACTTCACCAACATCATCAACTACGATTCGTCGCAGCGTTGGATCGAGTGTAGCAAATAACTGATTAGCAGCATATACATCAGCCTTTGTTAAGGCATTAAATAGTGTCGATTTTCCGGCATTTGTGTAACCAACTAAAGATATTGTTGATAGATCAGCTTTATTTCTTGATTGACGATTTTGATTTCGCTGTTTTTCAACTTTAGCCAACCTTGATAAAATTAATTGAATACGATGGCGAATCAATCGTCTATCAGTTTCTAATTGAGTTTCACCAGGACCACGTAAGCCAATACCACCTTTTTGCCGTTCTAGATGAGTCCAACCTCGCACTAATCGTGTCGAAAGATGTTTTAACTGAGCTAGCTCAACTTGCAATTTACCTTCATGCGTTCTAGCTCGTTGGGCAAAAATATCAAGAATTAATCCTGTTCTATCCACAACGCGGCATTTACATAGTTGTTCTAAGTTACGTTCTTGAGAAGGAGTTAAAGTATGATTGACTAAAATAACAGAAGCATCGAGTTGTTTAACTTTTTCAGCTATTTCTTGTGCTTTACCTTCACCAATGAAATATTTGGCTTGCGGCGATTTTCTTGAGGTCGTCACAATATCGAGAATCTCTATTCGAGCAGAAGAAACTAATACTTCAAACTCTTTAAGATCCTCAATATTGCTTTCTTGAGGGAAAAATACATGGACTAATAAGGCAGTCTCACCGCCTTTATATCGCTCAAACAATCAGAATCTCCACTGAAATATCAGCTTTCACTTCCCTCTTCAGGCTGAGATACGAGTCCAGAAATAGGTCTAGAAGGTACGACCGTCGAAATGGCATGTTTATATACCATTTGGCTTACAGTATTTTTTAGCAAAATAACAAACTGATCGAATGATTCAATTTGCCCTTGTAACTTAATACCATTAACTAAATAGATTGATACAGGAATATGCTCTCGACGAAGCAAATTTAAATAAGGATCTTGTAATGACTGCCCTTTTGACATAAGTTTATCCTTTAAAAAGTAATTATATGAAGATAAAATAAATACACTTATAAATAATCAATGTATTTTTACATACTATTTCAGATACATCTAGTATCTACCAAAATAACATAAAAAGCACTTCTCTTGAACCAATCATATAAAATTTATGCACAAATAACTAAATTTTTAATAAATTTAAACCAAAAATATAAAAAAAACACAAAATATAGATAATTTTTTTTGCATAAATTTATCTATATTACAATTATATACTATAAACCACTATGAAAATTACTAATCATAATATTTTTTGGAAAATTGAATCCATATTATCATTATTTAACCATGTAATAGGTTGCTTCCAACCACGAAGCCAAGTAATTTGTCTTTTCGCTAATTGCCGTGTAGCACAAATACCTTTAAATATCATTTCATCATAACTTATATCACCATTTAAATATTCCCACATTTGCCGATAGCCGACACAACGGATAGCGGGCAAATTTAAATGCAAATCAGATCGTTGCATAAGCGCTTTTACTTCATTCTCAAATCCTTGATCTAACATCTGTAAAAAACGCTGCTCAATACGTTCATGTAATTGTGCCCTATCTTGTGGCATAATAGCAAACTGCATAATATCATATGGCAATGCCTCACCACTTTCTTGTGTAAGCTCAGTTAAACTTTTACCTGAGATTAAATAGACTTCTAAAGCACGATTAAGACGCTGTGGATCATTAGGATGAATGCGTTCAGCCGAAACAGGATCAACTTTTTTTAACTCTTCGTGAATAGCTTGCCAACCTAATTTATTGGCTTTTTCCTCTATTTGTTGACGAATTTCACTATTGGCCGCTGGTAGCGGTGAAAGGCCTTCAATCAAAGCCTTAAAGTAAAGCATTGTTCCACCAACTAACAATGGAATCCGACCTTCTTTTAAGGTTTTTTCAATTTCAACAATGGCATCATGCCTAAAATTTGCTGCTGAGTAGCTCTCTGCTGGATCACAAATATCAATTAGTTTATGCGGGTATTTTTGTTGCTCTTCTTGAGTTGGTTTTGCTGTTCCAATGTTCATACCACGATAAATAAGTGCTGAATCGACACTAATAATATCAATTGGATAACGATCATAAAGCGCCATAGCAAATGCGGTTTTACCCGATGCCGTTGGCCCCATTAATGAAATAATTTTCGGTTTAGTCATAATAAAATTGATTGAGTTAGAGATTGCATATCTATTGGATATAAAAATGATTCTTGTTGTAACAAATTAATATCTATCTGCTCTAACTGTGCTAATAATTGAATTACCTTAGATCCTCCCCAAACCTCAGTACAACTATCACAGTACTGGTTAGCTAACCAAGCAGCAATTTGCGTTGGATCGAATACTTCCTTTTCAGATGATGAGATAAAACTAATTAAAGCAGGTAAAATTTGTTGCCAGTTCATTGCTCGCAACATTTTAGGCACGTTTTGTAAATACAATTTAGCTTTATCAATATAAAACTCAAAACCTAAAAAATTTAACTGAGGTTGATAAGTAGATACAATTTGTTGCTCTTTATGATTAATTAAAATTGTTAATGGAATAAGCAATTTCTCAGAGTCTTGCGATAATAATTTAATTGCAACAACTTTTTGCTGCGCAATTGGCAATTTCATTAACATGAGTTTTTGTTGATTATCTTCAAACTTTTCAAGCAATGCTATATCCGGCTGAATAACAGTTAACACCCGACCAAATTGTACTAATGATGAGTTATCAAGCTGTTGTTGTAATGATTGTAATGGTATATTTCGTTTAGGAAATAAAGCTTCGATAACCGCTTTTTGTGGCTCAGTTATTTCATGTTCTTCTGTCGATAAAAGCGTTTTTTTCGGCTCCGATTTTTCCACATCTTGAGCAAGATCAACATTCACCAACTGACCATACAACGCATTTTCTTTTGCATAATTGCTTGGTTTTTTCGATAACTGGCTACTTGCTTGATAAATTTTGGGTGCTGTTTGTTGGCTAAAGATATTATCACCAGCTGCTTGCCTATTAGGAGGTATTGTTACTTTTTCTTCCACTTCGGTTAAATTCGACTCAAGGGCCATTACAATAGCTTGATAAACAAAATCATGAACAAGCCTTGCTTCATGAAAACGCACTTCATGCTTAGCTGGATGGACATTAACATCAACTTGTTTTGGATCTATCTGTAAAAACACTACATAGCTTTGTTGCTCACTAGTTCGGCTTACATAAGCTTGACGCAAAGCGTGATTAAGCAATTTATCTTTAATCACTCTTCCATTAACATAAAAATATTGAAGATCACTTACTTCACTACTTGTCACCCAACCTTGAATAAGCAAATCTTCATGTTGCCAATCAAGCTTTACAGACTTTTGCATAAAACCTCGACCGCAAACTAATTCGACTCTTTTTTCAATGGTCGATGAGCGATACTGTTTAACTAACTTTCCGTTATGTTGCAAATTAAAAGAGACATCAGGGCGCGCTAACGCAATACGCCGAATAAATTCTTCAATATGCATAAACTCCGTTTTTTCTGTTTTCAAAAAACGGCGCCTTGCTGGCGTATTATAAAACAAGTCAAGCACTTCAACCGTTGATCCCACAGGATGGGCAGCAGGTTTAATGATCGGTTTCATATCACGCCCCTCTGCATAAACTTGCCATGCTTCGGATTGTTCAGCAGTACGTGAAGTTAATGTTAATCTAGCCACCGAGCTTATACTTGCAAGCGCTTCACCACGAAATCCAAGGCTAATAATAGCATCTAAATCATCTAATTTACTGATTTTACTTGTCGCATGACGAGCAAGCGCCAGCGCTAATTCATCTTTAGCAATGCCACAACCATTATCACGAATACGGATTAATTTACAGCCACCTTGCTCAAGGTCAATATCAATTTGAGTACTACCCGCATCAAGGCTATTTTCAACTAATTCCTTAATAACTGACGCTGGGCGTTCTACTACTTCACCTGCAGCAATTTGGTTAGCTAATTGCGGCGATAAAATATGAATTGCCATTAATGCTGTTCTCCAAATTTTGGATTTTGTTTAATATAATTTTTTATACCTTGATAAATAGCGTTAGCGATTTTCTCTTGGTGGGCATTATTACTTAGTAGTCTTTCTTCATCCTCGTTAGAGATAAAGCCAACTTCAACTAAAATTGATGGAATATCTGGCGAACGTAATACACCTAAACTTGCATGTTCTGGAACAGATTTATGCAATGGTATTGTTCCTTTCATCGCTTTTAAGACTTGCATTGCTAACTGATATCCCACTTGTTGAGAATAAGAAAACTGTAGATCTAATACTGCTTGACTTAAATGAGGATCATGATCATCACTAAGCGCATCACCAGCACCACCTAGTAATTGAGACTGTTTTTCACCTTTTTCAAGCCAACGCCCCAGCTCTGTATCTGCACGCTGAGTTGACAATACCCAAATTGAAGCCCCCGTTGCATTCCTATTTGGCGCAGCATCAGCATGAACTGAAACCAATAAATTAGCTTTATTTTTACGAGCAATTTCTGAACGTTGCGAGACAGAAATAAAATTATCACTGTCACGAGTCAGCACACCTTTAAAATTAGCATCTTTATTTAATAAGTTGGTCAGTTTTTTAGCAATTGAAAGCGTAACTGTTTTTTCATATAACTTATTTTGTCCTATTGCGCCCGAATCTTTACCGCCATGCCCCGCATCAACAGCAATCACAACTTTGGTTGCATAAGCAGAGCTACAAAGCAGTACTAACATAAAAAAAATAAGTAGTTTTTTCATTGTCTTTTAATTGTTTATTTTTATTGTGATAAATTAAGGATCACTTGGCCTTTTTCGCTTTTTGCTTGCACACAAGCAGTGCGTTCAAGCGCTAAATAAGCTAAATGAATTTCGAGATCAACATTAGGCAAGATACCGCCTGCTCGCTCAGGCCACTCAATTAAACAAATCGATCGAGAAACAAAATATTCACGAATGCCCATAAACTCTAATTCTTCAGGGTCACAAAGCCGATACAAATCAAAATGATAAACTGAAAAATCATCAAACTGATAGGGTTCTACTAACGTATAAGTTGGACTTTTTACGTTACCTTTATGGCCTAATTGTTGTAAAAAACCGCGACTAAAAGTTGTTTTTCCTGCGCCAAGATCGCCAATTAAATGGATAACAATTGTATCATCATGCTTAGACAAATAGTTTAAACACTGTTTGGCAAGTTTGCTACCAAACAAAATCGTTTGGTGCTCATTGGTTAAAATAATCGGTTTCATGATGAATTCTTTGCTCAATAATGATCTCTTATTATATACTAATAACCATTAAAGATGTACTAAACAAGATAACCTAGATTTTGTAAAAAACTTACAGGAAAACCTACGTTTCATTGTAAAAAGTGAAAAATAATGTTACATACTATTTCAACAGCAAATCCGTTAGCTCTAGATCCACAACAAATATCCGCTCAAGATGCCATATTATTTTGGCAAAATGGTGTTGTTCTAGCTATCAAAAACACTCCATTATTAAATGATATTATCAGTAAAACGGCGCATTGTTATATCATCAACAGCGATATTCAAGCTCGTGGGCTAAATGATATTATCGATTCAAGACTTAAAATTATTAATATGCAACAAGTTGTTGAACTAACAGCTAGCTATTTCCCACAGATAAATTGGGAATAACAACAGCACATTAAGCTTACCATTAGCGGTGTTTAAAAACTAAATAATACCCATTTGCCAAACCTAACACCTAGGTTTAATATAAATATTAACTGTAATCTGATTGTATTTAAATTTAATGGCTAATTTATTAACGCTATCGCAAATCAATAATTGTTTAAAAAATGGTGAAGTGATTGCTTACCCAACTGAAGCTGTTTTTGGTCTGGGCTGCGATCCCAATTGCGAATCAGCGGTATTAAAACTATTACAACTAAAACAGCGATCAATAGATAAGGGATTGATTCTAATTGCCAGCCATTACCAACAACTCATACCTTATATAGATGAATCAACTATCACCAACGAACAAAAAAAGTTAGCCCTTACTAATTGGTCTGAGCCCATTACTTGGGTTTTTCCTAAAAATGAAAATACACCATATTTTTTGACCGGTAAATTCGATTCTATTGCTATACGGATCACGAATCATCCTGTCGTTTGTAAACTTTGTGATCTTTATGGCAAACCAATAGTTTCAACTAGTGCTAACATTTCTGCTCATCCTCCTTGTAAAACAGCTATCGAAGTTGCCAAACAGTTTGGTCCAGATTTCCCTATTTTAGATGGTGAAACAGGTCACCGTACACAGCCATCACAAATAAAAGACATTAAAACAGGTCAAATTTTTCGGCAAGGATAACGTTATGCAAAATTTATATATAGGTGTGATGTCCGGTACTAGCATGGATGGAATTGATATAGCTTTAGTGAATATTACCGAAAAAAAAGTTAAATCAATAGTAAGTGCATGCTATCCAATACCTAGCAATTTAAAACAGCATTTACTAACATTGTGTGAAACCAAGCAAACTTCATTACAAAATTTAGGTGAAATAGATCACAAGCTTGGTAAACTTTTTGCCAATAGTATAAATAACTTTTTAGAAAATAATAAGATAGATAAAAAACAAATTAAAGCCATTGGCTGTCATGGGCAAACAATTTATCATGCACCAAATGGTAACAATCCATTTACCCTACAAATTGGCGATGCCAATATTATTGCCGCAAAAACAGGCATTACGACTATTGCTGATTTTCGCCGTAAAGATATGGCTTATGGTGGGCAAGGCGCACCACTCGTTCCAGCTTTCCATAAAGCAGTATTGCAAAATAAACATATAAATCGCGTAATATTAAATATAGGCGGAATAAGTAATATTTCAGTACTCATTCCTAATCATACAGTTATTGGATATGACACAGGCCCAGGTAATGTGTTACTTGACGGTTGGATAAAGCAGCATTTAGGTAAAAACTATGATAAAAATGGGTTATGGGCAAAAACAGGTAAAATAAACCAAGACTTATTAAACCTTTTATATAAAGAAGATTATTTTCAAATACCTGCCCCCAAAAGTACCGGGCGGGAGCTGTTTAACTTACCGTGGCTACATAAAAAATTAGCAGGAACACATTTAAAAGCAGAAGATATTCAAGCAACACTGGTTGAATTTACCGCTTTATCCATTGCCAATGAAATCAATAAATTAAAGATACAAAGCACGTTACCTTGTGAACTTTTAGTTTGCGGTGGGGGAGCGAAAAACCCGCTTATCATGCAAAGACTATCGGCATTATTACCTTCATGGTCAGTATTAACCACAGACACAAAAGGCATAAACGGTGATGATATGGAAGCAATCGCTTTTGCTTGGCTTGCTTATTGTAAAATCAATAATCTTCCCTCCAATATTCCTGAAGTAACTGGCGCAAACCAAGCGGTTTGTTTGGGAGTTATTTATCAATAAACTAAAAAATAGATAAAAGTTAATTAAATCAACCCAAATTTTTGTAATGCTTTTGCTATCCCATCATTATTGTTAGTATCTGTTATATATTCAGCTTTATCTTTTAACGTATCAACAGCATTCCCCATAGCAATAGGGTGATCAACAGTTAAGAACATTTCAAAATCATTCATACCATCACCAAATGCATAAGTTGGCACATCAGAAAATCCCTTAGTTTGAAGCAACTGAGTAATACCATAACCTTTAGATCCTCCATGATTAAAAACATCGACACAGTAAGGTGTATTACGAATAAAAGTTAGCTCAGGAAAAACATCACGATAATGCAATTCACCTTCCTCACACAATAATAACAACATCTGGATAGGTTCTTTTAAATAAATCTGATCATCAACGGGAGGAACGGGTTGCTTAAGGTAATGATAAAACTTCTCAGCCGGTTGGCTATGGGCGGATACACGCATCAATTCATCATTATAAAAGGATAAAGGAATATTCATTTTTTGTTTAGAATATTGATATATTCTTGCTATCACCTCTTTATCAATATCATTTGTAAAAACTTTTTCACCTTTATATAAAACAACCTGCCCATTCATACCAACAATTGAATCAATCTGAGTTCTTTTCATTAAATTAATAACTTCACAAGGTGTTCGGCCTGTTGCTATCATTGGAGTAATATTATTTTGTTTTAATTTTTTTATAGCTTCAATAGAACTAGGTAATATATCAATCTGACTATTAAATAATGTGCCATCTAAATCAAAAAAAACGATAGCTTCAGGTTTTTCATTCATATTACAAATCCAAAATATGTTTAATAAAAGGAATAGTTAATTTCCGTTGTTGTGCAAGCGTTGCAACTTCAAACTTTTCTAACAAAGAAAATAATGTGCGCATATCACGGTTAACACGTTTTAATAAAAATAACCCAACTTCTGTAGATAATTCAAAACCACTTAATTGTGCTCTTAATTGTAAAGCTTTAAGCTTATCATCGTCACTAAGTTCTTTTAATTGATAAACTTGTCCCCAAGATAACCGAGAAACTAAATCAGGTAATATAAAAGAAATTTGTTTAGGAGGTGCACTTGCCGTTATCAGTAATTTACTCACATTTTTTTCAGTCAAACGATTAAATAAATCAAAAATAGCCTCTTCCCAATCTCGATGGCCAGCTATTGCATCAATATCATCTAAACAGACTAAATCATAATTATCTAACCCCTGTAAAATTTCAGGTACTAAATGATAATATTGCTTCAACGGGATATAACTAGCTAATTTGTTTTGGCTTGATGCGTGTAAAAGGTGCGTCCGACCCGCAGCGCTAACCGACCATATATAAAAGATATTAAACCCCTCTTTACCTAATAAGGATTGCAATGAATCAGACAATAATCGATTATCGCCTACATAAAAACTATCAAAAGTTTCATTATTGGGTAACGAAAAAGGTAAAGGCAACTGCGAAAGAGTAATAAAATAACCTCATAATAAAAATACAATTATGTTAAGTATAAATTTGCTTTTACAAAAATCAATCACTTTTGTAGAAAAGAAAAATATCCTGCCCCTTAAATTATTTAATGTGTACTTTAATTGCACAAAAACAGGCTAATCTACTTTTTAATAGATAAACTAAGGCTAAATCAAATCCTCTCTATTTATATAAATATAATTTGCTTATTATAAAATAGTTTAACCATCTTACCCACAAAAAAATGGCTATACTAAATTTATTTTTTAATAATAATTTTCCTCGACAGCAATGAGTGCAAGTGCTAATAATTCGATCATCAGGCTTAACGCATAAAGTTCATAAAGATCTTTTGCAATCACAGCTACCTTACCACCTAATAGAAAAGGACAATCGTCTATTCAACCAAGATAAATTGCACTAGCAATTCCTTTTTCCAATAAGGTAAAACAGGCTCAGTAGGTGATACCACCATATGTGAGCGATTATTTTAGATTAAATGTTATAGAAAAGTTTTATACTAATATGTCTTGATCGCACATTGATCTTTTCAACTGATCCTATTAGATATTTTAAAATAGATCATCGGTATAAGTATAAAATTCAAGCAAACGAACTTATTTTTTTGTGGATAACTCTGTGATAAATTAGGATCACAAGCTGTTATAATCGCATTAATAACTTAAATCAAAAAAACATCTGTGGATAAATTTAGTAGTTATAAACAAGTATACACAAAAAAAGATCCGATCAATTCACAGAATTAGATCACAAATAAGATCTTATAAAATATCTATAAAAACAAGTTATCAACAAAAAGGATCCTATTTAATAATAATAAAAATAAAAGATCATCTAAAAGATCTTATTTAATTTAGATCGCGATCGAAATAGATCATTTGACGTAATCGAAAAGATGAGTAAAATTCCCTACGCTAAATAACTAGATCACAGGATCTAAATTAGCGATCATCTATACACAAATAAATACGAGGCTTTTTTATGTTTTATCCAGATCTTTTTGATGTCATCGTTGTTGGTGGTGGTCATGCAGGAACAGAAGCCGCAATGGCATCAGCGAGAATGGGACGAAAAACACTGCTTTTAACCCATAATATCAATACATTAGGACAAATGTCCTGTAATCCTGCTATTGGCGGCATAGGTAAAGGTCATTTGGTAAAAGAAATTGATGCTATGGGTGGTCTAATGGCACATGCTATTGATCATGCAGGGATCCAATTTAGGATCTTAAACAGTAGTAAAGGACCCGCTGTGCGAGCAACAAGAGCACAAGCAGACAGATCACTGTACCGTAAAGTGATCCGCACTACTCTTGAAAATCAAGAAAATTTAATGCTCTTTCAACAATCTGTTGAAGACGTGATCATTGAAAACAATCAAATAACAGGTGTCAAAACACAAATGGGCATTTCATTTAAAGCTAAAGCTGTTGTTTTAACAACGGGTACTTTTTTAGATGGAAAAATTCATATAGGGCTTGATAATTATAGTGGTGGTCGCACAGGGGATCCAGCATCAATAGGTTTATCAAAATCATTACACCAATATCCTTTTAGAATGGGGCGACTAAAAACAGGTACGCCACCACGAATTGATGCGAGAACAATTGATTTTTCAAAACTAGGCACTCAATATGGTGATGATCCAGTACCCGTATTTTCATTTTTAGGTAATGCAAGTGAGCATCCTAAACAGATCCCTTGTTATATCACAAGTACTAACGAAACAACCCACGAGATCATTCGAAATAGCTTAGATCGTAGCCCTATGTATACCGGGGTTATTGAAGGTGTAGGACCTAGATATTGTCCATCAATTGAAGATAAAATAATGCGCTTTGCTGATCGTAATTCGCATCAGATCTATTTAGAGCCTGAAGGATTAGACAGTAACGAAATCTATCCAAATGGGATCTCAACAAGCTTACCGTTTGATGTACAACTTGCATTTGTACGTAGCATGAAAGGATTAGAAAATGCCAACATTGTAAGACCTGGTTACGCGATCGAATATGATTATTTTGATCCAAGGGATCTTAAGCCAACACTGGAAAGCAAAGTGATCAAAGGGCTATTTTTAGCGGGACAGATCAATGGCACAACGGGCTATGAAGAAGCTGCTGCACAAGGTATGCTTGCTGGCTTAAATGCTGCGCGTTTTGTTTTTGATCAAGATCAATGGTATCCAAGCCGTGATCAAGCTTATTTAGGAGTACTCGTTGATGATCTTTGTACTCTTGGTACCAATGAACCTTACCGCATGTTTACTTCACGTGCTGAATATCGTTTAATGTTACGTGAAGATAATGCTGATATTCGTTTAACAGAAATAGGCCGTAAGCTAGGGATGGTTGATGATTATCGTTGGCAGCGCTTTAATGAAAAATTTGAAGCAATCGAACAAGAAAGAGCGCGTTTACGCGATATTTGGGTACATCCTCATATTGAAACGATTGATGAAGTCAATGCTGTTTTAAGCGCTAATTTAACCAAAGAAGCTAATGGTGAAGAGTTGCTTAAGCGACCAGAAATGAGTTATAACACATTGAAAACGCTTTCTTTATTTTCACCAGGATTATCAGATGCACAAGCTGCAGAACAGGTTGAAATTCAAGTTAAATATGACGGTTATATTAAATTGCAAATTGAAGAAATTGAACGTCAAAAACGCAATGAACAAACACTTATTCCTGAACATATTGATTATGCCGAAATATCTGGATTATCGAATGAAGTTGTGGCTAAATTAAAACAACACAAGCCTGTTTCTATTGGGCAAGCGTCGCGTATTTCTGGTATTACGCCGGCTGCTATTTCAATGTTGTTGGTTTATTTAAAAAAGAAGAATTATGTTAAAAAAGAAACTTATTAATCTGATTGATCAAACGGATCTTTTGATCACGGAATTACAAATAGATCAATTGATCCATTATGTTGAAATGCTCAACAAATGGAATAAGGCTTATAACTTAACGGCGATCCGCGATCCTAATGATATGTTAGTGAAGCATATTATCGATAGCTTAATTGTATCGCCTTATTTAACAGGTAAAAGCTTTATTGATGTAGGAACAGGCCCTGGTTTACCAGGTGTTCCTTTAGCGATTATTAATCCTGAAAAACAATTTGATTTAGTTGATAGCTTAGGTAAGCGTATTCGCTTTTTAAAGCAGGTACAGTTTGAATTAAAATTAACAAACATAAATCCTGTGCAAAGTCGTATTGAAGAGTACACTGAAAAAAAATTTGATGGGGTTATTAGTCGTGCATTTGCCTCTTTGCAAGATATGCTAAGTTGGTGTAAACACCTTCCTAATGAGCGAGGGCTTTTTTATGCATTAAAGGGAAGTGATATTGATTCCATTCCTAATGGTTTTACGCTTAAACAAAATATTAAATTAACTATACCTGAATTAAATGCTGAAAGATGTTTAGTTATTATTAAGTAGCTTTATACTAAAGCATCTACATAATTTTAAACATCTTTACAAGG
This sequence comes from Gilliamella sp. WF3-4, assembly GCF_001690275.1. Taxonomy (GTDB): domain Bacteria; phylum Pseudomonadota; class Gammaproteobacteria; order Enterobacterales; family Orbaceae; genus Gilliamella; species Gilliamella apicola_C. The sequence continues at coordinate 10,939 of NZ_LZGW01000059.1, read as the reverse complement.
TTAATTTTTACGTTTTTTTAGGTAGGCTTTTATACCATCAACAATTGCTTTAGATACTTGATTTTGAAAAGCTGCTGTTCTTAATTTCTTTTCTTCAGTAGTATTACTAATAAAAGCAGTTTCTACTAAAACAGACGGGATATCTGGTGCTTTTAGTACCGCAAATCCTGCTTTTTCAAGAGAAGGTTTATGCAGCTTATTAATCTTCTTCATTTGGCTTAAAATAGCATTACCCAGTAAAACCCCATTATTTAAAGTTGTTTTTTGCACTAAATCTAAAATGGTATTGTCCAAATATTTATCGCCACTACGACTTACTCCCCCAATTTGGTCGGCTTCATTTTGGGTTTGTGCCAGATAGCTTGCTGCAGAACTACTTGCCCCACGTGTTGATAATGCAAAAACAGAAGATCCACCAACTGAACGATTAGCAAATGCATCAGCATGGATAGAAATAAAAAGATCTGCATGTAAAGATCGTGCTTTAGCTACTCGTACTTTTAAAGGTATAAACACATCTTCATTACGCGTCATATAAACTTTTATGTTGGGCTCTTTTTTTAGCAAATTGTAAGTGCGACGTGCAATTTGTAAAACAATGTCTTTTTCACGGGTTTTATTATAGCCTATAGCACCGGGATCTTCACCGCCATGCCCTGGATCTAACATAACAACAATTGGCGCGTTTTTCTTTTTATTAGCCGGTGTTTTTATTTCAGATTGTTTTTTATTAAGATTTCCAGATTTATACTCTTCTAACAGAGCAAGTAAAGGATCAGCATCGGAAGTTGAAGCGGGTTTAGATGGATAAAGATCCATCACCAAACGATGCTTAAATTTTGCAATTGGTGATAAAGTAAAAGTATTTGGTTGGACGCCTTGTTTTAATTCGATCAGTATTCTAACCGTTTTTGGGTCACGTTGAACAACACGTATCGATTTAATATAAGGATCGTTTTTTAAAACTTTTGAAGATATATTTTTTAATGTTGTATTTAAATTGACATCACTGATATCAATTGCGATTCTTTCGGGGTTACTCAATAAAAAATGCTTGTATTTTAAACTAATATTGGATTCTAAAGTGATCCTAGTATAAGTAGATGAAGGCCAAACTCGCACAGCAACAATTTGTGCCATTGAAGCAGCAAAGCCTACACGAGTGACAGATAATAAACAAGTCGCAAGAATACCTTTAACTAATAGGCGCTTTGTAGGACTGAATGTTTCTGACATATTTAATCTAAACACTTTATTTTCTATATGAGTTAATCGCGAATAATAACATAAAATATAAAGATATTAAAAAGAATGATTCTTATCTTTATCTGATTTTTTTATAAAATAACCTATCCATTTTTTATGTTATAGCGATATTATTTTTTCCTTTTCTAAGATCAATGTTAGATTTTATCGTTATAAAAAGTTGGTATAGATCTTAAAACGCCATTAAATGCAATTATTCAATTAACAGTTTTTTTTATAATCATCTATATTAATTGAAAATTTTTTACTGTATTTTCAAATCATTTTATAAAAGCTTATATAATGCTTTATTTTGGGTTGCTATGCTTATTTTATTATAGACCCTACATTCACAAAAGATTACAATATGGCTCGCTAAAATCACGGATTTAAACCCGTTTTCATTTTAACAATTAAATATAGCTGAGTTATTGATGAGCAAAAAATTACATATCAAAACTTGGGGCTGCCAAATGAATGAGTATGACTCAACAAAAATGGCTGATCTCCTTGAATCTACCCATGGTTTAACATTAACAGACAATGCCGAAGAAGCGGATATTTTATTACTAAATACCTGCTCTATTCGAGAAAAAGCTCAGGAAAAGGTTTTTCATCAATTAGGTCGTTGGAAAAATCTTAAACAACATAATCCAAATATCATTATTGGTGTTGGTGGTTGTGTTGCCTCGCAAGAAGGTGCACATATTCGTAAACGCGCTCCTTTTGTCGATATTATTTTTGGGCCTCAAACTTTTCACCGTTTACCTGAAATGATTGAACAGATTCGAAGTGGTAATGGTAACCATGTCGTTGATGTCAGCTTTCCTGAAATTGAAAAATTTGATCGCTTGCCAGAGCCTCGTAGCGAAGGACCTACTGCGTTTGTTTCTATTATGGAAGGGTGCAATAAATATTGCACTTATTGCGTCGTACCTTATACTCGCGGTGAAGAAGTTAGCCGACCTTGTGATGATGTCATTTATGAAATTGCACAACTGGCTGAACAAGGGGTGCGTGAAGTCAATTTATTAGGTCAAAATGTTAATGCTTATCGTGGCCCCACATTTGATGGTGATATTTGTTCCTTTGCAGAGCTATTACGGCTAGTTGCCGCTATTGATGGTATTGATCGTATTCGCTTTACAACTAGCCATCCGATCGAATTTACTGATGACATTATTGATGTTTATCGTGACACGCCAGAGCTTGTGAATTTTTTACATTTACCTGTTCAAAGTGGTTCAGATCGCGTATTAAACTTAATGAAACGTACGCATACCGCACTTGAATATAAATCCATTATTCGAAAATTACGTAAAGTGCGCCCAGACATTCAAATTAGTTCTGATTTTATTGTTGGTTTCCCAGGTGAAACACAAGAAGATTTTGAACAAACAATGAAACTCATTGCTGATGTCAATTTTGATTTAAGTTACAGCTTTGTTTATTCAGCTCGCCCTGGTACACCCGCTGCTGAAATGGAAGATAATGTTTCGGAAGAAGAGAAAAAGCAACGCCTTTACATTCTTCAAGAACGAATCAACCAACAAGCTATGCAATTTAGTCGTCGTATGTTAAATACGGTTCAGCGTATTTTAGTTGAAGGTCCATCCAAAAAAGACCTTATGGAATTAACGGGTCGAACGGAAAATAATCGAATTGTGAATTTTGAAGGTTGTCCTGATATGATTGGTAAGTTTGTTGACGTTGAAATTACTGATGTTTATCCAAATTCGCTACGTGGTAGAGTTGTTCGTACTGAAGATGAAATGGATTTACGTGTTAGTGAATCACCAATGTCAGTTATTTCACGCACTCGTAAAGAAAACGAGTTAGGGGTCGGTATCTATCAACCTTAAAGTAGTAATCATTAAGCCACAATGTGAGTGGCTTTTCATATTTTTTATAAAATAATAAAGATAATAAAATAACTTACGGATGAATTTAAAGGAAAAGAAAATAATATGTTTATAATATTTGGAACTCGCGGAAGAGAAGTTAACGAACATAGTGGACAATTTAATTGCCCAAATTGCTGTTCGCAACAAAACACCACTACCGATGAAAAAAAACAAAAATATACACAAATAAAAGTGGCAAAATATTTTACGCTATTTTTTATTCCTATTTTTAGTTACGAAACATTAGGACGTTATATAAAGTGTAATGAGTGCAATAGTGATTACAACGAAAACGTACTGGAATATGTGCCACCAACATTTGAAGAACAAGTTGCATCATATGTTGAACAAGAGTTAAAAAGTGGAACACCTATTTCAATGCTGATCAATAAACTAAAAGCACAGGGTCTTGATCAAGATCAATCCCAACGTGCTGTTGATCATGTTGTTTCTGGTAATATTGTGACATGTCATCATTGTAATATGGACTTTTTAACAGGTGTTGAAAAGTGTTCTTTATGTGAAGGATACATTAAAAGTTAGTTTTAATTATTAGTTTTAATTATTAGTTTTAATTATTTGAGGGCTTACATTTGAATATCATAACACATGAAACTATGCTTGACCCCGCTGATAATCAGCGACTTAATAGCCTTTGTGGTCCTTATAATGACAATATTAAGCAGCTAGAGCGTCGACTTGGTGTTGAGATTAATCATCGTGGTAATTTATTTTCCATAACTGGCGATCGGATTTGTGTCAAAGCAGCCAATGATATTTTACAATCTCTTTATAAGCAAACTAAAGCCAAAGATAAAATCATTGATATCGAGCCAGAACACATCCATCTAGCAATTAAAGAGTCTGGTGCGCTAGAAAAGGCAAGTGAGCATTTGCCTGCTTATATTGATCATCAAGGCGGCAAGTTGGTAATGATAAAAACTAAGCGAGGCATCATTAAACCAAGAACGGCAAATCAAGCACAATATATTGCCCATGTTTTAGATTATGATATCTCGTTTGGTATAGGGCCTGCTGGTACAGGTAAAACCTATTTAGCGGTAGCTGCAGCGGTTGATGCGCTTGAAAAGCAACAAATCCGTCGCATTGTATTGACTAGGCCTGCGGTTGAAGCAGGTGAAAAATTAGGTTTTTTGCCTGGCGACTTAAGCCAAAAAGTCGATCCTTATTTGCGCCCACTTTATGATGCGTTATTCGAAATGCTCGGATTTGAAAAAGTTGAAAAGCTAATTGAAAAAAGTGTGATTGAAGTTGCACCACTTGCCTATATGCGAGGGCGAACTCTTAATGATGCTTTTATTATTCTTGATGAAAGCCAAAATACCACCATTGAACAAATGAAGATGTTTTTAACTCGCATAGGTTTTAATTCTAAAGCGGTAATAACAGGCGATATTACCCAAATTGATTTACCACGCCATCAAAAATCGGGTTTACGACATGCTATTGAAGTATTGAGTCAAGTTGATGAAATTAGTTTTAATTTTTTCAATAGTGAAGATGTAGTCCGTCATCCAGTGGTTGCCAGAATTGTTAATGCTTATGAAAAATGGGAAGAACAACAACAGAATATTAAACAGCAACATACGGAAAGTAGTATATAAAGGAGTCTTATTATTCCTATTTCACGTAAAAAAGAAAAAACGGTAATTCGAGATCATTCTGCCGAAGCAAATTTATTTCTTCGTAGGGCGCTATTTGCATTTGTTACGATTATTTTAATGGTCATTATTTTGCTTGGTAATTTAGCCGATTTGCAAATTGCTAATTTTAGTTATTACAGTACAAAATCCAATAATAATCGAATTGAAATTATACCTATCCCACCTAGTCGTGGCATGATTTATGACCGTAATGGTACACCTTTGGCAATTAATAACATCACATATCAGCTTAATATCATTCCTGATAAAACAAAAAACCTTAATGAACAATTCAATGAATTAAAAAAAATTGTTGGCTTGACTGATGAAGATATTGAGATGTTTCAAAAAGAACGACGCAATTATAAAGCTCATCGCCCTGTACCGCTAAAAGAAAATTTGACCAAAAAACAAATAGCGCGTTTTGTTGTGGATCAACATCGCTTTCCATTTGTTTCTATTGTGGGGATACAGCATCGTTATTACCCTTATGGTGCATCACTGACTCATATTCTTGGCTATATTTCTAAAATTAATAGCCAAGATAAACAGCGCTTAGATGATGAAAATAAGTCCAGCGATTATGTCGCTACGTTTAATATTGGTAAAATGGGGATAGAAAGGTATTATGAAGACGTATTACACGGAACCCCAGGTTATGAAAAGGTTGAAGTTAATAGTCGAGGCCGTATTGTTCGTCAAATAAACAAACATCCACCACAAGCTGGTGAGGACATCTATTTATCTATTAACCTTAAATTACAGCTTTATATAGAGCAATTATTGGCAGGGCGTAAAGCCGCCGTGGTCGCTATGGATCCTAATAATGGTGAGATTTTAGCTTTAGTTTCTAGTCCAAGTTATGATTCCAATCTATTTGTTGGCGGTATATCGAGTGTAAAATATAGCGAATTACTCAAAGATCCTAGTAAACCACTATTTAATCGTGTGTTACTCGGCGCTTATCCACCAGCTTCGACAGTTAAACCTTTTATTTCTATTGCCGCTTTGAGTGAAGGGGTTATCACGCCAAAAACTGTGGTTGATGATCCTGGTTGGTGGCAATTACCTGGTACTGAGCGACGTTATCGAGATTGGCTTAAATGGGGGCATGGTCGGGTTGATGTATTAAAGGCCATTGAAGAATCGGTTGATACTTACTTTTATAAAGTTGCTTATGATATGGGTATCGATCGCTTAAACTTATGGATGGCTAAGTTCGGTTATGGTAAACGCACCGGTATTGATATTTCACCAAACGAAGAAACCCGTGCCGTTATGCCGAGCCGTGAATGGAAAATAAAGCGTCATAAAAAATCTTGGTTACAAGGTGATACCATTCCTGTCGGTATTGGTCAAGGTTATTGGACTGCAACCCCAATGCAAATGGTTAAAGCGCTAACGACTTTAATTAATAATGGTAAAACCTATACACCGCATTTTTTATTATATAAAAAGAGCGATATTTTAAACGCTAATAAACGGCAACCAGAGATTAATTCAGATAATTATATTGAAACAAATAGTTTAGGTGATATTAACCCAGCTTATTGGGCACTTGCTAAGGAAGGTATGCACCGAGTGATGTTTGGATCAAGAGGAACGGCACGTAAGATTTATGCTGATGCAAAATATCAGGCTGCAGGTAAATCAGGTACTGCGCAAGTTTATGGCTTGAAGCAAGATGAAGTCTATAATGCTCATAAGATCCCAGAGCATTTACGTGATCATGCATTATTTATTGCTTATGCCCCTTATGATAAACCCAAAATAGCGCTAGCGATTGTATTAGAAAATGGTGGCGGCGGTAGCTCGAACGGTGGCGCTGTTGCTCGTAAAATCTTAGATTTTTACCTTCTAGGTAATAATTCAACACAGCTAGATGAGCCATCACCCAATGACGGAACTGAAGATTAATGATGAATAATAGCAAAAAATCTTTTTGGCAAAAGATACACATCGATCCCTTATTTTTTTTATTTATTACGCTATTACTTGGCTATAGCCTCTATATTCTTTGGAGTGCATCGGGTCAAAATATCGATATGATGCAAAAACGAGTCATTCAAATATTGCTCGGTTTTGCTGTAATGATTATTTTAGCTCAGTTTTCACCTAGGGCTTATGAAAAATGGGCGCTGTATCTATATATTGTTTGTATTATCATACTATTACTAGTTGATATTTTTGGTTACACCAGTAAAGGCGCACAGCGTTGGTTGGATTTAGGTATTTTACGATTTCAACCTTCAGAAATAGCCAAAATAGCCGTGCCATTAATGGTAGCAAAATTTATTCACCGAGATGGGTGTCCACCACCATTAAAAACCACATTACAAACACTTGCTATCATTGGTGTGCCAGCATTACTTGTTGCGATGCAACCTGACTTAGGTACAGCAATATTAATTGTTATGTCAGGTATTTTTATTATATTTTTAGCGGGTATGAATTGGCGTTACATTCTTGTTGCATTAATTTTAATCGCTGTCTTTTTACCGATTATGTGGTTCTTTTTAATGCATGATTACCAGCAAAAACGCGTATTAATGTTGATTAATCCCGAACTTGATCCTAGCGGAGCAGGTTATCATATCATTCAATCTAAAATAGCAATTGGATCGGGCGGTCTATGGGGTAAAGGCTGGTTACAAGGAACACAATCGCAACTTGAATTTTTACCTGAGCGACATACCGATTTCATCTTCTCCGTTATTGCCGAAGAGTTTGGTTTTGTCGGCTCTATTGTTTTGCTTATTCTCTTTTTATGTTTAATTGTACGAGGGCTTATTATTGCTGCTCAGGCACAAACCACCTTTGGTCGAATACTTTCTGGTGGGCTAATTTTAGTCTTTTTTATTTATGTGTTTATTAATATTGGTATGGTCAGTGGAATCTTACCAGTAGTTGGTGTACCATTACCGCTAATAAGTTATGGTGGCTCTTCTTTAGTCGTATTAATGGCAAGTTTTGGCATTATGATGTCTATTCACACACATCGATATATGTTATCTAAAAATATTTAACGGAACCCAAATAAATGAAAAAGAAATTTAAATTATCTTTTGCGTTATTCGCGCTTGCTGTTTGCTCATCAGCAAATGCTGAAATGGCTTTTCCTATTCCAGCTATCCCCAAGTTGGATGCAGAATCTTATATTTTGATCGATGCTAAATCAGGCGAAATACTGGCACAATATAATGCCGAGGAACAACGTGACCCAGCAAGTTTAACTAAAATGATGACCAGTTACGTGGTGGGGCAAGCACTACAATCAGGGCGTATTAAAAATGATGACATGGTTGTGGTCAGTAAAGATGCATGGGCAACAGGCAACCCTATTTTAAAAGGATCATCATTGATGTTTTTAGAAGTCGGTAAAACGGTATCGGTTTCTGATCTTAATAAAGGCATTATTATCCCATCGGGTAACGACGCTTGTATTGCTATGGCAGAACACGTTGCGGGGAGCCAAGGCGCTTTTGTTAACCTAATGAATGATTATGCTAAAAGACTTGGATTAGATCATACTCACTTTGAAACAGTGCATGGGCTTGATGCGCCAGGGCAATACACAACAGCTAAAGACATGGCTTTTTTAGGGCAAGCTTTAATTCGTGATTTACCTGAAGAATATTCCATTTACAAAGAAAAAGAATTTACTTATACATTATCTAAACCACAACTTAATCGAAATGGGCTACTTTGGGATACTACACTGAATGTAGACGGAATTAAAACAGGCCATACCAATGCCGCGGGGTATAACTTAGTTGCTTCTGCTGTGGATGGTAATACTCGTTTAATTTCAGCCGTATTAGGTGGCCGTACTTATAAAGGTCGTGAAGAAGAAAGTAAAAAATTATTAGTATGGGGATTCCGCTTTTTTGAAACAGCAAATCCTATAAAAGCAGGTGCGCCATTAGCAACTGAAACTATTTGGTATGGTGATGAAAATAAAATTCAATTAGGTGCAATTAATGGTGCCTTTATCACAGTGCCAAAAGGCCGTTCAGCAGATGTACAAGTTGAATATAAAATTGATGATTATATTTATGCACCAATAGCTAAGGGTGCAACAGTGGGCAAAATGCAATTTTTACTTGACGGTAAAGTTATTAACGAACAGCCACTTGTTGCTTTACAAAATGTTGAAGAAACAGGCTTTTTTGGTAGTGTATGGGATTGGATAACGCTACAATGCTATAGATTATTCCACTAGTTTTTATTCAAGTTTTGCTATCATCGCTCTGCGTTCTGTAAGTAATTGCTTACAGAACAACCTATCCTCCTTCAAAAATAATATAGTCTAATATAAAAAATAACTGCTCAAAAACTGTCAGATAAATATTGATTTTATTTAAGTTTTCATCATTACTTTTTATTTTAATATTTGCTTATTAAATAAACAATGCAAACTTAATAAAACTAACCAACATATTATAATGAATGATAATGGTAAGAAAACATCTAGTTATTTACACTTACATGATTATAAAGTTTTTTATTTTATTAACTTATTTTTAAATTTCTTATATTTGATAACTAGTTATAAATAAAAGAGATATCTTCTTTATTAATAATTACTGAATTTCTGTTAAAAATATTCAGGAATCTATACCGTTTCAGCATGAAATTATTTTAAATTTAAGGGATTAATCAATTATTTTTCACAAAGCATCGAATGGCTTAAATCCCTTATTTAGCTAAAACGTTAAACGGTTATCACTGACTGATTTAACTAATATAAACAATTAATATTAAACACTATTTATTTAACAATTTAAAAAAAAGATTAAATTTTACACTAAAACAGTGTATGCTTTTTAGCTAAACCGTCTGTTTTTTGCGCTCAGCCATGCTGAGTATAATGAGTATAAAATGAAATAATAACTAAAATAAAAACAAACGAGATAAATTATGAGGAATAATAGGAGAGCAAAACATGTCGAATGAACTTAATCGCCTTTTGGGGCAACTCGGTGGCGAGTTTAGCCATTTAATGGCCGGTTTAGGGGGCGTTAGTCACAACCGCTATACCTTAACCGTTGACGGGCTGACCGCACCAATTTCAGTTTTGCATGTTGACGGTAATGAGCAGTTAAACCAACCTTGGCGTTATGTGATTACCTTTACCAGCCCTGACAAAACCTTATCGCCCGATGCGTTCCTTAATCAAAAATCGACTTTCTTCTTTAATCCTGTTATTAACAAGCCATTAACTTCCGCTATTCGTTCGTTAAGCGACTTGCCCGCCGTGACGAATAAACGCACCTTGCATGGGGTTATCACTGAATTTAGCCAGCTATCAGTCAATAAAGATGAAGCTCATTACCAAGTCGTGTTATCTTCCCGATTAGCTCGCTTAGCGATAGGGAAAAATAGTGCTATATTTCAAAATCAAAGCGTGGTCAGTGTGGTTGAAGAAGTGCTACGCAGTCACGGCTTTACCGGCATTGATTACCGGTTAGCGCTCAAAGACAGTTATCCTGAACGGGAGTTTATCACCCAGTGGCAAGAAAGTGACCTGGAATTTATTCAACGCTTATTGGCCGATGTCGGTATCTGGTTCCGCTTTGAAACCCACGCCGAGCATGACTGTGATGTGATGGTGTTAAGTGATTATGAACAAGGCTATGCACAGGTGGCCAATATCGACTATAAACCGCCGAGTGGTATGGCCGATACGGGCATAGAAAGTGTTTGGGATATCACCTTACATAGCGAAGTGGTACCCGCCTCAGTGACCGTTCAAGACTATAACTACCGTGATGCCAAAGCCGATTTACTCACCGATATCAACACCCAACCGAAAACCTCCACCACGCAAGGCACTGATTACCGTTACGAAGAGCATTATAAAAGCGGACAAGGTCAGCAGAGTAAGCCAAATGATAAAGCCGCTAACTCCAACCAACCACAAACCGCTAACCCGTCACCGCAAGATGACGGTATTGAACAAGATAACACCATTGAAAGCGGTCAGTGGTATGCCAAAATCCGCCATGAGCAGGCGATTAGCCAGCAAATTATCATTAAAGGTAAGAGTAATCGCTATAACCTTGCCCCCGGTCAATGGATTAATATCAACGGCAGTCCGCTAACGAATATTAATGACGGTATCCT
>NZ_LZGW01000058.1 GCF_001690275.1 Gilliamella sp. WF3-4 | reverse complement strand
GGTTTTATTACTTGTTGTGTCGCTTTATATCTATCTATTCCTGAATTCTACCAAAATGCTTTCTCCCGCCGTGGTAGCCCCATTATATTTAACCGTAAAACGGGTAAAGTCTATGTTAACGAAAGTTACTTTTTTAACTTTAAAATATTACGCCATCCTGCAGTATTTTTACAACCGAAAAAACGCCGAATAAAAGAGTATGATTGGGATGATTTGCATGGTGTTATTATCCATAATATGTCGCGTAATGCTTTAAGCTCGACTGTGTTAATGGTGTGCCAACCCGGTACGCATCAAGTGATTGATCATATTATGCTAGATCCTGCCCGAGCAGGCGCTGGTAGTACATTTGTTTGGGGATGGATCAACAGTTTTATGGTGTATTATAAATCAGCCAATATTGATGATGGTGAATATAAGTCAGATCAAGAGGCGGAATTTAAAGCCCATAGGATTGACGGCCAAGGCTGGCCTGAATGGATGGTAGAAGCATTTAATGCCACATCATTAGAAGAGCTCGCCGAAATTAAACAACGGCATCATGTCAAACAATAAGTTTTAATAGCTTAGGCGGGGGCGGGTAATTTGATAAGTATGATAGCAACCGTAATGTAATAACAAGGCTGCCAGAGCCTGATTATAACAAAATTGACGAGCCAGACGAATTTACCTTAACCACATCGGCGAATTATCTTACTGATAAAACCACAACCAATAGCGATAAGCCAATTCAAAATGGGCTGACTATATCCGAAATTAACGCCAAGTTAACATTAAATATGTTGATTTCTAAAATCGTAGCAAGAGCCTTTGCAACGATCAATATTTTTGAAGTCTTAGGTGAGTTAAAAAGTGCTTTTGGTATGTGGGATATGGAGCACAAAGGTTATTTTTTAGCTAGATTGTTTGGTTTTTTATTTTTAGGTATTGGTACTGCTCTGCTATTAGTTAGAAATGAAATGCTATAGGTGCTTGGGTGTTGTTTTATTTCTATTGAGTTTATACTTAATAAAAGTGGCAAAAAATACGATAATTTTACTCTTATCGATCACTGGTTTGGTATGTTCGCACTTTTTAGCACCAAAAGTATGGGCATACCATTTTTAAATAAAAATTTTTTAGTATTTTGCTTATTTCTGTGGCTATAAAATTTTTTTTGCGCCGGTTAAGGCTTAAAGCAGATAAATTATTCCAATTATGCCTATTGATAATTCCATTTAGAACCATGTTCATCTATTCCCCCTACACATTTGGTTTACTAGGTAATATTGACTCATGCTAATTATGAATATCTTTATTAATTTTTATCACTTATAAGCTATATGCGATAAAAAAAGCGGAATAATTAGCATTTATGTAATCGTGCCGATGTTGTATATAAAATGATAATTTTTAATGTGATATCAATCACACTATTAGTGTTTAGCTTTTGAACAATCGTTTTTATTCGCTATATTAAAATTGCTTATTAAAAAGCATTGGATTGTTACCGATCTATAGCGGGCAAAACCTAAAGGGCAGTAATGGCTACCCTTTAGGTTTTTTTTGTTTTAAATCTAAAAGATTTTATTTATTCTTTAAAATAATGAGTAGAGAAAAATGAAATATTCAATAAAAACAGTATGTAAAGTAAAACCAAAACGAATTGTTTTAATGACGATGCTTTGTTTATGTTATTTACCAAATGCTATTGCTGCTACTCAAGATGAATTAGAAGCAAGAATTGCATTATTAGAACAAAAATTATTAGCACTTAGTCAAGAGTCTAATGATTTGAAAAAGCAAGTGATTGAGTCGAATAAACAGCTCGCTCAATTAAATAATCATCTTCAAAAACAACAAATTGTTATAAATAATCAGAAAAAAGCGCTTAAAAATAGCCAAAAAGCAGTACTTACAAAGCAACAGCCACCTAGTAACCCAACACAAATAAGTAATAATCAAATTGTGCTAGTTAATACACCAAAAGCAGACACCGTGCTAGGTGAAAATCCACCAGAAAAGAGATCATTTACTTTAGCTGAATTTAAAGACTATATTAAAGATGAAATTGGTTTTTCTTATAATGGTTATTTTCGTGGTGGCTGGTCAACTTCAAGTAATGGTAAACCTAAGAATTATGCTGAAGGAGCATTAGGTCGATTTGGTAATGAATATGGCGGTTGGTATGATCTTGTCTTTAAGCAAAAAATCTATGATCAAGATGGAAGACGTGTTGATACTATTGTTATGATTGATGGAAACGTAGCGACAAATAAAGCTGCGGGGTTATTTAATACTCAAGATGACAATCTTATGCAATTTTCAGATATTTATTTAGAAACAAAAGGATTTGTACCAAGTTTTCCTGATGCAAAATTATGGGTTGGTAAGCACTCATTACCTTATAATGAAATTCAAATGCTTGATTGGAAAACCCAAAAAACACCCGCTGGAGGGGGGATTGGTGTTGAAAATCTTAAAGTTGGTATCGGCGCTTTTGATGTCGCTTTAGTAAGAGCGGATGTAAATGTAAAGAGCAAAAAAGGAGTAGCTAAAATAGATAGCAATGGCAATGAAATTATTCAACATAAAAAAGAAGAAGTTGATTTAAACGAACTAGAAATCCGCTATCGTGATATTCCATTATGGAAAGATGCAACGCTTGGGGTGAATGCTCGTTATTCAGCTCCAAATAAATCTAAAATCCAAGATAATGTATCGGTAAAAAATGCTTGGCTTGGTAGTTTTGTTTTGCGTCAAAATAAATTTTTTGGTGGATTTAATCAGTTTACATTGCAGACAGCAACCAATTCTGTTGCTTCACAGTTAGCAAATATTAATACGAATAATCCAGAATTTGCCAGTAATTCAGATAATGACTATATTGGTACGCATACAGGAGGTAAAGCTTATCGCTTTGTATCAGAAGGGGAAGCTTATCTAAGTAATGATATTATTGTGGCTCATGCTTTGGCGTTAACTTCAGGTAATGATGTTTACTCTTACGATCTTAACCGCCCACATACCGATTTTACAAGCTTTAAATCAGCTATAAGACCAGCTTATATCTGGGATACTTATAATCAAAGTGGTGTTGAGCTTGGTTATTTTCGACAAAAGAACAAAGTCAAAAATAAAACTTATGTTGAAGAAGGATACAAAACCACGCTTTATCATTCGTTCAAAGTTGGAAAAAGTATTTTATCTTCACGGCCCGATATCCGTTTTTATGTTTCTTATATAGAGGCATTACAAAATGATATCAGTAAGTTTGATTTTAATGGTAAAGATCATCAAATTAGTTTTGGTGTACAAACCGAAGTCTGGTTTTAATTGTAATTTTATAGATATGATATAAAACTTATCATCTGAACTTTATTATAGGTTTAGCTCAATACCGCTTATTTATATAGTTCAGATGAAAAGTTAACGGTTTACTGGTGTAGACCTACTGTAGACCCACGTTATTTTTAGCTAAAGCTGGTATATAAACATGAAATTTTGCAAGTGATGTTCGCGTGTGGCGATTTCTTTATGAAGAACCATAATGGGTTATTGGGGTTTTGTGAGGCAAGAATTCTTTAATCCAGTAGTCACTAAATGCCATGAGCTTTTGTGTTCGCTCAAAAATAAGCAATATCACTGAAAATCGATTAACTTAATATGGTTTTTTACCTAAATTGATTAAAGTATTTTGGCATATACAATATGCCTCTTTTATCTAAAATAAAGTGACTGGTTTAATGCAGTTTAGCAATACAATCTTTGCTAATAATAGTATGCTATTATCGGTTTTAAAAAGTTTTTTTATTGCAAAGATTGGTAGTCAGCCTTTACTATTTTGGTAACTTTCAAGCCCTGACGTGCATAAAATTACCTAAACTTTCTTCTGGGCACAGAGTAGATGGCATATTGGCGTTTATACAACAATTAGGTTCAGTTGAGCTCAACTTGTCAATTGTTTGTGGTTGTGAGTTTTGTAATCGTTTACCAAAATAATATAGCTCTGCTAAGGTGCAGTACGAAAATAGACATCTATATTGCGATTGTTGAGGCGGTGATTCATATGGCTATGTGTCTTAAAGGGTATCTTTAATTCCTTATTTGGCGGTTAACAAAGCACAAAATACAACCAATTCCATTTTTGGGGATATTAACTTTATTTTAAGATTGATAACCACTTACAAATAAAATGATTATGCGAATTACCATTTATTTATGTTATTATGTAAATATTTATAGGTTATTGTTGTAAATATGA
Source organism: Gilliamella sp. WF3-4 (assembly GCF_001690275.1). GTDB lineage: Bacteria > Pseudomonadota > Gammaproteobacteria > Enterobacterales > Orbaceae > Gilliamella > Gilliamella apicola_C. The sequence goes on along the minus strand of NZ_LZGW01000058.1, from coordinate 16,497 downwards.
TGAAAAAACATAATGTTATCACAATGCTTTCGCTTTTTGCGATTGCTTTTAATAGTTACGCTATAGACAAATATGTGACAGATGATGTTGATATTTATTTGCGGCGAGGCCCTGGTTCGCAGTATGCGTTTTCTAATGCAGTTAAAGCTGGAGAAAAGGTCATTGAGCTAGAAAAAAGTGCAGATGGTAAATACAGTCGTATTCAACTTAATAATGGTAGTGTTGCTTGGATAGAAACGGCTAAACTGAACGAACAAGCTAGCTATAAAGAACGCTTTCCTGAGTTAGAAGCAAAATTTGCAGAATATAAAGATAAAGCCGATAACGCCGATGCGAACCAACAGAAATTGGTCAATGAATACATCCAAAAGTTGCAATCAGCGGAAAAAACAATTGAAACACTTCAAAGTAAAAATGAAGTTTTAGAACAACAGCTCAAAGAGCAGGGGACGCGAATTGAATCAATACTGAATCAAGTGGATGATAAACGCCTTGATCTTATTGTAACTTGGTTCACCTATGGTGGTCTTGTAGCTGGTGGTGGCCTTATTTTAGGGCTTATATTACCAAGGATTATACCTAGTCGACGCAAAAAAGATCGTTGGATGCGATAGATGAGTGCAATCTATCTTGTTGGAGGTAGTGTGCGCGATAGTTTGTTGCATCTGCCTGTTGTTGATCATGACTGGGTTGTTGTCGGTGCTACGCCAGAGGAGCTTTTGGCATTAGGATATCAACAAGTCGGTAAAGATTTCCCGGTATTTTTGCACCCCAAAACAAAAGAAGAATACGCATTGGCTCGGACTGAGCGAAAATCCGGTAAAGGTTATACTGGATTTATTTGTGATTTTAGTAAAGAAATTACATTAGAACAAGATCTGATGCGCCGAGATTTAACCATTAACGCCATTGCCATGGATGAAAATGGCAATATTATCGATCCTTATCATGGTGTTGATGATATTAAACATAAAATCTTACGTCATGTCTCACCTGCTTTTCGAGAAGATCCGCTACGTATATTACGGGTTGCACGTTTTGCAGCGCGTTTTCATCAATTAGGCTTTACTGTTGCGCCACAAACCTTAGATTTAATGAAACAAATGGTATCAGCTGGTGAGGTGAGTTGTTTAACGCCAGAACGAGTATGGAAGGAAACAGAAAAAGCATTGTCAACTTCAAATCCTCAAATTTATTTTCAAGTACTTGAGCAATGTGGGGCGCTTACGTTGTTGTTTCCGTTATTATGCCTATCAGCTGATATTCTTGATGCGCTAAAGAAATCAACCCTACTAACTGACGATTTAACTATACGTTTTGCTGTATTGTGTGGGCTTTTGCCTAGTAAGTCTGTAGTTGAATCATTGTGCGCAAAAATCAAAGCCCCTAACAACTATACTAAAATTGCGATTATGACTCGCCAATATCGTGGCGAGGTCGAAAGAGCGCAGGCACTCACTGCTGAGCAAATTGTTTCTTTGTTAAATAACATTGATGTATGGCGCAACCCTTCGCACCTTAATCAATTAATCATCGCAAGCCAAGCTTTTGCTAAAACAGCATCGTTTACACAAGCAAATTATTTAAAAGAAGCTTATAGCATCGCCAATGGTGTTAACGTGCAACACATTATTGCTGATGGTTATACTGGAAAACAAATCCATTGCGAGTTACAAAAAAGGCGGATTGAAGCGTTAATAAACTGGATTTGATTGTATCTTAATCAATTGCAACTTTTTTTCAAAATATCTTAAAAAAAGGGTTGACGATTTGCCGTAACACAAGCATAATGCGCCTCGCAATGTTGGTTACGACGTTGCGAATGAATGGCTACGTAGCTCAGCTGGTTAGAGCACATCACTCATAATGATGGGGTCACAGGTTCGAATCCCGTCGTAGCCACCATTAAGATTAGGTAATACTTTTACCGGAAGTATCCAGTGCGGGTGTGGCGAAATTGGTAGACGCACCAGATTTAGGTTCTGGCGCCGCAAGGTGTGTGAGTTCAAGTCTCTCCACCCGCACCATTTAATCTTAATGTTTATCCTTTAATTGGGGTATAGCCAAGCGGTAAGGCAGCGGGTTTTGATCCCGCCACGCCCAGGTTCGAATCCTGGTACCCCAGCCATTCCAGTATGCATATTTAAGATATCTTACTCTATAATCTGTTTTATATCCAGCATGCTGATTCCATTAATGCTATTGCATATAGATGGAACTGGTAGGTATGCTAGATTTATTCTAGTTCTCACTAACGTACATTGTGTACGATATTTGTTTTCTATAGTGGGGTATAGCCAAGCGGTAAGGCAGCGGGTTTTGATCCCGCCACGCCCAGGTTCGAATCCTGGTACCCCAGCCATACTTTGATCATTTTGATTGCAAAAGTGTATCTTTCGATTGAAATTCCTAATTGCTATCTATTTGTCTTTGCTAAATGAGATTGGCAGGATGTTATCTGTATGCTTAATTTGGGATATCTGACCGATTTTAGTTAAAAATTGATATTAATAATTAAGCAATTACCATGAAAGCTAATGTTTTAGATTAACGTTTTTGATGTGAAGCCCACATGAGCAAAAAACATTGCTCATGTAGAACTTATTTTAGAAAACTGTGACTTTATTTATATAGGCTTACAAACACCGTTTGCGCTGTGTTTGCAGGATTGGTTGATACTTCTTTTACGTAATAAAAATGGGCGCCATTAGCAATAGCATGTTTTTGTGCAGCCGAGCTAATTTCTGCAGTATTGTTAAATACACCATGGAAGCTAATTGTACTAAATGGGGTCATATGTTTAAACGCTTCACTACTGATTTCGTAAGCATCTTGACCTTGTATCGCATTTGTAGCGATATAATCTCTAATTGGTGCATCTTGTTTGTATAAATAAACTTCGATATCCTCTGCTTGACTGCTGGCATTAGCCGACGAAATTGAATCGATATAAAACGCATAAGCATTTTTCTCAGCGGCTAATTTACTTGCTGCTTGGGTGATTTCGGATGTGTTATTGTAATTACCTTTAAATTTAACAATTTCAAATGGTAAATAGTAAAGTGCCTTTGAACGATTATAAGAAACTACACCATTATAGGTGGTTTCATCTTTTTGCACGGCAATAGGTGCATTAGATTGATAAATATTGGCATAAACAATAGCGCGATCTGATGAAGTGCCATTAGCTGGACTTTCGATGGCAGTAATGTGGTAATATTTAGCTCCCGCTTCGTCGGCTGCGCGTGAAATATCATTAGCTGCGTTATCGGCTTGTAAGTAACTGCCAGTCACTGAGATTTCTTTTAATGGCACTAGATGCCTACTTTCTTTGTCTGTCAAAGGTTCAGCAGCGTAAAGACTCGCAACGGGTAAAGATAATAGTACGGCTAAAGCAATAGAAGTTTTGGTAAAACGTTTCATGATTGAATCCTTCGTTTTGAATTATTAAAATAGAAAATCACTTTGTTAACGCTTATTTAATTTACAGATATATTAATATAGTGTTGCTTTGAGAATGTTCTAACTTGTGGAGCTCCAGAATGTTTTGTCCTTGTCTACTTGTAAAAAGTGTTAAGACATATAATAGTTGTTTTGGTTTGAATGAATTGTAAAACAACTATCTATAGTTATAAGATGTTCAGTGATAATCCTCAAGTTCTTTTCATTAAATAGAATAGCGCCTAGCACAAATTGCTTAAAATGAAATAAATTGTTAAAAAAAGTGTTAACTTTTTGTTGATTAAATCTGTGATTACTTTTGTAAAATTGTATTTACCCTATAGATTATTCACGAATTGTTTCGATGAAATGCATAAGAATTTGAGCGGTTAATCCCCAAATAACCCTATTACGATACTGATAAAAATAAACGGGATGCTCGGATCGTTTTTGCCAGTTTTGTGAACGGTTAGTAATGATATTAAAAGGGAAATCATCGGCAGGTTTATGCCCTACAAACATTGTTGCACTCATTGGGCGGTTATGAATAAACCACTCAACCGGAACGGTAAAGATTTGTTCTACTTCGTCATGGTTTAGTTGCAAATCATTTAGCGAGCTTATTGTGCCTACAAATGGGTAAATAATCATACCTAATGTTGCAATAAATTTAGGTAATTGCCCTAAAATCGTTATTTGATTGTAGGCTATACCTAATTCTTCAACAGTCTCACGCTTGGCGGTGTATTGGGGATTTGGGTCAGCCAATTCAACCCGACCACCAGGAAAACAGATATCGCCAGGTTGCCATTTTAGCTTTTCTGATCTGACCTGAAATAACAGATGCAATTGGTGATTAACCTCGACGATTGGTAACAATACCGCAGCTTTATTATCGACCAATTTAGTTGCCTGCTTTTTTTGGATTTGTTTAGTTATATTTTCAATTGTGATCATATTAATGTGTTTTACTCTAAGATTAAATTTTAGCCCTATTTACCTTGCACTAATAACATGCTAGATTTACCTAATGCGTTAGTTTAATACGCGTGTTTTACCTAATTGAAGCTATGCAATATTATATCAATAACATAAAAAAAGAACTTGAAGAGCTTGCCAATCTAAAGCGTGAACGAGCTCTTGTTGGCATGCCTGATGAATTTCAACAAGTATTTTTGTTGCTTCCTGCTCTTTTTCACTATCATACGCCTGAATTACCCGGATATATGGAAGGTAATATACCTTCAGGGATTGCTTGTTATCAATTATCTACTGATACAAAAAAACTACTTAAACATAAATTTAATTTTGCTCCCACCAAAAATAAAACTAAAGTGACTCGAGCTCCTGCAATATCAGCTTTATATTCAATGGGCAGCACCTGTTCTATGGGGCAGTCGGTTCAATCGGATCTTGATATTTGGATATGTATTGAAAATAGTTTAACTGACCAACAAAAAGAATTCTTACAGTTAAAATGTCGTCTAATTGAAGACTGGGCTGCAACGTTGCAAGTTAAATTAACATTATTTGTCGTTGATGCCGATCGGTTTATTAATAAACATCATGAATGCTTAATGGGCGAGAATTGTGGTTCTGCACAGCACATTTTGTTGCTTGAGGAGTTTTACCGTTCCGCAAATTTATTAGCTGGCAAATTTTTGTTGTGGTTTGTGGTGCCCCATAACTTTACTGTGAATAACGTCATTTACTCCACTTATGAACAATGTGTTAACGCCATGGTTGATCTTAATTTAATTGAACGAGATCAGTGGATTGATTTTGGCCCGTTAACAAATCTATCAGCTGAAGAGTATTTTGGTGCAAGTTTGTGGCAACTTTATAAAAGCATTGATTCACCTTTTAAAGCTGTGCTTAAAACTATGTTATTAGAAGCATATTCATGGATCTATCCCCAAAATAAGCCAGTTGCTTATCAAATGAGAGAATTTATTCAAAAGGGTGAAATACATAATGGAATGTATCTAGATTCGTATTACATGTTATTAGATAGAATCAGTAAATATCTTATTGAAATTAACGATTGGCAACGACTTGAGTTAATTCGCAACTGTTTTTATTTAAAAATAAATGAAAAGCTCTCTATTCCCATGAAATCACCTTCTTGGCGCCGTGCTATACTGAGTGACTTAGTTAAAAGCTGGGGATGGAATAAACAACAAATTGCAAAATTAGATGCTTGCCAAAAATGGAAAATAGGACAAGTTCGAGAAATGCACGAAATTTTGTTACACACCATGATGGCGGGTTATCGAAATTTACTTAATTTTGGTCGGCGTAATAATTTAGACTCACAGATTAGCCCTAAAGATTTGGCGATATTAACACGAAAGCTTTATGCTGCTTTTGAAGTACTGCCGGGCAAGATTACCACTTTAAAGCTTAATATATCTGATAATCTACAAGAAGAGGTATTAACATTTATTCATGTTGCTAAAGACCGCATTAATCGATCTGGGTGGTATGTTTATAATCAAAAACCTATGTTGAAATCAATTGTTGGTCATCAATATCTAGAATACAGCAAATATTTAGTAAAACTAGTAGGATGGTGTTACTTTAACGGCTTAATAGCTGATTCTACCTCTTTTTATTATCGCGATGGAGAAAATCGAAACAACACAAAAATTAATAAGTTGATTGAGGATCTAAAAAAATATTTTCCTATTGATGTACCTACAGCAACTGAAGATCAGTTATATGGACCATGTGAAATTCGTCATTTAGCCATTATTTTAAATTTAGAAGACGATCCAACAGTGAATATTGAATTAGACGATCAAGTAACTAATAGCGTGCTTAATTATGGTCAGCATGAGCTGAGCTTGGTGGGATCGATAGATCTTCTTTATCGTAATTCATGGAATGAAATTCGCGTACTTCATTTTAGTGGTACACTATCGGTGCTTGAAGCGATTAAGGCTTTGTTAAATCGTATGCACAAAGACGCTGACTTGCCCAGTTCAATCGAAATTTTTTGTTATAGTGAATACCTAAGCAATGAAATCAAGCAAGACATGAAAAAGCTAATGGATGAATGTATTGATTTACGCTTAACCACCACTGAAAACAACTCAACGCAAGTCAAACCATTAAGGGTTGGAGGAGCTTCTTGGTATCTGTTTTTTGAACGACTAGGTGTATCAAGCCATCAATTTGACAATGCAATTGATTTTTATGGCGCGGTATCAAATAATAAAATACAAGGTAGGCCACTGAATATTTTAGATGAAACTAACGAACTACCGAAAGAAATTGATAGCGTTGCTTATGCTGGGATTATTCAATTCTTCTTTGAAAATACCGATTCGGGCTTTGATCTTTTCATCTTAAATGAACATAATCAAGTTGAAATTTATCGTAACTGCAACGGTTCAAGAGATAATATGGTGAAAGATATCAACGAATTTTATGTTTTATCTGACGATCGTTTTACGTTTACCACCAGTAGCTCGGTTAATTTTAATCTACCTCAATTTTATCAAATCACTTATAATGAACGTGGTGAGCGAGAGATCGTTCCGCTTAATTAAAAAAATCGAAACCCGATCTTATTTGCAGTAATCGTTGTCAAAAAACTTCAGAAAAACTTATTTTTGAGTATATAAAGATTAAATATTTACAATTAATGAGTAAAATAATTAAATTTCTATTAAAATAGTGGGAACTTTTTTTCAATTTAAGAATCTAACTGTTTGTGTGCGCAAATTTGGGCCGAACGACAGTTATTAACACAATAAGGAATGGCCTTTAATGGGGGAGCAAGTAACAGACCAAGTACTAGTTGATCGCGTTCTTAAGGGAGACAAAAACGCTTTTAATTTACTTGTTGTTCGTTATCAAAACAAATTGGCTTATTTGGTTTCTCGTTATGTATTAGCGTCTGAAGTTCCTGATGTTGTGCAAGATACTTTTATAAAGGCATACCGTTCATTAAGCCTTTTTAAAGGTGAAAGTGTTTTTTACACATGGTTGTATCGAATTGCGGTTAATACGGCAAAGAATTACTTAGCGTCTCAAGGAAGGCGTCCTCCAGCATCAGATATTGATGCTAACGAGGCTGAAAGTTACGAAGGTGCAGATTCATTGAGAGATCTCGATAATCCTGAAAATTTAGCGCTTTCAGACGAAGTGAAAAAAACAGTATTTGCTGCGATAGAGGCATTACCCGACGATTTAAAAACGGCAATCATGTTGCGCGAAATTGACGGTTTAAGCTATGAAGAAATCGCTAAAATTATGGATACCCCTGTAGGGACAGTGCGGTCACGTATTTTTAGAGCACGCGATGCAATTGATGAAAAAATTAAACCATTACTTAGTTAACGGTTACAAACAAGTTAACAGTTACAAACAAATTGAAAGCATTAGTCATAAATTTAAGGTATTTACTATGCAAATAGAACAGAAAGAGCAACTTTCATTACTTATGGACGGTGAGTTTGACAATGATCATATTGTCGATGCTATATCATATGACGAAAGTTTGCAGTCATGCTGGCAGCGCTACCACCTTGTAAGAAATACAATGCGTGGCGAGTTGCATAGTAGCTTATTAACGCTAGATGTTTCTAAGCAAGTAGCTAAAGTAATTATGGCTGAAGATTTATATAACCAACCGACAAATCAACCTAGTGTTGAAGCCACTGCGCCACCAAAATCTGAAAATCTCATGTGGATTCACGTTAAAGACTTTTTTGCTAAAGCTAGCCAAGTTGGGCTTGCAGCGTGTGTAACCCTTGGCATTATTGTTGGTGTGCAATATCATCAAGGACAAGCAGATAGTGTTAACGCAAGCCCTATATTAAATACAGTACCAGTAGGGGTAAACCTTGCACCAGTGGGGGGAACTCACCAACAAAACGATCAGCAATTACTTGAAAAACGCCAATATGACAAAATTAGATTGCTTGTACAAGATTATGAATTACAAAAAAGATTAAATGCTCGTTAATTCGAAATGAAATCATTACATTATTTTGTTATATATTCTCTAAAACAGAGCAGAAATATTATATTTGCTCTGTTTTTTGTGTTTTTTTCAGCGTCTATTTTTGCTCAAGATACCGACGATGCCCTAATACGCTTAAATAGAATGAATCATGCTGTAAAAACGCAAGATTACCGAATTTACTTTTTATCTCAAGATAAAAACCAATATGTAAGCACATTTGAATATAGCCATTTGGGCGCTACTAAAAAAGAAGATATTAATGCGTGTTTGCGTTATCTTGAAGGTCCTGATAAAGAGATCATTTTACATAAAGGCGTCACCAGTTATTTTCAGCCTGATAGCCCATCATTTTCTATTACAAGCTCACGTATTTTGGAAGCTTTTCCTGATGTGATTTATAACAATTTCGATGCGCTTAAAGACATTTATGATTTTATTGAATTAGGTCAAACTAGAACTGCTAACCGAAGTGTACAGTTGGTAAAAGTTGTCGCTAAAGATAACGACCGTTATAGCTATGTGATTTGGATTGATGATGAAACCGATTTACCGATGAGAATTGATTTATTAGATCAAAATAATGATGTCATCAACCAACTAAAAGTGGTTCAACTTGAGAAAGATTTTGATAAGAATGAACTGGCAAACTACATCAACAGCCGAACTTATCCGATTTTATTATCGATTGAAAAGCAAAAAGATGTGCTTGGTCAATGGCGATTAGCTTGGTTGCCTAAAGGGTTTAAAGAAATAGCTGCCTATAATTTGAATTTTTATCGCTCTGATATTGCGACTAAATTGTACTCAGATGGTGTGTTTTCGTTTACGGTTAATGTATCTTCTGAGCAAGCTAAACAATCAAATCAAATCATCCAACAAGGCGGGCGGACTATTTATTCAACGAACTTTGGGCACAAAAATATTATCATCATTGGTAATTTGCCACAAACTACTGTTGAGCGTATTGCACAAAATATTATCCAGAAATAAAGACAAACTTCTCGATAACGCTATGCTTAGTAGTGATAAATGTGTAAAATGTTCCTCTTTCTGACTATGTAATTATTAGCAATGCTGGTAATAACCAAAAGGCACTTTAGATAGTTAACCGTTAATAACCAAGATACTAATTTATTAATATGAATAAAAATATCCGCAATTTTTCAATCATTGCCCATATTGACCATGGTAAATCAACGCTTTCAGACCGCATCATTCAAATTTGTGGCGGGCTTTCAGATCGAGAAATGGAAGCTCAAGTGCTCGATTCAATGGATCTTGAGCGTGAACGTGGCATTACGATTAAAGCACAGAGTGTAACACTTGATTATCATGCTAAAAATGGCGAAACCTATCAGCTTAATTTTATCGACACGCCAGGGCATGTTGATTTTTCGTATGAAGTATCTCGTTCGCTCGCTGCTTGTGAAGGTGCATTATTAGTTGTGGATGCAGGGCAAGGGGTAGAAGCACAAACACTAGCAAACTGCTATACCGCGTTAGATATGGATCTTGAAGTTGTCCCCGTTCTTAATAAAATCGATTTACCCGCAGCCGAACCAGAACGTGTTGCGGCTGAAATCGAAGATATTGTTGGCATTGATGCAAGTAATGCGGTTCGCTGTTCGGCTAAAACTGGTGTTGGTGTTATTGATGTACTTGAACAATTAGTTAGCGACATCCCCCCACCAGAAGGCGACTCAAATGCGCCATTACAAGCACTAATTATCGACTCATGGTTTGATAACTACTTAGGTGTAGTTTCACTAATTCGCATTAAAAATGGTGAGTTAAACAAAGGCGATAAGATCAAAGTAATGAGTACTGGCATGACTTATAACGTGGACAGGCTAGGTATTTTTACTCCAAAACAAGTAGACACACAGCGCCTCAATTGTGGTGAAGTAGGTTGGGTTGTTTGTGCTATCAAAGATATATTAGGCGCTCCAGTGGGTGATACTCTGACTTTGGCAAAAGCACCTGCACAAACCCCATTACCAGGTTTTAAAAAGGTCAAACCACAAGTTTACGCAGGGTTATTTCCAACCAGTTCTGACGATTACGAAGCTTTCCGTGATGCGCTTGGAAAATTGAGCCTAAACGATGCTTCACTATTTTATGAGCCAGAAAATTCAGGCGCTTTAGGATTTGGATTCCGTTGTGGTTTTCTTGGCTTACTACATATGGAAATCATTCAAGAGCGTTTAGAGCGTGAATACAACCTCGATCTTATCACTACCGCGCCAACGGTTGTTTATGAAGTGCTAACCACATCGAACGAAACAATTTATGTTGATAGCCCAGCTAAATTACCGGCAGTAAATAACATCCAAGAATTACGCGAACCGATTGCTGAATGTAACATATTAGTACCACAAACTTATTTAGGTAACGTAATTACATTATGTGTTGAAAAGCGCGGCGTACAAACCAACATGGTTTATCATGGCAATCAGGTTGCTTTAACGTATGAAATCCCAATGACTGAAGTTGTATTAGACTTTTTTGATAAGTTAAAATCGACATCGCGCGGGTATGCCTCATTAGATTACAGTTTTAAACGATTCCAAGCTGCCGACATGGTAAGATTGGATGTATTAATTAACGGTGAACGCGTTGATGCATTAGCTTTAATCACCCATAAAGATAATGCACCATATCGAGGGCGAGAATTAGTTGAAAAAATGAAAGATCTTATTCCCCGTCAACTATTTGATATCGCCATTCAAGCAGCTATTGGTAATCATGTTATAGCACGATCAACCGTAAAACAATTACGTAAAAACGTATTAGCCAAATGTTACGGTGGCGACGTAAGCCGTAAAAAGAAACTTCTACAGAAGCAAAAAGAAGGTAAAAAGCGAATGAAACAAGTAGGTAATGTGGAATTACCGCAAGAAGCATTTTTAGCGATTTTGCATGTAGGGAAAGATTAACCAATTAAAGACAAATCGATAAAAAGATTTATTTAAAGAGGGAAAAAAATGGCTGGAACATTTGCCATCATATTAACATTAGCGACACTTATTACAGGTATTTTTTGGTTTTTAGAAAAATTCAAATGGAAACCAGCAAGACAACGCAAAGTTGAAGAAATCCGCACACAAAGCGATGGTGAAGTCGATGGAAAAGTCCTTGCTCAAGTTGGTAAGCCTAAAGGCTGGGTTGAAAACTTATCATCATTTTTCCCAGTTTTGTTTGTGGTGTTTGTTATTCGGTCATTTATATATGAGCCGTTTCAAATTCCATCTGGCTCAATGATGCAAACGTTATTAATTGGCGATTTTATTGCTGTTGAAAAATATGCATACGGCATGCGTGATCCTATTACCAATACTGTTATCATCCCTACAGGAAAACCTAAACGTGGTGATGTGGCTGTATTTAAGCACCCTGATATTCCAAGCATGGATCTGATTAAACGGGTTGTTGGTATGCCTGGCGATAAAATCGTGTATCAGGTTAAAGAAAAGCAAGTTCTAATCTACCCGGCCTGCCAACCAACCGATATAAATTGCCAAGGCCAACAATTGCAACCACTTGATTTGCATTACAGCGAACCTAAGCCAAGCAATTGGAAAGAAGTTCACGAACAGTTGAAACCAAACCCTAGTTTTTATACTGTAGAACAATATGCTGATAAAGGTATTGTCGACTCTGAATCTATTGTGACATTGAATATGAAAATTCAACAAGAGACCTTAGGCGACAGAGCGCACGAAATCTTAATCACACAAGGTTCACAGGAAAACCCAAGATATTATTATCACCAAGATGGTCAACCTGATGCTACTTGGATCGTACCACCAGGTCATTATTTTATGATGGGCGACAATCGTGATAACAGCGGCGACAGTCGATATTTCGGTTTTGTGCCTGAAGCTAACTTTGTTGGTAAAGCTACAGCAATTTGGATCAGCTTTGAAAAACAACCAAACGAATGGCCTACAGGTATCCGCTTTAATCGTATTGGTGGCATACATTAATCATTATGAAAACATTTACTGAAATTCAACAATCTATCGGCTATCAGTTTCAGGATCTCTCTTTACTTGAATTAGCACTTACTCACCGAAGCGCTAATAAATTGCATAACGAACGTTTAGAGTTTTTAGGCGATGCTATTTTAAGTTTCGTCATTGCTGATGAACTCTATCATCGCTTTGTCAAACAAGATGAAGGTGATCTAAGCCAAATGCGAGCAACCTTGGTTTGTGGGCAAACACTTGCCGAAATTGGAAAAGATTTCAAGTTGGGCGATCACCTTATTTTGGGGCAAGGTGAATTAAAAAGTGGAGGATTTCGTCGCGAATCCATTATTTCTGACGCTGTCGAAGCTATTATTGGTGCCATTTACTTAGATAGCGACATCGACACAATACGCCCATTAATCTTATCATGGTATCAAACTCGATTAAGCCAAATCCAACCTGGCATTAAACAAAAAGATGCCAAAACAAGATTACAAGAATATTTACAAGGAACTCATCGCCCTCGTCCGTGTTATTTAATTCTTGAAGTCACAGGTGATAATCATGAACAAGAGTTCTTAATTCAATGTAAAATTGACGACGATAGCCACGAGTATTTTGGGCGGGGCTTAAGTCGCCGAAAAGCAGAACAAGCTGCTGCACAAGAAGCTCTCAACCAATTAGGTATAAAATGATAGAAACAACACAACATTGCGGATTTGTCGCCATTGTGGGGCGGCCAAATGTAGGTAAATCAACACTATTAAATCAGTTGCTTGGACAAAAAGTATCGATTACATCACGTAAAGCGCAAACGACTCGCCACCGCATTATCGGCATCGACACACAAGATAACGATCAAATTATCTATATTGATACACCAGGACTTCATATTGAAGAAAAAAGGGCGATTAACCGCTTAATGAACCGAGCGGCAAGTAGCTCAATTGGTGATGTTGAGCTTGTTATTTTTGTGGTTGAAGGGACACATTGGAATGATGATGATGAAATGGTCGTTAACAAGTTAAAAGACTGCAAAAGCCCTATATTGCTAGTGATTAATAAAATTGACAACGTTAGTGACAAAACACAACTATTACCACATATACAAACGATCAGCCAAAAAGCAAATTTTATTGATGTTGTACCAATTAGCGCTGAAAGAGGCGAAGGTATTGATATTATAAAAGATATCGTCAAAAAACATTTACCAGAAGGTGAACATCACTTTCCTGAAGATTACATAACTGACCGTTCACAACGCTTTATGGCATCAGAAATCATCCGTGAAAAGCTCATGCGCTTTTTAGGTGATGAATTACCTTATTCGGTAACGGTTGAGATTGAACAATTCAAAGTGGATGAACGCAACGGAATGTACCGAATTAACGGATTAATTTTAGTTGAACGCGATGGGCAAAAGAAAATGGTCATCGGTAATAAAGGCGAAAAAATCAAAAAAATAGGCATCGAAGCCCGCAAAGATATGCAATCCTTTTTTGACAACAAAGTCCATTTAGAACTTTGGGTAAAAGTTAAAGCAGGGTGGGCTGATGATGAGCGAGCTTTACGAAGCTTAGGTTATAGTGATGATTAAAAATTTTAAGTGATTTTTTGTAACAAATTAGGTATAAAGATACCTAACTTTCTTTAACCACCTAATAAAATTAAAGTTTTACTAGGTGGTTTTTATAGAAAAATACCTTCATTGTTTATAGTTGAAACAGGTTGTTTTGTCTTATTCAATGGCAGAGTATACCAGCAAAAACAAAATTGAATTTTATACTGAAACGCTATTCATTTTACAAAAATTATTGGATTTAACTTAAAAACACAAATAAAAAACTTAAATAAAATCAATGTCTTTTCTGAATTCTTTTTAAGGAAAAAATATTCCTATTTTTAACCCGCCAATGGTTGTTAAAAGATATGATTCTGCAACCGCACGAGGGATACTGGAGGATTGCGCATAAAATCCTCCCAAAATAAGCTATTTGCCACTTAAAAAAGCAGTCAGAAAAGCCATTGATTTTATTTGATTTTTTATTTTTGCTTTCTTAGATTAAAACACGAAGTGCAATTTTAAACTCGGTGGAGTGAAGAAAATAGAAAGATGATTTATACTCGCTACTTCGCACCACCATAGTTTGGAGGTTGCTATGCATTATAATCACCTTTCTAGGAAGGAACGATTCCCGATTTTCGTATTATTACAAGTCGGAAAGAATAAAAAAGCGGTAGCTCAGCTACTCAATAAGCATGGATAGGTTACACTAATTATTACTCGCTTTATAAGGTCATTGTTATGATAAACAAAAAGGCATCAACAATGATAAATTACATGTCAAGAAGAGAAAAACGCAGTTTTACTTGCGAATAAAAAATAGTTGGTAATGCTATATCAAAATGGTAAAAACGAGCGGATATTGTCACTGAGTATGACCTAACTAAATTCGCATTAGATAATATGATAAAACAATATCAAACCACCGAAGAGTTTACTGCTCAAGGCAATCGTAATACTCAAGAAAATGTACTTATAGTCCTACGTAAAGAAAATAAGCGTTTGTTAATGGAGAATAACATTCTAAAGCAAGCTAAGTTAGTAATAGGGCAAAAATCAAGTTAATCACAGAAAATTAATACCGATGTAGCTTACGAGCATTATGTCGATGTTTACAAATGTCAAAAAATCGATTTTATTATCAACAACAATTAATCAGAAAAAAACAGATAAAATGCTTGGTGAAAAAGCGAAAAAAAGTTTAACGATAACTATCAAGCCTATGTAACATAGTCCACTACAGGCAGAGCTTAGAAAGCAAAACATAATATTATCTAGACGCCGAATTGGTCGAATTATGCAAGAAAAGGGTTTGGTGTCGAAATATACCTGTAAAAAATATCGTGTTGATACAGAAAAAGCAACGAATCAACCGTAAGCAATCGGGAAATCGTGGGACGAAGTGCTGGAAGGCATAAGAATACTCAATTGGTTATGGATGCTATCAGTCAAATTCCCATTAATTTAAATTTAGTTAAGTTATTTCATTCAGATAGAGAAAAAGAATCTGATAATTATTTACTTTGTGAATGTTTAAAGGAATTTGGCATGCAGCGTTCATTAAATAATAAGAGATGTCCCTATGATGATACGGTTGCTGAAGCGACATTTAAAAAGGTGAAAACTGAATTTGTGTCAAACACGATTTTTGATTCACTTAAACAGCTTAGGTTGCAATTTAATCACTATGTGGATTGGTTTAATGATAACAGGTTTCATTTGTCTTTAAATTATCTGTCATTGATTGAATATAAAATGAATCTATAACCTTATATTTTTCGCGCTAAAAAGTGCGACATACCAACGAATTGCACCTCATGTTTTAATCCAAGAAAATTACAATAAAAACCAAAATAGGTAAACTTGCATAAGCAATAAAAATATCTTTAAAAATAATATAAAAAGATATTATTTAATAATATTTTATATGGACATTGAGCCTAATGCTGTTTAATATCCTGATCAAATTTTGTCTAGCATTTGAATAAAATTGATACGATAATAAGTTTTCCGATGAAAGTTTCTATAAAATATCTAGTAAGTTTAGTCTTTGTGATCTTACCCTTTACCCCTGTATTGGCTGAAGTTCACCCAATACAGGCACGGGGCGATCAGCAGTTGCCTCACCAGCAAGAACGACAAAAAGCACGACAAGATTGGCTTAGTTCTACCGCCCCCGCTATTCGTTTATTACCCCCCGAACGTTACCACAAAAGGGATAGATTTTCCGACTGAAGCACCTTGTTTTAACATTGATCATGTAGCGTTAATGGAGCGAGACCAATTACCGTGGTTTATTCCATTAAAGAGACTGACATAACAGGTAGAGCGTGGCTGCTTGGAAGGTTAGGTAATTAGCTTATTGATGAGTAAACGGCAAGACCGCGGTCAGCTATGCCGTATTAGAACTACAGAGGCAATATCGAATAAAATCAAGAAATCAAGGATAAGGAATTAGCAATGAATAAGAAGTTATATCGAGTTATTTTTAACAAAAAGCGTAACATGCAGATGGTGGTTGCTGATATTGCTAAGACACCGATAGG
>NZ_LZGW01000057.1 GCF_001690275.1 Gilliamella sp. WF3-4 | reverse complement strand
CTGTCATTCGATATTTTCGGCTAAGCTCGTGGTAGTTATTACCTTTAAACTCATGATAAATTTGTGCATCTCGTTGACTAATTTTGAAAGCATAGTCTTTGGGAAATGTAAGATTTTGACCACCAAAAAGCTCTGCAATTGCGTTTGCCACATTACAACCTAACTGTGAAGCGGTTTCTTCTGGTAGACCAAAATCAAGTGCTTCTTTAGCAACCTGATTTGAAACATGAGTAAATAATTCATGGCGTTTAATTTCCATTCTATTCATAATTATTAAATTGCCCTCTTCTAGGTAAATTGTTGGAACAAGGACATATTAAACAGACGTACAATGAATGTAATATGAACAAGGGCAGATAAATAGTGAACAATCAAAACAGTTAAAGATGATAGAGGGTAAATAAAATCTAAAGAAAAATAGGCGCTAAAAATTATTATAAAACGTTTATAAAGCGATTAAATTAATGATTGATACATTTGGGCAGAATTGATAGAAAAAGGCTTAAAATGCGATTTAAGCCCATTTGATATATTTAGATTTGCAGTTATCAAATCATGCTGTTTTCGTTTTAACTAAATTATTAATAATATTTCTTAAATTATCTTCGATTTTGCCTAAGGATGTGCAAAATGCATTAGTATTAATGGTAATATCCTTACGGGTACCTTGACTGCCGGCACAATCAACAATCAAACGCAAAAAATCAATATTATCCTGAATACGCTCAAAGTCATCATCAGATAAGATATAAGTTAAGCTGTTATGTATTGGTTGCTTGCTCATGCTACCACCTCCATTTGACGAATAATTAGAATCAATTCAACACCGACTTTGGCGTACATAGCTCTAGCTTCTGCCTCGGTTTTGGCACGAACTTGAATACGTTGTAATATAGGAAGTGTATTCACTGTTAGAAAAGTAAAAATTTTATTTTGCCCAAATGTAGGCGATACGGTATTATTGCGAATAGCCATACTCATTACCCCTTGTAATGTTTATGGTTAGATAGCTCGGAGCGGTAGGACGCTTCGGGCTATTGTTGTTTTAGGACCTAAAAAATAATTAGGTGTCGAACAGATATTATTACCAAGTGTCGAACATGTCAATATTGTTTTTTTATTTTTATTAATATAAACTGTTCGACACTTATGGAGTGTGAAATATGCCAACAGATAGAATAAATAATAAGTCACAAAATATAGCTGCTCGGGTTCCTCACGAAATAATGGAGAAAATGGAGACAGTTAAAGAACCTAATGAAAACACATCTCAGTTTATTGTTAACGCAATGAAAACAGAGATTAAAAGACGAAAACGCAAACAGCAACTTAAATAAGGATTAACATGACTATACTGAAAGAGTTTGATTCCGCACTTGAAGATATTGAAAAAGAATTCATAACTGAAAGCTTTCAAATCGCAGGCGAATTTATTGCTATGCAAAGAATACAATTATTTTCGTTAGCGTTACTAGGAAATACCTTAAAAGTTAGTCAAGCTGTCAATAATGTGTATGAATCAATTGTGTATTCAAAGGTAATCAAGAATATGCCGACTTACTAATTCAACTAATTAATGAGTTTGAATCTTTGGTTCGTGAGGGGGGCATCGGCAAGCATAGCTTTAGATCGGCTTATAGACGAAAAATATTTAGAACGATTAGAGCATTTACAAAGTATTAATAAATTAAATTAGTTAAAATATAGCACACAAAGCAAAAGAAACAATTAACTACCTACAATTGATAAACAAGGAATTAATGATGCAATGAATGCTATGACCACAATTCAAAGTGAATATAGTGAGGATCGTGACCTAGTTAACCAGCTTTTAGGTCAGGCTCAAATGGCTGATGCTTTTGAAAAATTTTCCCAAACCGTTTGGGCTTCTAAATTAAATTTTGTTAAAGAAAACAAGCTTTATCGTAATTTATCAGGGAAAAAAACTCCAAACGGTTTGGAGTTAAAAGGAACTTGGGAAGAATTTTGT
>NZ_LZGW01000056.1 GCF_001690275.1 Gilliamella sp. WF3-4 | reverse complement strand
AAGCTTAAGCAGATGTTTGCCGAACTGAGCTTAAAATCCCAGCTTCAGGAAGAAATCATAAAAAAGCTTTAGTGCCAACTGGGGCACGTAAAACGTGGGCACAGCAACTACAACAAAATCATTTGGTTACTATTGCTATGAGTTGTGCCATTGTTGGCTTAAGCCGTTGTGCTTACTATTATCAACCTAAGTTGCAGGATGATTCCGTGATTATTTCGGTGTTGAATACTATCACAGACCGGCATTTACGCTGGGGCTTTCCTAAATGTTTTCATCGTGTAACTACCCCCTAAAATAGTACAGCAAAAAAGTAGAAAATTCTCTATGATAAAAGTAAAAGAGGATTTAATTATGAAAAAAATGACTGAACATCAAATCGTCGCTATTTTAAAAGAAGCAGAGGCAGGTGTACCCGTTAAAGAGTTGTGCCGTACATATGGAATGGGTAATTCAACTTTCTATAAATGGCGAGAAAAATACAGCGGAATGGAAACGTCGGATATCAAACGCTTAAAGGAGCAGGAGGCTGAAAACCGCAAGCTTAAGCAGATGTTTGCCGAACTGAGCTTAAAATCCCAGCTTCAGGAAGAAATCATAAAAAAGCTTTAGTGCCAACTGGGGCACGTAAAACGTGGGCACAGCAACTACAACAAAATCATTTGGTTACTATTGCTATGAGTTGTGCCATTGTTGGCTTAAGCCGTTGTGCTTACTATTATCAACCTAAGTTGCAGGATGATTCCGTGATTATTTCGGTGTTGAATACTATCACAGACCGGCATTTACGCTGGGGCTTTCCTAAATGTTTTCATCGTGTAACTACCCCCTAAAATAGTACAGCAAAAAAGTAGAAAATTCTCTATGATAAAAGTAAAAGAGGATTTAATTATGAAAAAAATGACTGAACATCAAATCGTCGCTATTTTAAAAGAAGCAGAGGCAGGTGTACCCGTTAAAGAGTTGTGCCGTACATATGGAATGGGTAATTCAACTTTCTATAAATGGCGAGAAAAATACAGCGGAATGGAAACGTCGGATATCAAACGCTTAAAGGAGCAGGAGGCTGAAAACCGCAAGCTTAAGCAGATGTTTGCCGAACTGAGCTTAAAATCCCAGCTTCAGGAAGAAATCATAAAAAAGCTTTAGTGCCAACTGGGGCACGTAAAACGTGGGCACAGCAACTACAACAAAATCATTTGGTTACTATTGCTATGAGTTGTGCCATTGTTGGCTTAAGCCGTTGTGCTTACTATTATCAACCTAAGTTGCAGGATGATTCCGTGATTATTTCGGTGTTGAATACTATCACAGACCGGCATTTACGCTGGGGCTTTCCTAAATGTTTTCATCGTGTAACTACCCCCTAAAATAGTACAGCAAAAAAGTAGAAAATTCTCTATGATAAAAGTAAAAGAGGATTTAATTATGAAAAAAATGACTGAACATCAAATCGTCGCTATTTTAAAAGAAGCAGAGGCAGGTGTACCCGTTAAAGAGTTGTGCCGTACATATGGCATGGGTAATTCAACTTTCTATAAATGGCGAGAAAAATACAGCGGAATGGAAACGTCGGATATCAAACGCTTAAAGGAGCTTGAGGCTGAAAACCGTAAGCTTAAACAGATGTTTGCTGAGCTAAGTTTAAAATCACAGCTTCAGGAAGAAATCATAAAAAAGCTTTAGTGCCCACAAAGGCACGTAAAACGTGGGCACAGCAACTACAACAAAATCATTCAGTTGCTATTGCTATGAGTTGTGCTATTGTTGGCTTAAGCCGTTGTGCTTACTATTATCAACCTGAGTTACTGGATGATTCGGTGATTGTTTCGGTGTTGAATGCTATCACAAACCGACATTTACGCTGGGGTTTCCTAAATGCTTTAATCGTACCTATCGCGGAATTACTCGATTTATAACACCTAAAGACTGCATGAGACATTTAATAACATGACACCGCTCGAATATAAAACGTTAAAACAGGCAGCCTAATTTTCTACCTGAATTGTGTACGAAGTTTGGGGGGGTATTTACAAGAAAAATAACTTTGATTTTATTTATTTTTATGTTTGCTTGTTAAATAAATAGTGAAAGTTTAATAAAGCTCACTTACTTCTAAATAACAATAATTAGCTTCGCTAACAGCTAATAAATGGAAATAAAGCTAGTAATTTTATACTATTTATGATATAAAACGCGCGCTACATTTCATATTGTTTTTCTATATAAGATAGTAAATGACAATTAATATGAATTAAGCATTAAATTTTAATAATTAATTAACGTTATAACACACACATATCATCACACTTTTCCGGGGTGCCTTTTACTTGTTGTTATTAGGTCGGTTAAAGCGGATATGTGGAGGCATAACCCCAACGTCAAAATGAGGAAATCATGACTACAGTATCAATGCGCGATATGTTACAAGCGGGTGTACACTTTGGACACCAAACTCGTTATTGGAACCCAAAAATGAAACCATTTATTTTTGGTGCACGTAACAAAGTTCACATCATCAATCTTGAAAAAACAGTACCAATGTTCAATGAAGCATTAGCTGAATTAAACAAAGTTGCTGCGCGTAAAGGTAAAATTTTATTTGTTGGTACAAAGCGTGCAGCTAGCGAAGCCATTAAACAAGCGGCTGAAAGCTGTGGACAATACTATGTTAATCACCGTTGGTTAGGTGGTATGTTGACTAACTGGAAAACAGTACGTCAATCAATCAAACGTCTAAAAGATTTAGAAACACAAGCTAGTGATGGTACATTTGACAAATTAACCAAAAAAGAAGCACTAATGCGTGCTCGTGAAATGGCTAAATTAGAAAATAGCTTGGGTGGAATTAAAAATATGGGTGGCTTACCCGATGTGATTTTTGTTATTGGTGCAGACCACGAACATATCGCAATCAAAGAAGCTAACAATTTAGGTATTCCAGTCATTGCTGTTGTTGATACTAACTCAGATCCTGATGGTATTGATTACATTGTTCCTGGTAATGATGATGCAATCCGCGCAATTCAATTATATGCAAATGCGGTTGCTGAGGCAGTCCGTTCTGGTCGTGAACAAAACCAATCTCCAGTATCTGAAGAAAGCTTCGTAGAAGAAGCACCAGCAGCTGAGTAAAAACTCAAATATTTTCGGGTGGATGCTTGAGTGTCCACTCATTCTAATGAAAATCATCACAATGGTTAAATAGAGGATTAAAAAATGGCTGAAGTTACCGCTTCTATGGTAAAAGAACTGCGCGAAAGAACTGGCGCAGGTATGATGGAATGTAAAAAAGCATTAGTTGAAGCTAATGGTGATATTGAACTTGCAATTGACAACATGCGCAAATCAGGTCAAGCCAAAGCAGCTAAAAAAGCAGGTCGTGTTGCTGCTGAAGGTGTGATTATTTCTAAAATTTCTGCTGATAAAAAGTATGGCGTTATCTTAGAAGTTAACTGTGAAACAGACTTTGTTGCCAAAGATGCTGGTTTCCTAGCATTTAGCGAAAAAGTAGCAACAGCAGCTTTAAATGATCGCATGATTGATCTTGCTGCTTTACAAGCAAAATTTGAAGAAGAACGTACTGCACTAGTTGCTAAAATTGGCGAAAATATTGGTATTCGTCGTGTTGCTGAAATTTCTGGTGACGTAGTTGGTAGTTACCAACATGGTGCTCGCATTGGTGTATTAGTGGCAGCTAATGGTGCTGATGATGAATTAGTTAAACATATTGCAATGCATATTGCAGCAAGCAAACCAGAATATGTTGATCCAAGTGATGTGCCTGCTGATGTTGTTGAACATGAACGTAACATTCAAATCGATATTGCAATGCAATCAGGTAAACCACGTGAAATCGCTGAAAAAATGGTTGAAGGCCGTATGCGTAAATTCACTGGCGAAGTATCATTAACTGGTCAAGCTTTTGTTATGGATCCTTCTAAAACTGTTGGTGATTTACTAAAAGAAAAGAAAGCCACAGTCGCTTCATTCATTCGTTTTGAAGTAGGTGAAGGTATTGAAAAAGTCGAAGTTGACTTTGCTGCAGAAGTTGCTGCAATATCGAAACAATCTTAATTGTTTCAAAAAACCGCCGTTAAGGCGGTTTTGTTTATCTACAAAATATTTTAAAATTACGACAAGCTAATTTGTTAGCTTATTGAGTAATTAAACAACGAAATAGTGAGACTTCAATATGGTGACCCCTTTCTATAAACGTATTCTTCTAAAACTCAGTGGTGAAGCGCTACAAGGTGATGAAGGCTTTGGTATTGATGCAACTGTTCTTGACCGTATGGCGCAAGAAATAAAAGAACTGATTGAAATGAATGTTCAAGTTGCTGTTGTTATTGGGGGTGGTAATCTATTTCGTGGCGCAGGACTTGCTAAAGCTGGGATGAACCGAGTGGTTGGTGATCATATGGGGATGCTTGCAACGGTTATGAATGGCCTTGCGATGCGTGATGCGTTGCACCGAATTGAAGTTAATGCGCGTTTAATGTCAGCGATACCATTGAATGGCGTCTGCGATGATTATCGTTGGACTGAAGCAATTAGCTTGCTTCGTCATGGTAGAGTCGTTATTTTATCAGCAGGAACGGGTAATCCTTTTTTTACCACGGATTCAGCAGCCTGCCTGCGTGGTATTGAAATCGAAGCAGATGTTGTTTTAAAAGCAACCAAAGTTGATGGTGTTTATTCAGCTGATCCTGTAAAAGATCCAAATGCAACACTTTATAAGACGCTTAACTATGAAAAAGTATTAGATGATGAACTTAAAGTCATGGATTTAGCGGCATTTACATTAGCAAGAGATCATAATCTACCTATTTGTGTGTTTAATATGAATAAACCAGGTGCGTTGCGTCGCGTCATATTAGGTGAGCAAGAAGGAACATTAATTAGTAACAAAGCAACAGTAACCAGCTAATTATCTTTATCTTAAATAAGGCTTTTATTATGTTAAACGAGATTCAAAAAGAAGCGCAAACGCGCATGGAAAAAAGTATTGATGCATTTCAAAATCATATTTCTAAAGTAAGAACTGGTCGCGCATCACCAAGTTTATTAGATGGCATTATGGTTGAATATTACGGTAGCCCAACGCCGCTTCGTCAACTAGCCAATGTTGTTGCTGAAGATGCAAGAACACTAGCTATAACCGTATTTGATAAATCATTAACGCCAGCTATTGAAAAAGCGATTTTAACTTCAGATTTAGGGCTTAATCCTGCGTCAGCAGGCACAGTAATTCGTGTACCTTTGCCACCGCTTACAGAAGAACGCCGTCGTGATTTAACCAAAATTGTTCGTAATGAAGCAGAACAAGGTCGAGTATCGATTCGTAATATTCGCCGTGATGCCAATGATCAAATTAAAGCATTGCTAAAAGATAAAGAAATATCTGAAGATGATGAGCGTAAAGCACAAGATTTAATCCAAAAAGCAACCGATGCTGCAATCAAAAAATTAGATGCTGTGCTGGCCGATAAAGAAAAAGAGTTAATGGAATTCTAATTTATCTTTTTTCCTTGCAAACGCTTGGTTTTATAAAACTGAGCGTTTTTTATTTACTAAAATGTTGCTATTTTATGTATATAATATTTTCAACTTTTCAGCACAAGTAGCATGGGTATGGATAAAAACAAGATATATTAGCTTGTTTTAACTATTATTGAATATTCCAAGATAAACACTTTTTATTTTCATGGGCTTCCTTTAATGCTATAGATATTAATGATAATTCTTCTTCAGCTTTTTCCTTATCTATTGGATCTGATGATATTGCGGAAACAACTTTTTTATTCTGTATAAAATATCTTTTAGTAACCGTGAATACTACTTCTGACTTTATATTTTCATCATTGTCATCATGATAGTAAATTGGGACATTGTAATATTCAGCATTTGAGATAACTTGGTATCTATTACTGTTTTTTATAACGGTAATTTTTCCACGATAAGTTTCACCATAAATATTAATCTCAATCTTATTTTTGCGACATATTAATCCTGCGCCTTCTGTTGAAGGAATCGATTCAAGTGTTATCTCATCAGCTTTTGATGTAAAAGATAGGCATAGTAAGTTGATGAATATTAATAAGCGAATCGTTTAATCATCTTGTTTTTCCGTCAATTACCTTATTTTCTAATTCAATTTCAGCTTGATTTATTTCTTGCTTTAATTAAAGCTATCTCGTATTAAAACCCAAAATCATTATCTAGTTCATCTTCGTTTTTGCAATAATTATCTTCTTTTTGTGTGCATTGACGAGAAAATACTTTATCTGAATCATTCGTGCTACGTCTTTTATAATTACATACCGAATTAAGTAAGGTATAGCTATGTTTTTTAGTGTCAAATTGAAAAGTTTTAGTGATTACAATGTCGTTATCTTCTTTAATTGGACAAATTTTTTTCTGAATGGCTTGTTGTTTCTTTTCATCAAAAGAAATATCGAGACCATCTAAATTCAGATAAACAAATTTTCCTTTTTTCTTATCAAAGGAGTAAAAACGATGAAAAGTAGGCACCCCCATTACATCATCGGTTGTTTTAGAAATAAAAAAATCATTATCAATGCCATCAAAATTGTAATCATCAGTGCCTTCAGGTCTATGAATTACTGTGCTATCACCGTTTTTTATTGTTTCGATTGACATAAATTCATAATCACTAATAGCAGCATCATTAATTGTTTGTAACAAACTACCGTCTTTTTTTCGGTAAACATTAATGCCAACCATTTTATAAGCGCAGCCTTTTATAGATAAAACGATTTTGAAATAGTAATCTTTAGTTGTCTTGTGTTGTAAAAATTCTATTTCTTTAGATTTTTTTTCAAATATATCTAATTCTGAGTCCGAAAAGCATCCAAATTGCAGTTCACTTTCTAATTCTGTTTTAGGTAATGACGCTAATCTTTTATCAGCTGAAAGATTATCATCAGACTCTGCGTCATACTCATTTTCGGTTAAAAGCTTAGGATGATTGGTGATATTATTGATATATAAAGTTGCATTACCAGCAAAATCATTATTATAATTGTAATAATACTCTTCTTTATACTTGCCATTCGTTCTGATTTCGATTCGATAAAAATAGTTGGCAAATACAAAGTTGGATAAACATAAGATAGCCACTATAATGTATTTTATTGTTTTCATATTCTTTCACTTAATCATATTATCCACTTCTCAAACTAACAGCATTTAAGAATTATTTTATAGAAATTTATGGCATTTTAGTTGATAGTCTATGCTTATTTAGGCGTGCAATTACTAGTCGGCGTAAAATGCATTCCATGGTACCCAATTAATTATTTCACCATATTTTTCACTTTGATAACTCACTTTAAACCATAAAAGCTTTCTCATTTTATAAATTTCATAAAGGTTAGTTTTTTTGAGTTTCTCATTGTCTAATTCTACATCTAAAATTTTGACAAAATCGTTTCTTTTTAAATAGTTATAAGTTGGATATTGAAAGTCTGGTTGTTCATAAAGTTGAACTTTTTCTAGTTGAATATAAGAATGAATATCGCTTTTTTCGGTTGAGTTATCCAGTATATCTGAAAGCCTGTCCATATCATAAAAAGTAAAATTACCGTTAGAATTGAGAATATCTAAACCAATCATATGTTGGTATTCAAATTCACCTAATTCTTTAATTCTTTGAAATACTTCGACATTTTTGAAATGATATTGCTTATCTTTATTTGCTATTATTACTGTATATTTATCTAAATCATAATCCTTAATTGATTGATAGTGTTGATAAAAACTAATATCACCCACTTTACCAACAAAAACATCAAAATTTTTATGTAATAAACTTTCATCAGTGTGAGGGAAATAGGAGTAAGAATTTAATTGGCGAGGATCAAAAAGAGCCAAGGAACCATTTAAATCTTTAATATTGTTAATCTGCTTTCTTTCAGTGCAATAAGAATATCGGGTTTCCATCAAGTTGATTAACCGTCTCTTAACATAGCTGCAGTCAATAGTTAGTCTGTTGTTTTGAATTGTTATTGGAATGTAGCCTTGAATATTATTTGTTGTTGCATGCTTGTAAAACAATGCGGGTTGATTATTCCAATTGGCAAATTGAACATCAAGTGAATGATAAGATCCAATCAAATTTTCAAGTTGATAATCCACATTATCACCTTTTACTTCTAATATAGCGGGTTTTGAAAATTCATTATTTTCATCATCACAACGATAAGATATAAAGTTATACGATTTTGAATTAATCTCGAACGAATAGTTTTTAGCTTCTATTTTGTTTGAACAATGCTCCTTCGCATTGCAGATAGCGCTTATTGATATACATAATATTAATATTATTTTTTTCATTTCAAATTATTGTTCACTAAATAATGATTTTAAGTCTATTCCAGTATATAAATTAGCTAAGATTAAGGGTAGAAAAAATTAATTTTTATATAAGTAACCTAAGGTAAAAACAATGGCAATCGATACCGTTTACGTGCATTATGTCGATGTTTAAATGTAACGGGAAATCGTTTCTATTATCAGCGACAATTGACGTAGCAACCACAAGATATATTGCTGAGTGAAATAGTGGGACGAAGTGCTGGCAGGCATAAAACAGCGGCACGGGTCATGCAAGCGATGAGTCAAATATCCATGAACTTACAGACGATTGAGTTTTTTCATTCTGATAGAGGAAAAGGGTTTGATAATCATTTGATTGATAAATGCTTAACAGCATTTGGAATTAAACGGTCGTTAAGTCGCAAAGGCTGTCTTTATGATAACGCAATTGCAGAAAGCACATTTAAAGCCGTAAAACCAGAATTTATGCCAAATACTATTTTTGATCACTGGCGCAACTTAAATTGGAATTTAATCACTATGTGGATTGGTTTAATTATAACAGGCTTCATTCAATATTAAATGGACAGTCGCCGATTGAATATAAAAGAAATCGATGACCTTATTTTTTGTACTAAAAAGTGTGGACATACCACCAGACTCTTTGGCATAAGCTGTAAAAGAAATTGAAGATAATAAAGGGCAAACTAATGAAAATAATTAATTTATTAATTATCGTATTGTTTAATTTTATAGGTGCCTATCTAAGTTACCAATGGTGTTATCGAACGATTATCGCAAAACATCGCACACCAGAATTATATTATTTGATGTGTTATGGTTTGTGTTATTTCTGTTTTATTCTGATTTCAATCTTCCTTTTATATAAAATAAATCGGCCGATGGGTTTAGTGATGTGCGGAGTGCCAATTGGTATTCTAATTATCTTAATGTCACCTATTGTCTTCATGTTAATTGTGGAAGAGACTAATAAATCGGTTTTTAATCTAGATTTTATTATGGGATTTTTAGGTATTACATCACTGGTAACCCTTAATTTTATAATATATCCAGCAATTTTATTATGCTGTCATTATTCTATTGGTGGAATACAAAAAATATCAAGTAAGCTTGCTTTGAAGCAATAATTAATTACCCAAATCAGCCAGAGCATCGCCCACTTATTTTATACTGTGGCACTCATCAGATTGGATTGCCACTCTGTATTTCTTGTCTTATTTTAAGTTCATTAAGGCTTGTGCAAAAAACGCGCTAACTTATCCGCCTTAAAATGTAGTTCAGAAATCGTGTCGCTTATCCACGCACATCATAATCACTATTCGGTAATGGAAATCCCCACACCTGATTACAGGTATAATGCCTATGGATATCATGTAGCTTGTGCTAATTCTGCTAATTTTTGTTTTCTACTCCTTTAGGTTATTTATTCTAATTTATATCTAAATTTTTAACACGTTAAGGATGCTAAAGCCTTTTGCCTATTACCATTAACAAATCATTGAGCATAATAATTTATGATTGAAACGGTATAGAATCCTGAATCTTTTTTACAAATGCATTAAACATTATGATGATTTAGATCTAAAATGCGATTTGCTAGCGGGTAAAAACGAGTCATCAGTGTGCATGTCTAACCATGTTTGACGGTAACGTTGACATCGCTTTATTTGATAATAGTTAGCCAATGCCAAAAATCCTTGTAATTCCATTATCTCCAAAAAATAACGTTGCCACTTAGCGACGGTATCGGTATTAATTCCCAATTGTTGGCTAATCGTTTTAAATGTCTCACCTTGTAGTAATAAATCAACAAAAGG
Source organism: Gilliamella sp. WF3-4 (assembly GCF_001690275.1). Classification (GTDB taxonomy): domain Bacteria; phylum Pseudomonadota; class Gammaproteobacteria; order Enterobacterales; family Orbaceae; genus Gilliamella; species Gilliamella apicola_C. The sequence goes on along the minus strand of NZ_LZGW01000056.1, from coordinate 129,673 downwards.
TAACCACAGTTCACAATGAGATAATTTATCAAGATAATACTTTTTGAGAGGATTAAACGTTCGGCGACAGGTTCGGCAACGAAAATTAAGGCGGTACCCAATGCGAACTGTACTAAGCGATCCACAATAATCGCAAGGCATAACTGACGTACCAAGTAGCTTGGTCAGCCATAACTTAAATGCCTGAGCTTGTCTAGACACTTCTACCGGCATCGTTTGTGTAAGATTCAGTATTGCTTGATAAAGATCTGGCTCATACTGCGCTAGCCACTGACGAATAACGTTATCTCGCCTTTGAGCAGCTCGTGGTGAAAGGTGAAATTTATTGGCAATCAAGCTATGTGGCAGAGCAATTAACGTCATGGGCGCAATGTCAATCAGTAATGCGACAGGCTTAAGGCGTCGACATAATGAACTTGTTGCGATTAATGACGGGACTTGTTGCAAAAAGCGCTTAGCAGCAGAATGCTGCTCTTCGGGTAAAATAGCGTGATACATTGTTGATCTCCTTTAAAACGGTATAGAATCCTGAATATTTTTTACAAATAATATAACCTAAAAAGTGAACAGGTGGAATTATTTGATTAACGACTGCCCAGCATAAACAGAATATGCTATATTATTTTTCGTTTGATTTTACAAGGCGATAAGATGGATATTAAACTAACCAAACATGATAAACGCTATATTGAAAGCACAGACGACGTGTATAGCATTATGCAGCGTGTGTTATTGCGTGAAGACAAGATAGACCAAGAAAAGGAACATCTTTGGATGATTGGTATGAATCAAGCGGGTTATATCCTGTATATTGAACTAATTGCGCTTGGGTCTTATAAATCGGTCAACATTGAACCAATGAACGTGTTTCGTATTGCGGTGATGAAAAACGCCTCACGGGTGATTTTGGTGCATAATCACCCGTCTGGATCGCTAATCCCCTCAGAGGCGGATAAAGATATCACCGACCGCTTAATTCAAGTTGCCCATATTTTAAATATCGAGCTTACCGACCACTTAATTATCACCCCAAAAACCTATATCAGCTTTCGCAACATCAAACTGATGGCTGAACTTGAACAAAGCTTGAAATATGTTCCGACTTACCAAGTAGTTGAACGCATCCGTAAACAAGAAAAACAAATTGCAAAAGAAAAATTAGCGGTTGAGAGGGATAAGACCAAAACAGCTCAGCAGAAAGCAAAAGCAGAAAAAGCTCGTCGAGAAAAAGCTGAATCTGAAAAGAAAATACTAATTAATGCGTTACTGGAAAAGGGCGTATCTATTGAAAATATTGCGAAGATTTTGGGGGATTACGGTGAGAGTAGTTGAGAGAATTATTAATTTAAAATAATAGTGCATTTTATAAACAGTTAGAAGAGCAAAATCTAGAGTTTATAAGAGAAAACTATCCAGACAATATTTTAGAACTTATTACCCATAATTTTGAGGGATATATAGATAAACTAAAAGAGGATGATTCTTTAATTGATCATGATGAGATAATAAATCTATTATCAACAGAGTTAAGTTCAGCGCAAAAAACGTCATTGTTAGGTTTAACAAATGTTCCTATTTCCATTAATTATGCAAACGATTCAGTAGCGCTTCAAAAGCACATTTTAGAAAACAATTTTAATACTGATGATTTAGCCATTATCACGAATAATCAATACTATAATTCCGCAACTAATGTCATACAAAATAAAGTAAAACAATTATGCATAGAATATAAAACGCAAACTCAACAAATTAAGTCCATTTGTTACAATTTATTAATCGAGTTATTCACATGTGAAGTGTTTTCATTAGATGATAAATACACACTATTATGTAACCACATACCGCATCTAGATGCCAAAAAAACATATAAGGCACTCAAAACAATAGAGCAAGATGCTACAAATCAAAGTTTTTTTTCAAACCTATTTATCGCTAAAAGACCAAGTTTTGAAAATACAGCTTTGAACCAAAAAATAATCGAAGAGCTGAATAAGAAATGGGGATTTACCTACAAAGTAGAAAATAACCAAATTAATGCTTATGGGCAAAAATTAGTTAAAAACTAAATTGATTGAAACTCTAACGCATCAATTTCCGCATCACGAGACACCGCCTTGTAGACTGGTTTTAAATCACTCATCAAGGTTTTGTGATGTTTAGAAGCAACATACTTAATTGAATGACGAATTTGATGCATAATGCAAAGCTGAACCGCTATTTTTGGGTAAATGGTATTAATCACTTCAGAAAAACCAACCAAGGCATCCACACAAGTGATTAAAATGTCATTTACCCCTCTGTTTTGCAAATCGGTCAAAACCGATAACTCAAAATTCGCCCCTTCGTTTTCAGATAAATATCAACCTCATACTTCTTTTTTCCCTGCTAAATTAAGGGTTAGTTCGTTATAAACAGCCTTGCTGTGATAACCCCGTTTTCTTTTACTTTATAATGGATTGCATTCATTCATCCAGACTAACGGGTAAACCGACTCTAGTGGTCGTTGTTGCTATCATCACAATTCGGGAATGATTTTATCTGTAATGACGATTAAGGTTGCAGAAGAAACACAAAAAGTATAAATCTCTTCAATATGCTGGCTAATGTCTTTATAACTCATCCCTAGCGCATGCATAGAATTTTTTTCAATTTCATCTGTTTGATTTTTTTGATGAGTTGAGATTCAAATAAACCAGTCCTATCTCTTGGTACATCAACTTCGAAGCTGCCTAATGTTATTGTCTTTGAACTTTCACTGTTTCGTCGATTAGAAGTAAGAGCATTGGCTAAATGAGAATCTAACTCCGCAGATAATGCCACTTCGGTGAGCTGTTTGAAAAGTGAATGGATTTCTGTGGGGGAGTTATCGTCGTTTAGCTGAAGCTAAGTCAGACATGTTCTGCTACTTATTCGATTATACCTCGTCCCTCTTTGCTAGCGACATTCGAGTTAGTTGGTCGAGATAGTCATGGTAGTGCTGTTATCAAGTATGGATTTAAGTTAAAGCAGTGGTTCGTCAGCCGAGGTGAATATAATTACTATGACTATTTTAATTCATTGTCTTGGTGTAGAAGTATCGGTTACCAGATGCCAAGAGTAAGGGATTTTACTCATTCGCAGCGTATAGGTGCCATGGTAGGTTCTGACTGTGAAGGTTCAGTCGGCGCCACGCCATTTTCATCTAGTAATCATTACCAGCGCAATATTAACGCCGGTTTCCTCACTGAGTGGGGCAACTTGCTCAACTACCCTGGTGCCAGCTGTACCGACGACCACTGGACGAGTGACGCTACTCCGGATAGTGAACGGTTCGACCGGTTCATTGTGTAGATAGGCACTGGTGAGATATACAGATACCGGTCGAGAGACTCTAGCCAGACTTTTTGCGCCTCGGTCCTTAGACCTTAGTCCTTGGTCGTGAGGTTGATATGGACTAATCTAGCCGAGGCTATTTAAGAAAGGTTGCTGCGTAAGGCACAACCTTTCGCTTACAAGGTGGGTGAACTAATTAAATAACGAAGCGAATTGGTTGCGTAAGTGACCTGCCAACGCCGAAAGCGGTGTTAGCAGTGGTAAAATTGGCATATAAAAGAATAGCTAAATTAAACACATCACAAAAAATCTTACTTTTTTAAATCTAATCTTTGTAAGATCGCGCTCTGCTTTTTAAAAAGCTATTTTTGACTGTACTATTTTATACAATTGTTACATAATGTTATTATAATAACATTATGGCTTTATATTTGTTATTTTTGTAACATTACTATTCATTTACCTACTAACAATATTTATTAGACATTATTACAAAGACAATTTAAGGATCTCGTTATGAGCTATGCAAAGTATATTGATCATACTTTACTCGCAATGAATGCGACGGAAGATCAAATTCGTAAACTCTGTGATGAAGCCAAGGAATATCATTTTTATTCTGTTTGTGTGAATTCAGGTTATGTTCCTTTAGCTGCAAGCTTACTCAATGGCAGTGATGTTAAAGTTTGTTCTGTCGTTGGTTTTCCACTTGGTGCTATGCTGACTTGCGCTAAAGCTTATGAAACCGAAATGGCGATTAAAGCGGGCGCACAAGAAATCGATATGGTGATTAATGTAGGCTGGTTAAAAAGCAATGATTGGGACGCTGTTAAAAATGATATCGAAGCGGTATTTAAAGCTTGTGGTCAAGTGCCATTAAAAGTCATTTTAGAAACCTGTTTATTAACGAAAGAAGAAATTGTTAAAGTCTGCACCATTTGTAAAGAAATCGGAGTGGCTTTTGTTAAGACTTCAACAGGCTTTAGTGTTGCTGGTGCCACTGTTGAAGATGTTAAATTAATGCGCAAAACCGTGGGCGATAAGATGGGTGTGAAAGCGTCTGGTGGTATTCGCAATCGTGAAATGGCGGAAGCAATGATCCAAGCGGGTGCAACACGACTAGGTGCAAGTGCTGGTATTGCTATTGTTTCTGGTAACACTACATCATCAAGCAATTATTAATCAATAAACCCATCAATAAGCGACGTTATGTTGCTTATTGTTGTTGATGGAATCTGAATGGAAACGCAATCACAATCACAAAAAAGAATTAATGAGCTCATTCAAATTTTAACAAAAACTGATAAGATTCATTTAAAAGATGCTGCTAAGCTGTTAGCGGTTTCAGAAATGACCATTCGGCGAGATTTAAATAGTGTTCCTGCCTCATTAAGTGTTTTAGGTGGCTATATTGTCAGCGATGCTCGTTATCAAGCAACACAATATTTTGTTTCAGACCAACAAGATAAACAAGTTAACGAAAAGTTACACATTGCTAAACGAGCAAGCAAATTAGTTTTTGATAATGATACCGTCTTTTTTGATTGCGGTACCTCAATACCTTTTATTATTGATGCTATTGATGATTCCGTTACTTTTACCGCTATTTGTTATTCATTAAACGCATTTTTAGCATTACAAAATAAGCCGAATTGTAAGACAATTTTATGTGGTGGTCAGTATCAGGTAAATAATGCGATTTTTACCACCACTATAGGGCAATATAGTGAATTGAATTGGATTTGCCCAAATAAAGCGTTTATTTCGGCAGCTGGGATTGATATAACTCGTGGGGTAACTTGCTATCATTTGGAAGAGCTAGATAAGAAGTTGCAAGCCATGAAAAAATCGAATGATAATATTTTGATTGTTGATCATACTAAATTTAATCAAGTTAAGCCGGCTTTTATTGGCGAGTTAACGCTGTTTAATCAAATTATTACAGATAAAGCTCCTGCTAAGGAATTTATCACTTTTTTCAATAACCATAACATTAACTTGATGTATTAATATGAAAAATATCGCAATCTTAGGATCGACTGGCTCAATTGGTTGCAGTACTTTAACCGTTATTGCTCAAAACCCACATCAATTTAAAGCTTATGCTTTAGTTGGTGGCAATAATGTGATAAAAATGACTGAGCAATGTTTAGACTTTAAGCCAAAATACGTTGCCATGGCAACAGAGCAAGCGGCTGCTCAATTAAGAGCAAATCTTGCTAATCTAAAATTGGATGTTGAAGTATTAAGTGGTGAACAAGCTATTTGTGATTTAGTGCAATTGCCAGAAATAGATCAAGTTATGGCGGCTATTGTGGGGGCAGCTGGACTAAAGCCAACCCTTGCTGCCATTAAAAAAGGTAAACGTATTTTGCTTGCCAATAAAGAATCACTAGTGACTTGTGGGCATCTATTTATGCAAGCGGTTAAAAAGTATGGTGCTGAGTTATTACCTGTAGATAGTGAACATAACGCGATTTATCAAAGCTTGCCAACCGAAGTACAGCATAATTTAGGTTTTGCTAATTTGGCTGAGCAGGGTATTACTAAGATCGTTTTAACTGGCTCTGGCGGGCCATTTCGCGATTGGGCGTTAGATAAGCTTGTATCAGTTACACCAGAGCAAGCCATTGCTCACCCTAACTGGTCAATGGGTAAAAAGATTTCTGTCGATTCGGCCACTATGATGAATAAGGGATTAGAGTACATTGAAGCACGTTGGTTATTTAATGCCAGTGCTGAGGAAATGGAAATTCTTATTCATCCGCAATCGATTATTCACTCTATGGTACGTTATCAAGATGGAAGTGTGTTGGCTGAACTGGGAGTGCCAGATATGTGTACGCCAATTGCCTATGCTATGTCTTACCCTGATCGGGTTCCATCGAGTGTGCCACCGTTGGATTTTTGCCAAATTTCGGCTTTAACATTTAAACAACCTGATTTTAATCGTTATCCTTGTTTAAAATTGGCGATAGAGGCATCCAATCAAGGTCAGGCTGCCACAACAGCACTGAACGCTGCCAATGAAGTTGCGGTTGAGGCTTTTTTGCAAAATAAAATTGGTTTTATGGATATTGCTAAAAATGTATCAAAAACCTTAGAAAAATTAACTTTTCCTGAACCGTCAACTATTGATGATGTTTTTATAATAGATCAGTGGGCAAGATCACAATGTGGCCAGTGCTAAATATTATTTAGTTTTAACAAACAATGAATTAAATTTAAGTAAGGGCAGTTGACAACCAAAATTATGGTTTTACTACCCCATTAGTGGCACTCTTTGTTAGGCCATTTGTTTCGCAGTTAATGTAGGGTTATCGCTAATAAATGATTGTAAAAATACACTATCAGGTAATGCGGTTAATGCGCCTTTTTGAGTAGTTGCTAAGGCACCACAAGCACTAGCTATAGTCATCATGCTTTCTAACATTAGCTTATCTTCTGGCATGCCTGATGATGCAATACTGCTTAATAATCCTGCTACAAAAGCATCACCCGCGCCAGTGGTATCAACGCTATTTACATGAAACGAATCAAAAGTAAAGATTTTACCTTGCCATAATACAATACTGCCATCTTTACCTTTGGTAATGAGCTTTAATGGTGCTTCATAGTGTTGTTGTAGCTTTCTTAGTGCTTCATGCCAATCATTGCATTGTGTTAACCAAAATAGTTCTTCATCCGATAACTTGAGGATATCAGCATCATGGCAAAATTGCGTAATAGTTGTGCGCATTTCGTTTTTATTTGGCCACATCTGCTCGCGCAAGTTAATATCAAAGCTGATTAAGCCACTTTTAGCTGTAAGGCGTTCGATTGCTGTTTTGACTGTTTGCCGGCAAGGATGCCCGACGAGAGCTAAAGAACAAAAATGTAAAATATCTTGGTTGAAATCAGGTATTGCTTGCTGAGACAAAAATTGATCAGCTGAAGGTGACACAAGAAACGTAAAACTGCGTTCGCCATTTTGACCTAAATCGACAACTACAGTACTGGTTCGATGTTGTTCATCTTTTTCAAGGCATTGACAATCAACGTGATATTTACGGAAAGTCGTTTCCATAAAATCACCAAAAGGATCATTACCCACCCGACCAATAAAAGCGGAAGGTAATCCTAATTTAGCAACACCAATAGCAACATTAGCTGGCGCCCCACCAGCGCAAGCTTGATAATTCATATCGCCAAATGGCAACAAATCAATGACAGCATCTCCAAGGGACCAAACTTTAGTATTATTCATTTTTCAACTCGATTATAGTTAGTGACTGCGGTAATCTAGCACAGGTATAAATTACTTGTGCTTTGTAAAATACATCATCTTTTTTACTTTTTAATAACATCATTGATGTTTAATTTTTTGTTGAATTAATTATGACTTGTTTTTAAAAGTCTGCCATAAACTAAATTATTTAACAAAAAATTCATTGTTGATATTAGAAATATGTGACTATCATCACATATTTTATCGCTAACTACATTAATAGTTAACGTTAACAATTAAATTGGGATACTATTTAGTTAAAGGTATCTAATATTGGATAAAAAGGGGATTTTTATGTCTACTGCTATTGATAAAGCCAATCAAGCTGTCAAAAATTTAGAAAAAGTAATGAATAAACAATACTATCCTCATTTTCATTTAGCACCAGCCGCAGGTTGGATGAATGATCCTAACGGTTTAATTTATTTTAAAGGCCAATATCATGCTTTTTATCAGCATCACCCTTATGATGAAAACTGGGGACCAATGCATTGGGGACATGTAGTTAGCGATAATTTAGTCACATGGAAAAGGCTACCAATAGCCATTGCTCCTGATCAAGAATTTGATAAATCAGGCTGCTTTTCAGGATCGGCAGTGGATTATAATGGCAAATTATGTTTATTTTATACTGGTCATATTTGGTTAAATGGGCAAGGTAATGATGAGCAAATTGAGCAAACCCAATGCCTTGCAACTAGTAAAGATGGCATTCATTTTGAAAAACAAGGCACCGTACTTACGCCAAAAAGCGGAATTATGCACTTTCGCGATCCTAAAGTGTGGCAACAAGATGGTAAATGGTGGATGGTAGTCGGTCAACGAACCCCACAAGACGTCGGGCAAGTTTTGTTATTTCGATCGGATGATCTAAAAAATTGGCAATTTGACCATGTTTTGGTGAGTGATATCGATCCTGATGTTTATATGCTTGAATGCCCTGACTTTTTTCCACTTGGTGATAAATGGATCCTTATGTTTTCGCCACAAGGTATGAAAGCAAAAGGTTATCAATATCGTAATCGCTTTCAATCAGGTTACCTTGTAGGTGATTGGCAACCAGGGCAACAATTCTCAATGATTAAACCTTTTCAAGAAATGGATTTTGGCCATGATTTTTATGCACCTCAATCATTTCTTGCTGCTGATGGTCGGCGCTTAATTTTTGCTTGGATGGATATGTGGGAATCAATTATGCCAAGTAAAAAAGATAAATGGGCTGGAGCATTTACCCTTCCCCGTGAGCTCATTTTAGATCAAGATAATAAAGTCAGAAATCGTCCCATCAAAGAGCTTGAAGCATTACGAGAAAAGCCAAAATTATTTGAGGAATTAACCCTTACTAATGAGCTTAAAAATACTAATATTGAATCTATTAGCTGCGAGCTTAACGTTGAATTTGATTTGACGCAAAGCACGGCTGAACGATTTGGCTTACAGCTAGCAGCAACGAAAGACGGTAAACAAGCGACATTATTATATGTTGATCTACAATCTAAGCGGATTGTACTTGATCGTAGTTTATCGGGGCTTGAATTAAAAGGTTATCGTAGCGTACCATTACCAAAAAAACAAAAATTAACTTTGCATGTATATGTTGATGCTTCATCTGTTGAAGTTTTTATTAATGGTGATTTATATAGCTTTTCAAGCCGTATCTATCCTAAGTTACCAGCAGAGCGAATTGTCAATCTATTTGCTGAAAATGGTAGTGCTAAAATCACAAATCTAGAAAGCTGGCAGTTAAAATCTATTTATGCGTAATGCCTATTCACTGCCAATTGGCAGTGAAGTTTGGCTTTGAAAACTGAGCTTTTTATTGAGAAGTTTTAAATGTTGTGCGATAAATGGCTTTTTAGGTAACATAATTGATCATACAATTTGTGTCATAAGTTTATTATTACTCCATACCACATAATCGCACAATAAATGATAATGTAGAGCCATCAACGCAGACCATTATTTTTAATGGTTATTAAATGTTTGCTTAGCATCGGGTTTATCATAAACGCCAAAATGATCAACTATTGTACTGCTGGCTTTATTCAACCCTAAAACTTCTACGTGTGCACCTTCTTTGCGGAATTTAATCACAACCTTATCTAAGGCTGCTACAGCCGTTATATCCCAAAAATGCGCTTGGGTAAGATCTATTGTTACCTTTTGCACAGCCTCTTTTAAATCAAATGAACTAATAAATTTTGCAGAAGAGGCAAAAAATACTTGTCCATATACTTTATAAATACGGTGCTGTTTAACTGGTTGCTCCTTTTTAATTTGCAAATAATGGGCAACTTTATTGGCATAAAACAATGATGCTAGTAATACTCCCGTAAATACGCCGTAAGCAAGATTATGGGAAAATACGACGACAATGACTGTTGCAAGCATAACAATATTGGTTGAAAGTGGGTACGATGTAAGGTTTTTTATCGAGTCCCAGTTAAAGGTGCCAATTGAAACCATGATCATGACAGCAACTAATGCCGCCATGGGTATTTGGCTCACCCAGTCTTGCAAAAAAACAACTAATAATAAAAGTATAGATCCGGCTATCAATGAGGATAAACGCGTTCGCCCTCCTGACTTCATATTCACCATTGATTGACCAATCATAGCGCAACCAGCCATACCACCAAAAAAGCCGGCGATAATATTGGCGATACCTTGCCCTTTGCACTCTCGGTTTTTATCACTTGGTGTATCGGTTATATCATCCACAATGGTTGCGGTCATCATCGACTCCAATAATCCCACAATTGCTAATGAAATTGAGTAAGGCAGAATAACCAATAATGTATCAAGATTAAAAGGCACATTAGGGAGCAAAAAGGTAGGTAAGCTCGTAGGGAGTGCTCCCATATTACCAACGGTTCTTATATCCATCCCAAAATATATGTAGATACCCGTAAGGATAAGAATACAGAGTAACGGTGATGGCAAAATTTTTCCTATTTTAGGGACATAAGGGAAGAGATAAATAATAGCAAGCCCTGCAATAGTCATCATATAGACATGCCATGTTACATTGGTCAGTTCAGGAAGTTGTGCTAGAAATATTAAGATCGCTAATGCATTAACAAAGCCGGTTACTACTGAGCGTGATACAAAACGCATTAAATTTCCTAATTTAACAAAACCTGCAATAATCTGAAAAATACCACATAGTATGGTTGCAGCTAGTAAATATTCAATCCCATGTGCTTTAACCAGACTTGCAACTAATAATGCCATTGCACCAGTAGCCGCAGAGATCATTCCAGGACGGCCACCCACAAAAGCGGTAATAACCGCTATACAAAAAGCAGCATATAATCCCACCTTGGGATCAACACCTGCAATAATTGAAAAAGCAATTGCTTCAGGAATAAGAGCAAGAGCTACAACGATACCTGATAAGACATCGTTTCTGATATTTGAAAACCATTCTTGACGTAAAGATTGCATTGAATTTTACCACCACTGAAAAAACAAAAGAAAATTACAGCGTGAAGCAATGCGTTAGAAAATTGTCAAAATTTGATAGGGAAGCCTGACTTCTGTGCATCACGCGAGTAATTATAATTATTATTGATAAGAACAACTCGCAATAAACTACACAGCTATACTCCAAAATGAAATTTATTTTTTCATAATAATAAAACTTAACTAGTTGTACAAGGTTAATTTCTTAACTATAGTTAAATATTATAATATATTAAAGGGGTTAAAGTACGATAACTTAGTAATGCCTAACCTAAATAGAATAAATGTAATCTGTTGGGTTTTCACCCAAATATTAGTCTATGCTGACCTTAGCAAATGGCTCTTTTTGGTAATACAATTGTTCATATTCTTGTGGCAATATTCAACCACTAGTTAGTAAGATATAGACCTACTTAATTATCAATTGATTGACGTATATTTATGTTTGACAATAACATGATATGAATGATGGGTATTTTTACGTATTACACGCTAAATGATAAATACCGCATTACTCGTTTTAATAGTCTTTAATTTTTCTTATAAAGATTGTCTTTTTAAATAAGGTGACGCTACAGGTATTATTTCATTTTGGGTTTTGCCATCAATAATATGTAAAGCTGCTTGTTCACCAATCTCATAATGAGGCAATTGGACTGTTGTCAATGGCGGATAAAATAGCTCACCAGTACCCACCATATTGTCGTAACCTAGCACAGCAACATCATTTGGAATATGAAAACCCCGACCAAGTAAAAATTGATAAGCGACAAAAGCGATCCGATCGTTACCACAAATTAATACATCAAAATCTGGTTTTTTATTACAATGTTGTTTCAATATATCAATTGTCACCATATATTCTTGAGCTAGGTTAGCTGACAAAATTGATGTGTGATAACTGGTAATATCATCCAAATTGTTACCTGCATCAATCCATGCTTGTTCGGCTGCTGTGCGCCTAGTTTTTCCTGCTAGCGTTTTTTCTGATAAATAGATACATAATGGTTTTTTATAACCTTTCTTTATTACCTGTTGCATGGCTTGATATTGACCTAAATAGTCATCAGGAATATAGCAAGCTAACTTTTTTGAATCCGTTATACAGTTGGCTAATACAACATTTTTATCTAATAGCTTTTCAGGAAGTTCAACTTTTCTTAGTCCCATTGTGGTATAGATGATACCGTTAGGGCGATACGATAGCAGGGTATTGATGGCATGATCGGCATCTTTATCATCAAATAAATTAACAATAAAGGTATTCCAACCGTGATTTTGTGCGGTTTTTTCTATGGCTTGTAGTAATTCTACTGAAAATGGCGTCATGGCGGTTTCTAATGCTAATACACCAATAGCACAAGGTCCTGAACTATCACCACGAATTTTTCTTGCCGATAAATCAGGAACATAATTAAGTTGTTCAATAGCTTGTTTAACGCGTTTATAAGTCTTTTTATTTAATTTTTCAGGATTATTTATTGCCCGCGAAACAGTCATTAATGAAACCGATGCTAGTTTTGCAACATCCTTAAGAGAAGCCATTGTTATATCCTTTTGTTCAATAAGATAAAAATAATTATTAGCCATTGCTCATGCATGATGATATCACAAATTTAAATGAGAAAAAGTGTGAGGAAAATAACATTTATGATAATTGGTTCTATCCATTTCGTCTGAAATATGCCCATAATGTTAACATTAACATGTTAACGTTAAACCTACCTAAACTTCAACAACATAAGAGTAATAAACATGAATATGATACAAAATAGAAATTATTGGTTCTCATCTGGCTACCTTATTACTTTTTACGCGGCATGGTCGCTTTGGTGGTCTTTTTATGCAATTTGGTTACAAAAAAAAATTGGGTTATCGGGTGAACAGTTAGGTATTGTTTATGCGGCTAACTCTGCTGCTGCAATGTTTTTCATGATTTTCTACGGCATTATTCAAGATAAATTACAAATAGGAAAAGCGGTTGTGACCTTTCAAAGTATCATTATGGTACTGATTGGACCGTTCTTAATTTATGTGTATGAACCTTTATTGCGACATGATTTTATTTGGGGAGTTTGTCTCGGTGCACCTGTTTTAAGTGCTAGCTTTATTTCAGGCAGTGCTTTGATTGATTCTTTTATCGAACGTATTAGTCGATTATTTGGATTTGAATTTGGTTCTGCGCGGTTTTGGGGATCATTTGGTTATGCGGCGGCAACCTTTGTTGCAGGTATTTTATTTGGTATTGATCCCCATATTAATTTTTGGATGGCATCGGGTGTTGCTGTTATCTTTTTGACTATTAACATTATTTTTAAACCCAAAAATGGTCAAATGCCAACGGCTCATAATAAAAATATTGCAGCAGAAAAAATATCAACCATACCAACAATGGGTGAAATTTTTTCACTATTTGGATTGAAAAAGTTTTGGTTGTTTGTTCTTTTTGTTATCGGTACTTATAGTTTTTATACTATTTATGATCAGCAATTATTTCCGAATTTTTATACGAGCTTTTTTGAAAAATCAGAAGATGGTTATCAAATCTATGGCTATTTAAATTCATTTCAAGTCTTTTTAGAAGCAACTTGTATGATTATAGCGCCTTATTTTATTAACAAAATGGGGGCTAAAAAATCATTGTTAGTTGCAGCGTTAGTTATGATTTGCCGAATTGGGTTATCGGCAACATTAGATAATATTTACCTAATTTCATTTGTTAAACTATTTCATGCGATTGAAATTCCATTATTTATTTTAGCCATGTTTAAATATATCGTAAGCCATTTTGACGCTCGATTATCCGCTACGCTTTATTTAGTTGGTTTTAATATTTCATCAAACCTTGGCGTTATTGTACTATCATGGCTAGTGGGTAAATTATTTGATAATACTGGCTATGCGACAACATTTTATGTGCTTTCTGGTGTTGTTTTACTTACTTCAGTAATAGCAATATTTACTTTAAGTGATGATAAGAAAGCGAACTGCGACTAGTTGGGGTATTCATTAAAAAATGGAAACATACGTTGCCATTTGACTTTTTAATGATGCCAGCTTAATACAGTACTTGCTTCCAAGGTAAGTTTGCGAAACAATGTTAGCAATTTTAGTTAATGTGTATAGGAACTTGTTGTGAACGATGCAAAGATTGTTGTTAAACCCGAAATGTTATGGCAAACCATTCGACAAGAAGCCTCAACATTAGTTGAAAGCGAACCGATGCTAGCTAGTTATTTCCACGCAACTTTACTAAACCATGAAAAGCTAGGGGATGCTTTAAGTTATATTTTAGCCAATAAGCTTGTTTCTCAGGTTATGCCTGCTATTGAAATTCGTGAAATTGCTCGGCAGGCGTACGAAGCAGATGAAAGCATTATTCAATCAGCTATAAATGATATTATCGCTGTCTATATTCGCGATCCTGCAACTAATTATTACTCAACACCACTACTTTATTATAAAGGCTTTTTATCATTACAAGCTTATCGGATTGCTCACTGGCTTTGGATGCAAGATCGTAAATCACTAGCCATTTTTTTACAAAGCCAGATTGCGATAGTGTTTGGTGTTGATATTCATCCCGCAGCTCAAATTGGTTGTGGCGTGATGTTTGATCATGCGACAGGAATTGTGGTTGGTGAAACAGTGGTGATTGAGAATGATGTTTCTATCTTACAATCAGTAACATTAGGCGGAACAGGTAAACAAAACGGTGATCGTCACCCCAAAATACGCGAAGGGGTAATGATTGGTGCACATTCAACAATTTTAGGTAATATTGAGATAGGTAAAGGCGCTAAAATTGGTGCTGGCTCTGTGGTGTTGGATCCCGTGCCACAACATACAACCGTTGCTGGTGTGCCAGCGAAAGTGGTTGGTTGCCCTGATTGTGAAAAACCAGCTTTAAATATGGATCAAGATATTTAATTGCTATTAACTAATGTAAAAACTCCGTTGATATCTATCAACGGAGCTTTAGTAAATTACTTAGTATTAAGATTTACATCCATTGTTGGATATGGAATATTAATGTTGTTTTCTGTTAGCGCATTTTTGATATTTTCAAGTAACTCCCCTTTTACTGAACCGTAATTTTCATTTAATGTCCAAACTAATACATTAAAATTCATTGAGGAAGCATCTAAGACATCTAACCGGATGGTTGGCTCTTTGCTGGTTAATATATTACTGGTTTTATCAACCGCTTGTTTTAACACTTGGTATACTTTTTGAATATCTGAGTTATAGCCTACATTGATCACTAAATCTAAACGCCTTTCAGGTAAGCGTGTATAGTTAATAATATTGGCACTGACAACCTGACTATTAGGGATCACAACTAGTTCATTGGTAGGGGTAACAATAGATGTTGAAAATATCTGTATGGAATCAATAACACCTTGCTGGCTATTGATGACTACTGTTTCACCGACTTTAAATGGTCGAAAAATAATTAAAATAACGCCTGCTGCAAAGTTAGATAGCGAGCCTTGTAATGCCAAACCAATAGCTAAACCAGCAGCACCAATAACAGCGACAATCGAAGCGGTTTGTACGCCCAATTGACCTAAAACGGCAACTAATGTCATTACCATAAAGGCATAGTACGACAAAGCGCTGACAAATTTAACTACCGTCGGATCAACGTGGCGATTTAATAATATTCGTTTTAATTGCTTGCTAATAAATTTAGCGATAGTTCTACCAATAATAAAAATAATAATAGCAAAGCAAAAATGTGCAATATAGCTAAAAACCACTCCATCGTACCTTTTGATAAACGAAATGGCATGATTTGAAAAATCTTCAAAATTCATCGTATTATCCTCAGTAATCGGTAATAAAAATTTTTAACAAGGTATTGGTTTACCAAATTGATTAAACCAATTGTTTGGCTAATAAAGCCCAACGTGTGTCAAAATTAGTTGTTGGTAGATATTTAAAGCCTGAACGAGAATATCGTGCCATCATGCCCTCACAAAAAGCTAACAATTGGCTAGATAAAATACGCTCATCTGTTATGAATGCAACTCCTTCACGAATTTTTCGCTCACGTAGAACTTGTTTGATTTGGGTTTCAATGCGTTCAAATAGCTGGCTAATACGTTCTTGTAATTGTTCTTGCTCAAACATTAATGCGTGGCCAGTCATAATTCTGGTTAATCCTGGATTTTTTTCAGAAAAACCTAATATCAACGCAAGAATAAGCTGTAAGCGAGTAAATGTAGCAGATTGTTCTTGTATAATCACATTAATACGAGATAACAAGATATCTTCAATATAGACAATTAAGCTTTCAAACATTTTTGTTTTGCTTGGAAAATGTCGATATAGCGCAGCTTCAGAGACACCTACCATTGCGGCTAATTTAGCTGTTGTGATTCTCTGAGTCCCTTCATTGGATTCGAGCATCGTTGCCAATGCTTGTAATATGTCTTCTTTGCGATTTTTATTTTTGCTACTCACGATCATTTTTTACCCGAATGTCCAAATCCACCTTCACCGCGTGCTGACTCAATAAATTCATCAACAATATTAAATTCTGCTTGCACAACTGGAACGATAATTAATTGGGCAATTCTATCACCTGCTTCAATCACAAAAGGCGTTTGGCTACGGTTCCAAACAGGAACAAATAGCTGACCTTGATAATCAGAATCGATTAAACCAACCAAATTACCAAGCACAATACCATTTTTTGAACCAAGTCCTGATCGAGGCAATACTAATGCAGCCAAGCTAGGATCAGCAATATGCATTGATAGCCCCGTAGGTGTTAAGATGGTTTCGCCTGGTTTTATTTCAGTTGTTTTATCAAACATCGCTCGTAAATCAATACCCGCAGATCCTTCCGTTGCATAGGTAGGTAGTGGAAATTCATTCCCCAGTCGTTTGTCTAATACTTTTATATCAATTTTTCTTTTCATCATGACTCGCTTTATATCGTGTTATAACAGCTTGAAGTAACTGTGTTGCTAATTGTTGTTTACTGCTTAATGGTAACGTTTGCTCACCACTTTGCCAATATAGTGTTAATGAATTTTGATCGGAATTAAAGCCAATAGTTTTATCTGAAACATCATTAGCACAAATTAAATCTAAGTTTTTATCGATTAATTTTTTTATTGCATAAGCTTTAACATCATTGGTTTCAGCAGCAAATCCAACAACAAAAGGCCGATGGCTTTTTAGTGCTGCTACACTTGCAACAATATCGGGATTTTTAACTAATTCAATAGTAAGTTCATCGTTATCGCTTATTTTTTTGATTTTTTGCGTTGCAATTGTTTTAGCATGATAATCAGCAACAGCGGCGCAAGAAATAAAAATAGTTGATTTTTGCGCGTGATTTAGTGCTTCATCGTACATCTGTCTAGCGCTTTTAACGTCAATTCGGTTGACATTATTTGGTGTATTTAAATGAACTGGCCCACTAATTAACGTCACTGTTGCACCCATTTGTGCAGCCGCGTTTGCAATAGCAAAGCCCATTTTTCCTGAGCTGTAATTACTAATGTAACGAACAGGATCAATCTCTTCAATGGTTGGACCTGCTGTAATTGTAATAGACAAACCTGAAAGCACCGACTTTTTAGAAAAAAAGTGAGCAATTTCTTCAACAATAGTATGCGGTTCAAGCATTCGGCCTGGACCTATATCTCCGCAGGCTTGATATCCATTATCAGGGCCTAAAATTAGGGTATTTCTTGATGCTAATACTGATAAATTATGTTGAGTTGCTGTGGCTTTATACATTTGTTGATTCATCGCAGGTGCAATAGCAATCGGTGCAGAGCTTGCTAAGCAAATGGTAGAAAGCAGATCATCGGCAATTCCATTTGCCATTTTGGCAATTATATTTGCTGTAGCGGGAGCAATTAGGACAAAATCAGCCCATTTTGCGAGTTCAATGTGGCTCATAGAAAGCTCAGCTGAAGGATCAAATAGATCACTTGATACCGGATTGCCAGATACGGCTTGTAGGGTCATTTTGGTGACAAAATGGCTAGCCGAATCAGTTAAAACGACATGCACTTGCGCACCAGCTTTCTTTAAATGGCGAACAAGATCAGGGCATTTATAAGCAGCAATGCCACCTGTAATTCCTAATAAAATACGTTTACCAGATAAACTCATGAGAAGCTTCCTTCACACCTAAAATGAAAGCGCTATATTACCACAATTAAATTAGATAATAAGTAGCTCTTTTGCGTTGGCTAATGTTGCATCTGTAATTTTATCGCCACCTAATAATCTCGCTAACTCATTTAACCGTCCATCATTGTCTAATTTTTGCATATCTGTGGACGTTTTTTTGCTATTAGTTTGTTTACTAACAAAGTAATGCTGATTAGCTTGCCCTGCTACTTGTGGTAAGTGCGTAACGGTAATAACTTGCGTTGATTGCCCAAGCTCTCTTAATAGCTGCCCTACTTTGGCGGCAGTTGGACCGCTGATACCGACATCAATTTCATCAAAGATTAACGCAGGCGTATCCATTTTTTTTGCCGTTAACACTTGAATTGCTAAAGCAATACGGGATAATTCGCCACCCGATGCGACTTTAGCCAGCGGTTGTGGATTTTGACCGGCATTAGTACTGACTAAAAATGTTACTTGATCAGCCCCATCGCTGTTTAATCGATTTTCGTTAAAAGCAATATCTATACTTAATTGTCCATTTGGCATAGATAATTCATGCATCGTTGCGGTCACGTTTTTCGCTAACGTTTTACTGATTGTTAAGCGTTTTTGGTGTAATTTAGCCGCAATTTCAATAGCAATTTGATGATATTTTTTTATATCTGTTTTCAGTTGCTCGCTTTGCTCATCTTGTTGATTAATTTGTTTAAATTCAGCTAACAAATTTTGATGTAATTCGGGTAGGGTTTCGGGAGATACATGATGTTTGCGAGCTAAAGCAATTTGCTTTGAAATTCGCTGTTCAAGTTGCATGGCGCGAGCAGGATCGAGTTCTAAACGCTCGCTATAGTGGCGCAGTTCATCACTTGCCTCTTTAATTTGGATAGAGGCTTCTTCTAACATGTTATAAACGCTATTTAAGAAAGGGTCGAGTTCAGCTAGTTCTTGAACGCTATTTTTTACGCTACTTAGTAAATTATTAACATTATAATCATCAGTTTCATCTAATAGCATGACTGATTGTTGACTAAGGTTAATTAATTGTTCACTGTTTGATAATCGCTTGTACTCTTCGTCAATTTGTTGATATTCTCCTTCAATTGGCGAAAACTCATTAAGTTCTTTTAACTGATATTGCAAAAGTTGCATATGTGCGTCACGTTCTTGCCGTGAAGCTTCATATTGTTGGTAAGTACGCACTGCATCTTTCCATTGCTTATAAGCTTGATGCATCTGTGTTAGCAGTGTTGGCTCATTCATATAATGATTTAGTAACAACTGTTGATAGTCACTGCGCAAAAGCCGTTGATGTTCATGTTGACCATGAATTTGAATGAGCATCTGCCCCAAATCTTTTAATTGCGAAATAGGTACTGCACGACCATTAATAAAAGCCTTAGAACGTCCATCTTGATTAATAACGCGCCGTAAAATACATTCATTGCCTTCATCAAGTTGGTTTTCACTGAGCCAAGCAAAAGCAGCTGGTGTATCATCAAGTACAAAACTTGCAGAAATATCAACGCGATCTGCACCATAGCGAATCGATGAGGCATCGGAACGATTGCCTAAACATAATCCCAATGCATCAATGGCAATCGACTTCCCTGCACCCGTTTCACCGGTAATAGCGGTCATACCCGAAGTAAAATCGACAAGAAGCTGATCCACAATAGCAAAATTATTAATAGTTAGTTGAGTTATCATAATAAATTAATACATAAGGCTAGTTATAATATTGGCAGTATAGCAGTAAAAGTACTGTAAATAAATACAGGTTAGTGTTTTTGGGAAGGATTTACTATTAGGATATTGAAATGATTATTATTTATTGTATTTTTATTTAGATGATTAATGAATCCAATTATTTTTGAGCACAAGGAATACATTTATTTTTTAATGTTTATGTATATTAAATATCTTTTAAAAACAATTATAAAAATTGGTGTTAGGGTGCTTAGTTAAATAAATTTATCAAAAGAATTATTTAAAACTACGCATTAATTACCTCAAAATTGTAAGATATCGCATTAATTTTATATTTTTCAGGAGAGCTTACTGTAAATTTATTAGGATCATAAAATACGTAATTAGTTCCATGATTAAATGAACTATTGAAAGCAATACCATTAAATTTTCCTACTGATTTTATGAACTCGCATAATAATTGAGTCGGAATGTAATTTATAATTGAGTTATTTGGTAAAATCGGTTTCGATAATTCGCTAGACAAAATTTCTAATAATTCTAAACATGGCCTAATGCATCTGCTTCAAAAGCCATAATTGAAGTATCTTTTTTAGGGTTTGTTAGATCAAGTATATTCATATCCTCACAATTGATATTAAACTTTGAAACATATATAGAACTTGCATTATTGGGTCTAACTTCTGATATGCATGTTTCTAAATTATTAGCGAGGTATAAATAGGAAATTCCTATAGGATTGGCCCTACCTGCAGAAGATGTACCTTTTGGGGGGGATCCCATATCTTCTTTTTTGAGCTCCTTTTCACTTATTCTAGCTCGATAAAAAGTTTGTTTTTTTTGAAATTTTTTTTGTCAATTGTGATAATAGTTCGAAAAATATAGATTCTTTTTGGTTTATATCGAAGATAGAGGAGTAAATAGAGTTTACTGGAAAAAATCTATTTTCATATTTTATTTCATCTTTGAATTGATTCCATTGTTTTGCATAAGATGAAGTATCAAATCTTGGTTTATATTTCTTTTCTCTATATGTTTCACCCAAAATTTTTTGCAAAAGCAATTCGGTTTTATTCATATCTTTGTGAAATATGACATAAGTATCATTAAGCAAAGTTGAAAGAAGGTTTCCATTATTATCTTCTTCAAAACAATCAATGAGAAATTCAAATTTTTCTAAAAGGATGGATGGCTTTAAACATATGCTTTGTTCAGAGGAACAGAAATCACATTTATCTGCTAATTGGCTATTGTTTTGAATAAAAACTTTTAAATGAATATCATTAAAGCAATTAATACAACAGAGATAAGTGATCATATTTATAACGACCTATTCAGGTATTTACAAATTGTTTCTATGTGGTGTTTCATTGAAATCTTTTTTATAACACCTAAACCAGGAAAATGTCGATCTTTATGTAATAATTTTAATTCCTTTATTCCATTAGATTCAATAAATGGATTTATGTGTGAATTTAATAATTGAATAATTTTTTCTAAAGCTTGAATAAATTTTCCTGCAGGATTTGTTGGTGTTTTATCATCTTCGGAAGAAAAATGCCTAACATACATGGAATAATATTCTTCATCATCAATGTATGAAAGATGAATTGTAACTACGAAAGCGGGACCACCATTTTCTGAGTAATTATCGCCAACTATTGTATAATCACCAAAGCCAATTACCTTCGGATGAAATTTTTCAAATGAATTATGCAAATCTGAAAAAAATGACTTATGACTATAATCAGCATTTTTATTTCTTTTCTGAAATGGATCATCCATTAGAATTATATTGTCTAATTGTTCTATTATCATAAGTGGCGTATACCTGTTTATAATTACATAATTAATGTGTGATAAAAGATCTATCTTATCTCGATCTATATCATCATAAACATAAACAGCTTTTTCGGGGAATTGTAAAAAATTAATCGAATCGATTAGTTTTTTATAACTATCAGCAGGGGATGTTACTTTAATGCATGGAATGAAATTGATATCTAATTCTAATAAATTATTTTTTAAATCCTTTATTATATTTATTTTTTTATCTTTGAAATCTCCCATGCAAGGATTGATTATTACAATAGGAATAATGTTATATTCATTCAAAGCATGAATTGTTCTTATAAGCGGAATAAAATTACTTCTTACTGGTTCTATAATAGGCTTAAAATTGTGGGGAGATACGATAGAAGCTAATTCCTTAAGCGCAATTAATTCGTTCTGTTTACCTCGCATGACTGGAAAGTACATATATTTTCCTCATCTATATATTTATTTAAAATATCTAATAAGATATTCTGTTCATTTTTTGTTATATTATAGCAAATGGCGGATGAAATTAAAGAATTAGGTAACTGTTTAATAAAATTAAAGTCATTTGCTCTGTATTTCTTTAAAGTTTCTCTGAATAATACTCTTAGTTTATCAGATGGTATTTCATAGAATTTATCTAAACAATAATCAAATATTTCTGTATTTTTCATTTTTGGAAGTGTTTCAAAAAAAACTTCAACAATATATTTATATTCTTGTACTCTAAGAGATTGCATCATTATTTTACGGTCAATAGAAGTATTAATCATGTTTGCTTTTATTACTTCTTTAATAGCCCCTCTTTCGGTTAACTCCAGAAGACCAACATTTTTGGGTAATAGCGCGCAAATTTTATCAAGGTGTTTATTAGCACAAATAACAAAAACTTTATCAAAAATTTTTGTATAAGAAGATAATTGTTCCGGCAATCTGTTTAATGTATCAAATTCAGTTTTTATTTCATAGCAGGTTGATATTCCATTTAAAATAAGGCAATCAGCTTTGTTTGCACCAACTCTAAATTCAGCTAACATTGTAGCTTTTTCCCCATGACGATTTAAAAATAATTTTTGTGCTATAACATTTTTATAAAAATATTCACCTTTATAATCTTTAGATATTTTTGATAGAGTTAAATCAAATAGTTCTGAAATTTTAACTGGGAGATTATTTGGTACAAGATATTCCTGAATTGTTTTATGGAGAATAGAAAAATCATTTTTAGCTAACGAAGAAATTGCATGACTTGTAAACAATTTCATAGCATCTTTACTTCTTAACATAATTTTCTCAACCATATATTAAATAAAATGAGCACTATAATTAATAATTATGTGCCCTTTAGGATAAGGTTACTATAAATAAAATTAAAAGTTAAATTTTTTTTCATTTTTAGAAGGTAAACTTAATGCTAAAATTTTAACAATTACTATATTTTTCCAAGATCTTCTTAACCACCAACTTCGCTTATCTACAATAAAAGCCCAACAACCAAACAAATCCCTACAACCTTTAAATATTACTATATTTTACTAGCGCAAAAAACTATCACATTGTAAAACATACTCAGAACTCTATACCGTTTAACCATAAAAAATCATGATACCTGATTCATTTAAACTAGCCTTATATAATTACTGCCAATCTTATTTATTCTCCTTTTATCCAAAATTACACAGGAGTATAATTTAATGACTTATTCTTTTAATTATGGAAAAACACAATATGTTCGGCAATAAAACAAATCGCCAAGTAATTATTTGGACAACTATCATTGGTGGCTTTTTCAGTTCATTAGTGAAATGGGGTTCAGAGGTTAATATGCCTCCTCGCTTGCCAGGTGAAATATCGCCACCAGCAGCGCACATTGATGCATGGCTTGGTTGGTTAGGTATTAATTCCCATTCACTGGATTATATTTATCAAGGCGCAAGTGTTTTAGGGGCGGTAACACTTTATCACTGGCTATTTAGTTTCGCTTTTGCCTTTGTTTATGTTGCTGGCGCATATTATTGTAATAAGATCCGCTTATGGTATGGTGCATTATATGGCATTATTATAACTGTTGTTATGCATGGTTTTTTAATTCCGTTACTTGGCTTTCGCCATCCTGCTTATGATGCTGAAGGGACTGTGGGTTGGTTATGGAATTTAAATGGTTATGAGCTTTGGAGTGAAATTCTGGGCCATATTTATTGGGGAGCATCAATCGAAGTGTGTATGATTGCGGTATTAGCCCATTTTTCAAGACCAATTCATGGTAAGTGGCGTCAATAATTGATTTAAATTTAGATCAGTTCATGTTAGATCCTGCTATTAAGCTATAGTGGGATTTTTTATTCTATTTGATATAGAAAAAAACTATATCAACCAATAAAAAACTAGAATTATTCAATATTATTTTTTTTTGTTATCTTTTTATCACTAAAGAAAATAAAAATGGATAAAAAGGAAATAAACATGAATACTGCTGTTATTGGATATCCTCGCGTTGGTAAGCTTCGTGAACTTAAATTTGCAACAGAAGCTTATTTCAAAGGTAATAAAACTCAAGCTGAATTATTAAATGAAGCCAAAGCGCTACGAGCCGAGCATTTAAAACAACAAGCCGATCAAAAAATAGCTTTCATCTCATCTAATGACTTTTCATTTTATGATGCGGTATTAGATACAGCATGTTTACTTAATGTCATTCCAAAACGTTACCAAGATTTAGGCTTACCTGAACTTGACCGCTATTTTGCCATGGCACGTGGTTATCAAGGTGAAAAAGGTGATGTGCGTGCGCTTGCTATGAAAAAATGGTTTAATACCAATTACCACTACTTAGTGCCCGAAATTGAAGATTCAGTAGAAATTAAATTAGCTAGTACTAAACCTTTTGATGAATATCAAGAAGCCAAAGCGTTAGGCGTACAAACCAAACCAGTGGTGATCGGTGCATTAACCTTTTTTAAATTAGCTCAGTATTTAGGTAATAAACAGCTTGTTGATTTTAAAGCTGATATTATTAAAGCTTATCAAGAAATCATCCAAAAATTTACTGCACTTGGTGCTGAGTGGATCCAAATTGATGAACCCATTTTAGTGACAGATCTGAATAAGGACGATATTGCGCTATTTGCAGAGCTTTATCAGGCCATTTTATCGGTTAAAGGGCAAACCAAGATTGTTCTACAAACCTATTTTGGTGATGTACGTGACTGTTATAAAGAGCTTGTTGCTTTACCTTTTGATGGTATTGGCCTTGATTTTGTGGAAGGCAAGCAATCATTAACATTGCTTGAAAATAATGGTTTTCCATCAGATAAAATATTATTTGCCGGTGTTGTAAACGGGAAAAATATTTGGAAAAATAATTATTCAAAAACCTTGGCATTACTTGGTAAAATCAAACAAAAAGCAACCAATATTGTTATTAATACCTCATGTTCACTATTGCATGTGCCTTATACCCTGCAAAATGAAACTAAATTAACGATTCAACAACGTGCATATTTTGCTTTTGCACAAGAAAAGCTACAAGAACTTGCTGAACTTGGTCAGCTATTTAATGAAGCAAATCCAGATAGCCATGCAGCTTATAAAGCTAATCTGACACTATTTACGCGTGAACGCGAAGGCGCAAATCAAACTGTTCGCCAAAAAGTTGCTGCATTAAAAGAGTCTGATTTTACTCGCTTGCCTGAATTTTCGGTGCGTGAAGCAGCACAGAAAAAAGCCTTTAATTTACCATTATTGCCAACAACCACAATTGGTTCATTCCCGCAAACGCCTGATGTACGTTTAAACCGTGCTAAATTCAAAAAAGGGGAAATTTGTTTGAATGAATACACTGAGTTTAATCAACAAAAAATTGCTGAATGCATTAAATTACAAGAAGAAATTGGCATTGATGTGTTAGTGCATGGTGAATTTGAACGTAATGACATGGTCGAATATTTTGGTGAAAGTTTAAATGGCTTTGTCTTTACTGAAAAAGCATGGGTACAATCTTACGGTACACGGTGTGTTAAGCCACCGATTGTTTGGGGAGATATTTCACGTTCTAAGCCAATTACCGTTGAATATTCAAAATATGCTCAAAGCTTGACGGATAAGCCTGTTAAAGGCATGTTAACAGGGCCGGTGACTATTCTAAATTGGTCATTCCCACGTGAAGATATTTCCCAAAAAGAATCGGTGTATCAAATAGCATTAGCAATTGGTGATGAGGTTTTAGATCTTGAAGCGGCTGGCATTAAAATCATCCAAATTGACGAAGCCGCTTTAAAAGAAAAATTACCACTGCGTAAAGCGGATTGGAATAGTGAATATCTTGATTGGGCTATTCCGTCATTTAGATTAGTACATAGCAAAGTTCAAGCTGATACCCAAATTCATACCCACATGTGTTATAGCGAATTTGCCGACATCATTAAAGATATTGATGCAATGGATGCTGATGTTATCTCGTTTGAAGCGTCTCGTTCTAATCTACAGTTAATTGATGTGCTTAAAGCTAATCATTTTAAAACTGAAGTTGGACCTGGTGTTTACGATATTCATTCGCCACGTGTTCCACCTGTGGCTGAAATTAAAGCAACTATTGAAAAATTATTGGCAAAAATTGATAAGCAAAAATTATGGATTAATCCAGACTGTGGTTTAAAAACACGCGGTGAAAAAGAAGTGGTAGAAAGCTTACAGCACCTTGTTCAAGCCACATTAGAAGTAAGAAAAACGCTTAATTAGTGACTATTTTTTACAACGTTGCAGGACTCTTTTGTTAAGACCTAGTACTTTGTTAAACCTTACATTACCGCCGCCTATGTTAGGCGGCGAAATGTCAATAAGGATAATTAGTGACATAACCAATGGATGAGACAAATGAAAACAAATCTACTCTTTAATCAAAAAACAGTGTTCTCCTTTGAAGTTTTTCCACCTAAAAAAACATCGCCTTTAGAAACCATTTATAGCACATTACGTGAACTTGGTTATTTTAAACCTGATTTTATCAGTGTCACCTATGGCGCGGGTGGGAGTTTAAATGGTCAAACCACTATCGATATTGCTCATTCGGTCAAACATACTTATGGGATTGAGAGTGTCGCTCACTTACCTGGGATTAATTTCAGTAAAACCGAGATGCAGAAAATCCTTCACGATCTTAAATGTGCCGGTATTGATAACGTGCTAGCTTTGCGTGGTGACATCAGCCCAAATGTACAGCCTAAAGATGATTTTCGATATGCCAGTGAGCTGGTGAGTTTTATTAAAGAAAGTGGTGATTTTAATATCGTTGGCGCATGCTACCCAGAAGGTCACCTTGAAGCTTCAACATTAAAACAAGATCTAATCCACTTAAAAGAAAAAGTGAATGCAGGCACTGATCAACTGATTTCACAGCTCTTTTTTGATAATGATTATTTTTATGCTTTTTTAGATAAAGCACGTGATATGGGCGTTAATGTGCCGATCGAAGCTGGAATTATGCCAGTAACCAATAAAAATCAAATTGAGCGTATGGTCTCAATGTGCGGTGTAAACCTACCGAAGAAGTTTAAGCAGATGATGGAAAAATATGAACATCATCCAGATGCATTTCGTGATGCGGGTATTGCTTATGCTATTGATCAAATAGTTGATTTGGTTTCGCAAAACGTTGATGGTGTTCATTTATATACGATGAATAATAGTTATATTGCTAGACGCATTATCGAAGCGGTAGCAACGTTATTAGCCGTGCCGAAATTAAAATAGTGTTTGTTTTAAGAAAGATGATTGATGAGTTTGGTAGAATTGGTTGCGGGGGCTGGATTTGAACCAACGACCTTCGGGTTATGAGCCCGACGAGCTACCAAGCTGCTCCACCCCGCGTCAAAGAGGTAGCTATATTATAGTAATAAAATAAAAAAGCAATACCCTTTTAACCCAAAAGCCCTATTTTTAAACAAAAATAACAATATAATCGCTTACATTGATAAAATATAGCTATAACTTAAAATATCTTTACATTGACTAACCCATATAGCTTTTGTATGGTTATCAATAATTGATTTTAATTGAAAGCAAATTTATTTCAGGCCATTTATTCTAAACAAGGAGCGATTGTAGCCCATGAAACAAGTTGGAAAAAAGAAAATGATTTTCTTTTTTAGTCCTGACAATTATTTATCTCAATGGTACCCTTGCCATTTTGTCATTGATAACATTACATTTACTAGTGCAGAGCAGTGGATGATGTATGCTAAAGCATTGTTATTTCAAGATATAGAAAGTGCCAATGCCATTTTATCTATCACTTCCTCGAAAATGCAAAAGCAGCTCGGGCAAGCTGTGCGTAATTTTGATGAAACGATATGGAATAACCATAAGAAAGAAATTGTTTTTAAAGGTAATTATGCAAAGTTTTCTCAAAATGCGGAGCTTAAAAAATCGTTATTATCCACCAAAGAGAAAGTTTTAGCAGAAGCCAGCCCTTATGATAAAGTTTGGGGAATCGGTTTAAGTATGGATGATGAAATGCGATTTAATATGGCCAAATGGCGAGGAAAAAACTTATTAGGTGAAGTTTTGATGGCCGTGCGTAAGGCATTAAAAGAACAATCTACATTAAGTTAATAAACAAGGCGGACTTACTTTTTTAGGTATATTTTTCCCAATAAGTAGGTTTGTATACTCAAATACCATATTACCTGAAGCCTTATCGACAATAATTTACCGCTTTTTCACTAAAGTCTAAAAAAATTATTCTCACTTGGTTGGGTAATTCACCATGAGCAAAACTTTACGAGAGTATAGATAAGATGACCCAAAGGGATCCTCTCGATCCCTTTGGGTTATGGCTCTGGGTTAATGTGTTTCACTAAACGCTAAAAACGTTTAAAACGAGATACAACGCTAAACAATAAAGGTTGCAAAGAGTTAAAAATTTTTCCTGAGTTATGCTACTAGCTATTGTTTAACATAAGCATCTATAACTAATCAAAAAACTTAATCACGCTATTTTAGTGTGATTATTCAGTAACAATGGTAAAGCGCTGTTTAATATGTTTAGCGTTTTCTGCTTCATCAATCATTGCAATGGCATAATCGGCATAGCTAATTTGGCTTTGACCTTTATTATTGAATAACACTTGCTCACCACCAGCTTTATAATGGCCAGTCCTTGCTCCATCGGCAATAAACTCAATAGCAGGGCTTAAATAAGTCCATTGCACATCATCACATTTTCTAAGTTCATCAAGTGCTTTAGCCATATTAGTCGCTAATGGTTTAAATTGATCAGGAAATTCAGGTGTATCGACCAAACGCATAGTATTTTCTGGATTAACGTATAAGCTTCCTGCGCCGCCTACAATTAATAATCGATTAGGTCTATTTTTTAAAATATTAGTAAGGTGTTTTAAGCTAGTTTGATGTAATGGCAATGATTCTGGAGTCCATGTGGCAAAAGCATCGACAATCACATCAAAAGGCTTTAAATCTTCATAAGTCAGCTCAAACAGATCTTTAACTAATACTTTTGCTTTTGGATCGACGTGAGAAGTTGATTTACGTACAATCGCCGTGACATCATGCCCACGTGAAAGCGCTTCTTTAACAATTAATGAGCCTGATTTACCACTTGCACCAATGACAGCAATTTTCATATTTCACTCCTTTTAATGTTTAAATAATTAACATCAACGACATTCAATAACCTAATATTTTCGTTCAATAAATCATAAAGAATGAACGCTAAACGCTAATAATAATTAGCATGATATAGCTTGATTTCAGGTTAACCTTTAAACTTTCTACTGTAAAGTAGGTACTAAATAGTGCTATAGTTACTTTTATGAAACTATTATTGAATTTAAACAATTAAATAATGATAAAATTAAGTGAAGCGTTGCCAATTTGTCCTGTTGAAACCACATTAATGTTAATGGGTGACAAATGGAAAATATTAATTGTGCGTGATTTACTTACGGGCACCAAACGCTTTGGTGAACTAAAAAAATCCCTTACTGGCATATCACAAAAAGTCTTAACTCAGCATTTACGCGCTATGGAAAAAAGTGGCCTATTAACTCGTCAAGTTTATGCCGAAGTCCCACCAAGGGTTGAATATACGTTAACCGAGGTTGGGCAAAGCCTAAAACAGGTGCATGATGCCATGTTAGCGTGGGGAAAGGCTTACAAATTAAGAACGGATGAGTAACCTTTTACCCATCCTTAAATTAATCATGATTAGCTGTCAAATTCTTCACAGCCAAAATAAAACTCATCTGATTTAACATTTTTGTCACGACCGATAAGAATGATACTAGGAAAAGGATTTTCTTCCGTGACTGGGGCAGTATATTGATAATATTGACCTATATCTCCCCAAGATATTTCTTTTTTTAAATCGGCAGGGATTGGGATTGCTGCCATTGATTTGGCAAATGTATCTATATCACCTTTAGCAATCGCATAAAAGTATGAACCACTATCGCCTTGATATTTAATCTGTGACACAGTGGTATTCATTATTTCCAGCGGTTTAGCAAAGTGATACTCTAAATTAATCAGTCCATCTTCTTCTAAATTTTTTACGGTAATGTTTTGCTCGCTGAGTTGTTTAACCACTTTTGCATCACGACCATCAATTGGCGCAACGTTGCATAATAAAGCCGCTTTAAATTGTGACTCAATGGTATTATTTGTTTCGGTCGCTAATGCATATGTTGAAAAGCCGAAAATAAGTAGTGAACTGCATAAAAGTCTGTATAACACTGTTATCTTTTCCTTTTTAAAATCATTATTTCATATTATAAATAACAATAATTGTATTGAATAGCGCTTATCAAAATTTCGTGAAATAAAGTTATTTTAGTACTACAGGCAGCATCCACCTTATAACTGCTTGATTTCACTTAAAAATGCAAAATAAAAACTTCAATAAAATCAATGGCTTTTCTGAACGATTTTTATATAGAAATGCAATGAAATTTTTCATCTTTTTTGTTTTAGTCATTAACTGTGTCACTAGTTTATCAAGTTGATATCAACAATCTAAAATCGCTATTTTTTCTAAAATAGATTAGTATGATTTTATTGATTTTTGTTGGCTAAATTTATTATGGGCATATCTTCAAACAATTTGACGATTAAAGATATTGCAAAGCTTTGTGGGGTAAGCAAATCGACGGTGTCACGGGTGATAAATCATGACCCAATGGTTAGAGCCAGTACACGCTCCAAGGTGATAGCAATGATTGAACAGCATCAATTTACGCCGTCAAAATCAGCTCGCGCCATGCGTGGTTACGGCAATAAGGTCATTGGTATTATTGTGACCCGCCTTGATTCATGGTCAGAAAATCAAGCGGTTCGCAGTATGTTGCCTATTTTTTATCAGCATGGTTATGATCCTATTATTATGGAGAGTCAATTTAGTGCCGTTAAAGTTAAAGAGCATTTATCCATGCTAAAAGACAAGCAAGCTGATGGCGTGGTTATTTTTGCGTTTACTGGGCTTGAGCATTCATTATTACCCTTCTGGCAAAATAAAAGTGTGGTGATTGCCAGAAAGTTTCCTGCTCATACTTGTATTTGTTATGATGATATAGGGGCAGTAAATACGCTACTTACCTATTTATATCAGTCACAACGACATCAAAACATTGGGTATCTTGGTATTGATCAACAAGACCAAACCACTGGCGCTCGGCGTTACCAAGCTTATCTGGATTTTTGTCAGCAATATCAACTGATCCCAAATGCGGCCTTAGGTCAATTAAGTTATCGCTCAGGCTATGAGCTCGCCATACCGGTATTAGCACAAAAGCCATCGGCAATTGTTTGTGCAACAGATAGCATCGCATTAGGATTAAATAAATACTTACACGAAAAACAGTTAGAACATATTGTGGTTGGTAGTATTGGTACTAGTGAACTACTGAGCTTTCTTTTTCCTAAAACTTATGTCGTTGAGCTGGGTTTTGATAAAGCGGGTAGTTATGCCGCTCAAGAATTGTTGAATCTATTACAAAATCAGGCCTCCTTTAAAACTATCACTGTGCCTTGCAAGTTGATAGGCTAGTAACCTCCCTATTTAGTTAATTTGTGCTTATTTAATCTCAATTTGTGATGTCAATCACAAAAAAGGGAACGTTCCCATTTATTAATTATTCAATTCAATCTATGCTTAACATTAAGCAAAAAATAGTCAGATGATCTATTCAAATAGAATGATTTAGACTGAGATTTTACCAATCAAGGGAACGTTATTATGGCTAAAGACTTAACAATAACCACAGAATCTATTGGGCAATTGATTGATTTTATTGGTGGTAGTAAAAATATTGCCAGTGTCACCCACTGTTTAACAAGGTTACGCTTTGCGCTGGTTGAACCCAAATTAGCTAAAATTGACGCGATAGAAGCATTACCTTTTGTCAAAGGCTGTTTTATTAATGCTGGACAGTTTCAAGTCATTATTGGTACCAATGTGGATAGCTACTATAAAGTATTGATACAACAATTAAATTTAAGCGAATCAAGCAAAGAACAAACCAAAGTTGTGGCTAAACAAAATATGTCGTTTTTTGAAAGGTTGATCTCTAATTTAGCCGAAATTTTTATACCCCTGTTGCCTGCTTTAATTGCTGGCGGGTTATTACTGGGACTGCGTAATGTGCTTGGTGATATGCCATTTATTGACAATAAACCGCTTACCGAAAGTTACCCTTGGTTAGCACCAATTTATAGTATTCTTTGGTTACCTTGCGAGGCAATTTTTCACTTTTTGCCCGTTGCTATTTGTTGGTCAACCACCAAAAAAATGGGCGGATCGCCGGTACTCGGTATTGTGTTGGGGGTTACCTTAGTTTCGCCTCAATTAATGAATGCTTATGATTTAGGTAGCAAAATACCCGAAGTATGGGGTTTTGGTTGGTTTACTATTGCTAAAGTTGGTTATCAAGCACAAGTGATTCCCTCGATTTTTGCTGGATTAGCACTCGGCTTTATCGAAACCCGTTTACGAAAAATCGTTCCCGATTATTTAACTTTGGTTATTGTACCTATTGTTGCGTTACTAACTTCGGTCTTTTTAGCCCATTTTATTTTAGGCCCATTTGGTCGCATGTTAGGTAACGGTATTGCTTATATTGTTAAATACTTAATGACCGGTGATTATGCCTTTATTGGTTCGGCTATTTTTGGCTTTATTTATTCACCACTGGTGATTACAGGTATTCATCACACCACGCTTGCTATTGACATGCAGATGACCAATAGTATGGGTGGAACACCAATTTGGCCCATTATTGCTTTATCTAACATAGCTCAAGCTTCAGCCGTGGTTGGTATCATTTTAGCCAGTAAAAAACAAAATGAACGTGAAGTCTCTGTGCCTGCGGCGATATCAGCTTATTTAGGCGTGACTGAGCCTGCCATGTATGGCATTAATTTGCGTTATAAGTTCCCGATGTTATGCGCCATGATTGGCTCGGCGTTAGCCGGATTAATTTGTGGGTTAGCTGGCGTGTTGTCTAATGGCATTGGTGTTGGCGGCTTACCCGGCATATTGACTATCAAACCGATATATTGGTCAATTTATGCCGTTGCTATGTTGGTAGCAATTGTCGTTCCGATTGTTTTAACCTCGTTAGTTTATAAAATAAAACAGAAGCAAGGCACGTTAAATATCCGCTAACTTATTGATGTCACTTTTTATCGTTGTATTAACTAAACGGTAAGTGATACTGATTAACTGATTAACAAAAAGAGTGCACAATGAACAAAATTACAATTCCTTGGTGGCAAAATGGGACTATCTATCAAATTTATGTAAAAAGTTTTCAAGCTAGTGGCACAAATTCAACTGGAGACTTACAAGGTATTATTAAGCGATTAGATTACTTAAAAAACCTTGGAATTAGTGCCATTTGGTTAACGCCAATCTATCCATCGCCGCAAATTGATAACGGTTATGATGTTTCGGATTATTACGATATTGATCCAAGTTATGGCACAATGGCTGATTTTGAGCTACTCATTGCACAAGCTCATCAACGAGATATCCGAATTATGATGGATATGGTGTTTAATCATACTTCAACCCAGCATCCTTGGTTTAAAGCGGCTTTAGATAAAAATAGCCCTTACCGCTCCTTTTACATATGGAAAGATGCCGCCCCAAATGGAGCAGAGCCGAATAATTGGTTATCAAAATTTGGTGGTAAAGCGTGGCAATGGCATCAACCATCAGAGCAATACTATTTACACTTATTTGCTAAAGAACAAGCGGATCTCAACTGGGAAAACCCAACCGTTCGTGATGAAATCAAGAAAGTGTGTCAATTTTGGGCGAATAAAGGGGTCGATGCGCTTAGGCTTGATGTGGTTAATTTAGTGTCTAAACAGCAGAATTTTCCTAATGATGAAAATGGTGATGGACGACGATTTTATACCGATGGTCCACGTATTCATGAATTTTTACAGGATCTGAGTACTAATGTGTTTCAACCCTACCAGTTGAAAACGGTTGGTGAAATGTCATCAACCACACTAGAAAACTGCCGAGAATATGCCGCATTAGATGGTAAAGAATTGACTATGACCTTTAATTTTCATCATCTAAAAGTCGATTATCCTAATGGCTATAAGTGGTGTTTAGCTAAACCTGATTTAATTGAGCTTAAAAAAATTATCGGTTATTGGCAAACGGGCATGCATAATCAAGCGTGGAATGCCATTTTTTGGTGTAATCATGATCAGCCACGCATTGTATCGCGCCTTGGCAACGAAAACCAATATCATACACAATCAGCCAAAATGCTAGCCATGTTGCTGTATGGTTTACAAGGAACACCTTATCTTTATCAAGGCGAAGAAATTGGTATGACCAACCCCCATTTTACGGATATTACGCAATATCGCGATGTTGAAAGCCTGAATATCTATCAAGAAAAACTCGCGCAAGGCATGACAAAGCAGGAAATCTTAGCCATTTTAGCCAGTAAATCCAGAGACAATAGCCGAACCCCAATGCAATGGGATAACTCAGTTAATGCAGGGTTTACGCAAGGTGAACCATGGATTGAGGTTGCCGATAATTATCCACAAATTAATGTTAATACCGCACTCAATAATCCCGATTCAATATTTTATTGTTATCAAACTTTAATTGCGCTCCGCAAGCAGCATCCGATTTTTATTTTAGGCGACTATCGCGATTTTTCCGCTGATATTGGCGATTATTGGGTTTATGTACGTAGTTATTGTCAGCAACAACTATTGGTAATAATTAATCTTACTGATAAAAAAGTCAATTACGCATTACCAACACAATTACAACATCTAAGCTGGAATCAATTATTAAGTAATTATCCAGATAGCCCGTTCTTAGGTTCGCAAATAACATTAAGGCCTTATGAAGCAATGTATTGGCTACAACAAAATAATTAAGCAAGCAATATGGGCAATCAAAGATAGATTGCCTGTTTTTATATAATCATAATGGTAGTAAGTCATATAAAAACTTGTACATATTAACCAAAGCTTGCCTTTCCTTAGCTTAATTTGGCATTTCATGTATCAAATCGCTAAATGCCCATTATGTCGTCACAATGGGTGGCAAACCATGTACTATTCAATTTGTTTACTGCGAAGGCTCAATTGAGTATCAAATAGCGCATACAAATCCTATCAATGGCAAACATTCACCAACCTACCTATCTAGTCAGCGCACCAAAATTAAGCAAAAATATAAAGTAGAAGAATAGTTTTTAGATGGCTAGATTTATTAGTAACGATCAGCGATAATCCTAAACAACCTTATCAAATTTGCTGTTACTATGTTTATCATTTATCATTCTAACCAAGTCGATCTACTCAAGACACTATTAAGTGAATTGATGCTCAGGCAACCATTAGAAGACGTATTCATACCTGATGTCGTTATGGTGCAAAGCCAAGGTATGGCACAATGGTTGCAAATTGCGTTAGCTGATGAATTGGGGATTGTGGCTAATGTTGACTTTCTTTTTCCTACACAGTTTATTTGGCAGCTATACCAAAAATTGTTACCCAATGCGCCAACTGAAAATAGTTATAATATTGAATCAATGACGTGGCGTTTATATTACTTATTACCCCAAGTTATTAAGCAACCTGAATTTAGTGCACTTAGCCATTATCTTAATGATGATAAACACGATAGAAAACGCTATCAACTCGCAACGCGTATCGCTTGGTTATTTGACCAATATTTAGTTTATCGCCCTGATTGGTTGGCAAAATGGGAAGCCAATCAAACTGTTGCCGAATTAAAGCATCATTCTGATGAAACGTGGCAAGCCGAGCTTTGGCGCAAGCTAATAGCTATCAGCCAACCTTATCATCGGGCTAATATTTATCAGCAAATGCTTGAGATTTTGTTAGATAAACATTTTGATCGTGCTTGTTTAGATCCGTTACCTGAGCGTATTTTTATTTTTGGTATTACTTCGCTTCCCCCTATTTATCTCTCATTACTTTCAGCACTTGGACAACATATTGATGTCCATTTAATGTTTAATAATCCATGTAAATGGTATTGGGGAGATATTGTTGAAAAACAATTATCAGATATCGAAAATACGCCAGATAAAATCCCTAATCCATTATTAACTTCGTGGGGGAAATTAGGTCGAGATAATCTATTTTTACTACAAGAATTTAGCCATAAGCAAGATATTGAAGCGTTTGTCGATCTGGATTGTTCTTGTTTGTTACAGACCATACAACAAGATATTTTGGATCTTTATCAAAGCGAATTTTGTAATAAACATATATCATCTATGGATAAGTCCATTTCATTTCATGCCTGCCATAGTGAACAGCGAGAAGTTGAAGTGTTATATGATTATCTGTTATCGGTTTTTGATGATGATCCTACATTGGAGTTACGTGATTGCATTGTTATGGTGTCGGATATTGATAAATATGTTCCTTATATTCGCGCTGTGTTTGGAAATGCTACTGGAAAGCGATTTTTACCTTTTACTATTTCTGATCAAAAAGCACGAAATATTGATCCGATTGTGCAAGGTTTTTTCACTATCTTAAATTTTCCTCAAAGCCGATTTACGGCCGAAGAGCTATTTAACTTATTAGAAATCCCCGCTATTGCCGAAAAATTTGCCATTAGTGAATCACAATTAACTTTGCTACGAACTTGGATTGTGGAATCGGGTATTCGTTTTGGGCTTGATAGTGGACATAGTTGGTTATTTGGGCTTAAACGGTTATTGCTTGGCTATACCATGAGTAGCGAACAAGGTGGCTGGCAACAGATATTACCTTACGATGGCGCTACGGGCTTAGATGCTGAATTAATTGGCCAATTAGCCGAGTTTATTAACGTTGTTAATGAGTGGGTTGCTATTTTAAGTGAAGAAAAATCCCTAATGGATTGGCAACCTTGTTGCCTTAAATTGATTAATGATTTTTTTGTCAGCAATCCGCAACGTGAATCCATTTTGTTGATGCTTGAAGAAGAATGGCAAAAATTGATTAGTAGTGGTTTAACGGCTAATTATACAGATAATATATCTATCGCTATCTTGCATGATGCTATGCAATCACGTTTAGAGCAAAATCATTTGGCTCATCGTTTTTTAGTTGGTAAGGTAAATTTTTGTACCATGATGCCAATGCGCTCAATACCGTTTAAAATTGTGTGTTTGCTTGGTATGAATGATGGCGATTATCCAAGAACATCTCTTCCCCTTGATTTTGACTTAATTGCACATCATCCAAAGCGAGGGGATCGTAGTCGTCGTACGGATGATCGTTATCTATTTTTAGAAGCAATTTTATCCGCCCAAAAACAGTTATATATCAGTTATATTGGTCGTGATATGAAAGATAATAGTGAGCGTTATCCTTCTATACTTGTTGATGAGCTTTGGGAATATATTGTTCAATACTATAATAATCAATCTGTAAATAGTTTAGATAAGCATAGTCATCTTGATGCGTTAAAAATTATCCATACACGAACACCATTTAATCCTAAAAACTTTTTACAAGATCCTAAAAGTTATGCCGACGAGTGGTTACCTGCTGCATTACAACAAGGTAAAAGCCAATCATTTATCAGCGAAATTCCAACAATTATTGTCGATGACATTAACCTTGATGAATTAAAGCGATTTTATCATCATTCTATTCGTCTATTTTTACAGAAGCGTTTTAATTTTTATGCTAATTATCTAGACGATACTTTGCCCGATGCTGAAAATTTTAACTTGGATAATTTAAAACGTTATCAATTAAACTTGCAGATTTTAAATCAACAAATTACAACAAATAGTCAAGATCCAGATAGTTTTTATCAACAATTAGCCTTAACTGGCGAGTTACCAGATGGTGCATTTGGTGAAATTATTTATGATGAACAATTTGAAGCACTACAATCATTAGCGAATAAAATCAATCAAGAACGCTTGGTCATGACAACCCAAGAAGTCAATTTAACCATTTCGACCAATAAAAAAGATTATTCATTGCAAGGTTGGCTAACTCATATTCAAGATGACGGTATATTGACATGGCGCCCATCAAAACTTTCAATTCGAGATGGGATTTCGTTGTGGATTGATCATTTAGTTTATTGCATCTTAAACCCTGGTAAAGTTGAAAGCCAAAGCCGTATCTATGGTCTAGATGGTAAACAATGGCGTTTTTTACATTTACCAAATGATGAAGCTATGGCAATTCTAACCACGTTAGTAGATGGCTATTTGCATGGTATCAATCAACCTTTATTGTTACCTGTGCAATGTGCATGGGGCTGGTTAATGGCAGCCTATAATAAGAAAACAGGTGAAATTGTCGCCAGCGAAAGCGCAATAAATAAGTTATTAAATACTTGGCAAGGTGGCTTTAATCAATCTGCTGAATGTGACAGTTATTATGCTCGCTTGTATCCTGAATTAACGGACGAGTTAATTGAACAGATTATATTTGCAGCTCAGCAATTTTTATTACCCATTTTATTACATCAAGTAACGGTAGAATAAGGCGACATTATGTTTATTGATACACATTGCCATTTTGATTTTCCACCTTTTGCTGGTGCGCTTGGCGACTCAATGTATAAGGTGCGTCAAGCAGGCATTGTTGGGTTAATTATACCTGCGGTTAGTGCTAATTATTTTGATACTGTTTTACAACTTACGGATCTTTACCCTGAGCTTTATGCTGCTTTGGGATTACATCCTATCTATCAACATACAATGGCTGATTTAGAGCTGTTAACCCATATTGTTGAAACCAAACCTAAAAAATTAGTTGCCATTGGTGAAATAGGACTCGATCGCTATGATTTAACAGTAGATTGGCAACAGCAATTATCGTTTTTTAGATCACAATTAGCACTTGCCAAACGGTTTGATTTACCTGTTTTGATTCACTCACGCAAATCACACGATATTATGTACCACGAATTGCAGCAAGCCAACTTACCTTGCCATGGCGTGATACATGGATTTTCTGGTAGCTATCAGCAAGCCATGCAATTTATTAAGCTTGGCTACTATATTGGTGTCGGTGGTGTAATTAGTTATGAGCGAGCGAATAAAACGCGAAATACTATTGCCCAATTACCACTTGAAAGCTTAGTACTTGAAACCGATGCGCCTGACATGCCATTAAGCGGTCGCCAAGGGCAAGTTAATCGTCCTGAATATATTGTTGAGGTTTTTAAAGTCTTGTTGCAATTACGCAAAGAATCATCAGATCATATACTTAATACCATTTTAACAAATACCTTGACGTTATTTAGTAGAATCAACAGAGTGAAAAATACACAAAACAACTAAAATAACCCTAGCCCTGTCGTACTATAACGATGCCGGTTTGGTTTAGGATAGTGATTTTAGCCCCATTATCAGTATTGCTTTAAAAATATCGTTTTCCATACGGCGTTGTTTAATCGCGTTGCGCAAAGCTAGCAACTCTTGCTCTTGCGAACTACAATTACTTTTTTTAAATGAGTCACTTTGGCTGGCTTACGTTATCAAACGCTCCAATGCTGATGGGGTCAAATCATATTCTGCAACGATTTCACTACGTGATTTACCGTGTTGCTAAAGACTAACCTTTTGATGTTTAAAATCATCATTGAATATTCGCCTTTTTTGTTTAATCTTGGTAGTCATGCCCAAATTGGTCAAGTTGGCGCCAGCGTTATTATTGTGGTTGCCATTCATAATACACTAGGAATGATCAGCGGTTACTGGAGCGGACGTTTATTGTTTTTTGATGAGTCAACCTGTCGAACAATGTCTTTTGAAGTAGGAATACAAAACTCTGCGCTTGCAGTCACATTAGGTACTCCCTATTTTTCGGTATTATCAGCTTTTTCTGCTACGGTATTTTCGGTTTGGCACAATATTTCTGGCTGGCTATTGGTAAGTTAACCCTGTTAAAAATAAGAAAAAAGCCAATAATTGATAAATATTATTGTAAAATAGCATTTATCATATCTCCTACCGAATACAACACTCAGTAGAATATCTTGATTTTCAGTGCTTATACCAGTACTTATTCTGCATTTAAATCAATTTTGGGTTAGATTAAAATGAATAGCGAATTACAGTTATCCCCCTTTGTGTATCGAATATTACCATGGATTGCAGCTTTTGCTTTTTTTATGCAATCACTTGATACGTCAATATTAAATACAGCTCTACCCACTATGGCTAAAGATCTTAATGAGTCCCCTTTAAATATGCAATCAGCAGTAATAAGTTATGCATTGACTCTAGCATTGTTTATTCCTGTCAGCGGTTTTTTGTCGGATAAATTTGGCACAAGAAATATTTTTGTCATGGCTGTTTCGCTATTTACACTTGGTTCTTTGCTTTGTGCTTTATCCAATTCATTACTTTTCTTAGATATATCACGCGTTATTCAGGGTATTGGTGGTTCAATGATGGTACCCATATCACGTTTGGTGTTAATTAAATCTTTTAAACGTAGTGATTTTCTAGCGGCTTTAAATACAGCCACCATTCCAGGCCTAATTGGGCCTGTTTTAGGCCCTGTATTGGGTGGTTATCTGGTTGATGTGGTAAGTTGGCATTGGGTATTTTTTATTAATTTGCCTATTGGTATTTTAGGCGTAATCATTAGTTGGAAATATATGCCCAATTTAAAAGGCGAAAAGATGCCTTTTGATCTGTTTGGTTTTATATTTATTGTTGTTGCTTTTATTAGTGCCACTTTAAGTGTTGAGATTTTAAACCAAAATCAGAAATATGATCTTCCATTGTTACTTGCTGCCATTAGCTTGTTCTTTTTGGTTATTTATCGTCGATATGCAAGAAAAAAACAGGCTCCATTATTTCCACTATCGCTTTTTAAGATTCGCACATTCAAAATAGGCATTATTGGAAATTTAATCTGTCGATTAGGAATATCTGGTGTGCCATTTCT
The DNA here is from genome assembly GCF_001690275.1 of Gilliamella sp. WF3-4. GTDB lineage: Bacteria > Pseudomonadota > Gammaproteobacteria > Enterobacterales > Orbaceae > Gilliamella > Gilliamella apicola_C. The sequence goes on along the minus strand of NZ_LZGW01000056.1, from coordinate 88,506 downwards.
TATTCCCTTGTTATTACAAGTAGGGTTTGGCTATTCAGCTATTTTTGCAGGTGTTATGCTTGTACCAATGGCGATTGCGTCAATTTGCACCCGTATTTTTATTCCGCATATTTTAGCTCGCCTAGGCTATCGTTTAGTACTTGTCGCTAATACGATTTTAGCGGGTGTAATGATTGTGCTAATGTCTCAGTTAAATTTATCAACATCACTTATACTAATCAGTTTATTATTATTTTGTATCGGTGGTATTAACTCTATGCAATATACGGCGATGAATAGTATAACTTTAGCTGATTTACAAGGTGAAACAACAAGTAGTGGCAATAGCTTAATGGCAGTTAACCAACAATTAGCAATTAGTTTTGGCACAGGATTTGGGGCGGTTTTACTCAGATTGATAAGCAATACGACTAATACTATTCACGCATTCCAACTAACATTTGTTATACTTGGTGTTGTTACCATATTATCAAGTTTTATTTTTGCGCAATTAAAAAGAGAAGATGGACAAAATTTAACTGCTCATCATCAAGAAACAAGGAGATAAGCATATGTTCCAATACCAAATTATCCCAGTTACCGCTTTCCAAGAAAATTGTAGCATTATTTGGTGTGATAAAACGATGGAAGGGGCTGTTATTGATCCTGGTGGTGAGCCAGAGCTACTTAAAAAAGCGATTGAAAAACTAGGTGTTAATATTAAACAAATTTTATTAACCCATGGGCATTTAGATCATGTTGGTGCAGCCGTTGAATTAGCTAAACATTACAACGTGAAAATTATTGGGCCAAACCAAGAAGATGAATTTTTATTAACCTCTTTGCCACAACAATGCGTTCAGTTTGGTTTTCCACATACTGACAGTTTTTTACCTGATCGTTGGTTAAAAGAAGGTGATCAGATCCAAGTAGGAAAAACTACCCTTGATGTGCTTTTTTGCCCAGGACATACCCCAGGACATATTGTTTTTATTAATCATTTGGATAAATTAGCTTTTGTTGGTGATGTTTTATTTAAAGGTAGTATAGGGCGAACTGATTTTCCTCGTGGCAATCATGCCGATTTGATTTCGTCAATTACCCACAAATTATTACCTCTTGGCGATGACTTTATTTTTGTGCCAGGGCATGGGCCGATGTCGAGTTTTGGTCATGAACGAATTAGCAATCCTTATCTAATCTAAGTTAAGAAATACATAGCCTTTGTTATTACATTTTTATTTTAGTGCGTAATAACAAAAGCTCCTCTCATTACCCTAATGTAAACTATTTTAATAAAAAATAGTTTACATTAGGGTGCATTACGTTATCATAGTTCTACTATTTATGAATAAAGGTAGAAAATAATGAAACAACAACTGACTTCGTATTATCCAACGTTTATTACCACATTGGTTAACTTATCTTCTTGGCAACGTAAACTATTGGCTACCACAAGTGCGGCATTACTCTTAGGGCTAGCGGCTAATATTAGTATTCCAACTTACCCCGTTCCATTTACATTACAATCATTAGCGGTGTTGTTAATTGGTGCTTTCTTAGGTCGTAAGTTAGGTACATTAGCCATACTCCAATACCTATTGTTAGGCGCAATGGGGTTACCGTTATTTGCCAATGGTAGTGGTGGAATTATGGCGCTGGCTTCACCATCTTCTGGCTACTTATACGGCTATGTTTTTAGCGCTTATTTAGCGGGGTTTGCAGCAGAAAAAGGTTATGATCGTCACTTTATTTTCGGTTTAATTGCATTTGCTTGTGCGCATCAATTATTATTTGCATTTGGTGTTGTTTATTTGATGGGCTATTTGCACATTAGTTTTATTGATGCTTTAAAAGTGGGTTACTTTCCATTTGTCGGTATTGATGCGCTCAAATTTATTATTGCAACTTGTGTAATGTTTTCTCTATGGCGTTATCGTGCTAAAAATCAATAATATTCAAAGTGGCGATATCATCTTCCAAAGCCTTAACGAAGATAATGATTTTAGTGACGCGATAAACTGTTCTGGCGCAGTGCCTAACATGGATAAAATAACAAAAAATATCAATCATGTCGGTTTATATATCGGAAATAATATCGTTATTGAAGCAACGCAACAATATGGTGTGATTGAACAACCACTGGCTGATTTTGTTTGTGCAGCTAAGCGCAATATTATTGGCAGAATCGATGATTTAGTTGTTATTAAAAATGCAATTAAGCGAGTTAAAACTTGTTTAGGTTCACCTTACAATCATAGCTTTTATCCCGATTCGGACGGATTTTATTGTAGTGAGCTGATCACTTATGCTTTCAAAACTAAGCATGGTAGTGACTATTTCGCATTATATCCAATGAATTTTAAGGATTTAACGACAAATCAAATTTTACCTTATTGGATTGATTATTATCGTGAGCTAAAGCAGAGGATCCCACAACAAGAGCTTGGCTCACATCCACAGCAATTACTTAGACAAGACCACTTATTCAAGACAATCCTAACACTTGAATTATCCTAAAAGGAGGTAATTAACACAAAAAAGCATTTTACTATTGACATAGCGCCATTAAATCTATAATATGCGCGCTACATTTCGGTTCCTCCATAGTTCAGTCGGTAGAACGGCGGACTGTTAATCCGTATGTCACAGGTTCAAGTCCTGTTGGAGGAGCCAACTTTCATGTTTTAAAATCTCACCTTTAATAGATAATATTTTAATACCAAGTCATCTTATCCACCTTTTATCACGTTAATATCAGCAATCTATATTGTATTTACAAATAAATTATTCATAATAATTTAGCAATAGATCTATCAGAGCTAGATATATAAAGCTCCATTCGATCATAAAGTTGATGATATATTTATCGGTAAGGAGGAATGAGCAATGCATGTACATTTTATTATTCATGAAGCTTTTGAAGCGCCTGGTGCCTATGAGCAGTGGGCCATGATGCATCATCACACAATAACCTATTCTCGTGTTTATCTAGGTGAATCGCTTCCTCACCATATTGATAAGATTGATATTCTTATTATCATGGGCGGGCCTCAATCACCGTCAACAACTCAACAAGAGTGTGCATATTTTGACTCTATAGCAGAACAAGGTGTGATCTTGTCTGCGATAAAAGCGGGTAAAATGGTCATTGGTGTGTGTTTAGGGGCGCAATTAATTGGCGAAGCATTAGGAGCAAATCATGCCAAAAGCCCAGAAAAAGAGATTGGGAAGTTTCCTATTACACTAACTGAAATCGGTAAAGCCAATCCTTTATTTGCTGATTTTGGAAGTGCATTAGAAGTTGGCCATTGGCACAATGATATGCCAGGTTTAACCAAAGATGCCCAAATTATTGCTTATAGTGAAGGCTGCCCTCGCCAAATCATTGCTTATGGCGAATTAGTTTATGGATTCCAATGCCATTTAGAGCTAACGCCTAAAGTAGTTGATTTACTGATTGCCAATTCACAAAAAGAGTTTAGTCATACGGAAAAATACCGCTTTGTTGATACCCAAGATAAACTTCGCTCTCATAATTACACTGAAATGAATCAAAAGCTTTTTACTTTTCTCGACAAATTGAGTCAGCTTTATCTTTCGCCTTAAAGAAAATAATTGATTATATATTGATTAATAAGGAAATTAAAAAACATGAAAAATATTACCGTTGATAAGCCAGAAAAACGTAGCAAATTAAGACTAAAATTAGGTAAAGAATATTTTATATTAAAACGTAAATTAGATTGGTGGCGACATCGCAAAGTTTATAGCGCTGTTGATATCCATAATAATACATGTTGTTATTCGCATAAAAAACATCAGTCTGTTTTGTTAAGACCATTAAAAGATGTTGATATGTATTTACAATATAACAAAATCACGAATTTGCGCTTAGCAATCGAAAAACTAAATGGTTCAATCATTAAGCCCAACCAGCGCTTTTCGATCTGGCATAAAGTAGGGCGTCCATCTAAAAAACGAGGATTTTTAGAAGGGTTATCGCTGCATAATGGGCAAATAGGTAAAGATATTGGTGGAGGGTTATGCCAATTAGGTAATTTGATTTATTGGATTGTATTACATTCTGATTTAACAATTCTGGAGCGTTGGCGGCACAGCTTTGATGTTTTCCCTGATATTAATCGTACAATTCCATTTGCTTGCGGGGCAACCTTGTCTTATAACTATGTCGATTTACAGTTGATCAATAAAACTAATACAACTTATCGACTTAACCTGTGGCTTGATGATCAATACTTACATGGTGAATTGCTTGCAGATTCGCCTTTGTCTTATGATTATGAAGTATTTGAAACCGATCACCGCATTGAGCAACAATGGTGGGGAGGCTACACTAGACATAATAAAATCTGGCAACGTAAAACCCATTTAATTGATAACCATACGGAAGAAAAACTCATCAGTGAAAATCACGCCATTATGATGTACACTCCATTTATCGCAAATAATGAAACGTAATTGAAAACACAATAATTATCTTAACAATAGATAGTCATCAGCTATCTAAGTGATAGTTTGAGGGCTATACTAATAGTCCTTATACTCATTATAAATTGTAGTTAATACCTAATTATATGAAAGGAGCAAATTTCATGGCTTATACTTTACCTCCCTTACCTTATGCATATGATGCATTAGAACCTTATATCGATTCAGAAACGATGCATCTTCATCATGATAAGCATCATCAAACTTATGTAAACAATGCAAATGCTATCCTTGAAACATTGCCGGCTGAATTGAAAGATTTATGTCCAAGTGATTTATTAAAAAATTTAGATAAAGTCCCTGCCGACAAAGTTACTGGTGTTAAAAATAACGTAGGTGGACATGTTAACCATACTCTTTTCTGGGAATTATTAAAAGTCGGTACCGAGCTTAAAGGTGAACTTAAAACTGCCATCGAAAACGATTTTGGTTCAGTTGATGCTTTTAAAGAAAAATTTGCCGCAGCGGCAGCAACTCGATTTGGTTCTGGTTGGGCATGGTTAGTATTACAAAATGGCAAGCTTGAAATTGTGTCAACCGCTAACCAAGATTCACCAATGATGGGTGAAAAATTTGCCGGCGTTTCTGGCACACCTATTTTAACACTTGATGTGTGGGAACACGCTTATTATTTAAAATACCAAAATCGTCGTGTTGATTATATCGGTGCGTTTTGGAATGTAGTTAACTGGGATAAAGTTGCTGAACTCTACGCAGAAGCTAAAAAATAAATAGTTATTACAATAAAGCTTCTATCCAACCTGTTAAAGATGACATTTTATGTGTCATCTTTTTTATCATCAATAGATTATTCATCAACACCGCCTCTAAAATTGGCAATTGCTAATTTATGCCTAAATCCGCTACAATGGGTGCTTGTTTAAAAAATCATAAACTGAGCAGATCAATTTAAATCATGTTTGAAATTAACCCTGTTAAGTCAAAGATCGCTGAACTTACCGAACGCACGGCTGTGATTCGGGGGTATCTTTGACTATGATGTAAAAAAAGAACGACTAGAAGAAGTCAATGCTGAATTAGAACAGCCTGAAGTATGGGCAGATCCAGAAAAAGCACAAGCGTTAGGTAAAGAACGTGTCGCGCTTGATGAAATCATCGGTACTCTCAATTCATTAACTCACGGCCTTGACGATGTTGAAGGTCTACTTGAGCTTGCTATTGAAGCTGAAGATCAAGATACTTTCGATGAAGCAATCAGCGAGCTTGATCAACTAGAAAAAAAGTTGGTAGGTCTTGAGTTTCGACGTATGTTTTCTGGCAATTACGATAGTGCCGATTGTTATTTAGATATCCAATCAGGATCAGGTGGTACAGAAGCACAAGATTGGGCAGAGATGTTACTTAGAATGTATTTACGTTGGGCTGAATCAAAAAGTTTTACAACAGAAGTAATGGAAGTGTCAGATGGTGATGTTGCAGGTATCAAATCAGCAACAATTAAAGTGTCTGGCGATTATGCTTACGGTTGGTTACGTACCGAAACAGGGGTGCATCGATTAGTCCGTAAAAGTCCATTCGACTCAGGTAATCGGCGCCACACTTCGTTTGCTTCAGTATTTGTGTATCCTGAAGTAGATGATGATATTGATATTGACATTAATCCAGCAGATCTCCGTATTGATGTTTACCGGGCATCAGGTGCTGGTGGGCAGCACGTGAATAAAACTGAGTCTGCAGTACGTATTACACATGTTCCAACCGGGATTGTTACTCAGTGTCAAAATAACCGCTCACAACACAGCAATAAAGATCAAGCAATGAAGCAGTTAAAAGCAAAACTGTATGAGCTTGAAATGCAGAAAAAAAATGCCGAAAAACAACAGATGGAAGAAAATAAATCTGACATTGGCTGGGGCAGCCAAATTCGTTCTTACGTACTTGATGATTCACGAATCAAAGATTTACGTACCGGTGTCGAAACACGCAATACCCAAGCCGTTTTAGACGGTGATTTAGATCAATTTATTGAAGAAAGCTTAAAAGCAGGTTTATAACCCTGCTTGGTGATAAATAAAAGGTAAAATTATGTCAACACAGCAAGAGCAACAAAACCATATTGAAGAGTTAAATAACGAGCTTACAATACGTCGTGAAAAATTATCTGCAATTCGCGAACAAGGCATTGCTTTCCCGAATGATTTTCGTCGTGACGCAATTTCAAGCGATCTTCATAAACAGTATGGCGATAAAACGAATGAAGAATTGATTGAAAATAAAATTATTGTAACTGTTGCTGGGCGTATGATGATGCGCCGTATTATGGGTAAAGCTTCGTTCGTTTCTTTACAAGATGTTGCTGGGCAGATCCAACTTTATGTCACTCGTGATGATCTTCCTGAAGGTTTTTATAACGAACAATTTAAAAAATGGGATTTGGGAGATATTGTCGGTGCTAAAGGTTACCTATTTAAAACTAAAACAGGTGAGCTTTCTATTCATTGTGAAGAAATCCGCTTGCTAACCAAAGCACTACGCCCATTACCTGATAAGTTTCATGGACTGGCTGATCAAGAAATGCGATATCGCCAGCGTTACTTGGATCTTATCACTAATCAAGAATCAAGAGAGACGTTTAAAGCGCGCTCAAAGGTGGTCAGTGAAATCCGTAATTTTATGATTGAAAATAGCTTTATGGAAGTTGAAACGCCAATGATGCAAGTTATCCCTGGTGGCGCATCAGCTAAGCCTTTTATTACGCATCATAATGCGCTTGATTTAGATATGTACTTACGAATTGCACCAGAGCTTTATTTAAAACGTTTAGTTGTTGGGGGCTTTGAACGTGTATTTGAAATTAACCGTAACTTCCGTAATGAAGGGGTGTCGCCAAGACATAATCCAGAATTCACCATGATGGAAATGTATATGGCTTACGCTGACTACAAAGATCTGATTGTATTAACAGAAGCATTATTCCGTCGTTTAGCTATTGCCGTAACTGGCGATGCTGTTGTACAATATGGCGATCATACTTTTGATTTTGGTAAGCCATTTATCAAGATGACAATGCGTGAAGCCATTTGCCACTATCGCCCAGAAACCAATAATGCCGATTTAGATGATTTTGATAAAACCTGTGCCATTGCACAATCAGTTGGCATCAAAATTGAAAAAGGCTGGGGACTTGGTCGTGTTGTCACTGAAATTTTCGAAGAAGTTGCCGAATCAAATCTGATTCAACCAACCTTTATCACCGAGTACCCTGCAGAAGTCTCACCTTTGGCACGCCGTAACGATGATAATCCGTTTGTGACCGATCGCTTCGAGTTCTTTATTGGTGGCCGTGAAATTGGTAACGGATTCTCAGAACTCAATGATGCCGAAGATCAAGCACAACGTTTTGCAGATCAAGTATCCCAAAAAGACGCTGGCGATGATGAGGCAATGTTCTATGATGAAGATTACATTACTGCCCTTGAGCATGGTTTACCGCCTACAGCAGGATTAGGAATTGGTATTGACCGAACAGTAATGCTATTTACAAATAGCCATACAATTCGTGATGTTATTTTATTCCCAACCATGCGACCAGTGAAATAAGGCGTTTATTGCTAAAAACGCACTTATTTTCTGATAAGTGTGTTTTTATACCCAATCCCCTCCCGACTATCCTTAAAGCTTTTTATAAATAACAGCAATAATAAAAAAAACAATAAGTCACAAACAACAACTTCGTTATGTCACAAAGAAATATGTAAAATCGATTGAACATAAAGCAGCTCACGTAATGTTATATGTGAATTTTATAGCAATTGTGAAATTTTGACGTACTTGTTCGCTTATCAGGTTATTTTTGTAAAAAACTTTGAGGAATCTATACCGTTTCGTTATTAAAAATAATTTATGTTAATCCCTATATCTATCATGTAAATATCCCCAACTTAGTAAAACAACTCACGTAGAAAATTAAGCTGCCTGTTTTAGTGTTTTGTATTCAATTGGTGTCATGTTATTTAATGCCTCATGCGGTCTTTCGGTGTTATAAATGGTTAGCCATTCTTCGGTTACCTTTCTTGCTTGTTCTAGATTATTAAATAGATATAAATCGAGCACTTCAGTACGATAGGTACGATTAAATCGTTCAATATAGCCATTTTGATAAGGGCTACCGGGCTGGATATAATCAATGGTTATATCATGTGATTTAGCCCAGTTGGTAAAGGTTTTTCCTGTAAATTCTGGCCCATTATCGACCCGTATTTTTAATGGATACCCATGATATTCGGCCAGTTTATCTAAGTAACGGGTAATCCTTCCTGCTGGTAAGCTTACTGCAATATCAATACCTAACGCTTCACGATTAAAATCATCGATGACATTGAATGTTCTAAAACGACGTTGATTACGGCTACTGTCACTCATAAAATCCATTGGCCAACATTCACCTTGTTTATTGGGGACTAATAACCTTTCCGGGCATCGTGGAGGAATGCGTTTTTTACGCTTTATCCTGAGATTAAGCTTTAATTCACAATACACCCGATATACCCGTTTATGATTCCATTGATAGCCGAGCTTTCTGATTCGATTAAAACATTTAGGAAAGCCTCAGCGTAAATGCCGGTCTGTGATAGTATTCAACACCGAAACAATCACCGAATCATCCTGTAACTTAGATCGATAATAGTAAGCACAACGGCTTAAGCCAACAATAGCACAACTCATAACAATAGTAACCGAATGATTTTGTTGTAGTTGTTGTGCCCACATTTTACGTGCCTTTGTGGGCACTAAAGCTTTTTTATGATTTCTTCCTGAAGTTGAGATTTTAAGCTCAGTTCGGCAAACATCTGTTTAAGCTTGCGGTTTTCAGCCTCCAGCTCCTTCAAGCATTTGATATCCGACGTTTCCATTCCGCCGTATTTTTCTCGCCATTTATAGAAAGTTGAATTACCCATGCCATATTTACGGCACAGTTCTTTAACGGGAATACCTGCTTCAGCTTCTTTTAAAATAGCGACGATTTGATGTTCAGTCATTTTTTTCATAATTAAATCCCCTTTTCTTTTATCATAGAGAATTTTCTACTTTTTTGCTGTACTATTTTAGAAGATAGTTACAGACAATGCCCTAGTTATGTAGAAAAACGGAAAACACGTGGACATTGGGAGGGCGATATCATTATTAGCCGTCAAGACAAATAAGCGTTGGTGACGTTAGTTGAACGCAAAACTGGGATGGTATTAATTGGGCGCTTCAATCAACGCACCATCTATGAAGCGAGAGATATGATAATAAAATTACTCACACCGTTTAAAAAAAGGTTAAAAGCATCACCTTTGATAATGGCGCCGAATTTAATTATCATCGTGCTGTTAAATATTATTTAAACACCATCGTCTGTTTTGCTGAGCCATATCAAATCTGGCAAAAGGGCACAAATGAAAACACCAATGGCTTAATCCGTCAGTTTATACCTAAGTAATCGGCTATTTCATTAGTTGACAACGAACAGATAAAGAAAATTCAATATTTATTGAACTCACACCCAAGAAAGCGGCATAAGTTTAAAAGCCCAGCCTCCTTTTATTCTAAGGCGTTAAGACGAATTGCACTTCATGGTGTGAGCTAGGTTTCCTAGATTACAAAAAACACAATAAAATCAATGACTTTTCTGAACGATTTTTAAGTAAATAATAAAAAGCAGATGCGTTTATTTTTGTAATATTTTAGGCAGGAGAAATAAGTATTATAAAGTATAAAATGAAGATAAATTGAAAGGTTATAATTGTAAATACACACGACTCACGTAAAAAAATTAAGCTTCTTATCTTATTATTCTATGAGCACTACTTTTCAATTCAGTAATAATTTTGCGCCACAAGTAAATAGTTAATGATACCTGATACATTAGCTATCTGCCTTTTTTATTAATCAACTTATTAGAGATTTAAATTATTAAAAATATTGTAATTAGGTAACCCATGAAAACAGATAGCGAAATCAATATAGCTAAATCACAGTTTACCATTTTATATCTCCATATTTTACATTATGCTAACTCAACATCTAAAAAATTTATTATTTTTCCACTATCGTCAACATATGAAAGAGCAATACAATCAAATCCATCTGTAATAAGATCTTCCCATGAAATACTCCCACCATTAATCAGAAGAACCCTTCCATTTTCATCAAACTCATAATATTCTTTTTCCTCTTCGTAATCAATGTTGTATCCAATTTCGATAATAATTTGTGAAGCTGGAATTTCATATTTTTGCAGCGTACGATTATTTAAGGTCTCTTCATCAAAAGTATCACAAAACATATTGTTATAACCATGTTTAGCACCATCAAATAATAATATATCTTCTTTCGTAGATGGGTTTCGTGCTACAACCAATGTAGGAGCATCATTCGTATCGATAATATATAACTGCTCCTCTCTTGGTATTTCGCATAATTCACCATAATACCAAATTTCAAACAAATTGTTCCCGTTCTCGGAACAGAGCGCCATAGTTGTAAGACGATCCATTTTATAATCTTTAATATATCTTGCAAGATGTGTTGGAACTTTCATAACGTACTCTCTGTAATATTATGTTTAAACACAATTTACTTTTCAATATCGTGCAGTTTAAAACTATTATATTTCTTAATCAAGAATATAAGCATAAAAACATGGCGTGAATTATCATCAACAATTTCACCATTGAAAACGTTATTGAATTGAATATGAGTACAAAATTGTAAATACTCCGTCGCCGAATTGGTCGAATCATGCAAGAAAATGGATTAGTATTGTAACTCTCCCTAAAATAGTGCAAAAAAATGAAAAAAAATTTAGATATAAAAAACGACTCAGCTTACACAAGCATTTTGTGTTTTAATTTAATAATTTAGTTTTGTAAAAACGTTGAGGAGTGTATACCATTACATTGCAAATATCGTTGGCGATAAACATGGCCAACGATATATTTGTTCATTTAGTGAGAGTTGGTCGGTTTTGCTTGATGTGGCAGAATTAGATTTAACACAATCGCTAAGATACCACATAAACTGATACCCTGTAGTGCATAAGATCCAAAATCAAAAATCATTCCACCAATCCCAAAAACTAAAACTAATGAAACGATACACATATTTCGAGGCATGGAAAGATCGACTTTATGTTTGACTAAAATATTGATGCCCACTGATGCAATAGAACCAAACAATAGCACCATAATTCCTCCCATTACTACAGTTGGAATGGAGCTTAAAAATGCCCCGATTTTTCCAATAAAAGACATTAAAATTGCCCAAATTGCTGCCCATGTCATAACGCGTGTTTTAAAATTGCGCGTTAACGTTACCGCACCAATCACTTCGGCATAAGTAATGCATGGTGGCCCACCAAAAAAACCTGCTGTAGAGGTTGCAATCCCATCACCTAGTAATGTGCGTTGTAAACCAGGAGCACGTGTATAATCTTTTCCCGTTACAGAACTAATTGCCATGATATCACCCACGTGTTCAATGGTTGGTGCAATGACAATTGGAATCATATATAAAATAGCTTGCCAATGAAATTCAGGGAAAGTGAAATCGGGAATCTTAAACCATGGAGCATCCATAATTGGTTGAAAATTGACTATACCAAATACACAAGAAAGGCTATAACCAACGACGATTCCCGAAATAATTGGCAATAATTTTAAAAAACCTTTTGCCCAAATGGCAACAATTAACGTAGTTAACAATGAAGTCATTGATATGATAATCAATTGATAATTTTCTGCTTGCAGTCCACTATCTTTACCCATGGCCATATTTACAGTAACTGGAGCTAGTGATAAGCCGATAACCATAATAATAGGACCAGTCACCACTGGTGGTAATATACGATCAATAACATGACTACCATTAATTTTAACTAAAAATGCAAAAAGCATAAATACAAAACCAGCAGCAACTAAACCTCCTAATGTTGCTGGAATTCCCCATTGGGCAACACCAAATGATATAGGTGCAATAAAGGCAAATGATGAAGCCAAAAATACTGGGACTTTACCTTTAGTTGTCAATTGAAATAATAAAGTACCCACCCCAGCAGTAAAAAGAGCGACATTTGGATTTAACCCTGTTAACAAGGGTACTAATACCAATGCACCAAATGCAACAAATAACATTTGTGCTCCAGTCAAAATATCCTGCCAACAATGCTTATGCAGTGATGTTATATTTTTTGTTTTGTCTGTTGTGATATTGTTCACATCTCGCCTCTCTTACTTAACTAATCTTATTGTATAACTTGCCTGATCAACAGGCATAAAAAAACCGGTTTAACCGGTCTAAAATTTGAGATTTTATTTAGTGCCGAAGATTTTGTCTCCAGCATCACCAAGTCCTGGTAGTATGTAGCCTTTTTCGTTCAACCTCTCATCAATTGATGCGGTATAAAGTTCAACATCTGGATGAGCTTGTTCAAGTACTTTAATGCCTTCTGGCGCAGCAACTAAAACTAATACTTTAATATTTTTACACCCTGCTTTTTTTAGCAAGTCGATTGTTGCAACCATTGAACCGCCTGTTGCAAGCATAGGATCAACAACTAAAGCCATTCGCTCTTCAATATCAGATGTTAACTTTTGGAAATAAGGGACAGGTTCGAGAGTCTCTTCATTACGATAAAAACCAACAACGCTAATACGGGCACTTGGTATATGTTCAAGCACGCCATCCATCATACCTAAACCTGCGCGCAAGATAGGTACGACGGTAATTTTTTTACCTTTGATACGTTCAACTTCAACAGGCCCACACCAACCTTTTATCGTTACTTTTTCGGTAGGTAGATCAGCCGTTGCTTCATAAGTTAATAAACTGCCAACTTCACTGGCAAGATCACGAAATTCTTTGGTGCTAATGTCGTATTCACGCATTAATCCAATTTTATGACGGACAAGAGGGTGTTTTACTTCAACTATTTTCATGGAGAGCCTCAGTGTTATTTTCTATAATCGGTTAGTCGGTATAAATAACCACTGAGCGGTGATTTTAACATAGATCTCACTTGATGAAAACCGGAAACACGCAGACTAGCAATATAACTATTAATAAAGAAAACTAAAATAAATAATTTAATAATAAAAATGAGTTTTATTTTTGTTTTTTTTCATTAAAATATGTGGCCTGAATAATTTATTTCAGTAATTTAATTAAAAAAGGAATATAAAGAATGAATTGGTTTATTGATTGTATTACAAAAAATTATGCAAATTTTAATGGGCGAGCACGCAGAAAAGAGTATTGGATGTATGTTCTTTTCAATTGTCTTTTAGGGATTGCATTAAACTTTATTGCCTTAATTTTTGGCTCAATCAGCCATTCATTACTATCAGTGATGGTTTTTGTCCAATGCATTATTTCTCTTGCACTAATTATTCCTGGTTTAGCGGTTACAGTACGTCGTTTACATGATATTAATAAATCAGGTTGGTGGATTTTGATTGGATTAATCCCACTAATTGGCGCTATTGTGTTATTTGTGTTTGCATGCCTAGATTCAACACCAGGCAGCAACCAATACGGTGAAAACCCTAAAGGGTTATAGTTTGCTATTAGCCTCATCACCAAACGTGATGGGGTTAATAATTTCAATGTTACCTTTTATTTTATTAAATACTTTCGCCATCTAAATATTCAACTGGCAAATCAATCACTTTCCGATCTATCTTCTCGCCGTTGATTCGTTTTAATAACAGTTCAGCCGCAATCTTCCCCATTTCAATTCTTGGTGTTTGTATAGAAGCTAATTTAGGATTCATATATTGACCAATTTGATGCCCATGAAAGCCAACAATCGCTATCTGTTTTGGAACTTCAATACGCATTCGCTGACACTCTAATAATACGCCCAAGGCCAAATCATCATTGGTACTAAAAATGCCATCAACGCAAGGTAATTCTGTTAAAATCTGATGCAAAAATCGTGCGCCTAACTCATAAGATGACGCTTCTTTAGTTGCTAATGTTCGTGGATTTAATCCCGCTTCTTGCATTGCCTGTTCATAGCCTTGTTGACGAATAATACTTCGTTGATCTTGCCTTGCGCTAAAATAAACAATATTACGACGCCCTTTATCTATCATACGATGAATCATATTTTTAGTCGCTGTAAAATTATCAAACCCAACAGCCATATCAATGCAAGGTGAGATGCTATCCATAATCTCAACAACAGGAACACCCGAAATTTCAATCATCTTTAATGTTGCTGGAGTATGCGTTCTTTCCGTTAAAATTAACCCGTCAATATTATAAGAAAGTAATGAGCGCAGGCGTAATTCTTCTTTGTCAGCACTGTATCCAGTATGAGTGATCATGGTTTGATATCCTCGCACATCCGTCACCATCTCAATACCTTTTAAAATATCGGCGAAAACCTGATTAGTTAAAGAAGGGAACACAATACCAATAGCATTACTTTTAGCGTTAGACAGCATATCGGGAGCTTTATTGGGAATATATCCTAGCTTATCTATTGCGGCTGAAATTTGTAATTGGAGTGGTTTTGATACAAGGTTAGGATCACGCAGAAAACGACTGACTGTCATTTTACTTATCCCAATCAAATTGGCAATTTCTTGCAAACTTGTTCGACGTCTTTTATTGCTCATTCACTTTTTCCGGTAGCTTTGGCTGCCAATCTATAGCAGTTTTACCTTGCTGTATAATTAGATCATTTGCTTTGGAAAAATGCTTACAGCCCAAGAAACCTCGATGTGCGGATAACGGCGATGGATGTACTGAAGTTAATACATGATGTTTTTGGCGATTAATAAAGTGTCCTTTTTTTTGCGCAGGAGACCCCCACAATAAAAAAACTACTCCTTCAAGATATTGATCGATTGCTGCTATCACATGGTCAGTAAAAGTTTCCCAACCTATTTTTGCATGAGAATGGGCTTGTCCTGCTTCAACAGTTAGCACGTTGTTTAATAATAATACACCTTGAGTTGCCCAAGAGGCTAAGTAACCATGAGAAGGAATCTTAAAATGTTCAATATCTGTTGATAATTCTTTATAGATATTCAATAACGATGGGGGCGGCTTAATCCCAGGTAAAACAGAAAATGAAAGCCCGTGGGCTTGATTAGGACCATGATAAGGATCTTGCCCTAAAATCACCACTTTAATTTGATTAAATGGCGTAAAACGAAATGCATTAAACACATCATGCTGTGGTGGATAAATAATTTTACCTTTCGCCCGCTCAGATGCCACAAATTGCATTATTTGTTGAAAATAGGGCTTTTCTTTTTCAGCGCCAATAACATCATGCCATGTTAATTGATTACTCATACAACACCTATACTATTATTTTATATGACTCAACAAGACCATTTACTAATTACAATAATTATACCTAAAAATAATAATAAACCTAATGCTAATGAGCTTAAGGTTCACTAAACAAAAATATTTATTTAAATATAAAATGTTGCTTTATTGATCAGGGCAGCAATGCTAATAAAATATTCTTATAACATCCAAAGTTACGCTACACTTTACACTAAATGAGGCATTATGTTATCTACCCATATGTTTAGATAATACAAATGTATAGTTAATAAATTTAAAAGAATTAATGCGATAAATAGTTTTTCAGAAACATAGCAAAAACACTAAACAAAGGTATTACTTATTGGATTGATAGCTTTTTTTGACTTTAATCAAATTTTGAAAGTGCTATATTAACCCTAATTATTTTAGGGCAATAAGGCCCCGTTAGGAGGATTTAAAATGATTACAGGTATCCAAATTACTAAAGCAGACAATGCAGCACTTCTTAACTCTTTTTGGTTATTAGATGACGCTACTAAAGAAGCTCGTTGTGTGGCAGCTAAATCAGTTTATAAAGAAGATCAAGTTATTCCAACTGCCGAATTAGGCCAATTCGAATATCGTGAAGTTCCATTAGATGTTGCACCAACCATCAAAGTTGAAGGTGGTCAACACTTAAATGTTAACGTTCTTCGTCGTGAAACTTTAGAAGATGCAGTAAAAAATCCAGAAAAATACCCACAATTAACAATTCGTGTTTCTGGCTATGCAGTGCGCTTTAACTCGTTAACTGCAGAACAACAACGCGACGTTATTGCTCGTACATTTACAACCAAAATTTAATTAAATCGAGTTTAAGTTTTATAAAAGATAATCTAAGTAATTAGGTTATCTTTTTTTATGAATTAAATATAACAATATGCTAATGCACTAGTTATTAGTGAGGAAAAGCATCCATTAATCGTAGATACATTTTATGTTATGCTTGATGACATTCAACCCAACGTAAGTATTGTCGCCAGAAAGGATCGAACTCGCATTCAGTTTTAACGGATAATGTATGATATCGGTCTGTTATCTGTTGCACTAGTTGAAGTGCTGAGTGTTTATTTCCTACATGCCATAACATATTTCTGACACCTTGACTAAAACTGTTTTGACAGTGAATACCCTGCTCATCAGCACGTAAAGCAAGATTGATAGTATCCTCTAATTCATAAACAAGTGAAAGAGCCTCTTTACTATCAATATCAACGATAATATTAAGCGCATAACAATAATTTTCATGCCCTACCAAAGAATTAGCCGCTTCATTACGATGCACTAATATTTTAAGATCCGTTAATTCAAATACAATCCATTGATCCTCTTGAACATTAAGCACACCGGTATGTTTTAAATCTTCTTTCCATAATCGATCGAAAATAGTGACAAATTGGTTAGCAGGAATTGTAGCTGCATTGTGATCTGTCTTTAAAAACTCAATAGATTCTAATCTAACAGCAAAATCATATTCACCCAATAGGTGATCGAGATAAATCAATGCCATCGTTTCTGCTTGTTTTACCATATCTTCGGGGATCGTCTTAGCAAACCGAATACCGATAGATATTTTACGATAACTTTCTTTATATTGAATTAATAAATCAGTAGCACTTAATGAGAAAGAACTTTCTTCAGATTTTATAACAAATGTATCTACATTATTAGTGCGCTGACGAAATGCTTCTACTTCGAAAAACTGAAGATCAGGTGCTTGTCGAGTAATTTCCATTACATACTCGAATCGATCAATTTTTCCATCTGCGGTAAAAATAATTTTATGCTTCTTAGTATCCCCTATAGTAATTTCAGCAATTACATCTAACTGATTTTCATCTAATAGCTTATTGATATTTTTAATTATATCGATAAGTTCAAGTTCATTAAGAGATTGTTCAGATTTTTTTACCTGTCGCCAAAAGTCCTGAATTATCACACTTAAATGATTTTGTGAGCTTTGTTGCTCTTTTGGTATGTCTTTAATATTAGGCGGTGATTTTTTCCAAAACTTTTTAAAAAACATATATATTATTCCCTTCATGTCATTAAAATCATACAAAAATAATATTAATAATTTAACTAATGTATACTATATTCATTTAAAGTTAATAACTATCGATTATCTAATAAGATTATTAATGAAAATATTGTTGCAAGGAAACTTTATTTTATCAAAGTAGAAAAACTAAAAATACTTAAATTAAACAATTTGATATAATTTAAATGCGAGATTAGTAATCTAATCTCGCTATTATTTCAGCTGTGATTTGTTTTATTCAAAAAACTTTTTCACTTTGTCAAAAAAGCTTTTTTCTTTTGGACTGTGTTTAGAACTTTTATCAGCTTTAAAGCTTTCAGCCAATTCTTTTAGCAATTCTTTTTGCTTGCTTGTTAAGTTGACTGGTGTTTCAACCACAACATGACAGTAAAGATCACCGATAGTGCTACCGCGCAACGATTTAACGCCTTTACCTCGTAGTCGGAACATTTTTCCTGTTTGTGTTTCAGGAGGAATGGTTAAGCTGACCTTACCATTAAGCGTTGGTACTTCAACTTCACCGCCAAGTGATGCGAGTGCAATATTAATCGGGATTTCGCAATGCAGGTTTGTACCATCTCGCTCAAAAATAGCATGTGGTTTAACTTGCATTTGTACATATAAATCGCCTGCAGGTGCTCCGTTTAAACCTGCTTCACCTTCGCCAGAAAGTCGAATACGATTACCTGTGTCAACACCTGCTGGAATAGTAACAGAAAGTGTTTTCGTTTTTTGTACACGACCTTCACCATGACACTTTTTACATGGATTTTTTACAACTTTTCCTCGCCCATGACAAGTTGGACACTCTTGTTGCACGGCAAAAAAACCTTGTCGCATTTGTACAACACCTGAACCATGACAAGTATTACACGTCACCACATCCGAAGATTTTTCAGCTCCTTGTCCATGGCAAGTATCACAACTTACCCATGTTGGCACTTTAATTTCTTTACTAACACCGGCTGCGGCTTCTTCTAATGTTAGGGTGATATTGTATTGTAAGTCATTACCTCGAGAAGTGGTTTGACTACGCCCTCGACCTCCACCAAAGAAATCACTGAATATATCGTCAAACGCTCCACCACCAAAACCGCCAAATCCGCCAAAACCACCAGCTCCTGCTCCTTGCCCTTGTTCAAATGCCGCATGACCATATTGATCATAAGCCGCCTTTTTTTGCGGATCAGTTAGGATTTCGTAGGCTTCTTTTACTTCTTTGAATTTTGCTTCAGCTTCGTCTTTATTATCCTGGTTTTTATCAGGATGATATTTCATGGCTAGACGTTTATAGGCTTTTTTTATCTCGCTTTCACTAGCACTTTTACTAACGCCTAATGTTTCATAATAATCTTTCTTCGCCATAATTAACCTTTATTTTTGTTTCTTTTCATAAAGAACTAAACGGGCTTGAGTTACCTCGCGCCCGTTTAACTTGCTACATGTCTAAAACTTGTTGAAATAACTTATTAAAAAACATAGTAATTAATGATTATTTTTTATCGTCATCAACTTCTTTAAAATCAGCATCAACAACATCATCTTGCGCACTAGCGCTTTCACTATTTGATTGACCTGCGCCTTGAGCTTGTTGTTGTGCTAGTTCAAGTAATTTTTTAGATGCTTCCATTAATGCATTAATTTTTGCTTCAATTTCTGCCTTATCTTCACCTCGAGCTGCGACTTCTAAAGCATTTACTGCGTCTTCAATAGCTTTTTTATCATCAGCTGATAACTGATCACCAGACTCAGCCACTTGTTTTCGAGTTGAATGAACAAGGTGATCGGCTTGGTTACGAGTTTGAGCTAGTTCTTCAAATTTACGGTCTGCATCGGCATTTGCTTCTGCATCATTAACCATTTTTTGAATCTCTTCTTCGCTTAATCCTGAAGAGGCTTTAATCGTAATTTTTTGCTCACGACCTGTATTTTTGTCTTTTGCCGATACATGTAAAATACCATCAGCATCAATATCAAATGTCACTTCAATTTGTGGCATGCCACGTGGTGCAGGTTGAATGCCATCTAGATTGAATTGACCTAATGATTTATTATCGCCAGCACGTTTACGCTCACCTTGCAATACATGAATAGTTACGGCTGATTGATTATCTTCAGCAGTTGAGAACACTTGACTATGTTTAGTTGGAATAGTTGTGTTCTTTTCAATTAACGCTGTCATCACACCACCCATAGTCTCAATACCTAAAGACAATGGTGTAACATCAAGTAATAAAACATCTTTAACATCACCGCCAAGTACACCACCTTGAACAGCAGCACCAACAGCAACCGCTTCATCAGGGTTTACATCTTTACGTGGCTCTTTACCAAAGAAGTCAGCAACAGCTTTTTGAACCATTGGCATACGTGTTTGACCACCAACAAGAATAACGTCTTTAATGTCAGAAACAGAAAGACCTGCATCTTGTAATGCTGTTTTTACAGGATCCATTGAGCGTTTAACCAAATCTTCAACTAAAGACTCAAGTTTTGCACGCGTTACTTTAATATTTAAATGTTTTGGACCGCTTGCATCAGCTGTAATATACGGTAGGTTAATATCTGTTTGTTGAGCAGATGATAATTCAATTTTTGCTTTTTCTGCTGCTTCTTTCAAGCGTTGCATAGCAAGTGGATCATTTTTCAAATCAAAGTTTTGTTCACGTTTAAATTCGTCAACTAAATAATTGATTAAGCGTGAGTCGAAATCTTCACCACCTAAGTGTGTATCACCATTTGTTGCTAATACTTCAAATGTTTTTTCACCATCAACATCGTCGATTTCGATGATTGAGATATCAAATGTACCACCACCAAGGTCATAAACAGCGATAGTGCGGTTGCCGACATCTTTGTCTAAACCATAAGCGAGTGCTGCAGCTGTTGGTTCGTTGATAATGCGTTTAACATCAAGCCCAGCAATACGACCTGCATCTTTAGTTGCTTGGCGTTGAGCATCATTAAAATAAGCTGGAACTGTAATTACTGCTTCAGTAACGGCTTCGCCAAGATAGTCTTCTGCTGTTTTTTTCATTTTCTTTAATACTTCAGCAGAAATTTGTGGTGGTGCAATTTTTTGACCTTTAACATCAACCCATGCATCGCCATTATCTGCTTTCACAATTTTATATGGCATGATGCTAACATCACGTTGCACTTCAGCATCTTCAAAACGACGACCAATTAAACGTTTAATTGCAAATAAGGTGTTTTGTGGATTGGTTACAGCTTGACGTTTTGCTGGTTGACCAACTAATGTTTCACCATCTTGGGTATAAGCAATAATCGAAGGAGTTGTGCGATCGCCTTCTGCATTTTCTAATACTTTTGCTTGACCATTGTCCATTACAGCAACACATGAGTTTGTTGTTCCCAAGTCAATACCAATAATTTTACCCATAATTTATTCTCCTAAAAATCTGTAATTTATTCCTTGTATATAGGGTTTAAATATGAATTTTCAAGCCCTTAATTTCACAAGGAAATGTTTTTGTTTTCACATAAATGGGAACATTATTATTAATATCAAGGGGCGATAAAAAATAATTTTTCCTGAAATCTTGATTATCGCGTTTTCTGCACTTATTATTGCCGCTCTTTTTAATCATCAAACTTAATTTATAGGATCCTTATGGAACAAACAAAACTTGCAAATCCTGGCCCTTTGGGCTTAATGGGGTTTGGTATGACAACAATTTTATTAAATATTCATAATGCAGGATTTTTCCCTGTTATGACGGTTATTGTCTCGATGGGTATTTTTTATGGTGGTCTTGCACAAGTCATTGCTGGCATTTTAGAATTTCGAAAAGGCAATACGTTTGGCACTACAGCATTTACGTCTTATGGCTTCTTTTGGATTGCGTTAGTGGGCATTTGGTATTTACCGACCTCTGCTGCCACAGCACCATCTGATGCAACTTTTGTTGGTATTTTTCTTGCTTTATGGGGCATTTTTACTGGGTTTATGTTTATTGGTACGTTAAAAGGTAATAGAGCATTACAATTTGTTTTTGCGAGTTTAACCGTTTTATTTGCTTTATTAGCCATTGGTAACATTTCTGGTAATCATAGCATTATCCATATCGCTGGTTTTGAAGGTATTGTTTGCGGAGCAAGTGCAGTTTATCTTGCTATGGCTGAAGTAATTAATGAGCAATATGGCCGAACCATCCTACCAATTGGGGCACCAAAAGGCGCTACACATTAATTGGTATATCACATCTACCAAGTCATTTTGGTTGATGTGATTCATTTTTTCTTCACTAAACTTCCCTAAAAAAAGCTACTTTTACTATTTATCAGCGTTATCATTTATCAGGCTTCTACATATCGCAAGTAGTGATTGAGTGTGTTTTTCTATTACTTTATTCGGTAAGTGGCTATCTTTAGGCGAGTGCGCATTGTGTATAATAATTTTACTATTTTTATCGATACTTCCCGAGCTGATCATGATGTAATTTAGTAATTTTGTCTCCATTTGACCGGTATGAAAAGTAATATTTTCTACTTGTAGGTTTGATTGTTGTGGTTTTAAAAAAATTAGCGTTTCACTATTGCCAATACTGTCAATAAAAATAAATTTTTTGCTTTTTAGTTGTTTGGAATAACTTTCTAACATTTTTAAACCATATTGACTGCTATTACCACCATCATACAAAACAAAGGCTATTTTTTTCTTCTCTTTTTTATTGAGTTGGTTAATTAAATTAATGATGGTAATAATACTTGATGAGTTACAAACAAAATTCTTTTGGTTAGGAATACCACTTTTAAATTTCAATACGAAAAGAAATAATATTACAGTCGAAATGATTGAACTAATGCCCGAAATGCTGAAAAAACCATGATTACGAATATCAGGAACAAAAACGAAATAATTTAATATTAATGACACAATAAATAAAAAAAGGATAGGTGCAATACTAATAAAATAGCTTAACTTGCTAAATTGTGGTGAAAATGCATAGTTTTTTTGAAGATTAAAGTTATTAAGACCTGTGTCATAATAAGTACAGATAATTAACTCTGCTTTATTTAAATCACCAATATAAGCATTGTAATAGTTTTCATATCGCCGTGTTGCTAATTTCAATTTGGCAAGTTTAACGTCAACCATATAGCCTAATTGCATCAGTTCTTTAGATAATACTCTTAAAAAAGTCAACTTCTCTGTTGAAGAGAAGCGTTTGCCAAATATAATACAATATCGTAGAACAAGATCTTTAAATATTTCCATTATGATTAATAATCGATTTTAATTTAAAAAATTCAGCAATATAGTGAATATAATCGTATAAAACCATATTCACTATGATTTATATTATTAATGAGCATAATTACACGCATTAATAATCATCCTCATTATGTGATTGATTAGGATGAATTATGTTAGCAATAGCATCTTGAATATTATCATGGCCTGCCTCAATACACTCTTTTGCTAACGCTTGTATTGTTAGTGATTCTCTATTGCATACGGCATTAATGATCATCGGTAAACTCATACCTGTAATGATGCGAACATTCATACCAAGATCATGCCATTCTGGCACACACCTCATTGATGCATTACAAGGAGATGCACCATATAGATCAACAAAAATGAGAACACCATCGCCCGAATCTAACGATCTAGAACAATTAAATATATCCGTTTTTAATTGATTAATATCTTGCCCTGGGTTAAGTGAGAGTGATTCAAATTTGTCTTGTTCTCCAACAATCATTTTAACACTATCTTTTATCCCATCAGCCATATTGCCATGGCTAATTAATAAAATACCTATCATATTTATTATCCTATATTATTCAAACATTTTGATTGCTTCATTTAATGTGACTTTTTTCAAAGAAGGTGTTGCTTGAAAGTAAATATCCATATTAGGAAAGCTTTTTTGTAAATCGATTAATAGATTAAGTTGCTCTTTGTTAATCGATACTTCTTTAATGACTGAAGTTGCCCCAGGTACTAGCGGTAAACCACCAATATTAAGATTTGTTATTGGTACGCCAGCTTTAATAATTTTATACATTACTTCAATATTTTTTGTAATTAAGATAACATTAAAATCATCGTACTTGCGATCATTCCAGTATCTTACCGCGCCATCTTCTTTTAATACTCTGATTTTATGACCCGTGCTAGCTCCTGCCCCTAAAATGATATTTTTGGTGAACTCATCATTTGCTGAATAATCATCGGCAACAAATAAAGCATTAGCTCCAGCCGCTTTAGAAACGTTGGTTGCCACTTGACCGTGAATAAGGCGACTATCTACTCGAGCTAAAACAACTTTTCCCATAATTTAAAACCTCTTTTTTAATTATTTTATAAAATACCAATTGCAGCTAAAACACCAAGTATAATGGTTAATCCTACTAATGCCCTGGTTACTTTTAAACCTTTTTGGGAGAAATAAAAATACAATCCCATTACCACAATGAGGGGTAACGCACCAGGTAGAATCTTATCTAATGTATTTTGTATAACAAAATCTTTGCCTGATAAGGTAAATTTTAAACTTGAGGATACTTTAATATAGCTAGCTGCTAAGATACCCATCATAAATAAACCTAAAATAGATAAGCCTTCGATAAGCATCTGCATTTTATTACCCACAACTTCTGTCGCAGCGTTTCTTCCTAATTTAAATCCGAGTTGAGCAAAATAATAGCCTACAAAAAGTTGGTAGATTACAAAGGCAAAGAAAGGGAATAGTGCGCCAATAGCCAACCCTTCTTGTGCCCAAGGGAGTGCAATTGCAATAAAAATATATTGTACTGTACCAGAATCAATAGCATCGCCAATGCCAGCTAAAGCCCCCATTAAACCAGCTTTAGTGTTATAAAGCACATCATTATCAATACTGATAGGTTTATTTTGATAAACTTCATCGGCTCTAACAGACTCAAGTGAGGCCATAATTCCCGAAATTGTCCCACCACCCCATGTTATTTGAGTATTAAAGAACAATAAATGTCTTTGATAGGCAGCAGCAAGTTCACTTTTTGATTTGTATAGTTTTTTAAGAATTGGCATTAATCCCCACATTAAAGATGCAGCTAGATAACGATCAAATGAGTGTGGGATTTCATTTGCATAATACCATCGTAACCAAGCAATTGTGATATCCTTTTTCGTGATAGCTTCTGGCTTTAGATCAATACTTTCTTGTACGATTTGTGTCATTATAATATTCCTCTATCTAATTTATTAATCGAATAACTACAGATTAATAATCGTCATCATATTGATTATTATTTGGATTATTTCTAGGTTGCTCTGCCGCACAATTCACTGCTTCACTTTTTGCTAAAACAAAAATGAATGCAACAATGGCGCCAACAATGGCGTAGGTTACCATTGTTACATTAAGTGGTTTTGCTATTACCGCAATAAAATAAGCCAATAAAAAAAAGATGATGTAGCTCTTTTTACCAATAACATAAATGGTTAATGCTATACCTACCGCAGCAAGTCCACCCCCTATGACATTCAGGATATGAAAAACAAGCCCACCAGCATTTGATTTAATTACATCGGCAATAATCGGCGCACCAAAGTATAATGCGACAAACATAAATGGTATAAATAAAGCACAGCTACAAATAATGGGTAGTATGATTATGGAGAAAGTTAATTTTGAACTATTGGCTTCTTGCGCATATTTTTCAGTTAATTTCATAATCATAGTATTAAAGAAAAATCGTAGTTGATATAAATAAGAGCCTAATAAACCTACAGGGACAGCGACCGCAACAGCAGCTGTTGGTTCCATTTTTCCAAGTAATGCAACAGGAACAGCAACTGCTGTAGCAATGGAAGGCTCTGATGGCATTTGACCGCCAGGAGAAAAGACGCCCATATAAATTAGCTGTATTGCAGCTGTTGTTATCATTGCATTTGCAATATCATTAAATACAATACCAACAATTAAACCAGTCATCATTGGAGTAAATCTTAACGTTAATGTTGCTCCCCCCAATCCCCGTGACATTACCATCGCAACCCATACAGAAATAATCGCTGCTTGCAGAAAAGTTACATGCATTTCTGGCATATATAAACTCCTTAATGTTTTTTATTATTACTTAACAATTTAAAATAAATCATTAAGAAACAACTGATTGAAGTTTTAACTTATTAACAAAATTCTCTACATCTTGCACACATTTTTCCCCCATACCTTGCAAACATTCAATTGCATAAGCGGAAGTATGTGGCGTAACAAGCACTTTAGGATGTTTAACTAAAGGATTATCGTTATATGCTGGTTCAGCATACATTACGTCAGTTGCATGCCCAGCGACAATACCACTATCAAGCGCAGTTAATAATGCGCTTTCATCAATCAATTCAGCTCTTGCGGTATTGGTGATATAAACACCTTTTTTCATTAAAGAGAATTGGTGCGCTGTTAAAATGTGGTAACTGGTTTCATTTAAGGATGCGTTTAAAGAGATGATGTCTGCATGTTGTAGTAGATAATTTAAATCAACAATTTCAATGTTATTTTCACTCGCCCACTGTTTATTGACATTAGGATCAACAACAAGTAGCTGGGCATTAAAACCATGTTTAAATATTTCTGCTACTCGGCTGCCAATGTTGCCACAGCCAATAACACCAACAACTTTACCAGTAACATTAATACCTAAAAAAGAGGCTCTATTTTTCCATTCATTTGACTTAACGGCAGCTTGGGATTGCACTGTTTTTCTAATTAATGCCAGCAAATTGGTTACTGCATTTTCAGCAACAGCATCGCGTTCAACCAATGGGGGAACAATAGTAACAATTGTGCCATGCTTTTTAGCTGCAATAATATCAACGTTATTAAACCCTATTCCATGGCGAGAAAGTAAAAATAGAGGATTTTTTCGATTATCAAAAAACTCTTTGTTAAAAAATGGTCTAACGCTTGCAATAAAAATATTGTATTCTTGCAATGTATTGGCTAATTCCTTACCAGAAATATTACTCTCGAAAGTGAAATGTTTCACTTCACCTATTTTTTCTAATCGATTTAGATGATCAGGAAAATATTTTCCAAAACTACTTGAGTTAATTATTGCAATTTTATAATTTTTCACGCAGCCCTCCTAATTAATAAATCATGTATCTTTATAAATTATGGATTGAAAAATAAATGTGATTTACTTCCCTTCTAATCATTATGTGACTGGTAACATTTAGTATAGTTTATTACTTTTGGTAAAAAATGAATTCAGATCACATATTTAAAAAATTTTCATTAACAACAGGTGTTATTTAATCAATCATAAGCCGTTGAGAATAAAAATTTTCAGATAAGTTTTGTGGAAAATAGCGATATGAAGTTAGCTATCAGCGGGATTGTATTCTTGTATTTTAGTCAATAAAAAAGGGCAATTATGCCCTTTTCAAACTTATTATTTCAAATCGGTTCATTACTTTTTATACGCATCATTATGAACACCAACCGCCGCACGACCAGATGGATCGTTTAGATTCTTAAATGATTCATCCCATTCAATTGCTTTAGCGGTTGAACAAGCAACAGTTGGTCCACCAGGTACGCAACGAGCGGCACTTTCAAGTGGGAATAATTCATCAAAAATTTCACGATACATATAAGCTTCTTTCGATGTTGGTGTATTGTATGGGAAGCGGAATTTTGCGTTTTCTAATTGCTGATCAGTAATTTTACTTTCAGCAATCTCTTTTAATGTATCGATCCAGCTATAACCAACACCGTCTGAGAATTGCTCTTTTTGACGCCAAATAACCGATGCAGGTAAGTAAGACTCAAATGCTTCACGTACAATGTGTTTTTCCATTTTGCCATTACTGCCACACATTTTATCTTTTGGATTAATGCGCATTGCGACATCTAAGAATTTTTTATCAAGGAATGGTACCCGAGCTTCAACTCCCCATGCTGCCATGGCTTTATTCGCTCGTGCACAATCATACATATGTAGCGCTGCTAATTTACGTACGGTTTCTTCATGGAATTCTTTTGCATTTGGCGCTTTATGGAAATAGAGATAACCACCAAACACTTCATCAGCACCTTCACCAGATAGTACCATTTTAATGCCCATTGCTTTGATTTTACGTGCCATTAAATACATTGGTGTAGATGCACGAATAGTAGTGACATCGTAAGTTTCAATAAAATAAATTACATCACGAATTGCATCAATCCCTTCTTGAATAGTAAAGTTAATTTCGTGGTGCACTGTGCCTAAATGATCAGCAACCGCTTGCGCAGCTTTAAGATCTGGGGCTCCTTTTAAGCCTACAGCAAATGAGTGTAATTGTGGCCACCATGCTTCAGATTTTTCATGATCTTCAACTCGGCGTGCTGAGAATTTTTTAGTGATTGCCGAAATGACCGAAGAATCAAGCCCACCTGATAATAAAACACCGTAAGGCACATCAGACATCAAGTGGCTTTTTACCGAATCTTCTAACGCAACACGAAGTGCATTAATATCGGTTTGATTATCTTTAACATTTTCGTAATCCATCCAGTCACGTTTGTAATAGGTTTTTATTTCACCTTCGGTGCTCGATAGATAGCATCCAGGAGGGAAAGCCTCAATGGTTTTACAAACTGGTACTAAGGCTTTCATTTCAGAGGCAACATAAAAGGTACCGTTTTCATCATGCCCTGTATACATTGGAATAATACCAATATGGTCACGACCAATAAAATAACTACCTTTATTGATGTCATAAAGAATAAAAGCAAACATGCCTTGTAATTCATCAAGACAATCAATTCCTTTTTCTTGATATAACGCAAGAATGACTTCACAGTCAGAGCCTGTTTGAAATTCATAACGATCTTTATACTGATTTCGGAGTTCTTGATGATTGTAAATTTCGCCATTTACCGCTAAAACTAGGGTTTTATCTTTATTATAAAGGGGCTGAGATCCTGTATTGACATCCACAATTGATAAACGTTCATGAGCAAGAATAGCTTTATCAGACGCAAAAATACCAGACCAATCAGGACCGCGATGACGCTGTAGACATGATAACTCTAGTGCTTTTGTTCGTAGTTGTTCTGGATCTGATTTAATATCAAGAATACCTAAAATCGAACACATTGATTTTCTCCATTTCAAATCGCATAAGCGATACTATTACAAGTAAAAACTAATTAAATAAAAACTTTACCATCTTTTTATTAAATAGATAAATATAAAAAAGCGGTAAACAAACATTTAAGCAAACAGCATACACATTATTAATACACAATTAAAGTGTAATGTCGTTATACTTTCTCGGTTGTTGCAAAAAACAAATGATTATTTTATTAACCACTGACCTTGTCGTTTTATATATTGACCTGTTGGGGTCTTTTCTTGCGCTTTACTACCCGCTTTTTTTTCTACTTCATTTAAAGGGACATGGCTTTCATTAGACACTTTTTGGTATTGGGTTTTACGTGCCTGATTAATCAGTTGCGCAATTTCACTGGCATTGCCTTCATTTTTAACAACGCCTAAATAACCATCAGCCTGTTCACCAACAAGACCTTGCGCTTTGGCTTGGCTTAATGAATCCATGGCTTGCTCTAAATTTAATGCAAATGTAGAAAAAGATAACATAATGGACAATAATGCTATGGTTGCTTTTTTACAGATAGTCATAACAAACTCCTTAGTAAATACATCATATTTTATTGATTTGAGTGTGAATATAGATTGTTCTACTGACCACAATCAAAAGAATAGATGAAAATAAAACTTATACAATTAATATAATCCAGATTTATTGATTATATTATCTAATGCTTTATCGACTTTAATATTAATTTCATGGTCTATCTTAACGTTTAAATTGATATTAATTGGCTCGCTAGGTGCTTGCACTTTAACCGTCGGCGAACATCCGATTAACATACCTGCTAATACCATTATAACCATAACATTTCGCATCATAAAATAACCCCTTATTTTGAAGATTCTTTTTTTAAATGTGCTTGAATTCGTTTACGAACTGGTTCGCTAATTTGATCAGACAACTGTAAACTCATCAGCAATTTAGCCATGTTTTCTTCAAGATTGATATTTAAATTAACCGCTTTGCCATTTTCGACATCTAAATTGCTTCCTTGGATATTTAATCCAAGCTTGGCTATTTCGTTGGCATAATTAACAGTACCTTGTAACTTAGTATAATGAAAATTTTTAATAATATCAGTGAGTATTTTCATATTAGGGTTATTTTGTGCATAATTTTTCAAAGCAGAATTTTCAAACTGTAAATAGCCTTCATTGATTGTGGTTAACTGACCATTTTTAATCGCAATTTCAAACGCAGAGCCATCTTTTTTTTTCGCTTTTAGTAAAATAACGGGCAAATAACCATCAATTGTACCTACCCCAGCAAGTCCTTCAGCTGGGTATTTAGCAAGAATCTCTTTTAACTGTATTTGCTTTAGCCTTAAACTTAATTGTTGGGGTAATTTAGCTAAATTCAATTTACTTGGTTTAATAGACACAGAACCAGAAAAAATTGATGCTTGAGCTTTTTTCAAGTTTAGCTGCCCTTGAGCTATTGTCTTGAGTGGTGCGTTATAAATACCCGCTAATTTTACTTGCTCAAAGGCTATGCCTAAATTGACTTCTTGTATATTTAAAATAGGTACTGATGCAGTAAATTGATTATCTTTAATAACAATTTTGATGTTGCCTGTTGCTGATTTTATTTCGCTATTTTTGTAAATGCCATCGAATTTATTAACAATGAAATCAGTTGTAGTAGCTAATTTTTTACTTTCAATAGGAATAGCCGATTCAACTTTAAACGTAAAAACGCTTTCTAAACGACCAAGTATCAGATCATCAGATAAATTAGCTTTTTCTAACATCAGTGAGGCATGACCAGAATTGACTAACATAAATTGATTACTGGAAATCCACCCCGTGAATGGCAAAGTTAATTGGCTATTTTCTATACCAAATTGGCTTAAATTACTGGCCAAAATACCATTTTGAATATCAATACGTGAATCCACTTCATTAAATAGTAAAGTGGTAGACAGTTTTGCCGAATATTGATTATTACTCGACACAGCTAATTGTATAGATTCTAACTGTTTAGTTGCATCAATTTTTACGTCAAATTGTTGGTTATTTTGTGCATAATATGTTAACGAATCGATATGGATTTTTTTCGGCAACCAATCAAGCATGGTTGAAATAGTGGAGAGGTCAAAATTAGCTTGATGCACATCTTGAATTGTTGTATCAACAACTTTTTGCGTGGCTTTGACAAGCGCTTTTGCATCATTTGGTTGCCAGTAAATATCAATGTTTTTTGCCGATAACTGTGACCATGAGACAAGTAAATTTTTCGCTGTTACGGATAATTGAGACGGCTGAGATATAGTAAACTCATCAAAAGATAAGCCTTCAAAACTCATATTTATGCCATGCCAATCTATCGATAGATGATATTTTTCTTTAAATGATATCCAATAATGCCAACCACAAAAACCTAATATCAAATTGGTAAGCAAAATAATCAATAAAAACCAATAACGTTTTTTTAAGCGAACCATAGAAGTTCTCGGTTTGGCAAAAATAATTGCAGGCAACATCCTGCAATTACTATAGGTTAATTTTAAGATTGCTCACGCAGTGTAATATATGCAAGTGCCTTATCTATTCTTGCAAGCGTTCGCTTTTTTCCTACCGCAAAAACCGTCGCATCAACCGATGGTGATTGCCCTATGCCTGTTATGGCAACGCGTAGTGGCATGCCGACTTTTCCCATACCAACATTGAGCTCTGTTGCTGTTGCTTCAATAGCATGGTGAATTTTATCAATTTGCCAATCAAAATCAGCAATTTCTGTAATTTTTGCTTTAATGGCTTCCAATGGCTCTTTAGCGACAGGACGTAGATGCTTTTTAGCTGCATCTGCATCGAAATCATCAAAATCCTGATAACAATAGGCACACGACTCAGCCATTTCTTTAAGGGTTTTACAACGTTCACCAAATAGTTTAATAATCGTAATAAGGTCAGGGCCTTTTGATAAATCATATCCTTGTTGATTCATATGCCATATTAAATGTTGAGCGACATAATCAGCGTCCAGATGATTAATATAATGATGGTTTAACCAAAGTAATTTTTCAGTGTTAAAGGCGCTGGCTGATTTGCTCACCGCACCTAATGAAAAATAGTTAATCATTTCAGGTACTGAGAAAATCTCTTGATCGCCATGAGACCAACCAAGGCGCACTAAATAGTTAAGTAGAGCTTCAGGCAAATAGCCATCATCACGATATTGCATTACACTTACCGCACCATGACGCTTAGATAATTTTTGTCCATCATCGCCTAAGATCATCGATACATGTCCATATTCAGGAATAGGTGCACCTAACGCTTTTAGAATATTAATCTGACGAGGTGTGTTATTAATATGATCTTCTCCACGAATAACGTGAGTAATTTCCATATCCCAATCATCAACTACTACACAAAAATTGTAGGTTGGTGAACCATCAGTGCGACGAATAATAAGATCATCAAGTTCTCTATTGGCAATCTCAATCGGCCCTCGAATTAAATCATTAAAGATGACAGTGCCATCAATAGGGTTAGCAAAACGCACAACATGAGGTTCATTATGGCTGTGTTCTTTTTGTACTGAATCACAACGGCAATGTCCATCGTAACGCGCTTTTTCACCTTTTGCCATTTGTTCTTCGCGCAATTTTTCAAGCCGTTCTTTAGAACAATAGCAACGATAAGCTGTGCCGTTGGCTAACATTTCATCGATAACCTGATTGTAACGATCAAAACGTTTAGTTTGATAATAAGGACCTTCATCCCATGATAATTTTAACCAATTCATACCATCCATTATTGCTTCAATCGCTTCTGGCGTTGAACGTTCAAGATCAGTATCTTCAATACGTAATACAAATGCACCTTTGGCATGGCGAGTATAGAGCCAAGAATAAAGCGCTGTACGTGCACCACCTACATGTAAATAGCCTGTTGGGCTAGGTGCAAAACGGGTTTTTATTTTCATGAAATAATCCTAATAATAACAAAAAAGCAAACTTAAATAGCCAAATGGCGACAAATGCCTTTTTATTCTGCCAATATTAACAAGCAGAATAACATGTTGATATCAATTCAATTTAGTTGCTTATTCTAACACGCCGAAAAGTTTGAGCAATAGTGCCATTAGTGCCAAAAAGTTACGCCATAATTTATAAAAAATTTTCCGTAAAATATGCGCTTTAACATAAAAAAGTGATTAACTATTTTATTTAAGGCTAACTTATTTGGCGCTGATTTGGCATTAATTAGTGTGCCTCATCCCAGTTATTGCCTATTCCCACGTCTACCTTTAATGGTACGGATAGTTGGTAACAATTTTCCATAATGGATTTTATTTGGTCACTATATTGCTCAACCAACTCCTCTTTTGCTTCAAATACGAGCTCATCGTGTACTTGCATTACCATCCTAATATTACCTATAGGCTGGCTTTTAATCCAGTCGCTTACCTTAATCATCGCTGTTTTGATAATATCAGCTGCTGTGCCCTGCATTGGCGCATTAATGGCGGCTCGTTCAGCTCCTCGGCGTTCAATGCCACTTCCTGATTTAATTTTAGGTAGATATAATCGTCGACCAGATAGCGTTTCAATATAACCTTGTTCTGTCGCTTGTTGGCGGATTTCGTCCATATACGTTTGAACACCTGGATAGCGTTCAAAATAGCGATCGATATAAAATTGGGCTTCTTTTCGAGCAATATTAATTTGTTTTGATAAGCCATATGCACTCATACCATAAATTAGTCCAAAGTTAACGGCTTTTGCTCGTCTTCGCTCTTCAGAAGTTACTTCAGATTCAGATTTTCCCAAAATTTCGCTAGCTGTGACACGATGAATATCTTTGTTGTGAGAAAAAGCATCAAGTAAACTTTTATCTTGCGATAAGTGTGCCATGATACGCAATTCGATTTGTGAGTAGTCGGCAGAAATAATCTTATAACCTGTTGGTGCAATAAATGCCTGTCGAATTCGACGACCTTCTTCATTGCGAACAGGAATATTCTGTAAATTAGGCTCATTTGAAGACAATCGTCCTGTTATCGTACCAATTTGGTTATAATTAGTGTGTATCCGATGATCAACTGGGCTAAGCATTAATGGTAATTTATCAGTATAGGTATTTTTCAACTTAGCTAAGCTACGATAAAGTAAAATCATGCGTGGTAGCTCATATTGATTAGCTAGCTCGCTCAAAACCTCTTCACTAGTTGAAGGATCGCCTTTGGGCGTTTTTTTGAGTACTGGTAATTGATGCTTATCAAATAAAAGAACTTGAATTTGCTTAGGTGATGCTGGGTTAAATTTTTCACCTGCTAACAATTGTAACGTTTCTTGAATTTCGTTCAATTTGTTATTCAACTCAGCTGAATGCTTATTTAATAATTTAGCATCCACTAGAACGCCTGTTCTTTCCATTTCAGCTATTACAATAGCAAGTGGCATTTCAATATCAGTGAATAGTTTTTTTAATTTTTGGTTTTTTTCAAGAGTTGGCCATAACTTATGATGCAATTGCAATGTAATATCGGCATCTTCCGCAGCATATTGTGTGGTTTTTTCTACCTCAATAGCATCAATAGTAACTTGAATTTTATCAAATTTAGTTAATTCATCATAAGTAATCGTCTTGTGGTTCAAATAGCGATTGGCCAAACTATCCATATCATAACGTTCAGTACTGTTTAGTACATAAGATTCAAGCATAGTGTCAAATGCGATACCTTGAACGGTTATGCCATAGTTCGCCAATACGCTGTAATCAAATTTTGCATTTTGAGCGATTTTTTTTATTTCTGGATTTTCAAGTATTGGTTTCAATTTAGCCAGAACATCATTGAGAGGAAGCTGTTTTGGAACACCTAAATATTGGTGAGCAAGTGGAATATAAGCCGCTTGGTAAGGTTCAACACTCAATGAGATACCAACTAATTTAGCGTGCACATGATCAACATTATCCGTTTCGGTATCAAAAGCAAATTGCTTGCTGTTGCTTAATTTGGTTATCCATTCATCGAGTTGTTCATTGGTTAATATACACTGGTAATCGGTTTCATTTTTTTGCAAAGTTGCTGTAGGTTGTTCTTGAGAAAATAAATCATCTTCAATCTCGACAACCATATTTTTTTGTTGCTTTAGGAAGGTACCTGCAATTAATTCTTTTTGCCAACGATGAAAACCATAATAACTAAATAACTCAATTAACGCATTAACGTCAATATTTCCGATCAATAATTGTTCATTGGTAAAATCTAATTTAACATCCGTTTTGATTGTTGCTAATAGATAAGAAAGTTCAGCATCATTCTGATTATCAATCAATTTTTGTTTTAAGGATTTAGCTCCTCGAATAGCCAATTTTTCAACATCATCTAATCGATTATAAATATCTTTTACACCATCAAATTGGGATAATAAACTTTGTGCTGTTTTTTCACCTACTCCAGGCACACCAGGAATATTATCGGAAGAATCACCTCTTAACGCTAAATAATCAATCATCTTTTCTGGCGGAACACCAAATTTTTCCATGACACCTTTTGAATCAAGAATGGTATTATTCATGGTATTAATAAGTGTAATTTTATCGCTTACTAACTGCGCCATATCTTTATCGCCAGTACTAATCAAGACTTCAAGATTTGCCTTTTCTGCTTGCCTAGCCAATGTACCAATTACATCATCTGCTTCAACACCTTCAACACAAAGCAGTGGTAGTCCCATCGCTTTTAAAATGGTATGAATAGGCTCAATTTGTGGGCGAAGATTTTCAGGCATCGCTTCACGAGTAGCTTTATATTCACTATAAATTTCGTTACGAAACGATCCGCCTTTAGCATCAAATACAACAGCAATATGTGTCGGATCGTATTGATTTAACAAGCTACGAATCATATTAATGACGCCAAAAATAGCGCCTGTTGGTTCACCTTTGGCATTAGTTAAAGGAGGGCATGCAAAAAAAGCACGGTAAAGATAAGAAGATCCATCAATTAAAATAATTGGTGTGTTATTTGGCATTATAGTTACCTAAACGTTATGCTATATAATAACTGACAGTATAACCTAATTAGTCATAATATTCTTATCATCATAGATAATATAATGTAAAGATGTTTCAGGTTAGTTAGACGTTTCAGCAAAAAACTATATATTGCACCACAAGTGTTATATAATATCGTATTCAATTTCACCTGAGTATTTGATAAATGACAGTATTAAGTCTTGCCGCGCAAAAAGTCAAAGATGCACTAGCAGCCAAAAATCTTGAAACTCCATCATGCCATCTAGCTATGAATAATAATGAGCGTAAAGCAAAAATCGAGGCTCATTTTCGTGAAATTATGAAATTAATGGAACTTGATTTGACGGATGACAGCCTTGCTCAGACCCCTCATCGTGTGTCAAAAATGTATGTTGATGAGATTTTTTCTGGCCTTTATTATGAAAATTTTCCGAAAATTACGTTAATCGACAATAAAATGCAAGTGGATGAGATGATTACCGTTCGTGACATTACATTAACTAGTGTATGTGAGCACCATTTTGTAACAATAGACGGTAAAGCAACGGTTTCTTATATTCCAAAAGATAAAGTAATTGGTCTGTCTAAAATCAATCGCATTGTTGAGTTTTTTTCACAGCGTCCCCAAGTACAAGAACGGTTAACCCAACAAATTTTAGTAGCTCTACAAACTTTGCTTGGTACGGTCAATGTTGCTGTTTCAATTGATGCCACTCACTACTGTGTAAAAGCAAGAGGAATTAAAGACTCTAGTAGCATCACAACAACTACTGCGCTTGGTGGTGGATTTAAAACTAATCCAAGCACAAGACAAGAGTTTTTACGGGCACTTAATCATTACTGATCTTACTAATGGTTATATTTGGTTAATTAAGTTTTGGACATTGGTCAACAATCAAGCTGTTGCCAAAACTAGTGCAAAAAGCTTGAGAGAAAACCGCAATACCTAGCTTTATATTTCGTGCATCTTCAAGAAAGATTGGTATAATTCTTGGTTACTTAATATAAATAACATTGTTTTCATGAAGATTATCCGTGGTATAACTAATTTAAAAAATCAATTCTCTCAATGTGTTTTAACCTTGGGAAATTTTGATGGTGTTCATTTAGGGCACCAACAGTTAATTAACCATATTATTAAACAAGGTAAAAAGCGAAACTTGCCTACAGTTGTGATGTTGTTTGAGCCACAACCACTAGAGTTTTTTACACAAAATAATGCGCCCTCACGGTTGACTTCATTTCAGGAAAAAGTCATTTTTATTGAAAAATTTGGTGTTGACTATATTCTCGCAATTCCATTTACAAAAAAATTTGCTCACATGTCAGCGAATCATTTTATTCAAGATTGGTTGATTAATAAGCTGCAAGTTAAATATATCGCCATTGGTGATGATTTTCGATTTGGATTTGACCGTAAAGGAGATATAAACCTTTTACAGCAATATGCACATAACAACGATTTTATCGTCGAAAGTATGCCAACATTTGTTTGGAATAATTTTCGTATTAGTAGCACAGCTGTGCGCCAAGCACTTTTAAATAACGACTTTAAATTGGCTCATTGTCTTTTAGGTCGAGATTATACCATTCAAGGTCGCGTAATACATGGTAATGCTTTGGCAAGACAATTAGGTTTTCCAACCGCAAATATTCACTTACACCGAAAAAAGCCTGCACTACAAGGCGTCTATTTTGTTAAAGTTAGAAATATTTGTAATAATCAACTTTATGATGGCGTTGCCAATATTGGTTTAAGACCAACCATTAATGGAAAAAAGGCGATTTTAGAAGTGAATATATTTGACTTTTCGGATGATATTTATGGACAATATTTAGACATAACATTCATCGAAAAATTACGCGATGAGAAAAAATTTGATTCATTAGCAGAATTAAAACAACAAATTACACAAGATGTTTGCACTGCGAAAAATATCAGTGCACAATTAACCAATTAAAAAGTAGTATCAACAAATTTAACTGGAATAAATCAGCATGACAGACTATAAAAATACATTGAATCTACCTGAAACAGGGTTT
This sequence comes from Gilliamella sp. WF3-4, assembly GCF_001690275.1. GTDB lineage: Bacteria > Pseudomonadota > Gammaproteobacteria > Enterobacterales > Orbaceae > Gilliamella > Gilliamella apicola_C. The sequence goes on along the minus strand of NZ_LZGW01000056.1, from coordinate 50,480 downwards.
CCTATGCGAGGCGATCTTGCTAAGCGCGAACCAGCAATGTTACAAAATTGGTACGATAAAGAACTTTATCGCAAAATTCGCTCTGCGAAAAAAGGTAAAAAAAGCTTTATTTTGCATGATGGTCCTCCTTATGCCAATGGGAAATTACATATTGGTCATGCCGTTAATAAAATCCTTAAAGACATTATTATCAAATCAAAAGGATTGAGTGGCTATAATTCACCTTATATCCCTGGATGGGATTGTCATGGTTTACCGATTGAGCAAAAAGTTGAGGAGCAAGTTGGTAAACCTGGGGTTAAAGTTTCGTCTGCTGAATTTCGCCAAATTTGCCGTGATTATGCGGCTTCACAAGTTGAACTACAAAAGGCGGATTTTATCCGTATGGGTGTATTGGGTGATTGGCAAAATCCTTACCGTACAATGGATTATAATACGGAAGCAAATATTATCCGCACTTTAGGTAACGTTATAAAAAATGGCCATTTAGTCAAAGGTGCTAAACCCGTCTATTGGTGTACGGATTGTATGTCATCTTTGGCAGAAGCTGAGGTGGAATATTATGATAAATCATCGCCAGCAATTGATGTAAAATTTAAAGCGGTCGATAATCAAGCTATAGCAAATAAATTTGGTATCAATACCGACTTAACGATTTATGCTGTAATTTGGACTACCACACCTTGGACTTTACCAGCAAGTCGAGGAATTGCTTTAAACACTGATTTTGAATATCAGCTTGTTCAAGTCAATGATAAAGAATGCTTAATTTTAGCAGCTGATTTAGTTGAATCTGTGATGAAACGAGCCAATATCAGTGAATGGAAAGTGTTAGGTAGCTGTCACGGTGATGCGCTTGAGTTATTGCGTTTTAAACATCCATTCCTTGATTTTGATGAGCCAGTTGTACTTGGTGATCACGTTACTATTGATGCTGGTACTGGTGCAGTACACACCGCCCCTGGTCATGGGGTAGAAGACTTTATGGTAGGTCAAAAATATGGACTTGAAGTCGCCAATCCTGTTGGTGGTAATGGTTGCTACTTATCAGGAACAGGTGCAGGTTTAGACGGGTTATTTGTATTTAAAGCGAATAAAGTCATTGTTGAGATCTTAAAAGAACATAATGCATTATTACACTTTGAAAATATTGAACATAGCTATCCATGTTGTTGGCGCCATAAAACACCTGTTATTTTTCGTGCGACACCGCAATGGTTTATTAGCATGGAAAAGCAAGATTTGCGCTTGCAATCATTAGAAGAAATTAAACAAGTGCGTTGGATCCCGGATTGGGGACAAGCGCGCATTGAAACTATGGTTGCTAATCGCCCAGACTGGTGTATTTCTCGTCAGCGTACGTGGGGTGTACCTATGACATTGTTTGTACACAAAGAGACTGAGGAACTTCACCCAGACACATTAGCTTTAATTGAAAAAATAGCTAAGTTAGTTGAAAAAGATGGCATTCAAGCTTGGTGGGATGCGGACATTAAAGATCTTCTCGGTCCAGATGCTGATGATTATCGCAAAGTTCCTGATACGTTAGATGTTTGGTTTGATTCAGGATCTACTTTTTCATCGGTGGTTCGCGCTCGTCCAGAATTCGAAGGTCATGATGCCGATATATATTTAGAAGGTTCAGATCAACATCGTGGTTGGTTTATGTCTTCGTTAATGTTATCTACTGCAATTGATAACAAAGCACCTTATAAGCAAGTACTTACTCATGGTTTTGTGGTTGATGGACAAGGTCGTAAGATGTCTAAATCTCTCGGTAATATCGTTACCCCCCAAGAAGTGATGAATAAGCTTGGTGCCGATATTTTACGTTTATGGATTGCATCTACCGATTATTCGGGTGAAATGAGTTATTCAGATGAAATTATCAAGCGAGCGGCGGATAGCTATCGTCGTATTCGTAATACTGCTCGCTTTTTGCTAGCGAATTTAAATGGATTTGATCCAGTGACCGATATGGTTAAGCCAGATGATATGGTTGTACTTGATCGTTGGGCGGTGAGCATGGCGAAAGAAGCACAAGAACACATTATTCAGGCATATGAAAATTATGATTTCCATAAAGTTGTACAACGCATTATGCAATTTTGTTCAATCGAAATGGGATCATTTTATTTAGATATCATTAAAGATCGTCAGTACACAGCCAAAAGTGATAGTATTGCACGCCACAGTTGTCAAACCGCTTTATATCATATTGCTCAAGCTATGGTTCGCTGGATTGCTCCGATCTTATCATTTACTGCAGATGAAATCTGGCAATACTTACCAGCAGCAGAAAAACAAGAATTCGTTTTTGAAGATGAATGGTATAGCGCATTATTTGCATTATCGGATAATGAAACCTTGAATAGTGAATACTGGTCGAAAATTTTAACAATTCGTAGCGAAGTGAATAAAGTACTTGAACAAGGTCGTAATGATAAAGTAATCGGTGGTGCACTTGAAGCGGCCGTTACTCTTTATGCTGATGAAGAGATTGCTACAACATTAGCTAAATTAGAAAATGAATTGCGTTTTGTTTTACTTACATCACAAGCTAACGTTAAACCATTACAAACAGCACCAGAAAACGCTGTACAAAGTGATATTCAAGGGCTGAAAATTGAGTTGACCAAAGCACAAGGCGATAAATGCCCTCGTTGTTGGCACTACACAACAGATAATGAACCAACAACCCATTTATGTAAGCGTTGTGAGGAAAACATCCATGGCAATGGCGAGATAAGGTATTTTGCATAAGCAATAATAAAGCCATTTAACGCACAAAATCAGCTATAGCGATCCCTATAGCAACTTAGTACCCTTTCCGCCGACGATTGTCGGCGGAAATATAATAATGAGCATAAATTATATGAAAAAAGATAACGGACTTTACTGGTTATTATTTGCAATCATTGTTTTTATCATTGATATAACAAGTAAATTTTGGATTATAAATAACTTCTCGTTATTTGAATCAGTGAACCTTCTACCCTTCTTCTCGATCACTTATGTCCGCAACATTGGGGCTGCCTTTAGCATTTTTGAAGGTCAACGTACAATGCTTGCTGTTTTTGCTTTGATAATCAGTGCCGTGATTATGCATATGTTATACCGCAATAGTCGTAAACAAAAATTAGAGAACCTTTCATTATCACTGATTCTGGGAGGCGCATTTGGTAATTTATTTGATCGTATTTACCATGGTTTTGTGGTTGACTTTTTAGATGTTAACTTTGGTAATTGGCATTATCCAACCTTTAATATTGCTGACTGTGCAATTTGTGCGGGTATTGGCTTATTTATTTTCTGTAATTACAAAAAACCGAAGAAGACAGCATAACATGCAAATTATTTTAGCCAACCCTCGTGGATTTTGTGCAGGTGTTGATCGTGCTATCACCATTGTTGAACGTGCACTAGAGTTATTTGGTGCACCCGTTTATGTCCGCCACGAGGTTGTACATAATCGCTACGTTGTCAATCGCCTAAAAGAATTAGGTGCGATTTTTATTGAAGATATTAATGAAGTTCCTGACAACACGATTCTTATATTTTCAGCGCATGGTGTATCTAAAGCCGTTCGAGAAGAAGCCAAACAACGTAAGTTGCGCGTTTTTGATGCGACTTGCCCACTCGTGACTAAGGTACATATGGAAGTTGCTCGATCTAGTTATCGTGGCGAAGAAGTCATTTTAATCGGTCATGCTGGTCACATTGAGGTTGATGGGACAATGGGGCAGTATAATAATCCTGAAGGTGGTATCTATTTAGTCGAATCGATAGATGATGTACAAAAACTACAAGTAAAAAACGAAAATAACCTTTGCTTTACCACTCAAACAACTTTATCGGTTGATGATACTGCCGAGATCATTGTCGCTTTAAAAAAACGTTTTCCTGATATTCGTAGTCCACGTAAAAATGATATTTGCTATGCCACAACCAATCGCCAACAAGCGGTAAAACAGCTATCCTCGCGCGCAGATATTGTTTTGGTCGTCGGTTCTAAAAATTCATCTAATTCAAATCGTCTAGCAGAGCTTGCTAGACGCAATAGTAAACAGGCTTATTTAATTGATTTTGCTTCAGACATCCAAAAAGAATGGTTAGTAAACGCGCATACCATAGGGGTAACCGCTGGTGCTTCTGCTCCCGATATCTTAGTGCAACAAGTCATTGATCACTTGAAAAGTCTTGGTTGTACATCACTCATTGAAACAGATGGTATTTTAGAAAATATCACTTTTGAAATTCCTAAAGAATTACGCATCGATGTCAAATCTAGCTAATTATTTAGTAATAGCTTTAAGTCGCTCAAATTTCAAAAGTAATTGCTCTTGTGTTTCAACGTGTTGAGGATCTGCTATAATTGCATTTTGAATAGGGCAAACGCGCTGGCAAGTAGAATGATCATAATAACCCACACATTCCGTACATTTATTCGGATCGATTTCATATGTGTCAAAGCCCATTGAGATAGCCTCGTTTGGGCACTCAGGCTCACACATATCACAATTGATACATTTTGATGTTATTTTTAGTGCCATTGCTTTGTTATCTTCATCAACTCTATAAATTTGCGCCATTATAGCGCAATCGCGAATAAATCAGAATAAAGATCACATTATGGCTGATTGGGTCGTTCAATTATTGTAAAAAAGTTTCAGAAAAATATGCGTTGTAGTATAAAATGAATAACTTATATTAGATAATTTTCATAATTATTACAATTTATTAAGAATAGTTATCAATTTCATTTTTATTTATTGCGATACAATGTCGAAAAAATAATAACAAAACATAAGGATGAAAAAGATTGTTAAAGTTTTTTAAAAAAAAGTATTTATTCATAGCCGTCATTACTTTTGCAATTATTTATATTACAAAAATAATTTTTTTCTCTTCGCAAACGACAGTTAATTATATTACGTCACCGGCAACAAAAGGCAATATTGAAAAAACAGTCCTAGCAGATGGGACAATTAGTGCATTTAAACAAGTCAGTGTTGGTGCTCAAGTTTCGGGTCAAATTAAAAAGCTTTATGTTGAATTGGGTGATGAAGTTAAACAAGGCGATATGATTGCCGAGATTGACGATCTTAAACAAAGTAATGATTTAAAACAATCAGAAGCATCACTCAATAGTTTAGAAGCACAACGTGAAGCTAAAAAAGCAAAATTAATTAACTATCAATTAACCTATGATCGCCATCGCAAGTTGGTTAATAAAGGCGTTGGTGTTCAATCTGATTTGGATGCAGCAAAAGCCGAGCTTGATGTAATTAAAGCCGATATTGCAGCACTTGATGCCGATATTGTTAAGGCACAAGTTGCCGTAGATACAGCGAAAGTGAACTTAGGATATACTAAAATTCGCTCACCTATTGATGGTATAATTGTCGCAATTCCAGTCGATGAAGGGCAAACAGTCAACTCCGTGCAAAGTGCACCAACCATAGTTAAAGTAGCTCAGCTTGATAAAATGACCATTGAGGCACAAATTTCTGAAGCTGATGTGGTTAATGTTAAAAAAGGAATGCCAGTTTATTTTACTATTTTAGGTCAACCTAATAGGCGTTTTGATGGTTTAACTCTGCGCGCAATCGAGCCTGCGCCAGACTCGATTAATACAGAGGCAATCTCGTCAAGCTCATCATCCACAAAAAGTGCAATTTATTACAATGGGTTATTTGATGTGGATAATCCCGATCATATTTTAAGAATTTCAATGACAGCGCAAGTTTATATCGTTTTGTCCGAAGCAAAAGATGTGTTAACTATTCCTTCTCAAGCCATCCAAAAAAAATTAGACAAAAATAAAGCGATTATTTATCTGTTAAATAAATATAAAGAAATTGAAGAGCGTGAGGTTATTGTGGGTGCCGATAACAATATCAATGTTGAAATAAAATCAGGTATTAAAGAAGGTGATATTGTTGTGGTCAGTAGTGCTAATGGCGCTTCAATAGGCAATAATGCAAGATCACCAAGGATTCGATTCTAACATGGAGAATAATATACCGCTTATCAAGCTTGAGAATATTGTTCGTGAGTTTCCAGCAGGAGATTCAACCATACAAGTTCTTAAAGGCATCAATCTGACAATTAATGCTGGTGAAATGGTCGCTATTATTGGGGCTTCAGGATCTGGAAAGTCCACTTTGATGAATATTTTAGGCTGCCTAGATAAACCAACCTCAGGGACTTACTCTATTAGTGGACGCGCAACAAGGAAGTTATCCCTTGATGAGCTAGCTGAATTACGTCGTGAGCATTTTGGCTTTATCTTTCAACGTTATCATTTATTAAATGCACTAACCGCACGAGGAAATGTAGAAATTCCTGCTATTTATGCGGGTATTACTAGCGAGCAACGACAAAAAAGAGCGAATGAAATTTTAACCCGTTTAGGGCTTGCCGATAAAATAGATAATAAACCGAGCCAGTTATCAGGAGGACAGCAACAACGAGTCAGTATTGGTCGAGCTCTAATTAATGGTGGGCAAATTATTTTAGCTGATGAACCAACAGGAGCCCTCGATCGTAAAAGTGGCTTAGAAGTGATGGCAATATTACAAGAATTGCACCAACAAGGTCACACCGTTATTATTGTTACTCATGATTCAAATATTGCTAAAAGTGCCCAGCGAATTGTTGAAATTAGTGATGGGAATATTGTTTCTGATTCAATTAATCCAAATTACCAATCTGAACAAAATTGTAATGCTAATCGCCAAGTTAAGCAGATCGAAGCGACTAAAACGCAAGATAATTTCTGGGCAAAATATTATCGTTTTCGTGATGCGTTTAAAATGGCTATTTTATCGATGGTCTCACAACGGTTACGAACTATTTTAACTATGTTAGGTATTATAATTGGTATTGCCTCTGTGGTGTCAGTGGTTGCGTTAGGTCAAGGTACCAAACAAAAAATTTTATCTAATATTAATTCATTAGGAACGAGTACTTTAGAAATTTATGCCGGATCGGGATTTGGTGATCGCAATGCGGATAAAATCACTACATTGCGCTCATCTGATGCGGATTTTTTAGCTCAACAAAGCTTTGTTCATAGTACGACCCCAAACCTTGCAACTAGTGTCTATTTTCGAATTAACAACCTTGCTGTAATAGGAACTGTAAATGGTGTTGGTGAGCAATTTTTTGCCGTTCGTGGCTATAATATTACACAGGGGAAATCTTTCGATGAAACAAGTATTATTGCTTCCACACAAGATGCGGTAATCGATGAAAATACGGTTAAACGATTATTTGCCAATCAAAATCCTATTGGAAAAATTTTAATGGTGGGACAATTACCAGTAAGAATAATTGGTATTGCTACCAAACAACAACAAGGGTTTGGTAGCAATGAGAGTTTAAATATTTGGTTACCTTATACCACAGTTATTAATCGTATGGTTGGGCAAACGTCATTAAAAAGTATTACGGTACGCGTTAACGATAATGTTGATCTATCGGTTGCTGAGCAAGCTATTAATCAAATTATGTTAAAAAGGCATGGCACAAAAGACTTTTATATTTTTAACTCAGACAATATACGAGAAACAATTAATTCCTCAACTTGGGTAATGACTCTATTGGTTTCAGCTATTGCGCTAATTTCACTTATTGTTGGCGGTATTGGGGTGATGAATATCATGTTAGTCTCGGTCACCGAAAGAACTCGCGAAATTGGTGTACGTATGGCGGTTGGTGCTCGTTCAAGTGATATACTACAACAATTTTTGATCGAAGCTGTATTAGTCTGCCTAATTGGTGGAACAATAGGTATTTTACTTTCATTTGCTATTGGGTTTGTTTTTAATGCTGTTGTTACGTCATTTGCTATGAGTTTTTCCATTCTTGCCATTATTGCCGCATTTAGTTGCTCCAGTATAATTGGCATTATCTTTGGCTACTTTCCAGCAAGACGAGCTGCTAAGCTTGATCCTATTCATGCTTTAGAAAGAGAATAATCATATTCTTATAATAAAAAATCCCTTTGCGTAAAATAGCTATGCAAAGGGATGGTAATATTAGTACTAAACGCTTAACTTATCTATTAAAAATAATAGGTTATACTTTTAGTAAAAAATGATAACAATGATATATCATCACATTATTTTTTATCGGAATTTGTTTTTTGCTCTACTTTTGCATTAGGATCTAGGTCAGACACAAATGCAACAACCCTTGCATAATCATTAATATAAGCTTCATCACTACTTACATTAAGCTGGTTTGATATAATATAAAACTTACGATTCACAATAACAGTCGGGATAGACTCTGGTTTCATCTCTTTAATTGCACTTGCTTGTTGCGCCATAAAGGCTTTAACTAAAAAGCCATCTTTGGTTTTATCATACATTTCAGCGTTAACACCCAATTTATCAAAAACCGTTTTAATGTCATCAGCGGTTTTTATTGTTTTATCTTTCTGAATCGCATTATAAAGTGCAACTGAAGCTTTATCTTCAATACCAAGGACATTCGCTACAGCCCACGCTTGCGCAAGCTCTTTAGCTAGTGGTCCAAAATCCTCTAAATGATAACGTTTAAATTTGACCCCCTCTGGTAAAGCTTTACCAATGGTGTGCGAACCTTGATTTTGAATTTCAAATCTAAAACAGCTTGGACAATTAAACGAAAAAAACTCTATAACTTCTTTGTCGGGTGAAGGGTTTGTTGGTAATGCAGCATATTGTTTGCCTAATTCGATCGGCTCTGGCGCAGTTGTGGTTATTGATACTTCGGATTTAGTTGTTGTTTTACCTTCATCTGCAAAACAGTTTACAGAAAAAAGTGCAATACTAATTGCTATCAGCGTTTTTTTCATATTCATAATCCTCCTTATTCTTTTATAATTCCACGTGCTTTTAACAACGCAGATTTAAAATCTTCTTCATAATCTTTTTTTAGGCCTGGAATAGCTTCGCTCTTATCTGAGCCTCGCATTTTTAAATGATAAATTAAAACTTCGTCACTCAAGTGCTTTAATTCACCTTCAAACCCCGCTTCTTGACCCAATTTAGCTAAAAATTGTAATAGGTTAAGATCTGAATCACTTTCCCAAGCGGGTTGTAATAATTCCATTACTTCATCAATACGATGACATTTCATAATTAATACCTTTTTTAATCCTCAAAGTAATTGAAGATGATGATATAAAATTTAATTTACATATTAAAAACAGGCTGGTATATACTCAATTTCATGAATAATTGAGCTGCTGTGTTTAAAATATGTATGCTAAAACTTAAAACAACTTTGTTATATAGTAATGTTATTTTGTTTTTTGGCAATGCAAAAGAGAAATAATTTATGAAAAGTGTACCAATTACTGCAATTATTCTAGCAGGAGGGCAAAGCTTACGAATGAATGGTGATGATAAAGGATTACTGTTGTTAAACGGAAAACCACTTTACCAGCATGTCATTAACCATATCAAACCTCAAGTTGACTCAATTATGATTAACTGCAATCGTAATACTAATCAATATCGAAAAGCTCAATACCCAGTATTTAGCGATGATCTAACTGGCTATTTAGGGCCATTATCTGGCATTTACAGTGGGTTATTACGTAGTGAAACAGATTGGAATTTATTTGTTAGTTGTGATACCCCTTTCTTACCAGATGATTTAATCGCGCGTTTAGCAATACATACTTCAAACAGCGAAGCAATCTATCCGTGTGATGGTCAGTATAATCACCCAACTATTTTGCTTATTCATAAAGCAGTTATCCAAAAACTTAAATTGTATCTGGAACAAGGTAATCGTAAATTAATGTCATTTTTAGAACAAATTGATGCAAAATCCGTTGATTTTAATGATCAGACTTTTTGTTTTATTAATATCAATACGCCTGAAGAACTTAAACAAGCAAATAAAAAACTACTGAGATAGAAATAAGATAAGTATATCATCGGTATTAAGGCTATTTATCAATAGATAATATAGCCTTAATAATGGGGGCAGGTTATTTTATTTAAATAGGTTATTTATTTAAAGTAGCTCATATCAACGCCTAATCGCTATTTATTATGCCAACCATGTCTGAAATTGCTCAGCAAATAATTCTATTTCTTCATCTTGTGTGGACCATGAGGTGCAAAAACGTAAACCAATGTGTTTAGCATCAGTTTGTCCAAGATTATCTACGGCGTAATGAGCAAGAATTTTTTCAGCCAGTTGGATTGGGCAATTAACAAATAGCTGATTACTTTGTGGTTTGGCGATAAATGTTACCCCTGCTTTCTCAAATAGTGTTTTTAATTTATCAGCCATCTCATTACTGTGTTTCCCTAACTCAAAATAAAGATTATTTTGCATTAATGCTTTAATTTGTACAGCCACAACCCAGCTTTTGGCTAAAATTGCCCCTTTTTGCTTCATGCTAAAACGAAAATCTTGATTAATGGAAAGATTATTAAATATCACCGCTTCACCAGCAAAAGCCCCCACTTTAGTTCCACCAATATAAAATACATCAGTATATTTTGCTAAATCAGGAAAAGTAATATCATTATCTTTTGCCGTTAATGCCATCGCTAATCTTGCACCATCTAAATAAAGATAAAGGTGATTTTTTTGGCAAAATTGATATAGTTTTTTGAGTTCTTGCTTTGTATATACCGTACCGAGTTCTGTCGTATTTGAGATATAGACAAGTTTAGGTTGTACCATATGCTCATCGCAATGATGAGTTAAAACCGGCTTAATCAATTCTGGTGTCAGTTTCCCATCTTCCGTTTGCACTGTTAACACTTTATGCCCTGTCGCCTCAATAGCGCCAGTTTCATGCACATTAATATGCCCTGTATCAGTTGCAATAACCGCTTGATAAGGTCTTAATATATGTGAAATTACTGTTAAATTAGTAATGGTTCCTCCAGGCATAAAATGAATATCAGCCTTTGGTGATTTCAATTGTTTTTTTATGCTTTCTATTGCATGATCACAGATATCATCTAAACCATAACCACTCAATTTTTTATCAGCAATATCAATAAAATTTTTTAGTAAATGAGGGTGAACCGTTTGATTATAATCATTCAAAAAATCGTACATATAACGCTCCTTCTCCAACAGGCATTGTATAAATTAGTGTAATATTACCTAATCTTCAATATAGCACATTAGAGTAAAGAATCGATGAACAACCGGAAAATTATTGGGATTTGTGGTTATAGTGGTAACGGCAAAACAACTTTACTAAAAAAGATCATTGAATTATTCGTTGAACAAGGTTTTACTATTGGTTCATTAAAACATGCGCACCATAATATTGAGTTTGATATTCCTGGTAAAGATAGTTATGAATTGCGAAAAGCTGGATCTTTGCAAACAATTATTGCCTGTAATAATCGTTATGCAATGATTCAAGAAACACCGAATAAACCAGCAGATTTAATCACGCTCATTAATCAATTTAATGATGTTGATATTATATTGATTGAAGGATTTAAAGACGAAAATATTCCTAAAATCATTTGTCATCGTCTAGCAAATAAAAAGCCCCTCTATATAGATGAGTTTACAATAGCGATAGCCAGTGACGAACCATTAGATGTTTCTGTGCCTATTTTTGATATCAATCAACCAATTCAAATTGTTGATTTTATAAAAAGATATTTATTTAAACAATAATATATCGTATCTTATCTACCTTTTACTTTATATTATATAAAATTAGCATGATTCGTTTATTAAAAAAAATTCTAGCCATTGCCAAAAAGGTAATAATCGGACTAATGCTACTATCTGTTTTTTCAACTTTAGCTATGCGTTGGTGGAATCCTCCATATGGGTCTATGTTAATGATAGAACGTAAAGTCATGCATTGGAATATACCTCAACAACGAGTTTGGAAAGATTGGAATGAAATTTCGGACAATATTAAAATTGCCGTAATAGCCTCAGAAGATCAAAATTTTGCTGTGCATTGGGGATTTGATTTTAATGCTATTCGCATCGCCTTAGATCATAATCAAAATAGCAAAAAACTCAAAGGAGCTAGCACAATCACTCAGCAAGTTGCTAAAAATATCTTTTTATGGCCATCTCGTAGCTGGATTCGCAAAGGTGTTGAGTCTTGGTTTACATTGTGGATAGAACTATTTTGGCCCAAAAAACGTATACTGGAAATCTATTTAAATTGTGCTGAATGGGGAGAGGGTATTTTTGGTATTGAAGCCGCCGCTCAGCACTATTTTAATGTTAGTGCTAATCAGTTAACTGCAAAGCAAGCAAGTTTACTTGCAGCAATATTACCTAATCCAAGGCGTTGGAGTCCAACAATACCAAGTGAACGGGTACAAAAAAGAGCTAAATGGATTTATAACCAAATGAATAATTTGGGTAATAAAAATTATCTAAAAAAGCTAAAATAGCGTTTATTGTTAGATAAATGTCTTAATAAATTCAGGAACAATTTTACTTGCAGGCCCATAAATTTTTGTTTGGAATAAATTTTGTTTAAAGCTAGGCTCTAAATTCAGCTCAATGGTTTTAGCACCAGATTGATTTGCAATCTGAACAAACCCCGCTGCTGGATAAACATTTCCTGATGTACCTATTGAAATAAAATAATCTGCCTGTAACAGTGCGTCATGGATAGCATCCATTTGTAATGGAATCTCTCCAAACCAAACAATATGTGGGCGGATTAATGTATTTTGTGCATAATCGATATCTTTATTACAATCAATAATCTGCCCTGTTTTTTCATTACGAACTTTTAATAACTCACCATGCATGTGAATAATATTTTTTGATCCAGCTTGTTCATGCAAATTATCTACATTTTGTGTCACAATTAATACGTTATCAAAACCTAACTTTTGTTCTAGTTCTGCCAATGCAAAATGTGCAGCATTGGGTTTAACATTAGGATCTTGTAATTTATTACGCAACATATTATAAAATTGATGAACAGCAATCGGATCTCGAAGATATCCCTCATAGGTTGCAACATCATCTACATTATACCCTTCCCACAATCCATTTTGTGCACGGAACGTTGATAATCCAGATTCAGCTGAAATACCAGCGCCAGTTAAAATGACAATTTTAGGTGATTTCATAATTGTATATATACCTTCGCTATTTAATTATTTTGCTATAAATTAAACATCTATAGTGCTTATCGTGTGATTAAAAAATAATTAGGATTATTGCTTATATTCAGTTGTAAAAATCTGTAATGCTGGCTTATTTAGTTTTTGATATTGGCTATAAGCGCTTGCTACCTTTTGGCGAGTAACTTCTTTGGGATCAACTTTTAGCCAACTATCAATCATTGCATAAACGCTATATGCTTCAGGCGCCATTCGGTGCATAGTTAAAATCAGTGGTGTAATACCTAAACGAGATAGCGGTGGTGAAAAATATTGCTGACTTTTGCATGCAAATACTGCTGCATAACGCGATTTTTGTTTTGCCTGTTGCTCTTTTGAGAGTGTTTCCCATCGCCAGCTATCAGGTAAATATTTACGCCATGACCATTCCATTAACGAATCATGACCAATATAAACAACTAAATCAGCCTTGCCTCCAACAATAACTTTTTTATCACCAAACAAATAGGATTGCTCTTTTTTACCAGCAGCATAATCTAGAAAATCATTGACAGTATCATCTATATATTTACCATTATATGCTTGCGCTATGATATAAACATCTTGATTTTGATGTTTATAAATTATTTCTTCTAATATTTTATCATTGCTTGGCCGATTAATTTTTATAACTTGCCACTCTTTTTGTTTTGCAAAGTAGGTTTTAAAACCATAAGCGGCTCCCCAATAAAGATTACTTTTAGGATCTTGTCCATTACCTATAGCTTTTGGAACAGGAACAATCTTTTGGTATTTGTTATCACATAGTGCAACAAGAACATGGATAACTTTTGGTTTAGCTAAACATGAAAAAGAAAACATTAACCATATAATGGGTATAAAAAATAAGAAGGAAGTAATTTTCTTCATTAAAAAATCACATCTTTATTAATAATCAAAAATTAATCTTTCATACTATATCATTTTTTTTATTATAAAAATCCATAATATTATTTTATTTAATAAGTTATGTAAGATTAAATCTCAATACTTTATATGATCCTAGCCAAAATATTAAATAGTATCCGCCTTTACAATAGACTTAATGTATTAACCCGTACACCATAAGGTATAGCTTGCAGCAAAAGGATTCATGTTATTATTTCTTATCATTTTTTCAAAATAAAAACTTCAATAAAATCAATGGGTTTTCTGACTGGTTTTTATTATATTAAAACTTAATTTGAATGGACATACCGTATTGGTTGTCTCTATACGGTTTAAGATGACCTAATCATATGAATAATTTTGTTATATATTTTTTCAATCCAAACAATTGAGTAATGACAACATAATAAGCTTACTGGAAATATGGCGAAATTAAGGGTAATAGCTGATGGTATAAGTAGATAGATTATAATAATAGCTATATTCAGGGCTGATGATCTATAATAATTTCCCACAATGAATGGACAGGTAATCCATAAGATAAAACTTATTAAAATACCAACAATCATCCCACAAAAAACTAAACCTGATGATCGTTTTATTTAATATAAAGATTGAAATAATAATAAAACAGCAATAACACAAACCATAAAATAGTAAATAATAAGACGCAGGTGTGCCGTGTTTCCTGATAAAGTGATAACACTATCGATAGCTTAGTAATCCACCTATAAAATTAACCAACAATATAACAACTAGCTTAATCATTTTCATTGGTTGAGCCTTTTTTATCATCAATTTCTTTGACTTCTTTATCTAAACCCGAAGACTAAATATGAAGCTCTTGCTTCCCCCCTTTTTATTGATATCACAGCGGTGACATTTATCCATTTTGAAGGCGAGGATTAATATAACAAATAGTGTATTAACAATACACGTTTATGATAAGCTAACTCACTATAAAATAATTAAATTAAATAATTATATGAAAACAATAAGTTTAATTGAAGAGGTAAGTTGGGCAAGGACAAAAACTTATTAGCCAGTTATCAATCGAACGATTGTTAAATTATTAGGTGGTTATATTCTGCCAAAGATAAGAAATGAATGAATTGAGGTAATAAGATGAAAAAGTTTTCTATACTAATATTGTTAATGTTGTGCCCATTAGCCTCTTTTGCTAAAGGACCTAATTGTTATTCTTGGCCTATGAATATGACTTTGGCTTGGATGAAAAACGAGAACATAGTAGATATTCGAAAGTTAGATGAATCTAAAACCAAAATAACACAGTTGGTATCAGAAGAAATAAAAAAAGGGGTGTATACGCAAATATATAACTTTGTTTTTTATGATACACATGGTAATAGCTACCAAGTTATTACCAAAAGCCAAGCATCATATGAAGAATGTTCAATCAGTGATGTGAATAAATATCTAATATCCAAAAGTCAAGTTCATTAGTAGCTTATCTAATAATAGGCAAGTAAATTTGGCATTTTAGCGTGTTTTTAGTCAATGATAAAAATAATATAAGTTAAAAAAAAGAATAACTTAAGGTAATTATATGAAAAAGCTTTCTTTAGTAATATTGTTAATATTATGCCCAATGCTATCTTTTGCTAAAGGGCCAGATTGCCATACTCGCGCTTTGGATAAGGCTAAGGAGTGGTTGAAAAATAGTAATATAGTGGAGATTGAAAACTTGAATCAATCAAAATTGAGAATAACCCTTTTAGCATCTGAACACAAAAGTAAGGATTTATATACGCAAATTTACCATTTTGTTTTTTATGATAATAAAAATAAAGCTTATGAAGTTATCACCAAAAGTGAAACTTCTAATAAAGACTGCTCGATAGGTGAAGTTGATAGTTATTTAGTATCAAAACGCCAGATTGATTATTTTGATTAATGGATCAAATTGCCAAAGATTTCAAAAATTATTTAATGAATTGATACTGTAGCTTTACAAGTTAGCTACACAGAATAAAGAAAACAAAATTAAGGTTATAACATGAAAAAAATTATTTTAATTATTGGGCTAATATTACCAGCTATCTCTTTTGCTAAAGTGCCTAATTGCTCAAATCAGTTTATGAACGATGCACTAAGGCAAATGCAATATGCTGGTATCGTTGATATGGGAAATTTAGATCCGTCCAAAACCAAAGTCACCTTATTGGCATCAGAAAAGAAGAAAAATACAAATACTACAATAAAAAAACAGTATATATATACACAAGTTTATCATTTTGTTTTCTATGATGATGATGGTAACAGTTATCAAGCCATAACGAAAAATGACGCTGTAGAGGCTAATGAAAATGATATTTATGATTCTTGCTCTGCTGGATTGGGTGTAGTTTACTTTGTTTCAAAAACTGTTGAATAACTGTCCTTGTTACTTTACGAAAACAGCTAAGTAGTAGGTATAACCCTAATTTTCCTATATTTAAATGAAAAAGAAATTTTAAGTTATTGCGAGTTTTCTATTAAAAAGTTTTAGAAATAGGTTTCAGTATCAATTTAATAAGAAAATAATATTGAAGAGTATTGAAAGAAAACTAACGCTTAACATTTGGAACGCTAAAATTAAAAAGGTTACTCAGCAATTCTATCCAGTAACCTTTTTTGTGCACTACAACATAAAAAGCAAATTATTGGCCGACACGGCGAGTTAATTCAATAACACGAATTTTTGCTAATGCCTTAGATAGTTCGGCAGATGCTTGAGCAAATGACACATCATCACTTAGGTGATTAATATGTTCCTGCGCTTGCCTTACCGCTTCTTGCGCTCTTGCTTCATCTAAGTCTTCACCCCGAATAGCAGTATCTGCTAAGATGGTTACGATGTTAGGTTGAACTTCTAAAATACCACCAGACAGATAGATAAACTCTTCTTCGCCATTCGTTTTCACAATACCAACC
The DNA here is from genome assembly GCF_001690275.1 of Gilliamella sp. WF3-4. Lineage (GTDB taxonomy): Bacteria > Pseudomonadota > Gammaproteobacteria > Enterobacterales > Orbaceae > Gilliamella > Gilliamella apicola_C. Next base: position 33,525 of record NZ_LZGW01000056.1, on the reverse strand, counting down.
ATACCTGGTTTTATTGTTGTGAGTAAAGGTGTATGACCAGGATAGATCCCGAGCTCACCTTCTTGACCAGTTACTCTGATTCGCTGAACATCACCTGAAAATAGGTGAGATTCAGCACTAACAACTTCTAATTGATAGGAAGTTAGTGCCATATTACTATCTCCGTTAATACGATCTGCTCAATGAATCTCCTAGAGAGATTTTGCTTTCTCAATCGCTTCATCAATTGAACCAACCATATAGAACGCTTGTTCTGGTATATGGTCATAATCGCCTTTCATGATACCCGTAAATGCACTTATCGTATCTTTCAATGGTACATATTTACCTGGTGAACCAGTAAATACTTCTGCAACAAAGAATGGTTGAGATAAGAAGCGTTGAATCTTACGCGCACGAGCAACAATTAATTTATCTTCTTCTGATAACTCATCCATACCAAGAATCGCAATAATATCTTTTAATTCTTGATAACGTTGTAAAATCGACTGAACGCCACGGGCACAATCATAATGCTCTTGACCAACCACTAAAGGATCTAATTGACGGCTGGTTGAATCCAATGGATCCACCGCTGGATAGATACCTAATGAGGCGATTTGTCGGCTCAATACGATTGTTGCATCTAAGTGAGCAAATGTTGTTGCTGGTGATGGGTCAGTCAAGTCATCTGCTGGTACATATACAGCTTGGATTGACGTAATTGAGCCTGTTTTAGTTGAAGTGATACGCTCTTGTAATAAGCCCATTTCTTCAGCTAATGTCGGTTGATAACCTACTGCCGATGGCATACGACCTAATAACGCAGATACTTCGGTACCAGCTAAGGTATAACGATAAATATTATCGATGAATAATAATACATCTTTACCTTCATCGCGGAATTTTTCTGCCATGGTTAAACCAGTTAACGCAACGCGTAAACGGTTGCCTGGTGGCTCATTCATCTGACCATAAACTAACGATACTTTATCAAGCACGTTTGATTCTTTCATTTCGTGATAAAAGTCATTACCTTCACGAGTACGTTCACCTACACCTGTAAATACTGAGTAACCAGAATGTTCGATAGCGATGTTACGGATTAACTCCATCATATTAACGGTTTTACCCACACCAGCACCACCGAATAGACCCACTTTACCCCCTTTAGCAAATGGGCAAATTAAGTCGATAACTTTAATACCTGTTTCAAGTAATTCAGTTGAGTTCGCAAGTTCTTCATAAGTCGGTGCTGCACGGTGGATAGCCCAACGCTCTTCTTCCCCAATTGGGCCTGCTTTATCAACAGGATCACCAAGTACGTTCATGATACGCCCCAGTGTTTTAGTCCCCACTGGTACTTCAATGCCGTGACCAGTGTTTACCACTTTAAGTCCACGTCTTAAACCATCAGATGATCCCATCGCAATACAGCAAACAACACCACCACCTAATTGTTGTTGAACTTCCAGAACTAATTTTTCAGCGCCAGTTTCCACTTCTAATGCATCATATACCTTTGGTACTGCATCTTCGGGGAATTCGACATCAACCACCGCACCGATGATCTGGACAATCTTTCCAGTAGCCATTTTTAATCCTCTACGTCTTTTTCTTAACTATAAGCCAATATTTAGCACTAACCTGAAACCGCGGCTGCACCGGATACAATATCAATCAATTCATTAGTAATCGCACCTTGGCGCGCTTTGTTATACACAATTTGCAATTCATTAATTAGGTTTGCACCGTTATCTGTTGCCGCTTTCATGGCTACCATTCTTGCTGCTTGTTCACTCGCTAAATTATCAACCACTGCTTGATAGACTTGTGATTCAATATAGCGACGTAAAATCACATCTAATAGTGATTTAGCATCAGGCTCATAAATATAATCCCATGATGAAGCTTTGAGTTTGTCATCTTCTGAATGTGGTAATGGCAATAACTGCTGTATTGTCGGCTTTTGTGACATGGTATTAATAAATTTATTTGTTACAATATATAATTTATCAATCTTACCCTCGTCATAAGCCTCCAACATTGTTTTTACCGGACCAATTAAATCTGATAAAGTTGGCTCGTCTCCCAAGTTAGTGACTTGGGTTAAGATATTCGCTTTTACTGAAGAGAAAAACGACACACCTCGTGAACCAATTAAAGCTACATCTGCTTCGACACCTTTCTCCTGCCATGCTGACATGTCAGTAATAACCGCCTTGAAAAGGTTGATATTTAATCCACCACATAAACCACGATCGGTTGAAATGATAAGATAGCCAACTCGCTTTACATCCCTTTCTTCTAAATATGGATGTTTGGCGCCTATCTGAGCTAACGCTAAATGTCCAATTACTTCACGGATCATCTCTGCATATGGTCGGCTAGCTGCCATTCTATCTTGCGTTTTACGCATTTTAGAGTTGGCAACCATTTCCATCGCTTTAGTGATCTTTTGCGTACTTTGGATACTGGCAATTTTGGTTCTAATCTCTTTTGCATTAGCCATTTTTTACCCCACCCTTACCAAGTTTGAGTTGATTTAAAGCTTTCAAGTAATGCTTTTAGCTTACTTTCAATCTCATCATTGTAATTACCGGTCTCATCGATTTGTTTAACAAAATCGCCATATTGACTATGAGCATAAGCAAGTAGTGCGGTTTCAAATGGTAACACTTTAGCGAGTTCAACATCTTCTAAATAACCACGCTCAGCGGCATAAAGTACAATTGATTGCTCAGCAACAGTCATAGGAGCATATTGCTTTTGTTTGAGTAATTCTGTCACTTTTTCACCGTGGCTCAATTGATTTCTTGTTGCCTCATCTAAGTCAGAAGCAAACTGTGAGAACGCAGCTAATTCACGATATTGTGCAAGCGCAGTACGGATACCACCTGATAATTTTTTCATTATCTTAGTTTGCGCAGCACCACCAACACGAGAAACCGAAATACCTGGGTTAACCGCTGGGCGAATGCCTGAGTTAAATAGGCTAGTTTCAAGGAATATCTGACCATCAGTAATCGAAATTACGTTAGTTGGTACGAATGCCGAAACGTCACCAGCTTGCGTTTCAATAATTGGTAATGCCGTTAAAGAACCTGTTTTACCTTTAACTTCGCCTTTAGTGTACTCTTCAACATAGGCTTCGTTGACGCGCGCAGCACGTTCAAGTAAACGAGAGTGAAGATAAAATACATCACCTGGGTAAGCTTCACGTCCAGGTGGGCGACGAAGTAATAACGAAATTTGACGGTAAGCAACCGCTTGTTTAGATAAATCATCATAAACAATTAATGCATCTTGGCCTCGATCACGAAAGTATTCGCCCATTGCACAACCGGCATATGGCGCTAAATATTGTAATGCTGCTGATTCAGATGCAGAGGCAACAACAACAATCGTATTTTTTAATGCACCATGTTCTTCAAGTTTACGCACAACATTGGCAATAGTTGATTGTTTTTGGCCAATAGCGACATAGATACATTTTACGCCAGAGTCACGTTGATTGATGATCGCATCGACAGCAAGTGCTGTTTTACCTGTTTGACGGTCACCGATGATAAGTTCACGCTGACCTCGACCAATTGGAATCATTGAGTCAACGGCTTTATAGCCAGTTTGTAATGCTTGATCAACAGATTTACGATCGATAACACCTGGTGCAACAACTTCAACTGGTGAAAAGCCATCATGTTGAAGTGAACCTTTACCATCAATTGGCTCACCTAATGTGTTAATAACACGACCTAATAAACCTTCACCAACTGGTACTTGTAATATACGACCAGTACATTGGACTTTCATTCCTTCAGATAAATCTTCGTATGGTCCCATGACCACCGCACCGACAGAGTCTCTTTCAAGATTGAGAGCCATTGCATAGCGACCTCCTGGTAATGCAATCATTTCACCTTGCATTACATCAGTTAGTCCATGGATTCGAAGGATACCATCACTTACAGATATGATAGTTCCTTCATTGTGAGCATCACTCACAATATTGAACTGAGCTATCCGCTCTTTAATTAGTTCACTTATTTCAGTTGAATTTAGCTGCATTATCAGTCCCCTTAAGACTGTAGAGCGTCAGTTAAACGATTTAAACGCCCTCTGATACTACTATCAATAACCATATCGCCCGTACGAATAATAAAACCAGAAATGAGCGATTTATCTATGTGACATTTTAGTTTTACTTTTCGTGATAAACGTTTTTCGACAGCGACAGAAATCTTATTAAGTTGTTCATTGGTTAGCTCACTAGCAGAAATCACATCTACATCTGCTTGGGCATTTTTCTCTAAACAATATTGCTCAAACAAAGTTAGTACTTCGGGAAGAAGTGATAACCGTTTGTTTTCAGCCATAATCTTAATAAAGTTAGTGCTAAACTCATCTAACACATCTTTGCAGATATTGATGAGTAAATTAGCCACCGAATCGGCTTTCATGTCAGATGTTAAAACGCTCTTTATTTGAGCATCTTTACTTACTTCTGATGTTAACACTAGCATTTTATGCCATGATTCGATGCTGTTTTTTTCTACCGCAAACTCGAAAGCGGCTTTAGCATAAGGGCGAGCAATCGTAATTAAGTCAGCCATTGCTCATATCTCCTTATAGTTCAGCTACGAGTTTATCAATGATGTCGCTATTTGCGGCTTCATTAACAGAACGTTGAATAATTTTTTCTGCACCAGCAATAGCGAGTGTAGCGACTTGTTGTTTGAGCTCTTCTTTAGCTCGTTTGCGTTCGGCCTCTACTTCGGCAAGCCCTTGAGCAACAATTCGTTCTTTTTCACGAGAAGCTTCTTGCTTTGCTTCTTCAAGAATGGCTGCTTTGCGTTTGTTTGCTTGCTCAATAATTGCATTGGCCTCAACCTTAGCCTGTTGCATTATGTCAGATGTATTTGCTTTGGCTAATTCCAAATCTTTTTTTGCTGTTTCTGCTGAAGCAAGTCCTTCGGCTATCTCTTTTTGACGCTTTTCAATTGCGCCGATAACTGGAGGCCAAACAAACTTCATACAGAACCAAACAAACAATACAAATGTAATTGCTTGGCCGAGGAGCGTTGCGTTCATATTCATGACACGATTCCTCTTAAATTTTTATTAGCCAGCGACAGCAAAAATAACATAAAGCGCAATACCCACACAAATCATTGGGATCGCATCAACTAAGCCCATTACGATAAAGAATTGAGTACGTAACATAGGCATTAATTCTGGTTGGCGAGCAGCACCTTCTAAAAATTTGCCACCTAATAAACCAATACCAACTGCACCACCAATTGCAGCTAATCCCATCATTATACCTGCGGCTACAAATAACATACTAATATCCATTATATACTCCAGTTTATTATCAAAAAAATATTAAAATTAATGATCTTCCGTTGCCGACGCCATAGCTAAATAGACGATCGTCAACACCATAAAAATAAATGCTTGTAATGTAATAATTAAAATATGGAAGATGGCCCATGGTAATGACAATACCCACTGTGACCACCAAGGCAATAATGCAGCAATTAAGATGAAGATAAGTTCACCTGCGTACATATTTCCGAAAAGTCGAAGCCCTAAAGAAACAGGCTTAGCTAAAAGACTAACTAATTCAAGCACTAAATTAATCGGCGCAAATGCCCAGTGATTGAAAGGGTGAAGTGTATATTCTTTAATGAAACCACTAATCCCTTTATATTTAATAGAATAAATAATAATAAGGACAAAGACGCCTAAAGACATTGACATAGTGATGCTAACATCTGCTGTTGGAACAACCCTTAAATGTGATAGACCTAGGTATTGACCTGCATAAGGGAGAAAGTCAACCGGGATAAGATCCATAAAATTCATTAAGAAAACCCAAATAAACACTGTTAAAGCTAGCGGTGCAATGAGCTTATTTTGACCTGAGAACATATCTTTAACAGTATTGTTGACAAATTCAAAAATCATTTCAATAGCACATTGTAATTTACTAGGCACTCCACTAGTTGCTTTTTTAGCAACGCGGTGAAAGATCCATAAAAAGATTACACCAAGTAGAATTGAAAAGAATAGTGAGTCAAGGTTTAAGGTCCAAAAACCCGAACCTACTTGCAAGTTTTCAAGATGATGCTTGATGTAAGCTTGTGGTGAAGCTGGAGAGGAAACAGACATATAACCCTCTTACTTATTCCTAAAAATAAAGAATACTGCTTATTTACCTAGAAAGGTATAAGCAATCGTTGTAATAATTGAAGCCACTATTTTAAACCCAATTGCCTATATTAAGTCAACCTTTGATTAACGAAATTAAAAATTTAGACACTTTTTACTAATTTTGTGTAAATATGCGCAACTTCATCTATTATTTTAAACCAAAGATTGTTCAATCAATGGCTTAATTAATGGGCATAAATGAGGTTATTTTTAATTTTTAACTGCTATGGCAATAGTTTCTGCTAATTTTTGGGCTTCCATTTCATTGTTTCCCTCAACCATGACGCGAATCAGTGGTTCTGTACCTGATTTACGGATCAAAACTCGCCCATGATTGCCAAGCTGTTTTTCTGCTTTTTCAATAGCTGATTTTACAGCAGTACTATTTAGTGGATCTTCTTTGCCTGAAAAACGGATATTAATTAAGACTTGCGGTAGCATTGTCATGCCACTGCATAAATCAGCTAATGACATATCATTACGCACCATTGCCGCTAGTACTTGTAAGCCTGCAACGATACCATCACCCGTGGTGGTTTTATCTAATAATAACACATGGCCTGAATTTTCAGCACCTAAGCGCCAGTTTTTTTCTACTAATTTTTCAAGAACATAACGATCACCTACTTTGGCTCGAACAAAAGAAATTCCAAGATTTTTAAGTGCAATTTCAAGCCCCATATTGCTCATTAATGTGCCAACAACTCCACCTTTGAGTTGACCTTGCCTTAGTGCTTCGCGAGCAATAATGTAAATAATTTGATCACCATCAATTTTGCGTCCCTTATGATCAACCATGATGATACGATCGCCATCACCATCTAATGCAAAGCCTAAATCTGCTTTTTCATCAATAACACATTTAGCGAGAGCTTTAACGTCAGTTGCACCACAGTTTTCATTGATATTAACACCATCAGGTTCACAGCCAATTTTTATGACCTTAGCACCAAGTTCACGAAGCACTTTGGGTGCAATGTGATAAGTTGCGCCATTAGCGCAATCGACAACAATTTTTAATGTAGCTAGACTTAAATCATGATCGAATGTGCTCTTACAAAATTCGATATAGCGTCCCGCTGCATCGGTGATACGGCTTGCTCGACCAAGTTGTTTTGATTCTACGCAATCGATCTCTTTTTCAAGTTCAGCCTCGATTTCTAATTCAATTGCATCATCAAGTTTTTTTCCTTCGGCTGAAAAGAACTTAATACCATTATCATAAAAAGGGTTATGTGAAGCAGAAATGACCACTCCAGCATCAGCCCGAAAAGTGCGAGTTAAGTAGGCAATAGCGGGGGTTGGCATAGGGCCTGTAAAAGCTGCTGCAACGCCAGCGGAGGCAAAACCTGCTTCTAGTGCTGACTCAAGCATATAGCCTGAAATGCGGGTATCTTTACCGATTAATACTTTTTTAACACCATCTTTAGCAAGAACACGGCCTGCAGCCCAACCTAATTTAAGCGCAAAATCTGGCGTAATAGGATGCTGCCCAACTTTACCGCGAATCCCATCTGTACCAAAATATTTCCGATTAGACATTTTGTACCCTCATACTAATATTTGTTATGTTGGACAACATTTAATTAACAATACTTTACTTTAAAGTTGTATGTGATTTTTTTGATAACCGTATACCCCAAGTTGTAAAAAAACTCAATAAAATAGACGTTTCATTATAAAACTATTCTCGACTATCGTTGGCAAATTTTAATAATACTTGGCTCTCTTTGATAAAGCGTTCTGCATAATTGCCAAACCAGGCGGTGACTTCATTAAAATTCTCAATAAATTTAGTTTTATTACGTTGTTCAATTAATTTCACCATTTGCCCAAAGCGTTCATAATAGCGCTTGATTAATTCAATATTATCATCTGATGCCATAATAATATCGGCATAAAGAGCGGGATCTTGAGCAAACAACCGTCCAACCATCATCAGTTCAAGCCGATAGATAGGAGATGATAGTGCAATTAGTTGCTCTAAATCAGCCTGTTCACGTTGTAAATTTACGCCGTATGAAAAAGAGGTAAAATGGCGTAATGCTTGAATGAACGACATGCATTTATCATGCTCTTTGGCATCAATAGCGCATAAATTAGCACCCCATATACGCATTTGCTCAATTAACCATTGATATTTAGTCGGTTCGCGACCTTCACAATAAACGATAATTTGTTTGGCTAAATTAGGCACATCAGGGCCAAACATAGGATGCAATCCGACAACGGGTCCTTGATGCTTTTCTAGCATCGTTTCAAGTGGTTTAGCTTTGATAGAAGTAAAATCCGTTAAGATACAATCTTTTGGCAATTGCGGTAATTGTTTTATGATTTCACAAGTTTTATTTATTGGCACTGTGACAATAACCGCAGCAGCATCAGCAACTATTTCAGTAGCTTGATGCATAGTTTTAGAGCCTAACGTTTTAACTTGGTAGCCTGATAAGGTAAATAACCGAGCAAACAACCGCCCCATTTGTCCATTACCACCAACAATGACTATAGAACCTTGGCCTGTATAAACTTTTTTGAAACCTTTTTCATTTTCGCTAATATACGATTCACGCATCAAACGACGTAAAATATCTTCAATTAATGCGGGAGATATACCCGCATTTTCAGCTTCTTGTCGCCTTTTGTTTAGCATTTCTGCTTCACGTTTAGGATCATAAATAGGAATACCATGTTTACTTTTTACTTCACCAACTTCGGTAACTAATGCTAATCGTTTGGTAATTAATGATAAAATTGATTTATCAACTTCATCGATTTTATCGCGCAAGGCAGTTAATTCCGTAGACATATTCGGCTATTCCTTTTATCACAAATGACAACTCTTTATGTAATAGCTTAACAGTATAACGTATTTTTGGTAGGATGGGGCAACTACAACATTAAATGTAACACAATAAAATAATCATGAAAGTTATCTCTTTTAATATTAACAGCCTTCGAGCCCGAATTCATCAGCTGGCGGCAATTATTGATACCCACCAACCAGATATTATTGGTCTTCAAGAAACCAAAGTACATAATGACCAATTTCCCGTTGAAGAGCTTGCTCAGTTTGGTTATCACTTACATTATCACGGGCAAAAAAGCCACTATGGTGTGGCATTGTTAACTAAACAAAAACCCATTTCAGTACAATGTGGTTTTCCAACCGATAACGAAGACGCACAATGCCGTTTGATTATTGCTGAGTTACCAACTAGCCAAGGCAATTTAATGGTAATTAATGGTTATTTTCCGCAAGGTGAAAGTTTACATCATGAAATAAAATATCCTGCCAAGCGTAAATTTTATCAAGATTTAATAACTTATATCGAACAGCAGCAATTAAATAGCCAATTATCATTAATAATGGGGGATATGAATATTTGCCCAACCGATTTAGATATAGGTCTTACCGAAGAAAACCGAAAACGTTGGTTACGTACAGGTAAATGTTCATTTTTGCCCGAAGAGCGTGAATGGATAAACGATTTAATGTCACTTGGTTTTACTGATACTTACCGTAATGCTTATCCAAAAGAAAAAACATATTCTTGGTTTGATTATCGTTCTAAAGGTTTTGATACCCATACAGGGCTACGCATCGATTTGATTTTAGCTAGCAAAAAAATGATGAATTACTACCTGCAAACAGGTATTGATTATGATATCAGAGCGATGGAAAAACCATCTGATCATGCACCAATTTGGGCTCAATTTGATTTATCATAACCATAGATATAGTTACCATAAGGATAATAGTATGCAAGGTAGTTCAATTTTATCGATTAAAGATCTCAATCAAATGGTGAAAGAGTTGCTTTGTGATGCTATTGGTCAGATTTGGCTTATGGGCGAAATCTCAAACTTTTCTCGTCCATCGTCAGGCCATTGGTATTTCTCATTAAAAGACGACAGTGCACAGGTGCGCTGTGCAATGTTTCGCAATAGTAATTTACGTGCTGGCTTTACACCACAAAATGGACAGCAAGTTTTAGTTCGAGCAACAGTTACATTGTATGAAGCTCGTGGTGAGTATCAATTAGTTATTGATAAAATTCAACCCGCAGGAGCAGGATTACTACAGCAAAAGTTTGAGCAGTTAAAACAAAAACTGTCAGACGAAGGTTTATTTGATCCCATGTATAAACAGCCACTTCCTGAAAATATTCGTACTGTTGGCATTATCACTTCATCAACGGGTGCTGCGCTACATGATATTTGCCAAATATTAAAGCGTCGTGATCCTAGCTTACATTTAATCATCTACCCAACTCAAGTACAAGGCAATGAGGCAGCGGGACAAATTGCTAAGATGATTCAAATTGCCAATATTCGGCAAGAATGTGATGTGTTAATTATTGGGCGAGGCGGAGGTTCGCTTGAAGACTTATGGTCATTTAATGAAGAAATAGTAGCAAGAGCCCTTTTTTCAAGCAAAATACCGACGGTTAGTGCGGTTGGACATGAAATTGATTTTACCATTGCAGATTTTGTTGCTGATGTCAGAGCGGCTACACCATCTGCTGCTGCCGAGTTAGTAAGTCATGATAATTTAGATCAGATAAAACGTATTCAAGCAAAAGAACAGCATTTATCCATGGCAATGGATTATTATTTAATGCAGTGTCGAGCAAGACTCAATAAATGGCGACATCAATTACAAACTCAACATCCACAAACAAAGCTAGAAAAACAATTAAATCAACTTCTAGCTTATCGCCATTCATTATCTGAAAATATTCAGCAATATTTACTCAGACTATCAAATCGCTATAATTTTTTGGATAAGCGATTATTACGTGTATCACCACAAAATAATATTACCTATTTACAACAAGTAGTTGAACAAAAACAGCAAAGACTTATTAATTTAATTAAACAAAAGTTAACAAAATCACAACATCAATTCGTTTTACAAACCTCTCAACTTAACAATGTTAGTCCGCTAGCTACGCTTGAGCGAGGTTATTCAGTCACCACCGACCAAAACAATGCAGTGGTTCGTCGTTCTGAGCAAGTCACGGTGGGCGACATTATCGTAACAAGACTGAAAAAAGGTAAACTTGTTAGCCAAATTACCAAAATCAATAAATAAAATAATTATATTTAAAGATGATAGATAAACCTATTTTACTCATTTTTAGTATCATTTTTGCAATTCTGGTGATCGCTAGTATATAATCTAAACAATAAGGAATTATTATATTATTTAGAGAGTTTATGCATTATCCAATCGGTATTGATTTAGGTACTACCAATAGTTTAATTTGTGTTTGGCAAAATGGTCAGCCGACACTTATTCCCAACTCAATAGGCGAAGTTGTTACACCTTCGGCAGTCAGCCTTGATGAAGATAATTCGATTTTAGTTGGTCACGCAGCTTTATCTCGTTTAACCACTCATCCTAGTCGTAGTGTGGCGGCATTTAAACGTTTTTTAGGATCAAATAAAGTTTTTGAATTAGGTGATCAAAAATTTACACCAACTGAGCTTTCAGCATTAGTTTTAAAATCACTAAAGGCTGATGCTGAGACTTTTCTACAACAAGAAATTCATGATGTCGTCATATCTGTTCCAGCTTATTTTAATGACGAACAGCGTAAACAGACCCGCTTTGCTGCCGAGCTTGCTGGACTAAATGCAGTGCGTTTAATTAATGAGCCAACAGCGGCCTCAATGGCGTATGGATTACATGAAGAACAGTCTGGTAACACTTTAGTTTTTGACTTAGGTGGCGGCACGTTTGATGTGACTGTACTAGAATATGCCATGCCGATAATTGAGGTGCATGCATCAGCAGGTGATAATTACTTAGGTGGTGAAGATTTTACGGATGAAATTGTCAAAGCATGCTTAAGAGAATGGAAACTTAAACAACCAGATATCCCAGTTGATGATTATGCGCGTTTATTAGATTTAGCTGAACAACTAAAATGTAAGCTAAGTGGTGAACAAACGCACACTTTGACTTGGTTTTGGCAAGACAAACCATGGCAATTTGCATTAAACGAAGTAAAAGCAAAATCAATTTGGTTATCATTACTTAATCGATTACGTGCCCCAGTTGAACAGGCTTTAAGTGATGCTCGCTTAAAACCTAATGAACTTGAACATATTGTTTTAGTCGGTGGTTCATCACAATTGGGTGTAGTTCGAGAGCTAGTGACAAAATTATTTGCAAAACTACCTTATCGCCACATAAATCCGACAACAATCGTGGCACAAGGTGCCGCAGTTCAAGCAGCTTGTCGATTGCGAAATGCTGATGTTGAAGAAGTTATTTTAACTGATGTATGCCCTTATACACTAGGGATCGAAAGTTGTTCAAATAATGTCAGTGGGTTATTTTCCCCCATTATTGAACGTAATACCATTGTGCCAACTTCGAAAGTAAAAACATTTTACACAACTTACCCTCAACAAAAAGTAATATGTATTTCGGTTTATCAAGGTGAAAATCCACGCGTTGAAAATAATGTTTTTATTGATGAGTTTGAAGTGCCTCTAACGCCAATGGAAAGAACACAAGGAATTGATGTCCGCTTTAGTTATGATCTAAATGGCTTATTAGAAGTTGATGTGGTTTTGCTTGAAACAGGCAAGCAACATGGTAAAGTGATTGATCAAAGTCCGATAGGTTTAACCGACAAACAAAAGCAAGAAAGTCATGAACGCTTAAAAGCACTTAAAATTCACCCTCGCGACGAAATGCCGAATCGTACTTTATTAGCAAGGCTGGAACGTGCATGGGCACAATCATTGGGGAATGAACGGCTATTAATTGGATCATATATCGAAGTTTTTATGGAAGTACTAAATAGACAAAATTCTGAAGAAATTAACGAAATTCGTGGTGAAATTGAATCTAATCTACAAGATCTGAATCGATAACAAATAAAGATATTTAAAAATATTATCAATCCCCTTTATGATAAATATAAAAGGGGATTTTTTACGCGGCTTACTTTTTCTTGATAGCCTCTTCTACTGGCGGTCCAAAACGGTTAGTATGTTTGATGTAAGAAACCCAAAATGGCGCCAAAAATAATGAAAAAACCAGTATTTTAGCCACAAAAGCACTGAAAGGTTCTCCTCTATCGATATCATTAAAACGTCGTTTTAATGCAAAAAACGAGTTGGTTACAACAACAAAATAACAAATCATAGATAAAGTAGGACTATTCAACTCAAAATTATTGTTAAGTACGACCATCAATCCTAACACTATGAAGTTACAACATAATTGTATAATAAAACCTTTTATATTAGTTCGTCCTTTCCAACGCCAAAACTGCCACCATTTATTTTTAGGTAATGGCTGTGATTCCAGCTTTTGTCGATTTTCACGATGTTTTGCTATAAGCAATGACGCACAAAGCCGTAAGACTAAATCTTTGTCACTGCTATTTTTAAACTCGTCTAACATTTCTAGATCATAGTTATCACATATACCGTAATAATTAGACAAACAACGTTTGGCAATTGTCATTATTTTAGCAACTTGTTTGTTATAACTGTCTTTTTTTGGGCTATCAAAAGATGGTGCGTTCCAATTATCTTGCAGATTTTTGGCTATTTTTATTAACTCTTTATTATCACCTGTAATATCTTGTAAAATTGTATCTAATTTATTTTTTTGCTCAGGTTTATTTAATACAATTATATATAACAGCATTAAATAAATTGGATTTCGATTCGCCAGTTTTTGTGTCCATATTTGCTCCAGTTTTTGCTCAATATCGTCAAAATCAATAAGGTGAGGCGCATCAATAAACCATTCAATTGAATTTGGATAATTAATTAAAACATTATTAATTAGCCCACTATCATTATTAATTAGGTTATACAGCTCGGTTTCATTTTGCCAGTTGCCATGCTTAAATATCGCTATTAATGGTTTAAATGGGTTATTTTCATCAATAATAAAAGTATTATTTTCTTGCCGAAGATATTTTGCAGTTTCTATTGGTTCATAAGAAATTGCAATTACTAATAAATAACAACGATACCATTGCCAATAAGCTTCTTTCTTATTAGCAATAACCGAAGGATCTGGAGATTTTGGTAGTTGATAATAATTATTAAATTTTAAAAACGTAACCCAGTCAAACATTTCCATATTTGGATAAGAAAAACTTTGATATAAATGTGATTTAGCAATATCAGGAATATCGCTGAATCTATCTAGCCATAAACGAGCATATACAGCTAGCTTACCATTCTCGTCGGGATCGAATTGAGGTGGAAGTTGAGCATTTTCATTATTATCAAATAACCATGTTTTAAATTCTTGCACGGGTGAAAGTTCTGCAAGCCATGCAAGATGTTGTCGTGCTTGGCGTTGTAAATGTTGTAAAATAAATTGTTCAAATGGATCATCGCTTTGATCGTCTAAAATTTCTTGTAATAATATTTCATTGCCGTGACGCAACATAATGGCATGCCGGTATAAACGATATAATCGATTATTGCCGTCATCCAGTAACAATATTGGTATGACTTGTTTGTAATTCCAGCTTATATCTAAAGCCCAATTAACAAAATCGATAATTTCTTTTGGATACTCATCAATATTCTCTAATGAGGCTAATCGTGATGTTGTAGTTACCGTTATTTGCGGAATAGTATACAAATAATTTTCTGTTTTATCGGCAGCGACACAATAACTATTATTTAGCGCCATAACTAATAATGGGAAGTGATTTTTTTCAAAATAAGCACACCAACCTGCTATCCAGCTTTCTGCTTTTTGTTGATAATGACCTGAATAATACAATTCTAACCAAGCCCGTAAGGCATTTTGTTTATCTTCAAGCAAAGTATATTGGATGGCAGCAATATATTTCCACTCGATAGTCATATTTTCGTCTTGATCGCCTTCGGCAATGCATTTTAAAGCGTAATCCAAAATAGATTGATTTTTTAGGCTTGCAGCACTGTGCCAATGAGCAAATTCGAGCATAAATTTTTTATCATTAGGAAGGTAAATAACGGTATCTTGGCATAAAAATTCATAAACGTCTTCCGAACTACTTTCCCAAAATAACCATTTGGCATTATATATATAATCGATAGTTGCATTTTGTAGTGTTTTATTTGTTGCTGGTAAGCATGTGTAATCAAATAAATCACCACGATCAATGTGATTTAAATAATTATCATATTTTTCAAGTTCATCAGTGTATTGTGTCATGAGTTGCTGACGCCAGCGCAAATTATCGGCTAAAACTTTGACACATGATTCAGAGATATTTGTTGTTTCGTAACTTAATTCTAATAGTCGCCATTTTACCGAATCAATAACCTCCATTGGATAGTCATAGAATGAACCGATAAATTTTTGCCACTCATCAATGTTATAGCATCGCAGTGGATCTTCTAACAGGGCTTGATAAGCATCGTAAATTTCATTCGCTTTAATTTGTTCTTTTGTTAGTTGTGGCGTTGATTTTTCTGAATTCTGTGTAGTTTCATCAATAGCTGTTTCGGGCGATTTGGCATAATTCATTGCCAATTCATACGCTTTGCGCAGAGCTTTAAATCCATCGGGATCTGTTTCAGGATGATATAATGGTAACTTTACACGATATGCTTGACGAATAACCGTGGTATCTGTTGTTTTTTCGATGCCCAATAATTGCCAAAAATTTGTATTCATGACCAATCATACTCCGCTAATGATTCTGGTTTTTCTAGTTTGTCGATTTCAGTATACCAAGGTAGGCGATTACAAGGTGAATCCT
Source organism: Gilliamella sp. WF3-4 (assembly GCF_001690275.1). Classification (GTDB taxonomy): domain Bacteria; phylum Pseudomonadota; class Gammaproteobacteria; order Enterobacterales; family Orbaceae; genus Gilliamella; species Gilliamella apicola_C. The sequence goes on along the minus strand of NZ_LZGW01000056.1, from coordinate 17,587 downwards.
TATCGCTAATTAATATTTTCATGGTATGTGTTTGTGATGCTCGGGTTAATTCACAACGTAATGCCTCCAGATCTTCTTTATTATTGAGCGTTTCCCAATATTGAAATCCAATCGCCCAACCAGCACAGTAATGGTGCCAAGATCTATAAAAATATTGAGAACGAGCGGCAATTCTTGAAAAAATCCATAGCGCTTCTTCTTCGCTAATATATTTATTAGTTGTGCCATTGCGTAGCAAATATCCCATACGGGCATAATCCCAACTACGAATGCCACCATAGCCACATACACAAAAAGTTTGTTCAACAAACGCCAGTAATACTTTTTGATAATCATCTTGTGCTTGGCAATAATCACGCCATTCTGATTCAGAAAATCGAGAGTACACTGAATAATATCGAGATAATATTGGTGCATGCCCATCATCAACCATATTAAACACACAGTTTAGTAATGCTTGGCGAGAGTCTATTCCCCAATCATCCTCCATATCAACAAATGTTCTGTCAGGAAAAAAAGATGGCGAAGTGTAACTTGCACCATGTCTCTTATTTAAAGCAACCATCGGTGCAGATAAACCATATAGCCAATCGACACAATCTTGATTCATATTTTTATTCCAATCATCTGATTTATTTTATTTATTATACAAAGATAGCAGATTTCACACTAAAATAACAATTGAAATTCAAACAGAAATTTATGATATAGTTTAATAAAATAGAAATACTGCTATAAGCTAGCATAAATCATAAAATTATTTGCAAATCAATATCTACAAGGCATAATACAAACAATCTATTAGAATTTGATTATTACAGAGCAATAAATCATAAGGAGCTATAATGAAAAAGATCGCCATAATGGCAATGTTAATCTCTTGCATATTAATATTGCAAGGCTGCGTTGCTGCTGTTATAGGAATTGGTGCAGGGGCTACGGCAAAAGTTGCCTCTGATCCTCGCACTACTGGTACCCAAGTTGATGATACAACGCTCAGTTCACGTATGGGGATAAAAATTAAAGACCATGGACCTTTGTTTATTGGCTCGCGTATTGCTTCGAGTGCTTATGGTGGTAATATCCTTTTAGTTGGACAAGCAAATAGTCAACAAGTTGAACAAGCAGAAAAACTTGCTTATCAAGTTGATGGAGTAAAAAAAGTTTATAACCAAATTCGTATTGGGGAACCCGTTGGGGCAGTGACTATTACTAATGATACTTGGATAACAACTCAAGTTAAATCTCGGTTAGTTTTAGATGCCAAAACAAAAGCTCGCAAAATTAAAGTGGTAACCGAAAATAGCGAAGTGTTTTTAATTGGAATGGTTACCCCAGAAGAAGGTAAAGCAGCAGCTGAAATTGCAAGCAAAGTCAGTGGTGTAAAAAAAGTCATCACACTTTACACTTATACTGAAAATTAACGGTAACGATAAAAGGCAGGGGGGCGCATTAGCCCCCCTTTTTTACGCAACCGATTTTATGCGCTCAATTAACTTAGTAACGCCTTGCAAGCGTGATTGGCTTAGTTCATCGGCAATTTTTAGCTGACTTAACAGGGATGAAAAATCAATATCAACAATTTCTTGTGCTGTTTTGTTATTAGCAATAATGATTAAAATGGCCAATAAGCCTTTGACAATCCTTCCCTCACTATCACCTTGAAAAATATACTTATTATCTTGTTGTTTTTGATAAGTTAGCCATACACGGTTTTCGCATCCGTGGACTTGGTTCTGCTCAGTTTTTTCATTTTCAGGGAAATCAGGCAATTGCTTTGCTAGCATTACTAATTGTCGATAACGATCTTGCCAATTATGTTGTTGCGAAAATAATTCGGTTAAACTTTGCTGTGATAGCATAATATTGACCTATTTGTGGTTGACTATTTTGTAAAAAACTCAGAAAGATATTCGTTTGAATATAAAATCACATGAGTATTTCAATCGCACTTTGCAATACGGAAATAAAATTATCTACATCTTGTTGATTATTATATGGCATCAACGACAAACGAATAGCGCCGTGGCAACCTAACTTATTCATCAACGGTTGAGCGCAAAGCTCACCTGTACGAATCGCAATATTTTGTTCACTCAATAAAATAGCAATATCATTATGATGAATATGATTGATATTAAACGTGATTATTGGGCTATGATCCTTGCTGTAAAATTGAATATCAGTAAACTTGTTGAGTTGTGATTTTGCATAATCAGCGAGTTGCTTAGTGTAGTGCTCTGCTTGATTGCTATCCCAACGTTCTAACCATTGAAGTATTGCATTAAAGCCAAAAATACCCGCAATATTCGGTGTGCCTGCTTCAAATCTATAAGGCAGATCTTCTTGAATAAAACCATCAAACGACGTGCGTTTTAACATTTTACCGCCACCATGCCAAACCGACATTTGTTCAAATAATGCTCTTTTACCATACAAGATCCCAAGGCCTGTTGGACCATATAGCTTATGCGCCGAAAAAGAATAAAAATCGATATTAAGTGCTGTTACATCGACATTATGATGAACGATTCCTTGAGCTCCATCCACGACTAAAATTGCATTATGTTGGTGAACAATATCGCTAATTGCTTCTAAGTTAGGGCAAAAACCCGTTACATTCGACATTTGTGTTATTGCAACAATTCTTGTTTTAGCAGACATTAATAAAGATAACTCATTAACATCTGACGACCATTGAATGACTTTAGCCCCGGTTTGCTCTGCAACAATCAACCAAGGCAATAAATTGCTATGATGCTCCAACTCGCTCACAATAATTTCATCGCCAGATTGTAGTAACGGACGAGCGTAACTTTGCGCAATTAAATTAAATGACTCAGTCGCACCACGAGTCCAAATAATTTCAGCACTACTTTGAGCGTGAATTAAATTAGCAACATTTTGTCTTGCTTTATCAATCGTTGCCGTGACTTGCAAGGCCGCATTATGCAAACTACGCTGAGCTGTTGCGGTATTTTCTGAATAGTAGGCAAGTGTTGCATCAATCATTGCACGCGGTTTGAGTGCGGTTGCTGCCGAGTCAAGATACACACAATGCCTATTTAACGCGGGAAAATCAGCTCTAAATTGCTCAGGCGTAAAATATTTATTGGGCAAGTTCAAGTCCTGCAATCCCATTCCAATAACCATTACAATCTCGCTTGTATTCAATTTGCAACGGATTCAATCCGTCTTCGTTAGCTTTAAACTGTTTAACAATATCGAGCGTTTCAATACCTAAAGGCGAAATCCTAACAATATCAACTAATCCTTTCATTTCGTTAAGATTATTGCCTAAATTATAACAATAACCGCTTTGGGTTTGAATGCCATTTAGCACAAATACTTTTTGCTGTTCTTGCGAAAACACCTCACGACCAACAGGATATTTAATACAACACGTTTCACATTTATCTTTAGGTTTATCTTCTGATCGTGCTGTAAAACAACGAGCCGAATACGCTAAAGGCAAATAACCATAGCTAAATACTTCGACTTCAAAATTTCGCTCAATATTCAACGCCTCAAACTGCTTAAGAACATTGCTTAACCAATCGCGTGAAAGCTCAACAGGCATACACCAACGTACCATACCTTGTTTTTGTAATAATTTTAACGTTAAAGCGTTATAACAGTTAATAGCAGGACCTGTAACAAACGGTAATTTATGTTCTTGAGCAATATTGATGGCGGCTAAATCGTTTGCCTCAATTAAAAAATCGCCATTGTTCACTAATTGCCGTAAGTCTTTTAATTCTGATGGTGCTTCAAGTAAAGCCTGCGTTGAAAGTACCACTTGTTTTCCCGATTTAGCAATTTCTTTTGCGAGTTCTAGCCAGTTTAGCACTTTCATTTCTCGGCGTTTGTTGCAAACCGTTTCGCCCATATAAATAATATCGGCTTCGCTATCTTTGGCGGCGTGATAAAAAGCCTCGGTTTTGATTTTAGGCCAGTAATAAAGCACTGGTCCTAATGCGTATTTCATAGTTTTGCTCACTATATTTATGTTAAATCTTATTCAAATGATTAAAGCTTGCATTATTGGCTTATTGTATAAGCAAAATCGAGAATAGACAGAAAGTCTATCCTTTTTGATTATCGACTGATCATGGGGTTATTGCCATTTACGGTGATAAGCACCTAAAGTTGTTTGTGTGCCTTCCGAAACAAAACCTAGCGTATCCAACCAGCTTTTATCTGCTTGGAATGATTGAGGATTAGCTAAGTAACGATCGATAGCTTGGCGCCATACTTTAGTGACTTGCTCAACATAGGCTTGGCTACGTTGACGACCTTCTATTTTGACTGAAGCAATATTCGCTGCGAACAATTCGGGTAATAGTTCAATGGTGTTTAAGCTAGTTGGCTCCTCAATAGGATGATAAAGCATATCACCAACAAAATAACGCCCTTTGCATAGTGTTGGGTAACCTGCATTTTCTCCTTTTTTATGACAATCAATTAGCACATTATTAAGCCGTGATTCAAGCCCTTTATCAGTCTCTTCCCAACGCACAAATTTAGCTGGCGAACAAGCGCCAACGGTATTAGGGGATTCACCCGTCAAATAAGATGATAAGTAACATCGACCTTCTGCCATAATACACAAACCACCAAAGCCAAACACTTCAAGCGCTACAGGTGAAACTTGAGATAACTGTTTAACTTGATGCATAGAAAGCACTCGAGGTAAAACGATACGATGAACCCCAAAATTATTATAGTAGAACTTGATCGATTCTTCATTGGTCGATGATGCTTGTACCGAAACATGGCGTTCAATATCAGGGTATTTTTCAGCGGCGTAATCCAATATAGCTAAATCAGCAATAATTAAAGCATCAGCCCCAATATTTGCTGCAGTATCAACAGCGTGTTGCCAACGTTGAAAATTATCTGGGTGTGCAAAAGTATTAATCGCAATATGTAGCTTTTTACCACGTTTATGTACATAATCTGAAGCTTCTAACAACCGTTTTTCATTAAAATTTAAACCAGCAAAATGGCGGGCATTGGTATCGTCTTTCAAACCAATATAAACGGCATCAGCACCATTATCGATTGCTACTTTAAGAGCGGGCAACGATCCAGCTGGACAAAGAAGTTCCATAATCAATCCTAACTTAAATTCAGTATTTTGTACGCTAGGTATTATGCAATAATTCTGAGTGTAAAGCGAATAGAAAGCGGTTTCTCAACTAAAAAATAGCAAATTGAGTATCTTGATAGCAGTTTTGGCTTTACGGGAGTGTGTTTTTTATCCTATTTAAAGTTAAACAGTTATTTTCAATACATAAGATAACGGTGTTTATAATTCTTTAGTTTATATTTTACATAATGCTATGATTATTATGTTTTTTTGCGAAACCACCTTAAAACCAAAATTTTAAGATGAGGTTATCAACCATTTAGTTTTTAATTGTAATTTTTCAAATAGTTACTTAATAACAGCACAAACTTTTCTTTTTGTAAATTGAATACAATTTGAAGTTATATCATTTTTTCATGTTTGAATTCTCATTTCTATCATGGTGACACGATTATTTTTTAATTTTATTATTTTAGATTTAAAGAAGGCTACATAGCCCAAATTGTATTTTTGATGCGCACAACGCAGAATAAAAAACAACAAAAAAAGATTAAAAAATATTTTTTATTTGCTTTATTTTTGCGCTAAAAAACTTCCCAAAATATACCTACCAAATAAAAATAATTTAATTTTTATTAATATGTTATGCTATTTTGATAATCAAAATATTTGACAATCCTCATTTACAAAATATTTGTAACATGTGGAATTTTATTGTAATTTGTGGGATATTAGTATAATTTACTACCTCTAAAGATAATCTCTTTATATTATCAAATAAGCAATTAAATTATCTGTTTCATAAGGAATAATATATGTCAAATAGCTATCAAAACGAAGTACCACCTGCTCGCGTTAATATTCAACTAGATCTTCATACTGGTGGAGCCCAAAAGAAAATAGAATTACCATTAAAGATTTTGTCTATTGGGGATTATGGTCGCGGTAAAGATAAACGCCCTCTTTCGGAAAAAGAAAAAGTATCCATCAATAAAAATAATTTTGATGCTGTACTGAAAGAATTTAGGCCTACAGCTAAAATCAATGTGCCAAATACCCTTGCTGATGATGGTAGCGATATTAGTGTAGATCTCGTTTTTGAATCGATGAATGACTTTAAACCTGAACAAGTTGCAAGAAATATTCCTCAACTCCGTTCTTTACTTGCTATGCGTAATTTATTAAGGGACTTGAAATCTAACTTACTAGACAACGCTACATTTCGTTATGAATTAGAGAAAATAGTAAAAGATGAACAGTTATCTGATGAGCTTCGCGCTGAATTAGAGGCAATTGTATCTGAAAACACAAAATAAGTATTTTTAACAAACTAAATTCAGTTAATTTCTAAATAAATTATATGGTTGTTGATAGACAATTAAGGGAAAAGCAATGAAAGAACAGAAAGAACAAAAAAATGCAAGCCAAACAGTTTTAGAAGATAATGGGAGTGTTTACCAATCTTTATTTAGTAAAATCAATTTAAATCCGATTCAAAAAGCAGGCGAAATCGATAAATATGAAGATAATGATGCATTATTTGAAGCTTCACAAGATGAACGTGTTACGATGGCTGTTGATATTTTACTTAAATTGATTCAGAGCTCATCGCAAAAAGTTGAAAAATTAGATAAACATTTATTAGACTATCACATTAGCCAAATCGACCAAAAGCTAAGCCGACAATTAGATGCAATTATGCATAATGAAACTTTCCAAGAAATTGAGGCAACATGGCGTGGTCTAAAATTTTTAGTAGATCGTACGGATTTCCGACGTAATGTAAAAATTGAATTATTAGATGCTTCAAAAGAAGAGCTTCGCCAAGATTTTGAAGATGCGCCAGAAATTATTCAAACTGGTTTTTATCGCCACACTTATATTCAAGAATATGACACTCCGGGTGGCGAGCCTATTGGCGTGACTATCTCAAACTATGAATTTGACCGTAACCCACAAGATATTGCTTTATTGCGTAATATCTCAAAAGTTGCAGCCGCAGCGCATATGCCATTTATTAGCTCTGTTGGCCCGAAATTCTTTGGTAAAGAAACCATGGAAGAAGTCGCAGCAATTAAAGATATTGCAAATTATTTTGATCGAGCTGAATATACGAAATGGAATAGTTTCCGCGAAACTGATGACTCACGTTATGTTGGATTAACCTTGCCAAGAGTGTTAGCTCGTTTACCTTATGGTCCAGATACAGTGCCTGTTCGTAGTTTTAACTATATTGAAGATGTTAAAGGAATTGAGCATAACCGTTATTTATGGGCTAATGCCTCATATGCTTTTGCAGCTAACATGGTACAGAGTTTTATTCGTAATGGTTGGTGTGTACAAATTCGAGGTCCACAAGCAGGTGGGCTAGTTGAAGACTTACCTATTCATCTTTATGACTTAGGCACGGGTAATCAAGTTAAGATTCCAACCGAAGTTCTTATTCCAGAAACACGTGAATTTGAATTTGCTAATTTAGGTTTTATACCACTTTCTTTTTATAAAAATAGAGATTATGCTTGCTTTTTCTCTGCAAATTCAGCACAAAAACCAGCACTATATGATACAAAAGAAGCAACTGCAAACAGCCGTATAAACGCGCGCTTACCATATATTTTCTTATTATCACGCATTGCTCATTATTTAAAAGTAATTCAACGAGAAAATATTGGGACTACAAAAGATCGTCGAGTACTTGAACTTGAGCTAAATAAATGGGTTAGCAATCTTGTTACCGAAATGACCGATCCGAGTGATGAAGTTCAAGCATCGCACCCACTACGAGAAGCAAAAGTTATTGTTGAAGATATTGAAGATAACCCAGGATTTTTCCGTGTTAAGACATTTTTGATTCCTCACTTCCAGGTTGAAGGTATGGATATTAATTTATCAATGGTATCACAAATGCCAAAAGCTAAGGCTTAATATCAAAAAATCTGGATGGTAGTATTCATGAAAATTTTTCGTCCTTTATGGAACGAAGGCGTCTTTTTGACGCCTCAACAATTCCAACAACAAACATTATGGCAACAGTTTTCCTCTCAAAAGTTAGCTGCTATGACAGTAGCTAACCCATGGGGAATTGAAAAATTAGCTATTGATATACAAGCGCTGACGATAGATCGCTTACAGGCGGAGTCAATCAGTATTCGTTTTCGTGATGGTGTATTCATTGACACTGATACTGCCGATAAGTTACCAGAAGCCAGAATACTAAATACGGATATTCCACCTGAGCGTGAAGAGGTTACCGTATTTGTCGGCATACCATTGCTACAAGCAAATGGCGGTAACTGTTTACAAGATAATCAACATCTTGAAAGACCACTTCGTTATAGGCAAGAATGGGTTGAAGTAGCAGATCTATTCGGCCAGAATACTGAAACAATAGCGGTGGAACGTTATGCGTTAACCTTTTTATTTGATTTTGAAGATCATAGTGACTATTTGACATGTCCAATTGCACATCTTAAGCGTGATCTAAATGGTCGTTTTGTTCTTGATTTTGAATATCTCCCGCCACTTATTAATTTATTCACTCAAAGTGGAACATTAATAAAAGAGTTAGAGCTTTTATGTATACAAATACAGGCTAAACGTCAGCGTTTAATGGGTATGCGTCATGAGCGCAATGATCAGATGGCTGAATTTGCAATAGCTGATGTATCATTATTTTGGCTTTTAAATGCGCTAAATACTTTTGAGCCTCAACTAAAATTTTTACGTGATAATCCAACTATTCACCCAGAATATCTTTATCTGACATTAACAGGGCTAACTGGTGCACTATTAACATTTTCGTTGACAAATGATGTTGATGCCATCCCTACTTATCAGCATACTAACCTTAATGAAGTTTTTCCGCCACTATTTGGATTAGTACGTAATTTATTAGAAGAAAGCTTACCATCTCGCGTGATCAAAATAGATTTAGTTCATGACAAAGACACGTTATGGACTGGTCGCTTAAACGACTCTCGTCTTGTTGAAGATGCTGATTTTTATTTATCTGTACGATCAAGTATGCCTGGACATCAATTACAGTCGCAGTTCCCAATATTATGTAAAGCAGGTGCACCTGATGACGTAAGGCAAATCATACATTCAGCATTATCAGGTATTCCAATAAAAGCACTTAGTCATGTTCCGGCAGCTATACCTATGCGTTTAGAAAATCAATATTTTGCACTGGATCTATCTCATAGCGCAGCAAAAAACATGTTGCTCACAAGATGTTGTGAGTTTTATGTGCCAAGAGCGCTGCCTGATATTTCATTAGAACTTTTCGCGGTGTTGCGATCATAGGGGCAATATTATGAGTATAGAACCACAAACAATAGCCATTGATGAATTATTACGAGATTCTATATTGGTTGTTGTCCAATTAAAAGCGAAAGCGGATATTCCATCAGGGCATAAATTATATGAGCTTTGTAAGCAGCAAGTAACAACTGTTCGAGAAACATTATATAACGCGCAATATAGCCAAGATGTAATTGATGACGTAAGTTATGCTTTATGCGCCATATTAGATGAAACAGTATTACTTTGCCATCGAGATAACCCTAAAAACCAAGACTATGATGAATGGTTAGGTGCACCATTACAGGTTGTCTTTTTTAATACACACAATGCAGGTTATGATTTATTTGAAAAGATACGTACACGTTTAAAGTCAGATAAAAAAGATTCATTGGTACTAAGTTGCTTTGACAGAGTCATTGGACTTGGCTTTCAAGGATGTTATCTAGATAAACCTCAAATGGAGAGAGAGCATTTAGTTCTAGCGCTACGTGAAGCAGTACGAGAATACGAGCCAGAACAATCTCATCCGATCATTGAACAAACCAAGACTTATCGTTATTTAGGGCGCAAAACTATGTTGTTATCCTGTACCGCATTATCTGTTCTTTTGGCTATTGTTCTTTATTTTGCATTAGATTATCGACTTGATATGTTGATTAAAAAAATTGTAGGTTAAAGGGGAATTTATGAGCGATTACCCTAAAAGAATTCAAATTATTTATGCAGCCATATTAAGCTTGTTGCTGCTATTTGTTTTTTTACCAATAACAATTGGTTGGAAGATCATTGGTGCTCTTTTAGTCTTAGCCGTCTCAGGTGGATTACTATGGCGAATGCGACGCTATCGGCGAATGCTTGCATTATCAACAACAAATATTGAATTTTTAGCCCAAAAGCTTGATTTATTACCCGCAAGACAACGTTATCGCTTACCTATTTTATTGGTGGTAGGTAGTGCAGCAAAAGACTTCTTTCCAAAAGATTTATCTATAGCGGAATCAAATATTATTGTCTCATCTGAAGCAGTTTGGATCTATATTGATGAATATTCTCATTTACCTATTGTCTATGACTCACTAATAGCAAAATGGCCTGATATGATAGGGCGCGTTGGTGTATTTCTTGCATTAACTCCTGAACTTGAAGATAAACAAGGTTTCTTGATTGCTAAATTACAAGCGTTTCGCCAATCTTGGGTAGACACATGTCGAATTGCAAAATATCAACTACCTGTTTACTTATCGACACATGTTGGACTAAATAGTTTAATTTATGATGAACAAAATCCATTACCTGTTTACTGGTACCAATTAGTCGATCATAAATTGTTCCTACTTGATCGCTATTTATCGCCACTAAATAATTGGGTCAATGATATTAAAACGCCTTCAAGTGAACGGGAAAGGAGATTGCGATTAAGACCATTCCTAAACGAAATACAATCTTGGATTGAAAATGTGGTATTAACCACATTAGCTGATACAAAACAGCCTATTGCAAAATGCAAACCAACAGCAATAGCGATTTATCCAGTAAATCAATCTATTATAAATAATAATATTATGCAAAAACAATGGGAAAGCATTACTACTTTACCATTACCCAATAACCATAAAATCGAGGATAGCGTCACCCCGCCTGATTCCTTAATTAAATTTATGCCAATATCTTCCCCATTTTCGCCTATTGGTTCGATGGTATGCGGTTTAATTACGATTACTTCTATATTTATTATTGGATGTTTAGGCGCATCGTTTTGGAACAACATTAAACTTTCCGATCAAATACAAAATGATATACGACATTATCATTTAATTTCGATGGATAGCTATGAAGAAAAGCGGCAAGCACTTGATCAACTCAAAAAAGACAGAGCGGTATTAAATCGATATTTAGCTCAAGGCGAACCAGTTCGCCTAGGAATGGGGCTATATCACGGACAACAATTACTTGAGCTATTAAATATCTCTATGAGTGATTATGTTGCAAAACCACCTGAACCAGAAAAAATTATTATCAAAGAAAAAGAAATTATCATGAAAGAACCACCTCCAGTGATTCGTTTAGATAGTTTAGCGTTATTTGAAAGTGGGCAGTCAAGTTTAAAATCAGATTCAACCAAAACACTAATTAATGCATTAGTGGAAATGAAAAAACAGATAAATGCTAACCCAGACACTGGGTGGCTTGTTTTAATTACAGGGCATACTGACTCGACGGGCGATGAAAATAAAAATATTCAATTATCATTTGAGCGCGCAACAGCAGTACGAAACTGGATTATAAAAACCAGTGATATCCCTGAGACCTGTTTTGCTATACAAGGGTATGGAGCAAAAAAACCGCTAGTAAGTAACGACACTTTAGAGGGTCGTGCAAAAAACCGGCGAGTAGAAATTGTCTTAGTTCCTCAAATGTCAAATTGTATTTTGGCAAATGAACACTAAGAATGTTTAACAAAAACTAAAAAGGAGAGAAAACAATGGCAGTTCCAGCGTATATGTTTTTAAAAGATGACGGCGGTGCAGAAATTAAAGGTTCTGTAACTGTCGTAGGGCGTGAAGGTAGTGTGGAAGTGGTTGAGTTTGATCACAAAGTCTACATTCCAACAGATGGAAATACAGGTAAATTAACAGGGACTCGTGTTCATAAAGCACTTGAATTTGTTAAAGAAGTTGATGCTTCGTCGCCTTATCTTTACAAAGCCGTAACTACAGGCCAAAACTTAAAGTCTATTGAAATTAAATGGTACAAAATTAATGATGCTGGGCAAGAAGTTGAGTATTTCAATACATTAATGGATAACGTAAAAGTTGTTTCTATTAAACCTGAAATGCACAACATTAAAGATCCAACAAAAGAGCAATACAACCATTTAGAACGTATTGAATTACGTTACGAAAAAATCACATGGACTTATAAAGACGGCAACATTATTCACTCAGATAGCTGGGTAGAAAGTAGAGGCTAATGTGGTTTTTGTTGATTCTGTTGTAATGACAGAATCAACAATTTTTTATAAATAACAACATAACGAAAGGAATAGTAATGATTGCCGATCCTTCTGTTTTACTAAGGCGACTCAATCCGTATTGTGCAAGAGCACTTGAAGCGGCAGCAGAATTATGTCAAACAAGAGCACATCCAGAAATTACACTTGAACATTGGTTATTAAAATTACTAGAACAAGGATCAGGTGATATTTCATTTATTGTAAGACATTATCAATTAGATATGGACAAAATCTGGCAAGGATTATTGAATTATCTAGACATATTACCCCATACCATTAATACAAAACCAAGTTTGTCGCCATCGTTGATTGCAATATTACAGTCATCATGGCTAAAGGCCTCGCTTGAGGATCAGGAAGAAGTCATCCGTTCAGTTCATATTTTACAAGCACTGCAAGAAATGTCTCACTGTTTAAAAGCACAAGAAGCATGGCAATTAATCAGTTTATCTGTTGTTTCATTGCAAAAAATGCGTGCTAAATTAGATGAAACGTCCGATGAAAATCCAGCAAATAAAAGTAGCTATTATTCAGATAATAAGTACTTAGATGATAATATCGACAACACAAAAAAATCAACCGTCAACACTCAGGATGTTTCTCAAACGAACGATAATAATCTACATCAAACTACACAACAAAAACATCATCAAGTTGCACTTAGCCGATTTACCGAAGATATTACCGAAAAAGCAAAAACAGGGAAAATTGATCCAGTTTTTGGACGTGACAATGAAATAAGACAGATGATAGATATTTTATCCCGCCGTCGCAAAAATAACCCTATCTTAGTTGGTGAACCTGGCGTAGGTAAAACAGCATTAGTTGAAGGACTTGCATTACGTATTGTAGAGGGCAATGTTCCAAAAAATCTTGAAAAAGTCAACATATTGACGCTTGATCTTGGCTTACTCCAAGCTGGTGCAGGCGTAAAAGGAGAGTTTGAACAAAGGCTAAAAAATGTAATAGATGCAGTTCAACAATCGCCTACTCCAATATTACTGTTTATTGATGAGGCTCACACCATTATTGGTGCTGGTAATTCAGTTGGTGGGGCAGACGCTGCAAATTTATTAAAACCCGCTTTAGCGAGAGGTGAGTTACGAACGATTGCAGCTACAACATGGTCTGAATACAAACAATATTTTGAAAAAGATGCAGCGTTAGAGCGTCGTTTTCAAATCGTTAAAGTTGATGAGCCTGATGATGAAAAAGCTTGCCTTATGTTACGAGGCTTAAAATCACGGTATGCAAAACACCATGGCGTACATATATTGGACGAAGCTGTCAAAACAGCCGTTTCATTGTCTCGGCGTTACATCAGCGGCCGACAACTACCTGATAAAGCAGTGGATCTACTGGATACTGCATCAGCTCGCGTACGCATGGGACTTGATACTATTCCTGAATCAATCACTTTGCTTGAATCCAGAATTGCATCATTGACAATAGAAAAGCAGGCTATAGAGGCAGATTTAGCGCTTGGAGAAAACGTATTATCCACAGAGCGCATAACTGAAATCGATTTACAACTCAGCAAATTACAAAAAAAATTAACTACTCAACAAGCACAATTTAAAAAAGAAAAAAATCTGGTTGAAACATTAATTGGTTTACGAGAAAAGCTAACGCCACAACAAGACGAAAAAATTCAAAAACAACTTATTGAAACACAGCAAAAATTAAGTGAACTACAAAAAAATACACCTTTATTATCGCTCGATGTTGATAGCCGAATGGTTTCTTCTGTGATTGCAGATTGGACTGGTGTTCCATTAGAAAGCTTATTAAAAGATGAGCAAAGCCATTTACTTATGCTAGAAGAAGATCTACATCAACGTGTTGTCGGGCAAGATAATGCTCTATTTGAAATTGCCAAAAGAATTCGTGCAGCAAAAACAGGGCTGACATCAGAAGATGCCCCGATGGGTGTATTTTTACTGGTTGGTCCTTCTGGCGTTGGTAAAACCGAAACAGCATTAGCACTTGCTGATACTCTGTTTGGTGGAGAGCAATCACTGATTACTATTAATATGTCTGAGTATCAAGAATCACATACTGTATCACAATTAAAAGGATCACCGCCAGGGTATGTAGGTTATGGCCAAGGAGGAATCTTAACTGAAGCAGTTCGTAAACGCCCATATAGCGTTGTTTTATTGGATGAAGTCGAAAAAGCACATAGGGATGTACTAAACCTATTTTATCAAGTGTTTGATCGAGGTTTTATGCGAGATGGTGAAGGTCGTGAAATTGATTTTCGTAATACTTTAATATTAATGACCTCTAACCTAGGTAGTGATGAATTAATGGCTCTTTTTGACCAAATGCCAGATGCCGATATTGCGACACAACAAGAATTATTACGCCCAATTATACGGGAGCACTTCCAACCTGCGTTACTTGCGCGATTCCAAACAGTTATTTATACCCCATTGGCTAATGCTGCATTGCGTAAAATTGTTGAAATAAAACTCAATAAAGTTGCATCTCGATTACAAAAACATTACAAAGTTGACTTTAATGTTGGAGAAAAACTCTATGATACCTTGGTTTCTGCATGTTTATTGCCAGATACTGGCGCACGTAATATTGACAGTATCTTAAATCAACAAATATTACCAGTGGTATCTAACCTCTTATTACAAAGCGCTAATAGTGATAATAATCCATCCCGCATGTTACAACTCGATTTTGATGAAAAAGAAGGCATTGTACTTGAATGGGTAACAAAAGGAAGCAAAATAAGAGCTGCAAAATCTAAAAAAACAACAGTGACATCTAAGCCAATTGAAAAGGGAAAAATAGCAGAAAAAACTAGCAAAAAAAACCAAAAAAGCAAAATAAATAAGGAGTAGAAAAAGGAAGAGGTAAAAGATAAAACAAATAATGAAAACTAATTTATAAAGAGTAATAGGATTGAATATAAAGGAGAACACTACTATGTCGAATGAACTTAATCGCCTTTTGGATCAACTCGGTGGCGAGTTTAGCCATTTAATAGACGGCTTAGGGGGGATTAGCCATAACCGCTATACCTTAACCGTTGACGGGCTGACCGCGCCGATTTCAGTTTTGCATGTTGATGGTGATGAGCAGTTAAATCAACCTTGGCATTATGTGGTTACCTTTACCAGCCCTGACAAAACCTTATCGCCCGATGTGTTCCTTAATCAAAAATCGACTTTCTTCTTTAATCCTGTTATTAACAAGCCATTAACTTCCGCTATTCGTTCACTAAGCGACTTGCCCGCCGTCACCAATAAACGCACCTTGTATGGGGTCATCACTGAATTTAGCCAGCTATCGGTCAATAAAGATGAAGCTCATTACCAAGTCGTGTTATCTTCCCGATTAGCTCGCTTAGCGATAGGGAAAAAAAGTGGTCTGTTTCAAAATCAAAGTGTGGTCAGCGTGGTTGAAGAAGTACTACGCAGTCACGGCTTTACCGGCATTGATTACCGGTTAGTGCTCAAAGATAGCTACCCTGAACGGGAGTTTATCACCCAGTGGCAAGAAAGCGACCTGAAATTTATTCAACGCTTATTGGCCGATGTGGGTATCTGGTTTCGTTTTGAAACCCACGCCGAGCATGACTGTGATGTGATGGTGTTAAGTGATTATGAACAAGGCTATGTACAGGTGGCCAATATCGACTATAAACTGCCGAGTGGCATGGCCGATACGGGTGTGGAAAGTGTTTGGGATATCACCTTACATAGCGAAGTGGTACCGGCCTCAGTGACCGTTCAAGACTACAACTACCGTGATGCCAAAGCCGATTTACTCACCGATATCAACACCCAACCCAAAACCACCACCACGCAAGGCACTGATTACCGTTACGAAGAGCATTATAAAAGCGGACAAGGTCAGCAGAGCAAGCCAAATGACAAAGCCACTAATCCCAACCAAGTACAAACCGCTAACCCGTCACCGCAAGATGACGGTATTGAGCAAGATAACGCCATTGAAAGCGGTCAATGGTATGCCAAAATCCGCCATGAACAGGCGATTAGCCAGCAAATAATCCTCACGGGTAAAAGCAACCGCTATCAATTAGCCCCAGGGCAACTTATTAACATCACGGGCAGTCCGTTAAAATCGATTGAAGAAGGGGTGATTATTTTAAGTGTACAAGGACAAGGTAACCGTACTGATGCCTATGCACTTACCTTTACCGCCATTCCCTATCAAGCCTTAAAACCTTATCGCCCCGCGCCCATACGCTGGCCACAAGTCAGTGGCACCTTACCCGCACGAGTGACTAGCCCTGATAATGACACCTACGGCTATATTGACACTCACGGGCGCTACCGAGTTAAATTCAACTTTGACTTAAAAGAATGGAAAAAGGGCAATGAAAGCTTATGGGTACGCTTAGCCAAACCTTATTCGGGTAACACCTATGGTTTTCACTTCCCGTTAATTGACGGCACGGAAGTGGCGATTGCCTTTATGAATGGCAATCCCGATAGGCCGTATATTGCCCATGCCATGCACGACAGCGCCCACCCTGACCATGTGACTACGGTAAACAAACACCGCAATGTCATTCGCACCCCCGCCAACAACAAACTGCGCATGGATGATAAACGCGGACAAGAGCATATCAAACTCGCCACCGAATACGGCAAAACTCAGCTTAATTTGGGGCATTTGGTCGATAATAAAAAAAGCCAACGCGGTGAAGGCTTTGAACTGCGCACGGATGAATGGGGCGCGATTGCTGCCAACAAAGGCTTATACTTAACCACCCAAACCGAGCCGAAAGCGCAAGGCAAACAACTGGATATGCAAGCGGCAATAAACCAACTGGAAAATGCCTTATCGATTGCCAAAGCCCTACAAAATGCCGCTACCCAGTCCGACGCACACAGCGCGGATACCGACAGTCAAGACCAGCTTAAAGCCAACTTAAGTGAGCTAACCCAAAGTGGCCTACTGGCCTATGCGCAAGAAGGCATTGCCTTAACTAGCCCTGAAAACATCCAACTGACAACAAACAACAGCTTAACCCTAACTAGCGAAAATCAAACCGATATCAATGCGTTAAAAAACGTCACCGTATCCTCATCCGAAGCGATAGGGCTATTTGCCCATAAATCAGGCATGAAACTGTTTGCCAACCAAGGCGATATTGCAGTGCAAGCCCAAAATGCCAACCTCAATATGGC
>NZ_LZGW01000055.1 GCF_001690275.1 Gilliamella sp. WF3-4 | reverse complement strand
GGCACCTTTGCTTATGATCTAATAAATAACTATCAAATCAATATCTGCCCTAATGGACAAGATGATGGCGAAATTCCGCTCATCATTAACCGAAGCAGGAAGAATAAATAAAAGGAGAATAAAATGTCATCAAAATACCGTCCACAAATTTTTGGTTGGTTTGGTGATCTAGATAAAGGCCCACGTTTAGTGCCCCTGCATGACGATCGCTTAAGCTATGCCAATAATAACTACTGTGCCTTTATTCGTAAGATTCCTTCTGATCAAGTTTTTTATTTATGTATTTACATCATTGCTGTTATTCTTTTATGCTCTGCAGTGGTTATATTATCTATATTGACTTATTTATGTGATCCAATT
>NZ_LZGW01000054.1 GCF_001690275.1 Gilliamella sp. WF3-4 | reverse complement strand
TTCTAAACAAACAATCTGTGTGAACACTTACGAGCTCTTCGTAAGGAGGTGATCCAACCGCAGGTTCCCCTACGGTTACCTTGTTACGACTTCACCCCAGTCATGAACCACACCGTGGTAAACGCCCTCCCGAAGGTTAAGCTATCTACTTCTGGTGCAACCCACTCCCATGGTGTGACGGGCGGTGTGTACAAGGCCCGGGAACGTATTCACCGTGACATTCTGATTCACGATTACTAGCGATTCCGACTTCATGGAGTCGAGTTGCAGACTCCAATCCGGACTTAGACGTACTTTATGAGGTCCGCTTGCTCTCGCGAGGTCGCCTCCCTTTGTATACGCCATTGTAGCACGTGTGTAGCCCTGGTCGTAAGGGCCATGATGACTTGACGTCGTCCCCACCTTCCTCCGCTTTATCAACGGCAGTCTCCTTTGAGTTCCCGGCCAAACCGATGGCAACAAAGGATAAGGGTTGCGCTCGTTGCGGGACTTAACCCAACATTTCACAACACGAGCTGACGACAGCCATGCAGCACCTGTCTCACAGTTCCCGAAGGCACTCCCATATCTCTACAGGATTCTGTGGATGTCAAGACCAGGTAAGGTTCTTCGCGTTGCATCGAATTAAACCACATGCTCCACCGCTTGTGCGGGCCCCCGTCAATTCATTTGAGTTTTAACCTTGCGGCCGTACTCCCCAGGCGGTCGATTTATCGCGTTAGCTTCGGAGCCCATCACTCTAGGCAACAAACTCCAAATCGACATCGTTTACAGCGTGGACTACCAGGGTATCTAATCCTGTTTGCTCCCCACGCTTTCGCATCTCAGCGTCAGTATCTGTCCAGAAGGCCGCCTTCGCCACCGGTATTCCTCCACATCTCTACGCATTTCACCGCTACACGTGGAATTCTACCTTCCTCTACAATACTCTAGTTAACCAGTTTTAAGTGCAATTCCTAGGTTGAGCCCAGGGCTTTCACACCTAACTTAATTATCCGCCTACATGCCCTTTACGCCCAGTCATTCCGATTAACGCTCGCACCCTCCGTATTACCGCGGCTGCTGGCACGGAGTTAGCCGGTGCTTCTTCTGTAATTAACGTCAATTGTTGCACCTATTAGATACAACACCTTCCTCATCACCGAAAGTACTTTACAACCCGAAGGCCTTCTTCATACACGCGGCATGGCTGCATCAGGGTTCCCCCCATTGTGCAATATTCCCCACTGCTGCCTCCCGTAGGAGTCTGGACCGTGTCTCAGTTCCAGTGTGGCTGGCCATCCTCTCAGACCAGCTAGAGATCGTCGCCTAGGTGAGCCCTTACCCCACCTACTAGCTAATCCCATATGGGTTCATCAAATGGCGCATGGCCCGAAGGTCCCATGCTTTGGTCTCTCAACTTTATACGGTATTAGCAGTCGTTTCCAACTGTTGTCCCCTTCCATTCGGCAGATCCCCATACCTTACTCACCCGTCCGCCACTCGTCATCAAGTGCAAGCACTCATGTTACCGTTCGACTTGCATGTGTTAAGCCTGCCGCCAGCGTTCAATCTGAGCCATGATCAAACTCTTCAATTTAAAGTTTGATGCTCAATAACTGTCTCTGACATATTCAAATGAATCTTCAGTGTCACTTATCAAGACTTAATTTTTTAGTCCGTAGACTTTAAT
>NZ_LZGW01000053.1 GCF_001690275.1 Gilliamella sp. WF3-4 | reverse complement strand
GCTAGTTGCGATAATGCGCTGATATTTTGTTTTTCCGCTTCGGTGAGGTCTTTGATGTCTTTCTTTTTACCTTTATCATCTTTATAAAGATTGAGGATGGCTTCTGCAGCAAGTTCGCCACTTACTGCGCCTGCGCCACCCGCTAAGCCTGAGTTGCCTTGTAGTTCGGCTATAGTGCCCGCTAATATGGCGTGAGCCGTTAAACGAGCTACTTCGTTATCCCCTGCATGTATTTTAATTTGCTCTGCTAGCCATGGTGCGCTAGCACCTGCAAGGCCACCCGTGACGTCGCCAGTGATGATGCCGGTAATGATTGAAGCCGCTGAGTCTATGCCTTTGCTGACATCTCCACCCATGGTGCCAAGGTTGTTTTTTGCATTTTTTACCACTGCATCGCTGACGGCATCATAATAATTTTGCTGGTAAAGCTCGTCGTAGCTTTTTGGGGTATAGCTTGGCTCTTGTTGAGCTTTAGCCTCTTCTTTTTCTAGCTGCTTTTCGGTTTTTTCTTTTAGGCCTTTTTTAATTTCTTCGTCGTTGTCTATTTTGTTTTGTGCCTGTATTCGGTCATATTTGCCCATTATGCTTTTCGTCTGTTGGGCTATGTCTTTGATAAGCTCTACCGTTTCGATTTTGTCGAGCTCTTTTTGTTTGTCAAATATCGGTTTTAACGTGTGGTTCGCATTCTCCGTGTCTCGGCTTAAATCATTAATATCCTGTTGTTGTTTGTCTTTGTTGCGGATGATGAGTTGACCTTGCTCTACCGCTGAGTGGGTGATGCTTGAGTCTTTTTTACTGTTTTGATACGCCATTTGAGCGCTCGCGCCACCTGTGCCTCCACTGACCAAGATATGGCTGACGTTAAATTCGGCTTTGTTTTTGATATCACTAAAGCTAATTGTGCCCGTATCAAGGCGGTTTTTGCTCGGGTCTTCGGCTTCCGAGGCGATGACTGCCCCTTTTAGGTCGGTGCTGTTGCCTACCTTGATGTCAAAACCACCACTGCCAGCAAAAATACCCGATTGGTCGGTGACACTTGCCCATTTGCTGTCGATGTCCGTACTCGATAATGAGCCGTTGGCACTAAAGCCACCAAAGCCAGCACTGCCACTGACCGAAGCACTGATTTTTTCGTAATCATAGTCGTCCGTATCTTGCAGTGATTGGATGTTTAAGTTGTTACCCACATCCATGTTGACCGTGTTGCCTTTTAATTGGCCGCCAATGATGTTAGTGTCGTTGCCCGTTTTGATGGTGAGTTTGTTTTTCGCATCAATCACGCTTTCTGTCCAAGCACTACCGTCCGCATTTTCTCGCTCTCGGCTAAAGTTGGCATTGCTTTTAAAACGTAAGTTAGAGGATAGTTACAACTTCGTTTTGTAAAAATAATTCAGGAGTCTATACCGTTTGTTTTGTTTGGTTGGATTTGGTTTTGGGTTATTGTTGAGCTTGTTTTAGATTGTTTCTTGCCTTTTTATGAGATGTTGGTTTCAGCTCAGCGATATCTTGCCAAAGCTGAAAACCAATAAATCAAAAAATATTCGCTATTTAGGAATTTTTCCTGTCCACCAAATCGGCTTTTCATCCGCGCCTAAGTTATCAAAAACAGATAGTGGTATTTGTTTATAAACAACAACATCAGGTATTGTAGTTATAGCCACCATTATAGGTCGATAAAGATTTTCATGTTTGTATTCATAAATAGCAAACTCCATACAGCGATAGAACGCTCTGAAATATTCACTAAATATATCAAATAAAGTTGTTTTTGTTCTGTCCAAATCACTTTTGGCTTTACCTGATAAAATAGGCCCCCAATCAATGGCTTCTCTATCTAACTGTTTAAACTCTTCCTCGACCAATTTCATTAAAGATTCAGCCGTATCTAGATCTTCTAATTTTAAATATCGACGGTATAAACGATCGGTTAAGACAGACCAATCCCTCTCAGGATATTTGGGTAGCAGATAATATGAAATACAATCAAAAAATAGTCGAACATCACTATCCGTCCCTAGATCAATACAAATTCCACCACCAATAAAGCCTGTTTTTATATCACGCATAAAATACCCTTACTTGTCTTTAAATATTATTTGTTCTTTTTTAATGATTCCGTTGGATTTTTGAACAATTCCTTTTGTAATTTTTGCTTCCATAGCAGGTGTTAAATGCTGCCCTCTAATATCTATCACAACCTCTTGTTGCATACCATTTGGTAAATGTTTTTTCCGTTCAATGGCTTGTTTAGAAATATTATTAATCAGATTATCAGAATATTTTTCTATATCATAATTTTTTACTTCTATTGAGCAAGTTGTGCCATTACAAAAATCGGGTCTTACACTTCCCTTTGTGCCATGAGGGACTTCTATACCATCTTTATAACTTACCTGACCTCTATAATCAGGAGATAAGCTAGCACCAACATCTTTTTCTGATGTGGATGGATGTGGGCGACCGTTGGTTGTTTTTCCTGTATTTGGCGATGGTACCTTCGTTTTTACACCATTTTCTAACGTGTAATAAGCACCATTATTAGTATATATTGGGTTGCCTGCGGCATCAAATTTTCCTGTATGAGTATAAACGCCGCCTTTAGGCCCTATAATATTATTGCCTTGCTGAGTATAACCGTTAGGGAGTATGGGTTCTTTCCCTGCTTTTACTCTATTAATACCCTCACTTATTTGCTCTACTTCTTTAGCTGATAACTTTTGCCCTGTAGCTCTCGCTTTCCAGGCTAAATCACTAAAACCTTTTGCAGTAACGCCAGCTGTTGAAAGTGAAAATAACAATTCAGCATCTGATACTGACACGCCTAATATCTTAGCTAGTCCCTCGGCTGTTTGCGTATGATAAGTTTTGCCATAATAAACGGTCATTGCTCCCGTTATGCCATTATCAGCCATTGACCATGTTAGATATGCACTTGGTATACATCCCACCGCTGAGCTGCAACCTGGTAATAATGCGGCTGCTCCAAACCCATCGATAGCAGCAAACCCAATCTGAAGGACTCCTCCTGCTCGAGTGGTTATGCTGTATTCATTATCAATATTCTTTGTACCATCAAAAATACCATCAAAAAATGTATACTGAAATAACTTTTCATTTTTTTGATAAGGTATACCAAATATAGTTCTATTTTTTGTGTGTTCTTGAGCTTCAAGCATTTCTCTATATGCTTGTAACTCGTCACTACTGCCTA
>NZ_LZGW01000052.1 GCF_001690275.1 Gilliamella sp. WF3-4 | reverse complement strand
AAATTTTCCCAAACCGTTTGGGCTTCTAAATTAAATTTTGTTAAAGAAAACAAGCTTTATCGTAATTTATCAGGGAAAAAAACTCCAAACGGTTTGGAGTTAAAAGGAACTTGGGAAGAATTTTGTTCATTGTTAGGAGTATCTGATGAAAAAGCTAATCAAGATATAGCAAACCTAAAATCATTCGGCGAGGAAGCCCTTGAGTCTATGTCTCGTATGGGCATCGGTTACCGTGAATTACGTCAATACCGAAAACTACCCGAGGACCAAAAAACGGCATTAATTGAAGTGGCTAAAGCAGGTGATAAAGAAGCTTTAGTAGAACTTGCTGAAGAATTTATTGCTAAAAATGCTAAAGAAAAAGAGCAACTCAAAAAAGAAAACAGTGATTTGCAAGCTGACTACAAAGCATTAAGCAAGCGTAATGCGGATGTAGCGAAAGAAAAGGAAGAATTAGCAATAAAACTGGCTCAATTTGAAATGAAAACCGTGCCGTTAGATGAGCGTTTAGAGCCGTTTAAAAAACAGATAGCAGAAACGCAATCACGCATGGATAAGCTATTTGAAGAACAAAGGCAGTATGTAGACATTATGTATAAATTAATGCTCGAAATACTTGAGAATGACCCTGATTACGATCCCGAAAAACCATATTCATTGCCTGAATCAATGCAAATTGCATTATTAACGTTGAATGGTTCGGCTGTATTAACTTTAGATCAAGCTCGTTATGTGCATCGTGAACTTTGGAGCAAATTTGATAGCGATATCATGGAAGCTCAACAGCGACAAGAATCTTTAGTAAATGAGAATATCCAAGATTTATATAAATGATATTTCATATCAAGGGAATTAAAAATGGTATCACCTAATATTCGCAACTATTTAAATGAATTAGCAATTAAGTTAGATAAAACAGATTTTGGTTCAAGAAGCGCTATTATGAGTGAAGCACAAGCCTTTTTAGGTATTTCTAAACAAACTATTTACCGACAATTAAAAGAGTTTTGTGGTTGGTCAAGTGATCGGAAATGCAGAGCTGATAAAGGTGATACAAGTGTTTCTGATATTGCTTTAAATGTGGTCGGAGCAATATGTAAAGAGTCAGTGCGTGATAATGGTAAACAAACTATGTTTACAACAACAGCAACAAGTATTGCAAAACAAAATGGTTATGAAATTGGTGTAAGTACTAATCATTTTGCAAGATTATTACGAAACCGCAAAATGAATGTAAAAGCACAACAAGTAGCAAATCCTGTTCAATCATTACGTGCATTACATCCCAATCATGTGCACGAAGTAGATCCCTCTCTATGCCTAATTTATTACATGAAAGATAAACAACATATTATGCGTGACCGTGATTTTTATAAAAACAAGCTAGAGAACTACGCAAAAGTTAAATACAAAGTTTGGCGTTATACGCTTTATGACCGCGCAAGTGGCATCATTATTCCGTGGTACGTTGAAGCAGTAGGCGAAAACCAACACTCATTATTCCAGTTTTTAATGTTTGCTTGGGGTAAGCAAGATGGACGCTTATTTCATGGTGTGCCACAACTACTTTACTGGGATAAAGGTTCTGCTAATACATCATCAGCAATCAAGAATTTGTTAGACCATTTGGAAGTTAAATATCTAGAGCACGAAGCAGGTAATGCAAGAGCGAAAGGTGGTGTTGAAAATGCCAATAATATCATCGAAACACAATTTGAAAGCCGTTTAAAGTTCCAACCCGTTGGTAGTATTGAAGAGCTAAATCATTCTGCAATGAACTGGGCAGAAGCATATAACGCCAATCGTTTACCGGGGCAAGATACACGTTTGCGTCGTATTGGGTTATCAGAGCCAGTTTCACGGCAGGGGCTTTGGCAATACATTACCGCAGAGCAATTACGCTTATTACCGCCGATTGATGTTTGTAAAGCACTGATGGCAAGTCGTGAGCAAGAGCGTCAAGTTCGCCCTGATTTAACCATCAGCTTTAAACATCCGCAGGCAGATAGTTCGCTTATTTATAGTTTAAAAGGCTTAGATGGTATTGCTGTTAAAGATAAAGTCAGCGTTCGTTCATTAGTTTATGGTGATTGCGCTATTCAAATTGAAGTACCTCGTTATGACGGTGAAGCGCTGATTTATCGTGTTGAACCTGACCGTAATTATGATCAATTTGGACAGCGTTTAGATGCGCCGGTGATTGGCGAGGAATATAAATCGAAAGGTGATACCGAAATTGAACAAGTAGCTAAAGCGATGGATCAAGTGGCATACCCAAACATGACCGAAGATGAAATCAAAAAAGCGAAGCAAAAACAAGTAGCACCGTTCGGTGGCAAGCTTAACACACTGGATTATTTAGATGATATTGAACATCCAACTTATTTAGCAAGTGCTAAAAAAGGTAATGAAATTGAAACACCTGAGCATTTAAAGCCAGCCGCAACAACATTAACGCTAACAGCCGCTTTAATGCGTATTACGAGTTCAATCGGGCGCAGATTAACAATAGATGAAAATAAATGGTTATCAGCAAGTTATAAAAACGGCGTTCCGGAAGACGCGCTAGAGTCATTAATTCATTCGTTTACAGCTCCAATTGCAGTTTGTGACGGCACAACAGGGCTAAGGATTGTTAAATAATGCTGAAATTAAAAAGTGTAATGGCACAGTTCAATATTAAACAAGCACAGTTGGCTCGAATGATTGAATATAAAGGCAACTCAATCAGTCAAGCCGTTATTAATCAGCTTGTTAATCATGATATTTGGCCACGCTCAATAGTTCGTAATGAACTAGAGCAAAAAATTGAAAAAGCGTTAATTAAACTAGGTTTAAATAACGATTATTTACTGAATATTTTTGAAGAAGAAACTGGCACAGCCGGAATCTTGGCGGACGACGCTGTGCCAGTTGACTCAAATGAAAACTTAACAAAGGAGTCAGCCTATATGTTACTACGAAAACAAACTATAAATCGAGATGCACGGGCACATTTTCGCATTCCTCGTGATCCGTTCACTGACGAAATGACACAGGATGCCGATGTTTATCTATCTGATGATATTCGTTATGTACGTGCTGCAATGCGCCAAACAGCAAAACACGGCGGAATGTTAGCAGTAATTGGTGAATCAGGTAGCGGTAAATCAACACTACGGCACGATTTAATTGATTGGATCAATATTAATCATGAACCAATAACGGTTATTGAGCCGTATGTATTAGGGTTGGAAGATAACGAAGTCAAAGGTAAATCACTAAAAAGCATGGATATTAGTGGCGCAATCATTAATGCGATTGATCCACAAGTCAAGCAAAAACGCAGTGCTGAAGCACGGGCAAGGCAAATGCATACTTTACTTAAAAATAGTGCATTATCTGGTCGTAAACATTTGTTAATTATTGAAGAAGCACATGGATTACCAATCCCGACATTAAAGCACTTAAAGCGATTTTATGAGTTACAAGAAGGCTTTAAAAAACTACTATCAATTATTTTAATTGGTCAAACAGAGTTACAAACAAAACTATCAGAGTATAACCCCGAAGTTCGTGAAGTTGTGCAACGTTGCGAGGTGGTAAACCTAAAACCATTAGATTTTAAAGTTGAAGAATATATCAAACATAAGTTTTCACGTGTTGATATGGACTATACAACGTTATTTGATTCATCAGCATTTACTGAAATTATCAATCGATTACGTATTGCAACAACTCGCCGGGGCGAAAAGCAAGTGCGGTCATTATGTTACCCATTAGCTGTTAATAATTTGGTATCAAATGCATTAAATTTAGCTGCACGCATTGGTGCACCAAAAGTTACTGGTGAAGTAATTGCTGAATGTATTAAAGAACGGGGAGATCTATGATGAAAACTAATCAGTTAATTAATAATGGGATAAATGCGGTTAATCAAGCTGTAAATATATTATCTAACGAAGATCTAACGGTCATTGGTTTTTATCATGATTCACTGTCAAAACCGACAATTGAAATTGAGCATCATCCCAAGTGCAATAAGTATATAGAAGCTGGTCGAGCAACATATTACCGTTACGAAGGTTATTATCGATTTGGGCAATTTGAATTAAATGGTTGCCGAATTGTGTGGAAAGAGCGCGATATTAGTCGTTTGCATTAATTAGGAGCGATAAAAATGATAAAAGCCAAAAAACGTATTAAAGCTACCGCGTCAATCTATGTTGTGCAATCTAAAAAACAAGCATCAGAAGCTATTAAATATCTGGGTGATATTCAACGTGAATTGATTCGTTTAGAAGCTGAAATGAACGATAAAATCGCTGAAATTACCGCAAGTTATTCATCAAATATTGAAGTATTAAAAAAGAAGTCAGCGGAAATACAACAAGGTATCCAAATTTGGTGCGAAGCAAACCGTGACGAGCTGACAAATAACGGTAAAGTTAAGACTGCAAATCTAGTTACTGGAGAGGTTCAGTGGCGTAATCGACCGCCATCGTGTGTTATTCGTGGTGTAGAAACGGTTATAGAAACCCTGAAAAAACTAAAACTGGAACGATTTATTCGTACAAAAGAAGAAGTTAATAAAGAAGCTATTTTAAATGAAGCAAACGTTGTCGCTCATGTACCAGGTATTACCATTAAAAAAGATGTAGAGGATTTTGCGATAGTACCTTTTGAACAGGAGGTTATGTAATCATGCAAACACAAGATTTTTATATTTTGCATCAATTTATATTAAGCCAGATAGCTAATTTTATAGCTCATTGTAAAGAGTATGGTTTATCTGAATGTGAAGCTGATCGCATCATCGATGAGTTGGAGGAATTAGCAAATGGCTAAATTCTCTAGCCCTAAGCGTTATATGCCCGACCATTATATTTCAATCAGCCATGAACATTCATTTATGCGTGAAGTAACTGGTCAGGGCTATGTTGATGGAAAGTTGTACGATGAACTCTATGCTGAATATACAAAATTAAAATCAGCTAAAACATTAAAACAACGTTTTGTTAGTTTTTTAAGGTGTTTTTATGACAAATAATAATGAAAAGTACATTGATAAAATCAAAAAACTTTTAGCATTAGCAAAATCAACTAATCCACATGAAGCTGCTATTGCTATGCAAAGAGCACTAAAGTTAATGAAAGAACACGATATTAATGCTAGTGATGTTGAACTATTTTCAATTAACGAATCAATGGCAAAACGTACACCAACTGATGCAGAAAAACAACCGTCTTATGTCGGTATATTGGCTAATGTTATTTGTTCTGCATTTGGGGTTAAAGGTTATTTTTGTTATAACAATGAAACGAATCACATGACTGTTAAATTTTATGGAATGAGAGAACGCCCTCAGCTTGCGGCATATGCTTTTGATGTTCTTGTAAGATTGATTATTAAGGCGCGTAAAGAGTTTTTGAATGGCCAAAATAAGCGTGTTAAAAAATCAACAAAAATGGCTAGAGCAGATCAATTTTGCATTGGGTGGATTAATGGAATTTATAATGTTTTAAGTAAGTTCGTTATACCTGATGATGAAAATAAAATACTAAATAAATATGAACAGGAAAAGCTTGATTTATCAGAAGCAACATTACGCAACACTAAAAACTGCAATGGTGCAGATGACGCTAAATATAAAGGGTATTTAGCTGGAAAAAACATAAAACTGAATCATGGTTTATCTGGTTCAGGTAATTCTCCATCATTAATAGGAGTTAAATAGATGAAATCTAAATACATCAAGCTGATTCATATTGCAAAATCTCAACTTAATCTAGATGACGATACATATCGTCATCTATTACTGACTATAACTAAAAAAACTAGCACTAAGGATATGACAGTTTGGGAACTAGAAAAAGTTATAACTAATTTGAAATTAAAAGGTTTTAAAGTTAAATCATCAAAAAAAACGGGGAAGATAACAGCTACAGAACCAGTTCATAAAAAAATACGCTCATTATGGCTAGCACTAGCTGATGCAGGTGAAATCAAAAATCGTTCTGAAAAAGCTATCAATTCTTATGTAAAACGTATTACTGGTGTTGAAGTGATGGATTGGCTGACTCAAAAACAAGCAATGGTTGTAATTGAAAGCCTAAAAAGTTGGCAAGCACGCATATAAAGGAAGAAGCATGAAATTAACACGTTGCCCAATCTGTCACAACGAAATTAATTTAGACGCATTGGTTGAGGATGATTCTGGCAGAGAATTACTGATATTAGTAAGTAATTTAAACTATGGCTGTGCTAAACCAATGATTGCCTATATAGGTTTATTTCGTACTCAAAAATCAAATTTAAGCAATTCTAGAGCAGTAAACTTAATTAATGAGGTCCTAAAATTATATCAACCCAGCAGACATCTGGCTCATGCACTAAGAGAAACCGTTAATAATATTCACGCTAAGCGTGCACTAGGTGAATATAAGCCGTTTAAAAATCATAATTATCTAAAGTCAGTTTATGATTCTACTAAGCATTTATTTGCGTACGTTGAACATAAAGAAGAAGATAAACCTGTTCGTAGCAGTAATGAAGAGTATTTTGAACAGATGTATAGAGCCGGTATTGATTTTAATAAATTAGAAAAAAATATACCTGGTGCACTAGATTGGTATAAGAAGAAAACAGGAGCGTAAACTATGACAAAGTCTGCAATGTCTATCAAACGTCACGAATTACTAACACATGTATCATTATCTGCTGCTAACGACGCAATGGATTATGGTTTACCTGAGGATATTGCAGCACAGTTAGGTGATAACATTGCAAATACAATTTCAGAACTATTTGGTGGTCAAAATTTCACATTTCCAAGAGATTATTTTTTTAAGTTAAACAAACGCGATCTACAAATTTATGATGCATTTAAAGGTAATAATTATGCAGAACTCAGCCAAAAATATAATATGACAGAACGAGGTATTAGAAAAGTAATCGACCGAGTTCATAAACGAATGATAAAAGAAAAACAACCAGCCTTATTTGATTTCAATGACGCCTAATCAATTTTTAGGACAAAATTTTTTAGGCAATTTTTTATTTCATATTTTGTAACACTTTTTCAAAAAACAATTTCAATATTTCCCTGTTTATTTTGCTATATCCCATTTATCTCATCATTCTGTTATTATTTATCATGTTCTGTTTCAATGAGTAGGTAGTATCTGTCAGATTAAGCTTGAGCTAGTATGATTAAGCAGGTGTATAGTGCACTTCTATTAATTTAACCTTGTAATAGATACATACAATAACTTATTTAGAATCTAAATCATTTAAATTGATATCATATTTTTTTGCTATAAACTCATTTAAAATGGTATCAGTATTCTGTTTTAAAATGAAATTTTCTTCTTTTTCAGTTAAGGTACAAATTCCAAAATTTTTTATATATGTACCATTCAATGAATAATAATTTGAAGAATATGGTTTACTCGTACTCTGTATATAAAACCAAAAAACTTTCGACTCAAGTATTTTTTTCAAAATAGTTAATTCTCTGATTGATTTTCCGAAGAAAGCTAATCCATTATAAAAATAAAGTCGCTTATCAGAGTTAATCAGAAAATGAGGTGTAATATCTGAATACTTAGGAAAAAACATTTTATAAGTAACTTGCTCTAATCCTTGAGACCGACCGTAAGCATACCACGTTAAATACTTCCCTTTACCTTTATCTCTTTCAGATAAAGCAATTTTATTAGCTTCTAAATAAGCATAGGCTTTAGGAAATTTCTTTTTAAAATCATTTTCATTGATTAGTTTAGGCTTTTTTTCGTTTGTATACGGAAATATCAACTGTTCTTTTAATTGGTTTAGTGAAACAGTTCTACTTAACTTATTGGAATTAATAACTTCACAGCAAATTGTTTTTTCAATGGGGAAGATTTTTTTATCCATTTCTAAGTAGAAAAAATCGTTATCTTCTTTAATTGAGCTAAATATGTAGATATTATTTCTTAAAGTAGCTAATCCGTGACTTGTTCTAAATAGCTCGCCCAAAGGCCTACCTGTTTTTTCAATTTTTTCAATTAACTCATGGTTTTTTAGATTCCAACCTTTATGAGGGGCTAATTTCTTGTACTCAATACTAGATAGCTCTATATTTTTACAGCTAAGAAGCATTGGGCTAAGTCTTGTATATCTAATTTTTTTGTTAACTTTATTTTTAATAATACAAATACAAGTATATGTATTGCGAGATTTAAAAACTTGTTCAGCACCAAAATCATAAATCTTAAAATCTAGTGACTTCTCAGTAAAAAACAGCCTTAATTCCCTAGCATTTAAACTTTTAAAGAAACTATTCATTGTAATAAACCCTAATACACCTGAATGTGAGAGGTTTTCAATACCAATCTGAAAAAAAGGTATGTATAAATCAGGGTTACCAGTTTTACAAGTTCTTAATCTTGATAAAAGATTTTTAGTTGTCGAACTTAGATGCCGAGCAGCAACATAAGGAGGATTTCCTAAGATAAAATCAAATCCTTTAAAATCGCCTAAGTTTGCGTGCCAGTTAAATGAGAGAGTATTACCAATAAAAAGATTAAAAGAAAAATTATCATCTTCACCTTGTGTCAATGCCAATAACGATAATAATAATTTTGCCCTACTTATCGCATAGTCCTCTATATCAATACCATATATATTTCTAAAGTATATTTCTTTATAAGTTAATTGAAAAGTGTGCTTCATATATTGAGCAACATCTATTAAAAATGCTCCACAACCACATGCAATATCAGCAGTTTTAGTTTGAATATTTAGTTTATTATTCTTCCTTCCAAGCGTTTCTTTGATAATAAACTGTCTAATTAATTGTGGCGTATAAACAGCTCCGTTTGTAATACGATTAGCAGGAGAAATAACAAATTCAAATAATTGGATAAGATCTTCGAAATCAAAGCACTTTTGATGGCAAGAAATTATACTTAGCAAACCTTTTAATAGATCATTTTTTTGTGGAATTTGATGATCAATACATTTTATTAGTAGTTGATTAAATTTTACTGTAAAATTATTATAAATTAAAAAAGATGATACAATTAAACTATTAACGTCATCAGGAGCAAACAATTTATTTTTTTTTAAAAATGCTAAAATATCTTTTTTCACTATCACTAAACTCAATAATTATTATTATTATTTAAATAATTTTTATACTCAAGGAATGAGCCTGTTAAATCAACAATCATGTCATTAATTTCATTTATACTTTCTATGTTTTTGATAGTTTTTTTCAAAGATAATAATTTGTTTATTTTGGCTTCAAGTTGTTCAAGAGTCCAGATAATAGAGTATCTGGCTAAGTATAATTTCAGTTTTTTATACATATAAATAGCTTGTTCACTCTCTTGCCGCGGATAAATACAACCCATATTATCTCTATAAAAATGGCGATTAAAATCTTCGTTACATGGATCTAGATAATTCCCAACATCATCTGACTTTAATATATTAACATATGAACAAGCATAAACTAGGTTACTATACTCATTTTCTAAGTTAGGGTACTTTTTCTTGGGTAAGAAATGATCAATGTGAAAATTATGTTTCCCTCCAAACCAGAAGTCAATACAATCTGTATACCCGCAACGATAATGAAAATCTTCTGCCAAATATGGCTTATAATCTCTATAATTATTATGTTTTTTCTGATAAGCCCGTTTAGGAGTTTTTTCCCTAAATTTAATCATTTATCACTCTCGAACTTACTGATTAATACATCAGCTTTACTTAATATTTCCCGCAAATACTCTTTATTTCGGGGAGCTTTTAGATTTTTTGGTATAGCAACCTTTTTATTAATAGAATGCTCAAGAAAACTATCCAATGCAATCATCTCTTCTTCTTCTCTTAGTGTAGTTTTTCCAAGCTTTCGTAAATTAAATAGCTCTTCTAAACGCTCTTCTGATTTATTAATTCTAGACTTATAGTGTTGAATTTGTTTTTCAACTCGATCTAGAAAATTAGCTTTTGATTGCTTTTCTATAGATGGCTCATGTAATATTTGTTTAATGTAAATTTTATTAACATCTTTAGAAATTAGAATAGCATCATCATCAAAGGATGTTATAACAAAACAAGGAAAATCTTCTCTCATATCTAAAAATGTTTCTATAAGACAAACACCATCATAAGGAACATTGTATGCTACATCTATTTTTTTGTCGTTTAATTGAAAATCCGTAATGATCGCATCTGGCGATAGATCAATAATTTTTGCAATCATTTCATCCATACTTTCTAAAGGATATTCTGTTAGTACTTGAAATTTACGATCACTATCAGTTTCATCAACATAATCAAGAAAGTTATCAAAAACTTCTTTTTCTTCATCTATAAATAATATCTTATACATAATTTTATCTTCTATATTTAGCAGGAAATTTAACTTCCAAAGAAAAACCTTCATTAGGATATAGAAGCCTAACAGTCCCATCATTTTCTTCTACTACTGATTTAATGATCCACATCCCTAGTCCCGTACCTATTTCCTCACCTGAATCAGGATGCCTTTTTGTCGTAAATAAAGGCTTAAAAATATCTTCATGCTTAAGGATATCTTTTGACAATCCTGGCCCATTATCTTGATATACAATACATATTTCTTTTAATGTTTCTTTTGCTTTGATATTTATAATTCTATCTCTTGGCTCTCTCGATTTAGTAAAGGCGTCAATACTATTAACAACTAAATTATTAAAAATACTATCCATGTCAATTTCAAATATTCTCAAATTAGTATTTGCAATATCTTTAATATCGAGATCAATAGACCGTTCATCTAAAACGATTGCCCAGTCATTTTTAAACTCTTGGAAATATCTAGATAAAAAAAGCTGATTTCTTTTTCTCTTATCTTTACGAGCAGCTCCTAATGAAAAATTAAGCCAGTTCTGTACTTTTAAATCTTGACTTTTCATGCGTTCAAGTAAAATATAAGGATTTTTTCTTTCCTCTACTTCTTTGTAATCGTTTTCAGGAATTTTATCTAGTAATAATTTCCTAATTTTAGTAACTCTTGACCTCAATTGATTATTAAGATGGCTTAAGTCATGTGTAAATGCAGCAAGAACAATCCCCCCACTAGCCATACCGCGTAGTAGTTTTTGCTCTTCGCGCAAACGCTCAATCTCGTCATCTTTTTTTGCATTTAGCTCAGCTAAAATAAATTTCTCTTTTTGATCTGGGCTATTGTCTTCCTTGCTAGCATTATTATTTTTTTGAGATTTTTTGGATTCCTCATATATGCGCTGCGCTATTTTTTCAGCTTCTTCTCTAGTCCTTTGTTCTGAATATTTTTGATTATCATAGTCAACCATTTCTTTAGCAATATATGCTCTATCTTCTTCAAAAATATTAATAAGAGAAATAATTAATTGTTTAAAAATGAGAAAAGTTTTATTCTCTTGTAAGCCTTCTCGACTCGATTTATCTTCAAAGCCAATATTTGCTAAACGAGAAATACTTATAGCACCTGTAACATTATCAGGCTCAACACGATACCCACCTTTTTTTCTCCCTATACCAGCAGGGCTTGCTGCTTTTCTCATCCCTAATCCTAACCAATCGAAAGCAACATTTTTAACTTCTCCATATGGCCTCACTCTAAAATTATCACGGAATAATTTTATTCCACCAAATTTGGCTAACCAATCTTTTCTAAACTTGAGTGAACTATCTTTATGAAAAAATTTTTCGGCATCTGGACTTTTTTGTTTTTTTAGAAAATAAAAACTAAACTCGAATTGTCCTATTAATTTAAATACATCATCTTTATCAACATCTTCATATCCAGGCATTAGTTGGGAAAATGTTTTTTGCAATTCCCATTCTCCTTTTTTGAAATCTTCGAGTCTATATGGATATTTAGTTAAATTTTTACGTTTAAAAAAATCAAGCGGAATTCTATCAAGATCATATTCATTACGAATAATTTTAATTTTTATATTTTGGTTATTATCAGCTTTAGCAATTACTTTATAATCAAAATCATCGCAAAGAACACTTGGTATAGAACCATATTTATTAGGAGTCAATGAGCTAAATAAATAAATCTGAAATCCATCCACCTCTTTGGGAGGAACTAACGCTTCCAAGTCAGCATAAATTTGATCAACATAATAATCACTCCAGATATCCCTTAAATTACTTATTTTTAATATAGTTCCAAATTTTAAATTTATATTTTCATCTAATTGTTCTATGAAATTTTTAGGTAATAATTGTGTTATATATTCTTTAAGATTAGCGTCTTCCAGTGCAAATAGCTCTGCATTGACATTATCAATAGTTTTAGACGACCCTTCAAAATCATCCCAATTCACACGCCATATATAACCGACTTCATTGTCTTTAATTGAATCTCTATGGTATGAAGGATTATAAATAGTAATCATTTCACAATGATTTCCTAATTTATCTAAGGCAAAACGGCCTATTCCCTTAGCTCCAGCTTTTATTCTACCTGATTTTGTTACATAATTCTCATGCTTATTATCTGTACCAATTACCATCCAATCATTTTCAATGATATCTAGTGTCATTCCTTCGCCACTATCTATAAGATATAAGGTAGCAAGTGTAGATAGATATTGCTTTAATTTTTTTATGGAATCTTCATTGACTACATTATTTAATACATAGTTACCTATCTCATTTTGAGTATATGACTGTGAAAAAAGCTTTTTAAACTCAAATCGTTCTTGTTCCAATCTTTCACTATGAGTTTTAGAAAAACTATTAATCAATTTTGTATAATGATTTTCAATCTGCTCTTTTAATTTTTCATAATAACGTGATGAAATTTCACTGTGTAATATAGAAAATTTATTATCAAAATAAACAATGCTAATTTTACTATCGGCATCATAACCATTTTTAACTAGCTCTATGATCGCACCTTTAGATGTTGCTATATTTTCTCTACCAATCAATCTTGCCATTCTAGCTGATACCTTAAAAGGTAATTGCTTTTTGTTAGTAATATTATTCATATTTTATAACCAATTAAATTATCCACATTAGCAGCTTTTTAAAATATCACTATTTACATTTAACCTACTTTCAATAATATTGATAAAGCTTCTGATATTTTCTAGAAAGGTATTGTCATTATAAATATTTTTTGTATTTTACAAAGTTTTTTTAGCTTTTTATCAAGTTTTATTCCATTTATAGGTATACTGGTATTTTTATCAATATAGCATAATTGTCTAAAATAAAAAGTATAGATTGTAAATGATTTCCTGTTATGCGCTCTTCTATTCGCTCGTATATTAACAATAAAATAACAGTATTTTCATTCTTAACTTGTTCAAGGGTATGTATGTCTGATATCGAAGATATACAGTCAATAGAAAAGTCATCAGTCGTTGATGAGTCAGCAAAAAAGAATAGGCAAGACTTATCTTTAATCTCCCAATAAAATACCATTGCATTACTTAAAAAGAAGGTCATAATGACTGAAAACATCATTTGTAAATTGGATTTTTTCAATAGGTTAGTTTGATTATTTCAGTAAAATAATTCACGAATACTTTAAGTTTTATTGAATTTTTATATGTTGAAGGATAAAGAAAGCAAACTTCCCAAACATTTTTCTTATTGTATTCTGGTAAAATTTCAATCAATTTATTTTTCATTAGTTTTCTAATTTGAAGGAGCTGAATATTTTAACTATACCGTTATTATTTAAGCTTAAAATCTAGTTGTGTAAATACTATCGAATATTTGTATTTGATTATTTTAAATATTATCTTTAAATATTTTTTTATATTTCAAAATACCCATTGAAACCATTTATTGTTTTGGTTAGAACTAAAATTAATGTATTTATGATTTTTTAGTTGACTAGTGCAATCCGTCACACCATATTTTGCAAGGTAATTTGGGCCGGCATATAATCTATTTTTGCGATAAACAAATTCTTTTTGATTAGAAAAGATTAAAAGATTTCAGTTTTGCATTTTATGCTATTAATCTAATTGATAAATCATATTTTTGGGCAACAAAATTAATATTTCTATTAGTTACATTAAAATCAAGTTTTAAATTAGGTTAATTGTGCAGCACTAATTTAAGCAGATAAAAAAATAATTTAGGCAACTTTATCATTTAAAATGCACTTACCTACCATTTATAACATGTTGATTTAGTATAAATAAATTGAAATAAAAACTTCAATAAAATCAATGGGTTTTCTGAACGACTTTTTGAGGTGAAAATGTTTGCTTTTATAATACTGGTTTATTTCAATATTATATTAACAGTTATGCTCGTGTTTTATTTAAGAAATTAAACCTATAATTTAGATAGGCTCAAAAATACTGCTCGTAAATAAATTTTTATAGATTAGAATGATATAGCTAGTAAAACACAGTCATTAAAGAAATGAAGTGATGCAAACAATAATATAACTTAATGGTGATAATAATGTTACAACAAATGGGTAAAGCTGCAAAACTGGCATCATACCAATTAGCCCAATGTCCAATAACAATCAAAAATAAAGTATTGACGATGATTGCTGATTTATTAGAACAGCACTGCACAGCTATTTTAGTTGCAAATGAGCGTGATATTGAAATAGCAAAAACACAGGGGCTGAGCGCGGCTATTATTGATCGGTTATTATTAACCCCTGAGCGGTTAATGGCTATTGCTAATGATGTACGTAAAGTGGTTTCATTAACCGATCCCATTGGTCAAATTATTGATGGTTCAACCCTAGATAGTGGCTTAAAGCTACAACGTCGCCGAGTGCCTTTAGGGGTGATTGGCGTTATTTATGAGGCTCGGCCAAACGTCACCATTGATATTGCTACGCTTTGCTTAAAAACGGGTAATGCAGCAATATTGCGAGGTGGAAAAGAGACCATGCACACAAATGCTGTGACTATTTCTATCATTCAACAGGCATTAGACCAAGCAGGATTACCTAAAGCAGCAATACAATGTATTGATAATCCTGATCGCAAATACATTACTGAATTACTTAAACTTGACCAATATGTTGATATGATCATTCCACGTGGAGGCGCTGGCTTACATAAATTATGCCGTGAGCATTCAACAATTCCTGTCATTACTGGTGGTATTGGTGTCTGTCATATTTTTGTTGATGAAAGCGCTGACTATGATAAAGCTCTTTCTATTATCGTAAATGCTAAAACTCAACGACCAAGTACGTGTAATACGCTTGAAACGCTTCTTATTCATCGAAACATTGCAGATAAATTCTTACCTAAATTTAGTCAAATTATGGCTGATAATGATGTTGTGTTGCATGCTGATCCCAATTCTTATGAAATATTAAAATCTTGTGTTGCAAATGTTTTTGCTGTTGAAGATCAGCACTTACGCCAAGAATGGCTATCAAAAGATTTAAATGTAGTCATTGTTGACTCACTTGAACTCGCCGTAGAACATATTCGTGAATATGGTAGCGGTCATTCCGAGGCCATTTTAACCCGTAATTTATCTAATGCACAGCAATTCACTAATTTGGTTGATGCGGCAGCAGTTTATGTCAATGCTTCAACACGTTTTACCGATGGTGGACAGTTTGGCTTAGGCGCTGAAGTGGCGGTCAGCACACAGAAATTACATGCACGAGGACCAATGGGGCTTGAAGCTTTAACTACTTATAAATGGGTTGGTTATGGCGATGATTTAATCCGCCGATAATCAAAGAACCGTTTTTAATGATTTCAACTTAATTTGATATCTAAGTTTTTATAATTAAGTGTTTATAATCTAAGAGTAGAGTTACAAATGAATAAAACGATAAAAATTATTAAACTTCAATTGGGCTTTTTAGAACTCGACCTAACTTAATTTTAGTCGATATCTTTGTTAACTCACTATTGCCGTTTACTTGCAAATTAAATGTAAATATTTTTTTACATAATGATAATGTGTCAAATGGCTAATAACGTTGGGTAATCGTTTAAGATTATTTTATATAGGTATAATTCAAGCATAATAGCAATAGAAGCATTGCTGGTTTATTCATTATTTGATATATCCAATTACAAAATATTTTGTAATTCATGCCTAAATTAATAATCTTGCTAAAACAGTGAATTGTATTTTAGGTTTATTTAAAATGACGTTCGATTATAAAAGGGTTTTAAAAAACGATTAATAACGCAATTTATAGCATTAGCTGAATAAAATACTTCAATATTTTGTTCAAGCTAATGCTATTTTTAATAAAAAAAATCATCATATTTAGAGGTTAATGCCCCGCAACTTTCGAGAATAAATTAATAATCACCACACCAAACATGATAAATCCCATGCCTATTAGTGCTGCTAAATCTAAAGTTTGTTTTAGAAAGATCCACGCAATTAAACTGATTAATATAATGCCGATTCCAGACCAAATCGCATAGGCAATACCAACAGGGATGGTTTTTAATGCTAATGAAAGAAGATAAAACGATGCACTATAGCCAATAATAGTAATAATTGAGAACATCAAATTAGTGAAGCCATTTGATAGTTTCAATGAAGATGTAGCTATTACTTCACAAATAATTGCAAAAAATAGTAATAAATATGAATTCATATAAGTGCCTATGATTGTTAAATTAAGAAGATAATTATCTAAAGTTAATAGATATAATTAATATTTTTTGGTGTTTTGTTTTTACATCATTAGTTATGAATAAAAGGTAAAATAGATAGTTATTAATACTTGAAATGGAAGATACTTATGGTGGTGTGAGGGGGTGCTTAACAATAGCCAACTGAGTATGATCAGTTATTTTAGCCCTCGTATCCACTATATACAAAAAACAGTAACTATCTCTATACAATTATTATACCTAAAAATAAGGCGCTTAGTAGTTTTTTGTAATGTTAAATATTTACATATAAACATCGTAATATTATTAAACATCTTTTTATCGGAGGACTTGTTTTTCTGTGCTTGAATTGCAAATAATTTTCTGTTTTTTAGTGGTTTTGTCTCTACTTGATATTAGGAATACCACAATAAATTTTATTTGTTATCAATAGTTAAATTGATTGAATATCAAACCGATTGGGCTATAATGCGATAATTATTAAACAATTTATAGTGATAATGATTATTGGTTTTATTGGTGCAGGTAAAGTAGGATGTACACTAGCAAAGCATTTTACTTTATGTGGCATAAAGGTAGCGGGATTTTATAGTCGAACCTATGCTCACACACAAGAGGCGAGCGATTTTACCCAAAGCCAAGCATATTCAACTTTAGCTGATTTAGTTAATGACTGTAATTGCTTATTGCTCACAGTGCCCGATGACCAAGTAACTAATGTTTGGCAAGATCTTTGTCTGTTGCCTATTACTAATAAATGGATTGGTCACTGTAGTGGTTTGCTTACATCGCATATCTTTATCAATAATCAATCTGTTCATCCTTTGGCTTTTTCTTTACACCCCTTATATGCCATATATGATCGGTTTGATTGTTATCATGCCATGCCGAAAGTTTTTTTTACGTTAGAAGCTAATAACAACGTGATTTTTCAGCTACAAAAGCGTTTAAGCCTATTAAAAAATCCTATCGCGATCCTTTCAGCCAAGAAAAAGCATCTTTATCATGCTGCTTGTGTTATGTTAAGTAATCAGGTTATTGCTTTAGCACAAGTTGGGACTAGCTTGCTGGCTCAAAGTGGATTAGACAAAGAATTTACTGAACAGGCTTGGCACGCTTTATTTCTAGATAATGCTAATGCGGTTTGCCGTGTGGGGGGTATTGGAGCCTTAACTGGGCCTGTTGAGCGAGGAGATGTTGAAACAATTAAACAACATTTAAATGCTTTGCCAGCCGAATATAAGTCTATTTATCAACAATTATCCGCTATTTTACTTAAAATGAGTCGAACAAAGCATCCAAATAAGGATTATCGACAATTAGAATTGGAGTTGTTATCTTGAAAAATACTATTGTTACTTTACAAAAGCGTAAACAAAACCGTCAGAAAATTACCATGTTGACGGCGTATGATTATACGACAGCCAAATTGATGGACGAAAGTGGCGTGGATTGTTTATTAGTTGGTGATTCTTTAGGTATGGTTATGCTTGGCTACGATAGCACCGTATCGGTTACGATGGATGATATGATCCACCACTCAAAAGCGGTCGCAAGAGCAGCAAAATCCGCATTTGTTGTTACAGATTTACCTTTTATGTCTTATCACACCTCGGTTTACGATGCTGTTTTAAATGCGGGTCGCTTAGTTAAAGAAGGTCAAGCGCAAGCGGTTAAACTTGAAGGAGGGCAAGCATTTTGTGAGCATATCAAAATGATTACGCAAGCTTCGATTCCTGTTATTGCACATATAGGATTAATGCCTCAATCCGTGCTTGCTTTAGGGGGATATAAAGTTCAAGGCAAGGATTATCAAGAGGCTAAAAATATTGTTCTTGATGCCTTAGCGGTTGAACAAGCCGGCGCTGTAGCCATTTTATTAGAGTGTGTGCCTGCTGATTTAGCAAAAATTATCTCAGAATTAGTAAGTATACCTACCATTGGTATTGGCGCTGGCGTGAATTGTGATGGGCAAGTGCTTGTTTATCAAGATATGTTATCCATGTATGATGGCATATCATCAAAATTTGTAAAATCTTTTGGGGCAATTGGCGATCAAATGAAACAAGCTTTTAAACAGTATTGTCAAGAAGTCAATGAACAACAGTTCCCAGCGGCAATTCATGAGTTCGCCATTGATAACGACATTATAGAAAAACTTAAACTTGAATTTACTGTTAACAAAAAGGGTTAATACAAATGAATGTTGTAACGACAATAAAACAAGTGCGAGAACAAGTTAAAATTTGGCGACAAGCAGGTTATAGTATTGGTCTTGTTCCAACAATGGGATTTTTGCACGAAGGTCATCAAAGTTTAATGGCTGCGGCTAAAAAAGATAACCAAAAAGTAATTGTGACCATATTTGTTAACCCTATACAATTTGGTCCGTCAGAAGATCTAGATAGTTACCCACGCGATTTAGAACGAGATAAAATAGCTTGTGAGCAAATGGGCGTTGATTTGATTTTTCACCCAACGGCAAGTGAAATGTATATGCCTAATTTTAGTAGCTATGTTGATGTGAATAACTTAACAGATGCGTTATGTGGAAAAAGGCGCCCAGGACATTTTAAAGGTGTATGTACGGTTGTTACCAAATTATTTAATATTACTCAACCCGATCGCGCCTATTTTGGGCAGAAAGATGCGCAACAGTTAGCTGTCATTAAACGGATGGTCAGTGATCTAAATTTCGATATTGATATTATCGGTTGCCCGATTGTGCGCGAAGCAGATGGTTTGGCTAAAAGCTCACGTAATAGCTATTTATCTGAAAATGAACGTAAGGCTGCTGTTTGTCTTTATCAAGCAATTGAATGCGCTAAAAAAATGATAAAGCAGGGCGAAAAGTCAGTAACAGTTATTAAGAAAGCAATGGATGATGTTATTTCCAAC
Source organism: Gilliamella sp. WF3-4 (assembly GCF_001690275.1). GTDB lineage: Bacteria > Pseudomonadota > Gammaproteobacteria > Enterobacterales > Orbaceae > Gilliamella > Gilliamella apicola_C. Next base: position 152,644 of record NZ_LZGW01000052.1, on the reverse strand, counting down.
CAACCTTTGGCTAAAATTGACTATATTGAATTTGTCGATCTAGCATCATTAGCATCGATTAATATGCTTGCCAAAGATAGTTTATGTGCCTTGGCGGTTTATATTGGTAAAACACGATTAATTGATAATTTTATTTACCAACAGCAATAATTGTAGACAAAATTATGAATGACAATTATGAAAATACCGCTTAATAGTCAGCGGTATTTTTTTGTAATTCATTCTCTGATAAAAATTCTTAAAAAGCAGATTAAATCCGTGAGTTTATTGTTATGCCAATTTATTGTTTGGCTATTTTACTGTAGAATAGCAACCATTTTATGCTTTAAATCAGGATTTGTGCATTTATTATGAAAAATACAACTTATAATCCACACGAAATTGAACAACCTATTTATAAACATTGGGAAGAAAGCGGTTATTTCAAACCCAATGGTGACAAGTCTCAACCAAGTTATTGTATTGCTATTCCACCGCCAAATGTAACGGGTAGTTTACATATGGGGCATGCGTTTCAACAAACTATTATGGATGCTTTAATTCGCTATCATCGTATGCAAGGCAATAACACTTTGTGGCAATCGGGTACTGATCATGCTGGTATTGCAACGCAAATGGTGGTTGAGCGGAAAATTGCCGCTGAAGAGAATAAAACGCGGCATGATTATGGGCGTGATGCATTTATCGAAAAAATTTGGCAATGGAAAGCAGAGTCTGGAGGAAGCATTACCAAGCAGATGCGACGTTTGGGCGATTCGGTTGATTGGGATCGTGAACGATTCACAATGGATGAAGGTTTGTCAAATGCAGTTAAAGAAGTCTTTGTCCAATTATACCAAGAAAATTTAATCTACCGCGGTAAACGTTTAGTCAATTGGGATCCCAAATTGCGTACAGCAATCTCAGATCTTGAAGTTGAAAATCGTGAGGTTAAAGGTTCAATGTGGCATCTACGTTATCCATTAGCTGATGGCGTAAAAACAGCTGAAGGTAAAGATTATTTAGTTGTTGCTACAACCCGTCCTGAAACTTTATTGGGGGACACCGGTGTTGCTGTTAATCCTGAAGATCCGCGTTATAAAGATCTGATTGGTAAATTTGTTGTATTACCATTTGTTAATCGTCGTATACCGATTATTGGAGATGAGCATGCCGATATGACTAAAGGTACTGGTTGCGTAAAAATCACGCCAGCTCATGACTTTAATGACTATGAAGTAGGGCGACGCCACAAATTACCAATGATAAATATCTTAACTTTTGATGGTCATATTGGTGAGCAAGCTCAAGTATTTGATACTAATGGCGAGCCAAGCGAAGCATATGAAACAACAATTCCAGCTCAGTTCCAAAACTTAGAGCGCTTTGCCGCACGTAAAGCGATTGTGGCAGAATGTGAATCACAAGGTATTTTAGACAAAATTGAGCCACATGATTTAACCGTTCCATATGGCGATCGCGGTGGTGTTGTTATTGAGCCTATGCTAACCGATCAATGGTATGTACGTGCTAAAGTGCTTGCAGAGCCTGCTATTGAAGCGGTAAAAAATGGCGATATTCAATTTGTGCCAAAACAGTATGAAAATATGTACTTTTCTTGGATGAATGACATTCAAGATTGGTGTATTTCTCGACAATTATGGTGGGGACACCGTATTCCAGCTTGGTATGATAAACAAGGAAATGTTTATGTCGGGCGAGATGAAACGGAAGTGCGTCGAGAAAATAACCTTGCTGATGATATTGAGCTTAACCAAGACGAAGATGTGCTTGATACTTGGTTCTCTTCAGCGCTTTGGACATTTTCAACATTAGGCTGGCCGAATAAGACTGATGATTTAGCCACGTTCCACCCAACTAATGTTTTAGTTACTGGCTTTGATATTATTTTCTTTTGGGTTGCGCGAATGATCATGATGACTATGCACTTTATTAAAGATAAAGATGGCAAGCCACAGGTTCCATTTAAAACGGTTTATGTAACTGGATTAATTCGTGATGAAGAAGGGCAAAAAATGTCAAAATCTAAAGGAAATGTTATCGATCCTTTAGATATGATTGATGGCATCTCACTACCAGAACTATTAGAAAAGCGTACTGGCAACATGATGCAACCTCAATTAGCGGAAAAAATCGCTAAACGCACTCAAAAACAATTTCCTAATGGTATAGAAGCTCACGGCACGGATGCACTACGTTTTACTTTAGCCGCATTAGCTTCAACAGGACGAGATATCAATTGGGATCTAAAACGCTTGGAAGGTTATCGCAACTTCTGTAACAAGCTTTGGAATGCTAGCCGTTATGTATTGATGAATACAGAAGGGCATGATTGTGGATTTAATGGTGGCGATTTTGATTACTCTCTAGCGGATAAATGGATTTTGGCTGAATTTAATCAAACAGTTAAGGCTTATCGTGAAGCTTTTGATACTTATCGTTTCGATTTAGCTGCTAACATTCTATATGAGTTCACGTGGAACCAATTCTGTGACTGGTATTTAGAGCTAACAAAATCTATTTTAGCCCATGGTGAATCTTCACAGCAACGCGCGGCTCGTCACACCTTAGTTACTGTTTTAGAGGCTTTGCTGCGTCTTGCTCATCCTATTATTCCATTTATTACTGAAGAAATTTGGCAAAATGTAAAAGGATTAATGAAAATCAAAGCTGATACTATCATGTTACAGCCAATGCCTGCTTGTGATAAACAGCATTTAAATAATGAAGCTGTTGCCGATATCAATTGGATTAAAGATGTTGTTATTGCGGTTCGTAACATTCGTGCTGAAATGAATATTGCACCAAGCAAACCTTTGCAATTATTAATTCGCAAAGCAACACCAACGGTGCACCGAATCATTAGCGATAATATTAGCTTTATTGAATCACTCGCTAGATTATCTGAAATAGTATTATTAGATGAAGGTGAAAGTGGACCATTATCGGTAACAAAATTAGTAGATGGTGCAGAATTATTAATGCCGATGGCGGGATTAATTAATAAAGAAGATGAACTTGCTCGTTTAGAGAAAGAAATTGCTCGCATTGAAGGTGAAATTACTCGCATTACTAATAAATTATCTAATGCAAGCTTTGTTGACAAGGCTCCCGCAGCAGTTGTTGCCAAAGAGAAAGAAAAACAACAAGGTTATATTGATGATAAAGCAAAACTGCAAGAGCAGTATGCTGCAATAAAAAATCTCTAATCTTTGTAATTAAAAACCTCTCAGATGAGAGGTTTTTTATGCGTTATTAAATTAAAATTTATAGCCCACACCAATCATTGCAACCCATGGATCAAGTTTATAATTAGCTGTAACTTTAGTATTGCCTAAATGAGTAGTTGCTTTAGTTTCAATATCAATATAACGGATCTGAGCATTAATAAGCCAATTATTATTAAAGGTATAATCTGTACCGACTTGTGCAGCCCATCCCCAAGAACTATCAAGATCTAAACCATGAAATCCTGCATTTTTAGCTTCTCTACTAAGTTTTTCATCAAAAAAGAACGTGTAATTTATGCCTAATCCAACATAGGGTTGTAACTCATATTGTGAATCAAGTGGATACCAAACAGCGCTTAATGTAGGTGGCAAATGTTTGATTTTACCAAGATGAGCGCCAGAAAGCCCTGTTGAATTTCCCCCTCCTAATTTAACTTGGTGGCTAAATGGGGTTGCAGCTAATAATTCAACACCAATATTATCTGTAACCATATATTGAAAGTTTAATCCAAGCTGAGTGTCGTTATCCGCTTTTGCTTTTAGATCAGTTTTTGCTCCGCCTACTTTGACATGATCACTTTTATCTTGAGGGTGAACATAAACAGGTCCACCTCGGATAATAATTTCATTTGCAGTATGTGCATAAGCAGTTGAACTTGCTAACCCCATTGAAATCACCATAGCTACCGATGATATTTTCATTCTTTGCCTCCTTATTTATAATTTATGACATAAAATCTTGTTGAAGCACTAAAAACAATAACAATCTAAATTATTTTCATAAAAGCTGTATTAAATTTTAATTGCTAAGGGTAGTAACTATTAACCAATGAGAAATTAAAGTTAAATAGAGTAATTATATTGTTTTAATCATCTTATCATATTAAATTTGATATTTTTGAGATTTATCTCAAATTGTTAATAAATAAAATTGATTAGTAATTTGCAATGTTGGTTAAATTTATATAGAATACCTATATAAATTCCTGTGGGTTGTTAGCTCAGTCGGTAGAGCAGTTGACTCTTAATCAATTGGTCGCGGGTTCGATCCCCTCACAACCCACCATTTCATAAAACAAACAAGTTTAAAATCGTTCAAAAAGCCTTTAAATCACGAGCATCAACGTAGATTTCTTGTTCATCCAAATTCAAGAAGATTTAGCTAAATTTAAATTTTGATGTTATACATCCTCATATAACATGGCAAAAATAATAAAACCTTTAAATGATACTCAAATCAAGTTAGCCAAACCAAAGGAAAACGATTTAAACGGTTTAGATTGTTATGCTGGATTAGATTTATCATCTACTAGTGATATTACAAGCGTCTGTTACTCGTTTCCGTTTGAAACAGAGGTAAGACTATTAACAAGGCATTATATTCCTGAATTTCAGCTTACTAACGTAGCTAACAAAAACAGAGAAATATACCGTAAATGGGTTGATCAGGGTTGGATTAGGGTAACTAAAGGCGATTGTATCGATTATGACCAGATTAGATATGATATTTTAAAAGACAGCGAACAATTTAATATTAAGTTAATTGGTTTTGATGTTTGGAACGCCACACAATTACGCACGCAATTACAAAATATCGGCTTAGATGTTGAGCCATTCCCTCAAACCTATGCACGATACAGCCCAACTTCAAAAACAGCAGAAGTATTTATTAGCCGTAAACGCATTAGGCACAATGGCGATCCTGTTCTTTCTTGGGCGGTAAGTAATGTGGTGATGGAAACCGATGCGAATGCAAATATTAAACCCAATAAAAAGAAAGCAGCCAACAAGATAGATCCTGCGGTTGCTTTCCTCATGTCATTCGGCACTTACTTGCTTGAATATGGTGAGATAGATATCAATCTATCCGACGAACAACAACAAGCGTTAGATAATTTTAAAGGGATTGAGTTGTAACTAATCTTTTGTAAAGGGCATTAAAGTGAATAGTATCATCATTAAAACATATATAACTATAAGAGCTAAAATCATTTTTTTATTTTTCAATCCAAGCTTTTTTATCTTCATATAGGTCGGAATTAACCAAATAACCCAAGGAAAAATTAAAAGGTAAATTGGTACTATCCAATCAAAACCATATAATGAAGTACCTTTCTTCATGCTTAAAAAAATAAACCCTGTTATTAGTATACATGGCATAGAACTATTTAATATAGCTAAACAGCTTTCACAAAAACTTTCACTATTAATTAGAAATTCTTTAAAGCTTGCACGTTGTTTTTTTGCCATAGTTATTCCTCTAATGTTATGTGATAGTAACTTTATATTACCATGTCATTAACAACATACAACACTATAATAACACTTGGTTAACGTGTTGATTATTAATAATTAATTTTATTGGTGTTGTTAGTGTTATAAAATTGAAAAAAAGAAGTTTTTCTTTTAACTTTTTGCTTTATTACTAATGGACGAGGTATTACATGTTGGTGATAAGTTGAGTGGGTCATCAATATTTAATGTTATACATTATGTTATATCCCTAATGATTTATTTTTATAATATTATTATATATCAATATGTTATTGCTGTAACTCGATCCCCTAACAACCCCCACCATTCATTTTTCCAGTCAGTTATCCAATCATAGAATAAAGCATTGCTCTTCAATCTGATAAAATTTAACTAGATAGCTTGTTGTAAATAACCGACTCTGCCTCTGTAATTAGCTATTCAATTAGCATGTGGAAAACCAATTATTGACATTTTTATTATTACTCGCAATTGGATGTTATGTAATAAATCATCTTTACGGTGAAATGGTATAGATTCCTGAATCTTTTTTACACATTTATTAAACATGAACATATATTGAATATAACACACAAAGATAATGTAATTTGCGGTGAGAATAGTATAAGGTAGCTCTAGCTCGCTATGACTACTCATCACCGCTTTTTGCTATAATCATTGCGCTGATTGTTGCTTCGCTGTGATATTTGTTATGACCGAAATATTCAGTCATTTTGCATTAAGAGTGGTTTCGATGGTCAATTTATTTGAAAAGATATTCACTCATCCAAGTCAATTGGGGGAGTATCTTGTTAGCTAACTTAGTTACTAACTATTTTAATCTTTTGGTCTTCATTTTCATTTACTTATTTTTATACACTACAATACGCTAAAAAATAAGCAAATACATAAAATTATTTATAGAGTCAAATAAATCAAAATTATCTAAAGATGGTTATTATATGTAATTGATGAAAAATTATTACATGTTTTTTATCATAAATTCCTTTATTTCATCTAAGAACAAATTACCATATTTTTCCAATTTGATTTTACCTACACCAGTAATATTAATTAGCTGTTTTTTACTTGCTGGTGTGGTTTGAACCATTTCAAGCAATGTCGCATCACTAAAAACAATATATGGAGGGATATCCTCTGCGTCAGCAATATTTTTTCGCAATCGCTTAAGGTTACCAAATAAAATTCGTTCTTCGTAAGATAAAATTGTTGTTAAATTAATTGCTCTAGCATATCGATTTATACGGCTTTTCTTAACGATTTCTAAACGAGGTTTAGCCAAAGATAGCGGTATTTCGCCTCTAAGTATTGAACGCGCTTTTTGCGTTAATTGTAGTGTTGTATAAGTTGATATGTTTTGGCATAAATATCCCAAATAAATGAGCTGCCTAATAACACTGTGCCAATAAGCTGATGAATGCTGCTTGCCAATTCCATAAACTGATAATTTATCATGACCACTTTCTTTAATTTGGGAACGCCCAGATCCACGTAAAACATCAATAATATATTGAGCACCGTAATGTTGCCCAATACGATAAGTGCAAGATAAAACTTTTTGTGCATCAACTAAACCATCATAATGTTCAGGTGGATATAAGCAAACATCGCAGTTATTACAAGGCTCTGTTCGATCCTCACCAAAATAATTAAGCAACACAATTCGGCGGCAAGTCAAACTTTGTGCAAATGCTTCCATGGCATTTATTTTATGTTGTTCAACGTCTTTATGTTGACCATCCATTTTTTCGTTAATTTGTCGATAATACCAATCTAAGTCTTTTTTATTAAACAATAGTACCGCTTCAGCCGGCACACCATCTCGTCCTGCTCGCCCCGTTTCTTGATAATACGCTTCGATAGTTCTAGGGCAATCTGCATGAATAACGAACCTCACGTTGGGTTTATTGATTCCCATTCCAAATGCAACGGTGGCAACAATAATTTGAACATCATCTTTTAAAAAGGATTCCTGGGCTTGTTGGCGTTCATTATTCGTCAACCCAGCATGATACGCTGCAACTGAAAAACCGCGGGCAGCAAGCCTTGTGGTCATATCTTCGACTTTAGAACGGCTTGAACAATAAATGATTCCACTATTACCATTTTGTGTTTCAATAAACGAGACAATTTGTTCGGTTTGATTAAATTTTTCAACCACCGTATAACGAATATTAGGCCGATCAAAGCTTCTTACTATAACTAATGGGTCGATTAAATTAAGTTGATGAATAATATCAGCCTGAGTCATTTTGTCGGCGGTTGCCGTCAATGCAACAATTGGCACTTTTGGAAAACGAGATGAAAGCTGACCTAATTGACGATAATCTGGTCTAAAATCATGTCCCCATTGTGAAATACAATGCGCTTCATCAATAGCGATTAATGAAGGTGGATGTTCATCTATTAATGTTGAAAAAGAGTATACAGCCAACCTTTCTGGTGAAACATATAATAGCTTTATCGAATGATTTAAATATTTAGCTAGTACTTCTTGTTGTTCGGTTTGTGATTGTGATGCATTAAGATATGCTGCAGCAATACCGTTAGCTGATAATTGATCAACCTGATCTTTCATCAAGGAAATTAATGGGGAAATAACTATTGCTGTTCCTGATAACAAAACTGCGGGAATTTGATAACATAAAGATTTTCCCCCGCCAGTTGGTATAATTGTTAAAGTATCACGTCCCTCGATAATAGATTCAATAATTTCCCTTTGTTGGTTTCTAAATGATTTATAACCAAATACATTTTGCAACACATCTTCAATCTGATCTTTTATCGACATACAATCCTAAACATGTAACACCTACGTAAAGAAGCGAGTATAGCTAAATTAATTTAAACAAACCACCCAGAATTTTCATAAATTTACAATTGTTCGCAAAAATAAAAAAATACTAATAAAAGACTTCATCAATGGTAATACAAAGTTTTTTTCAATTTCAAAGTAAATAATGTTTATTATATAGTCAATATTGTTCGACAGCTTAAAAAAACAGCTATTTTTTATTTTTTTACTTGATACAAAGCAATTTGCCAGTTAATATTTGCGTGTTTCAAATATACGCCCGTAGCTCAGTTGGTTAGAGCATCACCTTGACATGGTGGGGGTCAGTGGTTCGAGTCCACCCGGGCGTACCATTCTAAAGCCTTATCTAGAAAATCTTTAAAGTGATTACCTTGAATTCAGATTTTATTAGTAGGGTAAAATAGATACCATTAAATAGCCCTTTAAATGCTAACAATTTCAAAATAAACGAATTTCCACATGAAAAAATTTCAATAAAATCGGCGATTGTTATGACTGATTTTTACTTGAATTTTGAGTTTTATTTTGGTGAAAGGAATGGGTCTTATTTTCAATAATTGACTTAACTCGTTTCCAGTTTAATAACATTCTACCTGCTTACTTCCCTAATTTTTTCATAAAGTTAAATCGCTCTTTAGTCTAATGCTGTTTATTATGATGTGTATATAGCATTGCTGTCGATTTGGTATTGAGTGAATTACTCAAAATCTAGGCACAAAAAAACGCAGTCAAGCGACTTCATTTTTTCTTTTTAAAATTCTTAGAAGTGTATATTTCGTATTTTTTGAATTTCTCGTTCACTGGCTTGTTTTTTTTGCTAGAACGCACTCCATTTTGCTTTAATTTGTCTTGCTCATCCTTTGGTTTGTCACTCTCTTCTAATAGAAAATTGACCATAATAAAACAGATATAAATCAAAGCAAAAAAAGATACACCACCGATCAACCTAATTGCATCAGGATCTGAACCACGATACGTTATATTATGGATTACTGCCGCATCTACAATTTGCGACCAAAAAATAATTAAAAATAATACGATTAACTTTTTCATTGTGTACATCGCCCAGTAACAAACTTGTTATCATTACCCTGCACTTTTGCTATATGCGCATTACGTTTACACTCTAAATTTTCAGGTGCATACATTTTATTCCAAGCCATTATTAGCTTCTTTTCTTGATTAGATAAATTGGTTTTATATTTATCAGACATGTAAAGATATGTACGTGCTATCATTCCACGAATTTCGTCACGAGGCTGGAATATGCAAGCTTTAAAATCCACAGCACTTTTACACTTTCCATACTGATTAAATGCTTTAGTGAATAGCGAATAACGATAATTAGACCTATCGCCATTCACTTCACTAATAGCCGCTTGAAAGTTATGCATATCACTTGCTATTTGATTGACACGCTTTACGTCCACCTGCTTGCCAGCATGTTAAGTGTCTACCAAAATTTTCGGCAGGTATAACATGGTTCCACTCAATGCATTCAGCTATAGCCTGATTTTTCTTGTATGGTATCCACATTTGTCAAAATCAACAACACATTTTTATCTATCCACGAAAATTTTCATCCGCAATAAAATGTAGTTTGATCAGGGGTTGATTTATATAATTTAGTTAAATGTGTTTTAGCTGAATTAAAGTTCTGTGCTGAATAAACCAATAATGGAGTAAATAAAAGTAAGATAGCTATTTTTCCCATAAAATCCATTTAAAATAAATCCAATAACTGTAAAAAATTTAATATGTTATATAAAACATCGATTTTTATAGTAGAGCATCCTGCAACAGAACCATCCTGCAAGAAACTTGATAAAATAAACCCTCAGCTTTCGATAAGGATTTAAAAGAGTAAAAGAATAAATATACGCTTAATTCTCTTGTTTATAATATTGATATCATTTGCAGTCTATTAACCATCAAAGGTGGGGCGTAGCCACCTCCTGTTTTAAATATATCAACAGATATTTAATCAATCAAGGTGATTTATGGCAAAACCAGTAACTGAAACAGCTCAAAACGAAGATTTGAAGTAGAAGATTTAAAAAACACATTGACAATATCGCATTAATTGAGCAAGTAAGTAAAAGCCTAGATATATCGCAAACTCAATTTATGATTGATACAGAGTATTTTTATCAAAAACAAAAAAATAAAATCAACATTTTATATGGGTTATTTTTTAGTAAATAAACTCATAAGTTAATGGATTATTTACAAAAAAAGCAGCTAAATTAAAGCTGCCTTAGAATAATAAACTAAAATAACATATTGGTTGATTAGAAATTAATTTCGGTGCCCACAAAATAACGGCGACCTTCTAAGGTTTTACCGAAGTCTTCGTTAGAAACGTTTTTGTCAAATAAGTTATAAACCCCACCATAAACTTTAGCATCTTTGTTTATTTGGAAAGAGGCACCCACATCCCAGAAAGTATAGCCTGGGTACTCAATTTTTTGCCCACTACGATTATTAGATGATTCTACACCATAATAGGCCATTTTAGCCCATAAATCCCATTGTTCAGTAGCATACCAATCTAGTTGGGTATTGAATTTTTGTTTTGGTGTTCGATTTAAAGGACGTCCTTTATATTTGCCACTTTTTTGTTCTGTTTTTATCCAAGAGTAGTTAGAGCTTAGTAAAAAATCAGTTAATAATGGTGTTTTGAATGAAAATTCAAAACCTTTAAGATCGGCTTTACCCACATTTTCACGGCCTTGTATAAAGTCAAATATTTTACTATAACCATTTAACTCACAGTTATGTTTGTGATTACAGATATAATATGACTGAATTTTATCTTTATATTTTGTATAAAATGCTGTTGCAGAAGTATCAATACCATAATCATTAGTATATCCGATCCCGATTTCAAAATTATTTGATTTTTCTGGTTTTAAATTTGGATCACCAATGATTACCCCATCTGAGTATCCGCCTCCAGTTACTTGTCCCCAATCACTTACAACATAACGTAGCTGTGGAGTTGCATAGCCTGTAGAATACCCCCCTTTTAGGGTAAAGTTATCATCAATATTCCAAACACTATAAACTCTTGGATTCCAGTTACTGCCATAATTTTCATCTTTGTTATAACGTAATCCTAAAGTTAAGCTCCAATTTTCTAAAATGCGTAATTCATCTTCGCCAAATAGCGCATAATTCCAACGATCGATTTTAGATAATGTTGTTTTTAGCTGGTTTCCTTTATCATGTAATTCTTGATAATTATATTTTCCGCCTAAAGTCAGCATATTGATACTAAAAGGAATAGTCACACGTGTATCTACGTCGGTGTTTCGAATTTTCATATTTCTTTTAGGGTTGTTATTGCCTTCATAAGCAACAAAGGAAGTGGTAGATACATCGCCAAACAAACCATTATGTGTCAGAGCAAACGAATTACGGCGATTATCCCGATTAAAATTATTTCTAGATTTATCTCTTGTTTTGCCTGCGGTTGCGTTACTATTTTGCAAAGATCGTCCAAAATCAAGATCAAATTTTTGTGTATCAGATGCATTTAATGATAATTTACCATTTAAGCTACGTAATTTTTGTCCTGAATGACCATTTAGAAATTTGTCTTCATGGCGTCTTGAATATTGTCCATAAAGTTGGATACCCAAAATATCATCAATAATCGGTCCCATAGTTGAGAAACTACCAGTATAGGTATTTTTTTCTTCTGAACGATAAGGAATAACTGATTCTAGACGCAGGCCACTTTGCCATTTATTTGACACTTTTTTGGTAATGATATTAATAACCCCACCCATGGCATCAGAGCCATATAGTGACGACATCGGCCCACGCACTACTTCAATACGTTCAATAGCGGTTAATGGTGGTAGCCAGCCTTGTTCAAAACCAGAATTGTCACTATTAGGTCTTGTTTCACGTGTACTAATTTTTTTGCCGTCAACTAATATCAAGGTATACTTTGCATCCATACCACGAATGCTTATATCAGTAGAATCACCACCACCGGTAATATTTACGCCAGGAATATCTTTTAGTGCATCAGTAACATCGCGGTAAGGTTTATTTTCGATTTCTTTAGGTGTAATAACTGAAATAGTCGCAGGCGCTTCTTTCACTTGTTGTGAGAAACCTGATGCGGTAACCACCATGGTATCAGTATCTGAATTGCCAGCAGCCATAGCAGTACTTGATAATGACAACAAAATACTAGTATTAATGACATGTGTTGCCAACTTAAACTTCTTTTTTGCGTTCATTTATTATAACCCCATTATTTATAATGATATTTACATTTCCTTTCATCTCTAAGCACACTACACTATATGATAATGATTATCAATATCTTTGTAAAAAATTATTTAGATCTAGACAAACTTTCTTTGTTGAATAATAATTATTATCATTTAAAACAATGCGAGAATTTAGATATGAATAAGAAAAAAAAGTTACTTTTGAGTAGTATTGCTGTGATTGTATTAGGATTAACCGCCTGTCAATCATCAACAATGAGCGTAACTACTGATAGCCAAACGGTAGTTGTCCCTAAATCACCTAAAAAAGTAGTGGTAATGAATTATGGTGCATTAGATACTTTAGATGCGTTAGGAAAAGGATCGATAGTTGCTGCAACTCCACTATCAGTTATTCCATCTTATTTGCAACAATTTAATCATGCGTCGCTCTCCGATACTGGTAATATGAAAGAGCCTAATATTGAGGTAATCAAAAAAGTTAATCCTGATTTGATTGTCATTGATGGGCGTCAAGCTAGTAAAACTGAAGAACTATCAAAAATAGCGCCTGTCATTAATTTAAGCGTTGATGCTAAAAATTATGTTGAATCGGTCAAAAACCATATTCAAGTGCTAGCCAATATAACAGGGTCAGAAAGCAAAGCGAATGAAATTATTCAATCATTAGATAAAAAAATTCAAGATGCCCAATCTGTAGCTCAAACTAGCCCCAAAAAGGCTATTGTAACTATCCACAATGATGGAAAGATGATACTTATTAATTCAAGCTCAAGTGCAGCGCTGATTCATGATGTGCTAAACGTTAAGCGTGCTGTGCCACTAACTATTATGCCTGCGCAATCAAAACTCGGGAAACCTGCGCCAGTTTTTATTGATGATAATTACATCAAATCAGTGAAACCAGATATCGTTTTTATCGTTGACCGCAGTAAAGCAATTGGTAATCAAGGTATGATTGAACACTATTTTTCTCCAAAAGTACTAAACAAAAGCAAAACAAAAGTAGTTTATTTAACACCTGATCTTTGGTATTTGTCTGGTGGTGGTGCTGAAAGCATAAATCTTCAGATAGACGAAGTCACTAATGCATTAAAATAAGATTGTTAATAAATTTATCTTCCTATTATTAAAATAGCCTTTATTAGTAATAAAGGCTATATTTGATTGAAGTGGAGGTGTTATTCAATAAGTTGTTTTTTCTGTTTAAAAATAATAGGTTAAATCTTATTACTACTATTAACTAAATCAGTTAATACATATCTAATATTCCTTTCAAATTTGAAAATCAGTGTATCAACTGTAATGAAATGTGATAGAATGCCGAGGTTATTTTGATTAGCAAATAATTATAAAAATAGTTTATTAAATTCTCAAACAATACCTCTTTATATAAAACACAATTATAAACACTATGAATATATCACCCCCTACAATTGGATTTGTGAGCCTTGGCTGTCCTAAAAACTTAGTCGATTCTGAACGAATTTTAACTGAATTACGCACGCAAGGTTATCAAGTTGTGCCAAGCTATGATAATGCCGATCTGGTTATTGTTAACACTTGTGGATTCATTGACAGTGCCGTACAAGAATCTCTCGAAGCAATTGGTGAAGCATTGAACGAAAATGGTAAAGTCATTGTTACTGGATGCCTTGGCGCAAAAGAAGATCAAATTAGATCTGTACATCCCAAAGTACTTGAAATATCTGGCCCACACAGCTATGAATCTGTATTAAGTCATGTTAATAGATATGTCCCTAAACCTGCATATAATCCTTATACGAGTTTGATTCCTCAACAAGGTGTGAAATTAACACCGAAACATTATGCTTATCTCAAAATTTCAGAAGGCTGTAACCACCGTTGCACATTTTGTATTATTCCATCTTTGCGCGGAGATATGATTAGCCGACCAATTGGTAACGTTTTAGATGAAGCTAAACGCTTAGCTGATAGTGGAGTTAAAGAACTATTAGTTATTGCGCAAGATACGTCAGCCTATGGTATCGATATAAAAAACCGTACTAACTTTTGGAATGGTATACCATTAAAAACCGATATTCAGACCCTCTGTGAACAGTTAGCTAACTTAGGAATTTGGGTAAGATTGCATTATATGTACCCTTATCCTAGTGTTGATGACTTAATACCATTAATGGCTGAAGGAAAAATCCTACCTTATTTAGATGTGCCATTACAACATGCAAGCCCATCAGTTTTAAAATCAATGAAACGACCGGGAACAATTGAAAGAACCTTAGAAAGAATTGATAAATGGCGTGAAATCTGCCCAGATATTACTTTGCGCTCCACTTTTATAGTCGGATACCCAGGTGAAACAGATCAAGATTTTGAGCTATTGCTTAGCTTTTTATCTCAAGCACAATTGGATCGTGTTGGTTGCTTCACATATAGCCCCGTAGAAGGTGCTGCTGCCAATAAACTAGCTAACCAAATACCAGAAACGATCAAACAAGAGCGTTTTGATCGTTTTATGCAATTACAGCAAAAAATCTCAACACAAAAGCTACAAGCCAAAATAGGTAAAACGCTTCCCGTTATTATTGATGAAATTGATGATGAAGGCGCAATAGGCCGTAGCATGGCTGATGCTCCTGAAATAGACGGTGTTGTATATTTAAATGAAGAAAACCAAGTTAAAGTAGGTGATATTGTTCAAGTTAATATTGAACATTCTGATGAATACGACCTCTGGGGAACAGTTAAAAGGTAATAAACCATGAAACAACATTATAAACACGAAGTAAAAAATCTTGGTAAATTAGCAGTTCCTGTACTTATTGCACAAGTATCTCAAACGGCAATCACCTTTGTCGATACCATCATGGCGGGAAATTATAGCAAAACAGCCTTATCTGGAGTAGCTATTGCCGTATCAATTTGGTTACCAACAATTTTATTTGGCCAAGGTTTGTTAACGGTGCTAACCCCCATTATCTCAAACTTAAATGGTGCAGCTAAACGTGATCAGGTTGCAAGCCAAACTCGTCAAGGCGTGGTAATTGCTTTAATATTGTCGATATTAATGATGATTTTCTTATATCATTCTGACAAAATAATTAATTTAAGGAGTTCAGTTGAGCACCCGATTGATCCCGAAATGGTTAACGTTGCCGTCTCATTTTTACGCGCTATCATGTGGGGGGTGCCTGCGTTCTTACTCTTTTTAGTTTACCGAAATCAATGTGAGGGACTATCGAATACTAAACCCGCTATGGTCATCATATTTATTGCTCTTCTTGCCAATATTCCAATTAACTATATTTTAATCTATGGAAAGTTAGGCTTACCTGCTTTTGGTGGCGTTGGTTGTGGCATTACAGCAACAATTATATTTTGGCTTATGTTTATTTTAATACGCTTATATACACTAGTTAGTCCAAGCCAACAAGATATACGTAATACTCCAATCACAAAACTGGTTGATTTTAATATAATCAAAAAGATTATTATACTGGGTACCCCTTTAGCGCTGGCTTACTTCTTTGAAATGAGCCTTTTTGCTGTGATTGCGTTATTAATAGCTCCATTAGGGCAAATAACCGTTGCAGCTCACCAAATCATTTTTACTATCAGTAGTTTGACCTTTGCTATTCCATTATCTCTTGGTGTTGCAACCAGTATACGTGTTGGCTATTTACTAGGTAATAAAAAACCAGCGTTAGCTAAACAAACCGCCTATATTAGTTTATCAATATCGCTCTGCATGGCTGTTTTTGTTGCACTAGTTCTAGTCATTTTTAGAACACCAATTATCGCACTATTTACCAGCGAGGCTGCGGTCATTGCTATCTGTATGCAGTTAATTATTTTACTTGCTATCTATCAAGCATCTGACTATTTGCAAGTTGTGGCAAGTAATGTGTTGCGAGGTTATAAAGATACTCAAAGCATCTTTTTTATTACACTACTATCTTATTGGGTTGTTGGATTGCCTGTTGGTTATGTTCTAGGATTGACCGATCTAATCATTAAACCAATCGGTGCCGCTGGTTTTTGGATAGGAATTATATCAGGGCTTGCTGTTGCAGCATTATTATTAATTGCTAGAATGGTTTACATACAAAGACAGCCCGCTGAAGCTATTTTAGAGCGCGCAGCAAGATAAATTATTTAATTGGAACAGCTAAAGTTTTAAAAGGATTAACACATTTTATAAACAGCAAGTGATGTGATAAGCGCTGCAATAATTGGCTGAAAATGTGTTTTATCCAATCCTATAAATAATTGTTGTATTTACTTATTTTTAATATTTGTAATATACAAAAAATAAGCAACTGAAAATGAATAAAAAATCTTCAAAGATTTAGTAATGGAGTTATCTAACAATCTGAGAAACGTAAGGTTTCCGATGGATGATTTGGTCAAAAGATGATGTATTTAGCTATATAATAAGTTTTTGAAGAACTCATAATGCGAAACCTGAAATTGTAACGCTACAATCGGTTGGTTTATTGTAGAATTTGGTAACAGAACTTCTCATCACTTTTAATGAGTAAATACGCAAACTTTGGATTAGATTCTCCCTTAAGATGACTTGATTTTCTATCCTAATGAGTTAATCGTTTAATACAATAATACATTATTTTTTGTTTATGATTGGGTTATATCGGAAAAATATTAATTCAATTATCTGTTATTTAATTATCATATCATCTCGATGAACAGCAACAGAACCATATTCATAGCCAATAATTTGGCTAATTTTTTTTGAATGGTGTCCTGCAATTTGCCTCAGTGCATCGCTATTGTATCGGCTAACACCTTGAGCAATATGCTTGCCGATGCTATTACAAATATCAATCACTTCACCACGAGAAAAGTTTTTTTCAACTTTTATAATGCCTTTTGGTAGTAGTGAACTACCGTTGTTTAATATTGCATTAACCGCACCATCATCTAAAAATACTTTACCAGCTTTAGGCGCGCCAAATAACCAGTATTTTCGGTGCTCTAGTGGCGTTTTTTGCGGCAAAAATTTTGTTCCAACAAATTGATTATTGATAATATCAATAATCACATTAGATCTATTTCCAGCTGCAATTACCACTTCAATACCTGCGCTACCTGCAATTTCCGCAGCTTGTAATTTTGTGCTCATACCTCCTGTACCCAGTCCAGAAACACTACCACCAGCAATACTACGTAAATTATCATCGATCTGGTCGATCTCTTGGATAAGTTTTGCATTACTATCTGTTCTTGGATCGGCTGTATATAAACCATCAATATCGGTTAATAATATCAGTTTATCAGCTTGAGCTAAAATAGCAGCAAGGGCAGATAAATTATCGTTATCGCCCACTTTTATTTCGGCTGTCGCTACTGCATCGTTTTCATTGATTACAGGAACGATACGATTATCTAACATGGCTTTTAATACATCTTGTGCATTTAAAAATCTTTCACGATCTTCTAGATCTGCACGAGTTAGTAACATTTGGCCAATATAGATTTTATAGATAGAAAATAGCTGTTCCCAAAGTTGTATCAGTTTGCTTTGCCCAACAGAGGCGAGTAATTGCTTTGAGGCGATAGTATTAGGTAAGGTAGGGTAGTTTAAGTATTCGCGACCTGCGGCAATGGCGCCAGAAGTAACAATAATAATTTTATGTCCATTTTGATGTAAAGTTGCACATTGTCGTATCAACTCAACTATTCGTGCCCGATCTAGCTGTTTAGTACCACCAGTTAGTACACTGGTGCCTAATTTAACAACAATAGTTTGTTGTTTATTATTGGACATAATATGACTCTTTTGGTTAATCGTGAATTATAAAACAGACCTCATCCATTTGACTGATTGGGTTAACGCCTGATGTAAACTTTTTTGTAGTGGTGTTTTTGGCACGGTTACTATTTTATTTTGTTTAGTTGAATGAATCAATTTTGCTTCACTAAGATTACTTAATTTATCATTTTCAAAAATGATATTCATGACCGGTACTTGGCAAGCATGTGTTAAAAGACCTTGATTTTTTAGAGAAAAATAATTTAGCTCTGCGGCTAATTGCTGATTGGATATCGAAGGTAAACCCAAACGGCTAGCTAGCATATCTTTATAACTATTAGGGAGATCTTTTTGCAGTTCTTTGTCAGCAAAAATTTGATGAACAAATGGCGTAAAGTTAAATAATCCTCTAATTTTATTTGGCATTAAATAAGCTAAGCGAGTGGCAATATGCGAACCAAATCGAAAACCAGCAACAATAACACGATGATCATCAATCCATGGTATGTTGGACAATTGCTCTAATATAGCTTGATGAATTTTGCTGCTATTTTGTGTTAAAGCAAAATTACGGCTATAGCCAACAGAAGGTAAATCAACAGTTAACATGGCAAACCCTTGAGGGGCTAAAAATTCACTAAAATATCGATAATAATCGATTTGTAAATTACCCAAAGCATTACAGATTAGTACCACAGGGCAAGCCCCTTCAGTTTTTGGTAGGTGTAAAATTGTTTTAACGTTGTGATTATCAACTCTAAATTCAAGTTCTTTAACCAAAAAAGGTGAAAAATTAAGGGCTTTGGAATAAGTTTGATAAGCACAGGCTTGGGCATACATTGCCAGCTCATCATTTTTAAAATGTGGATAACTGGCAATACTTGCATATTCACTGGCAATAAGGTACTCGTTGAGTAGCTTATCTTTATCTGCATCGGTAAGATTTGTTTTATCTACTGACTCTGCTTTAGTTTGCCACATTGCTGCTTGGTTTAAAAACTCATAAATCCAGTTACCAGATTGATAACCGATAACAGTATCTAACCATTTATCATTTGTGTGGCATCTTGTTGAAGCGGCAATTTTTGATAAAACCGCTTCAGCTTCTAATTTTGGTAACCCCCGCCAATGCCACAAAATGGGGTTGACAATTCGATACCATTTTGAGTCGACCTCTCCATCTAACGCACTAATGCTACTGCCATTACTACTATCAGTACGGTTAATTAGCGTCGAAGTCTCAGGATAATTCAATTGTGGTTTGAATATCTGTGCTGTTAGATTTTCGGTAGCTGCCATAACAACCTTGGTATCCTTATTGATTATTTATGATCGCAAATAGGTTTAACAAACATAACACCTGTATCCCAAGGTTGTTCGATCCAAGTGTCTTGAGCAATATCTACAACATAATCATCAACAAGTGGTTTACCTGCTGGTTTTGCAAAAATAGTAACAAAGTGAGCTTTTGGATACATTTCACGAATAGTGTGAGCAGTGTTGCCCGTATCGACTAAATCATCAACGACAATAAAGCCTTCGCCATCACCATTGGCTTGCTTTAGGATCAGTTTTTCGCGTTGATGATCGTGATCATAACTTGAAATGCAAACAGTATCAACATAACGAATACTAAGTTCTCGAGCTAAAATAGCGGCAGGGACTAAACCACCACGGCTAACGGCAATGATACCTTTCCATTGATTAGCAGGTAATAAACGTTCTGATAGTTGACGCCCGTAGGATTGCAACATTTCCCAGGTAACGGTGAATTTTTTCTTTTCAGCAATAAGTTCTGCTTTGTGTTGTTTTTTGGCTTGGATTTCTTCTTCTGTTAATAAAGTTTGTTCTGTTGACATGAGTAACCTGCAATTTTAATCGAATGTGTGAATAAATAAATATTCATGAACTAAAAATAGATGTAAAATTGCACCTTATTATAGAGTGATTAGTTAAAAAAAACCACTCCTTAATTTAATACTAACTTAATTAATTTTGAGGTTATATCATGCTTTCTACTTTAGCACCCAAATTTGTTTGGCAGATTTTTAATGATATTTGTAAAATCCCGCATCCATCTCATCATGAGCAAATGATAACTAAATACATTGTCGATTTTGCTAATACGCATCATATCGACTGCAAACTTGATAAAGTAGGTAACATTTTACTCACTAAACCAGCAAGCAAAGGAATGGAACAGTGTCCATCGATTGCTTTGCAAGCTCATATGGATATGGTGCCACAAAAAAATGAAGGTACTGTGCACGATTTTTTCACTGATCCAATTCAAGCTTATGTTGATGGTGAATGGGTAAAAGCCAAAGGTACCACGTTAGGTGCAGATAATGGTGTCGGCTTAGCATCTGCGCTAGCTGTGTTAATTGATCCGGCTGTTGAACATGGGCCGATTGAAGTATTAATAACGACCTCAGAAGAAACAGGTATGCACGGTGCTTTTGGTTTACAACCTAATTGGTTAAAGAGCCGTTATTTGATTAACACTGATTCTGAAGATGAGGGGGAAATATTTACGGGCTGTGCTGGAGGTGTTGATTTTTCCACAACTTTTGCTGTGACCTATGCGGTAATACCGGAAAAGCATGATTGTTATATAAGCATTTCACTAAAAGGACTAAAAGGTGGGCATTCTGGTTGTGATATTCACCTTGGGCGTGGTAATGCAATCAAATTAATGGCTCGCTTTTTAGCGCAGTATGTACAAGATATCCCATTTAGATTAGCCGACATAAAAGGTGGCTCACTACGTAACGCTATTCCAAGAGAAGCTTTTATTGAAATCACTTTAAATAAACAAGATCTACCTAAATTAGAAGCCATTGTTAAACAATATCAAACTATTTTACACAACGAATTAGGCCATGTAGAACCTTCTATCGAAATAACATTATCTGAAGTTGAATCTAATAAAGTCAAAAGGGTATTAACAGCTGAACATCAAAATAAGATTATAAACTATCTCAATACCGCACCTAATGGTGTGATTAGAATGAGCGATCAGCTTCATGGTGTGGTTGAAACATCACTTAATTTAGGTATAGTCAGTATCGAAGACAACCAATTTAATGCCCATTTTTTGATTCGCTCTCAAGTGGATAGTGCAAAAGATGCTGTTGTATCAACCTTGGTATCGTTTAGCCAACTTATTAATGCTAATTACGAAATCAGTGGTGGCTATTCGGGTTGGGAACCCAATTTAGATTCGCAATTACTTAAACTTGCAAAAGGTAAATATCACGAAATTTTTTCTCAGCAGGCAAAAATAATGGTGATACATGCAGGGCTGGAATGTGGTCTATTTAAGCAAAGTTATCCAAATATGGATATGATCTCAATTGGACCAACAATTGTTTCACCACATTCCCCAGATGAGAAAGTCAATATCCAAAGTGTTTATCGTTATTGGGAATTATTGATAGCAATATTAAAATCAGCAAGTTTTTTAAAATAATATAGCTCATTAAATACCTACCGATCGTTATTGGTAGGTATTAACATTATTTGTTTGCACCTTATTTTTGCAAAAAATGTTTTAGCATTTAAGCCTTATCTTAAAATCAATTTCGATAGAAATAATGAAATTAAATTCATAAAAAGTGAATAAAAATTCATTTTGTGCTTGTGTTAGTCTTTTGAATGGCTTACTATATGCACAATTATTGCGTAAGAATTAATAAGGATGAATATGTTAAAGGCAATTGTTATCGGTGCAAGCGGGTATGCGGGCGCAAAATTAGCTTATTATTTGCACAAGCATCCCCATGTCGAACTTACCGCTTTAATTGTGTCGGAAAATAGTCAAGATGGTGGCAGGCTGATTTCTGATTATGAGCTGCATCCTCAGCTAAAAGGGGTTATTGATCTGCCACTTATAGCCACGTCTGATTATTCTGCTTATATCAATGATGTTGATATTGTTTTTTTAGCCACCGAACATACCGTTAGTCACAATATTGCTCCTTACTTTTTAGAGCATGGTTGCACTGTATTTGATTTGTCAGGCGCATTTAGGGTGAATTGTGCTACTTTTTATAGCGATTACTATGGTTTCACGCACCAACACCCTAAATGGTTAGATAAAGCTGTTTATGGTTTAGCTGAGTGGAATGCTGAGCAGATCAAACATGCACAGCTTATTGCTGTGCCTGGGTGCTATCCTACCGCTTCGCAATTACCACTAAAACCGTTAATCGAAGAGAATTTATTGGATAATTCACAATGGCCGGTAATTAATGCTGTAAGTGGTGTGAGTGGCGCAGGCCGAAAACCTTCACATAATAATTTATTTTGCGAAGTAAGTTTACATGCTTATGGGGTATTTACTCATCGCCATCAGCCCGAAATTGCAACGCACTTAGGGCAAGAAGTTATTTTTACACCGCATCTAGGTAGTTTTAAACAAGGTATCCACGCCACAATCACTTGCCGAGTAAAAGCGGGTGTAACATCACAAGACATTCTTGCTGCTTTAAATAAATACTACCAAAATAAACCTTTAATTCGAGTGTATCAAAAAGATCTGCCTGCATTAAAATCAGTTGTTGGTTTGCCTTATTGCGATATTGGCTTTGTATTAAAAGATCGTCATTTAATCTTAATTTCTGTTGAGGATAACTTATTAAAAGGCGCAGCAACGCAGGCTGTACAGTGCATGAACATTCGGTATGGTTTTGATGAAACAACCGCATTATTATAAAAATGGACTAATTTCTATTTTAAATTTTGAACATCTTAACAATAAGTTAAATTACTAGGAAACTAAAATGAGACCATTAATTATAAAACTTGGTGGCGTATTACTTGATAACAAAGATGCCTTAAGCCAATTATTTGTTGTTATTAGTGAATATAAAAAGAATTATCAACGATCTTTAATTATTGTTCATGGCGGTGGTACGGTAGTTGATTCATTAATGGATAGGCTTTCTTTACCCGTAGTACGCCGAAATGGGCTACGTGTAACGCCAGCTGATCAAATTGATGTTATTGTAGGAAGCCTTGCTGGTAGCGCAAACACCAAATTATTGTCTGAGGCTAAAAAACATCAAATACCAAGTGTTGGGCTCTGTCTTGCTGATGGTAATAGTGTTAAAGTCAAACAAATTTCGGAAGAGCTAGGTTATGTTGGCGAAGCTCAAGCAGGCGATCCTACATTAATAAATTTACTGATTAATGCAGGTTATTTGCCAATTGTTAGCTCAATTGGCATCACCGAAAGTGGGCAAATGATGAATGTTAATGCCGATCATGCTGCGGTAGCGCTCGCTAAAACTTTAGGTGCAGACTTAATATTATTGTCTGATGTCGTTGGCGTGCTTGACGAAAATAAGCAACGAATTGAGTCTTTAACACAACCGCAGGCGGATCAATTGATCGCTAAAGGTATTATTACCGATGGTATGGTGGTAAAAGTGAATTCGGCTTTTGAAGCAGTTAAAGAACTGGGGCAGCCGATTGTGATTGCCAGTTGGAAAGAGTCCGATCAACTTATCAAATTATTTAATGGAATATCAGGAGCAACGGGTACAAAAATTATTGCTTAAATAATAAGTATTTGTATTAGGCTAGTTATCATCAATACAAATATAAAAGTACATATCTTTAACGCATTTATTTATCGTAAGTTAATTTGGAAAGGGTGTAACATGAAAAAAAGTGGAACAAAAAAAGTTGTATTAGCTTATTCAGGTGGTTTGGATACATCAGCAATTATTCCTTGGTTAAAAGAAAACTATGGCGGATGTGAAGTTTACGCTTTTGTTGCTAATGTAGGTCAAGATCCCAAAGAATTAAAAGATGTCGAAAAGAAAGCTAAAGCCTCGGGGGCTGTGGCTTGTAAAGTGGTTGATTTACGAGAAGAATTTGTTAAAGACTATGTATACCCTGTTTTGAAAACAGGCGCCTTATATGAAGGCACTTATTATCTTGGTACCTCGATGGCTCGTCCAATTATTGCAAAAGCACAAGTAGAATATGCATTAGAAGTTGGTGCAGATACACTATGTCATGGTGCAACAGGTAAAGGTAATGACCAAGTACGCTTTGAAACAACTTACGCTGCACTTGCACCACAACTAAAAGTCATTGCACCTTGGCGTGAGTGGGATCTACGTTCACGTGAAGCGTTAATTGATTATTTAAAAGTTCGTAAAATCCCAACCACGGCAACGGTTGAAAAAATTTATAGCCGTGACGAAAACGCATGGCATATCTCGACTGAAGGTGGTGTGCTAGAAAGTACTTGGAACCAGGCTAATGCTGATTGCTGGGCTTGGACTGTTTCGCCCGAAGATGCGCCAGATAAACCAGAACTGGTTACTATTGGAATAGAAAAAGGTGAAGTAGTGTCGGTTAACGGCAAAAAATTATCGCCTTACAATTGCGTGGCAACACTGAATAAAATTGGTGCAAAACATGGTGTTGGTCGCGTAGATATTATTGAAAATCGCCTAGTTGGCATTAAATCACGTGGTTGCTATGAAACTCCAGGTGGCACAATAATGATGACAGCATTACGTGGTTTAGAGCAATTAATCTTAGACCGTGACAGCTTTAAATGGCGCGAACAACTCGGAATTGAAATGGCTTATGTTGTTTATGATGGTCGTTGGTTTGCTCCATATCGCCGTTCAATTCAAGCGGCCGCTGAAGTATTAGCACAAGACATGACAGGCGAAGTTGTTGTTAAACTTTATAAAGGTAATGCAACAGCAGTACAAAAAAAATCGCCGAATAGTCTATATAATGAAGAGTTTGCAACATTTGGAGAAGATGAAGTTTATGATCACAGCCATGCAGGTGGCTTTATTCGTCTATTCTCGTTATCCTCACGTATACGAGCTTTAAATGAAGATAAGAAAAAACAACCCGCTCAAAAGACCAAATCAGCTAAATCTGTTAAAACAGCGGAACCAGAGAGTAAAACATAGCAACAAAAGTAAAAAAGTGATTTCCGATATCACAAATAAAATAACAACAATATACAGGCTAATGTCTGTATGTTGTTATTTTAGATAAAATTGTACGGGTTTAACTAGTTATTAAAAATAATATAGAGGTAATTATGGCATTATGGGGTGGGCGTTTTAGCCAAGCGGCAGATCAACAATTTAAGCATTTTAATGATTCATTGCGCTTTGACTATCGTCTTGCAGAGCAAGATATCATTGGTTCAATTGCTTGGTCAAAAGCATTGGTGACTGTTAACGTTATATCTTATGATGAGCAAAAAAAGTTAGAAAAAGCTTTGAACGAATTACTGGTTTTGGTACAACAAGATCCCAATCAGATTTTACAAAGTGATGCTGAAGATATACACAGTTGGGTTGAGCAAAAACTGATCGAGAAAATTGGTGATTTGGGTAAAAAATTACATACAGGTCGAAGCCGCAACGATCAATCCGCCACTGATCTAAAACTATGGTGTAAAGATCAAATTCCTTATTTAATTAATACCATTAATCAATTGCGACATTCTCTCGTTACAACAGCAAAACAACATCAAAATGCTGTTATGCCTGGTTATACCCATCTACAGCGAGCACAACCAATCACATTTGCACATTGGTGTTTAGCTTATTTTGAAATGCTCACCCGTGATGTTAGTCGTTTACAAGATACCTTAAAACGCTTAGATGTAAGCCCATTAGGGACAGGTGCATTGGCTGGAACTGCTTATCCCATGGATCGCGATCAATTAGCAAATTGGTTAGGTTTTTCGGTAGCAACAAATAATAGTTTAGATTCGGTGTCTGATCGTGATCACATTCTTGAGCTATTAAATAATGCTTCAATTGGTATGGTGCATCTATCACGTTTTGCTGAAGATCTTATCATTTTCAACAGTGGTGAAGCTAACTTTGTTGAATTATCTGATCGCGTTACTTCGGGCTCGTCACTTATGCCACAAAAAAAGAATCCCGATGCATTAGAACTAATTCGTGGCAAAGTAGGTCGAGTGGCTGGCGCATTAACTGGAGCGCTTATGACCTTGAAAGGTTTACCGCTTGCTTATAATAAAGATCTACAAGAAGATAAAGAACATCTATTTGATGCACTGGATACTTGGCATGAATGTTTAGATATTGCCATATTAGTATTAGAAGATATTAAAATTAACTATGCAAACTGCCAAGAAGCGGCTAAACAAGGTTATTCCAATGCGACCGAACTTGCTGATTATTTAGTTGCCAAAGGTATACCATTTCGGGAAGCACATCATATTGTTGGTGAAGCAGTAATTGATGCAATCACTAAGAAAAAGGCGCTTGAAGAGCTCTCGCTTGAGGAATTACAGAAATTTAGCCCTGTCATTGGTAATGACGTTTATTCAATATTATCGTTAGAATCATGCTTAGCCAAACGTTGCGCTAAAGGCGGGGTTTCACCACAACAAGTTAAATTAGCAATTAAAAATGCAAAGCAACAATTATCCTAGCCTTTTCACTCTTCTTCATAACTATGCCGGCATTTGCCGGTATTTTTATATCAATTAAATCAATAATGCCATATAAAGCAATAGTTTTTGATTACAGAGATAAAATAGCCAAAGGGTATAGACGTATGCATCTTTTTCTTAAAAAATCTGATTGTATATCTGTTAAGACGGTGTAAAAATAGAATTCTTTTTTGAATGGATTAAAGTGAATTGTTATGAGTAAAAGTTATAACTTTAGTGCAGGTCCTGCAAAATTACCTGCAGATGTATTAAAACAAGTTCAAGCTGAGTTATTGAATTGGCATAATACAGGTGCATCGGTGATGGAATTGAGTCATAGAGGTAAAGATTTTGATGCCTGTGCTGTTGACGCTTCTAACGACCTGCGTGAAATATTAGATATCCCTAATAATTACAAAATTCTCTATTGCCAAGGTGGTGCTAGAGCACAATTTGCCGCAGTGCCATTAAATATTTTAGGCAATAAAACCAATGCAGACTATATCAATAGCGGTTATTGGAGCCAGTGTGCTGCCAAAGAAGCCAGTAAATATTGCCAAATTCACGAGCAAAATGTGGTCATAAAGCAAAATGGATTAACCGTTATCAAACCTATGTCTGAATGGCAATTAAATGATGATTCCGCTTATGTACACTATTGTCCCAACGAAACAATTGATGGTATTGAAATTTTTGAAGAGCCAAATTTTGGTAATAAAACAGTCGTTGCCGATCTATCATCATGCATATTATCACAACCAATTGATATAAGCCGATATGGTATCATTTATGCGGGTGCCCAAAAAAACATTGGTCCATCAGGTATTACTATTGTTATTGTGCGTGAAGATCTAATCGGTCATGCACAAAAAATCTTACCATCAATATTAGATTACAAAATTTTAATGGATAACGATTCTATGTTTAATACACCACCTACCTTTGCATGGTACTTGTCGGGGTTAGTGTTTAAATGGATAAAAAATCTTGGTGGGCTAAAAGCCATGCAGCAACGTAACCAAGCCAAAGCACAATCGCTATACCAATATATCGACCAATCTAATTTTTACCGAAATACTGTTGCAACCGCTAACAGATCAATTATGAATGTAACTTTCTTATCGCCAAATGAAGAGCTAGATAAAAAATTTGTAAGCGAAGCAAGCCAAGCTAACATTATTGGTATTAAAGGGCATCGAATTGCCGGAGGAATGCGTGCATCAATTTATAACGCCATGGATCAAGAAGGGGTCAATTATTTAATTGACTTTATGCAGCAATTTGAAAAGCAAAATAGCTAAAAGCTATACAAGTAGTGACGCCAATTAAAAAAGGAAAGGTAAGACCTCCCTTTTTTAATTAACTAGCCCTATTTGCAACTATATACTTCACCAACCATAACCGCATCTGTTGGTGCAATATCCGAAATATATTGCATGGAAGTATCTTGCGCATTATAAATCACATTACCACCCATCGTAGCCGCTTTGTTCATAAGTTCTGATGCCGCATCGCGAATAAGTTCACTATGTGTTTTAAGTCCAGAAAAGAAACTGCTACGACGCCCCTCTGTTTTCCCCAAAAACTGGCAAGAATCTGCAGGCTTAGTATCAATAAATTGGACTTGGCGACCAGCAGCAGTCGGTTGATATTTATCGCTACTACACGCACTTAAAAGCAAAGTTGCTAATATTACAACACCAACAAATACTGATTTTTTGATAGACATAATATTTCCTTAGCCAATATAATAAAAAATAATAATGAACCAAGTTATTGTATCAGTTTCATTAAGCAAAAAATATTAGTAATTAAGCGAGAGGAAAACTTTATAAACACATTTCAGATTAAGAAATAATCAAACTAACCTGGTTTATTAATTAATTATAGCAAATTAGATTTAACTCTATTATAATCGCAACCCTACTAACTTAGTAGCACGCCGAAATGGCCCCTTAGCTCAGTTGGTCAGAGCAGTCGACTCATAATCGATTGGTCACTGGTTCAAGTCCAGTAGGGGCCACCATTATATGATTTATCTAATTTTTATATTTAATAAACAAGGGCGTTTATGACTATGCCACTAAATATTATTGATATGTTTTTATTATCGCTGATTGTTTTTTGGTGGGTGTATTTGGCTGTTTTTGTATTGAGTATAATTATCGTTTTTGCATGTAAAAATAAATTTTTAAAGTTTATCTGTACAATATTAGCAATAGTACTATTTTGCAGTTATATTTCTCTTTATTATCTTTCGTCGTTTTATACTTATTTTAAGCTTTTTTGATAAGCATTTATGTCCCTTGAAGAAATAACAGTTTTAGCCTTATTGAGTTGTTATCCTTTTCTTCTTGCAATTATCTGTTTAGTTTAATTATTTCTAACTTTTAGCCTCTTAGAAACTCAGATTTAGCTTTCTGTCTCATTATGTTGCGCTTGCCATTAACAAAAAAATGGCGTTTAATAAAGCGCTTTAATACAGATAAAACATCGTTTTTCACCGCTTGCTATATTAATTTTGTTTAATGAGCTGATATTTTTCTACATTCAAATTTGATTTTGCATTTTTCGGGAAATAGTTTATAGCTTGTCACTCGACTAATCTTTTACTACGAGTGAAAATTAGTTATAGGCTTAATGAATTTCTTGTAATTCACTCGTGCTGCATTTAAATACAATTTGAGGATTATCGAATTGATCTTTTGAACTAGTCATCCAGCAGCTTTTCATTGATGGATCGATTTTCTTTATTAATTGCACTTCGTCGCTATTATAGCCACAGCTAATCCAGTTACCCTCATTATCATAAATGGT
Organism: Gilliamella sp. WF3-4; assembly: GCF_001690275.1. Taxonomy (GTDB): domain Bacteria; phylum Pseudomonadota; class Gammaproteobacteria; order Enterobacterales; family Orbaceae; genus Gilliamella; species Gilliamella apicola_C. The sequence continues at coordinate 123,045 of NZ_LZGW01000052.1, read as the reverse complement.
ATTAACACTCCAAGTCGACTCATATTTTTTGCCATCAATAATACCTACTTCAGGTTTTAATTGAATTAATTTAACAGGTTTATCGGAATAAATACCTGCGACATTAAGTACTTTACGCTCATTTCTTTTTTCTGAAACTTCCCAACCATCAGGAGCACTATCAATATCAAATTGAGCAGATTTAACTTTCACCGCTATTGGACAAGTAATTTCATAGGCATTAGCAGTGTGCAAAGCGCCAATTAAAACCAAAGAGGCAACACCTATCTTTAGTATTTTTTCCATTGATAAATCCTTATTAAAATATTGGCATAAATCATCATTTAATTTTATGTTAGATTGCAATTATGCAAAGATCATAAGTGTTGTCAAGCATATAGAATTTAACTCTATAATTATGTATGGTAATTGTTATGGGCATAAGCATAGGAACAAGTAAGATAAAATTTACAATATTTTGGAATGGCAACTCATTTGCAAACAAAAAATTAAGAGAGAAGCGATTTGTTAAATTCTACAGGAGGAGAATAGCCTGACAATATGAACCTAATTTCTTAATGCCCTCTAAGTAGTTATATAAGGTAACCAGAATAACGATATTGGTTTGCATTTAGGATGCCATTTCCCATTTGCAACTGTTTAAGCTTTTTGTGTAATGCAAACAGATTATTTTCTTCTGGTTGTGATGATCTGTAGGTTTGAATGAGACACTTTGCTTGATTTATTTAGTGATCTAAAGTGCAGGGATGCCAGATCATATTCTTCGGCTAAATTACTGTGTGATTTTTTTTTGCAGATAAAGTTTAACCATTTTTGATTTTACCTTATCCTGATCCTTAAAAAAATTGTATGATATCTAATAATTTTAACAAAAATGGATAAGCAAGGATAAAAGTAAGGTGCTAACAATAAATAATCAGGCTATTAAGACTCTATATGGTGAAGTATATGGAAGAGATGCCTTTATTCTAAAAAATGTCATATTAGATATGTATCCTCTGGAACTAGAGGTAGTAACTTCTCTTGATTTATCTTTTTGTCAATTAAATAATGGGCTAAGTGGTGAAGTTTTAGTTTATTTTAAGTTCAAAGATATAAAAAGTTTAACGATTACGATGATTGATGAATCAAAATATCAACTGGTAAAAAAATCTTGTTTTGATAAAGTATTTGATACCGAATGTGATGAACATTATATCTTAAGTACTTATGATCATGTGTTTGATGTAATTGGTCAATGTGAAGTATGTTATAAGTAGTTATGAACGTTTAGGATGGCGTTTAAATCGTTCAGCTTTACTTATCTGCTATTTATTTGATAAAGCTAGTATGTTTAGATTTAATTGCGATTTTTTACTCAGTTTTGTTTTGGGCTCTACAATAAATAATAGTTGTAGAGAATTAAAAATAGTAAACGTTTTTGTAATTGAGAAAAAGATCTATCCCATTATCCAAATAAAGTAATCAATAAGTTATGGTCACTTTCTACTTAATTCTAACCAACTTTACAAGTTTATTTATATGAGAAAAATTATTGCTATTATACACTATGTGATTTACTTAGCCGGTATGTTTATCTTATTAGTTATGGGTTCTAGCAAATACGATTGGATGCAAGAAATGGATAATACCATGACTAAATTGCCAAAAGATAGCTCCGGTAATATAGGTCTAGTAATGGCAATCTTGGGGCTAATACTAGTTATAATGCAGGCTTTTCGTTTCAAACTGACTCACAGCCATGTTGAAAGGAAAATGATTGTTGTGCTAACGTTACTTGGATCCATTATTGGGTTGATTATATGTAGTTGATGACTAATTTGCTAGAATTCGCAATAATCTAAAGATTGAAAAATGTAGTAGAGCAAACTTTTACCTTAACATAATAAAATACTAACCTTTGGGTAGTAAACTGCTGGGTGCTTTTAGATGGATAATATTTTAATCAAAAATTTACTTTCCGCTATTGAAAAAGGTAAAGTCAGGGGATGTGATGAAATAAAGGAAATAAATGGAGAGCGCTATTTTTTTCAATATGCATTGAAAAAGAAAAGCGGATTTTATAGCACTTACCTTTTTTATATCATTGAAAGTAAGATGGACGTTATAGAGGATTATGGCATTGAGCAAATTAAACAATTCTCTGATATTATTGATGCTGTTAATTATTTTAAATCACTTGGTGTTAATATTGAGCAATTTTCGTCGATAAAAGGAAATTTGCCTTTTTAATCAAAATCAAAAATAGTAATAGAGTAGTGTTGTTATTATCATGTAGATCTATACCTTTACTGTTGAAATAGCTAAAATAAAGCTTTAGATATCGCAAATTATTGTCCGAAAGCTTAGCGTTGCATTTATATTTAGATGGCTAGTTTTTAGTGTATTATGATTCAATGTCTTTTCAATAAATAAATTTTAAAGTTAATAATTCAGCCTTCACTAAGAATAAATATTTTCAAAAATCATTCCAAATATGAAAAACACCGTGTTCCATATAAAGTCACATTTTATTGCGTATTTTAATATTTGGCTTTATATTATGCCTCTAGTAACTCTATTTTAGTTTTTCGCTAATCATTTATAAGCACAATTTTATGCATAAAAAACGCCTTTCTTTGATTGTAGCAATCATGGCTGTTATTGTCATGGTTATAATTATATATTTTGTAAATCAACCTAATACCATTATATTACAAGGTGAGGTTGAATCTAACCGTGTTGATGTGGCGGCTAGAGTACAAGGTCGAGTTATTCAATTTAATTATGATGTTGGAGATAATGTTAAACAGGGTGATATTCTTCTTAATCTTTCAAATCCAGCATTATTAGCGCAGTTAGCGACATCTGAAGCCCAATTAAAAGTGGCAATGGCAAGTCGAGATAATACTTATAGTACTAGACCAGAAACAATTGATCTGCAAAAAGCACAGTTAGATAAAGCGAAATCTGATTTATTATTAGCGCAAACCAGTTATGAGCGAATTAATCGCTTAGTTAAAAATGGAACGGTTTCCAAACAAAATTACGATGAATCGTTTAACCAATATCAAGCGGCTATTAAAGCACATGAAGCAGCTAAAGCTAACCTAGCATTAGCCGAAAATGGTAGCAGTGTAGAACAGAAAAAATTAGCCGATGTACAGGTTGAACAATCAAAGGCAGCGCTTGAGCAAGTCAACGCTGATGTAAATGAATTAACTTTAGTTTCTCCAATTAATGGTCAAATTACAACTCGTGTTGCCGAAGTAGGGCAATTATATAGCCCTGGAACTCCACTTTATTCTATCATTGATTTGAATGATATTTGGTTTACCTTTAATATTCGTGAAGATTTATTAGGCGATCTTAAAGTCGGTGATACGTTCAAGGTAAAGGTACCAGCATTAAATAATCAAGTCATTGATGTTAAAGTAACTGTCTTAAATGCTTTAGGACAATATGCCAATTGGCAAGCGACTAAAGCGACGGGTGACTTTGATTTAAAAACCTTTGAAATGCGCGCCAAACCAATTAATCAAGTGTCTGGTCTCCGTCCTGGAATGAGCGTTACCACCAAATGGCAATCTCGTTAACATAATAATGTGGAGATTTTACACAAAAGGGAACGGCATTAATGGCTAATTCGCTATTAAAAGTGATTATATGGGAACTGCATAAATTAATTAAACAGCGTTTTTTGTTTTTGTTGGTTTTCATCTATCCTTTATTGTTTATTTTTTTGTTTTTTTATATGTACCATGCAGGAGTGATTACTCAGGTACCAATAGCTGTTGTTGATCAGGATACAACATCATCATCACGTCTATTGATTCAACAAGTTGCCGCTTCACCTCAGTTACAGGTTGCTAAACGCTACCAAGATCTTTCGTCTGCTAAGCATGCCTTGATTAAAGGTGATGTTTATGCGGTACTTTTTATTCAACCTAAATTTGAAAAAGATCTTATTGCAGGCCATCAACCAGAAGTAGTGGCTTTTTATAATAATCAGTATATGTCGGCAGGCACGATTATTTTTCGAGCGATGAGCTCTGCGTTAAAAACAGCTAATAGTCAAATAGTATTGCAACAACTACAAGAAAAAGGGGTTGCTGCGCCAGTTGCGCAAAAACAAATGCAAACTGTTCCAACGAGTTTACATCCATTATATAACCCAACATTAAATTACTTGTATACCTTGATTAGTGGCATAATTCCTACCATTTTGCAGATAATTATTATGCTAGCAATGGTTACTAGTGTTACCCGAGATCGGTTTGATGTAACAAGTTATCAAAAAATATTCCAATTAGCTAATCATAATATTTTTATTTTTTTATTGGGGCGAATCTTTCCTTATTTTTGTTATTTTTTATTTTGCCTAATTTTATTTGATGCAATTTTAATAATTTATTTTAATTTACCGCTCAATGGGCAGTTTATATTGCTTTTGATTGGTGATATAGGATTTATTTTAACATCTTGTTTATACGGCATTTTTTTTGGCTTGACAGGCTCAACATTGGCGCAAGCTTATGGTACTGCAAGTTTAGTTGCATCACCAGGTTTTGGTTTTACAGGACTTATTTTTCCTCGTATTGCGATGAACATTTTTGCTTCTATTTGGGGCGCTTTATTACCCGTGACATGGTACATACAAATTCGGCTAGATCAAACACTTAGAGCTCCAAATATGATAACATCATTAGAGCCATTTTTTTATTTATTGATTCAATTTAGTGTTATGGCAATTCTGATCTCTTTTCATTTACGAAAGATTCGTAGGCGGTTAATATGATTAAATCTTTGCTATTAATTTCCTATGACGAATTAAAGCGTATTTTCCAAACTAAGGCGATCGCAAGTGTCATGTTTATTGGGATCTTTCTTTATTTCTTCTTTTATCCGCAACCTTATTTACATGAAGCGATAAGAGATGTACCAATTGCTGTGATCGACCAAGATAATACCAATTATAGTCGAGAGCTAATAAGGCAAATGGATGCGAATAAATCGATAAAAATAGATTTACATATTGCGGATTTGCAAACGGCTAAATCACTTATTGAGCAACGTAAAATCTATGGGGCATTACTTATCCCATATCGCTTTCAGCAGCATATCTTAGAAGGGGCTCCTAGTCCTGTTATATATTATGGTGATGCAAGCTATATTTTAATTTATAGTAATGTTGCAACAGCTATTAATACTGTTGCTGGTGATTTTGGTGCTAAAATTTCAATTTCACGGAAAATAGCACAAGGCACAGATCCTGCGATAGCCACTAATAATACCGCACCTTTTAATACGCAGTTAATTAGTTTATTTAATCCACAATCGGGGTATGCGACGTATATTATTCCTGCTGCTTTTATTTTGATTTTATACCAAACATTACTTATTGGTAGCACGTTGTGTCGTTTATTTAGTAAAAATTCAGAATTTGAAATAAAGTTTATTCAGCAGCAAAGTCACGCAGCATCATCTGCATTACTATTACTTTCTGGTAAGTTATTAACTTATTTAGCGCTTTATTTGATCTATTTTATTATTTATACCGTATTTGCTAACTATTGGTATGATTTACCAAGGCTAGGTCACGTTTTAGTTTCTTTATCATTTATAATTCCCTTTATTTTGTCTACGGCATTATTCGGTAAAGTTGTATCGCATTTTGTTCATACAGTCAGCGATGTGTTTTGCTTAATTATACCGTCAAGTATGATTATATTTTTTATGACAGGATTGTCTTGGCCCAAAGAATTAATGCCTTATTTGTTTCATCTGATTGGTGATATATTTCCAGCCGTTCCCGCTATAGTCGGTTCGGTAAAAATTAATCAAATGGGCGCAAACTTTTCCGAATTTAGCCAACAATATTGGCATTTATGGATATTAACTATTGTCTATTTCTGTATCGCTTTTATTTTAGAAAAGCGGTACGTGCAAAAGGCAATGATAGCAAATGCTAGTAAAGAAAGTTAAATACTGTCATATATCCGTTTTATCATATTTATTCGACGTATTAACAAAATTGATTTAACTATTTTTATTATATTTTGTAAAAAATATTCAGTTTTCTATACCATTTGGTTATTTACAAATGATCTATTATTGCAATTTTTTAAATTAAATTATTTGTGGTCATATCAATTAATTTGTTTTTTGGCAAAATCTTTTAAGTAAATTATACATTTCAATATAAAGATTTAACTATTGATCTTGTGTCGCAATATATATATCTATATCATAGCGCGCCATAAAGACTTTATTCATCAAAATAACAAATAAAAGAGTCCTCATGTTAATCAATGCTAAAAATATTCTAGAAAAATTAAATCCACATAATAAAGTAAATTACGATTCTGTATTAAAAGAGGTGATAGCTCATTGGCAATCTAAATCGGTGCGGCCTAAATTATTGATTCATAGTTGCTGTGCACCTTGTAGTACCTATGTTTTAGAGTACTTAGCGCAGTACGCAGATATTACTATTTATTTTGCTAATTCAAACATTCATCCTCGAGTTGAATATGAGCATCGTAGTATGGTACAACAAAAATTTATTGCTGATTTTAATCAAAAAACAGGTAATAACGTACAATTTTTAGAAGCACCTTATCAGCCAGCAGAATTTATTAAGAAAGTTAGCCATTTACGTGATGCTCCAGAAGGTGGCGAGCGTTGTCATATTTGTTACAAAATGCGTTTAGACTTAGCTGCGATTAAAGCCCAAGAATTGGGATTTGATTATTTTGCTAGTGCATTAACGCTTAGTCCTAAAAAAAATAGTCAAAAAATTAATGATCTTGGATTTGAAATTCAAGAGCTTTTTTCAGTAAATTATCTTCCTTCTGATTTTAAAAAGAATAATGGTTATAAGCGTTCGGTTGAGCTTTGCAAAGAGTATGATGTATATCGGCAATGTTATTGTGGTTGCATTTTTGCTGCCAAAGCGCAAGGTGTTGATTTAAAAAATGTGATAGCTATCGCTAAGCAAGGATTAGAAAAGGGGATTTAGCTATTTGATTAGATTATTAAAAATAAACTGAAAGTATGATTAGTTCATTAAAGCCTATATGGCTAAATTGAATTAATCATTATATAGTCACAATATTATGGTATAGTTTATAAAAATTAATCGTAGTTATGCATTTATAATAAGGATTAGTCGTGTTGTCGATTTATCAATTAAAACCTAAATTCCAAGCATTTCTTCGACCTTATGCCGATTATCTTTATAGTGCCAATATAACCGCTAATCAGGTAACACTAATGGCGTGTTTTGGATCAATTTTAATCGCTTTTATTGTTGGTCGATTTGCCGCTTATCAATGGATTTTTGGTCTTATTCCAATATGGATGTTTATCCGTATGGCGCTTAATGCTATTGACGGTATGTTAGCAAGAGAATATAACCAAAAATCAAATTTAGGGGCTTATTTGAATGAGATTTGTGATGTGGTTTCGGATTGTGCGTTGCTATTAATCTTTACGCAAATAAATCAAGTCGATACTATTTTGGTGATAGTCATTGTTTTGTTATCATTTTTAACGGAGTATGTTGGCGTGTTAGGTCTGATGGTTGGTTGCGCTCGACGTTATGATGGACCAATGGGTAAAAGTGATCGTGCTTTTGCGTTTAGTCTAATTAGTTTGGGGATTGCTACCTATTTATTGCCGCTTGATTGGCTCAATATACTATTGTTGCTTATTACCTTTTTGCTATTAATTACTGTGATTAATAGAGTCAGAAAGGGATTACAAAAATCAAAAAATAACAAGGTATAAGTTATGCGTGAACAGCAAGAAAAAACATTTATTAGTCATGATGGCTGTCAATTATTTTACCGTTATTGGCCAGCAGTTGATAGTGACAGCAATGCTAAGCCTTCGCGAGCAATTGTTCTTTTTCATCGTGGTCATGAACACTCTGGGCGAGTTGCTCATCTAGCTGATGAGTTAAATCTACCCAATTATCAAATTTTTGCTTGGGATGCGAGAGGTAATGGGCAATCGGAGGGTGAACGTGGTGATGCTCCTAATTTTGCGACTTTAATTAAAGATGCAAACTGTTTTATTGAGCATATTATGCATGAGTATGATATATGCCAAGAAGATATTGCTATTATAGCCCAAAGTGTAGGGGCGGTTATCGCTTCAGCATGGGTACATGATTATGTGCCAAATATTCGTGCCTTAGTACTTGGTTCGCCAGCTTTTGACATAAAATTATATGTACCATTAGCTGTGCCAGGTTTAAAATTACTGTATAACTTGAAAGGTAACTTTTTTGTTAATAGTTATGTAAAACCTAAATTGCTGACACATGATGCTGAGCGAGCACAATCTTTCACAGAAGATCCATTAATAACACGACCAATATCAGTACGCTTACTTTTGGATTTATATGCAGTATCCGATCGCATTGTTAAAGATGCAAATGCGATAACGGTACCAACACAGTTATTAGTTTCTGGTTCAGATTATGTCGTTAAGCGTAAACAACAAAAACTGTTTTACAATAATTTAGGTACAGAACAAAAAGAATTTCATATATTACCTGGGTTTTATCATGATACTTTTGGTGAAAAAGATCGTAAATTAGCAATTGATTATGCAAGACGATTTATTATTGGTTGTTTTGCTAATCAACCATGCGTGCCATTATTAACCAATGCTGATTTAATGGGATACACAAGGCAAGAGGCTGATAATTTAACATTGCCGCCATCAGGTTGGATTAAGCCTTTATATTGGCGATTTATTAAAGCTAATTTAAAATATGCAAGTAAACTCTCAGATGGGATCAAACTAGGATTTGATACTGGATTTGATTCGGGCAGTACACTTGATTATGTTTATCGTAATGAACCATCAGGAACATCAAAACTAGGACGTTTTTTTGATTATATCTATCTTCAATCGATTGGTTGGCGAGGCATTCGGCAACGTAAAGAACATCTTGAAGAACTATTAAAATTAGCTATCAATAAATTACACGAACAGAACCATTCTGTGAATATTGTTGATATAGCAGCAGGGCACGGGCGTTATATTTTAGAAACGGTTAATCAAATTGCCAACAAACCTAATTCTGTATTATTACGAGATTACAGCGATATTAATGTACAAAAAGGCAGAGCATTAATAGAAGAAAAAGGCTTAACGGCTATAGCGCGTTTTGAAAAAGGAGACGCCTTTAATCGACAGCAATTAGCCCAATTGTCACCTAATCCCACATTAGCTGTGGTTTCGGGATTATATGAGCTATTTAGTGATAATCAGATGTTACGTGATTCTTTAGCAGGGCTCGCTGAGTCTATTCCTGAAGGAGGATATTTAATTTATACCAACCAGCCATGGCATCCACAGCTAGAGTTTATTGCAAGAGCTTTAACATCTCATCAAGATGGAAAGCCATGGATTATGCGCAGGCGTACGCAACTGGAAATGGATCAATTGGTTGCATCGGCTGGTTTTAGAAAAATAACCATGCGTATTGATCAATGGGGCATTTTTACAGTATCACTTGCACAACGAATGAAATAATTAGTCATGGCTAGCGTAACATGGCGGTTTAATAAGCTGATTACTTATAAATTAATATGGTTAATAAGTTTGACCGTGTTCTTTTTTACTAGCTATAATTTTGCAAACTGGTTTACTTCTACACGTAACGATGTCGGAAGTATCGTTTTTGAATGGGAAAGATCAATTCCTTTATGGCCTTGGTCTATCATACCTTATTGGTCGATAGACTGTATGTATGGGCTTGCAATTTTGCTGGCTAGTTCTTATCGAACACTAAAAATTCTTTGTTTTCGTCTTTTATCTGCTCAGATTATTTGCATAGCTTGCTTTTTGATCTTTCCGCTAAAGTATTCTTTTGAGCGCCCTGTATTAGATGGATTATCGGGGCTATTATTTGATATTTTAATGGGATTTGATAAACCTTTTAATCAAGCACCATCGCTTCATATTCCCTTATTGGTTATTTTATGGCAATTTTACGCCCGTTATTTTCGAGGAATATGGCGCTATATTTTGCATATTTGGTGTTTATTGATCGGTTTATCAGTATTAACCACTTGGCAACATCATTTCTTTGACATCCCAACAGGGCTTTGGGTAGGGTGCTTTTGTGTTTGGTTATGGCCAGACAATCATTTATCGCCAATAACAAACGATCAATTACCTAAACAATATGTGTGGGGTAGCGCCTATTTTTTACTGTTTTTATTGTCGTTTTGTTCTGCTATCTACTTTTCTTCTTGGGCATTATGGTTATTATGGGTTTCAGGTGCATTTTTATTGGTTTCCCTCAATTATTTATTATTTGGCGCAGCAGGATTTCAAAAACAGACTAATGGTCACTTTAATTTAGCTGTTACTATTTTATATTTGCCTTATTTTATTATTATGTGGGTTAATTCACGATTATGGACATTTAAAAATAATCCAACGGATTTGATTGCTGATAATGTCTATTTAGGTCGTATACCGTCTAATAAGACATTACAAGCCAATCAGTTTACGTCGATTGTAGATCTTTGTGCTGAATTACCAATAGCTCAATTTAATGGCCATTATAAATTGATTCCAGTATTGGATATGACACCACTTACCGTGGATGAGTGTCAACAAGTAGCCGAAATTATTGAACAATATCATAAGCAAGGCAAATTATTAGTCTGTTGTGCGTTGGGGTATTCACGCAGTGCTACGGCAATTATTGCTTGGTTATTAATGACCCAAAGAGTAACTAGCTTAAATGAGGCTATAGCTAAGGTAAAATTATATCGTCATAACGTGGTTATTACGGCTAAACAACAATTAATTTTGTCGAATTGGTATGCAAAAATAACAAGAAGAGAATAAATATGTTAAATCACGATGATGCAGGAATAACAACAAAAACAGCAACAGTTAGTCAAACATCGTTGGTGACATTTTGTAGTATACTCTCTATCAGCTTACCTATCGGTATATTTTCGTTACTATTAACCATTATCGCTTTACTTTTTGCGTTGATAACAAGTGGAATGATTAATAGTAGTTTATTATCAACTATTTTTTATTTTCTGGCCTTTATTATGGGAATAGTGGGTATTTATTATGCATTACGGATCAAATTTGACAAAAAGTTATTTGATTATTTAGCTACCTGCAATGAATGCTTAATCAATACACTTATTGATTTAGATAATGCATTAATGGACTTTCATTTAATTAAATCTAAGCCATTAGCAACACGAACTATTACCGAGCGTCAACAAGGAACCTTAAAGCTAGTTAAACAACAAATCATTGTGCTAGTAATACAAATCATGTTGTTAATAGGCGCATGGGTTAGTGGCCTTATCTAATTATGTTAACAAGCGTTTAGCTAAAATGTACCGTCATATTAAACAAGTAATAAAGGAAAACAACAATGTCTAATTATCAAAAAGATACTTTATTATTGTTTATTGGTATCGGTATTTTACTTGTGATGGCTTCTATTATTGGTTGGTTATTAAAAAAACGGCTGAATAGCCCTAATAAAGTCATCGATAACCTGAATACTCGCATCAATGCATGGTGGGTAATGGTGGCAATTATTGGTATGGCTTTTTTAATAGGAAAATTAGCTGTTATTTTTTTATTCTTTGTCGCATCTGGCATTGCATTACGCGAATTTCTCAGTTTAACTCCTGTTAATCGTTATGATTTTTATGTCTTGATATTTGCTTATTGTATCGCTTTACCCGTGCAATATATTTTAGTGGCTATATCATGGTATGGATTGTTTAGTATTTTTATTCCTGTTTATGGTTTTTTATTATTAGCGATATTGGCAACAATAACTGGCTCAACAGATAATTTTTTAGCACGAACCGCTGAAGTGCAATGGGGGGTAATGATTACGGTTTATAGTATTTCTTGCGTACCAGCACTATTAACATTACCTATTGATAATTATCAAGATCGTAACCTTTTGTTAATTGCTTATTTAGTATTAGTTGTTGAACTTTCTGATGTATTGCAATATATATTTGGTAAATTGTTTGGCAAACGCAAAATTAGCCCGAATTTATCACCATCTAAAACTATGGAAGGATTTATTGGTGGAATATTATCAGCAAGCTTACTAGGTGCTTGCTTATTTTGGATAACCCCTTTTAGCTTTATACAAGCTGGTTTAATTTCATTTATGCTTACGTTACTAGGTTTTCTGGGGGGATTGGTTATGTCAGCCATTAAGCGTGATAGAGGTGTAAAAGATTGGGGAAAGCTAATCGGTGGTCATGGTGGTGTGCTTGATCGTCTTGATTCTGTCTGTTTTACTGCACCTATCTTTTTTCACGTTATGCGCTATTTTTGGGTATAACCTGATGTTAACTGTAGATAACCAAGCAGTTTAGATAAATTAAAAAATATACACGTAAAAAAAGAGCAAAACAGTTTAATTTATGATATAAATACAAGTATTGTATTAACATTAAGATAGAAATAAGGACTTTATTATGCTAAAAGAGCAAATGGTAGTTAAAAATTCAACGGGCTTACATGCTCGCCCAGTTACAACACTCGTTAAATTAGCCGGTCGCTATAAATCATCAATTGAGCTTGTTTATAATGACAAAGCAATTAAATTGAAAAGCATGATGGGATTACTTGGTGCTGGTGTTAAAGGTGGCTCAACCGTTGAAATCATTTGTGATGGTGAAGATGAACAAGCAGCAATGGATGAAATTCGTGAATTATTTGCTACTGGTTTTGGTGAGTAATTAACTGAGTTAATCAGGTTAATACCAAATACTTCATTATTCCGTCGACTAAGGTCGACGGAATCATTTTTAAAAAAGACGTAACTAAACTTTTAAGTAGACCTATTTAAAAAGATTAAATTAATCTTTAATGATTGAATTCAATTCATTAGGATCAATTGATGGTAATAATTTAGTAAAACCTCGGGTTAGATAAATTAAATAAATAAACCCGATAGCTAACCAAACTAATCCAACAATCATAGCTGTTGCATCAAGGCTTGTCCATAACCACAAAGAAAGTAGAACTCCAATACTTGGTAATAACCCATATTTAAATAGTACAGCGGCTGTTTTTGTCTTGATGTCACTTAAATAGCTTTTAATTACACACAAATTAACAAAAGTAAATGCAACTAAAGCGCCAAAACTAATCATAGAAACAACTAAACTAAGCTCTAATACTAATGATAGTAATGAAAAACAAGCAACAAAGATAATTGATAAATAAGGCGTTCTAAAACGTGGATGAATTCTATAGAAGATCTGTTTTGGTAACACACCTTCACGCCCCATTGCATAAAAAATTCTAGAGACACTGGTTTGTGCTGTCATTGCTGAGGCGAAAACACCAGTTAAATAGGCCGCTTGAAAGAAGTTATACATAAAGTTTCCACCTAGTTGGCTCATATCACCAACACGGCGAACGACATCTAAACTTGCAGTATCTTTATTATCTATAAAATCAGTCCATTCAGGATAAGCTAAATGCGCACAATACGAAACAATTAAGAATATGCAACCAGCAATAAGAACTGTCCATATAATGGCTCTTGGTAGCGATTTTTGTGCATCATTAGACTCTTCAGCTAAAGTGGCAATGGCGTCAAAGCCTAAGAAAGCAAGGCATAATATTGCTGCTCCTGACATCAAGCCGCTAAAATCACCAGCATTGACTTGTAAAGGTTTTATCATTGCTTCTGGCGTTAAATTAATATTAGTCAATGTTAAAAAGATAAATAACCCAATAAATATCATTTGTACGATAATTAAGGTGAAATTTACTGAATTAATTAATTTAATCCCTAGGTAATTTAAAAAACTAACACTAAGCAATGATGCCAGTACAAATACATGGGCGGGAATGCTTGGAAACGCTTCGTTAAGATAAATACCAAGTACCAAATAATTTAATATTGGTAAAAACAAATAATCAAGAATTTGTGCCCAACCCACCAAAAATCCAACTTTTCCACCAAAAGTACGTTGTACATAGGAATAAGCAGAACCAGCAATGGGCAATTTATTTGCCATTCGGCAATAGCTCAAGGCTGTAAAAAAGATCATTGCAAGGGTGATGATATAGGCTATAGGTAAGTGTCCATTGCTGGCAACAGTGACTTCCCCATAAGTGGTAAAGATCCCCAAAGGAACCATATAAGCTAAACCAAATGCAATTAATGCAGGTGTGGTTAAAACTCGTTTCATTTTTATTGCGGACATGATTAACTTTACTCCTCTGTCCCAAAAAACAATAAAAAACTACTAAGTATAGTTTTGCCTTTTTACCCGCTGAAAGCGGCAAGGAATTCTGCCACATTATAATAATTATGCAAGCTAATTTTTAGTAAAAATTATTAAAGCGTGTAGATTATAAGCTTTAAACCATGTCACTAGTTATTTTAGGTTAATTAAATTCAAATTGCTTGGTTAAAGCTTAAGTTTCAATTTTCATATTTGTGATCGATATCTAATATTTGCTAGGCAAAATCCATGTGAGTGTATATAAATTATTGTATATTAAATTTACAGTATAGAGCGAAAACTAAGCCATTGCGGAAACCTATTATCAAAAAGAGGATCTATCTATGTTATCCATTCCTGTTTTATCGGTTGATTTAACTCGTGATATTGTCAATCAAAAATCAGCAGTGATTAATTTAATGGCTGAAACTAGCCAAGCATATTTAACTGATGTCAAAATCTTTTTTGAAGATGTAATGATTCATGAACAAGAGATGGAAACGGATGTGTTGCCAGATGTCGCTTTACCTCACGCTAAAAGCATTGCGGTTAAAATGCCCTTTATAGTTGTTGGAAAATATATTGATGGCATTATTTGGAATAATGGCAACAAAGTAAAATTAGTCATTTTGATTGGTGCACCAGAAAATGCTAATAAAGAACACTTAGCCATTATTGCTAAATTAGCATCTAATCTAGCTGATGATGATTTTATTCAAGATTTACTTAAAATTGATATTCAATCTGTAGCAAATAAGATTCGAGGTCTATATGAATAAAAAGAAGATTGTTGCAATTTGTGCTTGTACAGCAGGCATGGCACATACTTATATTGCTAAACAAAAAATTGAAAATGAAGCGAAGAAGCGTGGCTGGGATTATAAAGTTGAAACTCAAGGTGCGGCAGGTATTGAAAATTCATTAACAGAACAAGATCTTAAACAGGCTGATGTCATTATATTAGCCTCTGATATTTCAATTGAAAATGCCGATAGGCTTGAACCGTATAAAAATATTATTAAAGTTAGTACGGGTGAAGCGGTTAAAAATACTGTCCATATTTTTGATAATGCCGAAATAATGTCGACCAAAGTAGTTAAAGATAGCATTGGAACTGAAATATTTAGAGCATTAAATATGGGGATTAGCAAATTTTTACCTGTAATTATCGCATCAGGAATCATTTTCTCTATTGTATTAATGGCTGGTGATGTGACTAATTGTAAATACCCCAAACTTAGTACACAACTCACGTAGAAAATCATGCTGCTTGTTTTAGTGTTTTATACTCAATCGGTGTCATGTTATTTAATGCCTCATGCGGTCTTTCGGTGTTATAAATCGTTAACCATTCTTCAGTTGTAACTATCCCCTAAAATAGCACAGCAAAAAAGTAGAAAATTCTCTATGATAAAAGAAAAGGGGATTTAATGATGAAAAAAATGACTGAACATCAAATCGTCGCTATTTTAAAAGAAGCTGAAGCGGGTATTCCCGTTAAAGAGTTGTACCGTAAATATGGCATGGGTAATTCAACTTTTTATAAATGGCGGGAAAAATATGGCGGTATGGAAACTTCAGACATCAAACGTCTAAAAGAACTCGAATCGGAAAACCGCAAGCTTAAGCAGATGTTTGCCGAACTGAGCTTAAAATCCCAGCTTCAGGAAGAAATCATAAAAAAGCTTTAGTGCCCACAAAGGCACGTAAAACGTGGGCACAGCAACTACAACAAAATCATTCAGTTACTATTGCTATGAGCTGTGCCATTGTAGGCTTAAGCCGTTGTGCTTACTATTACCAACCTAAGTTTCAGGCTGATTCCGTGATTATTTCGGTGTTGAATACTGTCACAGACCGGCATTTACGCTGGGGCTTTCCTAAATGTTTTAATCGTATCAGAAAGCTGAGATATCAATAGAACCATAAACCTGTTTATCGGGTGTATTGTGAATTAAAGCTTAATCTCAGGGTAAAGCGTAAAAAACGCATTCCTCCACGATGTCCGGAAAGGTTATTAGTCCCCAATAAACAAGGTGAATGTTGGTCAATGGATTTTATGAGTGATAGAACCCGGTAGCCTTTATCAAAATGGCTATATTGAACGATTTAATCGTACCTATCGTACTGAAGTACTCGATTTATATCTTTTTAACAACTTAGCGCAAGCAAGGAGAATAACTGAAGAATGGTTAACGATTTATAACACCGAAAGACCGCATGAGGCATTAAATAACATGACACCGATTGAGTATAAAACACTAAAACAAGCAGCATGATTTTCTACGTGAGTTGTGTAATAAGTTTGGGGTATTTACATTTACAATGCGTAAACAACATAGGAAAATCCAACAGATGAAATCTTTTTAAATAAGGTTAATAAAATATAAGATTTTTTAGATTTATTCTAGTCAACTAGGCTCTTGCTAGAAAATAATTGAATAAAAATATACGGTTTATCTATTTATCTAATAGGTTATAATACCCATACTAATCAAACTACATAAAAAGGAATGAAAGGAATGAAAAAAATAATTGGTATATTTTTACTTGGATTGCCTATGTTGTCTTTGGCATCAAATTGTGATGAAGTGAGTGGCAAGATTGCTGAAAAAATTAAAAACAACGGTGTTGAACAGTCTAAATTTCAATTGAAACTCGTGCCAACCGATCAATCGCAACAACAGCATGAAGGAAAACTCGTTGGATTTTGTGATAATGGACAAAAGAATATCTTTTATGTACGTTTAGATGGTGTATCAACAAAATCCTCTAAATCTACAAATAAAAAGGTAAATAATAAATCGACAAAAACAAAAGTAAAAGTAACAGACCAAAATGCTGAACTACCTGAGTTAAAAATAGATACGTCAGTACCAAGCCCAAAAACACAAACAATACCTGTCATAGTAAAGTAATAGCAAAATATAATAGTGCAAATTAATTTTAATGTGCACTATTATATTTTATTGGCACAAATCATATTAACACTTTTAACATGTAGGCGTGCCAGTCTTTATATTAAGCAGTATTTCAGGAGTTAGAGTGTTTAAATCAAAATATAGTGTTCCTAAAAATATAGATAAACGCATTTCAGCGTTAAAATTAAAAATATCTTCAAGCAATGCTTATATTGATTTTTTGAACAAATATAATGTTGTTGTTTTTGATAATGAAGCCAATATTGACTACTGTATTGAGTGTGAGGGCGAATCATTGCCATTAGAGGTCATTTTGGGCTTTTCAAAGGAAGATAGAGAAGATTTATTGGCTACCAACGATGGTTATTTAAATAGGATACCTGAGGATTATTTTGCCGTAGCAACGCTTAATTACGGCGATTTGCTTTGCTTAAGCCCAAATGGCGAAGTTTATTATTGGGATCATGAAGTGAATGATCTTTATTTTGATATGTCTGTAAAAGGCGGTTATCTAGAACAAAATACTAATCTGAAGTTTGTTGCGAATTCGTTTGATGCATTTTTATCAATGATTATTAAAAGTGAAGCCGAGGACGATTATGATCCTGATGAAGATGAATATAATAATCCTAACATTCCTTTTCCTGATGAAACATTAGGTTTTTGGTTGGTATATCCTAAAGTTTTTTTTGGTTTACCAAAAAATATGATTGCTATTTATCTTAAAAAACTAGCGCTTTCTGAAAAAGGGCGTGAAGTGCTTGCTAAATTTAAAGAAGAAGGGCTTTTGGGATAATTGTTAAATTTATTAGCTTGATCTTGCCTAAAATGGCGAATTAATCACTTAGAAATAGCACATATCCCTCTTAACAAAGTTAGTTGAGCTTGTGTGTTTTTTTAACATGGCTTTCTAAGATATATGATGAGTAATAAATGAAAAAATCATACTTTGTAACATACGGTAGTGATAAATCTAAAGAAGAAATAAGTGAATTTTTGCATAGTCAATTAGATATAACTTGCTGTGAACATGATAGTTTTTATTTTGGCGTGTACTTTTCTTACTCTGGAACTTATGCGGATAAATTGACTATTAAAGATAATTATATTTCACTATCCAATGAGTGGTTGAATGAAGAATATAAACAGTTCAATACACTGATTGAAGCTTCTTTTATCAATGGAAAAAATGTTGATAAGCTAGATAAATATAACACATTAAAAAAGCAGTTTAATCAATTCAGTGTGTTATTGATTATTAGTGATAAATGCATTGAGGAGGATTAATTGCCACTAAATATAGTGAAAATATCAAACCTAAATTAGGTAAATGTTGGGAATTAAGTCTCTATTCAGATAAATATTAATACGCAAGTTTACGTAATGTTTGCCTAAAATGGTACAGCTAAAAGTAGAATATCTTTAATGGTAGAAATAATAGCAATGGTAGAAATAATAGCGGATTTAGTTGTGAAAAAATGACAGAACACCAAATTATATCCATATTAAAAGAAGTCCAAGTAAGGATTTTTGTTAAAGCATTGGAAATCTAGATGCTAATTATATAAGGATCATACAAGAGTCATTTTTGATAATTGCCATATTTTGTTGATTTTGTATACCCGATACGTTTACTACCAAGGTTAACAATATCATTTTATCCATTATGTAAATTAGCTATACCTAAATCTTTTTTCCATTTACTCATCAATTTTACGTTAAAGATTTTATTTATTTCTTTTGGGATTTATATTTTTATAAAAAATATTCAGGATTCTATACCGTTTGAGTGCGAAACTAATTGATTACATCAAATTTGATGTTAATAATCTCAATCAAGCAAGAAGCATAACCGAAGAATGGCGAATCATTTATAATACCTAAATGTCTTATAAGGGTTTAGATAGTATGACATCTTTATCATGAAGAAATATTAATTTATGCAATTTACTAGTGTAATAGATGTTGATAACAGAGAGATTAAAATCGTATTGCCAAAATGAAAATTACTTTAAAAAATAGAATAGACAAGCGTTTAGTTGAGTTTGAATCTGACTTAGGTTATGGTGTTGCTATTTGGGGGGGAAATAAACCATTATTAAACGTGGCTTATCATGTTGAATTAGATATTAACGATTTTTTTCAATGGGGTAGAAATATAACACTTGAAAAAAAACATGAAGCTTACATCAATTTAATTGATAACAACATCGTGTTTAATGCAAAAGTAATATCTTGTGAAGATAAAGGGGTTTTAGTTTTGTCAGTTGCAAATGATATTGTTTTTATAGAAACATCTGACACATGTGAAGTTGGCGCTTATGTCTCATTTTTTACTACGCCTGATAAAGTGATATTACATCCAATAGAACTGTAATATTTAAATAATTATGCCAGTGAGTTTGGCTGATCCATTTTGCTTGCTTCATCTTATTCGTCATTGCGAACTTTGGTCAGCGTAATAACCCAAAGTTTATTAACAGAATTTAAAATTAATAGATTAGGTAATATGTTAATGGCTGGTTAACGAATTTTAAATTTAAAAAATCTCCACTGTTAATGTGTTTGATATCAATACTGGCGGTAAATTAGCATTTTGATAAATTATTGTGCTTCCACTGTAGAACAGTATTTCGATTTGTCCTATATCATCTATATGGTTTACTGTATACTTTGGTAATGATTGAATGATATTAGAGGATAACAAATCATTAAAATTGGTTTTCATTATTCCATTTTTATCATCAATAGCTATATCACTCAAGGCTTGTTTATCCTCTGATAAGTTAAGTAGTTCGTAGTTATTATCCCCTTTTTTGGATATGCCTATTTCGATATCAAAAATCCCTATTTTAGCCGTGTATAAAATTGCTGATTTCATTGTTTCTATTTGGCAATGATGAAGCAAAGACTCTCTTTTTAAACAAGGTAAGCTTTTTAAAAAACCGCCATTATTAATGATATCAATAAGATCAATATGTAATGTTTTCATCTTTATAATATATATCTTACACTAAGTTGTAGCCATTTAAATTAATCATCATCATATACATAGCCATCAATTATTTTACCTTTATACCATACCATATTTTTATAGAGTATATTATCCTCATCAATGTAGTGGGGATTATCAAAATGAATATTATTTCTTTTTAGCAAACAATTATTATATTCATTGTCATTGCATTGCCTGTCTTGGTTGGTATCAATATTTTTTAACAGACAGCTGTTTTTTATATGGATATATTGGTGTTTTTTATAATGGTAGATGCTTTGTATTGTTGTCAAAATCTTTTGTTGTTTTTCATTATAATCGTAACAATCTTTTTGGCCCGTAGCTGTGCTATCTTTTGAGTTAAAATAGATATTACTGCCCCATAAGTTTGTTGCAACAAATTTACCATTGACATTAATATAGTAATCTTCGTTATCTCCTAATCTAGACTGTGAAGGATATTTTTTAATGGCTAAATCAAGTTGGCCATCAAAATTGATATCTTTTAACTCAATACTATTAAAGTAATTGTAGCTATAATTTAAATTTCTTATTTTTTGTAGTAATTGGTGGTTATTTTTGGCATAAACATTAATACCAACCAGTCTAATTTTTTCTTGTTTTTTTTTCGATAATACCGCAGTAAAGTAGGCTTTATCTGATGAATCAGATTGTAATAATTCTAAATGATTAAATTCATCCTCTTTTTTATTACTTATTTCAAATTGCTTTTGTAAAGTTACCGTATATTGTTGGTTTTTCTTGCCATCAAACCAATAACCCATCAAATTCTGGCCAAAAATTTTTGGCGCCTTGTTCTGTTCTGCCCATATATGATTAAATTTAAAATAACTGATTGAGTCTTTAAGCTTTATTTGGTTAGTATTGTTATCGATATAAATATCGGTATCATCATAAAGCGTTAAATCAGTTTGCTTGCTTACATTATCGCATGAGCTAATAAACTTACAATCAGAGGATAATGGGTGTTGTATTTGTTTATGATCATCTTTATCAACCCAAAAAGC
Source organism: Gilliamella sp. WF3-4 (assembly GCF_001690275.1). Taxonomy (GTDB): domain Bacteria; phylum Pseudomonadota; class Gammaproteobacteria; order Enterobacterales; family Orbaceae; genus Gilliamella; species Gilliamella apicola_C. Next base: position 101,846 of record NZ_LZGW01000052.1, on the reverse strand, counting down.
ATTGATAAAATTGCTGTCTGAATATAACGTTATTTCTTTATTGGCAATATGGCCTTTGTAAACATAGGTTGAACCTAATACAGGAGAAGAGAGTATTAAAAGTAAAACAAGTGGTATATTTTTAATTTTCATTATTCCCTATCCGTAGGTATTATTTTAAATTTGAGTGGGTTAAATAATTAATTTCTATAGCTAAGATCATTATTTAATCGCTTTAATTAGTCATGTTTACGAGTTTGAGTATAAACTAATTAAGCCATTTTTTTAATATCAAATGAACTCAATCTTTTAAAAAGAGTACATCGAAAAATTTATTTCATATCAAGAAACTTCAGGTAGTGTCATATCTCAGTATCAAAATAAGTGTTTTAAAAAACAATGAATATTAAGGTAGTGCAATTTTTATTCTCTAAATGGCGGTACTTTTAGTTGGAAGATGAAATTGAGAGGTATCTATACCTTCGTATTTAAGTAGGACTATTTTTTTATCGATCCCGCCTGCATATCCTGTTAAGTTGCCATTTGCACCGATAACTCGATGGCAGGGAATAATGATTGATATGGGGTTATGACCAACAGCACCGCCCACAGCTTGGCTTGACATGCTTGCTTGGTGGTTTTGTAACGCTATCTGTTTTGCAATGTCGCCGTAAGTAACAACCTCACCATAGGGAATTTTGCATAAAATTTCCCATACTAAATGACGAAAAGGTGTACCTTTGGGCGCAAGTTCTAGTCTATTTAGATTCGGTCTTTTCCCTAAAAAATAATCATCAAGCCATTTTTGGGTAGAATTAAAAATGGGTAAATTAGGCTTTTCTTCTTTTTGTGCAGTTATCATATCACCAAAATATTTTTGTCCTTCAATCCATGCTCCAACAAGTTTATCTTGCTGGCTGGCTAGGGTAATATGCCCCATTGGTGATGAATATTGGCATACATAAAACATATTAGCCTCCTTAATGCCTGATAAAAATCATGGCAAATTATGCTTGTTTATGGTGATAAATACTACAAATTTATTTAATAATATTGCGAATAAATGGCAATGAAAAATATGGCTCATTAGTGAGCCATATATTGTAAAGCTATTTAGCCTAAAGTTTTTGGCTGAAGTTATTTAAACTGAAGTTGCTTAGGATAAAGTTAGTTAGTCTGATTTTTACCTTTTTCGACGTAGCTCATATCACCTAAACTTTCGACAATAAATTTTCCATCATCTGTATAGCGAATTTTAGTAACACTAGCATTACCTAAACCTTCAGTAATCGGTTTATCTAACCATTCTTCAACCATTGTCATGATTGCTAGCCCATGTGATACCACTAGCACGTTACCACCACCTTGCGCTTTGGCTGATTCAGCAATCGTTTTTAATGCTTCTTGCATACGTGTTTTGACTTTATTATAATTTTCAGCTCCGCCAGACTTTTCGACAACAGCGATAGCATCAAGCATCTTGTTAAGTTTGATGTTGCCTTTTGCCATATCTGCCATAAGATCTTTATCTGAGGCATAACCTAAATGTTTGGCTGCAGGGTTCCACATATTAGGATCGAGATCACCTTCAAAATCGCCAAAACAGGTTTCGCGTAATCCTTCCATTTCATTAATATTAATTGTTGTATCGCCTTTAGATTCTAAAACAATACGGGCGGTTTGGCGTGCTCGTCCTAAATCGCTTGAATAGGCGCTTATAAATTTGACATTTTTTAGACCTCGCCCTAGCTGTTCGGCAACTTCAACCCCAGGTTTTGTTAGTGGCGTATCAGACCAACCTTGAACACGGTGCACATTATTGAACATGGTTTTGCCATGACGTGTGACATAAAGATAAACGTCATCAGCAAAAGCTTGTGATACACTTAATATCGAAATTATTACTGTAGTGATTGATATAATAAATTTTTTCATTTTTTTCCTCATTTATAATAAGTTAAATCGGTAATCAATAACGGTTTCTGCCGAAAGTGTAGGTGAGCGCTGGTATTTCCCATGTCTAAGTTTTGGCGTAATATCTGATGCGCTCACTGTTTTATAAGACCATCCATATCCCACTTTAGATAAAATAGAAAGGTTTTTAAACATGCCACTGGTTGGTTTCCATATATCAAAAATGTTTATTTCGCCATTTTTTAATGTATTGTGTTTATAGTTAAATTGTCCATAATTCATATATAAACCTGTACTATTATCTTTAACAAAATCGTAACTCATTACGGTGGTTAGCACGAGCTCCCCGTCTCGCATATAATCTGCGCCTGCAGCCGCAAGGCCATTAAAACGCGCCCGCGTATTTTTGCCTAAATGTCGATTATAATGGCCTAAAGCATTGTGTTTATTGGCGTCGGTATAAGCCAATCCAACTTTGACACTCCAATCTTGCTCTTTCCATTCAACATCAGTTGCATAATGCCAAGCATGATCTTCAAACTCTTTTTTGTTTTGTTTCATCGCATTATAATTATCAAGTGCATAGCTACCATAGAATTGTCCGCCTAAAATAAGTTTTTGTATTGGCTTATAGGATAATTCAATTGCATGGCGTCTTAGGTAATCTTTGGCAACGCCATAAGAATAATCTAAAGTGATATTTTTATCTTTGTAAGCAATTTCTGCTGTGGAAATATTATTAATGACTTTTTTACGGTCATTCGTTAAAAAATGTAGTTTTTTAGAGGATTCTCGTGGTAGGGTGCTATTTATATAAGCTAATGAAAAGTAAATATTATCATATTTAAAAATACCACTATAACCAAGATAACTATTCCGAGTCAGATGCTGAGTTGAGCTAATTACACCTAAATCTTTCAGACTATGCCAACCTGCTTTACCATTGAAATTAACGGCGTCATTGCCCAGCTTAACTTTTGCATAACGTTGGGTAAATTTATTAAAGCCGTGGGCATGGTGTTTGTTATAGCTTTTACCATCATTATACAATAAATTCCGGGTCGCAAAATAATCGCTCGCACCTAACTTAATTATATTGCTATATGTTACATCAAAACCAATTGTATCAAGTAAATAGCCTGATTTATAATCAAAAGTAAATGCTTGCCCCCAAGCACTATGAACTTCTTTGGGTTGGGCTGCATTTTCTTTTAAATACTTCCAGTGATTACGAGTTGAAAAATCAAATTTAGAATCTTTAAAAAATGCATTATCTAAGATTGAGTTATTGATGGTTTCATTTGCAAATGTGGAACAACTTGATATCCCTATTAACATCATTATTAGATATTTTATTTTCATTGTTATTTTCCTAACTTATTTTTATATTTAAAAAAAACTAAATGCTAAATCGGAGAACAATGCTCTAATTAATATTTAGATTTTGCCTGCTAAAAAAAGCAGTGACAATCCAACATGTTAAAGTTCAATTTTTTATTAATGTTGTTTTATAGTAATTATGATTAATAATATATTTTTATTCTTCTATTAGGCTAATTGTTTGTCTAGCTACATATTGCGATATTGTTATTGGGATAAGTAGGGAATTGATATGGACAATCCCCCCTCTTTAAATTAACTTATTTTTTTAAATTTTCACCTTTCGATGCAATTACTGATTGATACCAATAGAAGCTTTTCTTTTTATAGCGATTTAGTGTTCCAGAGCCATCTTGGTTTAAATCTACATAGATAAACCCATAACGTTTAGTCACTTCCGCTTTTGATGCACTGATAAGATCTATTGGCCCCCAGCTGGTGTATCCCATCACTTCAACACCATCATTAATGGCTTCTCGAATTTGTACTAAATGATCATTCATATAATTTATTCGATAATCGTCATTGATAGTACCATCAGCTTCTAATTTATCTTTAGCGCCTAAACCATTTTCGACAATAAATAATGGTTTTTGATAACGTTCATAAAGTAAATTAAGCAAGTAACGAATTCCAACAGGATCGATTTGCCATCCCCATTCTGATGCTTTAAGGTAAGGATTAGGAACCATGTCTAAAATGTTACCTTTAGTTTTTTGTGATTCATCTGAAGTTGCACAGCAACTCATGTAATAACTAAATGAAACAAAATCGACCGTTTCTTGCAGATCTTCTTTATCTTGTTCGGTAATATCAAGGTGGATGTTGTTTTCTTTAAAAAAGCGATTCATATAAGTTGGGTAATAGCCACGCACTTGCACATCGCCAAAGAATAGCCAGCCATGATTTTCTTGGAGAGTAGCCCACACATCTTCTGGTTTTGGCGTAAGCGGATAAGCAACGGCACCTAATAACATATTGCCAATTTTGGCGTCAGGAATGATTTGATGACATAATTTTACTGCTCGGCTACTTGCAACCAATTGATGATGAATCGCTTGATAGATTTGCTGTTTGGTGCTATTTCTATCCAAGCCTACACCTGTGAATGGTTCATGTAGTGACATATTAATTTCATTAAAGGTTAACCAATGTTTGACCTTATCTTTATAGCGTTCAAAAACAGTTTTAGCGTAGCGAGTAAAAAACTCAATCACTTTACGATTACCCCATCCTCCATATTGAGTGACAAGATAGTACGGCATTTCATAATGAGATAAAGTGACTAATGGCGTAATATTGTGTTTTGCCATTTCATCAAATAACTTGTCATAAAAGGCTAAGCCATCTTCATTGGGGTGTTGTTCATCGCCATTAGGAAAAATTCGAGTCCAAGCAATCGATGTGCGTAAACATGTAAATCCCATTTCTGCAAATAGCGCGATATCCTCAGGATAACGGTGATAAAAATCAATGGCGTTATCTTTTATGCTGGAAATCTTGGTTTCATTGCGATTGATAATATCACCAAACAAACCATTGGGTGTGCAATCTGATGTTGATAAGCCTTTACCTTTTTCACGATAAGCGCCTTCAACCTGATTGGCGGCAATGGCACCTCCCCAAAGAAAATCATTAGGAAATTGTGTTGACATTTTTACTCCTTATTTTGGGATAACGCTAATAAAGCCTCTCCACTTTGTATATTTTCTTGTTTAAAAATACGTTGTATATCTTGATAACTATCACTGTTAGTAATAATAATTGGTGTGGTAACTTCAAAACCAGCTTGTTTGATGGCTTCTACATCAAAACTCACTAATAAGTCACCTTTTTTTACTTTACTACCCGCTTCAATGTGTGCTTGGAAATGTTGCCCATCTAATTTTACGGTATCAATACCGATATGGATTAATATTTCGGCTCCAGAATCTGTTTGAAAACCAATGGCGTGTTTAGTTCTAAAAAGTGAAACGACTTCGCCATCGTCAGGCGCTACGGCTTGACCGACTGTTGGAATGATTGCAATACCTTTGCCCATTAACTCACTAGCAAAAGTAGGGTCATTTACTTCTTTTAAGTCAATCAGTTTACCGGTCAATGGGCTTGAAACAGTGACGGTATCGGCTTGTTTAACTTCATTAGCTTGGCTAGCTGCTTCATTGCTTTGTGCTAGCTCTGCATCGTCTGCTTTTTTATCTTTAGGCATACCAAATAGATAAGTGACGACTGCGGCGATAACAAATGAGATAATCGAACCAAACAGAACTGCATAAAATTGTGCACCAATTCCGGTTGGTGGGATCAATTGTAAGAAGGAAAAGATACTAATAAAACTGAATGAGTAGATAACTGAATGAAAATAACCAACAATACCACCACCGATCATAGCGGAGACACAGCCGATAATAAATGGACGTTTTAGTGGTAAGTTAACCCCATAAATTGCCGGCTCTGTCACCCCGAAAATCCCTGATAATACAGAAGAACTAGCTAACGCTTTAACTTGTTGATCTTTACTACGTAACATAACCGCCAATACAGCACCGACTTGAGCAAATACCGCAGGGAATAAGATTGGGATCATAAAATCTTCTTGCTTCAGCGAGATATTGTTCATCGAAAATGGCACTAGTCCCCAATGGATGCCAAAAACAACCATTACCTGCCAAAGCCCTGCTAAAATCATGGAAGCAATGACGGAGTTAAGTTCATAAACATAGAGGATACCGCTAGCAACAATATTACTCAAAAATGACACTACTGGACCAATGATGGCAAAAGTTAATGGTACGGTAATTATCAAACCAAATAGTGGTGAAATAAATTTTTTGAACGAATCATGCATGATTTTGTTAAAGTTACGTTCTAATAATGAATAGAACCACGCCGCTAAAATTACCGGAAAAACCGATGAAGGATAAGGAATTAATTCAATAGGAATGCTGAAAAACTCGGTTTTTAATTCAAAAGCATTACCTAACATACCAACAACACTAGGATGAACTAACGCTCCACCTAATGCCATACCGACATAAGGATTACCGCCAAATTTTTTAACGGCTGAAAAACCTAGAATTATTGGTAAATAATAAAAAGGTGCATCGGCAATTGCATTTAAGAAGTTGTAAGTTGGCGTGTTAGTTGTAACAACTTCCATCATTTGTAACATCGAAATTATTCCTTTGAAAATCCCCCCAGCGACAAGTACCACTAAGGCAGGAATAAAAATGCCTGACACTAAATCAATCAGTTTTGACATTACGCCTTTTTTAGCGCCTGTTGGTTCCTCCGTTGTTGGTTTTTCACTAAGGTTTGTCAGCGCCATAATATCACTAAATACATCAGCAACATTATTGCCGATAACAACCTGAAATTGCCCACCACTTTGTACAACAGTAATCACACCAACTTGTTTTTTTATTGCTTCTGCGTCTGCTTTTGATTCATCTTTTAATGCAAATCTAAGCCTAGTTGCACAGTGCACTAGGCTGATAATGTTTTCCTTACCGCCTACAAGTTCAATAATTGACTCGGCAAGTTGTTTATTTTTCATACCTTATCCTTTTTTATGCAAAAAAAAACCTAAGCCCCTTTTTAAGTTAAGGTACTCAGGTTTTGCTCACATAGCAATTCATTTTATACTATGCAATAACAATCCAAAAATGATTGACTTAAGCTAACATAATTTAGGCAGGATGAACATAGTGATTTGAAATATAATGATTAAAATGTGACTCATGTCACATTATTGTTTTTAAGTTCCATGCGCAATCGTTCAATATGTATGGTTAAATATAAACTTTCATCGTCAGTCAAAGGATGCTGGTATTGTTGTATTAAATGTAAATCGATCTGTTTAGTACAAAGATAGGCTAGCTCATACTTTTGCCGAATTAATTCATACAAGGAGCTATCTTGTTGTGTTTGTTTGCTTTGACTTAAGATACGATGAGCAAAAAATTTTAAATGGGTAACAAAGCGCTGATAGGACAAACAATCTTCATCATATTCAAATTTAAAATGATATTTTACGATATTAAGAATTTCACGCATGATTTTTGTCATGTTAACAATATTGGGCATGGTACCATTTAATTGTGCATTGATGATATGAAAAGTAATAAAGCCCGCTTCGTCTTCGGGTAATTCAATTGATAGCCGCTTTTTTATAACTGATAAGGCATATAAACCAATTTGAAACTCTTTAGGGTAAAATTTTTTGATCTCCCATAAAAAACCGTTGGGTATATTAAATCCTTGTTTATGGCGCTCAATGGCAAAATGGATATGATCTGTTAACGAAATATAAATGCTATCTTGCAATTTGCCATCTATACATTTTTTTGCATGATTAATGATAACTTCAGATGTCGTTAATACTTCAAAAGGGATTTCTGAAAGCAGTTCTTTAAATTTTGGCAATATGACTTTATTATCTAGTGAAAACTGCTTTTCTATCTGACTAGGATCGATTAAATCGCCTTCACGCTTTTTAAACCCAATTCCACGCCCAGTGACAATTAATTCACTGCCTTTATCATCAAGTGTAACAATAACATTGTTATTTAATATTTTATAAACTTTCATTAGATATGATCAATTCCTTATGTTGGTTTATTATGAATCGTCATAAAAAAATCGAAAGAAGAAAAACAAAAAAATGTGACAAGTATCATAATATTTAAATAAATATTATGATTTTTACCAATAAAAAAACCTCGATAGTGCTAACTTATCGAGGCTGATATAGGCAATATTATCTGATTATTGCGCCAATAATTTATTCATGGTTTGAATAAACTTACTTGGATCACTTAACGAGCCTTTTTCTGCAAGTAAAGCCTGATCAAGCAATAATTCAACCCAGTCATTAAATGCGCTTTCATCTTGCGTATCGACAATACGTTTAACCAATTCATGATCTGGATTGATTTCAAACGTATATTTGATTTCTGGCGCTTTTTGACCTGCGGCAGCAAACAATTTAGCCATTTGCGTAGTCATTTCATCGGCAGATGTAGTAACAATTGCTGGTGTATCGGTTAAACGATGAGTTAATTTGACTTCTTTTACTTTATCGCCTAACACAGTTTTAACTCGTTCGATAAATGGCTCAAGTTCTTTTTCAACTTGTTTTTGCTCTTCAGTATCTTGATCGGCAAGTTTTTCAATTGATTCGTCAGATTTACTGATTGATTGGAATTGTTTACCATCAAATTCCGTTAAATTGCTCATCATCCATTCATCAATGCGATCAGATAATAATAATACTTCAATACCTTTTTTGTGGAATAACTCAAGATGAGGACTATTTTTTGCCGCACCGTAGCTATCAGCGGTAATATAATAGATCTTCTCTTGCCCATCTTGCATTCGGCTAATGTAATCTTCTAGTGATACCGTTTGCGCATCGCTATCGGTATGCGTTGAAGTAAAGCGAAGTAATTTAGCGATTGCGTCACGATTTGCAAAGTCTTCACCAGCGCCTTCTTTTAATACTAGGCCAAATTCACTCCAAAATTGCTGATATTGTTCTTTGTCGTCTTTAGCCAGTTTTTCAAGCATTTGTAACACACGCTTAGTACATGCATTACGCAAGTTTTGTGTGATTTTGTTATCTTGCAAAATTTCACGCGATACATTTAATGGAAGATCGTTTGAATCAATTAAACCTTTTACAAAACGTAAATAATTAGGCATAAATTGTTCGGCATCATCCATAATAAATACACGTTGTACATAAAGTTTTAAGCCGTGTTTATTATCACGATTCCACAAATCCCAAGGCGCTTTTGCAGGAATATAAAGCAAGCTAGTATATTCTTGCTTACCTTCAACGCGATTATGACTCCAACTTATTGGATCGGCAAAATCGTGCGATAAATGTTTATAAAACTCTTTATATTCATCATCAGTTACTTCTGATTTACTACGCGTCCAAAGTGCTTGAGCTTTATTGACTTTTTCCCATTTTACTTCTTTGCTTTCTTCATCAGTAGTTTGCACTTCAACAGGTAGTGAAATGTGGTCAGAATATTTACTAATGATTGAACGTAAACGCCAGTCATCTAAAAACTCTTTTTCGTCTTCTTTTAAGTGTAATGTGATTTCGGTACCACGAGTTTCTTTATTATCATCAGAGATGGTATATTCACCTTCACCGGCAGATTCCCACATAACCGCTTCGTCAGCATTGGCTGTGGCTGCGCGCGTTCTCACTGTAACTTTATCAGCAACAATAAAGGCTGAATAAAATCCAACACCAAATTGACCAATGAGTTGGCTATCTTTTGCTTGATCGCTACCAATTGATTCCAAAAATGCTTTAGTACCTGATTTAGCAATAGTCCCTAAATTTTCAATCACTTCATCGCGGGTCATACCAATGCCATTATCAGCAATGGTTAATGTGCCAGCTTCTTTATTAGTAGAAATGCGCACACCCAGTTCACCATCACCGGCATATAGATTTGGGTTTTCAAGTGCTTTAAAACGTAATTTATCGGCTGCATCAGACGCGTTTGAAATGAGTTCTCTTAAAAAAATCTCTTTATTTGAATATAAAGAGTGAATCATTAAATGTAGAATTTGTTTAACTTCAGATTGAAATCCACGAGTTTCAGTACCTTGCTTACTCATTGACTAGTTCCTCTATCATATTTAGTCATTTCAATTAATGCTAATGGCGAAAATGACTTTGTTATCAACTAACTTTTTCATTTCGCTAGCTTATTAGTTCATCGCTAGTTAGTATTAATTGAATAAATTAACATAATGGTTTGATTTATTGATGTATTGCTATATGGGAATAAAAAAATGAATTTCAATAGAAAATGTCAAATTTATTCATTAGTTGGTTGTTTTTTGTTAAACAATTTTGTTAAAAACATTTTTAATGAAAAGAAAAAAGCCTTGAATATATCAAGGCTTTTAACTGGAGTTATAATGGCTTTTTAGACAAATCCATAAACCAAAATTATGATAACAGCTACTGGCACAACATAACGAGTTAGTATTGTCCAAATGTTAAACCAAAAATCGTTTAAATTTAACTCTTCACGAATGCGTTTTTGATTCATCATCCAAGCACCAAATACAACCGTACCTAATCCAGTAACTGGCAACATGATTTTACTTGTTAGGTAATCAAGTAAATCAAAAATATTTTTACCAAATAGTTTTACTTCGGCCCATTCATTAAATGACAAAATACAAGCAATACCTAATGCCCAGATAACTAGGCTACTTAAAATCGTTGCTGACTTTCTACCTAATGGTGTTTTTTCTTCTAATAATTCAACCGTTGGTTCTAGTAATGAAATAGAAGAAGTTAGTGCTGCAAAAGTTAGGAAGATAAAGAAAAATACCCCTAATATAGTGCCACCAGCCATATTTCCAAATGCAATTGGTAGGGTAACAAAAATAAGCCCAGGGCCTTCACCTGCTTGTAAACCATTTGCAAAAACTAGTGGAAATATAGCCATACCTGATAGCATTGCGACAATAACATCTAAAATTACCACTGTGCGGGCGGTAGATAGTAGGTTAACATCTTTTCCTAAGTACGAGCCATAAGCCATCATAATGCCCATACCTAAAGATAAGCTAAAAAATGCATGCCCAAGAGCGGCTAGCATAGCAGTGCCATTAATAGCCGAAAAGTCTGGCGTGAATAAAAATCTAAATGCTTCACCAAAAGATGGACCACTGACATACGCTGCGTATCCAACTAATACTAACAACAAGATACCTAGTCCTGGCATCATAATTTTACACGCTCTTTCTAAACCAGCACCAACGCCCAGTGCTACAATAAATGCGGTAGCAGCCATAAATACAGTGTGCCAAGTTAATAAATGGCTCACATTGCCAAGGAAGTTACTAAAAATTTGTTCTGTAACTTTGCCATTAGCGCCTTCAAAAATCCCTTGACCAGCTAAAATAATGTAATCGGTCGCCCAACCACCAATAACACTATAAAATGATAGGATTAAAAATGATCCTACTACGCCAATAATACCAACCCAACGCCATGATTTAGAACGATTTTCAGAAACAGCAACATCTTCCATGGTATGAATAGGATTTTTTTGCCCACGACGACCAATTAACCATTCTAAAACTAAAATCGGCAAGCCAATAACAAACATAAAAAGCAAATAAGTGAGCACAAATGCTGAGCCCCCCATTTCACCTGCCATATATGGAAATTTCCAAATGTTACCCAACCCAACAGCAGAACCAGCCGCAGCAAGCATAAATCCCATGCGCGAGCTCCATTGTGAGTGATTTTCCTTCATAGTACCCGTACTCATGAATATTTTTTTCCTTTATTCTTAATTGGTTAATCCTAGTATAAGCTAATGCTTAAAAACGTTTTTATTAGAGATAAGATGTTAAATCATGCCATGAAATAAGCATGGAAACAAGAAATCATTAAAACTATTAATATAAATAACAATTTGACTATTAAATTTTATAGTAACTTGAATTCAATTTGTGACAAGCTAATAACTAAATATTAACAGCAGGATAAATTTATATTTTGCCCTTTTATTGATAGTAGTGATGCCTTAAAATGTATGATTATGAATTTAGGCTGTGCTTTATAGGAAAAGTTATTATGTCACAAAATGTTGATTTTAATGAAATAAATAAATTTGCACAATTAGCTGCTCAGTGGTGGGATCTTGATGGCAAATGTAAACCTTTGCATATTATCAACCCATTACGTGTTAATTATATACAACAACATTGTGGATTATTAGATCAAAAAACGGTATTAGATGTGGGGTGTGGTGGTGGTATTTTATCTGAAAGCTTAGCGAAGCTTGGTGCTAATGTGACAGCCATTGATCTTGCTGATGAGTCACTGGCTGTGGCAAAACTGCATGCTGCGCAAAATGGTTTATCTATTGCCTATGAAAAACAGACCGTAGAAGAGCATGCAGAGCAAAATCCTATGCAATATGATATTGTAACGTGTATGGAACTGTTAGAACACGTCCCCGATCCATTTTCAATTATTGATGCTTGTGCAAAATTGCTTAAACCAGGGGGTAAATTATTTTTATCGACGATTAACCGCAATCATAAGGCAAAATTGCTATTAATTTATGGAGCAGAATATATTGCTCGGCTAGTACCTAAAGGTACACATGATTTTAATCGCTTTATTCGTCCCTCAGAATTAATGTCGCTTGTTGAGCAAGCAGGTCTCACTGTTGGTGATGTGATAGGCATGGAGTACCACCTATTGAGAAACCAATTTAAATTAGGACCTAATATTGATGTCAACTACATCTTAATGGCAAACCGTTAGGAAAACAAAAGAGCAATGTGTAGGTTAAAACAAATTGTCTATATAATATGCATATAATTTTATATTATCTTAATAAATCGTATCTAATATAAATATCGCTGGTTTTTTTAAGTAAAAGTAAGTAAAATGCTTTGGCAATATTTTATCAACAATCCAACCAATGGTGAATATTGTCATGTCTCGTATAGTTAAAGAAGCACTCACGTTTGACGACGTGCTATTAGTTCCCGCCCATTCAACGGTATTACCGAATACAGCTGATATTAGTACGCAACTAACCCAAACCATAAAACTTAATATTCCAATGCTATCAGCAGCAATGGACACAGTAACCGAATCAGATCTAGCCATTGCGTTAGCACAAGAGGGGGGGATTGGTTTTATTCACAAAAATATGTCAATTGAAAATCAAGCCAATCATGTAAGGCGAGTAAAGAAACACGAAAGTGGTATAGTTCAAGATCCTGTATCTGTTTTACCTACTGCAACCATAAAGCAAGTTATTGATCTAGCTAAAGAGTATGGCTTTGCTGGATTTCCTGTTGTGACTGAAACCCAAGAACTGGTTGGAATTATTACTGCACGAGATGTACGATTTGCCACTGATTTATCTTTACCTGTTACTGCCGTTATGACGCCTAAAGATCGCTTAGTTACCGTCAAAGAAGGTGAACAACGTGAAATCGTACTTCAAAAAATGCATGAACACCGTATCGAAAAAGTGCTTGTTGTTGATTCACGCTTCCATCTAAAAGGTATGATTACCGTTAAAGACTACAACAAAGCCGAGCAAAAACCCAATGCCTGCAAAGATGAAAAAGGGCGCCTGCGTGTGGGAGCTGCTGTTGGGGCTGCGCCAGGTAATGAAGAGCGCATCGCCGCATTAGTTGAGGCTGGCGTTGATGTGTTGCTAATTGACTCTTCACATGGCCATTCGCAAGGTGTACTTGACCGTATTTATCAAACTAGAAAGAATTATCCTAATTTACAAATTATTGGCGGTAATGTTGCCACCGCTGAAGGTGCCAAAGCCTTAATTGAAGCTGGAGTTAGCGCTGTTAAGGTGGGGATTGGACCAGGATCTATTTGTACAACACGCATTGTAACAGGTGTTGGTGTGCCACAAATTAGTGCGATTATGGATGCAGTTGAAGTCGCACAAAAACATAATATTCCTGTTATCGCTGATGGTGGAATTCGTTATTCAGGCGACATAGCCAAAGCTATTGCCGCAGGAGCATCTTGCGTTATGGTCGGTTCAATGTTTGCAGGCACAGAAGAAGCACCAGGCGAAATCGAATTATTTCAAGGCCGGGCCTATAAATCATATCGTGGCATGGGATCGCTTGGCGCAATGGCAAAAGGATCGTCTGATCGCTATTTTCAAACCGACAATGCTGCAGATAAACTGGTACCAGAGGGAATAGAAGGGCGCATTGCCTACAAAGGACAATTAAAAGAAATCGTTCATCAACAAATGGGAGGATTAAGATCTTGTATGGGGCTAACTGGTTGCGCAACAATTGATGCATTAAGAACGCAGTCTAAATTCTATCGAATTACTGGCGCAGGCATGAAAGAAAGCCATGTGCATGATGTACTTATCACCAAAGAGCCACCTAACTATAGAGCGGGCGCGTAAAAAAAGGGGGGGAACCTCCTTTTTTTGTAAATAAAAAACCTCAATAAAATCAATGACTTTTCTGAGCCATTTTTATAGAAAACGTACTGTTTTCATAACGTCAAAAGTTATTTTAGGGGGAGTATTGGGGGGAATGTTTTATTCTTTTGGTGCCCAGAATAATTGATGCCATCACGCCTGAATTGGGAGATTCAGTTCTGAATTCTCTCTCAACCCTAACATAAGGCTGCAAAACATGATTTGGGTTATTCCACCTTTTTATTTAATTTTAATGAGTTGTTCCTGATAAAGCATAGCACTGCCCCAGCAAACAAGGGTATTTGGCTAGGCAGTGCTTATTTTAGTTATCTAAAATATCAATAACTTCATAGTAATCGTTTAATAATTCTATCCACTTTTATACGGCTGAGTCGCTTTATTAATTTATGCACTTGGCTAGGATAAAATTGGCTTGCCTGTATTTGTTGAAAATGAGTGACCAAGGTGGTTTTTTGGCGTATAGCGTTTAGTTCTTGGGTGAATTTGTCACTCAATTCTTGTTTTGGATCATGTATTAATATGCCATTTTCAAGATCTAGCCGCCACGCTCGCGGATTTAGATTGTTGCCTGTTATAAGCACCCATTTATCGTCTACCCAGATACCTTTAAGGTGGTAGCTTTGTTGTTCATCCTTCCATAAGCGGATAATCAGTTGTTCTTTGTCAATAAAGAGTTGCAGGCGCTCGATAAAGCTTCTTAAGTTGATTTCGTATAAATAGGGTAGTCCACCTGATATGTTAAAAGGCTTATCTGGTGGAATATAAAAATCGTTGGCTTCTTTGTCACCAATAATCAGTTCCACTTGTCGTCCTTTACGTAACAAACGGATAATATCGCGGACTAAAATACTTGGTAAATTAAAGTAAGGCGTGCAAAAGATCACTTTTTGTTCGGTAACGTTTATTAAGTGGTGAATAACTTTATTTAAAGCATTATTGCGCCCAAGCCCCATTATTGGTGCAACCGATAAAGTTTCATTGTCAGTATTGGCGCTGTATTGGTAGTTTGCATCCATTAAATGTTGGCGCAGGGCTTTGATTTCAGATTTGATCTGTTTGCGGGTTTTATGCGTGCCCAAATTAAGCAATTGCAATGCTTGATATGGTAAAAAATGCTCATGAATAAATTGTACCATACTATCAGCTAATACTGGATTAGTAATAAAGTGGTAGCGGTCGTAACGGTATTTATCGCGTTTGTGTAAATAGACATTATTAATGCTTGCACCGCTGTAAATAACCGTATCATCTATAATAAAACCCTTAAGGTGTAATACACCAAGCACCTCACGACGATTAACTGGCACACCATAAATTGGGATGTCAATTTCTGGATTCTTTTGTTTTAATTGATAATAATAATTGGCGTTAGTATGCGCTTTATCTTCACCAATTCTTCCTCGCTGTGCTCGATGCCAGTCAACAAATATTTTGATATCTAAATTTGGACGTTGCCGTTTAACTTGATAAAGCTCATCAAGAATTTCTTGACCAGCCTCGTCTTGTTCTAGATAAAGTGCGACAATATAAATACGTTGCTGAGCGTTTTTTATCTTGTCAATTAACGCTAGTCGATACGCTTTTGCACTATTGAGTATCTCATATTGCTTGGCATTTTGTTGAATTTTTGCTAATTCATCAAGATGCTTTTGGTGATTATATTTTATAAATGGTATTCGCATGATTTATTTATCATTATAACTGGTAAATTACTTTAGGCTAATGATAGTTAAAAGTAATGTAAATAAGACCAGTAAAAATAACACTCCTTTTAAAATGTGCGCATTTTGATTAAGTTGCTTTAGGCTAAATACGCCATATCATTATGTTTATTAACCTTTAGCAACATGTTTATGCTTTATTGCTAGGATAATAAATGGTTTAAGACTGCTCATCAACCCATGTTTCAATTATTTTGTAAGTTAATGCAAGTACTACTGGACCAATAAACAATCCCATTATACCAAAACTAAGTAAACCACCAATTACGCCAAATAAAATGAGTAAAAATGGTAAATTAGCTCCTTTTTTTATTAAATAAGCACGCATTACGCTGTCTAAAGTGGTTAAAATAATGGCAACAACAATTAAACAGATACCTTCAATGGTATGACCTGACCAAAATTGCCAAGCGATGCAGCCAAGCATAACCACTACAGGGCCAATTTGGGCTACACAGCAAATAAATAAGATGAGTGTCAGTACGCCAGGTAATGGCATATTGGTGAGAAGAAAACTCAATCCGCCGATTAACGCTAAGGTGATGGCGGTCACCACAACGCCTAATGCTACTGCACGGATAGATTGCCCTGCTAAAGTAACGGTGGTTGCACCGTATTGCTTAGAGAGTCGATTAGCTAGTAAGTAGACATATTTAGTGATGCTTTCACCTTTTAAAAAGAGTAATAGACTAAAAATAATCATGACGCCAGCATGAAAAATAAATATACCAATGTTAGTGGCTTGTTCAAGTAGCCAACCTATCATGGTACCAATATAAGGCTGTATGCTTGAAACTAAATCGGTACCATCGGTTTGAATCAGATTTAACCATTTTTGATGTAACTCGGAACCAAAGGTCGGTATGTTTTCAAGCCAGTCAAACGTGGGTAGTGTTTGATGTTGTAGCGTTTTAGCCCATTCAATAAGATGGTGGCCATTTTGTGCTACAGAGCTAATAATTAATATAAATGGAATAATGCAAACAAATGCAAGTATTAACGCCATAACAAGCAACGATAACCAGCGCTTGTTAAACAGTTTTTTTTGGATTTTTATCATTAATGGCCAAGTCGCAATGACTACCATTACCGCCCAAAAGAATCCAAATAAGAAAACTTCAACAATACGATAGGTAATAATGATTAGCAACCCAATAATTAATAAGTTTAAAATTAACTTGAGTAAATCGGTAGTATTTTTTTCTGCTGGCATTTTAACACCATATTTATTAATCTATATTGTGTTATTATACGCATTATCAATTAAAATTAATATGATGTATTGATGATATGATGTATCGATGATTCATTCTTTCATACTGGAGATTTAAAAATGAA
Source organism: Gilliamella sp. WF3-4 (assembly GCF_001690275.1). Taxonomy (GTDB): domain Bacteria; phylum Pseudomonadota; class Gammaproteobacteria; order Enterobacterales; family Orbaceae; genus Gilliamella; species Gilliamella apicola_C. Next base: position 84,508 of record NZ_LZGW01000052.1, on the reverse strand, counting down.
AAAATTATTATTATTGGCATTATTAGGTGTGTCATTAACGGCGTGTGCCAACACACCAAAAATTAAACCTGTTGCACAAAATGCTAATGATACTGCGCCATTTCCAACTGCTCAAGAGGGCACTACACGTTATGCTATTTATCTGCCAGCTATTGCTAACGAAAACAATGCAAAAGTTGAAGTAATAATTGGCAAGGAAATGAATGTTGATTGTAACTTACATAATATTGGTGGTACTGTTAAGCAAGAAGAGCTTAAAGGTTGGGGATATTCATACTATGTGGTTGAAAAGGCCGCAGGTAATATTTCAACTTTAATGGCTTGCCCTGAAGGAAGCAATAAAAATCAATTTGTGACCCTTAGCCACAATTTAGGTTTATTTAACTATAACAGCAGTGTGCCATTAGTTTTTTATGTGCCTAACGATTTGCAAGTTAAATACCGTGTTTGGCAACCTAAGGATAAAATTCTAGAAGCTAATGCAGAATAGTTTGTATTTATGAATTATTAATTGGTTATCAATTATCGATTGAGTGGTCAAAATATGCCCACTCAATCTTGAAACTTTCAATATTTGATTTTTTAAGTGGACATCTTTGAAAAAAAAGGTATTTTATCCCTTGTAATGCAAGGTTAGCTCGACATGTTCATTTATCATTATTAATGACTTGTGATTGCCTGATTACCTCGGTTTCGCTTGGCGGTGTTACATTGATAATTTATATCATTTTCTCAACGTCGATGGCAAAATTTGGGGGTCCGTTGTGTCTTTGCAATGGGCTTGTGTCTAACATGTAATATCCCTACAACTAGAGGAGAAGTGGTGAGCATGTTTACTCAACGTAAAACAATTCTTTCAATCGTGGCTGGTGTTTCACTAGCGTTATCTCAACCTGCTATTGCTAAAGATCGCGTCGTGCATTTTTACAATTGGGCAGGGCAAATCGGCTCTAATACAATTACTGATTTTGAAAAATCTACAGGTATTAAACTTGTTTATGATGTGTATGATTCAAACGAAGCACTTGAAGGTAAATTAATGGCAGGCCATTCTGGTTTTGATGTGGTTTCGCCATCAGATAGTTTTTTAGCAAGACAGATTAAATCTGATATTTATCTTCCATTAGATAAAAGCAAATTGCCTAACTGGAAAAATCTTGATCCTAATTTAATGAAATTAATGGCTACCCATGATCCTGATAATAAATATGCCATCCCTTATGTGTGGATGACAACAGGCATTGGTTATAACATTGATAAAGTTAAAGAGCGTTTAGGTAGCGATGCGCCAGTTAATAGCTGGGATCTAGTATTTAAGCCTGAAAATATGGAAAAACTGAAAGATTGTGGCGTAGCATTTTTAGATGCCCCAACCGAAATTTTCGCAAGTGCTCTTCAATATTTAGGAAAAGATCCGAATAGTACTGATGCTAAAGATTACACAGGCGCCGCTTACGAGCTGTTAGCAAAAGTTCGCCCAAATATTCGCTATTTCCATTCTTCACAATATATTACCGATTTAGCAAATGGTGATATTTGCGTGATTTTAGGGTGGTCGGGTGATATTTTACAATCACGCGATAGAGCTGATGAAGCAAAAAATGGTGTGCATGTGGGCTATCAAATTCCAAAAGAAGGAGCATTAGTCTTTTTTGATACTTTTGCCATTCCAAAAGATTCAGCCAATCCTGACGAAGCACACGAGTTCTTAAATTTTGTCATGAAACCTGAAATTGCAGCGCAAGTGACTAATGATGTTAACTTTGCTAGCGCCAATAAAGAAGCAAACGACAAATTTGTAAAACCAGATGTGAAAAATGATCCTGCGGTTTATCCAAAACCAGAAGTAATGGAAAAATTATTCACCTTGAAGGTTAAAGAACCTAAACTTGAACGTGTTATCACACGTACGTGGACAAAATTAAAAACTGGTAAATAAGCAGTAATTATCTAATTATTTATTGGTCTATTCTAGACGGGGAGATTAATTTGATCTTTCCGTCTCGTTTTTTTTGGCTTGTTGTTATGAGGAAAAAAGAGTGAATAATAAAACAACAAATCAGGTACAGCCTAAAAAAAAGATGATAACTCCGCTATTGGAGATCAAAAATTTAACGAAAGTTTTTAATGATGATTATTATGCTGTTGATGATGTCAACTTGACTATCTATACTGGCGAAATTTTTGCTTTACTGGGTGCATCAGGAAGCGGTAAATCAACACTACTACGTATGCTTGCTGGTTTTGAACAGCCAACATCAGGTCAAATAATTCTTGATGGTAAGGATTTATCACAAGTTCCACCTTATAATCGCCCAATTAATATGATGTTCCAATCGTATGCTCTATTTCCTCACATGTCGGTTGAGCAAAATATCGCCTTTGGTTTGAAGCAAGACAAGTTAAGTCATAATGAGATTAAACAGCGTGTTGAAGAAATGTTAGCGTTAGTGCATATGGAGCAATTTGGTAAACGCAAACCCCACCAATTATCTGGAGGACAAAGACAACGTGTGGCATTAGCTCGAAGCCTAGCTAAACGACCAAAATTATTGTTGCTTGATGAACCCATGGGTGCACTAGATAAGCAACTACGTGATCGTATGCAACTTGAAGTGGTGAGCATTTTAGAGCAAGTAGGAGCAACTTGCGTAATGGTAACCCATGATCAAGAAGAAGCCATGACAATGGCAGGCCGTATTGCTATTATGAACAAAGGTCAATTTGTTCAAATTGGTGAGCCAGAAGAAATTTACGAACATCCAAATTGCCAATACAGTGCTGAATTTATTGGCTCAGTTAATATATTTGATGGTATTTTACAAGATACATTAGAAGACGGCTTAATTATCAGTTGCCCTACCATTAAACATCCATTAAAAGTCGATTATGATTCACCAGCGGTAGAAGGTGTACCAGCTAAGATTGCCTTACGTCCAGAAAAAATCCAATTATGTGACCAACTCCCTGAAGATGGGTATAACTGTGCTACAGGTGAGGTTGTCGAAATTGCTTATTTAGGTGATCTATCGATTTATCATGTGAAATTGCCAAGTGGCCAAATTATCATTGCACAATTGCAAAATGAACACCGCTATCGTAAAGGTATGCCAACTTGGGGAGATATTGTTAACTTAAGTTGGGAAGTTGATAGCTGTGTTGTGCTTACCGAATAAACAAAAGAGGATATAGTGATGCGATCCATTTTATTGGGATTGTTATTAAATGCATTTGTGTTACTCAATGTTTATTGGCGTTTTGTAACAACAGGTGCTTTTGATAACTTATTTTTAGATGCGCTATTTACCGCAATGACATTGAGTTTTTTGCTGTCATGTTTAGGTTTATATTTAGTTAATTACAAGCCATCTAAATTCGCCTATCGGCTAATAATTGCTGGTAGCATAGCGTTTATTCCTGTTGGGTTTGTAGTAATTTATTTTGCTTATAAAAAAATGCGCCAACAGCATAGCGATTCAGATTTGATGACGTTATATGGTAGATTAGTGGTCATTGCCATTCCTTACTTATGGATGTTGCTACTATTTTTATTGCCATTTTTAATTGTATTTAGAATCAGCTTTTCAGAAATGGCTTTGGCTGTACCACCTTATACTGATTTACTCAGTTATGATGATGGTATGCTTAATATTGCGCTAAATTTTGGCAACTATTTAAACCTAATTAGCGATACTATTTACATCGATTCCTATTTGCAATCACTTAAAATTGCAGCCATTTCAACCATACTGTGTATTTTGATTGGCTATCCATTGGCATGGGCGATTTCACAATGTAAACAGTCAACCCGTAACATTTTACTATTATTGATTATTTTACCTTCGTGGACATCGTTTTTAATTCGTGTTTACGCATGGATTGGTATTTTGAACCCTAATGGACTGTTAAATCACTTTTTGATGTGGTTAGGCATCATTGATCAGCCATTGATTATTATGAAAACCTATTTTGCGGTATATATTGGTATTGTTTATTCGTATTTACCCTTTGTGGTATTGCCAATTTATACATCGTTAAGTAAGGTCGATTCGACATTAATTGAAGCGGCACTAGACTTAGGTTGTAAACCAATTAAAACGTTTTTTAAAATTATTGTGCCTTTGACCAAAAATGGTGTTATTGCTGGGGGAATGTTGGTGTTTATTCCTGCTGTAGGTGAATATGTGATCCCTGAATTATTAGGGCCTTCTGAAGGCATTATGATTGGTACCCAGCTTTGGACCGAGTTCTTTAACAATCATGACTGGCCAGCAGCTTCAGCCGTTGCAAGTGTGATGTTGATGATATTAATTGTACCAATTTACTATTTTAATAAATTCCAAAATCGACAAATGGGGGGTAAATAGATGAACAATTTACCTGTTATTACACGATCCGCCCTGATTGTATTTATCTCCTCTTTGCTGGGTGCAATTTTATTGAGTATTTTGATTTCATCATCGGGATTAGCGCTTTTGGGGCAAAGTGGCTTTTATTACGGCTGTATTACTTTTAGTTTTATACTTACGGCTTTAGTTACTATAGCGCTGTTTTTTCGATGCTTGAAGGGGCTTATCTTTTTAGTTGTCTTTTCGTTTTTATATATCCCCATGATCATTTTGATTGTTTATTCGTTTAACAGTTCTCGGCTAGTAACAGTTTGGGCGGATTTTTCAGTCAAATGGTATTTTGAGCTAATTCACAATGAAACACTACTTAAAGCTGTCGGATTAAGTCTATCTATTGCTGCATGCGCTGCTACTTTTGCTGTTGTGCTCGGCACATTAGCCGCTTATGCAATTATCCGTTTTAGGCGATTCCGTGGGTCTAATTTGTTCTCATTTATGACAACAGCGCCGTTAGTTATGCCTGATGTTATTACTGGTTTGGCATTGTTATTATTGTTTGTGGGCATGGGGCAGGTCTTGGGGTGGCCAAAAGATCGAGGTGCAATAACTATTTGGATGGCACATGCGACTTTCTGCACTGCCTATGTTACGGTAGTCATTAGTGCAAGGCTTCGTGAACTTGATAAATCTATTGAAGAAGCGGCTTTAGATTTAGGTGCTAACCCATTGAAAGTCTTTTTTGTTATTACATTACCAATGATTGCACCGGCATTAGTTTCTGGCTGGTTACTTGCATTTACCTTATCACTTGATGATGTCGTAATTGCTAATTTTGTAACAGGGCCAGGCGCAATGACATTACCTAAATTAATATTTTCAAAAGTACGTTTAGGGGTCGATCCACAAGTCAACGCTTTAGCCACAATTATATTACTCATTGTCGGGATTATCGGTTTTATTTCGTGGTTATGGATGCGTCAGTCTGAGCGACGTCGCATTCAAGAAACACATAAGCACTAAATCCTGCCTCTTATCTCAATATTGCCGCATATTGCGGCAATATTACGTTTTAAAATCTCCGTGTTTTTTCCATCATTTTGTATTATAGTGTGAATGGTCAATTTATTTGGCTAAATTCTCAGGGCGGGGCGTAATTCCCCACCGGTGGTATAGCCCACGAGCGCTTAATATTTTAGATTTTAATGGTCTGTTTATTTTTATTAATAACAAACCATCTAAATATATTAAGGTCAAGCAGATTTGGTGAAATTCCAAAGCCGACAGTTAAAGTCTGGATAAAAGAGAGTTGCTTATCTTTCTCATGTTTGCTGAAAGGCAAAGTCATACTGGTCAAGCACAGCCCTGATTCTGGTATTTTATTTATTTGTACTTAATTAATTTGATGCATCAATAATGATTCAAATTTAATTAAGTAAATAATGAAATGAGCAAATTAAAAATATAGGTATTTACCATGAATCAGTTTAATCTGAATGAGTTTGGAACTCCAATCGAACGAGTCAAAAAGGCCATTGCATCAATTCAAGCCGGTCAAGGTGTGCTAGTTTTAGATGATGAAGATCGTGAAAACGAAGGCGATATTATTTGGGCTGCTGAGTCAATCACTCCCGAACAAATGGCTATTACTATTCGTTATGGTAGTGGCATTGTTTGCTTATGTTTACCGCCAAAACGTTGCGAAGAATTGGAATTGCCTATGATGGTGGCCAATAATACCAGTAAAAATAATACTGCGTTTACTATTTCGATTGAAGCTGCCGATGGTGTAACAACGGGGGTATCAGCTGCCGACCGCGTTACGACCATTAAAGCTGCGGTTAATGATAACGCTAAACCTAGCGATCTTAATCACCCCGGGCATGTCTTTCCATTAGTTGCTAAAGAAGGGGGGGTATTGGTTCGCCGAGGTCATACCGAAGCATCAATTGATTTAGTGACATTAGCGGGTTTAAAACCTGCTGCAGTCCTGTGTGAGTTAACAAATGATGATGGCACAATGGCAAGAGCACCTGAAGTGGTAAAGTTTGCCAAACAATACCATATGCCCGTTGTAACCATTGAAGATATAGTTGAGTATCGTAACACTCTCAACGCTTGAGCTAACAATTGTTCCGCCGATGAAATTGTTCGGCGGAGTTATTTATACTCATCATATTTAACGTTAAAAAGTCTAACTTATTTTTTTGTATCGAAACCCTATTGATAAAGCTGCTATCTGAAATATTTTTTAGGTTTATAACTTAATGTTTTTATCGGGTTAGTGAAGTTAGTCTTTTTATCGATTTGGCTTGAAAAGCGTGATTTGTTCGCTTATTTTATAAGAAGAAAAATTTTGCTTACATCTGGATAATTTATGCTACGTTCTATTTTTATTTATCTTATGGCACTTTTAACACTTACTGGTTGTCAAGCTGAATCAACAAAATCGATGAATGTGATTGTAACTAATTCTAAAACAGAGGTTTTTTATTCAAGCTCTCATAGTGATTATAAAATTACTATTTATGCACCTAATCCACCCGCTCCCAAGGGTGGTTGGCCAATTATTTATCTTCTTGATGGCAATAGTTATTTTTTAACAGCCCATAGTATTTTGACTAATTACTTTCCTTTTCCTATGCTTAACCAACTTAACTGTCCTATAAATAGCGATACTAAACAAGTATGATAACGCCTACTTTAGATTTATAATAAAAACGGTTTAAAAACAACACCTTATTATTCTATACTGATTTAAAATTAAATTAAAAAAGTATAATTATTTTTATTTTTTTCTATCAATTTATCTATTTCTTTTATATCTTTCTAAAAGCATACGATATGGTATGATATGGAATAGGCAGGCTAACTTATATAAATTGTAATACATTGAATTATAAAAGTTTGCTCTTGCTATTGATGATTCTTCATTATAGAATTATCTACCTTATTGAAAAATAATAATAAAACTTATAGTAAGGTATCATGAAGATTAGTTGCTTTGACTTATTCGTTTTTTTGACTTAATAGTTAAAAACATACAGTAATTAAGCTCTTTTGGTGGCAAATGTTCTGTTTGCGAACCATCTTTTATTTTGTCGTTGTTTATCGACGATAGATCATTATCAAGTGCTATATAAAATAGGTTATGACAAAAAATAAAGTAGCAAAACGAGGTAGCTATGTTAAGCGTGAATAAAGAGTGGGCATTTGTAGTGCTGACTTGCTTTTTTGAGTTATGTTGGATTTTAGGGTTTAGCATCGCAACCGAGCTATGGCAGTGGGGTATCATTGTGTTGCTAATTGTTGTCGATTTTACTTTTTTAACCAATGCTTGTAAAACAATACCCACAGGTACAGTGTATGCCATATTTTCAGGCGTTGGTGCAGTTGGTGCGACAGTGATTGACATGTTGCTTTTTGACAAAGAAATTAAATTAATTCAACTTTTTTTTGTGGCACTTATCATTATTGGTGTTGTACAACTTAAACGTGCGGATAGTTAATATTACAATAAAGGACAAATTTAATCATGGGATGGCTATTGATATTAATTGCAACTGTTTTTGAAGTTCTTGGAGCGATTGGTCTTAAGTTATATGCAGAGCAAAAAAGTCTGTTTAGGCTTGTTTTATATTGGGGAGGATTTTCTGTGTCTTTTATGCTTTTTTACTTTTCTCTCCATTATCTTGAATTGAGTATTGTGTATCCTGTTTGGGTTGGTCTTGGCACATCGGGGGCAGTGTTAGCTAATATGTTATTGTTCAATGAGCCTAAAAACTTTTCTCGATTATTTGGTTTGAGCATTATTATTATTGGTGTTGTTGGTTTACATGCTACTTTATAATCAGTTTTGATTATACTGACAAAAAAACCGGAGATAAACTCCGGTAAAATATAATGTAAGGTTGAATAAAAAAAGAAATGAAATTAAATTAAATTAAATTTCGTTAGCATGCTCTTTTAAGAAACTTGCAACGCCTTTCGGGTTTGCTTGCATGCCTTTTTTACCTTTTGTCCATTGTGCAGGGCAAACTTCTCCATGCTCTTCATGGAATTGGAACGCATCAACAATACGAATCATTTCGTCGATATTACGACCAATTGGTAAATCGTTAATCGTTTCATGGCGTACAATACCTGATTTATCAATAAAGAATGATGCGCGTAATGCCACACCGGCTTCAGGATGTTCAACACCATATGCTTGCATAATTTCGTGTTTGATATCTGCAATAATCGGGAATTTTACCTCACCAATACCACCATTGTCTCGAGGTGTGTTTCGCCAAGCGTTATGTACGTATTCAGAGTCCATTGAAACACCAATAACTTCAACTCCTCGCTTTTTGAATTCTTCTAGGCGGTGATCAAATGCGATGATCTCTGATGGACAAACAAAAGTAAAGTCCATTGGCCAGAAAAAAACCACAGCATATTTACCATGAATATGTTGTGATAAATTGAAATTGTTAACAATTTCTCCAGATCCTAAAACTGCTGCTGATGTAAAATCTGGGGCTTTGCGAGTGACTAATGTCATAGTGTTTCTCCTTGCTAATTAAATGTAAATCATATCGTGAAGCATTATAGCAACTAAAATCGATTGTCCAAGTTGTTATAAACAATCGGTATCATAAGTTTAAGCTATTAACTGTTGATTATTGTTCGGTATTATTTATTAATTTTTTAGGTTTACCTTTATTTTTGGTATCTCGATGACGCTGTTTTATCTTTTTCTTCTTGGTATCTTCTTTTTTGCGAGCACTTTTTAATTTTGCTTTTTGCGAAGGTTTTTTCTTTGTTGCTGGCTTTGGGGCTTTTGTTTTTGGTCGCAATTCATCAATGGTTCTTAGCTTTATTGGTTCTTGGATATAGCGCTCAATTTTTTGTAGTAATTCGTTATCATGAGCTTCAATTAGCATAATTGCCGTACCTTTTTTACCTGCACGTGCAGTGCGACCAATACGGTGTAAATAAACATCGGCCGTTTTTGGCGCATCAAAATTAATAACATGGGTGATATTGTCAATATCGATTCCACGTGCTGCGACATCGGTTGCAACAAGCACATTGACCGTGTTGTTACTCATTCTTTTTATTGCTTCGTTACGTTTCGCTTGCACCATTTCGCCTTCTAAATAGCAACTATGGATGCCAGCTTGATGTAGCAGGCTTACTAATTCGTGCACACGTTCACGTTTACGGACAAATACAATCGTTTTTTTTAATTCTTGTTGTTTTAGTAAGTGAGTAAGTAGTGCCACTTTATGAGATAGGTCGTCAGCACGATAATAAAATTGTAAAATCTTTTTACGTTCTTTGCGTGATGGATCAGCATTGATTTCGATTGGTGCATTTAAAATACGGCTAGCAAAATTATGTAACCCTTCTCCTTCAAGTGTCGCTGAAAATAGTAACGTTTGTTTACGCCAGCGAGTCTCGGCTGATATGGTTTCGACATCTTGTGAAAAACCCATATCGAGCATGCGGTCTGCTTCATCTAAAATCAGCATCTCAACTGCTCGGCAATCAAAATTTTCTTCTTTTATATACTGTAATAATCGACCTGTTGTTGCAATAACAATATCTTGATTTTTGCTAAATACTTCAGCGTGATTCATATAAGCAACCCCACCAGTGATGGTTGCGATGCTTAGCGGTGTCGATTCGGTTAATAATTTGGCTTGCTCGGCAATTTGCATGGCGAGTTCACGCGTTGGTGTTAATATCAAAATGCGTGGTGGCCCAGATTTACGACGAGGGAAATCTAATAAATGTTGTACAGCAGGAATTAAAAAAGCGAGTGTTTTACCCGTACCAGTTGGTGCTGAGCCTAAAATATCTTTGCCATCTAGAGCAACAGGAATCGTTTGTGCTTGGATTGCTGTCGGGGTGTTTATATCCTGCGTTTGAAGATTGTGAATTAATATATCATCTAGCTCTAAATCAGAAAAAGTGTGTACTGTCATAATGATCTTTTCATCTAAAATTATAAGACACATTATAACGGCAATTACTATAACTACAATCAATAAAAGTGTGATGGATTATTATTCGTTCTTTATACGTTATTTGCTTACAGATAAGTTATCTTGAAGAAAATGTTAACTTGTATGACTAAAAACTTAACGATTTATTTAAGCAAAACTTATCATCTTTGAGTGTTTATGGTAAGATTAGATAAATTATTACAGCATGTAAAATGGCGATTAGGCTATTCCGTTGCGGTTTAACGCTTAATCAATTTGTACCTTAATACAAGTTGGTTCAAAATTTCCTATTAATTAATATTTCTATAATAACCATCAGATAATAACTATGACTGAATGTTTTTCGATTGATAACTATAATAAGCAATTAGAACGGAAAGTAGATATTTTAAAAACATTATTATCAGACTTTTCTCTTCCCGAATTAACAGTCTATTCATCGCCCATTAGCCATTATCGAATGCGAGCTGAGTTTAGAATCTGGCATCATGGTGAGGAGCTTTATCATATTATGTATGATAAAAAGACAAAAAAACGGGTACGCGTGGATGAATTTCCTATTGCGACTAAATTAATTAATCAAGCGATGCAAACTATTTTGCCTTTATTACAGCATAATCATCTACTTCGGCATTTATTGTTTCAAATCGATTATTTTTCAACCTTAAGTGGTCAGTTATTAATTACGCTTTTATATCATAAAAAGTTAAATGATGAATGGATAATTGAAGCAAAAAAATTAAAAATGCAATTAGCTAAACAAGGCGTAAATGCGAGTATTGTCGGGCGCGCTAGCAATCAAAAAATTGCAATTGATGTCGATTATGTTGATGAGATTTTACCCATAATGGGTAAAACGTTTACTTATCGTCAAGTTGAAAATAGTTTTACTCAACCTAATGCGGCGGTGAACATTAAGATGTTACAGTGGGCTGTATCAGTCACTAAAAATTTGTCGGGTGATTTACTAGAGTTTTATTGTGGTAATGGTAACTTTTCAATTGCACTGGCACAAAACTTTCGAAAAGTATTGGCTACTGAAATTGCTAAAGCGTCAGTTTATTCTGCTCAGCATAATATTGCCATTAATCATATTGATAACCTTACGATTGTCCGATTGTCGGCTGAAGAGTTTACCAGCGCAATAAAAAAAGAGCGTGAGTTTAATCGTTTAAAAGGAATTCATTTAGATGATTATCAGTGTGATACGGTACTGGTTGACCCGCCTCGTGCAGGATTGGATTTAAATACTATTGATATATTGCAATCCTATAAAACTATTATTTATATTTCGTGTAATCCAAATACATTGCGCGACAATTTGCAGTTATTGAGTAAAACGCATTCAATTCAACATTTTGCGATGTTTGATCAATTTCCTTATACCGATCATATCGAAACAGGCATAGTATTGTGTAAAAAGTAAAAGGATCTGATATTCAAAACAGGATATTTTTGCTACAATAAGCCCAGTTTATGTGTGACTAATTATTGTTTTCAGTATATATACAGACTTGCGCTAAATTAGATAAAAAAAAACCCTAGATAAACTAGGGCTGCATTAAATTGCAAGGAATGGATGAAAGGAAATAAAACAATGAAACAATAATGTCTAGCCTCATGAATCATTGTGTAGCTACTATAGCAAAGACAAACCAACTGATTGGTGACATAAACATTACAAAATGGTCATTAATATATCATGATTGATTTAATGTTTATCATTTATTCTATAGCAGTATTATGCAATTTCGACAACCAGGCAAACAACAAAGGAAGTATTCAGATATGAAATTGTTAGTAGTTGAAGATGAGCAAAAAACAGGTGAGTATCTTCGTCAAGGTTTAGTTGAATCTGGATTTGTTGTTGATCTAACAAACAATGGTCTTGATGGTTATCATAGAGCGATGACAGAAGATTACGATTTAATTATTTTAGATGTCATGTTACCTGACATTGTGGGTTGGAAAATTGTTCAGTCACTGCGTGAGGCTGGCAAAGATACCCAAATTATGTTGCTCACTGCTATGGGCAGTGTTGAGGATAAAGTAAAAGGTCTTAACTTAGGTGCAGATGATTATTTGGTCAAACCTTTTTCGTTTGCTGAATTACTGGCTCGGGTTAAATCCTTGCTTAGACGTAATGTCCCACAGGTTAATAATTCTCAATTGAGTATTGCTGACCTAGTCATGGATCTTCCTAAGCGCACGGTAACACGTGGTGATAAGCGCATTGATTTAACCAATAAAGAGTTTTTATTATTAGAGTATTTTTTACGTTACCCAGGTGAAGTATTACCACGTTCCCTAATCGCCTCTCAAGTTTGGGATATGAACTTTGATAGTGATACCAATGTCATTGATGTCGCAATTCGACGCTTACGTAATAAAATTGATGCCGATTTTGAGCCTAAATTAATTCATACAGTCCGCGGAATGGGGTATAAGTTAGATGTCTTGGATGAACCCGAATAAGTTAATCTCATTGCGTTTGCCTCTTATTGTTTGTTTAATAACGTGTGGTTTACTTTATTGCTTCAGCTTTCTAATTGAACGTTCTTTTGAAAAACTTTCAATTCAGCAAAATGTGTCCGAACTTAATTCGGTTATTGACTCTATTGAGCGTGAGCTTGTTTATTATTCTCCCGACGAGAACCGTGATGAGTTTATTCAAAATTTGTTATTAATTTTGACAGGGCACCATCGGTTATTTGTTTATATTATTGATGAGCAGGGAAAAATAGTTTACCGAACCCGTGGACCCAATCTGGCTTTTGCTAAAACTCAAATTGATTTTGATAACATTGTTGAAAATCACGGGACAGATATTTGGAATCAAGACAAATCATCATATCGAGTTGCGGCCTCATATGTTGCCATTGAAAATGGCAAGCACTATACCACAATCGTTGCTATTGGCCGTGATCTACAGATTGAATTCATTCGACGTTTACGTGACGGTTTAGGTTTACTTATTGGTATTGCTTGTATTTTGGTATTAATTGGTTCTTTTATTAGTATCTATTTTACCCAAAAACCGATTAATCGATTGATTAAAAAGATTGAAAAAATTAACCTTAAAAGTTTGAATTACCGCATACCCACTTCTTTAGTGCCAATTAAATACGTGAGTTTGGTCAAAGCATTTAATGATATGCTTAATCGTATGGAGGATGTGTTTCATCGGCAACGCAATTTTACAGCAGATATTGCCCATGAAATGCGAACTCCAATTACTAATCTAACTACTCAAACGCAAATTGTGCTCAATAATGCTAGAACGACAGATGAATATCGTGAGATTTTATACTCTAATTTGGAAGAATATGAAAAAATGTCACAGATGATTTCCGATATGCTGTTTTTGGCTCAAGCAGATAATCGCCAATTGGTGCCTAATTTAATTGATATTGATTTACATAATATGATCACATTAATGTGTGAGTATTTTGAGCCACTGACTGACGAGAAAAATATCACTTTCAACCTTGATGGTAACTGTTCTCATATTCAAGGTGATAAAATGATGTTGGGACGAGCAATCAGTAATATTTTATCTAATGCTATTCGTTATACTCCAGAAAATCAGGTAATAAGCATAACATTAAAGCAAGTGAATGAAAAACGTGTGCAAATTGTTATTTCTAACCCAGGTAAAAAAATTGACAGTAAGCATTTGCCACATCTTTTTGACCGATTTTATCGCGTTGAGGAATCACGCCATCGTAACGGAAATGATAGCGCGGGCACTGGAATAGGGCTTGCGATAGTTAAATCTATTATTGAAACGCATAAAGGTACGATTTCTGCCGAATCTGACGAGCAATCGACACGCTTTATTATCAATTTACCAACTGCTATTTAACATCAAAGTCACTAATCAATAAATTAGCTGCTGCATAAGCAGCTTTATCTTTTAGTTCTTGTGGTACAAGGTCGTTAAGCACAACTTCATTTAACACTTGCATGACAGCACCTAAGGCATCTTCAATATAACCGAGATCATTACTGCCAATTTGTGCGTATTTTTCATAAATAAGATCGCTATATTTTTTCATTAAATTCGCTCCTTGAGGTGCCGTTATAAAAAATTAGCCAATTGTTGGTAAACTTGCTCGGCTTGAATAGTTTGCATCATTTTTTCGTTTGAGATAATGCTAAATTGGTTTTTTCCATAACCACCAATCAACTTTGGATCAGTTTCACCAAATAAAGTGATATTTGGGCGATCTAATGCTGCGGTTAGATGGCTTAATCCGGTGTCTACTGAAACCACTGCTTTTGCCCCAGCAATAATGGTTGCTATGTCGGAAAGTGATAGTTTGGGGAGTACTTCGACGTGTTTAAATCCTTGAGCTAGCCGGATTGCTCGCGCTTGCTCATGTGGCGCTCCCCAAGGTAATTTTATTTTTAAGCCTGTTGGTTCAATCAGTTTGATCAAATTTCGCCAGGCTTCTTCACTCCAATGCTTTTCATCTCGCGTTGTTGCGTGTAAAAAAATCAAGTATTGCTGATTATCATCTGGTAATGAAGATAAAAAATGTTGAGCAATTGCATAATCACCAATTGAGTCAGGCTGTTTGTATTGTAGGCTTTGTGCAAACAACAATCTAATGCGCTCAATAGCATGCATTTGTTTCGGTATGCGGTGTTTTACATCATAAAACCAACTTGCAATAGGTTCTTTTATGCTTTTTCGATCTAAACCATGTTTAATACCACGTGCTTTGCGTGTGATTAAAAAAGCACTCTTAATTAACCCTTGTGCATCAATTATACAATCATATTCTTGCTGGCTAAGTGTTTGGATAAATTTATGGCGTTCTTGACGAACATTTTTAGCAAACCAATTTTTTCGCCAACGTCTTATCGCAACAGGAATTACTCTATCGACGGCAAAATGCCAGCTAGGTATTTGAGTAAAATTTTCTTCAACTACCCAATCAAATGTGATGTTAGATAAGCTATTGGCTGCATCGGTCAAAGCTGGTAATGTATGTAGTACATCACCCATTGAAGATGTTTTAACAATTAATGCACGCATTATTCATTACTCTTTTGACAACGCATAATAAGATTCATTAATGTTTCAAAAACACTATCTGGCTTAATATCAATTAAACTTTGATGATAACCTTGCTCGGTATCACCTCTACGAACACGATGGTATCCAGTCATTAAACGGATAATTTCTGCCTTATCTGATAGCGGCGGAGTAAAATCAGGGCTACTTGGCCCATAAAGAGCCACCAATGGTTTATTTAACGCAGCTGCCACATGCATTAATCCAGAATCGTTAGTCACAATTGCTTTACAAGCTGCAATTAAACTAACGGCTTGTTCTAATTGAGTTTGACCAGCCAAATTAATGCATTTATTTGCATAGGTCATTTTTGCCATAATTTGTTCACCTACATTTTTATCATTTGCTGAACCAAAAATAATAATTTTGGCATGCTGTTTAACAAGCATATCGGCAAGTGTAGCGTAATGATAATCAGGCCAACGTTTGGCAGGTCCAAATTCAGCACCAGGGCAAAAACCAATTAAAGGCTCTTCTTGAGTTATTGAAAAGGTTGATAGAACTTGAGTTATTTCATCCTGCTTGACATTGAGCTTTGGCCACAATAGCGGATGAGGTAAATCGGAAGCTGAATGAATTTGATCTTTAGGATAAGCAAGCGCAATATAGCGTTCAACCATTAATGGAAAAGCTTGTTTATCAAGTTTACGTAAGTCGTTTAATATTCCATAGCGCATTTCGCCTTTCCAACCAGTGCGTTTAGGAATTTTTGCAAAAAAAGGTATCAATGCTGACTTGAATGAATTAGGCAATACAATGGCCTGATCATAATGATTATTTCGCAGTGATTTAGCTATCTCACGACGTTTTGTTAAAGCAAACTCACCATGACCCAATGGCATTGTAATTGCTTGATTCACCTCTGGCATTCTATTTAATAGTGCAGAGCACCAAGCTGGTGCAAGCACATCAATTTCGTTACTGGGATCAAGTTGTTTTAATGTACGATATAGGCTTTGCGACATCATCATATCGCCAACCCATGAAGGGCCGATAATGAGTGTTTTCATTTAATCAGATCCTTTTTATTGCTCATTGAGCCATTTCATATATTCTGCGGTGCCTTCTGCAACAGTTTTAAACTCGATTGGGCATTTTGTCTGCCTAAATTTAGTTAAGTCAGCCTGCGTATAGCTTTGATAGCGTCCTTTTAGGTGTTCAGGAAAAGGAACATAATCAATTTCATCTTTTTTATGGTAATTAAGCACTGCATCGGCAACAGCTTGGAATGATTCTGCTCGGCCTGTTCCACAGTTATAAATCCCCGAGATTTTATTTTTCCAAAACCATAAATTGACCTCAACCACATCACTGACGTAAATAAAGTCACGTTTAAAATTATCGCTACCAGTAAATAGTTTCGGTTTTTCGCCTTTATTAATTTGTTCATTTAAATGAAATGCGACACTGGCCATACTGCCTTTATGTGATTCGCGAGGTCCATAGACATTAAAATAACGGAATCCGCAAACTGGCGAGTTAGCTTGTGGTAATAGACCTCTTACATACTGATCAAACAAGAATTTAGAATACCCATAGACATTTAATGGTTTTTCATAAGCGCGATCTTCAATAAAGTTATCACTGCGCCCGCCATAAGTGGCGGCAGATGAAGCATACAAAAATGGAATGTTGAAGTCTAAGCAGTAATGCAATAAATCTTTGGAATAGTCGTAGTTATTTTCCATCATAAACTTGCCATTCCATTCAGTGGTTGATGAACAAGCACCTTGGTGAAATATGACATCAATATCAAGATCTTCATGACTGATAATGGCTGTAATAAATTCATCTTTATCCATATAATCAGCAATATCTAAATCAGTCAAATTGGCAAATTTTGTGCCATCAGTTAAATCATCAACAACCAAGATGTTTTTATATCCTTGGTCGTTTAAACCTTTAACAATATTACTACCAATAAATCCAGCGCCGCCTGTTACCACGATCATGTTTATTTTCCTTAACCAATAAAATCAATCCGCTTATGATACCGATTTATGGCAAAATTTTCGAGTAATCATTTAAAAAAACGTGAATGAAAGCCAGACTATTTATAAAATTATCTTAATTTTGCTGTAACTAAAATATATCTGGCCAAATTAAGATAAGGCTCAGTTTGGCAGTACTTTTGTTCAAGTTCTAATAGTTGCTCAAAGTGAGTTTCTGCTTTGGCTTTATTGGCAAGATAGTCGTGGAAAATACGAATGCCTGTTTTTTGTAGGATGGTAAAATCGATTTGATTAAGCCATTGATATACATCAATGGGTTCTCTTGGAAAATCGGGCGAAAGCGTCTTTTTTTTGCGCTTAGCTAAACCTGCTTGTGTATAGCCAAAATTACCTAATGTGACAGTTTTAAATAAAAGGGCATGATAGTTATAAAACATTAACGATAAGTAGCCATCGGGTTTAAGATGTTTTTTTAATGCTTTTAATAACGCAATTGGTTCAGCGATCCATTCTAATACAGCATGACAAATAACTAAATCAAAAGGTTGGTTAATTAAGCTATCAAGCTGCTGAATCGGGCAGCAAAGACAATTTATCTTTACGTTTTCTATCTGTGCTTTTTGTTTAGCAAGTGCTAACATTTGTTCTGAGATATCGCAAAGTGTGACTTGATGCCCAAGTTTTGCAAGACGGCAGGCAATTTGACCTTGCCCTCCGCCCGCATCAAGTATGGTGAGTGGCCTATTAGGTGGGTAGGTTGCTAGGATCTCTTCTAGTGTTTGCCAAACTATCGCTTCGCGAATTTTACCTTTGGTTGTGCCATAAATGTTTTGTGCAAACTTGTTGCTGATATCATCAAAATTGCGATCTTGTTTATTCATAAGTTATTTTTGATTGTTCAACTGTTTTGCTTCATCATTTATTTGTGCTATTTTGTTTGCCATCTTCGTGTAGCATTGTTCCATTAATGCTCTAGCATCTTCTTTGCATAGATTTTTGGTTTCAATTGGTTCTAGCATTTCAACAATCATATGGCCATTATTTAAACGGTTTAATTTAATGTCATTGGTTTGCGATACACAAATTGGCACAATTGGTACACCAGCAGCAATTGCTGCTTTAAATGCACCTGTTTTAAATGGCAATAGTCCTCGACCACGGCTACGAGTGCCTTCAGGAAACATCCAGATAGATATACCGCGTTTCTTAATTTCATTGACGACTTTTCCGATTGTATTGCGCGCTTTTGATTTATTGTCCCGATCAATAAGAATATTGCCTGTAAGATAGTAAAGTTGCCCAAAAAAAGGAATCCAAGCTAAGCTTTTTTTACCTACGGTAACCGTTTTGGGCTGTAGTACATTAGCGGCTACAATTACATCGTAATTATCTTGATGATTAGCGATATATACGCAACTACCTAATTTATCAATATCCGGATAGATGCGAGTATCAACTTTTATGCCCATTATGGGTTTAAAGACAAACCCAAACAAATGAGCAAATCTTGCTACATTTTTGGGATTTCTTGGGTTAAGTAGGCAAAAAATGATGCCTAAGACACAAATGATAATACCGATTATTACAACGCTAATTAAGCGAAAAAGAAATACCATAATTTACCTCATAAGTTGACTTGGCGTATTATATACATAATCTGAGTTAATATACAGTTTGTTAAAAACAGTTATTCAAGGTGGTTTATGCATAAATCGACTATTATTTGGGATGAAAATCAGATACCTGTTTCTACTTATTTTGATGATGTGTATTTTAATACGCAAGGCGCAGTTGATGAAACAACGTATGTATTTATAGATGGTAATAATTTACAGCAACGCTTTGTTGAGCATAACAAAGATACCTTTGTTGTTGGCGAAACAGGCTTTGGCTCTGGATTGAGCTTTTTGATCTTATGGCAATCTTTTTTGCATTTTAGACGTCACAACCCAGAACATATACTTAAACACCTTGCTTTTTTTAGTATCGAAAAATACCCACTATCGTTAGATGAATTAATAAAGGTTCATGATAGTGTGATTTCTAAAAATAACCCCCTATTTTTGTTAGCTAGGCGACTTCAAAACGGTTTAATTAACTCTTCTTGCCAGTTTGATAACGTCAGTTTAGCGATATGTTATGCTGATATCAGCCATTTTTCGACATTTTTAACTAAACAAAAGGTACTTGTTGATGCTTGGTTTTTTGATGGGTTTTCGCCAGCAAAAAATCCAGATATGTGGACAGAATCCTTATTTAAAGATTGTTATGCATTAACTGCCTTAAATGGCTCATTTGCCACTTTTACTGCGGCTGGATTTGTGCGGCGAAATTTGCTTAATGCAGGATTTAACGTGCTTAAACGTAAGGGGTATGGGGTTAAGCGTGAAATGTTAATTGGTTATAAAGATAAGTAGCCTTGCCAAGGAGTTTGGCAAGGCAAAATGGTTATTCAAATTTTATTCAGCTTAAAAATCAAATTGATAAATTAGATCTAATGTTTGCGCTAAGCTTGATGTAGCCTCTAAATAGAGGCTCGGCATTAAACGATAACGTAAAGTAAATGTAGCTAATGAATCAAATATACCAACGCCATATTTGAGTTGCAAATTAGGTAATATATAACCGCTAACTACAACTTTAGAGCTATTGCCTGCGCCTTGTGTATCAAGTGTTAGATTTTTGATACCAAATAGGTTACCGATATCGCCAACATATTTACCTGTTTTTGCTGTGCCAATACCAACTAGCAGTGCTGTCATCATGTCGCTATCACTTTGTTCTGCGCTATCAAGCCCTTGACCGCGAATTATGTAGGAAAGGGCTTCTTGTTGTGACATAGCTGGGTCTGAGAATATTTCAATTTTAGGTGATTGAGACGATCCTGTAACGCGAATTCCCGCCATGATATTGCTATTATCCATTGATTCAGGATTGCGTATAGCTTCAATATCAAGCCTAGCTTGATCTGCCGATCCTGAGAATGTGATAATGCCTTTATGAATAATTAAATCTTGCCCATAGGCGTGGAACCGACCTGTTGGTATCAACACTTCTCCATGCAGATCAAGTCCTTTATTGGTTTGTGTCGCAATCAGATTACCTTTAAGAGAGGCATTTAACCCAAATGCATCAACAGTGACTTTATCTCCAATATTGATCTCAAGGTGGCTAAAGATGTTCATGCCAAATTTTTGTGGTTTAATTTCTTTTCGATTTGTATCAAGCATGACTTCATCAGGAGATACATCAATGCTTGATGGCGGAAGTGATTCAACCGTTATTTTCCCTTTTGGTATGTTAACTTTGCCTAATAATGTTAATTCGTCTTGTGTCGCATTGATTTTAATATCTGGAACAATGGTCATAACAATCATTGGCGGCACCGAAACTTCCATAGCAGCTCCATTCACGGTTAACGAAGCTTGCCATTTGTCAAAGGTATTCCAACTGGCATTACCATTAATATTAACATTGCCTGCTTGCGTAGTTAACATACCTTTTAATGTGGATGATTTTCCATTGAAATTGATATCAACTTTGGCTGATTTAATATCAATGGGTAATTGGCTTGACTTTATTTCGCTATGTTTTAAGCCAATACTTCCAGTTAGTAACGGATCATTTAGTGAACCAGAAAATTTAACCGTGCCATTAATAGCGCCTTTAGCGTAATCTTTGCTATCCAATAACGGATTAATAATTGCCAAAGCTAATTGATTGATATTTAATTGACCACTTAATTTTTTTTGTTTTACCGGATCAGTGATAACAAGGTTACCATTGATTTTTCCTAGCTTATTTAAACTAAAATGCCAATCGAGTTTGGCTTGTTGCTCATTAAACTCAGCCTCTATTTTAAAAAGATCGAAAGGTAGAGGCAGCGCTTTTGAGGTAAGCATTTGTTGAATATAAACATCAGAGCTAGTTATATTGGCTTTGATTGATGGTAGCATACTATCATGATTAAATTGTATGATGACTTTACCATTAACATTACCTGCAAGTTTGGTTTCACCATCAGTTGGTATGGGCAATTTAGACAGATTAATCTCTTTTAAGGTAATGCTTGTATTGGTATTATTAGTTAATGATAATTGTTTATCAAGACAAATACTTGACTGATTATTATTCCAACAGTGGGCATTAATACTGGGCACTTGATGGGCTACATCATAAGATAAGTCCACTGATTTAGTGAGTTGCCAATTGTTATTATTGCCTAAGTGTAGTAGGGCACGAGGAATCGTTCCGTTCCATTTTGTACGCGCTTTATTCAGTTTTCCTATTAACGAAGTTTTTAATGATGCTGGTTCACCATCAATATCAACCGTTAAAGTATGAAGGTTTTCACTGCCAGATAGTTCAATATTGGCTTTTTTGATTGTTTGACCAGGTAGCTCTATTGTTTGAGCCGTTAACTTCATGTTGCCACTGGCTTGGTTTTTATATTCCACTTTGCCAGTAACATTGGCTTTAGCTATTTTTATTGTATCGAAAGATAGTGAATTAATGGTTAAATTCGTGTCTACGATTGCATTATCAGATGTGCCATTGAGTTTTATATTTCCAGCAATAGATCCTTGCATACCATCAACTAATAGCGGTAATGATTCAAGATTCAATTTTGCTAACAAGTTGCCTTTATCGTTCGCTCCATTTAAATCTATCTGATTTTTACCCCATTTAATCACAAGATTATTAGCAGAGATTTTATTTTCTAAATTACTAGACATGCTACCAGATGCGAAAAAATCAGCATGATTAATATTACCTTTTAACTGCAAATCGGATAAATTTACTATCCATTTACCCTCTTCAAGCTTACCAGTTGTTTTTAATAGACCATTTAATCGAATAGGATAACTTGGTAGCTCGTTAGTGAGATCGACATTATTTAGCTTTAGGCTTGTATTCCATTGTAATGCTTGTAGCCAACTTATGTTTCCCGCTACATTAATTTCCCCATGCGGTAATTTTATGTTGGCACGCTCTATCATTGCGTCTTGGTTGGTTCCTGTGCCCACAATCTCAAACTTGGTATTGGCTAGTTCTTGTCCCTTTATATTGCCTTTGGCTGACAGTTGATATTGTTTTACATTACCCTTTATTGATGTTGAAAAATCATCTAGCTGGTATTGTGCTGATCCCTCAATTGGCCATTGAATATGCTTACCTTCAAGTTGAGCCATTATAGGTAAGTATTTTTCAATAAAATTAAGGTGCCCACTCATAGCCATTTGATTTAAACCACTCATCTTTATATTAGCTAATAGTTCGCCAAGCAATTTTCCTGAAAACTGAGCATTTAATTGGTTTTGTTCAGTATTCGCTTTAATTAATGCTAGTACAGGCCAGTTATCGTGTAATGTAATTTCGCCCGAGGCAGAAGTATGTCCATTGGCATAAGGGGTGCTAGCATCAAATTCCGCTTGTTTTACAATAATGTGACTATTGACAATATCGGTTTGAATAGCAATGTTATTAAATCGATAATCTTGTCCACCAATATGTAATAACCAATGATTACCGGTTAAACTTGTGACATTAATATCTAATGGAATATTAACTTGGGGCAATGAATCAATTAGCGGTTGATTAAAAATCTCGGTAATTTTTTCATTAAGTGCAATGTCTTTGTCTGTTGTTGTTACGGTTTGATTTGTCAGTGTTTTATCCGCAAAAATAGCACTTAGATCTGTTGCAACAGCAGGGTATACATAAATCTGATGATTCACCCATGTGGCTTTTCCTGTAAAGTCTGACATGCCAAATTGCATATCATCAACAATAACATTGACATCCGTTAGGTGGGTATGTTTAAGATCTATCGGTAATGGTGTTTTGAGCTTGAAGAGGTTTTCTTCATTAGGTTCACTTGCTGGCTCACTTGATTCACTTGGCGAACTGTCAATTTGTTCGGTGTTAATGGAAACTTTTACCCCATTGGCATTAAATTGATCTACACACACTTCTGTTTTTAGTAAGCAAAGCCCAGAAAGTGACAATGAAGCCTCATTGACTTGAACATTAACACCTGGTAATTCAAGGGAGAACCCTTGTATATGTAGATCATGAAACGTACCCTCAACTTGGGCAATTTTTAGCTCGGGTAAAAATTTATTTAAAACATAAGTGGTTATTTTGACACCTAAACTTGTGTAGATAAGTAGAATAGTAAAAACAGTGAGAAAAACGATAACAGATAAAATGGCAACGCTTCGTTTTTTCCATTTACGTATCCGTTTTAATTTTTTTACTTTTTTAATTCTAGCCGTGTTGTTATTCATTTTATAATTCACTTCCTAAACCAATATATAGGTGAATAGAACCGCTTTTTTGGTTAAGTGGCGTTGCTAAATCGACTTTTATTGGGCCAACAGGTGAAGCCCAGCGAATGCCGATCCCCGTTCCTGTATAGAATTTAGTTCTATCAACTTTGTCAATAGCTTCTCCTGTATCGACAAATGCGGCTCCCCACCATGAGCCAGATAAATTATATTGATATTCAAGTGAGCCAGTGATGAGTTTTGAGGCTCCTTTTAACTTGCCTTTTTTATCTTTAGGTGAAATAGATTGATAACTATAACCTCGAATACTACGTTCACCACCAGCAAAAAATCTAAATGACGGTGGAACACGGTCAAAATTGTTTGCTTGTATAATGCCAAAATTCCCACGAGCTATAAATCGATGGGATTTTTGTAACGAGCGAATCCATGCGTGTTGTGCTTGAAAGCGCATCAGATTAATATCAGAGCCTAATGATTCACCAGCAGCTTCAAGCGAATAACGTTGAGAATCTCCCCACATTGTTAATAAATTACCGTCAGAACGAATTCTAGATAAGCTAAGTGATGGATAATATAAAAATGTTCTAAAGCTAGCATCGCCTTGGGTAAAGTCATCACGTAATACATTAAAACCTAAAGCGGTTTGCCAACCATAGAAATTATCCCAGTTGCGTAAAGCGCCAAACGTATAAGATTGTGAGTAGGTATCATTATTATCAATCTTTTTATAACCACCTTGAATGGTGTAATACTGTTCAAGCGGTGATTTTTTTAAAGGAATTTTATAACTCATCGTAACCAATTGTTCTGGCGAGGATAGCGATAAATTACTTTGAAAACTCTGCCCACGGCTATTGATCCATGGTTTGTTCCAGCCAATTTTTCCGTGCACACCGTTATCTGTTGAAAATCCTAATCCTAGATCCATATTATTTTTCTTTCTAGGCGATGTATCGACATCAATTGGGAGTATTTTACCTTCTGTTAAATGAGGAAAGTCAGGCACAACTACAACTGAGTTAAACCAGTTTGTTGAGGTAAGGCGCCTATTTAATAATGACAACTGCTCTGCCGTATATTCTTCACCCTCTTTAAATGGCACAATATTAGCTAAATAATCTTTACGGATTTTAGCATTATGAAAAGTGACTTTACCAAATCGATAACGTTTACC
The DNA here is from genome assembly GCF_001690275.1 of Gilliamella sp. WF3-4. Taxonomy (GTDB): domain Bacteria; phylum Pseudomonadota; class Gammaproteobacteria; order Enterobacterales; family Orbaceae; genus Gilliamella; species Gilliamella apicola_C. The sequence goes on along the minus strand of NZ_LZGW01000052.1, from coordinate 59,664 downwards.
TGTTGTATAATCAATATTCCAAAAAGCTTGATGTTCAGATAGTAAAACCGCTAACTGATGCTTGGGCATATTGGCATCAAAGTAACCTTTTTTTAGTGATAAATCTTGCAGGTTTTTCTTAAATGATTCATAAACACCATGATTTAATATATCACCGATTTTGGGTAAGTTGTTTTTTTGTAAATATTCAAAATCGGGATCGTGTTGACCTTCACCAGTAATATTCACATTGAGTTGCTTAACGAGCACAGGCTCGCCTGGCGATATATTGACAACAAGAACTTTAGGATTTTGTGCGTTATACTCGAAAGTCGGCGAATAATAACCTAATGCACGAAGCGATTTTTGCACTTCATTTTCAAAATAACGCTTAAAATTGGGTGTATCATCAATTTTATTGGGGGCGATTAATGATATACGAGCATCGACATTGTCAGCAAGTTCATCTGATAATCCCTTAATTGATAACTTCATATCAGCATAACTTGATGTAGCGCATATCACTAAAAGCAAGCCTAATGACCAAGAAAATCGTGACACATACACCTCGATATTTGTTAAGATTCAAGTAATTTTATATGTCCAATATAAGGCAAATGGCGGTAATGTTGTGCATAATCGATACCATAGCCAACCACAAACTCATCAGGAATGGAAAATCCAATATATTTTACGGGTACAGCTACTTCACGACGTGACGGTTTATCTAATAACGTACAAATTTCAATGCTACGAGGATGACGTAATTTTAAAATCGCCATCACCTTACTAAGCGTATTACCGGTATCAATAATATCTTCGATAACCAACACATCTTTATCACGGATATCTTCATCTAAATCCTTTAATATTTTGACGTCCCGATTACTTACCACCGCATTACCATAACTTGATGCTGTCATAAAATCGACTTCGTGTCCAACGGTAATGGCTCGGCTTAAATCTGCCATAAAGATAAATGAACCACGTAAAAGTCCAACTAAGATTAGCTCATTTTGACTATGTTGATAATCTTTACTGATTTGTTGACCTAACTCGATTACTCGTTTTTGGATATCATCTGATGATATCATCATGCTTAATTCGTGTTTTTTCATTAATAATGCTCAAGTTAATTTTCAAAAAAATTTAATTAGATTCTAGCAATTTTCCTTGATAAAAAGAATAAGCAAACTTACTTTTTATCAAACTAAGATAAGAATGAATTTTAATATTTTATACTGAAATGCTTAGTTACCTAAAACCGTCTGACCACTCTCTTTAACTTTCTTTTTTTGTAAACGCCGTTTTTTAAAAAAATCACTTAAAATAGTACTACATTCATTAGCTAGCACTCCGCCAGTAACTTCAGCATAGTGATTGATACTTGGATAAGCAAGAATATCAATAAAAGAACCTGCGGCGCCAGTTTTGTAATCACTTGCACCATAAACAACACGTTTAATACGACTATGAATAATGGCACCAGCACACATAATACAAGGCTCAAGCGTGACATAAAGAGTTGTATTGATTAGGCGGTAGTTAGTTAAAAGTTTTCCTGCTTGCTCGATAGCCATAATTTCAGCATGAGCCGTAGGATTATGTTTACTTATGGGTTGATTATAGCCTTCGCCCATAATTTGATTATGTTCATTAACAATTACCGCACCTACAGGTATTTCGCCTATAGATTCGGCATGTTTAGCAAGCATTAATGCATGTTGCATCCAATATTCATCTAACATTTTACGACTATAGGTTATTGAGATTTAACACATCACGCATGTCATATAAACCAACGGGTTGTGTGGCAAGCCATAGTGCTGCACGCACGGCACCATTGGCAAAGGTCATTCTACTCGACGCTTTATGGCTAATTTCAACCCGTTCGCCAATGTCTGCAAAGATAGCAGTATGTTCGCCAACAATATCACCTGCTCGAATAGTAGCAAATCCAATAGCGCCTTGTGGTCTTTCGCCAGTATGACCTTCACGACAATAAACAGCACGATCGTTTAAATTGCAATTAAGTGCATCGGCAATCGCTTCGCCCATGGCTAATGCGGTGCCTGATGGTGCATCGACTTTATGGCGGTGATGGGCTTCAATGATTTCAATATCAGTATAATTACCCATGATCTTGGTTGCTTTTTCTAATAGTTTTAGCACTAGGTTAACGCCAACACTAAAGTTTGCAGCAAAAACAATAGCAATTTTTTTTGCTGCATCGGCAATCGCTTGTTTACCTGCCTCATCAAAACCGGTGGTGCCAATAATCATCATTTTTTTATTTTCGACACAAAATGCTAAGTGAGTCAGCGTGCCTTCTGGGCGGGTGAAATCAATCAATACATCAAACTGCTCTTTTGCTTGTTGTAAATTATCAGTAACTTTAATGCCACAAATACCGATTCCAGCCAGTTCACCTGCATCACTACCAAGCAACGATGAGCCTTCGCGCTCAAATGCTGCACCTAAAGTCACGCCTTCGATTTGTGCAACGGCTTGGATGAGCTGTCGTCCCATTTTTCCGCCGGCACCCGCAATTGCGATACGAATCATATTTGTTGACATATAACTTTCCTTAACTTTTTATGGCTATAGATAAATAAATATTATAGCGGAAAATAAGCAACTTATACATAATGTCAAATTGAAATACTACAAATTTCGAGCGCTTTTTATTTAAAAAGAGGTGAAAATTATGATGCGATCTCCTTGGTATTTTGGTTGGAATATTGTTATTGCAGCCTCGCTTTTAACGTTGCTTTCTAGCGGATTAAGGATGAGCATGGGCGTATTTTTTCTTCCTATTGCAAACGATCTTGGTTTTAGTCGCAGCGTACTTTCTGGCATTATTGCTATTGGTATGCTTTTTTCGGGTATCGCCACGCCAATAGCGGGATATTTAGAGAGTAAATATGGCACTCGCTTTGTGCTCATATTAGGATCAATCATTATTATTGCCTCAACGGTTTGGTCTGCGAACTCTCATGATTATTGGAACTTTTTCTTGTCTTTTGGTATTGCGTTATCTTTTGGTACTTCTTTTGTCGGTTCTGTCAGCTTTACGCCTATTGTGGCGCGTTGGTTTATCAAACGAAGAGGGTTAGCATTATTTATTCTATCAACAGGCAGTATGGCTGGCATGGCGGTGATGTTACCTGTTTTTGCTTTCTTCATTCCAATTTATGGTTGACAAACCACACTAGTTGCGTTTGCGGTGATCTTCATGATTATGGCATTGCCTATTGCCTTTTTTATTATGAAAGATAATCAATCTGAAATTGCAACACCGAATATAGATCCTGTTATCAATCAAAAAACAGATGATAGCATCAAACTTATGGACGTATTAAAAACACGTCCATTTTGGCAGCTAAGCTTTGGGCTTTTTACCTGTGGTTTTAGTATGAATTTATTAGGAACACATGGAGTTCCAATGCTCGTTGATCACGGCTTTGATTCAATCACCAGTTCTAACGTTATTGGTTTAATTGGTTTAGTCGCTATTTTTAGCACTCTAGTGTTAGGGTATCTTTCTGATATAGTGCAACGAAAAAATATTTTAATGATGGTCTATTTAATCCGAGGATTAGGTTTTATTGCTCTTGTTTTAGCATCAAGCAAATGGCAGCTTTTTACTATAGCAGCAGTAGGAGGGCTGGTTTGGGCGGGTGCATTGTCATTATCGGGCATAATTACCGCTGATATTTATGGAGTAAAGCTTGTCGGATTACTTTCTGGATTAACCTATTTTTTTCATCAAGTGGGCGCAATGATTGGCTCATGGCTTGGTGGATGGGCTTATGATAATTTACATACCCACTTAGTTGCCTTTGGTACGGCTAGCATCTTATTGTTGATGGCGGCTGTGACTGCTTATTTCCTTCCTAAACAATTACCGCTTGTCGCAAAACACGCAAAATAATAGTTTAAAACAAATGGACGCCAAATTGCGTCCATACCTATCTATAAAATTTTTAGATAACTTTTTATAAAACTTTTAATAGTTCAACATCAAAAATTAATGCGCTGTATGGTGGAATTGATGCGCCAGCACCTTGAGCACCATAGGCTAATTCTTGAGGAATATATAAACGCCATTTCGACCCTTCAGGCATAAGTTGTAGTGCTTCTACCCATCCTTTAATTACACCGTTAACTGGGAACTCAGCAGGTTGGCCACGCTCTACAGAGCTATCAAATACCGTGCCATCAATTAATTGCCCAGTATAATGAACTTGAACGCGATCGGTCGCTTTAGGTAAAGCGCCGTCGCCTTGTTTAATGATTTCATACTGTAGACCAGATTCAGTTGATTTAATGCCATCTTTTTCAATGTTTTTGGCAAGAAAATCTTTACCTGCTTGAGCAATTTTTTCGGCTTGTTTGGCTTTTTCTTTTGTTGCTTGTTCATGTATATGGCGTAATGCATCATGTAGTTCTTGTAAAGGCAGGGCAGGAGGGTTACCCGCTAAAACATCTTCCATTGCAAGTTTTAATGCATTAAGCTCTAAATTGTTTAATCCTGAGTCTTTTAATTGTTGACCAATTTGTAATCCAATAGCATAACTTGCTTTTTGCTCTGTTGTCTCTAATTTCATTTTTTACCTTTTATTATTTAAAATAATGTTTATTGTAACGCTATTAAATTGGTTGATACCACGACAAAAGTCAAGCAATAATTCGCATGATGGTTTGATGATAGCTTAGCTTATTAGCTAATTGTGAAAGAATTTATCAATTTGGCTAGCACTTAGATAAAATATCAGCGATAATATAAATTATAATTTTTTTATGGATAATGTTAGATGCTGTTTCGTAAATTTACCGCCTTTGCAATTGTAGCAAGTGTTTTATTAACGGGATGTTCAGTTGTTGAACGTTGGGTATATAGACCAGATATCAACCAAGGCAATTATGTAACACCAGATGCTATTGAGCTATTACAAGTTGGTCAAAGCAAAGAACAGGTTGTCTTTATTATGGGCTCACCAATGTTAACTTCTGTTTTTGGTGATAACATTTGGTATTATATTTTCCGCCAGCAACCACAACATGGTGGCGTTAGCCAAAGAAATTTTGCTATCTATTTTGATGAAATGGGCATAGTAAAAGATATCAAAACCACCGAATTAGCCGGTTCTAAATCATTAGAAGAGATGAACAAACAAGGTATATCAGATCCAATTGATGTCAAATCTGATGATGATAATGCTACTCCTGAATCTTAAAAAATAAAAGCCTCGTTAAATAACGAGGTTTTTTGATTTATACTATTTATACATAAAAAAATGACAATTTTAATTATTAATACTAGCCATTACTTAAATAAAGAAAGAATAGTGATAATAATTGAAGTGATAAATGTAATTAGAAAATATTTCCAATAGCCATAAAGATTTTCAAGAGCAAAGACCCCAACCTATTAATTATCCGCTTTTTCTAGCTCTTTTCTGCTTTTTCTCTCTGCATGTCGATTTAATCTACTAGATCTTTGACATGTCCCATTCTCAGTTTGTTTGCCGTTGATCTAGTTTTCATACCGAGGTTTTGTTCTGCTATTTAAATAAAGGTATTGTTGGTGTGTTAAATTTACCGATTAATAAAAACACGGTGTTTATTCTAATACTCCACTTTAAATTTTTAAACTTTCATAAACAACATAAAAAGTGTATTATTAATAAAAATCAATAACCGAGACAGGAAATCCTTATGTTGAAAAAATTAATATTAACCGCAATGTTATTCTCTACTGCTGCACACGCTAAATTTATTCATCCAATGGACTTTGATGGTTCAGAAGCTCAAAAGGAAGAAGTTATGGAATATATTAAGGATAATGTTAAAAAAGACTATTGTGGTAAATTAGATATGTGCCAAGCATCAAATTTAAGAATGATGGAACGAGAAAATTTAAATGCATTTAAAAAAGCGACTCAAGCAAAAAATAGAAAAATAATGGATCGAGTGATCCGCGATTATTGTACTAGTGGTTTAGATATGTGTAGCTATATCAATATACAAATGATGTATGAAGAAAATAATCAAGCCGACAATGAGACATTATCTTGGTAGATGATTCTTTTTTTTTGTGTTGTTCCTGATTTTAAAGAGCTCGATATTCTCATTATGTTACGTTTATATAAAACGCGGGCTCAATAACAATTTTCATAATTGAGTTAAATACACGTAATAGAGGTTGATTAGTTACCACTCACTAAAAAATTTTACTAATTTTGATAAAAAAGTAACCTTGGCATTTGTTAGCTGGTTAGATAAATATTTGCTATATATCAAGTTCCTATACCTTATATGCGCCAAGATAACTAAAAATGGTTTGCATGTTCACTAGCCCAATTAAAATTTTCCGTAGTTTCCAAGCTTTATCAGCATCTTTATATGCTTTCTTCGCTTCCAGAGAATTGACAATTTCTTTTTTTATTTTTCTTATGCTGTGTTTAGTCATTTTCTATCATCTTTTTGGGGGTTGATAGCAACAGGTTTAGTTCTTGATACCGCTAGACATTCTACAATATTCAATGATGTGATGGGCATTTAGGGCAGATAATTGCATACTTGCAATATCACTATTGATCAAGATTTACATAACATATTGTTTTTAATCATGTCCAGAATTGTTCTATTTCCGATAATTGGTTTATAACTCATACTTTTACTATTTGTTGCTTACTAAATATTGTTACTTACTAAATATTGTTGCTTGCTAAATACTTTTGGCTGATGATTAATTATCTTGGTTTTTTTATTTCAACGGTGCAACGATAGCGAAGTGTTTCGTCTGCACGGACAGGTTTATCTATGATACAATAAGCCATAAATTATTTGCCTTAAATTATTCTTCCTATCGGCGTGGAAGTTTAATAATGAAAAAATATATCAAAATAGGTAAAAATAAGCAAAAATAATATTTCTGAAATAATCAGTAAAAACAGCTATAAATATTGGTGTATCAATGAATTCAACCCTTAACAAATTTTCCATTGCCCCTATGCTGGATTGGACCGATAAACATTGCCGTTATTTTCATCGAATTTTAACTAAGCAAACATTACTGTATACCGAAATGGTAACAACAGGGGCAATTTTATTCGGTAAAGGCGATTATTTAGCGTTTAATCATGAAGAGCATCCAGTCTGCTTACAATTAGGCGGGAGTGATCCAAAAGCGTTAGCGCAATGTGCGAAATTAGCACAAGAGCGTGGTTATGACGAAATCAATTTAAATGTGGGTTGTCCATCCGATCGTGTACAAAATGGCATGTTTGGTGCTTGTTTAATGGGAAAAGCTGATTTAGTTGCAGACTGTGTTGCACAAATGCAAGATCAAGTTGATATTCCAGTCACAGTAAAAACCCGAATTGGCATTGATGATTTTGATAGCTATGCTTTTTTATGCCAGTTTATTGAAAAGGTGATGCCTTATACTAATACATTCATTGTACATGCGCGTAAAGCCTGGTTATCGGGATTAAGTCCTAAAGAGAATCGTGAAGTGCCACCGCTTGACTACGACCGTGTTTATAAGCTCAAACAAGATTATCCTCATTTAACCATAGCTATCAACGGTGGTATAAAAACAATGGATGAAATAAAACACCACTTACAATATGTTGATGGCGTAATGGTAGGGCGAGAAGCATATCAAAACCCTTGGTTATTGACTGAAATCGATTCGAAAATTTTTGGTGAAAAGCCCTCTGTCATCGACCCGATATCGGCTATTCGTGCTCTTTATCCTTACATTGAACAGCAGTTAGCACAAGGTGCTCAGCTTAACCACATTATGCGTCACACTTTAGGCCTCTTTAATGGGTGTAAAGGTGCAAGACAATGGCGACGTTATCTTAGCGAAAATGCGCACAAAAAAGGAGCTGGAGTCGATGTGGTAGAACAAGCTTTAATGTTTATAGAATAGTTTTTATCGAATAGTTTTCCTAAAATTGTCATTATATTCGCTTATAATGACAACAATTGCACGCAGTTAGTGTATCGTTATATACTAGCCCACAATTTTTCTAATGGTTTTTATCTAGTGCGTTTAAATTCAAGTCAACAAAAAGCGGTCGAATATGTTTCAGGTCCTTGCCTTGTTTTAGCGGGGGCAGGATCAGGAAAGACGCGGGTTATCATCAATAAAATTGCCTATTTAATTCGGGTGAAAGAATATTTACCCCGTCATATTGTCGCTGTAACTTTTACTAATAAAGCAGCACGTGAAATGAAAGAACGTATTGCCCAATCGCTTAGTAAACAAGAGGCCAGAGGGCTGAAAATTTCCACATTTCATACTCTAGGATTAGATATTATTCGCCGAGAGTACAAGCATTTAGGTATAAAATCTAACTTTTCATTATTTGATGATCATGATCAAATAGCGCTACTTAAAGAGCTGACTCATCAATGGTTAGAGGGTGATAAGGATCTGATAAATCAGTTACGTGCAACAATCTCAAATTGGAAAAATGATATTGTTGACTCAACTCTTGCTATGGCCCGAGCGCAAACCAACAAAGAAAAACTATTTGCCCATTGTTACCAGCTTTATGAAAAACAGCTAAAAGCATGCAGTATTTTAGACTTTGATGATCTGATTTTAATGCCCACACTGCTATTAAAAAATAACGAACAAGTGCGGGAAAAGTGGCAAAATAAAGTGCGTTATTTATTAGTTGATGAATATCAAGATACCAATACAAGCCAATATGAATTTATCAAATTGCTAGTTGGTAACCGAGCTAAATTTACCGTTGTGGGTGATGACGATCAATCTATTTATTCTTGGCGTGGCGCAAGACCCAAAAATTTAGTATTACTCAAACAAGACTTCCCCCATTTAGAAGTGATTAAACTAGAACAAAATTACCGATCATCAGGTCGAATTTTAAAAGTAGCAAATATTTTAATCGAAAATAACCCACATATTTTTGAAAAAAAACTGTTTTCCGAACTGGGTTATGGTGACGTATTAAAAGTTATTTCTGCCGATAGTGAAGAGCATGAAGCCGAAAAAGTGATTAATGACCTTATTGGTCATCGCTTTGCTAATAACAGCCAATATGGCCAATATGCCATATTATATCGTGGCAATCATCAGGCAAGACTGATTGAAAAAATGTTAATGCAATACCGAGTACCATATCGAATCTCTGGTGGTACATCGTTTTTTTCGCGAATTGAAATTAAGGACTTGATGGCCTATTTGCGTTTATTAACTAATCCTGATGATGATAATGCCTTTATTCGCATCATTAACACACCCAAACGAGAAATAGGTCCTGCAACCATTCAAAAACTGGGCGAATGGGCTAATCAGCGAGGAGTGAGTTTATACCAAGCAAGCCATGATATGGGCTTGACCGAGTTTTTATCTGGCAAACGCATGGAATCATTACAAGTTTTCATTCACTGGTTCGATACACTTATTCAAAAAACACATACAGAACCCATGAATGCTATTTATGAACTACTGCATGGCATTCATTATGAAAGTTGGATTTACGAGACATCCGCATCACCAGCAGCAGGGCAAATGCGCATGCGCAATGTTGAACAGTTGATTAGTTGGTTAAATGATATGTTACAAGGTGATGATATTGATGAAGCAATGACGCTTGAGCAAGCAGTTGCCAGATTTACCCTGCGTGATATGTTAGAACGTAACGAGACTGAAGAAGAGCTCGATCAGGTTCAACTCATGACATTGCATGCCTCTAAAGGATTGGAATTTCCTTATGTTTATTTGATCGGCATGTCTGAAGGCTTATTACCCCACCAAACCAGTATTGATGAAGATAATATCGAAGAAGAACGCCGTTTAGCCTATGTCGGTATTACTCGAGCACAACGTGAACTCACCTTCTCATTTAGTCGGCAACGAAAACAATTTGGCGAAACACTGCAAGTTGAACCGAGCCGATTTTTATTAGAGCTACCACAAGACGACTTAGCCTGGCAAGATCAGCGTAATGCATTATCACCCGAAAAAAAAATGCAACAAGGCCAAAGTCGGTTAGCGATGTTAAAGGCGCAAATAGCCAAAGCGAAATAATCAACGGTCAATAATTAAAATTAAATAACTAAATAATTAAAAATCATTGTTATCTAAGGAACAATAAACGATAAAGTTTATCATTACAGCTATTTTTATTTTTACCTGCTGCTTTGCCAATGCGACAGAGTTAAAGTCTAAAACTTATAACCTGCGATTTTTTACCTTGCTTAAAAAATTTCAAGCCGAAAAAAACTTACCAAGGCTTGATACAGTAACAGGGAAAGAAATACTCAGTCAATTTACTGATCCTAAACTTATTGCGGATTTGTCAAAAGATAAGCTAGAAGAACAACTGAATATCACCAATTATATTAATTGGTTAGTTGAAACCTATTTAACTTTTTCACTCAATGAATTAAACACGATAACGGAGCAAGATTTCACTAATAATCTAAAACGATTCCAACCCGAAGTTATTTTATTAAGTAATTTTAATATAGAATATTTTGCTGCAATATCGCCATATGTTAATCAATTTTATGAAGAATTGCCAGATTCGGAAAAAAGTGCGCTAACACTACTTAGCGTTAACGCGATGCAATCTGAAATGCTAAAATATTATGCAGGCGGATTAATGTGGATGGACTTACCAGATTGTTTAACCGACCAATCTAAACTGAAAATCGTCACCATGCTAGCAAAATCTGCTGAAAATTTGATGACCAAACAACATCAATTTAAATCACAGTTATCACATATTATCGAAGTAATGAAAAAGAACCAATGTGAAACATTATGCCAAATAACCCCGCGAAATGAGAACAATATTTATCTAAATTAGATAATTAAAACAAAAGGTTATTAATGAATAATAGGATAAATAATTTTTAAAGATACGATATGTTTTGGAATATAAAAAATTAATCCTAAGTAATGATATTCGTTACCATGATCAAAATAATAAAAACTCAATTGGTGATATTTTGTTAATCTAATATAATAAATAATTAAAAATCATTGACGGATAGAAATAGCTTTATATAATACACATCGTCTAATCAACAAATCCTATCTAAGTCTCCTTAGCTCAGCTGGATAGAGCAACGGCCTTCTAAGCCGTAGGTCACAGGTTCGAATCCTGTAGGGGACGCCATTTAATTATTAAAAAAAATCAATAAATTACGCTATACTTTAAAATCTAAAGGAAATCTCACTGCTTAAGTTAGGCTAAAACGCTTATACTGTTATTTTTATTAATGTCGCTTATTATGTAATAGTCTTTATGCTTACCCATTTCAATGATCAACAGTTGGCTATTTGGCAGTGAAACCAGTCGAGTAAAACCCGAAAGTAGCACAGCGATTTCCTAATACTATTCCACCAGAACAACAGTAAATCCAGCAAACGGTAAATGAAAGGATTTATCGATCAGGTGAAAGACATCAAGTGGTTTATCTGATGAAGATTGGTATAAATTAACTCGACTATTATTTTGTTGCTAATTATATGAGAGAAAAAATACAGTTAATTGAACCAGCGCGATTGATTGTTAAAAGAAATACGATGTATATAATTACAAATCATCTTACTACAAGCAGGAATAGATTATTGCCAATTATTCGGCATAACCGACTAAAAATCAGTCAGAAAACACATTGATTTTATTTAATTTTTTTGATTGTTTGTTGCGCCGGTAGTGGCGTGATAGCATCAGAAGCCGAAGACCCGAACAAAAACCGCCTTGATATGGGCACAATCAGCTTTAGTGATATCAAAAACAAAGCCGAATTTAACGTCAGCCATATCTTGGTCAGTGGAGGCACAGGTGGCGCGAGCGCTCAAATGGCGTGCCATAACAGTGAAAAAGACTCAAGCATTACCCATTTAGCGATAGAGCAAGGTCAACTCATCATCCGCAATCAGGACAAACAACAACAGGATATCAACGCATTAAGCCAAGATACCGAGAATGCGAACCACATGCTAAAACCGATTTTTGTAATGGCACAACTTGCTCAATAGAAGTAAAAAATTATGATATAGAAAAATATTCTGATAATCTGATTAATAATATTTCTAAACAAGCAATTGAACGACAAAGACATTTACCAAATGGTATGCGACAAGATGTTGTGATAGATGTTAGAGGGCAGCATTTAACGCCAGCGTTAGAGTTCAAAATTAGACAAGGAATCGTTCAAAAATCTAACGGGATCATTAAGCGAGAACAAATTAGGTTTAAAAGAAAATAAGGAGTAAATGAATAATGTCAGAAGATACCGGTTTTTTTGGAGGGAGCTCTGTATTTCCTCTAGGTACAGACAGTGATATGAAATTATTTTTTGATTGTATTTCATATTATCTGCTGCCGAAATATCCTAAAGAAGATTGGTCTATTTTAACAGACCGTTTATATCGTCGATATTTAAAATTAGAAGAGCTAGATACGGCTGAATCTTTAATGAAATTGGTCGAGGAAGAGTTTAAACAGTTAGATAGAGATGCCATTGATTGGGGGCCTATTTTATCAGGTAAAGCCAAAAGTGATTTAGACAGAACAAAATCAACTTTATATGATATTTTTGAGCGTTACTTTTATGCATTTCATCAGTGTGTTGAATCCGCCAAGATGAATCATGAATGGTTTAAATCAGAACCCGATTATAAGTATGAGCCAGTAATGGTATGCATGGCTCAAGTGCCTTATGTTGTTGATTATAGATATATACCTTTATCTGTTTTTGATAACTTAGGAGCAGATGAAAAGCCGATTTGGTGGACAGGAAAAATTCCTAAATAGCGAATGTTTTTTTGATTTATTGGTTTTCAGCTTTGGCAAGATATCGCTGAGCTGAAACCAACATCTCATAAAAAGGCAAGAAACAATCTAAAACAAGCTCAACAATAACCCAAAATCAAATCCAACCAAACAAAAAAACAAAACATCAGCGTATTATTGCAACTGGCAGCTGGACTTGCTGCTATCAGTATGGGGAATGCGGGTGATGTTGGGGGACTTCAATAGCTACGCGGAAAAATGCGGTATATGAATCAGAGGTGAAGTTTAATAAGGATAAACCAGTAATAGCAGATCCAACTAAAGCAAAAAAACAATATGGAATTAGACCTCATCAATTTGATGAATTGAAAAAACTCTATTATTTAAGGAAGCGGTAAAATGGTAATAAATAGTGAATATATGAGACAATTGTTATTAGAAAGGGAGCGATTTGATAATCCCCCTGATTATACAGTAAAGACAACTGGTGTAGGAATAGCAAGATTTGTTATTCATTGCAATAATGATGTAGATGAAGTACTGAACTTAGCTAAAAGAATATTAGTAATAGTAAACTATAATTCAGAACCTGTTTGGCCATCTTTCGAAGAATGGTTAAAAATATTACCAGATAAGTTTATTGATAATTGTGCAAAAGAATTAACGAAAGAAGAATTAAAAGAACAAAAAATACAATGGGATAATCTAACTTATGAGCAGAGGTTAGAAGAAGCTAAGAAAGATCAAGCATGGACTTTATCTGATTGGCTTGGATGGTTAGAACCTGATGCTAGAGAGTGGTTTTGGTGGAATGCACATAAATTTGATGGTGAAATTGAAAATACTCATTTTCTAATCGAAGTTACAGCGTTAGATGATCCTTTTTCATCAAGTGCCTTAAAATGGTTATTTAAGGCTTGTGGTGCAATTGATGTTATCTCTACAGATGATATTTGATTTTTACATAGACCTTATTTTAAATTTTTTGTGTTTACCAGTTAAAGGTGACGGTTGATTCTGTCACCAAACCCTATAATTAATTTTCCAAGTACTAATTTTTTCTTAGCATGAGCCTTAGTTATTATTACAAGGCAATCTTGCCTTAGTGGGAGGTTTAGGGGCAGCAGCGAGTGAACGTAGTGCTGAAGTCATAGCGGGCATTTTATATCCGGATAAAGCAATAACAGAGTTATCGCAAGAAGAGCGACAAAAAATCAGCGCACTATCCCAACTAGCTACAGGTCTTGCCATCGCAGCATCTGGTGGAGATATCCAAGATATGAATACGGGAATTGCTACGGGGAAAAATGCGGTTGAGAATAATGCAATTTCTGGTCAATTTGTAGGAAAAACAGATGAAGAAATTAGAAAAATGATTTACGCCCAAACTAATTGTGAAAATGATAGAGAGGGATGTCAAATGGCGGGAAAAATCGCCATCGGACTAATATTTTGACCGATTATATTACCTCTATTGCCTGAAGAAGCTTTAATTGGCGGTTCTCTTAGTGGTATAGCTAGCATTGGTAGCCAATACTATTTTAACGAAGATGGTAGTATTAACTGGGTGGATGCGGGTATCTCAACAGCAACGGGCACTATTACTGGAGGTCTTGGCTCTGGACTTTGGGGAACAATAGGTTGGAATGCAGCAGGTGGTGTATTATCAAGCGAGTTAAATGGTGAAAACCCTTTTATAGGAGTAGCAATAAGCGCAAGTTCATCAGCTATAGGTTATGGAACAGGAAAACTTGTAGAAAAGTGGTTTCAACCAATTTTTAACCCAGCTACAAATAAATATATTCATGAGGCAAATAAAGGCTTTTTGGGAATAACAGAGCATTATACTGAAAGTTCTGTTCTTGCTATTGGTGGTAATATATTCGATTGTGTATTCGGTAATGCGACAGGAAATTGGATTCAAAAACAATTTAAGGAGAAAAAAATGAAAAAAAATAGGAAATATTTAGCATTATTATTTTGCTTGATCGTAATTCCTTTCATGTTTTTTTTCATGGGAATTATAATGGAGTTAACTGTCTTAATAGTACTTTTTATTATGTATAGTATAGATTTTGAATATGACATTAATGATCTATATCTAGCTTGTAAATTGGCTTGCTTTGGCTTTCCTACTGGAATTGCCTGCTGGTATTTAGAATGCCGGCGTTATGGAGTTAATATTTTTGGTAAATAACATATTCTTGTTTAAATGCTGGGATTTTTTTACTAAACAAGTGATATCACGGGTAGCTTAGCAGGCGCATGCTATAGCTAGCCGAGCTACAAGGCAACTCAGCCTTAGCGGGAGGTTTAGGGGCAGCAGCGAGTGAACGTAGTGCTGAAGTCATAGCGGGCATTTTATATCCGGATAAAGCAGTAACAGAGTTATCGCAAGAAGAGCGACAAAAAATCAGCGCACTATCCCAACTAGCTACAGGCCTTGCCATCGCAGCATCTGGTGGAGATATCCAAGATGTGAATACGGGGATTGCTGCGGGGAAAAATGCGGTTGAGAATAATAATTTAGCTAAAGCTACGTGGTATCTAGTACGCCCAAGTGAAATTGGCTCTCAAGTTAGTGTTAATGCCGTAGATCTATTAATGGCTAAAGGTCTTACAGCAGCAGAATCACAAGCGTTTTTAGAAAGCCTAACTTTGCAACAACGGCGACTAATTGATCTAGCATTAGTCGATCCAATGGGAGATGAATTCCTTGAAGACGCAGTACGAAAAACTTATGAGCGTTATTATAATGATTATAAAAACACAATAGCCATAGATCCTAATGATCAACCCAAATTAGAAGGGTATCCAATTCCAGAGCTGACTCCTCCTTTCCCAGGGTACACGCCTATAGATCCAGATAAATTAGGCCCAAATCACACTGGGCATGATGGTGGTTTAGATGATATTGATATTCGCCATGATACTGGTGGAAATCAGATCCCTGATAAAGATTGGCGAGATTATGCTATAAACGCAGAAATAACTCGAGGAGAGCGTGCGGAAATTAGAAATAAACAAGGACGCCCAGTAGGTCAAGTGATTAACGATATTGAAAACTCAAGGCCATCTGATATTCTTGTTCAGGATGATGGTCGATGGGTTGTTTTAGGCCCTAATGGTAGAGCTCATATTATTGAACCAGATGGTGAAATAGTTACATCTATTGTGAACAAGAGAGGCAATACTCTTGATCGAATTCAAAAAGGCCGTTGGGCACGACCAAGTAGTGAAAAACTGCAAGAGTTCAGGGATAAGTTTTCCAATTATTTTAAGGGGTGAATGATGGAGTTATTAAAACAAGAATATGTAGCTAATGCAGTAACGTTATTTGATCTAAGACTTTCCGAAAGTGAAATTACTATATATTTAGATTGTGTTAATTTCATGTTGGAATACTGTACCAATGAGCAAATAAACCAACATACAGAATTCATGGATAAAGAAGAATTATCGTGGGTAAGAGATGATTTATTAGCGCTTATAAAAAGTATAGAGCATAAAGATTTTATTCCAGATAGATATAAATAATCAGTTTATACGTAGCAGCTCCAATTATTTTAAGAGGTAAGTTATGGATTTATTAAAACAAGAATATGTTGCTAATGCAGTGACTTTATTTGATTTAAGGCTTTCCGAAAGTGAAATTACTATATATCTAGATTGCATTAATTTTATGTTGGAATATTGTTCTGATGAACAAATAAATCAATCAATCAATCAATATATAGCATGCATGGATAAAGAAGAATTATCGTGGAGAAGAGATGATTTATTAGTACTTATAAAAAGTATAGAGCATAAAGATTTTATTCCAGATAGATATAAATAATCAGTTTATACGTAGTGGTTCCAATTCTTTTAAGAGGTAAGTTATGGATTCATTAAAACAAGAAATTGAATGTAGTAGCTCAAACTTAACCTGACATAGCTTATAAAGCTTTTATTTGGTGGCAGTTAACACTGTCACCAAGTCCTCTAATAATAACTGAAGAATAATAGTTTTAAATTGATTTTTACACGTAGTGCACTTGTTTTTCCCTATTCAAAATACAAAATAACCCACCGTTTTACTCACAAAAATCGGTCAGAAAAGGTATTGATTTTATTTAATTTTTTATTTTAAGAATGATAGCTAAGAATAACATGAACTCTTTTACAACAACACCGACCTAAAAGGGGCAGTCATCTCCTCGGAAGCCGAAGACCCGAGCAAAAACCGCCTTGATACGGGTACAATAAGCTTTAGTGATATCGAAAACAAAGCGGACTATAAAGTCAGTAGCAGCAGTGCTGGCATTAGTTCCAGTGGCATGCCATCGATGCCAACCAGTCGTAACAAGTCAGAAAGCGCAAGAATTATCAAAATGAGGTGAATAATGACAATAAATCGACAAAAATTTACAGTAAAATTTAAACGAGGTGCAGCGACACGGGTAATTGGTACAGGAAGCCTACAGCACAATGGGGATAAGTAAACAGCAATGGGCCGTTGGGTTGCTTAGTTAAAGTTAGTGCTTGATGGCTATACGCCCAAATCAAAAGCGCTAACCCGAGAGCAACAAATAATTCAAACCATAGAGAAAAAGATAAAACGACTTAAATTGGAGGAAGAAATACTAAAAAGGCTACCGTTCTTTTAATGTCGAACGAAGACAAAAATATGCGTTAAGCTATCAGTTAAGCGAGCAATACCCAATAAATAGATTTTGCGCATTATTTGCAGTATCTCAAGCAGCATTTTATAACCCTCGTTTGCTTCCGGAAAACAAAATCAGGCAATAACGCCGGCAACAGGTGAAATCCTCTTCAAACAAAGTAGAGGCTCAGCAGGCAGTCGAACGATAACCACAAAACTGAACCAGCAAGGTATTAAGATTGGTCATTATAAAGTGAGAAAATTAATGAAAGAAGTTAAATTATTCAGTAAGTAACCCAAAGCAAGGCATTTTAATCGTGCAACCGAGGAGCAATTTGAACTACTCAATAAGCTATCACGGAACTTTAACCCGACTAGCCTACATCAGGTATGGACAGGGGATATCACTTATATTTGGGCGGGAGGAAGATGGGGTTATTTGGCGATAGTAGCCGATTTGCACGCTCGGCGGGTAGTGAGTTATAGCGTATCAGATAAAGCAGATAGTCATTTAGTGATTAGATTAGTGCATTAGACATGGCTTGGTCTTTACGAGGTAAACCAAAAGCTTTAGTGTTCCATTCTGACCAAGGTTGCCAGTATTTATTAGTTGCATTCAGGCATCGCCTTAGTCGTTATGGAATAATACAAAGGGTTAGCCATCGTGGTAATTGTTGGGACAATGCGCCTACTGAACGCTTGTTCCGTAGTTTGAAAAGTGAATAGATCCCCAAGGCCGGTTATCGTCGTTTAGTTGAAACCAAGTCAGACATGTTCTGTTACTTATTCGGTTATTATAACCAAAGACGACCACATAGTTTTAACGCCGGTTTACCACTGACTATTGCAGAACAACCTAAATGGGTGTTTAAATACTTGACCATTATACATCCGTTCACCACCAGACGTTTTAAAAAAGGAGGCTTTGCTAAATCATCGTTGATTTAATGGGCAAAATTTCATACCATTACCAAAATAATTATTTAAGGAGAATGGTATGAAAAAGTTAATGATTGCCAGTATGGTGGCTTTTTTGGTGGCTGGATGTGCTCAAGTAGATAGTAACTTAAGTTCATTTAGTGGTGTGACATATAAAGATTATAGTAATGAATATAAACTGATCGATACATATACTTTAACTAGTCACATAGATAAAAGTATGAAAGACATTAAGGTTTGTGTGTTACAAAACATAAGGGATAGGAATGTTGTTTTGTCTGATAATTCTAATGACTTTGTTGGTGCTAGCGGCCGTTATTACAGTATACCCTCTGTAACGGTATCATCTAGTAGCGGAGCAAGACAATATTTTGATGATGATATTATTGTTGTTGACGGCTTAACGCAGTATAACAATCCACAATCTTTTATCCCAATAATAAACTATGTTCGTTACACTTTATCGATAAAACAAGATAAAGACAAAAATAATACTCAATATTTTTTCAATAATATTACTCAGGCTCAGTCCACGACAGGCTCAATACCTAATAATGGGTTTAACCCTGTCGGTAACTGGAATGGAGCCAACCCGTCTATTATATTAAATACCTTGAATATCGAAAAGCAAAAAGTCGAAAATTGTTTAGGCAACTAATGTTTCATTAGTGCTCATATTTGTTGACAAACACACTCATCAAACCCTCTTAGAGGGTTTTTTTATTATATAAAATTGACTGATCAAGCTAATATTAAATTTCAAGTTAAAGTTTGCTTTAAGTCATAATGGTTAATTTTTACATATATAATGCAATATAATAATAACTTTAATTTGCATTTAATGAGTTATTAATATGAATAATAAACGTAATGGTAGTTTGGCAAGGGCTAAAGCTTTAACTACACAGCAAAGAAGTGAAATAGGGAAGAAAGGCGCAAAAAAGAGAAGAAAATAAAAATTTACCTATAGCAACACATATAGGTGAATTAAAAATAGGTGAAAATATATAAATAGTTAGCTAAATTTCATCAAGATCGTAAAACCTTGGGGTATAGTCGCAACAGCTATTCAAAAAACGCTATGAATAGGTCGGAAAATTAGCTCTTCAGGAAATAAGCGGCAAAACTTTTAAGGCATTTTGCTTGGGAGTATGAAGATTATAAACCCTAGTAAATTGTAGTAGTGGATAGGCTACACTAAATGTCAGATTAAATAAAGGTTACTACGTATCATAACTGCGAAAAATATTCAAACATTACCATTTATAAGGTGATTTGAATGCCTTTTTAAAATATGTTTTCTCTGCCATTTTCTATCTTTTAATCAGTTGCAATATGTAACATCCAGTGAAACAGCATAAATAGCCCGCCAAATGATAAAATCAAGGTACAAAAAAAGGCGTATATTTGCTCGCTTTTGTTTAGTTTGTAATCTTTGTTGAACTTATCGGTTTGTTTTGAATTTACAAAATCTTTATTTGTCATAATCAGCTCCCTAAAAGCCCTCAAAAAAGGCAAACGGATGTAGAATGTGCTGTTTTTCCAGCTGTCAGAATGTTTGGCTATACTCAAGTGTGGCTTGTGAGTAGCAAATATCAGTTATAAATTGGTTGTAAAGGTCTGCGTCAATGCTTTTACTTTCTAGTTTTATTTTTAGTAATTCTATAATTTGCCAATCATTATCATTGTCAAAATTCTTGATTAATTCTTCAGCTCTGGTTTCAATCCATTCATCTTTAGCGTCTTGCATTTCGGTATTGTTCATCATTTTACAATAGGCATTTTCGTAAGCGTTCTCTACAGATTTATGTAATTGCATAGGCTACCTCGCATTCTTATATTTCAAACTCAAGCGCACTCTATGAATGAGTGCTTTGATTTGAGCACTGATTTAATCGTCTAAATCATTTTCGTATAAAGATAATTTATCTCTCAATTCAGCAAGCGCAAGAGCTGATGCGACGATCGGCTGTGCGTGTTGTGACACTATTTCCTTGAGATATATAATGAAAGCTTTCTCTGTTATCGTTTTCAAACTTTTTGAATCAAAATTTACCCGTGTTTTTGCGAATAAATCTCCGTTATCGTCAATTTCGACAATTAGCGTTAATTCAATTTCTTTTTTAGCCATGTTTTACTCCTTTGTTATCAAATTATTTGTTGTGCCTTATTGCCGTTCTTCATGAACCCGCCAAGCACCCGAGGCAGGTTTAACGCCGTGCCGTTCGACTATCTATCAAAACCGCTCTATTGCTTAATTGTTTTGTTAAGGTGATTTGTTTTGATGTGACAATTACAACATAAGTTGTTATTGATATCAACATCTAAAGTTGTTATTGTTTTGAATGGAGTTGTTAAATTGTTGTTTCTGTGCAATTAATTGTTGTTTGATTGCTTGTTTTTTGAGTGATAAAGTGTTTTGAAGTTGTAGGTAAGGAATTTTAGGCGTGAAAAAACGCATGGAGCGGGTGAGGGATTTAAGCTATAAGATTGAGTTCAGCCCGCTCAATTCTTTTTAATGCTTGCTGCGGAGTGTTTACAGGGGTAACTATGATTGAGTGCCTATCTCCAACTTCTTCTAGCGTTAATAAAGCATCATTTAATCGCTTCATTTGTCGCTTGCTAAATGTGATATCATCTTCAGTCGGTCTATAGACAATAAGCTCATGTGTACTTCGTGTAAAGAAATTATCATGATCCTTGATAGCAAATAAATCTAACAATCTTGCTTTGTTTTTATCTAAATCTGTCCCTATGTTATTTGGTCTTAATCTTTCGGTATTAATTGCCGAGCGATCACTCAGGAAAAATATCTTAGCAGCTCTAGCTTCTGATACAACCTTAAATTCTCTATCAAAATAACGATCGAAGCTTGGATGATTATTTATAGTTATATCTTTTAATAATTTTGACCAAGTGTTATCTGATGAATATTGGTCATTCTCTTGATCGTTAGCATAAAAATCAAGGGACGATAGGCTTGATGTTAGCATCACCGCTTGCCTAAGAACTCCGATAATATCACTGGATGAGGTGCTTTTTATTTTACCCAAAACAACACCTTGCATAGGAACGTTCCAGTTTTCTAGAATTTTTGTTTTGCTTAGATGTGAAGTAAGGCTAGAAATAATTAATTCAATCAGAGCGTTAAACTGATCTGATTTGTTACCATACATAGCTTTAACCACGCACTGTCTAATAGATTGTCTAATTTTAAATTCACCCCCTTCACTAACAGCTACCACAGCGATAGTCAGTTTTTCTCCAGAGCCAATGATTGGCTCAAAATAAATTGGAGCCCAAATAGCTTTATAGGTTGGCGTTTTTGGCATTGTGAATAATAATTTATTACTATCTAATATGGATCTTGAATATTTAATTTATGATAGAGATTTGGATACCCAACATCAAGAGAACCGAAGCAGAAAACATCATTTTGGTCTAATAGTAATATGGGCTCAGGAATTGGTAAATTTATTAGTCTACCTAATATTGCGCAAATTAATTCTTTTAATATCTCAATGCCTTTTATATACTTCGCTACAACAGGATATTCTTCATTATCACAACAAGCGATACATCTGAAAGAACTATTTATGCCATCTTCGATAGGTTCCGAATCACTAATAATTCTTCCTACTTTTACCATATTGTCTGTCATCAAACATCATTCCTTACATTATTGATTTAAACTATTTAAAAATCGCCAAAGCAGTGAGTCATGTTTCCTTAATAACATCAATCACATTTCAAATGAACAATGAAATACTCGTCCGATTATTTGTATATTCTTCGCATCATCGACTTCATCTGGGTATTCCTCCGAGTTGTACGAAACAATTCTAATTTTTCCTGCTGGTAATAAATACAATCTTTTTAACCGACACAATCCATCTTGGCATATTGCATAAACATCGCCATCACGAATATCTTTTTGTAGTGTGTTTACAGCAACTGTTGCTCCATCTGGAATAACGGGCTCCATGCTATTTCCTTTAGCAGGAAAACAAACAACAAACTCTTTTTGTGCATTTTTTCTTCTAAAGAAAGATTTGCTAAATCTGAGCTTATAGCCGTTGTGATCTTCCATGCTTGAACAGCCATGTCCAGCTGCAAGTTCGATTGATTTAAAATATGGGACTTCAACTTCATCTTCATTCAACGGAGTTTTATCATCCCATTCATCCACTTCTCTTGTTGATAATTCGCTCATCGGCGTTCCATCTTTTTGTTGTTTAAGCGGAGCGCCTTCTCCTTTAGCTAACCATTCCACCGAAACACCTAAATAATCAGCGATCTTCAATAAATTTCTATTTGATTTGGTTTTACCTGTCATCAACTTCCATATTGTGGTCTGAGACATTCCAATCGCTTCTCCAAGCTTTGCTTGAGAAATCTTTTTTTCTTTCATTATTTTGGTTAATCGATCTGCTAATGTCATTTTTCAATCTCCTTTTTATTAAAACAAAATACAACCAAAGTTGTATAAAGTAAAACATCTTAAGTTGTTGACACTGGCAAAAACACAAGCTAATATTTTACAACATAAGTTGTTAACAAGAGGGTTTATGAAAAACAAAGCAATTGAGAAAGCTATTTTGCTTACTGGAAGTCAAAAAAAATTAGCTGATGCATGTGGTAAAACGCAAACCTCAGTTTGGAAATGGTTACATGGCTTATCTGAAATTAGCCTTGAGAACGCACTTTTAATCGAGAAAGTAACTAATGGAGCCGTTACCGCTTGTGATATCAAACCAGATATATCAAAAATTTTTCCACCTAGACAGAACAATGACGACAGAGGCGATAATGAACACATTAAATAACGAAAACACACATAGCCAATGCGCAAAAATGTTCAACCACTTGCAAAGTGGCAAAACGATTAATCCGTTACCAGCGCTAAATAAATATGATTGCTTTAGGCTTGGCGCGCCAATTTACGATTTAAAACAAATCGGATTTAGCATTGATAAACGAATGATTACAGCGAAAAACGGTAAGAAATACGCTGAATACTCAATGAGGGTCAATTAATGAATGCTGTTGAAACATTAAAATTAATAGGACGTCCTAACGCTTATTATCCTCGCTTAGCGAAACCTCTCGGGGGAGTTGGCCCTGCTGTTTTATTCTCACAATTATTTTATTGGCAAGATAAGGCAACGTCCAATTTAGGTGTGTATAAAACACGTGATGAACTTGAGGATGAAACAGGCTTAACACATAACGAGCAACGAACGGCAATAAAAAAGCTATGTGAAAAAGGTGTGTTAATTGTTACCGAAAAAAGATTAGAGCACAAAACGTTTTACAAAATTGATAACGAAAAAGTTAATCAAGTTTTGAGTGATTTCGCCAACGCTATAATTCAATCATCACGACAAATAAAAAGTCGTCATCCCGATCTCTACAATGTAGATGTCGAGATGACTACAAAATCAAGTTCGTTATATCAAGAGAATACTACAAAGATTACTGCAGAAACTACTACAGAGAATACTACAGATATTATTGCGGATAAACCGCAAAACCCTAAACGGGCATGTCAGTTGCCTGATGAATTTAAACCGAACGAACATCATCGAGATATAGCGATAAATGAAAACGTCAATCTGGATAATGAGTTTGTGAAATTTAGGGATTACTGTTTGGCTAACGGCAAAAAATACATTGATTGGAATGCGGCGTTTAATAACTGGTTACGCAATGCAGGTAAATATCAAAAATTTAGCCAATCTAACAAACCTAAATTCATGACCCTTGCTGAACGAAATAGAGCCGTTCTAGAGAGCATGAGGAGTTAGTAATGGCAAAGATCACAGATGATTTTTTAGCAGTTATTGGCGGATTACTTGAGCTTTACGGGCAACAAGCAAGCACAACTAAAGTCAATATTTACTGGTCAACGCTTGGACAATATCCGATTAATTCATTAAAAGCAGCGGCAAACGCGTGGGTAAGAAAAAGTCAATTTATGCCGAAGCCTGCGGATTTAATCAAACTAATGGGTGGTGCAAGCAATCATCTGTCACCAGATGAAGCATGGGCAATTGCAATACTGGCTAGTGATGAAACTAACACCGTTGTATGGACGGGTGAAATAGCAAAGGCATGGGCACAAGCGAAAATTGTCTATCAAAATGGCGACAAAATTGGCGCAAGAAGAACGTTTATTGATACCTATGAACGGCTTGTTGATAAATCAATGATGCATGGCCGTACTGCTGAAGTCTTTGTCTCATTAGGCAGTGATAAAGAAAAAAGAGTTGACGCTATAAATCATGCGGTTTTTACAGGGCTATTAACGCAAGATCGCGCTAATTATTATCTACCAAAACCAGAAAATACGTTCGCAATGCTTGAATGTAAAACCGAGCAGGGGGCATCAAGTAAAAGTCTGATGCATATTGCTAACATTAAACAGATGCTAAAAACAGCTAAAGCTTGTGCTACAAAGCATTAATCACTGTAAGTTAGGTTCTATCACATGTTAGATAACATAGCGTATGACTATGTTGTAGACCTGAAACAAGCGGTAGATTTGAAAAAACGGTAGCAAATATCGCTACGATTTTATGCGCTAAATGTCCACAAACAAGGCTTAGCGCATAATAACCACAAATCAGGAAATATCATTGAATAGAGGATGAATTGATTAAAAAAATAGGTATTAAAAAGATTGGATGAATAAAAGAGTATCGTGAATCCCAAAACACACGACAGAACAAACCAAACAGATAAAAGCTGAGTATAAAGCAAGATTAAAAAATGAAGGAGAAAATGATGAGAGATACGAAAGATATTTTAACCGCCTGGAAAAACACACGCATTTTAAAGCGCATAGGAACCGAATACCCCTCTAAGTCAGCAGGTATTGACGGCGCACCAATGGATTTTAATTACCGTCAGTATTTAACAGAAGATGAAGCGCAGATTGTTGATAATGCTGTTTTAAGGCTCAAAGCGGATAATATTGAATATTGGGCGGTATTAACCTCTTTTTATCTACGTGACATTTCATGCAGTAAGCAAGCAAAAATATTAGGTAAGCAAACAACAGAAATGACAAAAATATTATTAGCAGCAGAATGTTTTATACGGGGGCACATTATTGAATTATTCCCAAAAGTGGCGTAGATAACCATGATTATAAAAAGAGGTATTTTTGATTGTTAATTAAAATTTATTTAAAACAAAATGTTATGTCTGATATAATCTAATTGGCCATCGCATAAGTGGTTTAGCAAAAGCGCTTAAAAATTGGTGGAAAATTTTAGTTAATTATTTTATTTATAAAACAAATAGTTATAATTAGAGTGTTCCCTGTATACACAGGGATAAACCGCTATCCGTGCGCAGATTATGAAAGAGCAGCGCGTGTTCCCTGTATACACAGGGATAAACCGCTGATTTTCGCCGGAACTAACTTTATATCGCGGTGTTCCCTGTATACACAGGGATAAACCAGGAGATGACTAATGACTAAACATTCTAAAACGATTGCAGATTTAGAGTCTGCTATGCTCAATACAGAAAAATCAAAAAAAGCGTTCGAAGCTGCAGAATATGAATGGCGATTAAAAGAGCGTGTTCCCTGTACACACAAGGATAAACTGGTCAAGAATCAAGTTCATCTTCAGGAGAAAGTGTGTTCCCCGTGTAAATAAGGATTAAATATATTTAATTTTTAATGTGTTTTTTTACTTGTTGGCATATCCCTATATACACAAGGATATACCCGTGCTTTTAGGTGTAATGAGTGAACTTCGTCCCAAAATGGACAAATGCCATGCCAGTTAAATATAAGTATGTCAGGTTATTACCAAACGTGGACCCAAATTAAACGGGCTATTTAGTTATATCAAAACATCTGATTAGCGATATAAAGTACGTTTAGGTGTAGCTTAGTGTACGATATCAGGAACAAAGGCTATGATATAACAGAAAAACGGCAAATCGGGCATGATAAAAGTCATTCAGAAAACCTATTGATTTTATTGAAGTTTTTAAGTGGTGGTGAAAGGTGACATTAATGTTTTTACCACAAAACTACCTTAGTTTAATTCTATGCCTAAAATTATTCATACACTAGAAATGGAGCTACAAATTATAGTAATAAAAAAAGCGTGAAATATACAATAAAACACTTGACTGTTTAAACGTTTAAATATATGATATGCACATGATGCGGTTTTGAGCGCGCAGAATTTAAGCCCACTAAAATAGTTGGGCTTTTTTTGTTTCCATATGTAAGTCATTTTATGAGAGCACGAGCATATAGACGACATCAGGCTAAGCGATGTTTAGATAACAGAAAGCATGATTTTCATTCTGGCAATACTAGAAAATCGCTTAAAAAGCATGTAATAACACCGGTAGCCTGTTCTTGTTGGATGTGTGGTAATCCAAGAAAATATCATAAATCATTAACTTTACAAGAGCATCGCTCATTATTGAATTTAAAAGAAAGCCTCATCTAGAGGCTTTTTTACTATTTAAACAAAACTTTATAGATAAAACCTCATAGACAAAGCTTTACAGTATCAACCATAAATTAAACTTGCAAACTATCTAAGTTTTCACTTGTTTACATTAATTAATGCAATCTTAACTACCTTGATTTTTTAAGATTTTATTGTTATAGTTAAGATCAAAAGCGAGGCTCTTCTCGCCTTTGATACTACTAAAAAGCTGGAAAACTTAAAAGGAGTAGAAGAACAATGATTAGTATTTTCATTTTTCTTCTCCTTATCCCAACTTAGATCGAGGGTTTACTTTCTCAAGTTTCTTGCTTGGTACTTATAGTTAATTGAGTGCGATGATTTTTAATTAGAACGCTCGATATTTTTATTTATTTTGGAGTTGTTTTTTAAACGGATTTATGAAAAAGTTTATCATATCGCTTGTGCTTGTTTCTTTTTTTGCTAATTCAACACAAAACTTTAATACAGCAAAAAACCAATTAACTAAATTGTATAAATCAAACCCAAAACAAACTGAGTTTTATTGCGCTTGTGAATTTAGCTTTAACGATAAAAAGGGCGTTGTTGATTTTGGTAAATGTGGTTACAAACCCAGAAAAAATGAAGCTCGAGCCTCTCGCATAGAATGGGAACATGTCATGCCAGCCGAAAATTTTGGGCGCCATTTACAATGTTGGCGAGATGGTGGACGTAAGGCGTGTAAAAAAGATGCTACGTTTAATCTGATGGAAGGTGACATGCATAATCTACAACCTGCAATTGGCGAAGTTAACGGTGATCGTTCTAACTACCGATACTCGCAATTCACTAATCAATTTAATCAGTATGGACAATGTCAATCTGCAGTTGACTTTAAAGCTCGTCAATTTCAACCACGTGACGAGATTCGAGGCATAATTGCACGCACTCATTTTTATATGTCAGATAAATACAACATTAACTTATCGGATTCTGAGCGCAAATTAATGACAGCGTGGAATAAAATGTATCCGCCTGAACAATGGGAATGCAAGCGCAATCAACAAATTAAACAAATTCAGGGTCATGATAATAAATTTATTACAGAGCAATGTAATAAAAAAAGCCTCAATTAGAGGCTTTTTTGTTATCAAGGTAAAATTTCACAGCATCAACAATAAGCTTGGCTTGAGGAATATCTAAGCTTTTACTTGCTTGTTCAATTAATGCGATATCATCAACGTGTAGTTTGAAGCCTTTCACTTTAATTCCTCGTTTTTGGTCACTTTTTTGATTAATTTCAACTCTTGTTAATGCCATGTTATCCGCCTTGATTTTTTTAAAATTAAATTGTTATATTTAAGGTTATCGGAGAGGTTTCCTTCTCCTTTGAACTACTTCAGAATGCTGGCGAGCTTATCAAAAGTAGCAGAATTAAAATGAATATTTTCTTTTTCATTTTTCTTCTCCTTAAGCCCTTGTCTTAGGTCGGGGGTTTACCTTATCAAGTCCTTTACTTGATGTTTATTGTTGTAAGTTAACTTACACTAAAGGTCAACAATCTTTATCTAACTAATTTTAATTTTTTATAGATTTATTACCGAATAAAATTAATGAAGTCTTATATGTATTTTTGTGGTTTATCTGTCAAAAGATAAATAGTTGTTGTATTGCTACTTTAAGTTGAATATAATTTTTCCGTTATTCCTAAGGATTTTTTCATCAATTCTAATTGTGGCAATATAATAATGAAGAGTAAAGTAGCAGTTGCGGTATTGTTATCTACGAGTTTAGTCTCTTTGAATTCAGCTGCGTCTGGAGCTATGGCTTTGTCCTCTCAGTATCAAACAAAAAGTGAAATTAACCACGAAGATATTAAAATGATAAATTTAAAAAATAAAGTAATCAATTATTTTAATATTGACTTGGTTAAAGCATTGAAAGATTCAGAAAATATTTTATATGAAATAACTGATGATTTTTCCTGTGATTTTATAAAAAATTATGACTTTTCTGCAATGCTAAAAAATTTAGTTTCTGTGGAGTCCTCAGCTTTTACATTTATAAATAATAATTTAATTACAAAGATGGATATTAAAGATTCACTTCGCTTAATATTGTCTTTGAAAAATAAAATTACAAGAATAATGCAAATAAGGGATTCACTTGATGTGGTTCCAACTTATTATAATAGTGGAATAAATACAACTCATATTTTATCGTTAGCAAACAATACAACTAATAAATTATTAAGCGAAATCAAAAACAAGGCTTAGTAATCATGGTTGATGTTATAATTTTAGAGGAAGCCAGATATTTATTTGCTGATACATTTATAGAATTCCCTAATTTTGAAAATCAATTAATTAGTGTTTTTAAAGAATATATAGAAAGTAATCGAACAAAAGTGCCTGATATTTTTGGACGTGATGTTCCGTATAGGCAACCAAACAGGCTCTATGAGCTAAATGTTCAACATATTCATTTAAAGTTGCCTCCAAACCGATTCCCAAAGAACCAGCCTCAATATTATAGATGCAACGCCACTAAAGAGCCTAATAAGGATATTTTTCTTGTTTATGTTATTTCAGATTTTAATCCTAAGAGATTTGCGCTGTTAGCAATATTAAGACCACATGCTCATAAGAAAAGTAAAGAAAGAAGAATATTAAATTTATTTTGTCAATTGGCTGAAAAATATCAAGAACAAGAATTCGAGTTATATTGTGCAACTGATTAGCCCACGAGATATTTTACATTCACCGCTTAATTACGGTTTTTTATATCCAAAGTTACCCCTACGCCACTTTCTATAATTCAAGACAACAAATTGATTTATAGATACGCTCGGGGGCTTTCAAAGAATCGACAGCAAAGCTAGACACGCACACAACTCAATATAGCTAGTACGCTGTCACCTTATTAACTCACATAAAGATATTTTAACATGGAAAGATACTCATCACCGATATCTTATTTCTGGGGCGCTATATGCACGCTTTTAGGCGCACTTAGCTTAAATGATATTGCCATTATTGTAGGTATTATCTTATCAATAGCGACATTTATTATTAATTGGTTGTATAAGCGCCGAGATTTTTATCATAAAAAAAACTTGAGAGAGCAATACTATGCGAAATACCACAAAAATAGCGAAGAGTGCGATTTGTAGTGTTTCGGTAATAATCGGTATTGTTATTACCAACTACTCAGATGACATAAGAACAAGTCAATCGGGTCTTGAAATAATCGGTAACGCTGAATCCTGCGTACGAGAGCCTTATTATTGTCCGGCTAACATATTAACGGTGGGCATTGGTTCAACGGGTAATCATATTGAGCAAAAAATTTATACTGATGATGAGATAGCAAAGCGTTGGGTCGATGACATAAAAACGGCTGAACAATGTGTTAATCGCTATGCTAAAGGCTTTCATCTTCCCCAGTCTGTTTTTGACGCTGTGACCTCAATTACCTTTAACGTTGGATGTACAAAAATGCGAACATCAACAATGTATAAGCATCTGAACAACGGTGATTATAAGGCGGCTTGTAATGAATTCCCAAGGTGGAATAAAGCAGGTGGTAAGGCTCTAAAAGGCTTAGTAATCAGGCGAGAAAAGGAGAAGGCGTTATGTCTATCTTATGTTTTATCATCGCATCGATAATGGCTATCAAAGGTGTCAACGGCTGAGGGTTGGTTTTTATTTGTCTCGTTATTGTTGAGTGGTTCATCATGTTAAAAATATCAAAAGTAAATATATCATTGATTAGTATGTTGCTATTTGTTTGTTATTTCGCCTGCAAATGTCGGCAAGATGAAAAGCTTGCAGTGGTGAGAGCAAATAAAGTTGAAGAAAAGTACGAAAAATAGCTACAAGATAACAATGAAGTAACAAAATAGAATCAAACATTATTGAGGCGATAAAAAATGGACAAGCTAAAACAGCGGTTTTACGTCATGATATCGATAATGGTTTTATCGAGTTGCGCGTCAAAGTCGAATCCGTCAAACGAGATAGTGTCACCGCCAGCAGTACTGCTAGCAAAGCCTTACGACTTGCAAGAGCTTCTCAACAAGATTATTACCATCTCACTAGCGCAATCAGCTACAACAAAGCCATGATTGATGGTTGGCGAGAATACTATTGTAAAGAGATTGCACCCAAGAATAATACAGAGTTTATGTGCAAATAAACAGTAGATATGATAAACGGATGCAACTATACACATTGGCATAAAGCATGCTTAACATATCTAAAACGAAATTTTTTGTGTTATGCGTTTTATATAAAAAGATATGAACTACCTACAGCTAGATAATGCTGATAAAACAATTTATTCAATATAGATAGCTAAAAGCTGCAATTAACCGAGCGAAAAATTATCTCCACCATTTGTCTCGACATCGTAATGCTTGATATTGCTAGTTATTGTTATAGCAAATCAGGCTTCCATAAAGGATTACTCCGTTTAAAAATTTCATGATTGGTACATTAAAGAAAGAATCATCATGGCGTAAAAACACGTTAACTACAGATCTAGTCAACTCAATGAAGCAGGTTAAACAATGAAATTATCACATATCGTTCACACATTACGCCATTTTAGCCCTAGCTTTGCAGGTCGGGTTGGCGGTGCTGCTGCGTTTTCAGCTATTAAAGATACGGCACTTTTAAAATTACCTGCCGCTTATGTTGTTCCGCTTGATGATAGAGCACAAGACAACAAGTCACAAACAGATTATTGGCAAAATGTGACAGAAAGTTTTGGGGTTATTGTTGTATTAAAACCATTAGATGAACAAGGTCAACACGAAGCATATGACATTGTCGAAAACATAAAAACCGAACTTTGGCGAGCTTTACTCGGTCTTGAACCTTCTTCATCGCATAATCCAATTCAATATGATGGTGGCGGTTTACTGGATTTAGATCAGGGAAGACTTTTTTATCAATTCAATTTTAGTGCAGTGCGCGAAGTTGGTTTTGATAATACTCGTCAACACTTTGATTTAAATGCTATTGATAATCCAATTCCCGATCCTGATTGGCAATTCGATCCAAACGACCCAAATGCCATCAAACCTCCGCAGTATAACCCGTTAAACATTGGCAACTTCGATACTCTATCAGGAACGATTAATGAACTAGATTCGGGGGTAACGGTGAATTTTCAAAATAATAATATCTATGAGGGCAATAATGATAATTAAACCTATCAATAACAAACAGGTATATGACCCAGATAACGGGGATTATTTACCTAAAGGCGGTCGTCATGTTGAGTTTAACCAATACTGGGCTAGACGACTGGCAAATAATGATGTTGAAGAAACAACCAACATCAAATTAAAACAAAAAAAGGGTAACTAAAAATGACAATTAGTTTTAACAATATTCCTAACAATATAAAAGTTCCATTATTTTATGCGGAAGTGGATTCGTCTGCGGCTAATACAATTCAAGATAGCGGTGCTTCATTAATTATTGCTTATCCATTAGCTGATAGCAGTATTGAACGTAATAAGCTCATTATTATGCCGTCTGCAGATCAAGCTAAAAAACTCGCAGGACAAGGTAGCCAATTATCTAGAATGGTTGAATCCTATCGAAACACCGATAATTTTGGTGAGTTATGGGTGATTGCTGTTGACGAACCTGCATCTGGCTCAAACGCAACAGGTACTATTCAAATATCAGGCACCGCAGAAGAAACAGGGACATTAAGTTTATATATTGGTAACTGCAAAATTCAATCGCGCGTAACGATTTCGGATACTGCGGACAATATTGCCAATGCACTAAATAATGCAATTAATACCAATTCCAATTTACCTGTTACAGCAACTATTAGCAATAGCACTATCACGTTAACAGCCAAAAACAAAGGATTGAATGGCAATGATATCCCGCTATGCTTTAACTATTACGGCACAATCGGCGGAGAAGAAACACCTGACGGATTAAATATTGCCATCACGCAAATGCATGGCGGAACAGGTACTCCAGATTTAACGCCGGTTATTGCCGCGATGGGGGACAAACTCCTTGATTTTATCGCCTTTCCATTTAATGACTTAGCATCACTCGCAACATTCAACCAAGAAATGGATGACACAGTAGGGCGTTGGAGTTATGCGCGCCAATTGTATGGACATGCTTATACTGCTAAAAAAGGTGATTTATCCGAGCTTGTCGAATTTGGTGATAAATTAAATTACCAACATATTACCGTTGCAGGCTATGAAAAAAACATTCAGACAGGTATTGATGAATTAATTGCAATGCGAACAGCGCGGAATGCAATTTTTATTCGTAACGATCCTGCTCGACCAACACAAACGGGCTTATTAAACGGCGCGTTACCCGCACCAGATAGTGATCAGTTTACACTAACAGAACAACAATCTTTGCTAAGCCATGGTATTGCTACAGCTTATGTTTCTAGCGGAAATTTATTAATACAACGTGATATCACAACCTATCAACGTAATAGCTACGGCATTGCTGATAATAGCTATTTAGATAGTGAAACCTTGCATACGCTAGCGTATGTATTACGTAAATTACGCAGTGTGATCACATCTAAATACCCACGGCATAAACTAGCAAATGACGGCACGCGATTTGGTGCAGGGCAGGCAATTATCACCCCTTCCGTCGCTAAAGCGGAAATTAATGCAACATATCGACAATTAGAATTATTAGGTTTAGTTGAAAACTTTGATGTGTTCAAAAAGAACTTAATTGTTGAACGAAATGTCAACGATCCTAATCGATTAGATGTGTTATTCCCACCTGATCTCGTTAATCAATTACGCGTTTTTGCTGTGTTAGCACAGTTTAGATTGCAATATCCAGAGGAGAAAAACTAATGACACAACGACGTATTGCAGGAACAACTTATATTAAAGTTGATGCCAACCAACTATCATTAACAGGCGGTATTGAAGTCCCAATGAATACTAATGTAAAAGAAAGTATTTTGGGATTAGATAATAGCGTTCACTATAAAGAAACATTCCGAGCTCCGTACATTAAAGGGACATTTAAAGTACCGAGTGATTTTCCAATCGACAAGTTAATGTCTAGCGATTCAATGACAGTTACCGCAGAACTTGCCAACGGTAAGGTTTACGTTTTATCTAATGCTTGGGTAGAAGGTGAAGTTAATCACAATGCCGAAGACGGTACAGCAGAAATCGAATTTCACGGTGAAGAAGGATTTTATCAATAATGAAAGAAATTAAACTATCACAGCCGATCATGGCACATGGCAATGAATTACATGTGCTGGAATTAAAAGAGCCTACCGTCAAAGATATCAAAAAATTGGGATTCCCATTTGATAGCCAAATGATTGGCGATCCTAAAAAAGTGGCTGATTACATCGTGGCATTAGGTAATGTTACACCAAGCTCGGTGGAACAACTTACACCCTATGATTTTCTAATGATTACGGGAGAAATTATGATGTTCTTTGGCCCAAAGGATCAAGTAAAGGAGGCAGAGACGCCATTGGAAGCGGAGCAAGCCCAATCATCACCATTGAATATCTTGTAAACCTTTGTTTTGAAGTTGCCAAGTACTGGCAACTTTCTCCTTTCTACATCATTGAAGAACGTTCACTATCCGAAGTCTTTGAACTCTGTGAACAAGCAAACCGCATAGAAAATAGCAAGGAATCAACATTATGACTAGCTTTAATTTAAAAGCTGCAAAGGAATATATCGATAAGCTACCGCCAAAATTAAATAATATAAAAGGCAAACTTGAAAAATTTCAAAAAAGTGTGCAAAACTCAAAGTTTGCCAAATTTGATCTAAAAGGTGCTGTAACTGGCCTTAATATTTCTGCGCCGTTTGTTAAAGGTGTGAAAGATGCAATAGCGTATGAAGAAGTTATGGCTGACATCAAAAAGGTTGTTGACTTTGATACGCCTGAGCAATTCAAACAAATGGGGCAAGATATTCGTGAAATGTCACTAACGTTACCAATGGCAGCTAAAGATATCGGCGCAATTGTTGCAGCAGGCGGACAAGCAGGTATCCCAAAAGAAGATTTAAAGCAATTTGCCGAAGATGCTGTAAAAATGGGTATAGCATTTGATAGCTCTGCGGAAGAAGCGAGTAGCACAATGGCAACATGGCGAACAGCTTTAAAGCTAACTCAAAACGAGGTTGTTGAATTATCTGATAAAATTAAATTGTTGAGCAACCCGCAAAATGCAAAAGCCAAAGATATTTCAGATGTAGTTACAAATGTAGTTACAGAAATTGGCTCGCTGGATAATATTTCTGGTAGCAGTACTGACAAGTTAGTTGCATTAAGTTCAACAATTATTTCCGTTGGTACAAATACCGATCAAGCAGCTACGGGTATAAAAAACTTTATGTCGATGCTGGCATCAGGTGAGGCTGCGACTGAGAAACAACAAGAGGCATTACAACAGTTAGGCTTCACATCAACTGAAATAGCTAACATCATGCAGAAAGATGCCGAAGGAGCGATTACATCAGTACTTGAATCGCTAGGTAAAGTACCAAAAGATAGGCAATCTGCGTTACTAGCAGATTTGTTTGGTAAAGAAAGTATTGCTGCAATTTCACCATTAGTTGATAATCTGGAACTATTAAAAACTAATTTTAAGCGTGTTGAGGATGCATCGCAATACGCTGGTTTGATGCAGGAACAGTATGAATTAAGATTAAATAACGTAGCCCAAAAATTACAAATTTTTAATAATGGTCTTAATAATATCAGTTTATCAATTGGTGAGGCATTATTACCAACATTTATCGAACTATTAAACCAAATGCAACCGTTAATCGTTTCATTCGGGCATTTTATTCAAGAAAATCCTGAACTCGTGAAAATGGCTGCGATGGCGATTGTGGGGTTAATTGGTCTTCGTGTTGCATGTGCAGGTGTGAATACTATTGTTGGTGTGCTAACAACCGGGATCGATATTTACAACGGTGTACTTAAAGCTAATAAATGGGTAACAAAGTCTCATGCGGCTATTCAATTAAAATTATCTAATGCATTTAAAAAGGTTCGAAATTCCTCAATAGCACTTAAAATAGTGACATTGGCTCATACAGGTGTTTTAAAAAGCATTACTTTAGCAACAAAATTATTTACTTTCTCGAAGATAGCATTATCTAATGCATTTAAAAAGGTTCGAAATTCCTCAATAGCACTTAGAATAGTGACATTGGCTCATACAGGCGTTTTAAAAAGCATTACTTTAGCGACAAAATTATTTACTTTCGCGCAGGTAGCATTATCTAATGCATTTAAAACGGTTCGAAATTCCTCAATAGCGCTTAAAATAGTGACGGTGGCTTATACAGGAATTTTAAAAAGCATTACTTTAGCGACGAAATTATTTGCTTTCGCACAGATAGCATTATCCAATGCATTTAAAATTGTTCGAGTTACTTCAATTGCGCTTTTCACGGTCATGGCCATGAATCCAATTGGGCTAATCATGACAGGTATAGCTATTGCTGCAACATTAATCATCACATACTGGGATGATATAGTTAAGTTCTTTCAATGGCTATGGGGGGTGATAAAACCTTACGTTATGCCTATTATTGATTATTTTATAGCAGAATTTAAAGCAGGTGGTGAAAGCATCATAAATGGCTGGCAGAGGGTGAATGAGTTTTTTAGCGGATTGTGGG
Source organism: Gilliamella sp. WF3-4 (assembly GCF_001690275.1). Lineage (GTDB taxonomy): Bacteria > Pseudomonadota > Gammaproteobacteria > Enterobacterales > Orbaceae > Gilliamella > Gilliamella apicola_C. The sequence continues at coordinate 23,163 of NZ_LZGW01000052.1, read as the reverse complement.
CGTCTATTGAGCCATATGTAATGCTGATTTTTGATATATTCATTGAACCCTTTAAAAATGCGGGTGAAGTTATACCAACGGCATGGGAAAGTGTTCAGAATTTCTTTAAAAACCTATGGGATAACGTTAAGTCTGGCATCCAACCGCTACTAGATGCTTGGGGCTTTCTTTTCGGTGACAATGAAAAGAAAGTAAAAGTTACGGCTGATACAGCGAGTTTACCGAAAGAAATGACCAAACCAATGGTTACATGCTCCAATTATCAAACGCCTCAAATGCCAATTAATAACTTTTCAAATAATAATGCAAATCGAAATAGTAATGGTGAATTGGTTGTGAAGTTTGAAAATGCCCCGCAAGGGACTATCGTAAAACAAACTAAACAGGCATCGGGTTTTGATACTAAAGCCGATGTGGGTTGGAATCCATATGCATTAGGAGTCTATTGATGAACTTCATGAATTGGCTAAATGATTTATTACCAGCAAGTTTTCGAGGAGTGCCATTCCAAGTGAGTGGCACATCAGCTGAATTTGGTCGGCGTAATGAAACCCATGAATATCCGTTCCGAGATGTTCCTTATACGGAAGATCTAGGTCGTTCTGCGCGTAAAAATAAAATTGATGCGTTTGTTATTGGTGACGACCACAAAGAACAAGCTGAAAAACTGGTAGAAGCCATCGAGAAAGAAGGTGCAGGTACACTCATGCACCCCATATTTGGTGAATTGAATGTTAACATTACCGGCACGGCAACCGTTAGTAACTCGGTTGAAAACGGTCGAATGAGTGTTATTTCATTCTCTTTTGTTGAGGCGGGGGAATTAATCTTCCCCGATTCATCTATCGCAACAGATGATGTGGTTGATGAAAATGCAGATAATGTAGATCAAGCACTACTAGATGCATTTGAAGATTTTGATTTAATCGACGCGCCCGATTTTGTCTTGAGTAATATTCTTGATGAAACCGTGTCAATTTTAAATGACATAGCTGATGCTTATAATGCGATAACTCCCTATGTTAATGATGTGATTAAAATCCTAAATGGTGATTTATCACCCATTCTTGGTGCTAGGGGTTCATCCATTATTAATTCAATCAAAAATGTTTGGCAAAGCGCAACAACATTTTCCAATTCTGTAAATGATTTGGTAGCCAGAGTAAAGGTGTTTAACGGCGTATTATTTATAAAAAGCGTTTTGCCTAGCGCCATTTGGTCAACAGATAGCAAATCGACCCAAAAAAGAAAGAAAAATCAAAATTTAATCAATACCGCGATTCGCGTAACCGCACTGACAGAAGCATCACGAATAATTGCGTCATTGCCGAAGCAAGTTGAAGATAAAAGAAAACAAGCTTTTGCGCCTGTGGCGTTAGAATCAACAAAAGGGAAAAAAGAGAATTATTTCAGCAGAGGGGATACTTTGCCAAATGGGAACATAAACAATTCACAGGCTAACATAACAATCTCAACCATATCAACATCATCAACAGTTGAAAAAAGTAATACCATTTCATTTGATGATTTGCTGGATATCAAAGATGCTATTAATGAATCGTTTGATAAAGAACTGTCAAGAACCGAGCATGATGGTTTGTACATTGCACTAGTAAAATTAAAAGCTGCAGTTAACCAAGATATCAATGCACGCTTAATCAAAATAGAAAAAACCATTGTTTATATGCCTAAGGACGTATTGCCCGATTTAGTTTTAGCGCACTATCTCTATAACAATGCGACACGTTATGATGATATATCAATTCGCAACAACGTCCTTCATCCTGGTTTTGTGCCCGTTAAAGAACTGAGAGTACCCAAACCATGAGCGATAATAAAGTGTTGTTAAAAATTAATCACAAATACTTTGGCGGTTGGACTGATGTAAGTATTTCGGCGGGTATTGAACGACTAGCCCGTGATTTTAATGTCACTATTACTCGACAATGGCCATCATCAGGCGATGCTTCAGAAGCAAAAATTGATGTTAAAAATGGTGATTTAGTTGAAGTGTATATTGATGATGACGTGGTTTTAACGGGGTACGTTGAAGCATTGCCCATTCGATATGATGCGGGATCACTATCAATGGGCATTGTTGGCAGAAGTAAAACCGCTGATTGTATTGATTGTAGTGCAGTACCCAAACAATATAGCGGTAGTTCAACTATTCAAGTTATTCAAGATTTAGTTAAACCGTTTAAGCTAAACGTTATCAACCAAGGTAATGATGTTGGTGCTATTAGCATTCAAGCGGATCAAGGGGACACTGTTTTTGATGTCATTAGTAAAATAATGGGTATGCAACAAATTATTGTATTTGATGATGAGCAAGGGCAAGTAGTGATTGGTGATATCGGTTTCGATGAGGCAAAAACAGCCTTGGTTTTAGGAGCTAATATTTTGTCGGCGGATACTGGAAATAGTATCGAGGATCGATATTCCGATTATTTTGTCTCAGGGCAAAGCATCGGTGATGATGAAAACTTTGGTGAAGCAACGCTAGCATCCGTTAGCGCCACATCTAAAGATGAGGAAATTGTTCGTTATCGTCCATTAATCATAAAGCAGTCTGGCGACTCGAATAACGGTACTTGCCAAGAACGCTGTGAAATGGAAAAAGTGCTGAGAGCAAGCAAAACCAGAGAAGTCACTTACACCGTACAAGGTTGGCGTCAGGGGGACGGAACGTTATGGAAACCCAATCAAATGGTTGTCGTTAATGATCCGCTGCTGGGTTACGATAATGAAAAACTGGTTATTGCTGAAGTTAAATATAGCTTAAGCAGTCGTGGAACGTTATGCGAATTAAAAATAGGTCCAGTTGAAGCCTATTTGCCTGACAAGAAGAAAAAAGGTAAGTAACCAGATGGTGAGGTATTCTAATGCGTAAAGTTTTAAATAAAATAATGAACCTAGTTTCTCGTGGCTATATAACATTTAGTGATAGCAACAGCAAATGCCAAACGTTACAAATCAAAATGTCGGGCGGTGAACAAAAAAGTGATATTGAGCATATCGAGCCGTATGGGTTCACATCAAGGCCATTAGATGGCGCAGAAGCTGTTGCATTATTCTTAGATGGTGATAAATCGCATGGTGTGATTTTAACCACAGGTGACCGACGTTATCGTATTACATCGCTCAAAAAAGGCGAGGTTGCCATTTACACAGACGAGGGTGACGCTATTATTTTTAACCGTAATAACGAGATTAACGTAAAAACTAAAAAATTTATTGTTAACGCTGATGATGCAATTGAACTAAATACTAAAAATTTAGTTGTTAGCGCATCATCAGGAACACAATTTAATACGCCATTATTCAAATCATCTGGAGAAATAGCAGATAAAACCAGCACTATTTCAAACATCAGAACCATTTATAATGGACATACACATAATGAAACAAGTACCGTAACACACAACCCAAATCAAAAAATGGGTTAGTTTGTATAAACGTTTAATTCAAATAGGGCAAATTGCGCCTTTATTATTGTCAAAATAATACGCCATTTCAAACAGGGCACCTTTTGCTAGCACCCACAGGTGACCCGCCTGTTTTAATGCGTCGTTTTTAGATGCTAGTTTAGGTTGTAACATCCTCATTACTGCATAAGTTGAGCATAACATACCTTGTCGTGCTTGCTCATTTTTAGCATTACCAGATGATATTATTTGAATATTAGTGAGCTTATCTTTTTCGTCAATGTTTAACATGACGGCAAACGTGAGATTACCTAATTGAAATTCTTGATAACCATTTGCACCATCATTGAATAAAAGCAACTCATCTATTTTTATTTCTGCGCACTGTGGAAATGTTTTGAAGTATTTTTTTATGCCTTTATCAAACTGTTTAGCGGTTTATGGCAGTTCTTTTTACTCCGTACTTGCTGAACTTGCTAATAAAACCAAAGCTAATAAAGATAATTTTTTCATTTTTTATTCCTTATTCTGTGAGTTAGTAACATGTTTATAAACATTAATGACAAACTGATGTCAATGTCATCACATACAAAACCACTGTACCGAGCCTTAATCATTTCGCTATTCACATGGCGACGCAAAAACACCAGTGATGATTCAAAACACCCCTTTGGTTGGTGGGGCGATTCATACCCTAGTATAGCAAATGACAAAATTGGATCACGCCTTTATTTATTGTCTCGCTCAAAATTAACCAATCAAACTGCCAATTTTGCAAAAATTTATATAAAAGAGGCGGTGCAGTGGATGATTGATGACGGGCTGGCATCACGTATTGATGTTTCAGTAAAGCGAACCGATTTAACCGTTTTAGTGGCAACCATCAATATTTATAAAAACGATGGCAGCAGTGAAGAATTCAAGTTTGACAACTTATGGAGTGATATTAATGTCTAGTGGATTTTCAAGACCAACCTTACCCGATTTAATCACAACAATACGCAATGATTTATATGCGCGCCTAGCCGTCGATGATGAATTAATTTCATTACGGCGCAATGATCCAGAAGTTTATGGACGAGTGATAGCAGGGGCTACCCATGTATTATTAGGCTACATTGAAAACATGGCTAAAAATATTTTACCCGATCAAGCAGACGAAAATTGGTTAATTCGACATGGCAATATGAAGCGTTGCTATAGAAAACAGCCAATTCCAGCAGCTGGCTATGTTCGATTTGATGAAATATCTGATGGAATAACTATCACAAAAGGTCAAAAAATCAGGCGCCAGATAGATCAGAGCCTGTATACAGTTACTGAAACAATAACATCTACAAATAACGTTTTAAGAGTGCCTGTTATTTGTGATGAGGTAGGCAAAAAAGGCAATTGTGATGATGGCACTAAAATGTCACTGATTACCCCTGTTACAGGTCTATCATCAACATGTTTTGCCGATTCAATAGAATCAGGTGCCGATATTGAAGATTTAGAATCTTTCAGAAAACGTGTTATAGCCAGATGGTATTACACGCCTCAAAGCGGAGCCGATCAAGATTATGTACAGTGGGCAAAAGAGGTTCATGGTGTTACACGAGCTTGGTGTTACCGCCATTGGGCGGGGGCGGGTAGCGTTGGCGTAATGGTGGCAAATAGCGATCCGGTTAACCCAATTTTAGATAGTACAACTATTGAAAATATAAAAAAACATATTGAACCACTCGCACCGGTTGCTGGCGCCATGCTGCTCGTTTTTTCTCCTGCACCCAAACCCATTAATTTTAAAATTATGGTCACCCCTGATAATCCAGAAATTCGCTATCAAATAGAAGCCGAATTGAAGTCATTTTTATTAAGAGAAGGCAATCCACAAACAACGTTATTTAGGTCGCGTATTAGCGAAGTGATAAGCGCATCATTTGGTGAATATGCCCATGAATTAGTTTATCCCGACAAAGATATTTTTATAGAAAAAAATCAAGTGGCTGCTTTTGGAGGGATTGAATGGATTTAGACAAACAATACCGAAATATGGTAGGGCACTTATTGCCCTATGGCCCTGCGTGGAATAAATCAGAGCCAATACTGCTATCACTGGCATTAACATTATCAAAAACTCACGCTAGATTAGATGATTTAATGCAAGAGGTTAACCCCAAGACGACGACAGAGCTGATAGATAGATATGAGCAAATATGTGGATTACCCGATAGTTGTTACCCGTCGGAGGTTCAAACGTTAACTACTCGGCGTAACCGTTTGGATTCAAAAATAAATTTGGTCGGCGGCATAAGTAAAGCATTTTTTCTACAAGTCTTAAAAGCCAACGGCTATACAGATGCCACTATTACAAACTACAACAATGATATATTTACTTGTGAATCAACATGTGACGATTATCTATATGATGAGGAGTGGCGTTTTTACTGGATAGTAAATATCCCTCACAATTATCAAATCACAGAAATGACTTGTAACGATGAATGTGATTCATCTTTGAGAAAGTGGGGTGATAAACAAATCGAATGCATAATTAATAAATTATGCCCATCACACACTTATGTAATTTTTAAATACGGAGTAACAAATGCATAGAATTGATACAGCCACCGCCCAAAAAGATAAATTTGGGCAAGGAAAAAATGGCTTTACCCGTGGTAACCCACAAACTGGCACACCAGCAACGCAATTAGACTATCTTTATTGTGATGCTATTCAAGAAGAAATTGCTAATGCGATTGAGTCAGCAGGTATTAAGCTTGATAAATCAAAGCACGATCAACTCGCTACAGCCATTAAGGAATTTGTCGAAAAAGGTAGCGTAAAGCTTAACTCATCAACTAACAGCACATCAGAAACAGAAGCAGCAACACCGTTGGCTGTAAAAAAAGTTAACGATTTAGCAACTGAAAATCATAACAACTTATCAAATGTAACTGATAAATTTACATCGAATAATAACGAATCTATTGTATTTTCGCCGAATCATAGCTATCACATAGTGATGAGAAACGACGGTGTTTGCGGCGTTTATAATCATTTAACAAATAAATTTGCGTGGCTAATTACACCCGATGGAGGCGTTGATGGGTATATCGGTTGTGATCGCGTGGTCGGTTTAGATGATTATGTTCGGTTGAATTCAGTACCTGTCGGCATCCCACAGCCGTGGCCACAAGATCGTCCGCCGGTCGGTTGGTTTGAATGTAATGGTGCTCAATTCAATGTAAATCAATTTCCGAGGTTAGCTGCTGCGTATCCAGACGGACGTTTACCAGACTTGCGGGGTGAGTTTATACGCGGATGGGATAACGGTCACGGCGTTGATCCTGGTCGCGGTATTTTGAGTTGGCAGAATGACGCTATTCGCAATATTTGGGGACAGTTAGAAACTTTTATCACGGGCGCACAGCACGACGGGATCGGAACTGGCGCGTTCTCTACTAGCATGAACTCTTCTGGGGCATACCAAACAGGGAGCTGGTCGGGCGGCTCTCATCAAAAAATAATATTCGACGCATCTCGTTATGTTCCCGTTGCTAATGAAAACAGACCTAGAAACATCGCATTTATGTATATAGTTAAAGCTGAATAACAAATAAGAGGATTTACAATGAAATATCAATTACAACCAGAAGTAGCTATTTTAGATAATAATGGATTAACAGTGAAGGCAGGTTATGCAGTTATTTACAATTTTGACGTGCTAACTGGCGAATACAAAAATGCCAGTTATCAGTATTTACAAGTTGGCGTCGGTGTGCCGGCTAACTCATGCATAGATGCACCGAAATCGGTGAAAGAAGATAAAGCGATTGTTCGTCAAGACAACAAATGGGTTTACCTTAATGATTACCGAGGCAAAAAAATCTACTCAACTACAACAGGCGTAGAATCAACAGTAACAGAAATTGGCGACATTCCTACAGATTACACACTGTTAAAACCAAATTCTGAGTTTGATTCTTGGAACGGTGAAGCATGGATATTAGATGAAAATAAACAGCATCAGCACCATGTAAATGTTGCAACAGCACAGAAAAAACAGCTATTAAGCGAAGCTACTATGCAAATTGATTATCTACAAGATGCAATTGATACTGATATTGCAACTGATGAAGAAAAGGCGTTATACGCGGATTGGAAAAAATACCGAGCTTTACTCAATCGCATTGATGTTGATACGGCGCCAGACACCAATTGGCCAGAAAAGCCACTGTAATAATTAACCGCTCTGGGTAATTGTATTTGTTTTTTTTGTGTATAAACAGTGCAATTATCTGGAATGCCTTTATTGACAAACGACATTACGCCAATTCTGACATTACTAGCGTTGTTGCATTATTTCACTATTATAAGCAAATCCCTCTAAATCGATATGAAGTAAGCTGAATTTAGTTTTTTAGATCTAAATTAGTTTTAGTGTCAAAAGATAATACATTAAAAATTATAAATTCTTTTGTTTAAAAGCAAATAAAGAATGTTTCATCTAAATACTAACAAGAGAACTTATTACAAATTTCATTTCTTATTAATTATTATAATTGTTATTTTTCATACCAAAATAAGATTATCTTTCTTGATTATCTATATGCTTAATGATTAATTTTATATTAATGAAAAAAACATTGGCATTTGATAATAGGGATAACAAATTGTGAACTAGCAATGTATTTTGATTCAGAATTAGACAGTAGTTAATTAGTAGTAATAGTTTATTAATTTACTTAATTATCTACACTAATTGCTTATAGATATAAAAAATAAAGCCTTGAGCTTTATTAAACGATTCTCAAAGATCAATCTATAAAAAATAGGAAAAGTTATTTTATTCGCTTATAAATGGATTCATTCAGAATAAAAATATTATAAAAGGTCAATTATAAATGAACATACTTTTAAAATGCAGACAAAAATATTATTGGTACTTTATATGGATACTTTTTTTCTTCTGTAGCGTTACTTCTAGCAAGTTAGTATTTGCGCAAGATGCGATATGTGCAGAAGTAAAAATAGTTATAGAACAAAAATTATCATTTGAACGGCAAGCATTTGATGCTCGAATGATAATTAATAATGGCCTAGAGGATTCGATACTAAAAAATATACGTATAGAATTGCTCTTTACTGATAGAAATAATCAACAAGTAGCGACAACTCAAAATGCTAATGATAACGATGCAAAGTTTTTTTATCGCATTAACTCATTATCTGGCATTAATAGTATTAATGGTGATGGTGAGATAAAAGCAAAGACTAAAGCTGAAGCTCATTGGTTAATTGTTCCTGCATATGGTGCGGCGCAATCTGATGATACATTATATTATATTGGAGCTAAAGTTACTTATACATTGAATGGACAAGAAGTAAGCGTAGAAGTTCCACCTGATTATGTTGTAATTAAACCTCAGCCGTTATTAACATTAGATTATTTTATACCAAGCGAAGTTTATGGGGATGATCCCTTTACGCCTGAAATTGAACCCTCTATTCCTTTTACATTAGGTGTACGTGTTAAGAATGAAGGTCATGGTACTTCTTATAAAACTGTCATCGATTCTGCACAACCTAAAATTGTTGAAAATAAACAAAATTTATTGATTGACTTCAATATTTTAGGTAGCTATATGGGGGATCATGCGGTCAACAAAAGTTTATTATTAGATTTTGGTGATATTGCTGGGCACTCATCTAAAGTTGGGCGTTGGGATATGATGACTAGCTTGCATGGTAAATTTGTGGAGTTTGATGCGACTTTTACCCATGCTGATACGTTAGGTGGCTCAGTAACATCTTTATTAAAAACAGTAAATACGCATACTTTGATTCATAATGTAAAAGTAGATTTACCCGATAGAGATAATATTACAGACTTTTTAGCATTAGATGGTGATGTAATTCGTGTATATGAATCCGAAGGATTCAACACAGATCTATCAGATCAATCACTTAATGCCACACTCACTACAGTTGGTAAAGAAACAAAACTCGTTTTTCCAAAAACGGAAGGACAAGTTTATGTAAAAATAGCTGATCCAAGTTTCGGCAATCAAAAGATGAATAAGGTAATTCGTTCTGATGGCAAGGTATTACCTGCAGAAAATATTTGGCAATCCAAAATTCGTAACGATGATTTATCTTGGTCTTATTATATTCATTTATTTGATACTAATAGTACAGGAAGTTATACCTTATATGAGAGTGATATAAACGAAACAAAAGCAATAGTAGACACGTTTTTAGTAACAAAAGGTGCCAAATATTCACTTAATGAATTATTACCAGAAAACTATTATTTTGAAGCCAATAAGTCTTATATGATCGAATTTATTGGTAACATAGCTTCTCGTATTTGCTCAGGAAAGAATAATTTTGATGAAAATTCTAAAAAATGCAAAACGGATTTAAATAGGAATTATACTTTTGAGAAAGATGCTTTTAAGACAGATATTTTTATCCCTTCTAAGTCAGGTATCCTTCATGGAGATAGTCACTTCACAGGAAATATCTATCTACTAGCCAAACAAACAGAAACGATAAAAGTGATCGTAGTGCCTCTTGATATGGAAAATTCATTAACCAACACGACCTCAATTATAAAAGGTTTTCGATATTCATTAAATGAATTATTACCTAAAAATTATAATTTCCAAGCGGATAAGTCTTATTTGGTTAAGTTTTCTGGCGTTGCAATGACTAGTCGTTATTGCCCAGGAAAGGCAAATTTTGATTTGGAAAGTAAGGTTTGTAAAGCAGAAGTAAGTAGAGATTATAGCTTTAAATCCGATATATTCATTCCGTTTAAATCAGGTATTCTTGGAAAAAATAATGAATTTACAGGTAATTTCTATATGTCTGCTACTAAGGATGGAAATATCAAAGTATATGTAACACCATTATAAAAATTATTTGATCATCCCTATCAATCTTAACCTATATAAGTAAAACATATACTTATATAGGTTGTGCTTATGTCGCTTGTTTTATAACAAATATCCAGATTTATATTCTATCTTAATAATAAATAAAAATTAATTGTGTTAAAACTTATTTAAATAACTTGAAAAGAATTTTAAAAATGTCAGTTTGTCATTCTAATTTGCTATATAGATTATTATTTTCTTGTACTGTTTTGTCTTTTTGTTGTCAGATTTCTGCAAATGAAATTAATAATTGTCAAGAAGATATCCAAAATTATAGAGATCTTTTTACTCATTTGCCTATTAATCAACATAAAGAATCATTAGATAAGACGTTTTGGTTAACCATTGAACAGGCGCGTAATTTATCAGATGATGTAGTATGGATAGATGTTAGATCGAACTTATTTAACTCAGATAATCAATTAGGTATTTTAACTATCCCGCTTAATCATTTAGAAAAAAAGGATTTTCTTTATGATAAAACAGTAGTATTAGTTGGAACAGGTTTTGAACAACAAACGATTAATCGAACAATCAATACGCTAAGGCAAAAAGGTTATAAGCATCTTTTTGCTTTATTAGGGGGGATTAGAACGTGGTCCAAGCTAAAAGAACAAAACCTACAGTTATCAAATACAATAACCCCTGAAGAATTTCTATTAGGTAGTAAAACTATTAACTGGCAGATCATTACAATTGGTTTAATGCCACAAGATATTAATACATTACCTGAAAAACCTATTAGAAATTTTAATTTATCAGAAGAATCTAATCTAGCTATAAAACATTTTTTTAAAAATAAAATTATTAACAATGATACCTTTATACAATATGTATTAATCCCCCCTAATGAACATATCACTAAATTATTAAAACGCAAATTAACGTTTCCTGAGTCAAGCGAAGTTGTTTGGTTAGAAGGCGGTTTAGCTGGTTATCAACAATATGTGAAGCAACAGGCAAACTTGATTAATAATGCAGGCAAGAGTTTGTCTAAGCCTTGTAGGCTAACGCTATAATTTAATAATAAATTTTAACTCTAATGGAGCAAAAAATGAAAGTTTATAAACGATGGAAAAATCTATCTTTAAAATTAAATATAAAGCCCTCAAAAAGACAATCAATAAAACAAAAAAATAAATATGCAATCCTTTTCTTTGTTTTGTCTATATTTGTTTATCATTCTAGTTATGCTGCTACAAATACTGGATTATATGGTGACGATCAATATGCAGGTCCTTTTCCAATAGGATTTAGCTTTAACTATTATGGTAGCAATTTTGATAAATTTTATGTCACAACTAATGGTTTGATTCAATTTACTAACCCAACTAGCTCCTTCATTAATTCTTGTCTTCCTTCTTATAATGATACACTGTATGTGTTTTGGGATGATTTAAGAACCAATGTTGCAGGCCAGCCGACAGGGACTATTCAGTATGAAACTCAGGGTGAGGCACCTAATAGGAGGTTAATTGTTCAATGGACTAACCAGTATTACTTTGGTAGTAATCTTCCCATGGGAACATTTCAGGCTATTCTTTATGAAAACTCTAATCAAATTAAGTATCAATATCGTTATTTGATAGGCGAACGTAGCAAAGGTAGCAGTGCTACAATAGGTATCCAAGGCACAACTTCAAACTATACACAAATAGGTTGTGACACTGCAAATGTTATTAAACCAGAACAAGCGATTTTATTTACACCAAATAGTGATTTTAGTAAATATATTGTTGATCAAAATGCATCTTATAATTTTTTTGACATTTCAGGATTAACGTCAGATGCACCAATACCAGTTAACCGTTATAGCCATCAAGCGCCAAGCTGGTCATGGCAAAAAATTAGTCCACTCAATAGTTATGAAATTGATATTCAAGATCCATCTGGTAATACAGTGTATAGAGAAGTTGTTGGCGATGTAGGTCAATTTACATTTGTTAATGATTTGCAAAATGGTCAATCTTATCGAGCACGTATTAGAGGAAGTATTAATAATGGTGGAACATGGGAAATGTGGTCTCCTCTTTCAACTTTAGTGACTATTGATACGATAAAACCAGTGGTTAAGCTCAAACAATTTAATCGTATTAATAGTGATACAGTGAAAGTGATTTTTTCAACTTATGATAATTTAAGTGGCGTTAAATCTGGACATTTACAAATAGCAACTAACCAGCGCTTTGATACACCTCTCATTGATCAAGATATCCAAATTGATGCAAATAGCTACCAAATTTCGAATTTGCCAGTTAAAGATAATGAAGTATTATATGCGCGCTTAAATGTAACTGATAAAGCTGGTAATGAATCAGGTTATACAGAGCCTTTCGCTATCGGTGTTACAGCGCCAATATTAATTCAACCAGTCTCTAATTCCACGGTTAAAATATCAAATTTAAAGGTTCAAGGTAAAGCTGAGGAAGCTGGAAAAGTGCAGCTATATTTGAATGGGAGAATGGTTAATGATCCAGTTACAGTTGATAAAAATGGTTATTTTTATCAAGTTGTTGATCTTAAAGCCGAGGGGAATTATCAATTAACGGCGGTACTTAATAATGATTTTGGTATAAGTGAACACAGTAAACCTGTTTCAGTTAGTTTTAAACTACCGACACCAAAGGCAACCATTATAACACCAGCAGATAATCAAGTGATTTTTGCCCCTATGGATATCCAGATATCTGCAACAGATGAATTAGGAATTGATAAAGTTGAAGTTTACCTTGATGACCAATTATTTTCAACATTAACCAAATCTCCTTATCAAGTTCATTGGCCATTAACACAACAAAATAATGGTAAACATAAATTAACCGTTAAAGCGATTAATACCAGTGGTAAAGTTGTTACAATTGAACGTGAGGTAATGGTTAAAATGGAACCTCCTGCACCACCGCCGACAGCTTATACAGGGAAAGTTACCAATATCAATCCAAAAGTTAGCTATGGACTACAGCCTATTACAATTACAGGACAGGCGATTTATCGGAAGGATAATACTGTGGTTGCTAATGCACCAGTTAAGTTAGTATTAAAAGTTAATGGTTTTGAGCGGAAAATTGCCATTGCAACTGATGATAAAGGAAATTTCTCTTATACTTTTATGCCTCAAGAAAACGATGCAGGTATATATCAAGTAGCCATTATTCATCCTGATGAATTAATTATGACTTCACAAGCTAGTTTTGAAATTAATCGTATCGCCTTTAATTATCAAAATTATCATCTAAAAGCGGCACGTAACGTTGCAATGCCTATAAATATGGTAGCTAAAGCGAGTATTACTGCTAAAAATTTACGTTGGGTATTAACTGCAGATAATCAGCCAGATGGTATTTTGCCAAAAGGGATACAAATAAAATCTGAACCAATTGATATAAATAGTGGTGAAACTGAATTGACCATGATTAATTTCATTGCTGATGATACAGCAACCGAAAAAGGAAGTATTTATCTTGTCGCTTTAGCTGATGAATCAAATGATTTAATACGAGGTAAATTGAAAATTGATTATCAATTAGGACAAGCAATGCCGACCCTTTATGCGGTTCCAAATTATATTCAAACGGGTGTGCAACAGGGAACAATGTTGAGTACCAATATTCATTTAGGCAATAAAGGATTGGCTAAAGCAGAAAATGTTCAAATTGAACTTCTTGATGAAAGTGGTAATCCAGCGCCAAACTGGATATTTATTGCTACTGATAAAACAATTGAATCAATTGCTGTTGATGAACAACTACCTTTACAAATTGTTGCTCAACCAAATAACAAGGTAAGTGATGGTGTTTATCGTTTTAATCTTAAAATAGCAGAGAATAACAATATATTAGGATCAATTCCCGTCAGTATTTCAGTGACACAAAGCGGTCTAGGTATTGCACAATTTGATATTGCTGATATCTATACAGCAACATTGGATAAACAAGGTAATCCTATTGCAGGCGTAAAAGGTGCGACGATTAAGTTGCAAAATGAAGCTGTGCTTACTCAACAATATAGCATTATCTCTAATGAACAAGGGATCGCCTTGTTAGAAAACCTCCCTACAGGAGTTTATCGCTATCGTGTGAGTGCACCAAACCATACGGATGTGTCAGGTCGCATTGTTATTCGCCCTAATACTACTATTAATGAACATATCTTTTTAGAGTACCAAAACATCAATATTGAATTTGGTACAACAGAAACAGAAATTAAAGATGTTTATGATATTGAGTTAAATGCAACTTTCAATACTTTGGTACCAGCACCTGTTGTTTTGATAGAACCTATGTCTATTAATTTAGCGGGCTTACAAATTGGTGAGGAAAAAGTGGGTGAGCTCACTATCACTAACTATGGTCTGATAGAGGCTAAAAATGTGGTATTAAATTTACCGAAAACTGATAATAAATTTAAGTATGAATTTTTTGGAGAAATACCTAATAGTCTCCTGCCTAAGGAAAAAAGAGTTATTGCTTATCGAGTCACCGCCCTTGATCCGAACCAAACTCAAAGTGTTAAACCAGAAGCAACGGTTGAAACAATGTTATTTAAAAGTAAAAATGCGGCTAGTAGCTGTTATTTAGCGCCTTATTTAGAGCTACATGACAGTATATGCGCTAATGGCGACATATCTAAAGGTAATAGCGGTGGTTATTTTTATCAATATGTAGGGCAATGTTCATTAGCAGATTTTAATTGGGACTGGGGTTCAGGTACTAATTCAGGTAGCGCTTTAGGCTCTCCTTTAGCCATGCCAATAGCACCAGGTTGTGCTCCAGAAGCTAGTTGTGCGAGTGCCGGTACGGCAAGCGGTGCTAGGTAATTTAAAAAATGAAAATTAGTGTGTCAAACAACACAAAGGATCGCAACATGATAATTAAAAATATAAACAAGTATATAGCAATCTTTATGGTGATGACAATAATGATTGCCTCATCATCTAAAATAGCGTATGCACAACTTTATAATGGTGATATACAAAAAATATCTGGTACAAGTGACGCTAGTGTTAAATTACCAAATACAGAATATACTGAAAGTACGATTGACCTAAGGGTCAAAGTACTTGGTGGTGAAGTTAAACTTAATCGAACTTGGATTAATGGTCGTTGGTATATAAATCCGGCTTGGGCTAATTTACGTTTTGTTCTTGATCCATTAGATGATAGTGTTAAAACCATTGATCGTGCAGGTACCATGTATCAACGTACTGGTAAGGAACAATTATACACCTATAAACACATATCTATTAAGAAAACAGATAGTGGGTGGCATTGGTTCGATCAACAGGGAAATTGGATTAATTTTGATGATAAAGGTCGAGTTTTAGAATATGGTGATATTAATAATGTAAAAGTTAGTTTTATCTTAGACAACGAAGGACGCCGTATTGCTATCAAAGATCATTTTGATGAACAGGTATATAGTTTTATTTATGACAATCAAGAACGTCTTATCAAAGTTAGTGATCGTGAAGGGCGAACTGTAAGTTATGAATGGTCTGGAAATAAACTGGTCAAGGCCACGGATGTTCTTGGTCATGTATGGCATTATGGGTACGATGCAAATGGACAACTAAACCAAAAAACTGATCCAGATGGTGGTGTAACTAAAATTGATTACACCGTATCAACTCCTGCACCGATAACCGCTATGATGAGTGGTAAAGACGGAGGGGTTATTTCAAAAAAAACAGTTGTGACAACTGGTTCTGATAATCGCGATACAAAATTGGCCCAAGTAGGTAAAATTACCGACAAAACTGGTGCTATAACAATTTTTAATAGTCAATATAATCGCGTTAATAAGCAATATACCATTACTGTTAATGATCCAGTAGGCAAAAAAACAGTTACTGTATTTGATGCCAAAGGTCGTGTTATTACCAAAACAGTAAATGATAGTATTACTGAATCCTATCAACGCGATAAAGCTAATCATTCGGTTAAGTATACTAATCAACGTGGATTAACAATAACCACGCAATATAATCAATCCGACTATCCAATAAAAATCACTTACCCTAATGGTGCCACAGAGCTTTATGAATACAATAAAGCCAATAAACCAATAAAAATCACGAATACTAAAGGCGATGTAATTAACTTTCAGTACGATGCTTTTGGTCATCCTATCGAAGTTGTATATGCGGCAGGTAAACCCGAACAACGTATTATAAGCTTTAATTATGACAATTATGGTCAACAAATTGTCACGACTATTAGTGGTGGTGATAAAGCGATTAAATTGCAACAAACTTATGACCGCTATGGCAATATAGCAACATATACTGATGGTAATGGCTATCAATCACAATACACTTATAATATTCAGGGACAAGTAAAAACAGTAAAAAACCCACTACAACAACTATGGCAGTTTAACTACAATTTAGCGGGTTATCTTACGGAATCTATTGATCCACTTAATCATAATGTATCTTTGTCGAACGATAGAATGGGGCGATTAATCAAAGTCGTCGATGCGTTGGGTAATAAAACCCAATATAGTTACAGTTTTAATCAGAACGGTTATGAAACAAAAGTCGTTGATGCGCTCAATCAAACCACTACTTACCAGTATGATAACTTATATCGCCTAATCAAAACCATTAGCCCAACGGGGTTAGTCACTCAACAAACGTATAATACCGATGATAAACTCATACAGGAAGTAGATGTTGCAGGGAATATCTTAACTTATGAATATGGTGAAAAAGGTTCTAATTTAGCGGGTTTATTAGCTAAAGTTATTTATCCAACCTTTACTGAGACATATAATTATAATGCTTTAGATAAAGTCACTGAGATTAATCAGCAATTAGATAAGGATACTACATTAACCAATCATCGTATTTATGATCAATTAGGATTAATGATCAGTGTTATTGATGCAGCGAATCGGGTCTCACAAACAGAATATAATGCTCTAGGGGAAATAGTAAAATCTATAGATGCTTTAGGTCATGAAACCCGTTATCTGTCAGATTTATTAGGCAACATAACGCAAGTCACCGATGCAAATGATAACCAATACAGATTTGAATATGACAAAAATAATAATCTTATTAAAGAAACCAAGGCATTAGGAAATGAGGTTGAGTATAGCTATAACCAAGCAAATCTATTAATCGAGAAAAAACAAGCAAATGGCAACCGTATTCAATACCAATACGATGCGGCAGGAAATCTGATAAAACAAAGATATATTGAAAAAGGTCAAACAACTTCAAGTCAGGTTGTCGCTTATAGCTATAATCAGGCTAATCAATTAATTGATATACTACAAACTGGTGACACCCATTCCCACTTTGTTTATCAGCACGATAAACTTGGTCGAGTAACTCAAGAAACGATTACTTATGGCACAGGTGCAGATAGTATTACTAAGACTTTGCAATACGCTTATGATCAAGAGGGGAATTTAGCTTCCATTAGCTATCCTGATAATACTAAAATAACCTATGGATATGATAAAAACCAACTAAAACAGGCAACACTGGCTAATGGCGAAGTGATTAAGTGGAGTGATTACCACTGGTTTATGCCATCTAAAGTGACTTATCCTAATGCAACGCAAACTAAGCAGTATGATTCATTACAGCGCCCTTTACTGATAGGGTTAACGGCGAATCGCAAAACATTATTAAATCGTCAATATAGCTATGATAAGGTGGGTAATATAACTCGTATCGCAACAGAAAACGGGGAAAACAATTACCAATATGACTTATTAGATCGGCTTATTCTTGCTAAACCTAATATTGAACTACAAAAGAATGGACTCACTGTAGAGTCTTATAGCTACGATGCTATTGGTAATCGCATCGGTAGTGCGCAACAATTAGGCGAGTGGCAATATAATAAATTTAATCAGCTAATCAAATGGGGCGAAGGCGCTAGTCAAACCACCTTGACTTATACGCCTAATGGTCAGTTAGCCACTGAAGTTAGTGCAGATAAAAAATTAAGCTATCACTACAATGCAGCAGAGCGCCTTATCAGCGTTAACGATGAAACAACTGAACTGGCGACTTATCAATATGATCCTTTTGGTCGTCGTATCAGTAAAACCATTAATGGTGATATCACCTATTTTATTTATACAAATGAAGGTCTGATTGCTGAATTAGACCATCGTGGTCAGATGACGGTTGCCTATGGTTGGGTACCTGATACCGAATGGGGAACAAGCCCATTGTGGCAGGCAAGTTTAACTGCAGCTAACCAGACGCTACAAACTGCGTCTTACCATTATCTCATTACGGATCATTTAGGTACGCCACAACTGGCCATTAACAATCAAGGTCAGCAAACATGGAAAATGCACAGTGACGCTTTTGGTAATGCGGTATTAGATCCTAATAACCAAATTACTTTAAATTTACGTTTTCCTGGGCAATATTATGATCAAGAAACGGGACTTTCTTATAATTATTTTAGGGACTATAATCCTAAAATAGGGCGTTATATCCAAAGCGATCCGATAGGCTTAAATGGCGGAATAAATACCTTTAGTTATGCCAGTGGCAATCCGCTTTTATATCGAGATCCCTTAGGGAAATTTCCAATAGTCTATCCCATTTTGGGTGGCATAAGGGCATGTTTGGCAAACCCACAATGTGTTGCAGTTGTGGGAGGCAGTATAGCTTATGGAGTATCAAATAGCATTAAATTGTTAGAGGAATATAACTATGGTTCATCAAATAATGATCATGCTTTCTGTCCATCAGTGTCTACCTCTACTGAAAGCAAGAAAAAAATCACTGTCCCAAGAAATCCAGACCCACGTTGTGATCCAGATGCAGAATTAAATACTTATTACCATGAGTTGAAAGAATTGAGTGCACAGCATGAATGCAACGGTGAAAAATACACAATAGAACAAATTGAAGATGCAATAGAGATCAAGAAAAAAGCTTATGCAGCTAGAAAAAGACACCATGATTTTTGTTATAACGGTGGTGATCCAGATCATGTTCGGCAATTAGAACAGATGCATAGCGAAATAAAAAATTGTTATACCACTCGTAATAGATTAATAAAAGAACGTCTAAAAAAGGAGCTTCGTGAAGATTTTATTCAAAGATTCAAAAGGTAATAGCACCTGAACAGGAAAAATATTATTCAATAAAATAACAGAGGCATTTTCTTGGCGAGAGCGTCCGAAAGAGATGCGGGAATTAGGATGCTTTATTTTTATTTACTCCATCAGGCATATGCATATTATTTACCTGAGTTACTCATTACTTCAGCTAAAGCTATGGATATAGCTGAAGATGAAGCTATAGTTAGAGCTGAAGCTAATGCTTTAGCTATAGGGAAACAAAAAGCAAGGTTTAAAGGTTTTATTATAAATAAAACCGTATTTTGGATTAGGGATTTTGAAAAAATACTGTCTAATAGCTATTTATTTAAACGCTGGGCTACATTAACCATTGAAGAATATTTAGCAGTTAAAGCTTGGCTAATATGGATTACAAGAGAAGATACATATCAAGATGCTGAAGATATCTATCAAAATGATGAAAGTGTTTGTCAAAATAATGTAATGAATTCTTTAATTAGCCTAGACAAACTTATTGACCTTGCTAAGCAACGAGAAAAATGGCGCTGTAAATAAATTTATGTATTTGCCTATTTTTGAACTAAGCGAATGAGTAAAAAATAGGTAGATACAAAATGAATGAAAAAAGCCTAAGAAAAATGGTAGTGAAGTAAGTTTAAATATCCCCCTAAAATAGTACAAATCATAGGAGAACATATTATGTATCAAAAAATTTAGTGCAGAGTTTAAACAATAGGCAGTGGTTTGATATTGCTTTATCCACTTATTTAATGCGGATTTAGTGATGCAATACTCAGCAACAATATTCGTTTATTTTTTAGCATGTTGATATAGAATCACCATCTGTTTTTTTTTAATTGGTAAGTAAAACGGCGTTTTTTTCTTCTTGAAATGCGATTTGTCATGGGTGATTTCTTTTGTTTTTTTGTTTATCGTAACAATAACCTGATAAAACGGGTACTAATTAGTATAGCCAGTCCAAATATTTTGGTGAAGATCAATCAGATAGATAGTGAAATAAAAAGATGTTATAAAATTGGTGATAAATTAAAAAAGGAGCTTCGAAGATGAAAAAGGTAATAGCACCTGAACAGGAAAAATATGAAGTTATATATGAAAAAATATTATTCAATAAAATAACGGAGGCATTTTCTTGGCGAGAGCGTCCGAAAGATATGTGGGAATTAAGTTTTGAAACTGCAACAATAATAATGCCTGATGATGAAATAGCGCTAAAACAATTTTTGGGTAAGAATTGGCAAGATATCACTCTTGATATATACGTAAACTATGATGATGCTTTATATGTATTTACTCCATCAGCCTATGCTTATTATTTACCTGGGTTACTTATTACTTCAGCGAAAGCTATGGATATAGCTATAGCTGAAGATGAAGCTATAGTTAGAGCTGAGGCTGAAGCTGAGGCTAAAGCTAAAGCTATAGATATAGCTTTAGGTAGAACCAGAGCTAAAGTAAGAGCTAAAGCAAGAGCTATGGCCAGAGCTGAGGCTTTAGCTAAAGCAAGAGCGATAGGGGATAAAAAAGCAAGGATTAAAGGTTTTATAAATATAGTTGTATTTTGGATTATGGATTTTGAAAAAATACTGTCTGACAGCTATCTATTTAAACGCTGGGCAACATTAACCATTGAAGAATATTTAGCAGTTAAAGCTTGGCTAATATGGATTACAAGAGAAGATACATATCAAGATGATGAAGATATCTATCAAAATGATGAAAGTGTTTGTCAAAATAATGTAATGAATTCTTTAATTAGCCTAGACAAACTTATTGACCTTGCTAAGCAACGAGAAAAATGACGCTATAAATAAATTTATGTATTTGCCTATTTTTGAACTAAGCGAATGAGTAAAAAATAGGTAGATACAAAATGAATGAAAAAGCCTAAGAAAAATGGTAGTGAAGTAGGTTTAAATATCCCCCTAAAATAGTACAAATCATAGGAGAACATATTATGTATCAAAAAATTTAGTGCAGAGTTTAAACAATAGGCAGTGGTTTGATATTGCTTTATCCACTTATTTAATGCGGATTTAGTGATGCAATACTCAGCAACAATATTCGTTTATTTTTTAGCATGTTGATATAGAATCACCATCTGTTTTTTTTTAATTGGTAAGTAAAACGGCGTTTTTTTCTTCTTGAAATGCGATTTGTCATGGGTGATTTCTTTTGTTTTTTTGTTTATCGTAACAATAACCTGATAAAACGGGTACTAATTAGTATAGCCAGTCCAAATATTTTGGTGAAGATCAATCAGATAGATAGTGAAATAAAAAGATGTTATAAAATTGGTGATAAATTAAAAAAGGAGCTTCGAAGATGAAAAAGGTAATAGCACCTGAACAGGAAAAATATGAAGTTATATATGAAAAAATATTATTCAATAAAATAACGGAGGCATTTTCTTGGCGAGAGCGTCCGAAAGATATGTGGGAATTAAGTTTTGAAACTGCAACAATAATAATGCCTGATGATGAAATAGCGCTAAAACAATTTTTGGGTAAGAATTGGCAAGATATCACTCTTGATATATACGTAAACTATGATGATGCTTTATATGTATTTACTCCATCAGCCTATGCTTATTATTTACCTGGGTTACTTATTACTTCAGCGAAAGCTATGGATATAGCTATAGCTGAAGATGAAGCTATAGTTAGAGCTGAGGCTGAAGCTGAGGCTAAAGCTAAAGCTATAGATATAGCTTTAGGTAGAACCAGAGCTAAAGTAAGAGCTAAAGCAAGAGCTATGGCCAGAGCTGAGGCTTTAGCTAAAGCAAGAGCGATAGGGGATAAAAAAGCAAGGATTAAAGGTTTTATAAATATAGTTGTATTTTGGATTATGGATTTTGAAAAAATACTGTCTGACAGCTATCTATTTAAACGCTGGGCAACATTAACCATTGAAGAATATTTAGCAGTTAAAGCTTGGCTAATATGGATTACAAGAGAAGATACATATCAAGATGATGAAGATATCTATCAAAATGATGAAAGTGTTTGTCAAAATAATGTAATGAATTCTTTAATTAGCCTAGACAAACTTATTGACCTTGCTAAGCAACGAGAAAAATGACGCTATAAATAAATTTATGTATTTGCCTATTTTTGAACTAAGCGAATGAGTAAAAAATAGGTAGATACAAAATGAATGAAAAAGCCTAAGAAAAATGGTAGTGAAGTAGGTTTAAATATCCCCCTAAAATAGTACAAATCATAGGAGAACATATTATGTATCAAAAAATTTAGTGCAGAGTTTAAACAATAGGCAGTGGTTTGATATTGCTTTATCCACTTATTTAATGCGGATTTAGTGATGCAATACTCAGCAACAATATTCGTTTATTTTTTAGCATGTTGATATAGAATCACCATCTGTTTTTTTTTAATTGGTAAGTAAAACGGCGTTTTTTTCTTCTTGAAATGCGATTTGTCATGGGTGATTTCTTTTGTTTTTTTGTTTATCGTAACAATAACCTGATAAAACGGGTACTAATTAGTATAGCCAGTCCAAATATTTTGGTGAAGATCAATCAGATAGATAGTGAAATAAAAAGATGTTATAAAATTGGTGATAAATTAAAAAAGGAGCTTCGAAGATGAAAAAGGTAATAGCACCTGAACAGGAAAAATATGAAGTTATATATGAAAAAATATTATTCAATAAAATAACGGAGGCATTTTCTTGGCGAGAGCGTCCGAAAGATATGTGGGAATTAAGTT
>NZ_LZGW01000051.1 GCF_001690275.1 Gilliamella sp. WF3-4 | reverse complement strand
ACAAAATGATTAAAGGCCAAGGCTGGCCCGAATGGATGGTAGAAGCGTTTAATGCCACATCGCAAGAGGAGCTCGCTGAAATTAAACAACGGCATCATATAAAACAATAAATTTCAATAGCTCAAGGCGGGAAAGGATAAAACCGCCTACTTTACAATAACCGTAAAGTCGTGCCATTAATTGTGGCTAAAAACAATAAAATTTAAGATAAGGAGCAAAACAATGCCATCACAATATCAACCCCAAATTTTTGGTTGGATAAGCGATTTAGACAAAGGCGGTAACTATTTAACGGGTGCCGATGATCGCTTGCTCTATGCCAATGATAACTACTGTGCTTTTATTCGTAAAACAAAATCTGATCAGATTTTTTATGTATGTCTTTCAGGCGTAATTTCAATTGGATTAATGTTTATTATTCCTATATTAATATATTTGCTTACATGGATAGAATCGGCCTCTATGCTTATTCTTCCATTGGTGATCATAATTTTATTTTTTATTACATTATATTTAATGTTACCAGAATTTTACCAGAACCTTTTTACACGCCGAGGAAGCCCCATTATTTTTAATCGTAAAACGGGTAAAGTGTATATCAATGAAAGCTATTTTTTTAATTTTAAAGTGTTACGCAATCCACTAACCTTTTTGCACCCTAATAAAAAACGCATTAAAGAATATGACTGGGCCCATTTACAAGGGGTGGTGGTGCATAACTTTTCCCGCTACTCACTCAATACCACTATTTTAATGGTATGCAAGCCCCATAGCCATAAAACAATCGACCATATATTATTAGATCCATTACGTGCCGGCATAGGTAGTTATCTGGTTTGGGGTTGGGTTAATAATTTTATGTGCGCGAACAAATTAGCTGGCCTAAACGATGGCAAATACAAATGGGAACAAGAAACCCAATTTAAAGACAAAATGATTAAAGGCCAAGGCTGGCCCGAATGGATGGTAGAAGCGTTTAATGCCACATCGCAAGAGGAGCTCGCTGAAATTAAACAACGGCATCATATAAAACAATAAATTTCAATAGTTCAGGGTGGGAAAGGATAACGCCGCCGACTTTACAATAACCGTAAAGTCGTGCCATTAATTGTGACTAAAAACAATAAAATTTAAAATAAGGAGTAAAACAATGCCATCACAATATCAACCTCAAATTTTGGGTTGGATAGGCGATTTAGACAAAGGCGGGAACTATTTAACGGGTGCCGATGATCGCTTGCTCTATGCTAATGATAACTACTGTGCTTTTATCCGTAAAACTTTATCGGATCAAATATTTTACTTATCCATTTTTTTAGTTACTTTTGCTCTTTTAATGCCAGCCATTTATATGTGTTTTTCATTAATTCTAGATTTAGATCTTAAGGATGAAAGTTTGATATACATTACTTTTGTAACAATTCTAATAACTTCTTTAGTTGCTTTATATATATCTATTCCTGAAATCTATCAAAACCTTTTTACACGCCGAGGAAGCCCCATTATTTTTAATCGCAAAACGGGTAAAGTGTATATCAATGAAAGCTATTTTTTTAATTTTAAAGTGTTACGTAATCCGCTAACCTTTTTGCATCCTAATAAAAAACGCATAAAAGAATATGATTGGGCTCATTTACAAGGGGTGGTGGTGCATAACTTTTCACGCTACTCACTCAACACCACTATTTTAATGGTATGCAAGCCCCATAGCCATAAAACAATC
>NZ_LZGW01000050.1 GCF_001690275.1 Gilliamella sp. WF3-4 | reverse complement strand
TGGAATCATAAACGTGTTTATCGGGTGTATTGTGAGTTAAAACTGAATCTTAAAACAAAACGAAAACAACGAATTCCACCTCGGGAGCCAGAAAAGTTATTGGCTCCCAATAAACAAGGTGAATGTTGGTCAATGGATTTTATGAGTGACAGTAGTCGTAATCAACGTCGCTTTAGGACATTCAATGTCATCGATGACTTTAATCGTGAGGCGTTAGGTATTGATATTGCAGTAAGCTTACCCGCAGGAAGGATTACCCGTTACTTAGATAAACTGGCCGAATATCATGGGTATCCATTAAAAATACGGGTCGATAATGGCCCAGAATTTACAGGAAAAACCTTTACCAACTGGGCTAAATTACATGGTATAACCATTGATTATATCCAGCCCGGTAGCCCTTATCAAAATGGCTATATTGAACGATTTAATCGTACCTATCGTACTGAAGTACTCGATTTATATCTTTTTAACAACTTAGCGCAAGCAAGGAGAATAACTGAAGAATGGTTAACGGTTTATAACACCGAAAGACCGCATGAGGCATTAAATAACATGACACCGATTGAGTATAAAACACTAAAACAAGCAGCATGATTTTCTACGTGAGTTGTGTACTAAGTTTGGGGTATTTACATAACGGCGCGGCGTAATCATATTGGGTGATTTTGCCCATTTCATCTTTAAACCAAATCACTTTACCATAAGCATTATACCGATACTCACGGGTGGTGTTATTGGGTAAGATAATTTGGGTAATTCGATTTAACGCATCATAACGGTAGTGTGTGGTACTGCCGTTTTGTTGTTTTTCCCATTCTAAGCGACCAATAGCATCATAGCCAAATTGGCGTAAACCTTGAATTGAAGAGTTATCTTCTAATAATTCCCCTTGCTCTGACCAAACTAAACGTTGGTGGCTCTGGTCAGGATATTGAATAAAAATGGGCTTACCTTGAGCATTATATTGATATACCGTGCTACGCTCTTGAGGGTCGATTAGCTCCAGTAAGTTCCCTTGGCTATCACGCCGAAAACGCCATTGTTGGTAAGTCTCTTTATCACCCTGAGTGAGGGTATAAATTTCCCCATGTAAGTAGTCATAATGAACACTATGCCCATCGGGATAAGTGATGGTATCTAACGCGCCAGTGATGGGAGAATAATCATAATAGGTAATATGGCCTTCGCCATCAATTTCAGCTGTCAGTTGCCCTTTATCATTATATTCGTAGCTTTGTACATGACCCGCCGCAGATATTTTTTGGATTAATTTACCATGGGTATTATGCTTATAATAACTTTTACTGCCATCTTGGTGGATTATCGTGACACTGTTTTCTTCATCATTCCATTGATACTGACTATCCAATTGAGGAAAGTTCGCCCACTGCCGTAAACAGCGTGCCTGCTTACCTTCATTTTGCCATGCCCAATAAAAGGTTGCCCCACCCGCCATGACCCGTGATTGAATAACATGCTTATCATCATAAGTATAGTGCTCGGTCTCATTCGCGGCATTCGTCACCGCAACAATTTGGTGAAGCGTGTTATAAGTATACTTTGCTAGCACCGAAACACGCTGCCACTTTTGTGCGACTCGGGTGTGTAATTCAACTTGTTGGATTAAATTTATAATTGTTGAGTTACTTATGCGATTAGACCATTTAACCGCACTGGTTCGGTAAAGTCGTTGCCAAATAAAAAACTGCAAATACACAAATTTATTTACAGGGTCACCTTTACGATAAAATATCTATTCCATCATCTAAAATCTTAACGTTAACCTGTTTTAAGTTTCTATTATTAGCTAAAAACCAAATATCATCTCCATCAAATGATACTGCATTGCAATCCAAAAGACTTGCATCAAATAAAATAAGGACATTCAATGCACAAGATAATTCTTGTGCGATATAATACCCATTAATAATATTATTTAAATTAGTTGGCCAATAAATAGATATTTCAGTTTTAAAACCCTGAGTGAATTCTATATACGATATATGTAACACATTATTTTTGTTAGGAAAATTTAGTGAATCTATTTTTAATCCAGTTATGAGCTCTAACTTAGAAATAATTTCTTGCTCTGATTTTTGATCACGTAAATAAAGATTAATAAAAGGTGAATAACTCATTTTTTATCCTTCATTAAATTTAAAAGTATTTTAATTCTTTCTACTTTCTCGGAACTAAGTTTTTTATTTTTTTCTAAATGACCTAGTGTAATTAAAGCGTTATCTTTTCCTCTTTTTCTTGCTTGAACTAATATGTTATATTCTAATGATGAAGTATTTACAACTCCAGGTCCAGAAACTGGGTGGACAGAATTATTATGTATACCCCATACTCTGCCTGATGATGTTGTAAATAATTCACCATCTCTAATAGCAACGCCAGATTTAATTTTAGCAAGATCAGCTAATGCCTCGGTTCTTGTTCCAGTGAAAATAGAATTACCGGTACTTTTAGGTATACTAACCCTATCTAATAAGTGTCTATCCGAAAGTTTTAGATGTTCAAACCCATTATTTTCAACCTTAATTAACCCTAACGGATCTATCCAATTTATCGGATCGCCATTAACATATTGATAACTATTTAACCCACCCAGTATGCCAAGTGGGTCTTGGGTGATATATCTGCCGGTAAACGGGTCGTAATAACGGTTTAGGTTGTAATGAAGTCCTGTTTCCTCATCATAATATTGCCCTTGGAACCTTAACGGATTATCGGGCAGGGAATCTATATCGTCCTGATGGTAGGTTTCGTTTAGGTAGTTTTACCATCCACGGTTTTACTGGTGAGACGGTTAAAAATAAGAAATGACAAGACTTGGTGACAGTTTTCACTGCCACCAAATAAGCAAAATTTTTATTCGGTATGTCAGATTAAATTTGAGCTAGTACACATCTGTTTTGACTTTATTAGGTGAGCCGCCTAAATTTAATATTAATACTATTTTATAATCATGTTACATAAAACAATATTAACCGCTATTTTTATCTAAAATACATAAAATTTAAAACTAGTTTAGGTCAAAAATAGTTTTATTTAACGTTCTGATAATTTACTAATGCTATAATTATTTTTAGCAATTATTTTTAATAATGCTCTATCAGACCATGCCCCATAAAAATTAAAACATAGATAATCCCTTAGGTTTTCATCGTCAAAATATTCCATGGTGTATTTTTTGAAATTGTCTTCTACAACTATATCTAAATGGGAAAGCTCTTCATACTCAGCACTCATAGATTGAAATGATAAAACTTCTTTAAAAATAATTAACCATCTTTGCTCTTCCCAATCTTGAATAAACAACTTTAAACCTTGCAAACTTGCATTAAAACTTATAATTTTGCCATCTGATATATTCATTTCGTTTAATAACATAATTTATTGTCCTGGATGTTTTTCGCCTGGAAGAAAACCTGTACCATGACCAAGTTTATAATCTTCAGGTTTAACTTTCTGAATAGCATTTTGCCGTTTAGCCTGATTCCAAGTCAAATTATTAGGTTTAATTTCTATATGATAATGTTCACCATGGTGGCGAGGATTAAAAATTCCGCTATCACCAGGATGGCTTTCATAACGAATCCTTGTATTACTGTTAGGTTCCCAAACCATACGAGTAGTTTTATGTTGTGTAGTAGTTACTTTTGGTTCAACTTCTAATATTTTACTTAGATCATTTGGATTTTTAGGAAAATGAGTTACCGCATGTGTTACTTCCTTCTCTGCAATCCCCTCAAACCCATTATTTTCAACCTTAATCAACCCTAACGGATCTATCCAATTTATCGGATCACCATTGACATATTGATAACTATTTAACCCACCCAGCATACCTAGTAGGTCTTGGGTGATATATCTGCCTGTAAACGGGTCGTAATAACGGTTTAGGTTGTAATGAAGTCCTGTTTCCTCATCATAATATTGCCCTTGGAATCTTAATGGGTTATCGGGCAGGGAATCTATATCGTCCTGATGGTGGGTTTCGTTTATTATCTGCCCATAGGCATTATACTGGCATTCGTAGAGCGTGTCACCTAAGCTGCCGGTAAGGGCTATGGGTGTGCCGAGGTGGTCGTTTTGGTACCAGTAGAGTTTGATATTGTCTTGCTGAGCATTGCCGTGCACCAGAGCTAATGGGCGGTAAGAGTCTGGCTCGTAAAGGTAGCTTTGCCAGTGTTTATCGTTATCCGTTTCGGCAATAAGCCGACTACCTTGCCAGATAAATTCGGTGGTTTTGCCGTCTACCGTTTTACTGGTACGACGGTTAAAGGCATCATAAGTATAGGTGATGATAATCCCTGTCGGTTTAATCACTTTGATAAGTCGATGCCGGCAGTCGTATTGATAGTGGGTAACCAGACTGTGGTTTTTCCCGCGCTTTTCCGCAATCAGGTTACCAAAGCGGTCATATTCAAAGTGTTTATCACTAAAAAAGGTTAGGCGGTTGCCTTTGGCGATATTGGCATGAAAAGGCATAGGGGCTAGCGCTTGGGTTTCACTGATTTTATTGCCCGTTGGGTCGTAATCAAACTGCTCGACTTTTTCAGCATGATGCTGCTCGGGATTGGCCTCAGGGTAAGTCACTGTGTGTAGCTGACCGGCGTTATCATAACGATAACAGCGAGCCTGATGTCCGGTGATTTCGGCAAGCTATCCGGTATAATGATACTGATATTGCCAGAATTAATGCGATAAAAATCAAACAAGATAAGTTAATTGCTAAATTTTTCTTGTTAATTTTAATAAATAAAACATGCTCCCCCACTAATTATGTGGGGATTTTGCTATTTACTTTGAATAACGTTCTCTTAATTTATTCATATAAAATTCGATTGAATCTTTATCTTTAGGATGCGCTTCAATATAGCTATTAGATATTATTTGCATAAGTTCAACAAATTTTGGGGGAGATATTGTGGAACTTTCATAATCTCCAAACATAAAACTTACTTCATCAAATTCTTCAGGATTATCCCAGTCTTGGTCTAATGCATAACCACACCCCTCGGACGGTGAACACCCAATTCCTTTGGAAGCATCATATAAAAACTGTAAAAAATTCATTTTTTGTTCTTTATACATTATTTCCAATAAGCTATATAAATCTCCTCCATCATTTTCAATTAATTTTTTTTCAATTTTTTTCAACCATTGTATATTATTTGTCATCTAATACTCCTCGGCGGCATTGTCAAAAATGCATTATTTATTTTATTAGTTTTTGGGTCATGTGTCACTCTAAACCAATAGCCATCTACTTTAATATCATACACGTTCTTTGTCGGATTTGATTGAAAATAATCTTTTGCTTGATGTGCTGCTTTATTTGACATCTCCGCTACTTTTGCATCAGAAAGTATTGCAGGATCATAGGTGGTTTTTCTTTCAACACCTTTGTATCCGGTTACTTTTCCTGCATTTGGTCCATTTCCGGCTATAGCTGGAATTTGATACTCATATTCAATCAACCCAGGATATTGCCTATCTGTGTACTTAGGGTTTACAATTTTAGCACCTGTTATTTCAATAGATTCTAGAAATGCATCTTGATTATGAGCACCAGAAATTGTACCTTGTTTTCGATTTATTACTCCTAATTGTTTATTATGAGTAGTAACATCTGATACAAAAGTATCTGGTACTAATTGTGTATCAGCTTCTTTTCCAATAATTCCCTCAACGCCCTTGTCAGCAACCTTAATCAACCCTAACGGATCTATCCAATTTATCGGATCACTACCGGCATATTGATAACTATTTAACCCACCCAGTATACCAAGTGGGTCTTGAGTAATATACCTACCAATAAACGGGTCATAATAGCGATTAAGATTATAATGTAACCCCGTTTCCTCATCATAATATTGCCCTTGGAACCTTAACGGATTATTCGGCAGGGAATCTATATCGTCCTGATGGTGGGTTTCGTTTATTATCTGTCCATAGGCATTATACTGGCATTCATAGAGCGTGTCACCTAAGCTGCCGGTAAGGGCTATGGGTGTGCCGAGGTGGTCATTTTGGTACCAGTAGAGTTTGATGTTGTCTTGCTGCGCATTGCCATGCACCAGAGCTAATGGGCGGTAAGAGTCTGGCTCGTAAAGGTAGCTTTGCCAGTGTTTATCGTTATCGGTCTCGGCAATAAGCCGACTACCTTGCCACAAATTTGTCTGGAACAAATTTGAACAACGCTTTAGCGTTGGCCCTGCAAGGGTGAGTCTCATGGATGAGACGAATACATAAATTCGGTGGTTTTGCCGTCTACCGTTTTACTGGTACGACGGTTAAAAGCATCATAAGTATAGGTGATGATAAGCCCTGTCGGCTTAATCACTTTGATAAGTCGATGCCGGCAGTCGTACTCATAGTGGGTAACTAGGCTGTGGTTTTTTCCACGTTTTTCGGCAATTAGGTTACCAAAGCGGTCATAGTCAAAGTGTTTATCACTAAAAAAGGTTAATCGGTTGCCTTTGGCGATATTGGCATGAAAAGGTGTAGGGGCTAGTGCTTGGGTTTCACTGATTTTATTGCCCGTTGGGTCGTAATCAAACTGCTCGACTTTTTCAGCATGATGTTGCTCGGGATTGACCTCAGGGTAAGTCACTGTGTGTAGCTGACCGGCGTTATCATAACGATAACGGCGTGGCTGATGTCCGGTGATTTCGGCAAGCTGTCCGTTAGGATTATAGTGATATTGCTGTTGCCAAATTGGCGTTGGCGAGGTTTGGGTGCTGATATCATAACCATGATAACGTTGATGGGCAATAAGTTGCCCTAGTGGGTCATACTGGTAACGGTTAACCAGCCCATTACCTTGACGACGCTCACATTCTCGCCCCGCGTTATCATACAGCAGACCGATTAAGGACTGCCCATCTAAGGTCATGCCCCGTAATTGACCATGAATATGATAATATTCTAACCATTGCCCATCGGGCAGTTTAGTGCCATTGAGTAAGCCGGTGTTTTCATCGTAGCGATGGCGAATAGTCGCCCAGTTTTGGTGCTCGGCCGTTAAACGACCAACTTCATTATATTCCCATCCTAAAACCGATTGCCCATCGAGTATTTGTGTTAATAAGCCGTTCTGATTGTAACTATAGTGCTCTTTTATGCCATCAGCTAGCTCTTTTACGATGAGTTTTCCACGGCTATCACGTTGGTAGCGGGTAATGAGCGGTTTTTCATCATGTTGGTTACCATACTCGTGTTTTTCAATTAAATAGCCATTTAAATCGTAATGATAAGTGGTTTTTACCTCGTCAAAACCAATTTCTTCACTCAATTGCCCCGTTGGCGTGTAGCTGAAGCGGTAACGTTCCCCTTTCTGATTTTCAATTTCACTGATTTGTAGATGGATATTATCATAACGAAATTTCAACCGTTCACCATCTGGCAGCCGCTTTTCGGTCATTAAATGTAATGGCGAAGCGTAGTCATATTCTGTGACTTTACCCGCTTCATCTTTAAACCAAGTCACTTTGCCATAAGCGTTGTATTGATACTCACGAGTGGTGTTATTCGGGTAGCTGATTTTTGTGATTTGACCTAAATCGTCATAAGTATAATAGGTCTTGCCCTGTTGTCCATCACTGACGACCGTGAGCCGAAGTAAAGCATCATAACTAAATTGAAAAAGACGCCCATCGGAAAAGCCTAACTGTTGTAATTCACCGTTATCTCCCCACGTAAAATGTTGTTCGCTACCATCAGGGTATTGGGTCGATAAACGCTGTCCATCTTCATTATAACGATGACGAGTGAGTAAACCGTCGGGCGTTTCCAACTCAATAATGTCGTCGTGATGGTTATAACGTATTCGCCATATCAGCCCATTTTTTTCAATTCGAATAATTCGTCCACGTTGCCAAGTATAATCTTCATAACTGTTGTCTGGGTAAATAATGGTTTTTAACTCGGCATTAACCGTATATTCATAGTGGGTTTGATGCCCTAACGCATCAATCTCAACGGTTTTCAATCCCTCTTCATTATACTGATAGGTTTTGGTCGCCCCATTAGCATCGGTTTCTGACTGTAACAAGCCGTCTTTATGGGTGTAACACTTTTGACTGCCATCAGCCATGGTGACAATCACGTTTTCATCTTGCCATGTGTAACGTTCATCTAATTGCCCAAAGTTACCCCATTGACGTAAACAACGAACATCTTGACCTTCACCCTCCCAGACCCAGTTAAATTCAGCGCCTCCAGCCATTGTTCGCTTTTGAATAACATTTAAAGCGTCATATTCATACGTTTCCGTTTGACCCGCTGCGTTAGTTGCTCCAATAAGTTGATGATGGTCATTATAGTGATAGTGCATTAGAGGGTGCAGCGTTTGCCATTCCCCTTCCACTAAAATCTGAATAGTGACCGTATCAATCAGTATTGATTGCTTATCATAATAACCAAAAGCTAAACGTCGTGTTTTATCTTGCTGAGGTTGTAAGGCTATCAAGCGATGATGATTATCATAAACCACATTGAGTCGGTGACCATACTTATCAGTAATAGCACTTAAATAGGCCGTTTGTTCAACTCGTTTGAAATGATATCGTACGCGATTGTTACCTTTTTTATACAGGATGTATTCATCGGCGGTGTCGCTTAAATAAATGCTTGACTCGGCTACCGGATTAATGATGATGGGGTCTTTTTGGGTAGGTAGCGGAAACGTGGTTAATAAGTTTTCATCATCCAACCAGACAACTTCTTCACCCTCAAATAATAAGTAATGCGCCAGAGAGTGGCTCCATCCATAGCCTAATCCAATATTGTGCTCAACAGCGCTGCTTCGGTAACAACGTTGCCAAATAAAAGGCAATAAACCTTTAAATTCACCATCATCAAGGGTGAGTAACTCTTCACCCGTTACCATCGATATGGGTTCACCACTTTGAGCTGGATTGCGTGAGGTTCCTTTTTTATTACGACTTTTAGATAAGCTAGATTTTGCCTTTGCAATTTTTTTCTCGCCTATTTGTATCCATGGCTTCAAGCGTGTGGATAACTTAATATATTGGCTTGATGATTTGATATGCTTAACAACATTAATACCATTCCCGCCCAAGATAGCCCTATTAGGTTTGATTGCTTTCATACCTTGTTTTAAGCCATCGCTCATTTTGGTCATGGAGTTAATAAATCGGCCCCCCCCATTTATCGCACTAACCGATTTGCTTACCCCTGC
The DNA here is from genome assembly GCF_001690275.1 of Gilliamella sp. WF3-4. Taxonomy (GTDB): domain Bacteria; phylum Pseudomonadota; class Gammaproteobacteria; order Enterobacterales; family Orbaceae; genus Gilliamella; species Gilliamella apicola_C. The sequence continues at coordinate 123,632 of NZ_LZGW01000050.1, read as the reverse complement.
TGTGACCCCTTTAAATATCAACGCTTCAACAAGGAATTCAGCAACAAATTCCATTACTGATATCATTATGGCAGAGTACATTTCACCCGCAAATACCATTTGATAATGCGGTGGAAGCATCGCCATCCAGCTTTGCGCATAATACGCAGCAAGATAAAAACGAATTTCATCTTGTAATAAGGTCAGCGTTGGTTCGTCACTAACTACACGCTCTTTAAATAATTCATCAAGCCAACCACGAAAATCCCATTCTTCAAGCTTTTCTAGCGCTTTTTTATATTTTTCTAATTTGCCATCAACGCCCGTTACTAGCCCAACATTCCACCATTGAGATAATAACTGATATTGTTCTGCAATCTCTAATGTAGAATAGGATTCCCATTCTGGCAATATCTCATTGGTCCAGTTATCTTGCAGCTGTTGATGTAACTCATCGATAATCATTTGATAAGCTTGTAACCAATTGTCGACATCGCCTTTTTCAACGGGCAATACCACAACATGATATTCTGAATATTTGGCAAATTTTTCGTCTGACCAGTCTAGCTCTGCTTCACCGTTTTCATCTAGTGTAATGATATACTCTTGTTTTTCAGCTTCAGAAAGGGGGATATTTTCTTCTATTTTAGGTGGTGGCACATTTAACGCATAAACAGCAGAAGTATCAGTATGAGGAAAATATTGGGTTTGATAAGGAATTAATTGAATTTTAACTTGACTTAAAATGACTTTTTCGTTGTTAAGTCCCACCATATTATAACTGATTTTGACTTTTCCTTTATTCGCGCATTTGGCACAATAGGGTTTATTAATATTAACCTCTTGTGTTGAGCGTTGATAACTTAATAATTTTTCTTTAATATCAACATAAGGAATGACATTCGATGCGCCCCATCGCTTCATCCTTGCTTTATATTCATCTTGAGTTTCTTTTGAAAATGTAGATAAACAAGTTTTTAATTCAGTTAATAATGTATTAGCTCTTTTAATATAAAATTGTGGGTCTTCCTCTTTTTCGACAAGAAACTTAATAATTGTTGCACGGACAGATAGGTCCTGAACATTTATCGCTCCTTCAGGGCTTACAGATACTGGCGGGAGTACGCTGTTAACCTCTCGGGTAAATTTACCTATATTATTGTCATTATTGTCCATGTTAAGTTTCCTTTTTTTCTTTATCCAACTGCTGCAATATAAAATCAAAGACGTTTTGTTTTTTAGTTGATAACGATAAAAGATGAATGATTTTTGTTTCTAATACTTGATAAGGGAAAGCGGTATATATATCCAAATAATTTTCTTGTAATAATTGTAATATATGGTTGACTAAAAGCTTAGGTTGGGTGGCAGATAATTGTTCTAATAGATTTTCTGGCACCTGCCACCAAGGTGAAGTTTGCACCGCTTGCTCAACCGGTACATGCACCACATGTGATTGGTGATTAATCCAGTAAAAAGCAAAAGCAGGCAGCACGTCTTGCCAGCTATCGGTAAAATAATCAAGCATGATTGACAAATATTCACCATCCCAATAGCGAAAAAACACTGTTTCACCATCGGGCATAATGGCCTGGGTTAAGCTCCGTAAATGAGCGCAGATGTCTGCAAAGGGTAAATGAGAGCGTGCCAGCCAACCCCAGTCTTTGTGCTCAGTGTTATTAATCCAATCTAAAAAGGGACTATGCTCATCAAGTCTCACTAGCATGGGCATAACAGAAAACCAGTGCTCGTAAGGCGTGCCACTATAAAGACCATAGGGCGTTTGTGAGCCATCAGTGATATAGTAGTTTTTAACCGCTTGCGCATCACTGACGTTAGAAAGTACGGCATACAAAGGCATGGCAGAGGTAGCGGTAATCGTGCGCCATTGAGACAGTGGCATAGCTAACATAATCTGCCCCTTGCATTGCGCAATAAAACCCGTATGGCTAAAAATCCGTTTAACTTATAAAAGACAAGAAAGGGATATTGAATAAAGCGATTGATGATTAAAGCAATACGACTAACAGCGCGCTCCATGATATTTACCTAAATTCCTTTAGAAAGTATTAAGAAACCGAAAAATAAAGGTATTTTTTAGCTAAGATAAGATCATTTTTTATTCTATGCAACCTTTTTTTAGTCTATTTTTGTTATTTTTTAAACAATAAACCTAGATTAGTTATGCTCGATACTTGTATTTTCAGCGCTTTGCCATGTTTAGTAAGGTGATTTAGGTAAATAATCGGTTTTATGTTATAGATTAATAATATTTGATTTCATACCTACCAATTACATCAAAAATATGATCATAAGTGCTAAGTATTATGCGTTGTTTACCTGCTTTATGAACTTCATCGACTAAATCAAAACTAGATTTTGAATATTTTTCGTAGGGATACTCATCTATTTTATAAATAGACAAACGGTCAATATCATTAAACATAAATGTCACTTTAACTTCAGGAACATTTAAAATCTCTGGTTTGCAACCTGCCAATGACAATGACGTATCAACAACCAAGGTGAATGGATAACATTCTAATTTAACCTCAGATAAAATTAATGCATTTCGTGTGTAAATAATACCGTATTTTGTTTGTATTTCTTTTGTATTCATATCCCCTCTATTTTTAATTAAAAAGCAGCAGTCGAATATTTAAAGACCGCTATTAACCATTGCCATACAGATAACATATTAAATATTTTAGCGTTTATAGTAACATTGTCGTTTATAATAATATTGTCGTTTATTGTTTAAAAGTTGAATAAGTTAAAGCACTTCAGCTTTGCCAACTAGCTTAGAACCTTCATAAATATTCATTGTAAATCCTTTTTTGAGTAAAAAACTTGGCGCATCCTCTACTAAAAAATAGGCTTTTCCAAAGCCAACTCTTTGGTCAGGTTCTAATAGTTCGCAACGTTGCACATTTAACACTAATGACCAAGATGATATATCACCACTTTTACCTTTCATTGGCTGAGTAATTACATAATATTTTATATTTATTGGAATTGTCTTCTTTCCACCTTGTTGTATAGGCGTCCAGTCAATTTTAACATCAATACTTAAGCTGTCCATATTGTTACCCCTATTTAACATATGGATTAATATCTAATTAATTTTTATGAATTTTATTTTTATCTTATCATAAATGATAATATTATTAATACACTTAAATCTTGTTTTAGCGCAGTAATTCTCCTATCAATCACTTGCTTAGCCTAGCATCTGAGCGCGGTTCAATTTTTCTTATACCAAGCTTATTTATTTTTTCTAAAATTAAATCATAACAATATTGAATATCGCCGTCTTTTTCTAAATGAACGCCTTCTAAGTTGACTTTATAGGTGCCTTTGGGAATATTAGCCTTATTCCAACCAGTATATTCTTCCCATTCCCAAAAAGTTGCCATATCGGCAATATATAAATCGCCAGTGATATTAAGATAAAAATATTTATCACTGAATATTACACGCCTATTATCATTACTGGGCATTTCATTTAAAAACAATCGAACGATATAGCCACCATCATCAATCCCCATGATAGGTAAGGCAATACCTTCATCAAGCACAACATCACCTTTATCTGTGGTTGTAAATTCTTGAAGAATGTTTTTTCCATTCTCTATTTTCCCGCCAAAAAGAGTCAGTATTCCTGGATAATCAAAAATAATTATCCCATTAAAATCAACGTCAATATGTATTGTTTTAACCATATCTGGCTCCCAAATTTTTATTCAATTATTTATTGTGTTATCGATTCAATTTTTGTATTTAAACTTTTTATAGAAAAGAAAAGATGTTTATATTTATTCATGTTCAAAAAGGGATAGCTATTTTCTTTTGAAGTTTTTCTTCAAAAACGATTATTAACGCCTGAAAAATGTTTTCCCAATTTCTAATATATGCTAATGAATCAACTTCTATAGAAAAATCAGGTAGTAATTTATTCGGCATTCCAGTAGATTTACCTTGTTTATATGATAAAAGGATCGTTTCATCTTTCACTTCATAGTATAAATAAAAATCAGATCCTTGTTCACAAAACCATATTGTTTCTTTTTTAGTGTGTGATAATTTGGCCGCATTTATTGAGTTAATAATGTCATCTAAACAGATCAAAAAATCAGAAAACAGATCTAAAGTAACGTTTAACCCATTTTTAAATGTGATATGTATCAATCCATTAATATATTGAGATAACTCAACAAGAGCAAATTCAAAAGAGGATAGCTCCATTTCATCCTGATCTAAAAATTCATCCAATTCAGGGGGTTTCTCGTTAATAACTAAACTAATATTCATATCTTAATTTTCCTATAAATAAATTGGCTACAGCAACAGCTTTATTTTTTGTGATAACATGCTTAATGTTATGTGTTTAATTTAACTATGTGCTTAATAAAAATGCGCACATAAAAATATACGCAATGTTATTCAATGAATTCTAATCAAAAAGGCGCTGATGCTATATTTGAAAATATCAATATCTGAGCAATTTATTTTACCAAATTGAAAATCAAAATAGTTCTAAAGATTTGTGCCATAATAAATAATATCAATGTGCTACACTGATAAAACTGGGGCTAATTGTTGTGTCGCTCTTGTTAATTTATCTTCTCGTTTTTCTGTCTCGGTTCCCCAATAATTGGTAACCATAAATGATTATATTAAATATCAAATAAAAGCGCATGGATAGGAGCATGTAAAGCTTGTCGAATGTAGTTTTGATTTTCAAGCGTATAATCATTCCAATAATAAAAACCGGGCGAAGTGGGCAATATTTCCATTAAAAATGATTTTAATTCAGATGGAAAAGTAATTTGATAATATTCTTCTGCATGTTTAATTTCCGTGGCAGTAATGCCTTTATCAAATGATATATTTTGATTGATACGTATTATCTAATTGATACCACACCTACTTTACCTTCTTGAGATAAACCGATAACGATGCCATTTCCCTCAAGCTGTATCACATCATATATGTTATTAACATGCCAGCCTTTTTGTTTAGATAATGCCAGCCAATCATTAAGTTTCCAGTTAGCTACTTCGCCAAAATCAACCACTTTTTTTCTAACACCATGCAAATCAATATCTATCGCTATCACAATGTTATTTTCTGAATAAATAGTAACATTACCATATATATGACAATATATTTTTGATTTTTTATTTAGTTTTGTGGTAGGTAACTCTGGCTCTCCCATTATTTCATAAATAACTGAATCAGGCGCACCAATATGAAGCCCATGAATTCGCAATTTATTAATCACATGAATCAATTGTATTTGAAATAATGGTTTCCACTCTTTATTCATCATCAACAGTCTAAATTAATATTATATTTTTCCTATTACAAGCAATATCACTAGACAAATACTTTATCATGACCTAAAAAATTCATAAAAAAAATTACACTGCATGTTTTAAGATTTAATGGGTGTTATGTTGATTTATAAAATCAATGACAGGTTGCCAAATTTCTTGTTCTGGCGCTTGATAATCCCATAAAGGTGTGACTAAATCATCTAATATTTTCAGTTTAGTATTAAAATTTTGTGAATAAATTTGACGTTGTTCTTGTGAAATAGCTAATAGTCTTTCAGAGTATATATATTTGCGCTTTCGTCGAGGGTTTTCAATAAAATTAGCTAACCCCAATAATTCTGCTTGGTCTTTACATTCTGTATAGGAAATAGGATAGGTCTGTTCGACCTGTTCAATAGCTTCCGCAATTGCTGATAAATTGACAGCTTGCATTGCTGGCACAATATATTTTGCTATAGAAAAATTCCATAAAAGATTACACCAACCATCACTTTGCCAGTGGCAAATAGTATTAATGACAACAAAGGCATAAAAAGCCTTTCGCTCCAGTTTTATGTGTAGTTCTGATTCACAAGGTATGCATTCACAAATCTTATCAAAAAATTCTATTATATCTTCAGGATCGGATAGTTTTTTATTTTGCGTTAATGTATTAATCGTTATCATTTTGACTCTTCATTCTATTTTGCTTCAAATTTTATTTGAAAGGCAGTATTAAAATCATACTATTTTAAGCAATTGAAAGGTTCACTCCTACACAAAATAGGTAGAGGCTACAGCCCCTTGGTCTATTGAGAATATTTTAAAATATCTTTTATAAAAAGAGTTAGTTAATATTGCTTATTATATTGATTTTTTAAGCAATTCCATAATTAAATAGCGTCATAAATATTGGCATAATCAATGTTAATAAAAAGCCTTGAACAATTGCTGGAGGCACTATGGTTACCCCTGCTCCTTTTTGCAACATGGGTAATGTGAAATCCATTGAGGTGGCGCCACATAAACCAAGTGCGGTAAATTTATAGCGTTTTATTAAGGTTGGAATTAATATGATAGCAGATAGTTCACGCAAAATATCGTTTAGAAAAGTAGTACTACCAATAATTGGTCCATGAGCTTCAGTCATTAAGATGCCTGATAACGAATACCAACCAAATCCTGATGACATTGCTAACCCAACATGTATTGGTTGGTCTAATATTAATGCAGCAATAATACCACCTAAAAATGCACTAATGACAACTATAATCGTTGTCACGATCCCCACTTTATTGAGCAAAATTTGTTTTAGTGAAATATTATTGCTACGTAGTTGAATTCCAATTAATAGCAATAAAAAAACGAGTACAACCTTGGTAATATCTTCGCTATATTGCCAAATAAAAAGTGGCAATAACCCCACAACAAAACCAAGAGCTAGCGCAATGCAAACACGTAATGACTCTAAGATCATTTTAAAGCGAGATTCATAAGTTTGAACTGTACTTGAAGCTTGCGAAGGAAAACACCGCTCAATCAATATCAAAAAGATAAAATTGCCACCAAATGTGCATAGAAAAATAATACCAGTATAAAATAGAATAATTTGTAAGTTAGCAGTAAGATTATCTAAGCGGGCAAGCTCGCTACCCATAATAAACAGAATAAAATAAACCATCCAGCTTAAGGTTTGGTTAATTTTGGTAATCCAATTCGGTTCATTTAATTTAATCAGATAGCCTATACATAAAGGCACTAGCGCAATAAGAATACCAAAATACATTTTATATTCCTTAACAGTTTATTTTTGTATTTATACTATAAAAAATGGGTTTATTGGATTTTAACATCGCTTGTGTGAATTTAATACAAGCGATTTATTTGTATTCGTTTTAGAAGTACTTAAGTGCATTAAAATAACAAATTTATTTTAATGATGTTAATTGTTCTTCTATTTTGGCTTGAAGTTGATCTAACAGTATATAACGGTTACGGTATTCTGAACGTTTTTTGCTAGCGATTTCTTCAATTGATTTTCGATGAATTTGGTTGGGTAGTAAAAATAAACCTTGAGCATCTTGTTTGCCATCAATAGTTAACCAAAATTCATCATAATCAGACAAAATACGTTCCTGACGACTATTATAGCGCCAATTGTTGTATATGTGAGTTTTGTTCCCTACAGCAATAATTTGTGTTAAGTGATAATAACGTGCAATGATTAATGCCGCTTCAACAGCAATGCGCTTAGGAAATAGCCCATAACATGCTTTAGTTGCTTTTTGTACACGCGTGCGTGCATCAGAGTAGCCAGTACCTTGTAATCCTGCAATGAAAAGAGTGGGCTTGCCTTGATATTCAATAATGGAAAATGTTAATGTTGCTAAATCAATTCCATCACTATCATAAAAATAAAGACTAATTTCACCTTCCCTCGCAAATTTGTTACGAGCTTGAACCGCAATTTGGATATTGGTTTCATTTTTAACCGACATATCTGCCAGTATAAAAGGTGATTGCGGGTTGTAAAATGCTTTAGTCAAGCTATCAGGCTGTTTTGCTAAAAAATCATAATGATAGACTAAGGCATCATATCGCGCTTTTTGACTTAGACAAGATGCCAAATAAGGTCGTTGCAATTTACACGGTAAATTTGTTTGACACGAAAAGTAATAGCCAAGTAACGGGTACTGTCTTAATTTATCAAGCCATTTTAAAGTTATTGGGCTTAAAAACAAGGTTCTTAAAAAAAACTTATAACGATAGGTCGAGTTAAGCCATAATTCATTTAGCGGTAGTTTACCAGTATAAAGCCAGTTAAAGAGTTGCCATTTACTTTTTGGCTGAGACATATTCGTAATATTATTCATAAGTAGAGCTTTAAATCGAGTTAGTTATTTTATCAATTATAAGGAGGCTTATTAATCAATACATATTGATTTTTCAAAAGCCATAAACAATCAAACGGTAAGAGTACAACACAACCTTAGTTGGTGCAACTATTCCTACATTAAGCAGGATTAAATTATATGAAAATAAAAAACGGTGAACTAGTCACCGTTTTTATAAGTGATAATTTAGTTTATCAAAAACTAATTATTGACCCTTAACTTCTTTTAAACCGTTAAATGGTGCTTTTGAACCTAAAGCTTCTTCAATACGGATTAATTGGTTGTATTTAGCAACACGATCAGAACGGCTCATTGAACCCGTTTTGATTTGGCCAGCAGCTAAACCAACAGCTAAATCAGCAATTGTTGAATCTTCAGTTTCACCACTACGGTGAGAAATAACCGCAGTATAACCAGCATCTTTAGCCATCTTAACTGCAGCAATAGATTCAGTTAATGTACCGATTTGGTTAACTTTAACTAAGATTGAGTTAGCGATACCTTTTTCAATACCTTGTTTGAAGATTTTAGTGTTAGTAACAAATAGATCGTCACCAACTAATTGGATTTTGTGACCTAATGCTTTAGTTTGGTATGCCCAACCATCCCAATCGCTTTCGTCTAAACCATCTTCAATTGATACGATTGGATATTGCTCAGTTAAGCTTTCTAAATAGTGAGTGAATTCTTGAGAGGTGAACTCTTTATTTCCTTCGCCTTTTAATACGTATTTACCAGTTTCTTTGTTGTAGAATTCAGAAGCTGCACAGTCCATCGCTAAAGTAATATCTTTACCTAATACGTAACCAGCTTTTTCTACTGCTTCTTTAATGCAAGCTAAAGCTTCAGCATTTGAGCCTAAGTTAGGCGCAAAACCACCTTCGTCACCAACAGCAGTATTCATGCCTTTAGCGTGAAGCACTTTAGCTAAGTTGTGGAATACTTCAGACCCCATACGGATTGCTTCACGTACTGATTTAGCACCAACTGGTTGAATCATGAATTCTTGAAGGTCGATATTGTTATCTGCGTGCTCACCGCCATTGATGATGTTCATCATAGGTAATGGCATTGAGTATTGACCTGGAGTGCCATTAAGATCCGCAATGTGTTGATAAAGCGGAACACCTTTAGCGGCTGCTGCTGCTTTAGCTGTTGCTAAAGATACAGCAAGAATTGAGTTAGCACCTAAGTTAGATTTAAAATCGGTGCCATCTAAATCAAGCATGATTTGGTCGATTACTGCTTGATCTAACGCATCTTTACCAACAACTGCTTTAGCAATTGGACCATTTACGTTTTCAACTGCTTTTAATACGCCTTTTCCTAAGAAACGAGATTTGTCACCATCACGAAGTTCTAGCGCTTCACGAGAACCTGTTGATGCACCTGATGGAACGATTGCCAGACCAACAAAACCGCCCTCTAAATGAACTTCAGCTTCAACAGTTGGGTTACCACGAGAGTCGATGACTTCACGACCATGTACTTTAACGATTTTTGCCATGTTATTTTCCTCTATATGACAGATATTGATATATATTAATTCAAAACTATTTTTGTTGCTGCTCTTGGTATGCTTTGGCAGCTTTTATAAAACTACTAAACAGTGGGTGCCCATCTCGTGGTGTTGAAGTAAATTCAGGGTGGAACTGACAAGCAACAAACCATGGATGGTCTGGAATTTCAATGATCTCAACCAACTTTCTATCTGTTGAAAGACCAGTGACTTTTAACCCTGCCTTAACCACTTCTGGTAATAAATTGTTGTTTACCTCGTAACGATGGCGGTGGCGCTCAGTAATTGACTCTTTCTTATACATATCAAATACTAATGAATCTGGCTCTAAATGACAAATTTGTGAGCCTAATCGCATCGTACCACCTAAATCACTATCTTCACTGCGTTGAACAACGTTACCTGATTTATCGCTCCATTCCGTGATTAAAGCAATGATTGGATTTGAGCAATCTTTAACAAACTCAGTTGAGTTAGCATCTTTAATGCCAGCAATATTACGTGCATACTCAATAATAGCCACTTGTAAGCCAAGGCAAATACCTAAATATGGGATTTTGTTTTCACGCGCATAGCGAGCAGCCATAATTTTACCTTCGACACCACGATAACCAAATCCGCCAGGGATTAAAATCGCATCTAAACCTTGAAGTAATTCTGCACCTCGAGATTCAAGATCTTCCGAGTCAATATAACGGATATGAACGGTTAAACGGTTTTTTAACCCCCCATGTTTTAAAGCTTCATTGACAGATTTATAGGCATCTGGCAAAGCAATATATTTACCCACCATACCAATAGTGACTTCACCAACAGGGTTGGCTTCTTCATAAATGACTTGCTCCCACTCAGAAAGATCGGCTTCTTTACATTCAAGATTAAATCGTTTGCAAACAAAAGTATCCAAGTTTTGCGATTTTAATAATGCCGGAATTTTATAGATAGAATCGACATCTTTAAGCGAAATAACAGCGCGCTCAGGCACATTACAAAATAACGCGATTTTAGCGCGTTCATGAGCAGGGATAATACGATCGGAGCGACAAATTAATACATCAGGTTGAATACCAATTGACAATAATTCTTTTACTGAATGCTGTGTTGGTTTAGTTTTCACTTCACCTGCTGAAGCTAAATATGGCACTAATGTTAGGTGCATAAATAGGGTATGCTCACGACCAACATCAACCGCTAATTGACGGATCGCCTCTAAAAATGGCAGTGATTCAATGTCACCTACCGTACCACCAATTTCGACAATCGCAACGTCAAATCCTTTTGCGCCATCAATCACTCGTGACTTAATTGCATTAGTGATATGTGGAATGACTTGCACCGTCGCACCTAAATAATCACCGCGACGCTCTTTACGTAACACATCAGAATAAATGCGTCCAGTCGTGAAGTTATTTTTTCGCGTCATTTTAGTGCGAATAAAGCGCTCATAATGCCCTAAATCAAGATCAGTTTCGGCACCGTCTTCAGTCACAAATACTTCACCATGCTGAATAGGACTCATTGTGCCTGGATCGACATTAATATAGGGATCAAGTTTGAGCATGGTGACTTTTAAATTGCGGGCTTCTAAAATTGCAGCTAATGATGCTGCGGCAATGCCTTTACCAAGTGAAGAAACGACACCGCCTGTAACAAAAATATAATTCGTGACCATTAATACCAGACCATTATTAATTTAATAGAATAATATCGCACTGATTTTAAACCTTAAAAACCAAAGCAATATACGATGAATCAGACGGGAAATTAGTATAACAGAATCTACTTTGTCTCACAATTGAATAATTAATTTTAACTGTTTCTTTAAGCGCGTCAGCAAAATTTATTTTTTAAAGGAACAACTTTTTATTAATACATTGAGAATTTATTATACCTATATTAATCGAGTTATTCTTTTTAGTGGCATTTTATACATTCATCAGCAATTTTTAACCATTTTAATGTTCGTAAAAAACCTTTGTTTGAATAACACAGTCTATTAAGGAATTTATCTTATTGAAAAATAAAATTTTTAAACATTTTTATTCAATTCATGTTTTATTCACTTGAAATTTTTAGACAATACTTCAATTGCTAAATTATTAGCATCTACATTCGACATTAAACTACTTGCTTTTGTGCTGTATAGAAAAGTGCTAATTAACTTATTTTTTACCTAAATACCCTCAATTTATTAACAACATACTGAATTATATTACTTATAATTATTTACCAATTTTAATCCTCAAATAATTCAGTATTTGTTTTTTTATATCACTTTATAGTTTATAACTTGCAGTCAGCAAGAAAGCTCTCGGAGTGCCTGGCATACTACTTGAGCGCCAATATGCTTTACCTAACAAATTAGTGAATGCCAACGTTACCTCAAAGGATGGCAATTGATAACCAACCGCAGCATTCCATACACTATAACCAGCACGTTTAAATTGATTTTTATCATCGTTATACATAGCTCCTTTATAATTGACTTCCAATTCTGTAAACCAATTATCGTAAGGTAAATAACGAATGCTTAAATAACCACTATTTTTAGCAGTATTAGGTAAATATTTTCCTTGGTTGGCTGGTGTTTTTTTATCTTTGTGAACTTTGGCTTGTTGATAACCAATACCACTATTTATATACCATTTTGATGCCAACTGACCAATAAGGCTTAACTCAATGCCTCGGCTACGATCACTACCTTTAACCGCCCAATTATAAGGATCGTTAATAGCATCAGGTTGATAACGGACATTGTATAATTCAAGATCATAAAGGGCTATTTGAGAAGAAAGCTTATCATCTAACCAATCACTTTTGACACCAACTTCATACTGACGTGAATATTGAGGTTTATCATCATAAACTGTTTTTGAGTCAGTAGATATAGTAATAAGCCCACGCCCGCCATAAGGTGCAAAATTTTTACTATAAGAAGCATAAAAACTCTGTGATTCTATAGGTTGCCAAATTAAACCAACTCGAGGACTTAACGTGTGTCCATCATATGAACGATTTTGGTGTTTTAATTTATCGTCTGATGCAAATTTATAATCGTCATAACGTAATCCTGCGAGTAACTTCCACTGTGTTGTAAAACTGATTAAATCTTGCCAATAAAAGCCTGTCGATGTTGCTTTATGGTTAGTTTTGGTATTTAATTTATTGTAATGAGGCTTTTGGGAATGCCAATGAGGATGAAAAGGATCAACGGCCTCAGGATAAGCGCTTGTTAAGGCTAATCTTGGCTGACGTTTTTCAATGTTATATTCCACACCAATAAGCATATCATGAACAATACTGGCCGTATTAAATTTTCCCATTAAATCAACAGTATTGCTATAGGTTTTATTGGCTGTCTCTTGCCAAGCGCGGCGAAATTGCAACTTCCCCGGATGGACACAAGCTTTGCCGTTGTTCAATTTTCCATTTAAATGGCAATAACTACCCGCATAAATGTGATCGAAGTTTTGAGCTGCTTGGCGGTATAAATTCGTTAATTTAATTGACCAATCATGATTAAATGCAAATCCCATAACAGAGCGTAATGAACTAAAATTATCTTTCACATAATCATCTGGATGAGCATAAGACGTTTTAGTTGACACGCCTTTGGGTAAATCATAATAAGCTGGCGGCCGATCAGGTTTACGCCACAAATGATCATGCGTGTATTGAACTAACCAATTAAATCCCTCTAAATTATCATAAAGTAGGCTTGGCGACACCATTGTATCTCTTTGCTTAATCCCTTTACGAAAACTTTTATCTGATTGATGATCAATAGTCATTCGCATTACCAGTTTATCATGTAAAATATGATTAATATCAATCATACCACCATATTTATCCCATGAACCTCCACGTAAGCTTAAGGTTGTTGGTGAATCAAAATTAGCTTGTTTACTAATCATATTAATTATTCCACCACCCGAACCCCGTCCATAAAGCACAGATGCAGGACCTTTCAATACTTCTATTCGTTCTATATTTGCAGTACTTTGCCTAACCTGCCCACTAGCACGAACGCCATCACGATAAATATCACCAGAGCTTGCCGAAAAACCGCGAATTTTTACCCCCTCATCACGCATATCATATGTTGTATCAACTCCAGGCAATTTATTTACTATTACATTTAAATCACTTTGCCCATAAATTTTCTGTTGCTCAAGATTCACTGAATTGATCGTTTGCGGAACATCTTTGATATCAAAAGGCATTTTTGTCGCTGTTGATGATTTTTTTATCCGCTGATCATTATTATCTTTAACATTAGCGATAACTTTCATGGTCTCGATATTAGTATCATCTTTAATATTTTCCTGAGCACAAACAATAACCGATGCTGTACTCAATAAGCCGAATATGGTTAATTGATTAACGAATTTCATTGTTTATTCACCCTATCGTTTATTATTTTACTTTATTAATTAAAACTAGAATAACAACGTTATGATAATGATTATCATTTGCATGATCAACCTATATTATATTTTTTAACCATCTTGCGCAAAAACTTGCACCATTTACAGTCAATTAAGCAATAAAGATAATCGGTAGAGGTAAAAACAAATACCTTATTACAAACAAGAGAAACGACGCCTATATCATAAAGAAAAATACTCTCACCAAGTTGCAATCTCTTGTCTAACCACACATAACAAGCTAAAAAACCAAATTATCCCGTCTTAATTAGTAGCACCCTATTAAGTAAAGAAAAGATAAATGCAACTGTATTGACATCAGCATTAAAACATTGTGATTGTGCAATGGGTTTTATTAACATACCAAATTGGCTAGCAAAACCATCCCTAATAAAATTAGTCAAAAAACGAATTAATGTAAGTGATAGCTTATTTTTCATAATATTATCCTGAAAAATAATTTAGCATGATAATTTAAGATTTAATGGCAACCTATAAGGCTATTTTAATCATATTGTTAAATGTTAGTTGTCGCTTTTCAGCAGAGGTTTATTCGCCAGTTAAACAGTGCTCAGAAATAGTTAAAATGGCTAAAGACTCAATATTAATTGTTGAGCAATACCATATAAAACCAGCCACCTCTATATCAATACCTAAAACGCCTGATGTTTCTAAAGTACTAATTAACGATTCATCAGGATCATAATAAAGATCACTACGAAAGACATTGCCAACCTTAACGGGGATATCCATAATTTTGACAGTTTCATAAGTCCTGTGTAATAAAGAAAAAGTAGCAGAAGTAGCAATGTTATAACCATTTGCTATTTTTTGATTAATCATTGAATCAGTACCAGCAGCAACCATTAAAATAACATCACGTATTTTTATGCTGTGCGGTGTTGCACCTAAAATACCGATACGAATAATACGCTTTATATTAAAATAATTCATATATATAAATCATAATTGACGAAATCCTCCATTCCGTGTTTCATGACACAAACTGGAATACCGTTATATATTCCAATATAACCTAACATGTTGTGTACATTACAAATTTGCTTTGCATCTGTTAAATAAGTTTCGGAAATAAATTTTGCTCGCCAAAGATCACCTGGCACAATAACGGTTTGTGCAAAATCATCTTTCTTTGCATTAATATGTACTGCCATAATATTTCCTAAACAATTGAAGAATTAACCATAATTATAGTAACGATCTTTCCTCTTTTTACTGGGACATAAGTACGAAGATCATGTCCTATACCACATCTCTATAAAATTGTTTGATGGCCAAATCGCTAGATGAATTAAATTAGGCGAGGTGATTCTTGGACATTTCTACTTTGGTGATAATATAGCTACAGTTATCTAAAACAAATTAGTGTGTTTTTAGAAAAAACAAAAAAAATCAAATCAATAATATTTCTGACATTTTTTGGCAGAAATAAAGCTTTCTTTGTATTGTGGTTGGAATGGATTGGGTGCAATGGTTTAGGATGTTTGTAAGTTAGTGTTCAAAATAGCGACTATGACCACGTCCGATTTAGGAGATGTTTTACGAAATCCCCTAAAAACCCCGAGTAGGTCTCATTTTGCAACCAAAAGGTAGGATTGCTAAGAGTATTCGGCTCGAATTCCCTTGCTCGGAGGTGATCACTGTAGCTATTTTGTTGACCAAAGACCAAAACATCCAAACCTTGCTGCACTAAAATAGACCACAAATTTAAAACCACAATAGCGTAATCCATGAACAGCCAACTACGGCTAGGCGTTATTCTTTGTTATATGGTCTTCTATTGGCACCATCCCCCCTGCTGCTTAAGGCTTAAAGGCTAAAAGCTAAGGTACGGTGCAAACAACATGATTGAGGATCTCTGGAAAATCAAAAAGGACCTTGCCGTCAATCGGGCTGACAGAAAACCCATTACTATTTGAAGCGTCGCTCGTCCAAAATTCGTAGCTACCGAAGCCAGGGCCTTTGTAACTTGTCATATTTCCCCACTCAGTGAAAAATCCTGCACCTATTTGTCGTTGATAATGATTATGAGATGACAATGGCATTGCGCCATCGATTTCTCCTACACAAAGAAAATCAGATTGTTTACCACATTTCGCGTTAGTTAAATCCTTTACTTGTGGCATTCGATAACCCAAACTACTACACCAAGCTGTTTGAATTGAAAGATTAGAGAAATTATACCCCCGATTGACAAACCACTGCCTCAACACAAATCCATACTTGACCGCCACATTACCACTGCCATCTTTGCCCACTAATTCAAAGGTCTGTGGCAAAGATGGCAGTGGAATAAGCGGGCTAGGGTTATTTGATTGTATTTGAGAATTATCTGCTCTTGGCCCGCTTAACGTTACCCGAGCTACACTCCTGTATCTATCATTAAGCCAATCATCACTGTTGTTTGGTCTTACCCATGTGACTGTAGCAGTTATCCCACCCAAGGTGACAGGTGACCACGTCAACTGACTTTCATCATTTTCCCCCATGACTAAATCAAAATATAAACCATCAGCACCCGTTGTCGGAAAATTACGACTGTAAGATGACGGACTGGTTGACTGAACTAAAAAACCCTTACTAGGATTCCATATGTCGTCAGGACCGGCAAAACTATATGAGCCTATCATAAGATTCGGTCTTACGTAACAAATGCTAGATTCATATGGACTGATAAAATACCACACTGAGCGACCTTTGAAGTAGCTTGTATTGGGGATTCCGTACTGTGTAGTTAAACTTCCATTAGGACTACTTAATATGATCCTATATGGAGCCTTACAGGCATCTAATGCATCATTACGGCTTACCGCATTACCATCTTTATCAGTAACTTTCACCGATATATTCCCTGTAACAGTAACACCATTAGAACCATCTCCATCAGCATCTCCCCAATAATGATAGGTGTTCACTAAATCATTTAAACTTACTGAATCAACTGATGAAGGTATTGACATACCTATATCACCTAATGTATTTCCTGCATAAGGTAACTTTATTGGATGTATCACACTTGATCCATTAAACGACGGCGATAAGATTTGTCCATCCGGCAACGTAATAGACAATAAACTATCCATTGAATCCACCTGAGTTTGCCCCTCATCAAAGGTTAAATACGGCGCACTACCTTCAATAACCTTTGATGTACTAGCCGATAACGCTTGTGTGCCAAACGAACACGATAATAACAATCCCCCCGCAAAGACCAATGAAAGCGTTGATAAGGAGGATAAAAGCTTGAGCCTCAACCTTAATGACAACCTTACCGATGACGCCTGGCTTGATGATTTCGATAATAAAAATGAAATATATTTCAGACTATAGAGGTAATTAAAACGGCAGCGCACTTCGTTCATCCTGTTGATTAATGCTACGCTACTTTTTTGTTAAAAATTTGTAATTTTTTGTTAAATGAAAAAAGTTAAACGTTTGTTGCCTGTTTTGGGAGGAAATGGTTTTGGTGGCATAAAAACCACCAAATAAAAACATCAATAAAATCAATGTGTTTTCTGACTGATTTTTAAAGATGAATTTGCTCCTATAATCCAATTACTTATGCACTAAAAGCAATAAATAAAATATAAAAGCCAAACGCCTTACGGCTTTATCAAATAACATTGACTAAAGTATTCCTATACAAATGATTTAGTTATCGTTCTTCGATAAAGCTTTCGTTTTTGCTGTAAATTAGTTACAAATAGTCATTATATTATTTTATTTTCATATGATTTTATGATTTTGTTTTTTCTCTGCTGATTCGCAATTAATTTATAACAAATGGTTATGCCATGAAGCAACGCTATTAAGGCAGTGATAATAAAAATAGAAATACCGATAAATATAGGTGATGTGAATGACAATAACTGTTCTTGATGGAATCTATATAAAAAATCATCATTTATAGTTAGATCTAAAATTGTGTTATCATTTTGATAATTAACCCCTGTCACTAGTCCTGAAACCTTGATTTTTCCGCCCTTTCCTAATAACGCATTATAGTATATTTCTGTCAGATTTATGTCTTCGTCATCGGGATAACTGATTTTTATCTCTTGTGTTTTTGCTAATGCTAAACCGACACTTTGTGCAGAGTGTTGATAATTAATTAGCGCTGTGTTTGCTTTTTCTAAGTAGTAAGATAACACACTTCTTTTTAAGTTATTGATTTGTGGTTCTAGGTGTGCAAGTAAACCGGCAACAATAATCTTTTCGTAGTTTGGGTTTTGTTTGCTATATTCAACAAGTTGAGCCCATTGGTCGATTGTGCTGGCGGTTGGTTTAATTGTTTTGATTAAAATCTGTTTAACTCGTCTACATTTGTCCTCTTCTAACAATTGGCAGCTTTCGTCAACGGTTAGAATTAAGTGATCAATATGTAATAGTTTGGTTAATATTACGCCCGCTTGGTAATCCGCGTTGTAGTCTGTGTTCTTTCTGTTGCTTAGCTTTTTTTCAAGCTCTTTTACGTCATTATCTCGTGCTATTTCAATTAAGTTATCACTAAGAAACGCGCTTAATAAATCACTCTCAAATGAAGCATCTTCGGTATTATTTGCGGTTTGCTCGTTGATAAACACTTTATCACAATGTTCTAAATACATATTGCTTTCCGCATTACATGATGCGCCGTTGAGTTTTATATTAATCAAGTCGCCTTTTTTGATTGGGCTGTTTTTTAAAGATCCGGCATCTTTAATTTTCCAAATGCTGACATTGTCATTAAAAGGATAACTAGCCAGTGTCAAATTATCTGTGACATTAACTAATTTAAAAATGTTAATAGATAAAATAAAAGCTGTAACAAATAGGATTAGATTGCGCATTATAAATTTTGGTGGCCCAAATTCTTCTATTTCACGACTGATGGATAATAAATTGCCATAACGAAGCAGCTTTTTGCTATTTACAATGATATCCATATCGATATTTTCATTCGTTTTATCAGGCAGAAATGGAGTCCAATAAGCGGGATATTTTAAAGTTAGATTATCCCCAACGATCATTTGGTTTTTTATATCGCTTTTGTATCGAATTTTCGTTTTTATGCGGTTAACATCTAATGTGTAAGATTCAGCCTTACGCAAGTAAAAGAAAACAGTAGCAGATAAACTAAGCGCAATAAGTACAGGTAAAAAGTTATTAAAAGAGTACCAATACATTACAAATAACATCGCAGCTACTACTAAAAAAACGGCGGTAAATATGCCATTGTTTTTTTTACTTCGATTCGCCGATTCTAAAGGTGTTTCTTCACGTTGTTCAACTATTTCACAAGTAAACTTGCTTTTTAATTCAACGTCTTTATCAATTTTAATTATACTGTCATTTGCGTCGGTTAGATTTTGTTCGTGCTCGGCTTCTGCTTTTTTGTTTTGTTGCTTTTGATTTTGTTGTGCAGTTTTTAGGTCATATTGATTAAGTTTGACGACTAACGCATAGCGTTCAGTAAATACGACTTGTGCAATATTAATATCTTCAACATATTGTTCCATGTCATAAGGAAAAAAGACAACTGTATCACCAATTCGATAAGTATAGATAGGATCATTACGCTTATCAGACTGGTTAATAGCAATACAGGAACCAACGATAACTGAAACAGTTGGACTAACTAATGAAGCCCCATGTTCATAAGGCCCTACCATAGATGGGTCGTTAAGATAAGGCTCAATTAGCTGGTATTCCTCTTCTTTTATTGTTCGACTTAAGTTAGAGAAAAAAGATAAACCAAGAGATAAACCATATATGTTATTTTCATCATTGGAATTATCATTAAAACCCGCTAACGTGTCTAAACTATAGCCATTAAAACTAATGGCTATAGCATAACGTGATGTGAAAACAACTTCCGCAATATTATGAGCTAAAGCAAATAGTTGTAAATTATAAGGAAATAGAACTTCGATACCATCGATCTTGTAATAAAATTCAGTTTCCTTTGAATCGGTATAAAAACTATGACGAACACAGTCTCCCTCAATAATAGATACTTCAGAATTCACTAATGAAGATTGCAATTTATAAGGTTTTACCAATTTTTTATCGGTGAGATAAGGAGTTATCAGTTCAAGTTCTTCTGATGTTAATCTTCTTGTTGTTTTGCAATTATTTATACGCTTTTCTAGGTTTCTTCTGTTTTGTCGACGTTCAGATTTAAATTCACTCCACTTTGCAAATCCGATTAAGGAACTAAATAACATAATTAAGAGTAAAATGATTTTTAAAGTAAAAATAGTATCCATTGTTTGGCGTTTTCCTTTTTATTCCAGAGTATTTCTATTTTTATGTTTAATAAATGTAGAAAACCAAAATACGATTATATTTAATTTTCTACATAATAATATGTTATATAATAATTATATTATTCGTTTTTTATATATAGCTAAAATTTTATTCTTGCGTTGATGATTAGCCAACAAATTGCAACGCTATTTAAAATCGAGACTAAAGCCGTAATCATAAAAACAGCAAGACTAACAAAAATTGGAGATATGAATGAAAATAGTTCATCTAAATTCGTACTGTAATGAGAATTTGCATTAATCTTCAAACCCGATATTGAATTATCATCTCGATAATAAATATCGCTAACTCATCCAACAATATTTCCCCGCTATTGCAAATAGCACATCATAATCGTGTTCTACATTTAATAATGAAATAGGTCCCGATTTGTCATTATTCATATGATCTAGTTTGCCTAGTGCTCAATAACTATTTTTGGGTAAATCAATCCTAAAACTTGATTTACCATGCTGATAATGCGGAACACTGTTCTTTAATCTTGCGGATGAATCTGCTTTCAATCTTGAGATTAAACTTTCAAGCTTAGAAACAATTTTAACGAAAATAATTTCATCATAATTTGGATTAATTTCAGATTCATTAACAACTTTTTCCCAATCAGATAAATCATTTGAAACCTGAATATCAAACAAGGCAGTCAATTCTTTCTTAGCACTAAAATAATCAATTTCAGAAGCTTTGCAAACTTTACTCACAGTCATTACGACTTATCCAATATCTATTAGTTTTATATTTTCTTATTGATATGTAGCCATTAACGACATCCTTTTAATTTTACTTATTTGTATGTCTTTTTGAGCTGTAACTAATCCAAGAAAATAAAGCAAGGCCTATCAAAAAATCTAAATTAACCAACAAAACTCTATTTTTCTATTTTTCTATTTTTCTTATATTATTGTTTGTAATAGATAAAAATAAAGTTCAAACATTTATAATTTTTTATTTTAATATATTTAACGATATTAAGGCACACAACGCGCCTTAATTAAATATATTAACTAAAAATACAGTTATTTGACTGTTCTTTCACTACGCGATAAACCAATGATCCCAGATCGAACCATTTCAACAATATTACATGTTTCGCGAATTGAAGCTAAAAATGAGTCTAGCTTTTCACTGGTGCCCGATAATTGCACAATATAATGCGTTGCGGTGACATCCACGATCGATCCCCTAAAAATATCGGCACAACGTTTTACTTCGTCACGCGCATCAGCACCTTTTGCGGCAACTTTGACTAGCATGATTTCTCGCTCGACATGTGGTCCTTCGGTTAAATCATGCACGCGATAAACATTAACCAATTTATGCAACTGTTTTTGGATCTGTTCAAGCACATGCTCATCGCCTGTGGTTTGGATTGTCATACGATGCATAGTTGGGTCTTCAGTTTGTGCGGTGGTTATTGTTTCAATATTAAAACCCCGCTGTGAAAACAAGCCAATAATTCGTGACAATGCGCCCGGTTCGTTTTCAGTTAAAATTGATAATATATAACGCATTAGGTTCTCTCCGTTTTACTAAGCCACATTTCGTTCATTGCGCCACCTCGCACTTGCATTGGGTAAACATGTTCAGTAGCATCAGTCATGACATCAACAAAAACCAAACGGTTTTTAATTTCCAGTGCTTGTTTAAGTTTAGACTCAAGCTCTTCACGCTTAGTTATTACCATACCTACATGGCCATAAGCTTCTGCAATTTTAGCAAAATCAGGAAGGGACTCCATATAAGAACTCGAATGTCGGCCAGCATAAATCATATCTTGCCACTGCTTAACCATGCCTAAAAAACGGTTATTTAAATTTAAAACCAGTACAGGCAAACCATATTGCAAAGCCGTTGAAAGCTCCTGTATATTCATTTGAATACTACCGTCACCTGTCACACAAACAACGGTTTTTTTAGGAAATGCTAACTTAACACCAAGTGCTGCTGGCAAACCAAATCCCATCGTGCCAAGTCCACCTGAGGTAATAAAATGGCGTGGTTTATCAAATGGGTAATAAAGTGCCGTGAACATTTGATGTTGCCCTACATCGGTTGCCACAAAGGCATCCCCTTTGGTCAATTTATATAATACTTCAATTGCTTCTTGTGGTTTGATGCTTTGCCCTTCATGACTATAAGCTAGACAGTGACGAGCGCGCCAGTGTTCGATCTGCTTCCACCAATCAATCAAAGCATCAAGATCTCGTTCAGTATTTAATTCATCTAACATTGACAACATCGTTTCAAGTACAACTTTTGCATCACCCACCACAGGGATCGAAGCCAAAATAGTTTTAGAAATAGAAGTAGGATCAATATCAATATGAATAATCTTGGCTTTTGGGCAATATTTTTCAACATTGTTGGTAGTTCGATCATCAAAACGAGCACCAATTGCAAAAATCACATCAGCGTTATGCATAGCCATATTGGCTTCATAGACACCATGCATACCAATCATGCCAAGATAATGTTTATCGGTACAAGGAAAAGCGCTAATCCCCATTAATGTTGAAGTAACAGGTAAATTGAGTTTTTCAGCCAGCGTTTTAATTTCCTTACTTGCATCAGAGGCAATTGCCCCCCCGCCAATAAACAACACCGGTTTTTTTGCAGTTAATAGCGTCGTTAATGCTTTTTTGATCTGCTTTTTATGTCCTTGAATAGTTGGGTTATAAGATCGCATTAAGACAGATTTTGGGTAGTGGTAATGATATTTATTAGCTGGATTAACAATATCTTTTGGCAAATCAATCACCACTGGGCCTGGTCGTCCAGTCGAAGCGATATAAAACGCTTTTTTGATAGTTTCTGGAATATCTTTACTGTCTTGAATCAAAAAACTATGTTTAACAATGGGGCGTGAAATGCCGATCATATCGCATTCTTGGAATGCATCATTACCAATTAGGTTACTGGCGACTTGACCAGACAAAATAACTAATGGCACAGAGTCCATATAAGCGGTTGCAATACCAGTAATTGTATTGGTTGCCCCAGGGCCTGAGGTAACTAATACAACGCCGACATCACCTGTTGCTCTAGCATAACCGTCTGCCATATGTACCGCTGCTTGTTCATGACGAACTAAAATATGCTCAATGCCACCTAACGTGTGAATTGCATCATAAATATCAAGAACACTACCACCCGGATAACCAAAAATCTGCTTTACGCCTTGGTCAATCAAAGATTGAATAACCATTTCTGCACCTGACAGTTTTGCCATGGTTGTTGCCTCCAATGTAACTGATTTGTCATTTTCTGAATCATTTTGCATCAACTTGTAAACAAAATCAATAAAGTCAATTAACTAAGTACATTACAGGCAAAATTAGGTGCTGACAAAATTAATTTTTGCAATATCATGAATAATATTCATAAGCTATCCCTATTTATTTAAATATTGCTAGTTGATTTGATTGTTAATTTTTTATTTTTTATATACACTCAAAGCCTAAGTTTTTCTAGTCATCATGCTACTAGGATTCTTCATTACCTAAAGGTACTAATATGAGCAATATTTTTTCTAAACCAACTTCCCTTGCTGATTGGCAATTAGTTAAAGTTTCAGGCAAAGACAACCGAGTTTTTCTGCAAGGGCAAATAACTAACGACATTAACAGACTTTCTGAACAGGCAACACTCTATGCTGCTCATTGTGATAATAAAGGCAGAATGTGGAGTACTTTACTGTTATTTCAGCGAGGCGATGATATCTACTATATTGTGCGTAAAAGCGTTGTAAAAAAACAGATTGCTGAGCTAGCAAAATATGCTGTTTTTTCTAAAGTAACTATTGAGCCAGTCCAAGATTTGAATATAATTGGGTTGGTCGGTAATGCGATTCCGTCAACAATTGCAAGCAAATTAAGTAATATCAGCTGTTTTACTGAAAATAACATTACCTATATCAAACTTCCTTTACCACAAATGCGCGTTATAATGGTAACGCCAGAGCCTATTCAAGATGATTTACTACCATGCGATGAGTGGTTAAAACTTGATTTACAAGCAGGCTATCCTATTATTGATGATAACAATATGGCAACGTTATTACCGCAAGCCTGTAATTTACAATCTTATGATGCAATCAGTTTTGAAAAAGGCTGTTATTGTGGTCAAGAAATGGTAGCAAGAGCACAATTTCGAGGTGCTAACACTCGTGGTATGTATGTAATAAAAGGTACCAGTGATGTCCTCCCTGAAATTGGTAGCACGCTTGAATACAAGCTTGCTGGTGGCTGGCGAGAAGGAGGAATTGTATTAGCCGCTGCAAAATTAGACGAAAAAGACGGCGTTTGTGTCCAAGTTGTACTTAATAATGGGATTGATTTAAATACCCCATTTAGAGTTTATGGAAATGATAACAGCCGAATGACATTTTAGTTATTTTTAGCGATAAACTGGAATAATATAATGCTTATTCCAGTTATCTTTATGCCCATCTTTTAAAATTAGTTTGCAAGTTCTTGGTTAACAATTGCTATAAAATAACTTACCCCCGTTGTTAACACTTCATCATTAAAATTAAATGCTGGATTATGCAAATTAGCACCACTACCTGCACCTAACCAAACATAAGCGCCTGGAATTTTTTGCAACATAAAGGCAAAGTCTTCAGCCCCCATCGACGGATTGGGATCGATGATCAAGTGATCTTCACCGACGACTTTTTTAGCGGCTGTCATTGCAATTTTGGCTTGTTTAGCGTGATTGATTGTCGCAGGATAACGTCGCTGATAATCGACTTCGGCTTTGGCTTCAAATGTTGCGGCAATACCTGTTGCTATTTGTTTAATGCGACTTTCAGCCATATCTTGCACTTGAGCACTAAATGCCCTAACCGTTCCACGAATCACTGCGTGCTGAGGTAATACATTCCAAGTATCCCCGCTGTGAATTTGCGTCACGCTAACGACTAATGTGCTAAGTGGATCAGCATTACGGCTAACAATACTCTGTAAACCATTCACAATCTGAGTAGCCGTTAAAATAGTATCTTTACCTAAATGAGGAGCTGCTGCATGCGCGCCAATACCCGTTATTTTAATTTCAAATACATCATATGATGCCATCATTGGACCGTGGTTAATGTAAAAGTGATTTAACTGCATATTAGGTTGATTATGAATACCATATACAGCTTCAATAGGAAACCTATCAAATAAACCATTTTCAACCATAACACGAGCGCCACCCTCATTTTCTTCAGCGGGTTGAAAAATAACAACAACTGTGCCAGAAAAATCACGATGCTCACTAAGATATTTGGCTGTACCTAGTAATATTGCCGTATGCCCATCATGACCACAGCCATGCATTTTGCCTGAGATAGTGGAGCAATAATCGATATTATTTTCTTCAATAATATCTAATGCATCAATATCAGCTCGCAGAGCAATCCATCGCCCTTCTTTATTGCCTTTAATAACACCAACTACGCCAGTTGGCGCAAAATCCGTATATAATTGAGTAATACCAAATGATTGCAGTTTTTCGATAATAAATTGCGTAGTTTTGACTTCTTCAAAAGCCGTTTCGGGGTGAGCGTGAATATGATGACGCCATGCTATCATTTCACTTTTTAGATCATTAATATTATTTGATATCATGAGTGATTCCTTAATGGGTAACTAACTTACAGCATAACACGCTGTTTTTATCAACACTATAACGTGATTCCCACTTTTATAAAAATAACTATTTTTACTATGAATATCAATTTTAGTTATATCTTACATATATTGAAAAAGATAATAAATTTATACATTGTTAACAGGTTAATAATTAATAAATTTTAACTAAAATAATAGATCGCATAACCAGAAATTAATAAAAAAGGACCAAATGGAATAATCGTTAAGGTATTTTTATTAAGTACATATCGCAACAAAAAATAATATATCATCCCCAGTAGTGAGGAAAAAATCAACAACATGGGTAAGCTTGTATAAGGGAGCCAAGCGCCTAATGCTGCAAGCAATTTGATATCTCCTCCGCCTAAGCCCTGTTTTTTAGTGGCAAAATAAAATAAAGAAGCAGGGACTTTTAATAATAGATAACCCCCAAATATACCTAATAGAGCCTCAGTTAAGATGATATTTGCCATGTCTAAATAGGACAAGATTACACCAGCCCACATCAACGGTTGAGTAAACAAATCAGGTAATAAATAATATTTAAAATCGATTAAGGCTAAAAATAAAAAATAACAACTAAGCATCATCAACATACCACTTTGATAGTTAATACCATAATCAAAATAAATAATAGTAAATAGCGTTGCTACTAATAACTCTATAATAAGATAATGATGCGAAATCTTAGCATGACAGTAATAACAGTGCCTTTTTAATATTAACCAAGACACAACGGGCACCAATTGCCACGCTTTGAGCCTATTGTGGCAATGTGGACACGCTGACCGATAAACACTAATACGGCATAAATATTGGCATGGTGTCAGTGTTGGCAAATAGCGACAGTATGCAACATAAACAAAGCTACCCATACACAGGCCGAAATAAATAATTATAAACGTTAACATTAGTGAATCACATCACCCATTTGAAATATTGGTAAATACATCGCTACAATTAAGCTTCCAATAATTAAAGCTAATACCAGCATAAGTAGTGGTTCAAAAGCTTGCGATAAATTATCGATTAAGATTTGATTTTGTTCTTGATAATAGATTGCTAACTTATCGAGCATTAAATCCAATGTGCCTGACTCTTCACCTACGTGAATTAATTGTGAGCATAAATTAGGAAAATATAATTGCTGGTGTAAAACATGACTAAATGAATAACCTTGTTCAATACCCGCAATGATCTGTAAAATACTATTACGATAAAGGCTGTAATAAGTGATATTCGTTGTTGCAGCTAAACCTGTTAATAATGGTATACCTGCTTTTTGAGTAATCGCAATGGTTTGAAAAATCTGGGTTAAGCAACTAGTTTGAACCGCCTTACCAACAATAGGGCATTTTATTATCATCGCTTCAATTTGCAGTCGATAGCGCATTTTAAAATAGCGTTGATAACAAAAATAACTGACCATAAATCCTATACACCACATTAACCAACTTTGTTGCAAATTGTTGGAAAAATCAATAATACATTGAGTAAAAGCAGGTAATTGAGCATCGAAATCTTGATAAATATCTGAAAATTTTGGCAACACAAATAGCAACATGACTAAACTGACGATCATCGCAACCGATAATAAAAACAGAGGGTAACGCACTGCTTTTTTAAAACTTTTTTGTAATTTGATTGATTTTTCAAGCAATAATGCTAGCTGTTCAAAACTCTCATCAAGTTGTCCTGTTAACTCGCCAACTGCAATAATTTCACAATATAAAGGAGAAAACACCGAATGATGTTGATGTAGTGCATGAGACAATGCTTCACCTTTAGCGATTTGTTGCTTGATATCAGATAACAAATATTGCCAATGCGGTTTAGGTTGTTCTTGGACTAACAAATGTAATGTATCAATAATAGATAATCCCGCTTTTAACATAGTAGCTAATTGTTTGGTAATTATTAGCAAATCAGCACAGTGAAAACTGCGTGCGGTAATAATAGCGCCTGCTTTAATCTTAATAGCAATTTTACCTTCCAGTAATAACTGACGCTTAGCAAGTTGTTGTGATTGAGCGATGATTTTATGTTGATTAAAATCTAGATCATACCAATAATAGAGTCTTTTCATGCTTTATCTCCCAAGACTCGATTTAACTCCGCTAAGGTTGTGATCCCCTGCTTAATTAAATTTTGACCTGCTATTTTCAACGACGTCATATTTGAAGGCAAAATAGCTTGGTTTGCTAATATTTGCTTTTGAATGTCGGGGGTAATAACTAAAAATTCATATAGTCCAATTCGCCCTTTATAACCGCCAATACAATTTGGGCAACCCAAAGCTTGATAATTTGCTATTTGCTCTTTACCCAATCTAATTAGCTCACTTGCCCTAACCTTACAGTGTGGGCACAGCTTTCTGACTAGTCGCTGAGCGATAACTAATTTTAGGCTCGATGAAAGTAAATAATTTTCAATACCCATTTGATTTAACCGTGTTATGGCTTCAATACTAGAATTAGTGTGCAAAGTTGATAAGACTAAGTGCCCTGTCTGTGCTGCTTGAATAGCAATTTCAGCCGTTTCATGATCGCGGATCTCACCTATCATCATCACATCAGGATCTTGTCGCAATAAGGCTCGTAATACGATACCAAATGTCAATCCAGCTTTGGGATTAATTGCCGTTTGATTAACACCTTCAAGAGGAATTTCTATAGGGTCTTCAACACTACAAAGGTTACGCTCAATTTTATTTAATTGTTTTAGTGCGCTATATAACGTGACCGTTTTTCCACTTCCAGTTGGTCCCGTCACCAATATCAATCCTTGTGGATAGTCTAAAATTTGTTTGAATAGAAAAAGATCTTCATCTGTTAATCCCAAATCATTAATGGTTAGTTCAGATTCATGATTATCCATAACTCTTAAAACTATTTTTTCACCATTCATTACCGGTAAGGTAGCAATACGCATAGTATAACGACCAATGATCAATTGACCATCTTGCGGTAATCTGTGCTCAGCAATATTTAGCTTAGACATAATTTTTAATCTTGCGGTTATTTGTTTAGCCAATGCAAGAGGTGGTGACAACATATCATGTAAGACCCCATCAATACGCATGCGAATACGATAACTATGCAGGTAAGGCTCAAAATGAATATCCGAAGCTCGCTTATCTAATGCTTCAAGCAATAATTTATCAATACTTTCAATGAGCTGATCTTCTTGCATAAAAGCGCTTCCTTATCCATAAAAGATTAAAGAGTTAACATCAAAATTTGAATATATCTTCACAAGCACGGGTTAAACTAGCATCGGCTGGCGATGTCGTACAAACCCGGTGCCAATCTAAATTACCGTGGGTAGCACTTACTGTTGGTGTTAATGTGGCCGTTAATCCAGTTAAAGCACTGGTGCCAACTAAGGTAATAACGCCGTTATTGACCGTAATTGATGTGACATAATTAGACGTTCGGCTTGCCGGTATACCATTATTACCACTACTACAGTTGGTTAAACTGCCTTGTTCTACTGCGCAGATTTCGACGGCTGTTTTATATGACGTCATGATTTGCAACATATCTGTCAACGCAGCTTTTTTTACATATCCTTGATAAGCAGGCACACCAATAGCCGTTAAGATAGCAATCACAATAATAGCAATCATCAGTTCAAATAAAGTAAAACCCGCTTGTTTAGCCATAAATACCTCAAAATATCAATGAATGATTCAATAGAAAGAGTCTTTATAGCAAAACAAAAAAGTGGAATAATAACGAAGTGTTAAGCGTGGAAAAGAAAATCCATAACGCAATGAATGATTACTTTAAATGTGCAAGCTATGAGAAGCTGATCGCAAAAATATTTAGGCATCGGTTTATCAGATAAGTTGGAGTCAATATGTCCTTAAAAATTGTTAATGGTTGGTTACAGGGTGTTAAGCAAGTTATTTCACCTTTTTATGATGAACGACCAATCAATCAGCCGATATCGCTACTTGTTATCCATAATATTAGCTTACCGCCCAATGAATATGGCGGACCTTATGTTGAACAGCTATTTACAGGGCAACTTAATCCTGAGGAGCACCCGTACTTTGCTTCGATTTATCAACTTAAAGTGTCAAGTCATCTATTTATTCGGCGTGATGGTGAAATTATTCAATTTGTTCCATTCAATAAACGCGCTTGGCATGCAGGAAAATCAGTATTTGAAGGCCAAGAAAATTGTAATGATTTTTCAATTGGTATTGAAATGGAAGGATGCGATACCGATAGCTTTACTAGCATACAATATCAACAACTAGCAAAAATCACTTTATTACTTCAACAACACTATGCTATTGAAAATATTGCTGGGCATAGCGATATTGCCCCTGATCGTAAAACAGATCCAGGGCCTTGTTTCGATTGGCAATATTATCAAAGTTTGCTAATGCAACAATCACAAGAGTATATGCTACTGAATCAACTTCAAAAAATAACTAACGAATTACAAAAAATCAATTTATGGCAAACAATGCCACCAAACCCAGATGCCTTTTTAAGTCAAGAACCCTTTGCTCTAGACACAATGCAACCACACGAATGGTTACAATGGGTTTTTATTCCACGCATGCAAGCACTAATTGATGCCAAAGCTAATTTACCTAAATTTGCCTTGCATCCTTATTTTGAAGAAGCGCTAAAAGAGCAAAAACAAAATGTTAATCATCTACTTTCTCTAATTAAGCAACTTGATGAATTATATTGATTTAATCATAAAAAGTTACCGCATTAATATGCGGTAATGGTTAAAGTGAACGTATTTAAATAAAATACTTTTACAGAGTTAATTATATTTAACGCTGTTTTTAAAACGCTAATTCCCACCGCTAGTCATTCGGCGATACTCATTCACCGCCTGCTGGTGATTGCTGTAAGTACTTGAAAACGTATGCCCACCAGTTCCATTAGCAACAAAAAACAGATAATTAGTTTTAGCTGGGTGTGCCGCAGCTTCAAGCGAGGCAAGACTTGGCATGGAGATTGGCGTTGGCGGTAATCCTTCAATAACATAAGTATTATAAGGGTTTTCAGTATCAGTCAAATCGACACGTCTAATAGTACCTTTATAGTTATCACCTAAACCATAAATAATTGTTGGATCAGTTTGTAACTTCATTTTGGCATTTAAGCGATTAACAAATACTGAAGCCACATTAGCTCGCTCAGAACTGACGCCTGTTTCTTTTTCAATTATTGATGCAATAATCAATAATTCATAAGGTGTTTGATACGGTAAGTTGCTATCACGATTATCCCAAATTTTTTGTAGATTACTTTTCATCGTCATGTGCGCACGTTTGAGAATATTGATATCTAATGTGTCTGCTGTATAACGGTAAGTATCGGGCGATAACCAACCTTCAATAGATCCGTCAATGCCTAACAACTTCGCTATTTCTTCATCTGTTTTACCTACTAAAGTTTGCTGAATGTAAGGCGTATTTTGAATTACTTTCAACCAGTCTTTAGCACGTTTACCTTCAATAAATTGAATTGAAAAATTACTTTCTTTGCCAGACACTAACAATTTCAAAAACTCCTCAACAGTCATATGTGGGTGTAATTGATAAGAGCCTGCTTTAATTGATCTTAATGACGGATTTAGCTTACACAAATAAGGTAACAAATAAGCTTGTTGCATTAACTTGCTTTCTTTTACTTGGGCAACTAATTGATGCATAGATGTACCTTTCTTCAAAATAAACATCTGATTTTCATCATTTACTTGCATTTGCTGTTGAGAAAACTGGTGTAAAAAATAATAACCAATAGTCATTGAACCTCCCACAATTAATACTAGGGGGAGTAGAGTGTATAAAAATATTTTTTTAATCATAACTTATTTATCTACTATAATGAATTTTTGCGCGTGAAGTTAAGTGTGTTATTAACTCGTAAGCACTTATACCTGTATGCTTAGCGATTTCCTCGACGGGGAGTGCTGGTCCCCAAAATATGACTTCGTCACCCGGTTTTTCACTGCTATTTATTCCCAAATCAACCACAATCATATCCATTGAGACTCGGCCAACAATGGGGACTTTCCGTCCATTAATCAAAACTGGGGTATTTGGTGGAATACTTCGAGGATAACCATCGCCATAACCCATCGCAACGACGCCAAGAAAGGTATCTTGCTGACTACACCAAATTTGCCCATAACCAACCGATTCCCCTTTTTTGTGTTTTCGTACTGCAATTAATTCAGATTTAAATGTCATGGCTGGTTTAAGTCCCGCAACTGGCGCCTCAAAGGGCGAGACACCATATAAAGCAATTCCAGAGCGAACCACCTCATAATGCGCTTGTGGCCAAGCCAATGTGCCACCCGATGCAGCAAGCGAACGCTTTCCAATCAGTGATTTGTCATCAATTGAAGCAATAAACTGATCAAATAGCGCTATTTGTTTTAACGTTTGTTCAGAAGTGAGATCATCGGCCGAACTAAAATGACTCATAATATTAATTGGCTGGCAAACCACTGAACAACGAGCTAAACGATAAAATTCAGCTTTAGCCTCGTCAATACAAAATCCTAACCGATGCATTCCTGTATCAAGTTTAAACCACGGAATAATTTGCTCACTCAAAGGAGAGCAACACAGCGCATCGATTTGCCATTTACTGTGGATAACAGGTTGAATATTAAAATCAATCAAATCATCAATGCGTTCGTGAGGGAAAAAACCTTCCAAAGCCACGATAGGCGCATTAATGCCATTATTGCGCAACGCGATTGCTTCGGAAATTCTCGATACCCCTAAATAATCGACTTTATCACATAACAACTGTGCAATTTCTTTTATTCCGTGTGAATAAGCATTGGCTTTAATGATGGCAACTAGCTGGCTATTAGGCGCTATACTTTTAAGATATTCAACATTATGAATAACTGATTGACGGTTAACTTCAACAACTGCAATAGACATGTACTTACCTGAATTTTGATTGAATGACTATTTTAAATTCTGTTTGTAATAATAACAAATTTTTATTTTTATACATATCTATTAATAGGTTAAGCCTTTTTTGATTTACAAAGCTTTTTATTTACATATCAAATGATAATGATTATTATTTAGATTATCATTTGAATAACTTTTTGCTAGTATAGGATAAAATAAACAATGAAATTAGCTACTTCAAAAACTTATATTAAGCCAACATTATATATTACACTACTAAACCTTTGCTTAAGCACAAATACTTTTGCGGCAGAAAACCGAACCTCCCCACAAGACACAATTATAGTGACCGCAGATCGTAATGAAAAAACCGTATGGGATAGTTCGGTATCAGTTAACGCAATTAATCGTGATGATATCGAAAAACAAAATGGTGATTCTGTTGTCGAAGCGTTACGTGATATTCCAGGTATTGAAATTACGGATAATTCACTCGCTGGACGTAAGCAAATTATGATCAGAGGCGAAGCTCCAGCACGAATTTTAATGTTAATTGACGGGCAAGAAGTAACATATCACCGCCCAGGACATGGTTCTGGTGCTGGTGTATTAATTGATATGGAATCCGTTGAACGAGTAGAAGTGATTAAAGGTCCGCATTCCGTTCTTTATGGCTCACAGGCTATTGGTGGTGTCGTTAACTTTATTACACGTAAAGGGAGCAAAAACAACGCTCCGCTTAATGGCGATGTTAAACTTGTTTATAACCAATCCACCGATGGCTTTACCGAAATGGGTACCGTTAATGGCACCATCGATAGTATTTTTGATTATAGAATTAGCGGCTCTAACGCTAAAAATAACGATCGTAAAGCCTATCAAGGTAAATTGCACAATACTGATTTTGGTAATGAGAGCTTAAGTTCATGGTTTGGGCTTAATATCGACAAACATAAATTTGGGCTTTCACTTGATCGTTACCAGCTTGATACTAAAACCTATTTTGCTAAAGATGATAATTCACCTTCAATTAAGGATTTTTCTGTTAAATTACCTAAATTACAACGTGAAAAAATGGGGCTATTTTATGACTATGATCTTGATAACCCATTCCTGAAAAAAATCCATTACGATGCTTATGTACAAAAATTAAATCGACAATTTATAAATCATGTTGTCGTGTCACCACGCCCGATAATGAATGTCAACACCCATACCGCCACAAATGATGAACAAAAAACGTATGGCATGACATTCCAATCTGATTTTGTTCTACATGAAGATATGAAATTGATTATGGGCTCACAATATCAACAAGACAATGTTGATCAACATTCACATAATACGGTTGTAGCAAAAATGCCGTCGCCAAGAGCCAGTTATACTCAGCACAAATATTTAGCCAATAAATGGCAACAATCGAGCTTTTCGCTATTTGCTCAAAACGACTGGGCTATCACTGATGATGTATCATGGAATATAGGAACTCGCCAATATTGGGTAACATCAAAACTTAAGCATGGTTCAAGCTCAATCAATAAAATCTCAACAATCGGACAACCATTAGTAACACACAAAATTGATAGTAAAAAGAAAGACAGTGATAATAACTTTGTTGTGTCTTCTGGATTAACTTATTCTGGCATTAAAAATGCGCAATTAAGAGCCTCTTTTGCACAAGGCTATGTTTACCCGACGCTTTCTCATCTTTATGCTGTAACTTCAGCAGCAAGCCAAACACTTTATGGAAACTCAAAATTAAAAGCGGAAAAGTCAAATAATTACGAAATTGGATTACGTTATAATAATAGTAAATGGTTAGTTGATACGGCCATTTACTATTCAGCGGCTAAAAACTATATTACAGAAATAAGTTGCAATGGTTCTGCAATTTGCGACGGCGCATCAGGGGCTAATTTTAATTATTACAATAATGCCAACAAAGCCAAAACCCATGGTTTAGAATTGAGTATTGAATACCTTGATTTTGCATTTATCCCTTATATTAAAGGCAATTATCTACGTCGCCAGATTAAAACTGACCGATATACTACATATGATTCAGGTAACCCACGTTTTACTGGCCGTGTTGGCGTAAAACACACCGCCTATTTTGATCACTTTGATCTTGATTCAGATCTATTTATGCGATTTGCCAGCAATGCAACTCAGCGTAGCGATTCGTCGGTTTATCGTTATCGTGGTTGGTCAACATTAAATTTATCTACCAGCACGACATTTGGCGATAATCGGCAATATAAAATTGGTTTAGATATCAACAATATATTAAATAAAAACTACACAACCGCCTACGAAAGCATACCCGCTGCAAAATTTCACGCTATAGTGAGTGCTAGCATAAAATTTTAAAAATAGAAAACTTAACACGATAAGCACTATTTACATCATAAATGATTACTGTAATTGTTACTATGCGATTTACCGCATAGTAACTGTTAGCTAACAAACTACTTACTCAACAAATTTTTATAAAGATGTCGCAATGCCATGATAGGATGATAAATCATCATTCTTGGACCAGAAAACCGCATGACTTGCTTTATTTTTTGTTTATAATCTTTACGATAACAATGCTTAGGACATCGTTCACACGTCGTTTTATTCTCACCAAAGCGGCACATGGTTAAACGTTGCATAGCATATTGCAACAGATCGTTGCATTCATTACATAACTGATGATTTTTGCTATTATGCTGTTTATGACAATATAAATAGAGCATGGCACTCACCGTTTTTTTCTCTTGAATAATCTTTGGTCCGGTATTATTGGCAACCATAACTAAAAAACCACTGAATAAAGTGTTAAACTAAAACTAAAACATACCTTTATCATCACAAGGAATAGTAAAAATGGCAAGAATTATTAATAAAGATACCACGGTTTGTATGTCACTTTCAGCAAGGCCAAGCAATTTTGGTACTCGGTTTCATAATTATTTATATGAAAAACTTGATCTTAATTACTTATATAAAGCCTTTACTACCAATAATTTAAAAGATGCAATTTATGGCATTAAGGCCTTAGCTATTCGAGGCTGTGCCATTTCAATGCCGTATAAAGAAGCTTGTATTGAGTTTATTGATGAATTAGATGATTCGGTAAAATCGATTCAATCGGTGAATACCATTGTTAATACCAACTA
Source organism: Gilliamella sp. WF3-4 (assembly GCF_001690275.1). Classification (GTDB taxonomy): domain Bacteria; phylum Pseudomonadota; class Gammaproteobacteria; order Enterobacterales; family Orbaceae; genus Gilliamella; species Gilliamella apicola_C. Next base: position 87,452 of record NZ_LZGW01000050.1, on the reverse strand, counting down.
TCACTTAAAAGCTTATAATACAGATTATATTGCTGTTGCTAAACTTATTACAGCCAATAAAATTGATCATACTACGCCCTTTGTTTTAAAAGGTAGTGGTGGTATGGCTAACGCGGTGATTGGGGCTTTTTATGATGCAGGATTTAAAAATGGCATTATTGTTGCGCGTAACCAACTCAAAGGTGAAGCTTTAGCCAAAAGATACAACTACACATGGGTAAAAAACGAGCAGGACATATTACCACAGCAAGCGAAATTAATTATTAACGTCACTCCAATTGGGATGCTAGGTGGGGTTGAAGCTGATGAATTAGCTTTTCCTCAACCCATGATAAACAATGCCGATATTGTTTTTGATGTGGTTGCATTGCCAGTTGAAACACCCATGATAAAATATGCTAGAAAACTAAATAAAATCATTATTTCTGGAGCAGATGTTGCAACAATACAGGCACTAGAACAATTTGTGCTATACACTGGCGTAACACCTTCTGCCGAATTGGTTAAACAAGCCAGTGAGTTCGCAAGGCAAGCTTAATTGATATTCCCCCTAAAGAACGGGGGATTGTTATCGCAGTTGATAGCAAATTACCTTGGTGGTTTTCTACTATCTACTCTTTTCTTTTTATCCCAATAGATTGAACTAATCGCTTAACAAAAGCACAAGTGGAAGATTTCGATTTTGTTTTTAACACTTAAATTTTAAGCTAAAAATCGTTCAGAAAAGCCATTGATTTTATTAAGGTTTTTGTTTTGTTAAATCAATGCGTTGGATAACTATCTGTAAAACTACCTGTAAACAAGACTTTTTATTCTTTTCTTTTTATCCCAATAAATTGAACTAATCGCTTAACAAAAGCACAAGCGGAAGATTTCGATTTTGTTTTTAAGACTTAAATTTTAAGTCAAAAATCGTTCAGAAAAACCATTGATTTTATTGAAGTTTTTATTTTGTGTTTTTTAGTTAAATCAATGCGTTGGGTAACTATCTGTAAAACTACCTGTAAACAAGACTTTTTATTCTTTTCTTTTTATCCCAATAAATTGAACTAATCGCTTAACAAAAGCACAAGTGGAAGATTTCGATTTTGCTTTTAATACTTAAATTTTAACCCAAAAATCGTTCAGAAAAGCCATTGATTTTATTGAAGTTTTTATTTTGTATTTTTTTAGTTAAATCAATGCGTTGGGCAACTATCTGTAAACTACCTGTAAACAAGACTTTTTATTCTTTCTTTTCTTTTTATCCCAATAAATTGAACTAATTGCTTAACAAAAGCACAAGCGGAAGATTTCAATTTTGTTTTTAATACTTAAATTTTAAGCCAAAAATCGTTCAGAAAAGCCATTGATTTTATTGAAGTTTTTATTTTGTATTTTTTTAGTTAAATCAATGCGTTGGGCAACTATCTGTAAAACTACCTGTAAAAAACTTTTACTCTTTTCTTTTTATCCCAATAAATTGAACTAATCGCTTAACAAAAGCACAAGTGGAAGATTTCGATTTTGTTTTTAAGACTTAAATCTTAAGCCAAAAATCGTTCAGAAAAACCATTGATTTTATTAAAGTTTTTATCTTCTGTTTTTTTAGCTAAATCAATGTGTTGGGCAACTATCTGTAAACTACCTGTAAACAAGACTTTTTATTCTTTCTTTTCTTTTTATCCCAATAAATTGAACTAATCGCTTAACAAAAGCACAAGCGGAAGATTTCGATTTTGTTTTTAATACTTAAATCTTAAGTCAAAAATCGTTCAGAAAACCCATTGATTTTATTAAAGTTTTTGTTTTATGTTTTTTAGTTAAATCAGCGAGTTAGACAAATAAACAGATAAATTTAACTATTCCACCGAATTGATTCGGTGGAGTTTTAATAGCGATGCTATAGCATCGCTTGATGTAATTTATGATACACGGCTAACAACTTTTGATGCATTGCAAACTGCTCTAAATTGTTATTGGCTAGTTCATCGACTGAGGCAAAATCCGCCAAGCCAAAAAATGTTTTTTCACCATTGGCATATTGCCACATTTCATCAACACAATCTTTGCCATACATTTTGCTAAATGCATTTTGGTATTGAGTAAATGCTTGAGGATCACGTTCAATCATAAAATTAACCAGTGTTTGCAAGCAACGATAGGCATGATTACGTGCTGGTGTAAATATCGAAGCATTCATTTCAATCGTCCAGTCAATCCATTGTTGTGCTTGATCTAAATCTTTACCCGCCAAGGCCAGCATCGCCTTTAATTCGCCAATTCGCAATGTTAACCAAGCATTATCGCTACCGGTTGCAATGCCCAGTAATTCACGAACACGCGCATAATCATCCAGACCTTCATCATCAAGCTGTTCAATCATTGCCAAATACTGTTTTGTGCTAAATTTCTTATGAGGTAATGACAAAATAAGATCGCGTAGACCAATTGCCATGTTGCTATTGGCAAGTAACAGATCTTCCGGCGGGTAAATTTCGGACATGCCAACAGCTAAAATACGACAAGCATAAACGCCCAGATGCTCATAGTCCATGATGAGTACTTCTGTATTGTGGCGCTGGAAAATAGACATTAAATTAGTGAACTCTTGATCTGTGGTACCCGAAAAATCCCAATCTACAAATTCATAATCGGCTTGCTCTTTAAATAGATCCCATGAAATCAAGCCACTTGAATCGATAAAGTGCGTTTCTAAATTACTAAGATCCGCTATCTCATCATTATCAAAACTTGGCGGAGAAAACACATCAAGATCTTTTAAACTGCGCCCTTGTAATAGCTCGGTGACGGTTCGTTCAAAGGCAACTCCAAAATTTGGATGTGCACCAAATGACGCATAACACGTTCCATTTTGCGGATTAAATAACACAACACAAATCACGGGAAATTCACCACCCAATGAGGCGTCAAAGCAATAAAGCGGAAAACCTTCACTTTCAAGTGCGCTAATGGCTGCCAAAACAGCTGGGTACCGGTTAATCACTTCGGTTGGAATTAGAGGTAAGCTAATTGCTTCGGCTATGATTTTGTTTTTGGTATAACGTTCAAAAATTTCTGATAACCCCTGCACGCGTGCTTCATTTCGAGTATTGCCCGCTGACATACCGTTAGATGCATATAAATTAGCAATTAAATTAACTGGCACATAAACCGTTTGCTTATCGGATTGTTGCTCAAATGGTAACGCACAAATACCCCGCTCGCCATGACTTGATTGTAAATCGATTAAATCGGTTGCACATAGTTCATTATCCGGATCATAAAACTTCAGCAAGTTTGGGGTTAATAATCCTTTAGGTAAGGAATTATCCTCAGGAATGGTAAACCATTTTTCGGTTGGATAATGCACAAAATCAGCATTTGCTACTTGTTTTCCTAAATAAAAATCGGAAAAAAAGTAATTAGTAGATAACCGCTCAAAATACTCACCCAAAGCCGATGCTAACGCCGCTTTTTTGCTTGCACCTTTACCATTAGCAAAGCACAAGGGGCACTTTGTATTTTGAATATGCACTGACCATACATTCGGTACAGGATTAAGCCAAGAAGCTTCTTTTACATCTAAATCATATTTTGCTAATTGTTGCTGAAAATAGTTAATTGAATCTTCAAGTGCAGCATCTTTTCCAGGAATATAAGTTTTCATAATTAATCTCAAAATAATTTCATGTTACAATAATCACGCTTTACAGCTTTAAAGGCTTATAACTGTATACGCAAATTAGAAAAAATAGAAGTCAAAAATTAATCTCCCTTTCAATAAGGAAATAAAATGAACAAAAAAATAAATTTTAAAGATCTTTCCATCAAAGACTTTTTTTTCTTTGATAAAATGATGACACCTGTATTTATCACTATCGTATATTGGATTGCTTTAGTGCTTGTTGGCTTTAGTGCATTAAGCATAATAATAGGTAGCTTTGCTATATTTCCCTATAGCGCTTCCGCAGGAATAATTGCGTTTTTCACCGGTATCATTACTTTTGTTGTAGGATTTATTTCGACTCGTATTGGTTTTGAATTACTTTGTGTATTATTTAGCATCAACAATAACATCAGAAAACTCGCTGAAGAAAAAACAGGCGTTGAAAATACTAATTCGGAAAAAACAGAATAATCATCGAGCCAAATACAGCAAATTAACAATAAGTAAACTGATTATTTATGCTAAAAAGCGGGAACTTATTCCCGCTTTTTATTGCTTTATCAATAAAATTAAAACCACAATTATTCATTAACTACACTAAGCTCGTTAAGTGGCCACCTTGGTCTAACATTAATGGCCAAATCGGAATACTGCTTCGCTTTTAAATGAATCATACCGGCATAGGCAATCATAGCGCCATTATCGGTACAAAACTCAAGTCTTGGGTAATAAACCTGACCTTTACGCTGTTGCATCAACTGAGTTAATTTATCACGTAAGGTATTATTAGCACTAACACCACCAGCAATGACTAAACGGTTAAAGCCCGTTTGATCAAGCGCTCGACGTGATTTAATTAATAAAGTATCAACTAAAGCATCTTCAAAGGCTCGCGCAATATCCGCTTTAGTTTGGCTGTCAAGCTCATTGCCCTCTGTGCTATGCTGATAAATGGTATTAGCCGCCGCAGTTTTTAGCCCCGAAAAGCTAAAATCAAGCCCTGGTCTATCCGTCATTGGGCGAGGAAACGAAAAACGTGACGCATTGCCTTGTTGGGCTAACTTTGACAATTTTGCGCCACCAGGATAATCCAACCCGAGTAATTTAGCTGTTTTATCAAAAGCTTCACCAGCAGCATCATCAATGGATTCACCAATAAGTTCATATTGACCAATACCTGTAACGCTAATAAGCTGTGTATGCCCGCCAGAAACTAATAAGGCAACAAATGGAAATTCAGGTGGGTTATCTTCAAGCATTGGTGCAAGCAAATGCCCTTCCATGTGATGCACTGCAATAGCTGGCACATTCCATGCATAAGCAAGCGATCGCCCAATTGATGCACCAACCATCAAAGCGCCGATCAAACCAGGACCCGCAGTATAAGCGACACCATCGATATCAGCTGAATCTAAATGTGCTTCTTTTAATGCGGCTTGAATTAACGGCACTGTTTTACGTATATGATCGCGTGAAGCAAGCTCAGGCACAACGCCACCATAATCAGCATGTAATTTAACTTGAGAATAAAGTTGGTTTGCAATCAAACCATGAATATCATCATAAATGGCGATGCCTGTTTCATCGCACGAGGTTTCAATGCCTAGGATCTTCATTAATGTCTACCTGCAAAATCAGTAAGATCTTCTTCACTCCAGAGATCTTGGTCAGTGCTATCTTTATCGGAGATGCGGTGCGCTTCAGTTGCCCAATCGCCTAAATCAATAAGTTGGCAGCGTTTACTGCAAAATGGACGATAAAGACTATCATTATTCCATTCCACTTTTTTTTGACAAGTTGGGCAATTAACAAATATAGCTGTATTTTTATTCATTTCGACTCTTTCTTTTCAGTAATCAGTATTTAAAGTACTAACAGCAAGCTAATTCAAATTCAAGCTTATCGGTATTGACGTTATCACAAACATCTAGCGATAAAAAACGAATACTAAAGCGCGACATATGACCTGATACTTGTGGATACACATTTTTATCTGACGAAACTCGAATCCGAACCAAGTTTACATCACCATTAGTTTCTTGAAAAAAATTGTTAAAACAAACAAATCGCTTAAATTCGCCCATTTGCCTAATTAGTTGCATATAGTATGTTAGAGATTTATCCAGCGTTGACAAGTGCTCTAGCCAACTTTTAACTTGAATATCGCGCTTTTCTTGTGAAATATTGAGCCATAAGTGAAACGAAGGCAAATCAAAACTACAACACCCACCTGGGATCATCAAACGTTGGCGAATAGCAGTAATAAAACGATCATCTCTTAATGGCTGTCCCAAGCGTCCTATCTCATTAAATTGAGCTGAAAAACCATCAAACTGGCGGATCAATTCATTAATGAGATCATGATCAACACAATCAAAAGTTAGCCACAAAGTTAACTTTTGTTTTTGCGATTCAAGCTCTTTAGTCAAATCGCCTTTAACATCATTACGCTCAATAATTTCTAACAGTTCGGACAATGCATGAAAAAAAAGTAATGCATTATTCTGATCAAAATGGCAATGTGTATTTAATTGATTTAATAAAAATTCGATACGGAGCCAAGTACGCATTTTTTCGTTTAATGGATGTTCAAAAATAATGTCATTCATCTATCTAAATCTTACCATTAAAGTTATGTAAATATTGTTGATGCAATTGATCAACTTGCGCAGTTAGCGACGTAAAATTATCATCATTAACAATGATATCATCAGCATAAGATAAGCGTTTTTGCAAAGATACTTGCGATCGTATCATCTTTTCAGCTAGTGATTGACTAATATTATCCCTTTCTATTAATCGCGCCAATTGTAACGAGATCGGGGCATCGATTATTAATACGCGATCTGCTAATGTGTGTAAATTGTTTTCAATCAATAGTGGTACAACCCAAATAACATATGTTGAATTTTGCCTAGCAATTTGTTTTTGTGTTTCTTGTTGAATTATGGGGTGCAGTAAATGATTAAGCCAAAGGCGTTCATGATCATTATTAAAAATAATCTCGCGTAACTGACTGCGATCGAGTTCGCCATTGGCAAGCAAAATTTCTTGGCTAAAGTGCTTAACAATTTGGTTAAGCGCATCGCTACCAACTTGCACAACTTGCCTTGCAATAATGTCTGCATCGATAATAGGCACACCTAATTTGGCAAACAAATTGGCAATAGTACTTTTACCACTGGCAATACCGCCACTTAAAGCAACAACATAAGGCATAAAGTCAATTCCAATCCAACAAAAATATTAAGTTATTATAGCATACAAGTAGATTGATTATGTAACTCAAACCATAAGCTTGAGTTAATAATTCAGCTAACAAAACTATTCATCCAAATAGTACATAATAGCTATAATTCGAAAAATTTATCCACGATTATAAAATAAATTAAATAAAACAGTTGTTTTATATCACTAGCTGTATATAATTACATGTATCTGTATATAAAAACAGGAAAAAATAATGAGGCCACTAACCGCACGTCAGCAACAAATTTATGATCTAATAAAAGACAACATTCAAACCACAGGTATGCCACCAACGCGTGCCGAAATCGCCAAAAAATTAGGGTTTCGATCCGCTAATGCGGCCGAAGAACACCTTAAAGCTTTAGCTAAAAAAGGAGCTATTGAAATGATTGCAGGATCTTCACGAGGTATCCGCCTTTTGCTTGAAACTCCTGTTGAACAAAATGATTTTGAAGGTTTACCGCTTATTGGTCAAGTTGCCGCAGGATCACCAATACTAGCGCAAGAGCATATCGAAAGCCATTACCAAGTCGATCCTTCACTGTTTAAACCTCATGCCGACTTTTTATTAAGAGTGCATGGCATGTCAATGAAAGATATCGGAATATTAGATGGTGACTTATTAGCAGTACACAAAACTCAAGACGTTAAAAATGGTCAAATCGTTGTTGCTCGCATTGATGACGAAGTCACCGTTAAACGTTTATCTTGCAAAGGTAAGCATGTCCGTTTAATTGCCGAAAATGAAGAGTTTTCACCAATTGAAGTTGATTTAGAACAACAAAACTTTGCCATTGAAGGACTTGCTGTTGGTATCATCCGTAACGGATCGTGGATGTAACAATAAACATCATTGCAAGTGTATAGATGTATAAGAAAAGTTAGTATAAAATAACAACCACACTAAAGTGTGGGGAGACAACTATGTGGCTATTTTGGTTATACGAATTTTTAGGATTTATTGCAACGCTATTACTTATTTTAGGCTACTGCCGTTTTAGAGGAATTGGATTTTGGTCCTTAATATGGAAACAATTAAAATGGGTATCTTTAGCTGTACTCATTGTTTGGTTAATCATTGCTGTGCTTTGCCGAACTGATTTATACAATGCAACTCACTGCTATTTTAGAGGTGAAAGCATGCATGCCAACACCAAATATTCTATCTTTTTGGGTGAATGCCAAGTTGAAACGCCAAGCGGTAGTTATGTGCCTATCGAACGCTCTAGAGCAATACCAGGATCAAGTAGCCACGATCACGAAAGTGACGATAACAGCGGTGTTACAAATGATTTTTACCCAGTTGATTAACCGATTAACTTATAAAAAACAATAAAACAACTACAAATCCAGTATCAAATTACTGGATTTTTTTATCCTAAAAATAAATTAAATAATAAATCGATACAAGCAGATATAACGCAACAGATGAACTCTCCCATGCATGACTACAAAATGCGATTATTGATAGTTGCTCATATCATCCATAATACTCACTTTTTTGAGTGATTGATTCTTGTCAAAATATTAGACTGTGCTCGTCGCTATAAACGCTATAAATACGTTATTAACATTAAGATAATACTGCTTTTCAACTCTGCCTATAGCCGCCTGTTAGCGCGCTGTTTTTGCTATACCCTGAATTATCTTGAAATTAGTGAAGAACGTTAAAAAGGGCTTGATTAGCCCTTTTGTGATTAGTCAATTTTTACTATTTTTTATTTAATCAAAGTCTATTTAATCATCTTCACAATCACTTGGTTTTACATCCACTGAAAAAACTTTATCATTATTGATATAGTAATTATGGTTAGCGCCTCGTGGAAAGACTAATCGTAGTGTTTTCATACTTGCACTATCACCACAATAAAACTCAATCAAGTTGTTTTTTACCTCTTTTTGAGTGCTTTCATTTTGTAATGCATCTTTAGTGATATTATTCACATTATATTTATAATTAATAGTATTATTCTCAGCTGATACATCAACTAAAGTAGTACTTGAATCCATTGTGGCCGGTAATTTTGTTTTGATCGCTTTAAGCATTAAATCTTGAGCAACGCCATAATGACCTTCTCTTACCTTATTAAGCATATCATCCTTTTCAGATTTTGTTTGTTCATACAAATCTTGAGCTTTATCACTAACAGCTGAACTAACTTGCTTAACTTGCTCGCTGACTTTTGCACCTAATTGACTGGCCTTATCACTAACTTGTGAGCTTAATTGTTCAGCTTTCTCTTCAATTTGCGAGCCTAATTTACTAGCTTTATCACTAATTTCACTACCTAATTGCCCAGCTTTATCACTCATTTCACTGCCTAATTGCTCTGCCTTATCACTCATTTCTGAGCCTGTTTGCTCACTTTTTTGTTTAATATCATCAGTTGTTGATTTTGAATTATCACAATTAACTAAAAAAAAGCCTAACATTGCTAACGTAATCACTTTTAAAAGTTTCATTTTATTGCCCTTTTGGTTTTCTATTTTTATATTGTGACTATAATGATTTTATACATCATAGCCTGTTGATTTTAAATCATAAATTATATCATAGCATAAACAGCAAAAGGACTTAAATCCGCCCTTTTGCAGTAAAAAATATCAATTAATTAATATGCATACCACCTGTAACGCCATAGGTTTCGCCAGTGGTATAACTGGACTCTTCTGATGCTAAATGTACATAAACACCAGCAAGTTCAACTGGCTGACCTGCTCTTTGTAATGGAGTTTGTTGACCAAATTCAGGAATGACATCACTTGGTTGACCACCACAAATTTGTAATGGAGTCCAAACAGGCCCTGGTGCCACGCTATTCACACGAATGCCCTTATGCGCTAATTGCTTAGCTAAACCACGAGTAAAAGCGATAATGGCCGTTTTGGTGGCGGCATAATCTAATAAATTACCACTCGGCTGATAAGCTTGAACAGACGAAGTAGTAATAATTGTTGAACCTGGTTTTAAATAACCCAACGCCGCTTTAGTAACCCAAAAAAGTGAAAACACATTAATTTCAAAGGTTTTCTTAATTTGCTCAGTTGTGAGATCCATAATATCTTCAACCGCAGTTTGCTTACCCGCAACCAAAGTTAAATTATCTAATCCACCTAATTGATGGTGCGCTTCATCAACTAATTTTTTGCAAAAAGCTTCATCGCTTAAATCACCAGGAATTAGCACCGCTTTACGTCCAGATGCTTGAATAACTTTGGCGACTTCTTCTGCATCTTTTTGCTCAATTGGAAGGTAGTTTATTGCCACATCAGCGCCCTCTTTAGCATAAGCAATTGCTGCTGCACGGCCAATACCTGAATCGCCACCAGTAACAAGTATCTTACGTCCCTCTAGGCGCCCGTGACCTTGATAACTTTTTTCACCACAATCTGGAGTTGGGGTCATTTCGCACTGTAAAGCGGGAGCAGTCTGTGTTTGTTTTGGGAAATTAGTATGATGATATTTGGTAAGTGGATTATAGATGTGTTTGCTCATAATTTTCTCCTAAGTTAACCATGTATTTGAAAACAAATTCAATATAACTTAAATAAAATTAATTAATGATCACAAAATCCTATTGCTAAGCATATTTTAATCTTTAAAATACCTAACTAATTCAATAAATTATATTTACCGATAATAAAAAATTAGAATATTTATTTCTTAAAGCTTAATAGTATTTCTCAATATCATTGCCTCAAACTTTTAAACTAAATGCATAAAAACTAAATGAATAAAAATTTTAGGCGACTAAATAATAAAAGGTGACTTTCCATGATTGGCTTGGTGGAGTCAATAAAAGCAATAATACCAAAGCCATAAATGCTGCATAATCTTGCACCTGATTAAGTGTAGCAAATTACGATATATTAAGCTAGTGATAACAGGCTTAGTACAGCAAATTATTTTCATTAATAACCAATTGATTTAAATTAAATTATAACGGTTTTATTATAATTAATATCGTAGCAATAGTTAACACCATCAAGAAAATGTTTTTAGCACTTTTACTCTATCGCTGTTTTCAATATTGAAACTTTTTTATCAATTCTTCATTTCATATTACAAATCATATTACAAAAGCTAAAAAAAACTGTTGCACTTTTTTTTAAAACGAGTATTTTGTTAGAAATAGTTTTTAAAAATGACAAAAAAGTTAATTATACAACATTATGAAATTTTCACTCAAACTCGTCCTCATCAACATTATTATTGTCAGCGTGGTCATTATTCCAACGCGGGGGCGTTTTTTGAATTAAAAATATGTTCGTACATAACTCAAAAACCCCCGCTCTCCAAAAGCGGGGGTTTTTTTATGAATAACAATTGAACAAAAAAAGCACAAGTGAGGAATAAATGTTAGGAACACAGTGGATAGTAAAAACCTTAAAAGAAAAAGGCGTAACCACCGTTTTTGGGTATCCTGGTGGACAAATTATGCCTCTTTACGATGCACTTTATGATGGCGGCATTGAGCATGTGCTGTGTCGGCATGAGCAAGGAGCCGCTATGGCCGCCATTGGCTATGCGCGTGCAACTGGAAAAATCGGGGTTTGCATCGCTACATCAGGGCCTGGTGCAACTAACATCATTACAGGTCTTGCTGATGCCTTAATTGATTCAGTTCCTGTTGTTGCTATAACAGGGCAAGTACCGACCAAGTTAATTGGCACCGATGCCTTTCAAGAAGTCGATGTTTTAGGATTATCGCTAGCTTGTACCAAGCACAGTTACTTAATTGACGACGCCAAAGACTTACCAAATACCTTAGAACAGGCGTTTAATTTAGCCTGTTCAGGCAGACCTGGGCCAATATTGATTGATATTCCCAAAGATATACAGCTTGCCAACCTTGACTATCAACAATATTTAACACCATCCTCATTAAAAACCACTCAAGATAAGACTCAACTCTACCCAATCAGGCCTAGTGATATAAAACACGCTAAAGAAATGATTGCCCAAGCCAAAAAGCCAATACTTTACATTGGTGGCGGGGTTGGGCTGTCTGGTGCAATATCTGAGCTAAGAGACTTTATGACATTCACACAAATCCCAAGTGTATCAACCCTAAAAGGACTTGGCGTTGCAGATATAAATAACCCTTATTATTTAGGATTAATTGGTATGCACGGAGCCAAAGCGGCGAACTTAGCGGTGCAAGAGTGCGATTTATTAATTGCTTTAGGCGTTCGATTTGATGACAGGGTGACTGGTAATCTTAATGAATTTGCGCGATATGCTAAAGTGCTTCATATCGATATTGATCAAGCCGAAATCAATAAATTACGCCAAAGTCACTTAGGATTACAAGGGGACATAAAGCAGGTATTACCATTGCTTAATCAAAGCGTATCGATACAAGCTTGGCACCAAAAGATTGAAGAACTAAAAGCTCAACACCCAACTCGTTACGATCATCCTGGTGAGGCTATTTACGCCCCAACATTATTAAAAATGATTTCGGAACGCAAATTGGCCAACACCATTATCACAACAGATGTTGGGCAACACCAAATGTGGACAGCCCAGCATATGCGTTTTAATCATCCACAAAACTTTATTACATCAAGTGGGCTTGGCACAATGGGCTTTGGTTTACCTGCAGCAGTTGGCGCACAAATGGCAAGGCCAACTGATTGTGTGATTTGCGTATCAGGTGATGGATCTTTTATGATGAATGTCCAAGAATTAACCACGATTAAACGTAAAAAATTACCAATAAAAATTGTATTAATTGATAATCAACGCTTAGGCATGGTTCGCCAGTGGCAAGAGTTATTTTTTAACGAAAGATATAGCGAAACCAATTTATCAGACAACCCAGACTTTTTAATGTTAGCCAAAGCGTTTGACATACCGGGGCAAAGTATCAGTAAAAAATCACAAATCAATACAGCGCTTGATAACTTGTTCAATTCAACTGGTGCTTACCTTTTGCATGTATGCATAGATGAATTAGAAAACGTATGGCCTTTAGTACCGCCAGGAGCGGCTAACGAAAACATGTTAGATAAAAGTGGTAAGGAGTAAGTGATGAACGAACAGATGCAACATCAATTGACCATAAAAGCTTATGACAAATTGGGCTCGCTTGAACGTATATTACGGGTGCTCCGTCATCGTGGTGGGCACATTACATCAATGCAAATGCAAACTATTGAAAACAATTTATTGATTCTAACCATCACTCTAACAACTGAAAGATGGCTTTCCACATTACAAAAGCAAGTCGAAAAATTAGAGGATGTAATAGCAATTGAATAAAAGCCATTAAAAATAACTTATTATTAAATAGATAGTTAAATAAATCAAACAAATATTTTAGCCGTTAAATAAACAAAAAAGTATAGTATAATGCTTGACCGTTAAAGCAAAAATACCTAAAGCAAAATACATGCTTAGCAAATAGTAAAATTGAAGAGGAAAACACAATGAGTTCGACAACAAAATCTGATTATATTTGGTTAAATGGTGAGATGGTTCCATGGGCAGATGCCAAAGTGCACGTTATGTCGCATGCCTTACATTATGGCACATCAGTATTTGAAGGTGTTCGTTGTTATAATACACATAAAGGACCTGCAATATTTCGTCATAAAGAACACGCACAAAGATTATTAAATTCAGCCAAAATTTATCGTTTTCCTGTTCCTTATTCACTTGAAGAAATCATGGAAGCGACTCGCCAAGTCATCAAGAAAAACAATTTAGAAAGCGCTTACATTCGCCCTCTCGTGTTTATTGGTGATGTAGGCATGGGCGTTAATCCACCTGCTGGCTATAAAACTGATGTTATGATTGCCGCATTTCCATGGGGCGCCTATTTAGGTGAAGAAGCATTAGATCAAGGTATTGATGCTATGGTATCTTCTTGGAATCGTGTTGCATCAAATACCATTCCAGCTGCTGCTAAAGCAGGTGGTAACTATTTATCATCATTATTAATCGGCTCAGAAGCGCGCGCTAATGGCTTCCAAGAAGGTATTGCATTAGATGTGCATGGTCACTTATCTGAGGGGGCTGGCGAAAATCTATTTATTATTAAAGACGGTATTTTATATACGCCTGTTTTATCGTCTTCAGCGCTACCAGGTATTACGCGCGATGCAGTATTAACGCTAGCACGCGATATTGGTATTGAAGTTCGCGAACAAATACTATCACGTGAATCACTTTATCTAGCCGACGAAGTCTTTATGACAGGTACTGCTGCCGAAATCACACCTGTGCGCAGTGTTGACCGCATTCAAATTGGTATTGGTCGTTGTGGTCCAATTACCAAACAAATTCAACAAGCATTTTTTGGCTTATTTAATGGTAATACTGAAGATAAATACGGTTGGTTAGATCCAATTAAATAAACTATAAAATCAAAATCCGCCAACGTATTTGGCGGATAGCATGTTAACTTGATGATAGATTTTAAAGAACTATAAACCGTTACACACGGTTACTTGCATAAAAATTGGGAGCAAGAAATGCCTAAATATCGTTCAGCAACCTCGATCGAAGGCCGAAATATGGCTGGCGCCCGCGCATTATGGCGTGCAACTGGCGTTAAAAATGAAGACTTTGGTAAACCCATCATTGCGGTGGTTAACTCATTCACACAATTTGTACCTGGGCATGTCCATTTAAAAGATATTGGACAACTGGTCGCCAAGCAAATTGAAGCATCTGGTGGCATTGCCAAAGAATTTAATACTATTGCCGTTGATGATGGTATCGCTATGGGGCATGGTGGGATGCTTTATTCCTTACCATCACGAGAACTGATTGCTGATTCAGTAGAATATATGGTTAATGCACATTGTGCTGACGCCATGATCTGCATTTCAAACTGCGACAAAATCACGCCGGGTATGTTAATGGCCTCGCTTCGCTTAAATATTCCAACGGTATTTGTATCAGGTGGACCAATGGAGGCAGGTAAAACCAAATTATCTGACCAAATCATCAAATTAGACTTAGTCGATGCCATGATCCAAAGTGCCAATCCCAATGTTAGCGATGAAGATAGCAAAACCATTGAAGAATCAGCCTGTCCTACCTGTGGCTCTTGCTCTGGCATGTTTACCGCCAATTCCATGAACTGCTTAACCGAAGCTTTAGGGCTTTCACTACCTGGTAATGGCTCGCTGGTTGCGACACACAAACAACGTGAACAACTCTTTTTAAATGCAGCTAAACGTATTGTTGAAATCACCAAACGTTATTATGAACAAGATGATGAATCTTATCTTCCTCGTTCCATTGCCACCAAAGCCGCATACGAAAACGCCATGTCACTTGATATAGCTATGGGCGGTTCAACGAATACAGTATTACATTTATTGGCAACCGCGCAAGAAGGCGAAATTGACTTTACCATGTCTGACATTGACAGACTATCACGCAAAGTCCCTCACTTATGTAAAGTGGCACCAAGCACGCAATTATATCATATGGAAGATGTGCACCGTGCGGGTGGCGTTGTAGCTATTATGTCAGAATTAAACAAAGCGGGGTTACTCAACCGTAATGTTCATAATGTACTTGGGCTTTCGTTAGAGGAAACTTTTGCTAAATATGACATTACACAAACCACTGATGAATCCATAAAAAAAATGTATCGTAGTGGACCTGCTGGCATTCGAACCACCAAAGCATTTTCACAAGATTGCTACTGGGATACGCTTGATGATGATCGCCAAAATGGTTGCATTCGTAACAAAGCACATGCCTATAGCCAAGATGGCGGGCTTGCCACACTCTATGGTAACGTTGCGCTTGATGGCGCTATTGTAAAAACCGCAGGGGTTGCCGCTGAAAATCTCGTTTTTAAAGGACCAGCAAAAGTGTTTGAAAGCCAAGAAGACGCCGTCGATGCGATTTTAGGTGGCAAAGTCGTGGCTGGTGATGTGGTTGTCATTATTTACGAAGGTCCAAAAGGGGGACCTGGTATGCAAGAAATGCTCTATCCAACAAGCTACTTAAAATCAATGGGGCTTGGCAAATCCTGTGCACTAATTACCGATGGCAGATTTTCGGGTGGTTCATCGGGCTTATCCATTGGTCATATCTCGCCAGAAGCGGCAAATGGTGGATTAATCGGTCTGGTACGAAATGGCGACATGATTGATATTGATATCCCAAATCGCAAATTAGTATTAGATGTGCCTGCTGATGAACTTGAGCGCCGTCGCGTAGCCGAACTTGCCCGTGGCGACAAAGCCTTTACTCCGCATAACCGCAATCGCTATGTATCATACGCGCTTAAAGCTTACGCCAGTTTAGCAACAAGTGCCGATAAAGGCGCCGTTCGTGATAAAAGCAAACTAGGAGGTTAATATGAAACAACACAACAACAAGCTCACTGGTGCCGATTATTTAAAAGCAACACTATGTAGCGCCGTATACGATGTGGCCGATGTTACACCTCTTGAAAAAATGGAAAAAATCTCAACCAGATTAAAAAACCAAATTTTTGTAAAACGAGAAGATCGTCAATTAGTCCATAGTTTTAAAATTCGTGGCGCCCAAGCCATGATAGCTAGCCTGAGCGAAGAAGAACGCCAATGTGGTGTTATTGCTGCATCAGCGGGTAATCATGCTCAAGGTGTTGCATTTTCGGCAAGTAAGCTAGGTATAAATTCATTAATCGTAATGCCATTAACCACCGCCGATATAAAAGTCGAGGCCGTTAAAAGTTTTGGTGGTGAAGTGCTCCTTTATGGTGCCAATTTTGACGAAGCCAAGGCCAAAGCCATGGAGCTTGCCAAACAACAAAATCGCATTTTTATTCCACCATTTGATCATCCACTCGTCATTGCAGGACAAGGCAGTATTGCCATGGAGTTATTACAACAAAATGCTAAACTTGATCGCATCTTTGTACCTGTTGGCGGTGGAGGGCTTGCTGCTGGTATTGCGGTATTAATTAAACAGATCATGCCAACAATAAAAGTCATCGCCGTTGAGCCAGCCGACGCTGCTTGCTTAAAGACCGCACTTGATGCAGGTAAGCCCGTTGATTTAAGCCGTGTTGGGCTATTTGCTGAAGGTGTCGCTGTTAAACGAATTGGCGATGAAACATTTAGACTTTGCCAACAATATATTGATGACATCATCACCGTTGATAGTGATGAAATTTGCGCTGCTGTTAAAGACTTATTTGATGACGTGCGGGCAATCGCTGAGCCCTCTGGCGCTGTGGCTCTTGCTGGTTTAAAAAAATATGTAGATCAACATAACATCTGCGGTGAAAACCTTGCGCATATACTATCTGGCGCTAATTTAAACTTCCACAATTTACGTTATGTATCAGAGCGTTGTGAGCTAGGTGAAAAACGTGAAGCACTTTTCGCCGTCACCATTCCCGAAAAGAAAGGCAGTTTTTTAAAATTTTGCCAATTACTAGGCGGGCGGGCGGTAACCGAATTTAATTACCGCTATCACGATGACCAATCAGCTTGTGTTTTTGTTGGGGTTAAAATTGCCCAAAGCAATGAAAAGGACGAAATCATACAAGAATTAACTGCAGCAAATTATGCCGTTGTAGATTTAACCGAAGATGAGATGGCAAAACTGCATGTGCGCTACATGATTGGCGGCAAACCTTGCAAGCCTATTCAAGAGCAAGTTTACAGTTTTGAATTTCCAGAATCACAAGGTGCATTACTTAAATTCTTACAAATGCTAGGTACCAATTGGAATATCTCAATGTTCCATTATCGTAGCCATGGCACCGATTACGGACGTGTGCTTGCTGCATTCGAAATCGACGAATCAACCATTAGCCAGTTCAATCAACACCTAGCCGAGTTGGGTTATGGCTTTCACAACGAAACGCATAATCCATCACTTAAGCTATTTTTGATCAATCAAGATTAAAATCAATAATCACTATCCCCCATCAGGTCGGATAGTGATTTAGCCAAAATTATTCGCTAAAATAAAGGTAAAACAACTAAACTCATTATCGTTCAAACGTAAAAATAAGGTAGCTAAAAACGACACTATATTAAAAAGCTTTATGTTTATGTTAAGATTAATGTAAAACTAATTATTTTTTATAATCATTTGTACTGGGTAGTGATCAGAATAGTTATCGGTAAACTCATCTTTTAACACTTTTACATCCATGACATCATTTTTAAGCATTGGTGAAATATAAATATAATCATAGCGTAATGGTGTTGATGCTTGATCGTAAAACACTTTAGTTGGCGCGGTAGCAACAAAATTTTTATTTTTTAACTTCAAAGCATCAATAAACCCAGCATCTAAAAGATTTTGCTGCACGGTATAACTTAACTGACCATCAACTAAATTTTCTAAAATTGGGCGCTTTTTTTGTTTTTCTTTTATATCTTCAAGCAAATTACTTTTGTCATATTCGGTTTTATCCGCAGGTGAAAACGAATTTAAATCGCCCGCTATAATCCACTTGCCATTAGGATCATGGCTATATTTTATTGAATCAATAATAAGATTTATTTCATCTATTCTTTTCGCTGTCCAAAATGGGTTCATATGCGTAACAACAAAATGATATTTGCCAATATCGGCATACAAAGCACCATGCCACATATTATCAATCACTTTATTTACATGAATAATTGGATATTTTGATGTAATTGCAACAGGGAAAAATGCAGCATCATCGGGGGATTCTTTCAATAATACGGCATATTTATGCCCATAACTGGCAGCGAATTTCTCAAGCTTTTCACGAGTAAAAAAATTCATTTCTTGCCAAGCAATAATATCGGCATCTTGTGCTTTTGCCCATTGAATAAACTTTTGTTTTCCTTCTGATTGATCTAATTGCATGCCATTATAGGCATTATAGCTAATCATCTTTAATTGTTTTACATCATCAAGTGCAGCAAAAGCCGTTGAAGTACTGAGCATTATACCACTTATAATCGCGGCAAATTTTAATTTACTTTTATTCATAATAATATCCCTTTCTTTTCTTTATCTATTCAATAGATATTATATTGATTTAGCATCCAGCAAATCTTTTTTTATAATTTATGTGATATGGATCAATAATTTATCGAATTATTGTTATATAGTGGCTTTTTACTTGCTTAATGTTAATTAATAGCGCCACTATTTTTTGCTAAGGTTTATAAAGGTTAGACGCTTTAGAAATAAACACATTTTTGTATTTAAAAATAAGTCAGAAAACCCATTGATTTTATTGAAGTTTTTCTTGGTGTTTTTAGCGTGATTTTTAGCTATAGAAATAAAACTAACCTATTGATTAAAAATCGCTTTTATTGCTATTACAAAAACATTTAACTGGAAGAGCATAATTCAATCGCCACCTGACTACAGGACGCTTTACTTGCTTGACTTAAATTCACTTGATATTACTTTTGGCAAAGTTAGAGCATTTTATCAATACCCAACGTTAGGGTTAGGCACATAGGAAATACCCATTGCCATCATTCCAGCGAGAATCAACACGACTTTCCGCTAGGCTTACCATTATATGCCCGCTTACATTGAAAACGCCACTTGCCCAATGCCAATCAATGGTTATACGTTATACATTGCTTGCAATTGCTTTTATTAACGCTATATTATGCAACTCATTGATATAATCAATATTAAAATAAGAAAAACCGTGTAATATCCTGCCGGTAAAAAAATTAACTTGGGAAACCGTTTGCCATGCAAAAATTAATATTGTTATTAGCATTATTGTTATTTAACTGGTTTAATGCTCATTATTCTTTAGCCAATACCCAAAAAGCATCATCTCAATATAAACATAGAGAGCACTTTGATACTTTCGATGACTTTTACCAAAGTTTACCCAACTTAACCTTACCATTTGATACTCATGCTCTGGCGAAAGGTAAATTTGTAGATAGCAAGTTTTTTCATTTTAATGACGAAGATTATCGTTATTATGATAATCCTTCTGATAAGGAACGGCGTTATTTTACTTTAGAAAAGCTTACCGCTATTGGACGCTTTGAAATTGATAATATTCGATTTGTGATCTATCGCTTTACCTTTGATAGTGAAGGTGAAGGAATTATGGAAGATTTGACTATATTAAATGCTTTTGATGAAAATGGAAAATATTTAGATGAGCTTATTTTAACTGGGAAAACTGGGCATGAAGATCATATGTTTTTGTATTCGGCTTTAGCTCTCGATAATTTATTTCACGTTCATATTAAGGCAGATTATGAGCTAGGGTATTTTATTGATGTCACTGATAATCATTATGATTATACAACAAATGTTGATTTAACTTACCAATTTAAAAATAATCAATTTTGGTTAAAAGAACATGAGCCGAACTGTCAAACACTTAATCTTAATAACTATTTAAATCAGCTTAACAAAAAGCAGTTTGCTGATGTTACCGATGTGATAGCTTTTAATAATTATATTGCTTGCTATCCCGTATCAGAAAATCTTCAAATATATAAAAAGATAGCTGATTATATCAGTGGCACTCGTGACCACTTTTTAAGTAACGCAGAATATTATCAGCTAAAAGATAGACTTAAAATCATTTTGGATGATAAGTGATCCTAACTAGGTTAGAATATTATGATGATCAATATGATTGACATCATCCCCCCCCCCTTTCTAAAGGAAGAAAATGCCAAATATGACGGTTTACTGCATGTAGTAAACCGTTTTTACGATTCGTTATTTAATTTGTTCAATATACCCTTTTACAATATTGATACTTTTTTCAAAGAGTTGTTTTTCGTTGTCAGTAAAATCAAGTTCAATGACTTTTTTTATTCCATGCTGATCTAAAATAGCTGGTACACCGATAGCGACATTTTTATAACCATATTCCCCATTTAAAACACAGCTAAGCGCTAAGGCACGGTGGCTATTAGTGAATATGTGCTGGCAAATTTCGGTGATGGTGCTAGCAATACCATATTCAGTACAGTGCTTTCGGTTAGCAATTTCAAACCCCATTTTTCTTGCTTGCGTTCCTATTGCTGCAAAATCAATTTTATTTTTTTCTAGATGATTAAGATTTATTCCATAAACGGATGAATGTGACCAGACCGGAAATTGTGAATCACCATGTTCACCAACAATAAATGCGTCGATGCTTTGCGGACCAATATCCATTTGTTCGCCCAATAAGCGACGCAATCGCACCGTATCAAGCCACACCCCAGTGCCAATCACGCGGTGGCGTGGTAAGCCAGAGAGTTGCCAAACTTGATAGGTTATGGCATCACAAGGGTTAGTCGCAATGACAAAAATACCTTTAAAGCCGTTTTTCATCATATTAGGCACGATACTGGCAACAATTTTGGAGGTACCCGCAAGCTCTTCGGATCGACTTTTTTGCGCAATGCCTGATGTAACAGTAATAATTGCGATATCAATATCAGCACAATCCGTTGATTCACGCAAACTCACTTTAACCATATTTTGTCGATAAGCCGCAGCATCTAACAAATCTTGCGCATGCCCATAGGCTAACTCTTTATTGAGATCAACAAGCGCAATTTCTTCACAAATGCCTCGGTTAACAAAGGTATAAGCAGTGGTTGAGCCCACATTCCCCACACCGATAATCATCACTTTACGTAATTTCATACTAACCCCTCGCTTGATTTTAAAAATAAGGTAAGGTATAACAATAAAGGTTCTTTTAATAATATACCTTTCGATATGTTCAATAAAGCAACATTGTTGTGATTTAATCAATTATATCTTTTGCTCTAGCTATTATTTAAATAGATGGAAGTATCTACTATTTAATTAAGTTTTATATAGAATGAACGAGTAATATAGCTCTATTAGTAATCAATGACGATAAGTAATGTGGATTTTTTAAAAATTTGACTTCCATTTGTTAATGATAATAATTATCATTAATGTTTGTTTTGTAATACAACTAATTCAAATACTAAAAATGCTCTTGATTTACAAATCACTTTTACAAAATTAGACAATTTTATTATTTGTTAATCCCAAGGAGTCGCTAATGAAGTTCAAATTATCTAAAAAACAGACAACATTATTAAAGGTTGTTTTAACTTCATTTATCGCTTTGCTCACTCTGTCTAAATCGGCTCACGCAGAAGAAAAAAAATTCAAAGCGGTTACCACTTTTACTGTGATTCAAGATATCGCGCAAAATATCGCTGGGGATGCAGCTATAGTTGAATCTATTACCAAAGTAGGGGCTGAAATCCATGAATACGATCCCACACCTCAAGATATTACCAAAGTGCTTTCAGCCGATTTAGTTTTATGGAATGGGCTAAATTTAGAACTATGGTTTAAGCGTTTTTTTGAAGATGTAAAACATGTTCCGTCAGTTATCGTCACTGAGGGCATTGAGCCCATGCCAATTCAAGAAGGTAGTTATAAAGGGAATCCAAACCCTCATGCTTGGATGTCACCGACGCTTGCATTAACCTATATTGAAAATATTCGTGCTGCGTTTGTTAAATATGATCCTAAAAATGCAGAAATTTATAATAAAAATGCTGCTGATTATATTGCCAAAATTAAAGCACTTGATGCCCCACTGCGTGAACGTTTAGCGAAGATCCCTGAAAGCAAACGTTGGTTAGTGACAAGCGAAGGCGCGTTTAGTTACTTAGCCAGAGATTATCATTTAAAAGAGGCTTACTTATGGCCAATTAATGCAGAACAACAAGGCACACCAAAGCAAGTTAAAAACCTGATCGATCTTGTACGAAAAAATAGTATTCCTGTTATATTTAGTGAAAGCACCATTTCCGACAAACCCGCCAAACAAGTGAGTAAAGAGACGGGCGCTAAATATGGCGGAGTTTTATATGTTGATTCACTTTCCACACAAAATGGTCCCGTGCCAACTTATATTGATTTGTTAAAAGTGACTGTTGAAACTATCGCTAAAGGATTCGAACAATAATGACTCAAATTTGCTTAAATGTTGATGATATCACCGTGACTTATAATAATGGTCACACCGCAATTTATGATGCCAGTTTTTGCTTAAATGGCGGTACTATCTGTGCTTTAGTCGGCGTTAATGGTAGTGGAAAGTCGACTTTATTTAAGAGTATTATGGGAATGGTTCGCCCAACCCGAGGTAAGGTAACTTTTAATGATATCCCCGTAAAACAAGCCTTAAAGCAAAATATTATTGCCTATGTGCCACAAACAGAAGAAGTCGATTGGGATTTTCCTGTGTTAGTTTCTGACGTGGTGATGATGGGGCGATACGGCCATATGTCTTTTTTACGTATTCCAAGTAAAGAAGACAAAAAACAAGTCAATATGGCACTTGAAAAAGTTAATATGTTGGATTTTAAACATCGGCAAATTGGCGAACTTTCTGGCGGACAAAAAAAACGGGTTTTTTTAGCGCGCGCCTTAGCGCAACAAGGCAAAGTACTATTGCTAGACGAGCCTTTTACTGGCGTTGATGTTAAAACTGAAAATGCCATTATTGATCTTTTGAAAGATCTGCGTAAAGAAGGTCATTTAATTTTAGTTTCAACCCATAACTTAGGTAGTGTGCCTGATTTTTGTGATCAAGTCGTATTAATTAACCAAACTGTTTTGGCTTTTGGTCCAACGAAAACGACGTTTACACCACAAAATTTAATGACTACTTTTGGTGGTGCATTGCGTTATCTTAGCTTATCTGGCGATAAATTGCATGAGGATGAAGATCCTCGTAAAGTATCAATACTAACTGATGATGAACGTGCCGCAATTTTTTATGGGGAAGGAAAACACGACTCACCTCATCGAAATTTGCTGGTTGATCATACCCAAAACAGATCAAAAAGGTAACATAAAATGGAACTTTTACTTGAACCATTCACCTACGGCTTTATGCTTAAAGCCATTTGGGTCAGCAGTATTGTTGGTGCAGCTTGTGCTTTTTTGTCAGCTTTTTTGATGCTAAAAGGTTGGTCACTAATGGGAGATGCGCTTTCCCATTCTGTCGTGCCAGGTGTGGCTGGCGCATATGCACTGGGCTTGCCTTATTCAATTGGTGCCTTTTTTACTGGTTTACTTGCTGCGCTCGCCATTACTTTAGTTCGTGCCTTTACGCGATTAAAAGAAGACGCCATCATTGGCTTTATTTTTTCAACTTTTTTTGCGATTGGATTATTAATTATTTCGCTCAACCCAACCTCGGTTAATGCTCAAACCATTATATTTGGAAATATCCTTGGAATTGATGATAATGATATGTGGCAAGTCCAAATTATTATCTTAATTTCATTTGTCTTGTTACTGCTTTTTTGGAAAGATTTATTAGTGGTTTTTTTTGATGAAACCCATGCTAGATCAATTGGATTAAAACCTTTAAAACTTAAAATCCTATTTTTTACTATTTTAAGCGCATGCACTGTTGCGGCATTACAAACTGTTGGAGCAATTTTAGTGATTGCCATGGTTGTCACCCCAGGAGCAACCGCTTATTTACTGACGAATCGATTTTCGCGATTATTGATGATTTCTGTTTTCATTGGCGCTATAACGAGTGCTGTCGGTGCTTGGATTAGTTACTTTTTAGATGGCGAAACTGGTGGCGTTATTGTGACATTGCAAACGCTAATCTTTATTGCTGCCTTTTTATTTGCACCAAAACAAGGGTTAATTGTAAACCGCCTCAAAATTCGTCAAAGTCGATTAAACAAAGGGGAAAAGGTATGACTGAGTGTTGGGAATTTATTTATTATCCACTTACCCTTCCTCTTATTCAACGCGCAATTTTAGCTTCATTAGCAACGGGCCTAGTTTGTGCGCTGCTTTCTTGTTTTTTGGTTTTAAAAGGCTGGTCACTAATGGGTGATGCGGTTTCACATGCCGTTTTACCCGGCATTGTGCTAGCCTATTTAGCTGGCATTCCCATCATTATAGGCGCTTTTGCCTCGGGCTTATTTTGCTCGGTTGCAACCGGTTACATTAAGGAAAATAGCCGAATAAAAGAAGATACCGTCATGGGTATTGTCTTTTCAGGCATGTTTGCCTTTGGATTAGTACTTTTTTCAAAAGTAGATACTTCACAACATTTAAATCATATCTTATTCGGTAATGTGCTTGGTACGAGTTATGACGAACTTAAACAAATTATTTTCATTGCCGTTATAGTATCAATTTTAATTATTATTAAACATCGTGATCTCATGCTTTACTGCTTCGATCCTGTGCAAGCTAAAGTTGTTGGACTGCCTGTTAAACTATTGCATTATGGTTTATTGAGTGTGTTAGCATTAACTATTGTAGGATCGCTGAAAGTAGCTGGAATGATTTTAGTGATTGCGATGCTCATCGCTCCAGGCATCATTGCTTTTTCGCTAACAAAACGCTTTGAACGAATGTTAATAATTGCCGTATTGGTTTCGACGTTTTCAACCGTTATGGGCACCTTAATAAGCTATTATGCTGATGCGTCAACCAGTGCCTGCATTGTGATTTTACAAGCAACTATCTTTTTGATTGCCCAAATTTATCAGTTTATTGCTAGCAAAAAAACTCGCCGTTAATACTGTTGCTAAAACGGCTGTTTTAACAACAAATAACAGCGTAAAAGATATCTTTCATATTTTTTACGCTGTTGCTAATGTTTATTAACTTTAATCGTTATTCATCATCAAAATATTTACTGGAATCAGCATAATTATCAAAACGCGAAAATTGACCTTGGAATTTTAATCGTACTTTACCAATTGGACCATTACGCTGTTTACCTAAAATAATTTCTGCAATGCCTTTATGTTCAGATGCTTCATTATAAACCTCATCACGATAGATAAACATAATCACATCGGCATCTTGTTCAATTGATCCTGATTCTCGTAAGTCTGAGTTAACTGGTCGTTTATCGGCACGTTGCTCTAAGCTACGGTTAAGCTGTGATAATGCTACAACGGGAATTTGTAGTTCTTTGGCTAAGGCCTTTAACGAACGTGATATTTCGGCAATTTCAAGCGTTCGGTTTTCAGATATATTTGGTACGCGCATAAGTTGTAAGTAATCAACCATGATCATACTTAACCCTTTGTGTTCGCGATAAATTCGCCTTGCTCGTGAACGAAGTTCCATTGGCGTTAAACCCGATGAGTCATCAATATAGATGTTTTTCTTTTCAAGTAATAATCCCATCGTACTTGAAATTCTTGCCCAGTCATCGTCTTGTAATTGCCCTGTTCGAATGCGTGTTTGGTCAACACGTGAAAGCGAAGCTAGCATACGCATCATAATTTGTTCTGATGGCATTTCTAAGCTGAATATTAATACGGGCTTTTCTTGCTCTAAGGCGGCATTTTCGCACAGGTTCATGGCAAAAGTGGTTTTCCCCATTGATGGACGAGCAGCAATAATAATTAAGTCTGAACGCTGTAAACCTGCTGTTTTTTTGTCTAAATCAATATAACCCGTTGAAACACCTGTCACGCCATCATGTGGGCGTTGGAACAGCTCTTCAATTTTAGCGACAGTGGCTTCTAATACTTCGGTAATGCTTTTAGGACCTTCGCCTTGTTTCGTTCGGCTTTCGGCAATCTGAAAGATTTTACTTTCTGCAAAGTCTAAAATTTCAGTGCTATCTCGACCCTGAGTAGCGTAACAGTTATCAGCAATTTCGTTAGAAGCGCTGATAAGCTCACGCAAAATGGCTTGTTGGCGAATAATATCACTATAAGCAACAACATTAATTGCACTTGGTGTGTTTTTAGAAAGCTCAGCCAAATAAGCAAAGCCACCTACATCCGTTAATAGATCCTTACTCTCTAAGCTTTCCGAGAGCGTAATTAAATCGATCGGCGTTCCTTTACCAACCAAAGTATGCATTTCAGAAAAAATAAGCTGATGATGACGCGAGTAAAAATCACGCTCAGTAATCATTTCAGATACTGAATCCCAACGTTGGTTGTCAAGCATTAAACTACCAAGCACCGCTTGTTCAGCCTCAATTGAATGTGGTGGAAGCTTAATATTATGCAAATTTGATTTTTTCGCTTCTTGATTTTTATAATCTTTGTTTATGCTTGTTTCATTAGTGTTCATTACATTCATCTTTTTAATTCATTCATTTTTAAATAATCTAATTTATTTAATCAGTTATTTTAGAAACAAGGGACCTAAATCCTGTGTTGGTATTTGATATTCAGATGGGTAATCCACCTGAACCAAGTATAACCCGTCAGGTTTTGCCGTTGCAGCAGCTTGCGTTCTGTCTTTAGCTTGTAATAACTCATCAATCCATTTTGGATGTTTATTACCAGTGCCAACTTCAAGTAAACTGCCTACAATATTGCGCACCATGTGGTGAACAAATGCATTGGCTTTAATATCAACAACAATATATTCACCTTGTCGCCAAACTTCAATATGATGAATATTACGCCATGGGGTTAATGATTGACACTGCGCCGCTCTAAACGAGGTAAAATCATTTTCACCTAATAAATATTGTGCAGCTTGATGCATTAAGGTTTCGTCCAGTGGCAAATAATAATGTGATACTCCTTTAGCTAAAATCGCCGGTCTATAACGGTGATTATAGATCACATAACGGTAACGCCGAGCCGTTGCGCTAAATCTCGCATGAAAGTTATCATCAACCGTTTGCGACCAACGCACTGCAATATTATTAGGTAAATGCGAATTAACGCCCATTGTCCAAGCACTAGGTGATCGCACTGTTTGGGTTTCAAAATGAATAACTTGCCCTGTTGCATGTACACCGGCATCGGTTCGACCAGCGCAAAATACGTTTATTGGTGAATTAGCAATAATCGATAGCGCAGACTCCAGTCGCTCTTGGATGGAGGCAACAGCGCGTTGCCGTTGCCAACCAAAGTAATCACTACCATCATATTCAATACCCAGAGCAATTTTACAGGTAGTCATTAATGAGGATCTCAAGTGTCTCAATTAGCATTAGCGCCCCTAAATAACGGATATTATCAGCAACAGACCAAAATTGAATTTGTTCATAATGACCATAACTGTGTCTTAAATTCGATAATTTAATAGTTAGCTGATTTTCTGATTCAGCGCTGACTTCAGTTACCGGAGTTGGTAAGTTATCGTTTTGCACCTCAACACCAAACTCACCAAAACGGCTCATATCTAATTCAATTGGCAAGCTACTTGATACATTAATGGCTTGTGACACGCCATAAAACACCGGCACAATAACTGACTCAATCGAGACCGGTAAATCATAATTACTAAGTACTTTACGAATTTGGTTAACTTGTGACTTTTCACCTAACATTGAGTCATGATGTTCGTGCGATATAGGTAATAAGTTAAATGCTAATTGTTTGTCAAATAGTTCATTATCAACTGGCATACCATTTAGTAAACGAGCACTTTGTCCAGCAAGCTCATCAACACCAGGCTTACCATACAAAGATGCAGGAATAAAACTGGTAGCATGTAAATTAGTTAATAATTCAATGTCAGTTAAAGACGCAACACATCGCAACAATTGGCATACAGTCGCACTTGCTACCGCTATAATGTTTTCATTACGATATTCGGTTAATACACTATTATTAACTTTTGGCACGACTAATGGAATGTGGTCTTGCTCGGCAAAATAACCACTTGCATCAATAACCACACAACCCGATTCTGCCGCAATTTGCGCATAAGTTTCACTAACTTTAGCGCTAGCCACAAAAAAGGCAAAATGACACTGGCTCCAGTCCATTTGTGCACTATCGGTGACAGTTAAATTTTTGCCAGCATAACGAACAACTTCGCCAGCACTATTATCACTACCAACTAAATAAAGATTGTCAATTTTTAAACTATTCTCTTGTAAACTACGTTGTTGTAATAATTCAACTAGCGCAGAACCCACTTGTCCTGTCGCACCAACAATAGCAATATTCCATGCAGACATATTTATAACCCAACTAATAAAAAAATTTAGCAATAATTATACCACTATATTGCTCAATATAGCGGAAAAAGATATTTGGTAGTAGCAATAGATGATTAGATCTTAGCGAATAGTTTATATAAATGTCTAAATAATTCATTGTGTTAAATTTACTTTATTGTTTTAACCTTTCAATGATTTAGTCTTATTCAAATCTGCATGAACTAATTTATCTTTTGCAAATAAATTTTATGATAACCAATGAGTATAGGTTATTACCTCCCATACTAATTGGCTAACTCACTTTCTATGTGTTTTATTGCTTGTCGTTGCTGTTCAATTAAGCAAGTCAACACTTTGTTTAAATAAGGATCAATATCCCGTTCATAAATTGGCGCTAGCGTTGTTAAACAAGCTTTATTCATATTTTCATTTAACAGTGAAAACGATTCTTGCTGATGTTTTTTGTTATCAAGCAATTTTATTTTCTTTTTTAGCTGATCTTGATAATAATTATATACTCTAAAACCAAGGCTATAATCAGAAGAACCAGTACTAGGCAATTGATTAAAAAGTTCAATTGACTGTTCTAATGTTATACCGTACTCAACAGCGCCTTCATGAAAATAGGTATTAAATTGATTTGGGTAAATGATTTGGTAAGTTGCTTCTGGCGCTCCAATTAATACTTCTTTAAGCATAAATTTCATATTACTTGTATCAATATTGTAATGTTTCCACAATCGAGGAAACGTTCCAGACTGAGATTCTATTGGTTCTGATTTTATAGACGATAATGTATAAATATCGCCACTTGGTGCTATATAGTAATATTGAAAACCATGCCAAAGATCTGGATTATCAGAAAAAGCGTTATTTGCTAATAATAGTTTATCACTTACCTGATTTTTGTTGATCAAAGATAATGTAATATTTCTTCCTAAATTAGGTAAATATTCTTGATTTTTGCTATCAGGGTTAGCTAGAGCAATGCCCAATTTCAGTTGAAAATCGTTACCATTATAAACAAGAGAATCATCATTGATTAAATCATCTAATTTTTTAAAATCAAATTTTAAATTATGCAATGGGCAACGACTGTTATATTTTACCTTTTCTTTTTTATCAAGTTTTTGATATTCATCTTCGTTCCTTAAACAATCCTGTTCTAATTGATATAAATCAACCTTAGCAAAGAATGGCTCACCACGATATTTGGGATTAATATCAAGAGTATGACCATAAGTAAAAAAACTCAGTATCAATAGCATTGCATTAAAGAAATGTATTAGTTTCATATATTATTGTTACTACCTTATTATTAGCGAAGTAATTCAATTATATATTTTTTGTCAATTAAGTAAAACTTGCTCTTTATCTGTTTATAGTGCAAAGCGCAATATCGATAACTAATGCTATATTCACTATACATTAAATGCATCCCTAGCTGTTGATTAATTATTTACTCATATTTTTAATTACCAAGCTGACATTACACTCTAATTTTGTCATGTATTAAGGTGAAAATATGGTTGCTTCCATAATTTTCAATCAAACATATTAATTTGAGCTTTATTAAATAAATTATGATGGATGTTTTGGAACACAGATCCAAAAAATAAATGCTATCGGATTACAAATTGGAAGCTTACCGCTAAAGTAATCAATCATAGTTATCACTTAAGATTATTCATTATGGCAAAAAGCACTCTATCAACCATTGCAAAACAAGCTAATTTATCAATAGCCTCAGTATCAAGGGTTTTAAATAAACCCCATTTAACCTCGCCAATAACGCAATCTAAAGTGTATAAGGCCATTGAAGAACTAAATATTGACATTCATGACAATTTTAAATCATCGATGAATGCTAATGGCTCAAATAAAATACTTGTACTTGATAATCAATTTATCACTCGAACTTTAATAAATTGTGGTTTGGAACAAACCTTGAAACAGGCAGGTTATATCATTTTTTATTTTCGCTTTCCTTATCAAACTAAAAAAGATATTTATTATTTAATTAAATATATTAACCAAAACAATTTTGCAGGCATTTTAATCATTAATGATGCAGCCTATTTATCAGAATTAAGGCATTTTAAAAAAATCTTACCACCACTTGTTCTCATTAATCATTTTTCGCTTAATTATGCATGTGTCTATTTTGATCATTTAGTCATTGGCTACCAAATAACACAATATTTGCTAAATAATTCACATACTAAAATCGCAGTTTTATTTAATGATAACAATAATCATAGCTCCATACTTTTTTTGCAAGGCTATAAACAAGCTTTGTTAAGAAAAAATATAACGATTAATACAAATTATCTTATTCCAAATTGCATTACTTATGAGCATGGCAGATCAGCAATTAAAAGGCTAATCAATAGTAATAATCCCCCAACAGCTATTGTCTGCTGTGATAATACAAATTTAAATTATTTGGATGAGAATTACCACAACGAACAACATTACCTATCGCCTTATAGTGTCGTTTTAGGAGCCGTACATCAGGCCAATGAAAGTGAAGCGCAACTTATGCAACCATTAATCATTACTTATCTTAGTCATTCGCAAAATAGGCAATATAATGAATTAGATAGGTTAAGCCGAATAAATAAGCCTTTGTATGAAATGGGGAAAGCGTCCGCAACTTTGCTTTGCAAACGCATAAACAATAACAAGAAAACAATCAAACAATGTCATATTATTGAAGCTGAATCAATATTTTATTGAGCTATACATTTACATGTTCTTTTCACTAACTTTTTTAGCCAATAACACTAAAAACTATATACAATACAAAAGGATATTAAGAGATTGATACTAAGCGTTTTGGTGACAGTTGCCTAAATCGTTGCGTTCCTACGCCAATAAATTGTTTGCCTTGATAGATTCTTACTTGTGTTTCAACTGGTATGCTATTATCAAGTTCAATACTCCGCCCGAATAAAATGTCTTTACCTTGCTCATCAGTTAATGTTACTTTTTGGCAATCTTGTAAGGCGCTATCAATTGGCATTAGCAACTCATCTTTCAACACCATATTTTGTAAATCATCTAAAGTGACCATTTTTTCAATTGGGTAATTAGCAACTTGTAATCGTCTTAAATAAATAACATGTGCCCCACACCCCAGTAGCTCACCTAAATCATCAATAATGGTTCGAATATAGGTTCCTTTAGAGCAATGTATCTCTAACGTTAATTCGTTTTTTACGGTATCAAATTGGATAAATTGATTGTCATAAACGGTAATAGGTCTTGCCTCTCGTTCAATAACAATACCTTGGCGAGCATATTCGTAAAGTGGTTTACCTTGATATTTCAATGCCGAAAACATAGTTGGCACTTGTAAAATGTCACCGCGAAAATGCGTTAATGCTTCATTAATTTGCGACTCGCTTATATTAACGGGTTTGCTACAAATAATTTGACCGTCAGCATCAGAAGTATCAGTACGCTCGCCGAGTTTAGCTATTACTCGATAACGTTTGTCTGAATCTAATAAATACTGAGAAAACTTAGTCGCTTCACCAAAACAGATAGGCAGCATGCCTGTCGCTAATGGATCAAGTGCCCCTGTATGCCCTGCTTTTTTGGCATTAAATAGCCTTTTCACCTTTTGCAGTGCGTCGTTTGATGTCATACCTTGTGACTTATCTAGCAACAAAACGCCGTGAATATCACGGCGGGCTTTTTTTATATTCATCATTTTATATTGAAACACATGTTTACCTGAAAATTTTGACAAATATCAGGGTTGTTTTTAATATTAATCTTTGTGACGCTCATTATCTTGTTTAATCACATCCGCAACCAAACTCGACATCTGCATACCTTTAACTAATGACTCATCATAAAAGAATTTGATTTCAGGAATGATTCGCAAGCTCATAGCTTTGCCAATTAAGGTACGAATATAACCTTTAGCTTCATTAAGGACTGTTAAACCTTGTTCGATAACTTGTGGATCATCATCATTTAAGAACGTCACAAAAACTTTAGCGTACGAAAGATCACGCGAAATATCAACACCTGAAACGGTTACCATGCCTAAACGTGGATCTTTAATTTCACGTTGTAGGATAATTGCAATCTCTTTTTGTAATTCATGTCCAACCCGAGATGAACGATTAAATGCTTTTGCCATATCTATTTTCCTTAAAATATGAATAAGCAAGGCGTAAACCTTGCTTATAACATGATAGCGTAATAATTAGATCGTACGCTTGATTTCGATAGTTTCAAAGACTTCGATCGCATCACCGACACGAACATCGTTGTAGTTACGCACACCAATACCACATTCCGTTCCGTTGCGAACTTCGTTGACATCATCTTTAAAACGACGCAATGACTCAAGTTCACCTTCGTAAATAACCACATTATCACGCAGTACACGAATTGGATTATGACGTTTAACCACACCTTCAGTGACCATACAACCGGCAATTGCACCAAATTTAGGCGATTTAAATACATCACGCACTTCAGCAAGACCGATAATTTGTTGTTTATACTCTGGCGCAAGCATACCGCTCATCGCTTGTTTAACTTCATCAATGAGATCATAAATCACTGAATAGTAACGTAAATCTAAGTTTTCTGATTCAATCACTTTACGTGCGGATGCATCAGCACGAACATTAAAACCCAAAATAATCGCATTTGATGCAGCAGCTAGAGAAGCATCGGTTTCTGTAATACCCCCCACCCCTGAGCCAATAATTTTAACTTTAACTTCATCTGTTGAAAGTTTAAGCAATGAGTCAGAAATCGCTTCAGCAGAACCTTGAACGTCCGCTTTTAATACGATATTAAGTTCAGAAACATCGCCTTCTGTCATGTTAGTAAACATGTTTTCAAGTTTCGCTTTTTGCTGACGAGCAAGTTTTACATCACGGAATTTACCTTGTCGATAAAGAGCAACTTCACGCGCTTTCTTTTCGTCACGTACAACGGTAGCTTCATCACCAGCAGATGGCACACCAGACAAGCCGAGGATTTCAACCGGTATTGATGGACCCGCTTCTGTTACTTCTTTACCAAGTTCATTACGCATAGCTCGAATGCGTCCATATTCAAATCCACAAAGAACAATATCGCCTTTACGTAAAGTTCCTGATTGAACAAGCACTGTTGCAACAGAGCCTCGGCCTTTATCAAGGAACGACTCAATAACTACGCCACTTGCCATACCTGATTCGTATGCAGTCAGTTCAAGTACTTCAGCTTGTAATAAAATAGCTTCAAGAAGTTGATCAATACCTGTTCCCGCTTTTGCCGAAACATGAACAAACTGCGTATCTCCGCCCCAATCTTCTGACATGACACCATATTGAGCTAGTTCACCTTTTACACGCTCGGGATCGGCTTCTGGTTTATCAATTTTGTTTACCGCAACAACCATTGGCACATTTGCCGCTTTAGCATGTTGGATAGCTTCAATGGTTTGTGGCATAACGCCATCATCAGCTGCAACAACAAGTACAACTATATCAGTTGCTTTAGCTCCACGAGCACGCATTGACGTAAAGGCCGCATGGCCAGGAGTATCTAAGAACGTAATTTCACCATTAGCGGTTTTCACATGGTAAGCACCAATGTGCTGAGTGATCCCACCTGCTTCGCCTGAAGCAACTTTTGCTTTACGAATATAATCAAGTAATGAAGTTTTACCGTGGTCAACGTGCCCCATAATGGTTACAACAGGAGCGCGTGCGACTTTTTCTGCACCAGTATCACGATCACTCATCAGTGATTCTTCTAGTTCATTTTCACGACGAAGCACAACTTTATGCCCCATCTCTTCAGCAACAAGTTGCGCTGTCTCTTGATCAATGACCTGATTGATGGTTGCCATTGCACCCATTTTCATCATTGTTTTGATTACTTCTGAACCTTTTACTGCCATCTTATTAGCTAATTCAGCCACAGTGATGGTTTCACCAATAACAACATCGCGATTAACCGCTTGAACAGGTTTATTAAAACCCTGTTGTAAGGTGCTTTTGCCTTTCTTTTTATGGCCACTACGTGTTGCTGCGCGAGCTTCTTCTCGCTCTGCTTTACCTTCTGATAATTTGCTACCTTTTTTCTGCTTGGTCTGTTTAGTGTTGCGACCTCGCCCACGAGCGCTTTCAACTTCACGATCAGTATCGTCTTCAGCTGCTCTAGCGTATTTAGAGGTTGTCACATGATAATCTTCATCTTCGGTATTATCATTATCTTCAACATCGTTATATTGTTCAGCTAGCTTACGAGCTTCCTCTGCCATACGTTTAGCATCTTCCTCTAATTTTCGGCGACTTTCTTCTTCAGCTTTACGTTTAATTTCGTTAGCTTCTGCCTCTAAACGTGCTTTTTCTACTTGGGCTTTTTTCACTTTTGGATCAACTGAATGTTCTTGCGCAGCTTTAGCTTTTTCTTCTTGGGCACGTTTTTTCGCTTCTTCTGCAGCTTTCTTCTCTTTTTCTTCAGCTTCTTTACGAGCCTTTAATTCGGCTTCTTCCTTCGCTTTTTGCTCAGCTTCAAGACGAGCCTTTTCTTGCTCGGCAGCAATTTCAGCTGGATCGCGTTTGACAAAAGTTCGTTTTTTACGAACTTCTACTTTGATTTCTTTGCTTTTGCCACCACCGCTCGACACATTCAAGGTTGAGTGCGTTTTACGTTGCAATGTTAACTTTGTTGGGCCTTGCTGAGGTTTTAAATGAGCAAGCAAAGCTTCTTTTTCCTTTTGTGTCACAGTATCTGATGCTGATTTATTCATACCTGCATCGGCAAACTGTTGCAAAAGTGTTTGCACTGGAGTGTTTATCTCTTGAGCCAGTGTTTCGATTGATACTTTGGTCATGTATTACTTTCCCTCAATTATTCATCTGCAAACCAACAAATATTACGTGCAGCCATAATAAAATCGCCAGCTTGTTCGCTTGTTAAGCCTTCAATATCATTTAGATCATCAGTACCTTGTTCTGCTAAATCTTCCAAAGTAATGATGTCATGTTGCGCTAGTTGATAGGCTAATTCTTGTGTCATACCTGGCAATTCAAGTAAATCTTGCGCAGGCTGTTTATCACCACTATTTGCTAGAGCCATTGTTGTCAATGCGTCTTTTGCTCGGCTTCTCAATGCTTGAACTAAATCTTCATCCAATTCATCAATTTCAAGCAACTCGTCAACTGGCACATAGGCAAGCTCTTCGAGCGAAGTAAAGCCCTCTTCAACTAATAACTGTGCAAGCCCTTCATCAATATCAAGATGTTTAATTAAATTATTGATTGCAGCAAAAGATTCTGCATGGTGTTTTTCTTGCAAATCTTCAGTAGTCATCACATTTAGTGTCCAACCAGTAAGCTGAGAAGCTAAACGAATATTTTGACCATTTCGACCAATAGCCTGCGGTAAAGTTTCGGCATTGACTGCTACATCCATGGTGTGCTTATCTTCATCAACAACAATCGAAACAACATCGGCAGGTGCCATGGCGTTAATTACGTATTGTGCTGGATTATCATCCCATAAAACAATATCAATACGCTCACCACCAAATTCATTCGAAACAGCTTGAACTCGTGCACCGCGCATTCCCACACAAGCACCAACAGGGTCAATACGGCGGTCATTACTACTCACCGCAATTTTAGCGCGAGAACCAGGATCACGAGCCACGCCTTTAATGTCAATCATTTCTTCACCAATTTCTGGTACTTCAATACGGAATAGCTCTTCCATCATTTCTGGATTTGAACGACTAACGCAAAGTTGTGCGGGTTTATTGTTTTGCTCAATTAAATATAAAATACCACGTACACGGTCACCAATTCGGAAGTTTTCACGCGGTAACATATCATGACGCGACATCATGGCATCTGCATTATTGCCTAAGTCTAGGATCACACTGTCACGATTGGTTTTTTTGACAATACCAGTCACAATATCACCAATACGATTTCTAAACATGTCAATTACCATAGCACGTTCAGCTTCACGTACTTTCTGCACAATGACTTGTTTCGCTGTTTGTGTGGTAATACGGTCAAAAGCTACCGATTCAATTTGCTCTTCAACATAATCACCCAATTTGACAGATGCATCTTCATATTGTGCTGCATCCAATGTCATTTCTTTAGTTGGTTGCGTAACTTCATTAACCACAAGCCAACGGCGGAAAGTATCGTAATCACCTGTTTTATGATCAATTTTTACTATAACATCAATATCAACAGCGTGCTTCTTTTTAGTGGCCGTTGCTAATGCGGTTTCTAATGCTTCAAAAATTTTGTCACGCGTAAGCGCTTTCTCATTTGATACCGCTTCAACAACAGCTAAAATTTCTTTATTCATCCTTTACACCCGTACTCTATTTAAGGTTAAAATTAGGTACTATATTCGCTTTTTGAATATTACTAAAAGCAAACACTTCATCATTATCATCCACAGTTAATGTAATCATCTCATTATCAATAGACTTAATTCGCCCTTTCCACTTACGCCGGTTAGCAACAGCAATACGTAAACTAATTGCGACTTCTTCACCAACAAAACGTTGATAGTGTTCTATCGTAAACAAAGGTCTATCCATGCCAGGCGATGAAACTTCAAGATTATAAGCATCTTTTATAGGGTCTTCGACATCAAGCACTGAACTAATTTGTCGGCTAACATCAGCGCAATTATCAACAGTTATACCATTTTCACTATCAATATAAACACGTAACACAGGATAACGGCCACGAATGTATTCAACACCAACTAATTCAAAGCCTAGTGCATTCACAGGTTCTTGAATGATATCGGTCAATTGCTGTTCTATATTAGCCAAACAAACCTCCACTGCAGAAAATAAAAAAAGGGCATAAAGCCCAACATTCTTTTTAAACTTACGCTTAAATCTCAACACGCAAAAAAACCTCGACATGCGAGGCTTACATTTAAAAACTAACTATTAATGAAGCCACTTTATTTTAACTTCCAAACAATAACAGAATAGATGGTTTATGAATGAAAATTCAAGTGGTTGCGGGGGCTGGATTTGAACCAACGACCTTCGGGTTATGAGCCCGACGAGCTACCAAGCTGCTCCACCCCGCGATAGATGAATGACAATTATACCGTATTTTGAATAAAATGCAACTTAAAATCCTATTAATTTTATTAAATATGCTTGAAGTTATCAAACAAAATTACTGGTTACTTTAGATGTGGGTATCAATAAATTCAAGCATAACAATAAAATGAATATTGGCGCAATAACCATTTTTTCAAGCCGATTATTGCGACCATTACTTATTACTATAATGACTGATTCGTTGCCTTTTTCATTGTTTGAACAAAATGGGCTAACTGGCTAAGCATTTGTTCAGGATTATCAAGATTTTTTTCAATAATTTTAACCGTTGCCGAACCACTAATGGCTCCTGCCGCGCCTGATTTAATAGCTGCGCTAACTTGATCTGGTTCGGAAATACCAAACCCTTGGATAGCAGGAGGAGCTCCAAACTCCGTCAATTTTTGTAATAAATGAGTCAGCGGTTTATTAGCACGATTTTCCGCACCTGTAACTCCAGCACGTGAGACTAAATAGGTATAACCTTTACCGTGCTTGGCAATATTTTTAATTACATTATCATCTGCATTAGGTGGGCAAATAAATATTGGCGCTATATTATATTTTTCGGCTACCGCAGTAAATTCTTTTGAATATTCAACAGGAACATCGGCAATTAATACCGAATCAATGCCCGCTTTAGCGCATTTGGCGTAAAAGTTATCAATCCCGTTTTTGAATATTAAATTTGCATAAATGAGTAATCCTATTGGAATATTAGCGTAATGCGCTCTAACATTACCTAACATCTCAAAACACTTTTCAACGGTTATTCCACCTTTAAATGCACGTATATTGGCATTTTGAATCGTTGGCCCATCCGCCATTGGATCTGAAAATGGGATGCCTAATTCTAAAGCGTCAGCCCCTGATTCAATCAAGGTTTGGATGATTTTAAAAGACAGTTCTGGCGTTGGATCTCCAACAGGTACAAAAGGAACAAAAGCACCTCTTTTTTCGGCTGTCAATGTTGCAAACAGTTTTTGATAACGGTTCATTCAACTTCTCCTTTTGCTTTTAAAATGTCATAAACGGTAAAGATATCTTTATCACCACGGCCTGATAAGTTCACAATTAATAATTGTTCTTTGTTTGGGTTTTCTTTGATCATTTTAATAGCATAGGCCAAAGCATGCGATGACTCTAATGCCGGGATAATACCTTCACTACGTGATAAAGCCTTAAAAGCGTCTAATGCTTCATCATCAGTAATTGAAACGTAATCTGCTCGACCGATACTATCTAAGTAAGCATGCTGAGGACCAACTGATGGAAAATCTAATCCAGCTGAGATTGAGTAGGATTCTTCAATCTGTCCTTCATCAGTCTGCATCATAGGTGATTTCATACCAAAGTAGATACCAAGCTTACCATGTTTTAATGAAGCGCCATGTTCACCACTTTCAATACCATGTCCACCAGGTTCAACGCCAATTAATCTGACCGTTTTTTCTTCAATAAAATTAGCAAACATACCAATTGCATTTGAACCACCACCAACGCAAGCAATTACCGCATCAGGTAGGCGCCCTTCTTTTTCAAGGATTTGTTGTTTAGCCTCACGACTGATCATCTGCTGAAATTCTCTCACAATGGTTGGAAAAGGATGAGGCCCCGCTGCCGTGCCTAGCATATAATGCGCTTTTTCGTAACTCCCCGACCAATCGCGCAATGCTTCGTTGCAGGCATCTTTTAACGTTGCAGATCCTGTTTCAACAGGGATCACCTTTGCTCCCATTAAACGCATTCTAAACACATTTGGTGCTTGACGTTTAACGTCTTTAGCCCCCATATAAATTCGGCATTTTAAACCAAGTAGCGCGCAGGCTAAAGCCGAAGCAACACCATGTTGCCCAGCACCTGTTTCGGCAATAATTTCAGTTTTCCCCATTCTTTTAGCTAGTAACGCTTGTCCTAAAACTTGATTAGTTTTGTGGGCACCGCCATGCACTAAATCTTCTCGTTTTAAATAAAGTTTGGTTTTCGTGCCAGCCGTTAAATTTTTACATAGCGTTAATGCCGTTGGCCTACCGGCATAGTTAACTAATAAATCGTTAAATTCTTTTTGGAAGCTAGGATCATTGATTGCAGAAACAAAAGCATCTTCAAGTTGTTCAAGTACTGGCACTAATATTTGGGGAACATATTGCCCACCAAATTCACCAAAATAAGGATTTAATTTAGACATGACCATTTCCTTTTAAATAAAAAATTAAATTTGTTCAAATGCAGCTTGTATTTTCTGTTTATCTTTTATTCCGGGCAAAGCTTCAACGCCTGAGTTAAGATCAACACCAATGACACCCGTTGCTATAGCTGATTTTATATTTTGTGGGTTAATGCCACCAGCTAGGATGACATTACTTAAATTATGATCAGTAAGTATAGACCAATCAAAATGTTTGCCCGTACCACCAGCTCCATTATCAAATACGTAGCGAGAAACTAATGAATTACTATATTTGGGCATAACATCACCAATACTCAATGCTTTCCATATTTGGCAATCTTTTGGTAATTGGTGACGTAATTTTTGTATATAATTGTCATCTTCATCGCCATGCAGTTGAACTGCATATAGAGATAGTTGTTTTGCTATTTGGCACACAATTTCGATTTCTTCATTTTGAAAGACACCTACCCAATTAAGTGGTGCTCCTGCAATCACTGTTCGAGCTTTAACTGGTTGTATATAACGAGCAGAATTTGGAACAAAAATCAAACCGCCATAGACTGCGCCCGCTTGATAAGCACTTACAGCATCTTCGGCACGGGTTAAGCCACAGACTTTATTTTCACCTAGCGTCACTTTACGAATTGCTAGTTCTAAATTAGGTTCAGACATCAATGCACTGCCGATTAAAAAGCCATTAGCGTAAGTACTGAGCTCTTTAACCTGATTGTGAGTATAAATGCCCGATTCACTAATAATTATGCGATTATCAGGAATGGATTTAGATAACACTTTTACCCGATTTAGATCAACCGTCAGATCCCTTAAATTACGATTATTAATGCCGATTACTTTAGCACCAAGTTGAATTGCACGCTCGACTTCATCTTCAGTACTAGCTTCAGTTAATATCCCCATGTTAAGTTGATGAGCAATATGGCTTAAATGCTGATATTCATCATCAGTCAATACCGATAGCATTAATAATATCGCATCGGCTTGATAATAACGCGCTAAATAGATTTGGTATTCGTCGATAATAAAGTCCTTACAAAGCACTGGCTGTGCGAC
Organism: Gilliamella sp. WF3-4; assembly: GCF_001690275.1. Taxonomy (GTDB): domain Bacteria; phylum Pseudomonadota; class Gammaproteobacteria; order Enterobacterales; family Orbaceae; genus Gilliamella; species Gilliamella apicola_C. Next base: position 46,341 of record NZ_LZGW01000050.1, on the reverse strand, counting down.
TTGATTACGGACTAACGGCAAAAATTCAAAGCTACCTTGGAAATATTTTTCGTCAGTCAGTACCGATATTGCCGAAGCATAATTTTTATACACTCTAGCGATATGGATTGGATCAAAATCATTTCGAATCAATCCCTTTGATGGTGATGCTTTTTTACACTCTAAAATAAACACGTTTTTGCGTTGGCTTAGTGCCTGATAAAAATCACGATCACTTGGCATTACCATTGATTTAAATGTATCAAGTGGTTTTATAGCTTGTTGTTTAACGAGCCATATCTGTTTATCTTTGATGATCTTTTTTAATACTGTTGCCATTTCAACATCTTTTGCTAAAGCTGAAATTGTCATGTTATTCTCCACTTGTTATCTTGCGGCTAATTGTTGTAATAGCAAATAAGCTTTACCGCTATGTATCATTTCGATTGCTCGCTGAGCATTTTGTTTTAAATCTGAATCGCCAAACAAACTCATTAACATCGCGACATTAGCGGCAATTGCCGATTCATGTGCGGGTTTACCATGACCTTGTAAAATAGCAATTAACATATCACGATTCTGCTCAGGTGTCCCACCTTCAATATCTTTTAAGGTAAATGTCGGCAATCCAAAATCATCTGGAGTCAGCGTAAAATAGCCAATTTGACCATCCTTAACTTCGGCCACTTGAGTTTCACCATGAATAGCAACTTCGTCCATACCCGCACCATGCACCACATATGCATGTTGGTAGTTAAGCATTTTTAATGTTTCAGCAATCGGTTTAATCAAATCTGGATGGTATACGCCTAATAAAATCCGTTTTGGACGAGATGGATTAATCAACGGCCCTAACACATTAAAAATAGTCCGAGTTTTTAACTGCTGACGAACTGACGCTGCATGACGAAAACCTGAATGATATTGCTGAGCAAACAAGAAGCATACGCCAAGATCGTCTAATGCCTGCCGAGATGCTTGTGCAGACATATTTAATTTAATACCCAAAGCGGAAAGCACATCTGAAGAGCCTGATTTGCTTGATACACCACGATTACCATGCTTAGCCACTTTATAACCTAATGCAGCTGCCACAAAAGCACTTGCCGTTGAGATATTAATACTATTAGTACCATCACCACCAGTACCAACAATGTCGGTAAAATCATAATCTGGCACATCAAAAACATCTGCATTTTCAAGCAAAGCCTGCGCTGCACCGGCAATTTCATCAGGTGTTTCACCGCGCACTTTCATACTAATAATTGCGGTGGCTAATACTGTTGGTTCAATCTTACCTTGAATAATTAAATTGAATAATATTTTACTTTCTTCTTGTGTGAGCAATTGCCCTAAATATAATTTATTTAGCACAGGTTGAATATTGTACTCTTGCTTATCAACTATAGCTTCTTGTTGTAACTTTCCTTTTGTCTCTGATGAATTAAGCGCCCACTCAATAGTTTGTTCTAGTAATTTTTCCCCTTGAATAGTTAAAATCGATTCAGGATGAAACTGAAAACCACAAACCCGATCTTCATCATTACGCACCGCCATGACAATATTATTGAAAATCGCATTAATAGTCAGATTTTTTGGGATATTTTCACCTTTTAAAGAGTGATAACGCGCAACAGGTAGTGGGTTTGGTAATCCTGTAAACATGGCTCGCTCATCATGCTCAATTTGTGAAGCCTTGCCATGTAAGATATCGCCTGCAGGAACAATTGTTCCCCCATAAGATTCAACAATAGCTTGGTGCCCAAGACAAATCCCAATAATAGGCAATTTACCTTTTAATCGTTTAAGCAATTCAGGCATACAACCTGCTTCGCTCGGCGTACCAGGTCCAGGAGATAACATTAAAATAGGATGTTGCATGTGTGATAATTTTTCAATAATGACATCAGCAGGAATGGTATTACGATAAATAGTCACACAATGTTGGCTATTTCGCAATTGATCAACTAAGTTATAAGTAAACGAATCAATATTATCAATAAATAAAATATTAGCCATTACAATACACCCTCTACATTATGTGCTGCCATGATAGCTTGAATTACTGCTCGCGCTTTGTTGCGCGATTCATCGGATTCTAACTGAGGTTCGGAATCTAATACCACACCACTACCTGCTTGAACTGTCGCAATACCATCTTCGACATAAGCGCTACGAATCACAATACAGGTATCAAGATCGCCATGAGCAGTAAAATAACCAACCGCCCCACCGTAGCTACCCCGTTTAACTTTTTCTGATTCAGCAATTAATTGCATAGCACGCACTTTTGGCGCACCAGTTAATGTCCCCATATTCATAGTCGCTTGGTAAGCATAAAGTGCATCTAAATCATTACGTAACTGACCAACTACCCGTGAAACTAAATGCATCACAAATGAATAACGATCTACTTTTAATAAGTCTTTGGTATAACGCGTGCCTGGCTGGCAAATGCGAGCTAAATCATTACGTGCTAAATCCACTAGCATTAAGTGTTCTGCAAGCTCTTTTTTATCAGTGCGCATTTCAAGCTCTAAACGGCTATCTAAATCGTGATCAATTTCGCCGTTTATGGTTAATCCTCGTGGGCGTGTACCAGCAATCGGATAGATTTCAACTTGATTTGTTGCTTTAGTATATTTAAGTGCGCTTTCTGGTGATGCACCAAATAAGACAAAATCTTGATCTTGCATATAAAACATGTAAGGGCTTGGGTTATGGATTTTTAATACCTGATAAGCAGATAACGGCTCAGGACAAGGTAGTGAAAAACGCCGTGAAGGTACAGCTTGAAAGATTTCCCCCTGCTGAATCGCATCTTGCATCTTTTTCACCATCGTGTTGAAATCATCATCACTTTTATTACAAGTCACATTAATATTAGCAAACGATTTTGTATAAATGGGCTTCATTGGTTGATTTAACGTTGCTTGTAGGTCAGCTAATCTTAATGTCAACCGTTCAATTTCTAGTGCATCAGACGTAAAGGCTGTTGATTTTAAAATTGACACATGATCTTGATGATTTATTTCTAATAGTGTTTCAGCTAAATAAAAACAGAAATCTTGGCAACGTTGCTCACTCGGCAAAATGGGAAGCTGTTCAAAACTAGCGACAAGATCATAACAAAATAGACCGCCAAAAAAAATTGCATCTTGCCCATATTGTTCGGTATTATCTACAATAGTTAATAAGGTTCTTAATACATCAAAGACGGATAATGACTTTAATCTTGAATCTTCATCTTGCATATTGTTGATAGTAGGAAATACCAATTTAAGCGTTTGTTCATTCAGTTGGATATTATCTAACTTATCTAAAAAGTTCTTTTGTAATAAAGGTAATAATTTTTCGCCATTTGTAGTCAAAGCCTTAACAGTTACTTCATTGTTAATTGCCGAAATACGTAAGGCACTATCAACAATCATGACACTTTTAATTCCTTGCTTATTATCTATTTCAGCAGATTCAAGCAACAATGTTGCAGGTCTACTATCACATAATTGATAAAACACTTGGGAAGGATTTTGATAATAATCAATCGTTTTGGTGATCTGCGTTAGTACGTGCTTGTTCATTGTTGTCTCTCTATTTATGTTTAATTTTAATTCATATCGATTTTTTCTTTGCTTAAAACGAAAAAACCCGCCTAGTGCGGGTTTTGTAAATTAAGACAATACTTCACTACATTACCCACAAAAAGTAATGCACCACCAACCAAAGCTAGCGACTTGACAAAAGTGAGTAAAGAAATATTGACGTTTCATTATATTATCTGTTTAAAGTAAATTTTGTACTATTAAACTAGTTCATTGATTCAATGTCAAGTAAATAATAACATATAAAAACTTATCACTTCATAATGTAATAAACGCGATAAAAATAAAGATTCAATTATTCTTCAATTTTTTGATCAAAACGATAATATCCCATGTCTTTTTTAACATAAGCGTCTCACACTTGACTCAAGGATAGCCTTCTTTAATTTCTTGTTCTAAATTACTTTGCTTATTCCATGGTAAATTTTGAGATTTAACATTTTGTAACTTATCAACGCATGAATTATAGGTATTAACAAATTCGAACAATCATAAATTTCATTATAAAAATCAATTATAACTAGTCAAATAATAAAATAATGCTTAGAATAACTAGTCATATTTAATTATAAATATAAGGAAATTAAACTATGCCAGTATTTTATATCGCCATCTTTATTATTGTTTTACTTGCTTTAATCACCGTTTTGAAAGGCATTACTATTGTTCCCCAAGGTTATCAATATACTATTGAGCGTTTTGGTAAATATACACATACACTTGAACCAGGTTTAAACATCATTATCCCTTTTATGGATGGTGTTGGTCGTAAAATTAATATGATGGAACAAGTTCTTGATATTCCATCACAAGAAGTGATATCGAAAGATAACGCCAATGTACAAATTGATGCTGTGTGTTTTATTCAAGTGCAAGAAGCAGCAAGGGCAGCATATCAAGTTAATCAATTAGAACGTGCTGTGATTAATTTAATGATGACCAATATTCGTACCGTTTTAGGTAGTATGGAATTAGATGAAATGTTATCCCAACGTGATCACATTAATTCTAAGTTACTAAATATTGTTGATGATGCAACAAGTCCTTGGGGAATAAAAATCACACGTATCGAAATTCGAGATGTTCGCCCACCGGCAGAACTCATTGCGGCAATGAACGCACAAATGAAGGCTGAACGTAATAAACGTGCGGAAATTCTTGAAGCGGAAGGTATTCGTCAAGCAGCGATTTTACGCTCAGAAGGTGAAAAACAATCTGAAATTTTAAAAGCTGAAGGTGAAAAACAATCAGCCTTTTTACAAGCCGAAGCGCGTGAACGTGCTGCCGAAGCTGAAGCTAGAGCAACTCAAATGGTATCAGATGCCATTGCAGCAGGTAATATAAATGCCATTAACTACTTTGTTGCACAAAAATATACTGAAGCGCTACAACAAATTGGTTCAGCTGATAACAGTAAAGTTATTATGGTGCCTCTTGATGCGTCAAGTTTAATGGGCAGTATTGGTGGTATTGCTGAATTGCTTAAAAATACGAAATAGAAATCGAACTTTATACTTAAACACAATATTTCCTAAAACTTTTTGATAAAAGCCATGGATTATATGTTTGAGTTTTTTAACTTAATCGATTTTGAAGGTAGCGTAATGACTGATTTTTTTATGGTTTTCTATAATTCACCTCATTGGGTGTTTATCGCTTTAGGCGGTATTTTACTGATTGCTGAATTAATTGGCACAAGTGGGTATGGGCTTTGGGCTGGGTGTGCAGCCATAATTGTTGGTTTAATGGCTTGGGCATTATCACTTTCTTGGTCAACTTTATGGATCTTATTTGCAATTCTGACGGTTATATCTGCTTATCTTTGGTGGTTTTGGCTTCGAAGAAATGGACAAGATAAATCTAGCAAAAGTGAAATCAATCAGCCTCAACAAGATTTAATTGGTATAAAAACTATTGTCACTGTCCCTATTATTAATGGTTCGGGAAGAGTAAAAATCAAAGATGGGACTTGGCCAGCCAAGTGTAATCAAGATCTTAACGCGGGCCAGTATGTTGAGGTTATTTCTGTTGATGGTTTAACTTTATATGTGCAACCCTTAAATAGATCATGACATTAGATTGTTTTTATCAAAAATAAAAATACGCGTTCAAACGCGTATTTTTTTATGATCATAAAAGAGAAAAACGAATTACAAAAAAATGTCTTTCATCTGGGTAAATATCTAAAATCACCTTTTTTAAATCACTCAATGTCATATTCTCTTGTTTTGCATGTTCTTCAGTTAATTGTTCAATAGTGATTGGTGTAACACTCACTATTTTTATGGTACAAAAGTATTCATTAGTTTCAAAAGTACCAACACGTAGCTCATCACCAACTTTAAAGTGTGATTCACTCCTATCGCGAATAGTAATAATTTTTAAACCAGCCAAAATATCAGACTTAAAGCGTTGGTAAAAAGTAATATCATTTTGCATAGTAATTCTCCTTGTAGTTAGCCATTCTACAGTTACTCTCCTTATTTACGCTAGGTGTAATTTGAATTTTATGTAATAAATTATTTGCAAATTTAAAACAATATCAACTTGAGAATATCTTTTACAAAAAGATATTCTAAAAAAGGTTTATGGGATTTTTAGTTTTATCATAAAGGATTTTCTATTTTTTGCTGTCCTATTTTGAGGGCGGTTAAACTAGGATGCTATCATGAATAGCATCCTACCAATACTTAGTGTGACATTGACATTTTAATGCCACCTTTTGGAATTGGTACATAAGCGATTTCTTTAGCAGTCCTTTGCTTATTATTGCGTACTTTCAGCACGGTTTTAACACCAAAGAAGATAATATCGTACACAACGAAAATGATTAATATATGATGCATATTATCGTTTTGTTGTGCTGTCAAACTTCTATCTTCTACAATACGGCAATTATATTCCTCCGCTAAATAAAAGAATCTTTCTAGTTGAGGATCCGAATTGAATAGTCTCAATACTAGTGCCCAAGTGGTACAAATTAACAACCAGATAGCTAGAATGGTAGTTACCCTGATATTAGGTTAGGATTATTGATAAAATCAGCTTGTCCTTTTTCATCAGAAATAATGCAATAATCCGCTAATCAATCCAATCAAAATTGTAGACGGTATACAAACCTCAGCGGTAATTTCTCCTAAATATGTAAGCCAAAATAGCTACTCATAATACCAAACAACGAAAAAATGCAGTAACAGACTAATTTATAAAACAAATGAACAGCCACTTGCATAAGAGGGATAATAATTGGTGTTTTACTGATTGAATAAGCAATCACCAAAAACACAATTTGTTGCAGAAGTGTAGGACAAGATCGAATTCAAACACCATACTGACCACAGAAATAAAAACGTCGACAGATGTCGACGAAAAATTAAAAATTTATTTATCAAGCAAAGTGAAAGTTTGCTTATTTTGTGTTGTAGAGTCACTACCAATAAACACATTAAATTTACCTGGCTCTGCAACGTATTGCATTTTGTCATTCCAGAATTTTAACATATCATATTTAATAGTAAATTTTACTTTACCTTTTTCATGTGGTTTTAAGGTGATATTTTCAAAACCCATCAACTCTTTAACAGGGCGACTAACTGAGGCTGTAACATCTTGCAAGTAGAGTTGAACTGTTTGCATACCTTCCTTATCGCCAATATTTTCAACATTGACTGTAACAACAATTTCACCCTCTTTGTCCATTTCAGGGCTAGATAAAGAAAAATCCATCGCAAAGTCGGTATAACTTAAACCAAAACCAAATGGAAATAATGGCTCGTTTGGGCTATCAAAATACGAAGTTGTATATTTCCCCATATTTTCGGTTCCACGTGGACGGCCAGTATTTAAATGGCTGTAATAAACAGGTATCTGCCCTACATTATTAGGAAAGGACATCGGCAGCTTACCAGAAGGGTTATACTGACCAAATAATACATCAGCAATAGCATTACCCCCCTCAGTTCCTAAAAACCAAGTTTCAAGCATTGCATCAGCTTGAGCATATTCTTCAGTTAATGTTAATGGGCGGCCATTCATTAATACAATAACCAATGGTTTTCCAGTTTCTTTTAATGCTTTGAGCAATCGTTTTTGGCTTGCTTGTAAAGATAGATCTGTTCGACTTGATGATTCATGAGCCATGCCTTCGGCTTCGCCAACAAAGGCAATAACAACATCAGATTTCTTCGCTATATTAACAGCTTCGGCAATGATTTTATCCGCTGGCCTATCATCAAATTTAGTGTTTTCTCCATATAAATTTAAAAAACGATATAAATTTACATCATCAGAAAGATTAGCACCAAATGCGTAGCTAACTGATTTTGGGTTCTTAACTGTGTTTTTGATGCCTTCTAATGGTGTTACCGCCAAATTAGTACGCCCAGCACCCGACCAACTACCTAAAATATCTCGTTTTGAATTAGCCAATGGACCTATTACCGCAATTTTCTTATTTCTGGCTAGCGGTAAGATCTTATTCTCATTTTTTAATAGCACAATGCTACGACGAGCCACATCTCGCGCTTCTTCACGATGTAGGCGGTTATTTGAAAACATTGTCTCGATATCTAATTTTGGATCTAAATAGCGATTAGGATCACTAAATAGCCCCATATCATATTTAAGCTCAAGAACTCGGCGGCAAGCTTGATTTAATTGATCTTCGGTAATAGCCCCTTCTTTCACTAATTCAGGCAAAAATTGTAAGAAATATTCATCATTCATACTCATATCAATGCCAGCTTTAATCGCAACGCGAACCGCATCTTTCGCATCGCTAGCCACACCATGGTTAATTAGCTCCCGAATAGCGCCATGATCACTAACCACAACACCATCAAAATGCCATTGATTGCGCAACACTTCGGTCAATAACCAATGGTTAGCTGTTGCAGGAATACCATTAACACTGACCAGAGAAACCATGACTGCACGGCTACCAGCATCAATTGCTGCTTTATAAGGGACAAGATATTCTTGGAACATTTTTCGTTCACTCATATCTGTACTGTTATATTCACGCCCACCTTCAACTGCACCATAAAGCGCAAAATGTTTTACAGCCGTTGCAAGCGATTTTTTATCAGCAAGCGACTGTTTTTGCATTCTCTCAACAAAAATACGTCCCGCTTCGGATGTTAAATAAGGATCTTCGCCAAAACCTTCTGACACACGCCCCCATCTTGGATCGCGAGTAATATCGATCATTGGAGCCCAAGTGATGTTCAATCCATCGGCTGTGGCTTCTTCAGCAGATATTTCTGCCACTTTAGCCATTACACTACGATCCCAACTTGATGCAATACCTAAATTAATAGGGAATATGGTTCGGTGCCCATGAATGACATCAAATCCAAAAAATAGCGGGATTTTATTCGGAGATTTTAAAGCTCGTTCTTGCATTTGCGACAGATCTGGCTCGACAATGGTATTAAAAATACCACCAACTTCACCCACTTCAATGTTATCAAGCACTTTATCTAAAGTTAAATCGCCCCCAACACTAATCAAACGTAATTGGCCTGCTTTTTCTTGAATCGTCATTTTCGATAATAAATTATCAATAAAAACTTTCTTTGCTTCGCTATTGAGCTCTTGTGCAGACAGATATCCAGAAAAGAGAAGAGGAAGTAAAAATAGAGCTAATTTTTTCATCATAATAAATATTGTTATAATTAAGAGGGTAGACAAGTAGATAGCATAACGTATTCATAAAAAAAAATCTTGTTCTTTACGCTACTTACATTAGTGTTTAAGAAACCGTTTCTGTGATTACCTAATAATTCCATGCTCAAATATAGATTTTCCTAGAAATTTTTTTACAAAATAAATTGTAATGTTTAAAAGACAATATTGTCGACATTTGCCGACAATATGAATTCCATAAAAGGTTAGTCTCTAAAATTAGTAAACTGAAAGGGTTGACCAAATTCGCCATTTTTAACTAACGCCATAGTAGCTTGTAAATCATCGCGCGATTTACCAGTAACGCGAATCTGTTCGCCTTGAACTTGAGCTTGTACTTTAATTTTGCTATCTTTAATTGCTTTTACAAGCTTTTTAGCTAATTCTTTATCGATACCCTGTTTTAGTTTAACTGTAACGCTATAGAGTTTGCCGCTATGCTCCATTTCTTCAGGAATTTCAAGCGATCCGCCATCAATACCGCGCTTAGCTAATTTGTCGCGTAAAATATCAAGTAATTGTTGTACTTGGAAATCTGATTGGCTTGTAACTTTGATCGTTTCATTTTTTTCATTTAATTCAAACGATGCTTCAACATTTTTAAAATCCCAACGGGTCGTTAACTCTCGGGTCGCATTTTCAACCCCATTTTTAACTTCTGGCATTTGGATTTCTGACACAATATCAAAAGAAGGCATAAATTCTCCTCTTCTAATGGTTAGGATTCTCAATTAAACCACTAATTGTAAATAAAATCATTGTCGCCTAATAATTTAGGCGACTTAAACATGTAAACGTAAATTAATCAATAGTACGAAGTAACTCATTAATGCCCACTTTACCTAAAGTTTTAGCATCTACTTTTTTCACAATAACCGCACAATAAAGGCTATACTTGCCATCTTTGGTTGGTAAGTTACCAGAAACAACGACAGAACCTGCTGGTACTCGCCCATAATGTACTTCACCGGTTGCTCTATCGTAAATTTTAGTGCTTTGACCAATAAATACGCCCATTGAAATGACACTGCCTTCTTCGACAATCACACCTTCCACGATTTCACTACGAGCACCAATAAAGCAATTGTCTTCAATGATCGTTGGATTAGCTTGTAATGGCTCTAAAACACCACCAATACCGACTCCACCTGATAAATGAACATTTTTACCAATTTGCGCACATGAGCCAACAGTTACCCATGTATCAACCATTGTACCTTCATCAACGTATGCGCCGATATTAACATAAGAAGGCATTAATACAGTATTACGCGCAACATATGCCCCTTTACGTGCAATTGCGGACGGAACAACACGGAACCCTTCTTGTTGGAATCTTGCTTCGTCATACTCAGCAAATTTTAATGGAACTTTGTCATAATAGTTAGTCGGACCACCATCAATCAGTTGGTTTTCATTGATTCGGAAAGAGAGCAAAACTGCTTTTTTTAACCATTGGTGAGTAACCCAATCTCCATCAATCTTTTCGGCCACACGCATCTTACCGCTATCTAATAAATGGATGCATTGGTTAATTGCATCGCGTGTTACTACATCTACATTAGATGGTGTTATTTCAGCACGACGTTCAAATGCTGCTTCAATAATAGTTTGTAATTGTTGCATCTCTCGTTTCCTTTAACGTTTAAGTCCGTTAGCAAATAATAAATGGATGAACAGTATAATATAATCCGCTTTGCTTTTTAAGTGGTTTAAGCAGATCACTAAATTCAGCACATTCTCTATCATTTTTTATAATTACCATTTGCGTAAAAAACTAAAACTCTACTATAAATAAAGCCAATAATATCGCTAGTATTCTTGATAAAACCTTATTCAACCTTTTTTATTAAAAATCGTAATTTATTTGGATAGTGGCTCACAAATTCAGATCTTTAAATAACTAGTTATTTTATTCAAATATATGCTCGAACTCTCACAATATTTACAAAAGACATACTATGCATGATTTGGGATTCTCATTATTAGAATTGTTAATAACTGTTTGTATCAGTGCTATTTTAGCCTCTATCGGTATTGAGCATTGGAAAGAGCAACAATTGCAAAATGAATTAGCATCTACAACTAAGCAATTGGCCTATTTTATATACGAAGCACAAATAAAAGCATCAAGTAAAAATGAAAACTATATTATTCATCAATTTTCATCACCTTGGTGTATCTCAATTACCAAGGCTGACAAACCACCTGCATGCAGTGAAGGCATACTTTATTTTATCAAGCCCAATAATTCTGTTCAAATTAGTGAGTTATCAAACAATAAAAGTGCTTTTATTCTAGGGCGTCGCAACATGGCACAAACCATGTCTTTTCAATTAAAAAATAAAATAGGGGCCAGTAGAATTTTTGTTTCTTTATTTGGGCGCATTCGATTTTGTGCGGAAAACAGTTATATAGCTAGTTTACCACCATGTTAAAAGTATCTGGATATTCCTTGCTAGAAATGCTCATTGGTTTGGTACTATCAAGTTTAATAGTTATTGGTATGACTGCTTTTTACGTCAAATTGCAAACAAACATCATGCAATATTATCAAAAGATTCGCTTACAACAAGCCATCGATTTTGGGTTAGCTGGTTTGAAAAAAGATATAAAAAGAGCGGGTTTTATTGCTAATGATCCAAAAAAAATGACAGATAAAGCTATTGAAATTAAGGAACGGGCAAAATGTATTATCCTTCGATATGATAGCGAAATTCGAAATTCTTGGGTTTGGAACAGAGCCAACCCAACAAAGTCAGATGTCTTTACTTATCGCTATAAAGAAAACAACATAGCCTATAGAACAGGATCGTTAGATTGTTTTGGAAGTAAATGGGAAAATTTATTCGATTCAAATGAAATCAAAATAACCCACTTTGCAATAAGGCAATTACCAAATGCTATTAGTTTATCAATCAATGCTGAATTAAGAAAAAACAAACAGATTAAATACTATGTAACTGAAATTATCAAAAATGAAAACCTATTTTAAAAAAAATTCTCCATCATCTGGATTTAGCACTATTTTAATGATGATAATGTTAATGACTGTAGGATTGGGATTATTAATTGGTTTTAATTTACTTATAACCTCATGGCAAAAAACAATCTTGATAGAAATTAAATACTATCAAAAATTTAATCATTCCAGTTCATCTTTAACTTGGGCAATAAGCCAAAATTGGCAACCACCTAAAGCCAATTGGCAATGTATGACTGAACCAACTTATCACTTAAAAGCATGCATAAAACAATCTTTATTAAAAATAGATGATTATGTATTAATAAGAGGCGAGGCCGATGACTTTTTTTTGTATGCACTTGCACATTTTGACAATAACCGATTGATTGTGGAAAAAGGACATTGGCTCGATTATTGCCCAGAAAAAAAGGCTATTTATTGTGAATAATAAAAATATAACTGGCTTTAGTCTAATTGAAGTAATGATAGCAACATTACTATTTTCAATGATCATGCTTGGCTTTATCAATTATCAACAAACATTGTTCAGCAAACATCGCTATTTTGCCAACAACTTACGTGCTAATAAAATTGCTTTTCAGCTACTCGATAGCTATCCTTATACTATCAGCCAAATAATCCCTTCTGGTTGGCAATATCACATCAACACTCAAATATATAATGCTCAATGTAACATGGTTGTTATAACGATTAAAACATCCAATAAGCAAACCATCCAACAGCAACGCCTTTTTTGTAATTCACCTTAATATTTATAGACTTCATGCCATTTAATTCCCTAACCAGCTATGTAAAATTTTCAGTACTTGCTGTGTTTTTTCAGCATGAACATTGTGACCTGCACCTTCAATCAACTCAATTTTTGAATCTGGAAATTGCGAAAAAATGGCTGGGTAAAATTCATCAATAATGTAAGAAGAATTGCCACCACGAATAAATAGCGTGGGTTTTAACCAAGGTGGTATTGTTTGCCAATCACAAATATGACCATACTGATCATTAATTGCTTGAATATTAAATGACCATTTTTCATTTTTAAAAGATTTTAATAAAAAAAGTATGGTTGGCATGTTAATACCTGCTTGTTCCATTAAATTCATGATCTGTTTTTTATCGGTAACATGATTTTTGAGACAATAAACTAATACTCTCAAAATAGTAGCATTAGCTGAGCGGTGATACTTTATCGGCGCAATATCAATGGCAACAATTTTTTGGATAGTATCTGATATCACTTGTGACAGTTGCAAAGCAACTTTGCCGCCCATAGAGTGACCAATTAATATCACATCATTTAAGCGTAAATCATGACAAAGCTCGGCAACATCTTCAGCCATAGCTTGATAACTTATCTGATCAGACCAAGGTGAATTTCCATGATTACGTAAATCAACTTGAATTGTTTGATAATGTTGCACAAAATCTTTTGCTAGCATATTCAAATTATCTAAACTGCCAAAAACGCCATGCAAAAACACTATCGGCTGCCCATCACCCTGTAATTTGTAATTTAATTTCATAGACTAATTTAATCCATTATTTTAAGTGGCATTATTATACGTCTATTTTCAGCGCTATTACCGATTAATTCAATAACCAAAACTTGCATAACTATGATAGAATTTAACCCAAATTTTTTAAATAGTGTTAAGGCATATGTTTCAAAATAACCCTCTACTGGCACAATTAAAGCAAGAGCTTCATGAACAAACCCCACGCGTTGAAGGCATTGTTCGAGCACATGAAAAAGGATTTGGTTTTTTAGATGTAGATAATAAAAAAAGCTATTTCATCCCTGTTGCTAAAATGAAAAAGGTTTGTAATGGCGATAAGGTTTCTGGGGCTGTAATCAGTAATAACGGTAAAGAAACTTTTGAACCTGAATGTCTAATCGAGAGTGCATTACAAAAATTTATTGGCAAAATAGGTTTTCAAGATCGTGCAATGGTTATTTATCCTGAAAATATGCCCGCTAATTTTGCCATTCGTTGTAAAGTACACAATCAAGTTAGCGAAAAGCTAAAAGAAGATGATTGGGTTGTTGCAATGCTCACTTCTCACCCGTTACAAGAAAAAAGTAACCATTTTTTTGCTGAAATTACTCGTTTTGTTGCTGACAGTAATTCTCCTTACCAACTTTGGCTAAAAACATTAGCTCGTTATGATTTAGAAACGGTCCCTCCACACACCGAAGTATTAGAAATTAACGATGCAGAGCTTAATAATCGTCAAGATTTAACTGATGTTAATTTTTTCACTATTGATAGCGAAGATACCGAAGATATGGATGATGCAATTACGGTTTCTAAAAATGAACATGGCCATTATCAACTTATGGTTGCTATTGCCGACCCCACCGCTTATATATTACAAGATAGCGCATTGGATAATATTGCAAAAATTAGGAATTTTACAACTTATTTGCCAGATTTTAATATTCCCATGCTACCCAAAGAGCTTGCTAATGAGCTATGTTCATTAAAAGCAAATCAAAAACGACCTGCTATGATATGTAAAATAAATATTGACCAAGCAGGCAATATGATTACCGATGACATCACTTTTATGCCGGCTTGGGTTGCATCGAAAGCTAAACTAACTTATCGTAATGTTTCCGATTTTCTAGAAAATAGTAATGAATTAGCAACTAACAACCCTAGTATTAAGCAGCAACTTAGCTGGTTAGCTGACTTAGCTAATATTCGCATAATATGGCGACAAACTCATGCACTCGTTTTTAAAGATAATGGCGATTATCGTTTTGATCTAAATGAAAACCGCCAAGTTAAATCAATCATTAAAGAAACTCGTCGAATTGCCAATCATATTGTTGAGGAAGTCATGATTCTGGCAAATCAAGCTTTAACATTACAATTACAAAATAAAATTGGCTTTGGAATTTTTAATATTCATGCGGGGTTTGATAATAAATATATCGAACAAGTGCTAAATTTTCTCAACGATAACGGGATTACTGAATTTGATAAAGAATCTCTATTATCTTTTGATGGCTACGTAAAGTTACGTCGGATGATCGACAATATCCCATTTTTAGCCACAAGGCTTCGCAAGTTTCAAAGCCCTGCAGATTTTTCAATTGAGCCAAAGCCTCATTTTGGTTTAGGATTTGATGCTTATGCAACATGGACATCCCCAATACGTAAATATGGCGACATGATCAACCATCGGCTAATCAAAGCATATATTCGCTTACAAGAGCTAATTCCACCAGATAAAGAACAACTAAAAACCATGAATGAAAGGCGAAAGATGTTACGCTTTGCTGAGCGTGATATGGCTGAAAACCTTTATGCTCAATACTTATCAGATAAAATCGGTGAAAGTTACACAGCTGAAATTATTGATATCAATCGTGGTGGAGCTCGAGTTCGTTTATGTGATATAGGCGCTTTTGCATTTGTACCGCTTTCAATGATTCATTCAGTCAAGGAAGAAATCACCGCCCTACCCGATGAAGGAATAATCAAAATCGAAAATAAAGTTTGCTACAAACTTGCTGATATTATTTCAGTTGTAATTCACCAAGTTAAAAGTGAAAATCAATCAATTATTGTAAAATTGGCTAATAATAAAGAGTAAAACAAGATTATTCTCGATTGAATGTTTTCCCTCATTTGTATTAGTTACCCCCCTGATATAAATCAGGGGGAAGCAATAAATAAAATTGACAATATTTTTAATATTTAACCACTTTTTTTTACTCATAATATTTGCTATCTTTCGCCATTCTAAATAGCGAATATTATGCTTTAAATAAACAAAAATTTGCAGAGGAGGTTTTAATGTCAATTCACGGACATGAAGTATTGCGTATGATGGAAGGAAACAATTACACAGAATCTTCCTTATTTAATGCTATCAAAAATAAGTTTGGTGAAAACGCCGTATTTCACACCTGCTCTAAATCTAACATGAATGCCGAGCAACTTATTGCTTTTCTAAAAGCGAAGGGTAAATTTAAGCCTTCTGTTGCTCATAAATCTGAATTTACCGTCGATAATAAAAAAATATGCAAACATTAGGAAGAAGTAATTATATCTAATGTAGGCTTTTTATAAATTTAATTTAATCTACTGGTATTATTTAAAAAAATAAGAGTATATAATTTCCGGCTATATTAATAATTGTTATAAGCGATTTTTGTTATAAAAATGCAACTAAATGAGTAATACTGTTACTCCCTTTGAAATTAACCGAATTGAAATTAACCGAAATAACTAAAAATATGCTCATGGAATTTGATAAATGAAAGTAAGTAAAATCCTTATATGCACCATTATTTCTATTCTTGCCGCAGGCTGTGCAAAAGAAAATTTGCCTACAAAAAATAGCGAGGCAATTTCAAAGACAGAGCAACTATCTTTATTAAAACAGCAAACAGAAGCTAATGACCCTTATGTCGTTGATGCTAAAACTCAATTGATCCAAATTATTGGCGATAAAAATTTCGACAACTATGTTATTAAACGTGGCATTTTAAATTGTAAAAGTGACAATATCCCATCATCTTGTGTATTAAGTTTTTATCTGAACGAAAATTATAAGTTAAAATATGATAGGCAACTTAAAAAAGTAGTTGAAGAAAATCAAGCTGAACATAATATTGAATTAAGCAAAATAAAAGCAACTGAAAACAATATTAAAAATTATTGCCAGTATTCGGCTGATTTTGTTACTGCAATTTATACCAAAGATACCACTAAAATAAAGCAATACTTTCAGCCACAATTCAAAATGTCTGAACAAGATATCTTATCCTTACAAACAAAGATTGCCAAAGATAACTATTCTCACTTCCTGATCGATGAAAATCCTAGCATTCTTCAAGAGATCAAAGTAGATTATGTTGAAAAATGCTTGAGTGATCCCCAAAAAAATATTATCAATTACTTCAATATTTTTAGATAATAATGCGAGTCTGTATGTACAACTTATTACCCAATACCCCTTTTAGTAAAAAGCTAATTAGCAAGGTGCTTTGCATGGCTTGCGTTTCTTGCATTAGTTTTTCTTCGTGGGCTTTCTCATTTGATGATGTAGCTGAAAAAGCAGAAAAACTCTCCAAAAAGGCTTATGTTCAACCATCTAAAAATATTCCAAATGAATTAGCATCTTTACAATTTGCTGATTATCAAAAAATCCTATTCAATCATCAAAAAGCCTATTGGGGCGATCGAAAAAATCGTTTCAAACTTGAGTTTTATCATGAAGGGATGTACTTTGATGTTCCAATAAAAATCAATGAAATTGTCGATAATAAAGTCAACCCAATCGAATATGATCCAAATTATTTTGATTTAAGCCCAATCAATCTCGATAAACTAAGCAGTAAAGATCTTGGGTTTGCTGGTTTTAAAGTCCATTATCCAATTAATAATCCAACAAAAACTGATGATGAAATTTTTTCGGCTCTTGGTGGCAGCTATTTTCGTGCCGTAGGAAAAGATCAACATTATGGTCTTTCAGCTAGAGGTCTTGCCATTGACACTGGTGAAATGTCTGGGGAGGAGTTTCCGCGTTTTAAAGAATATTGGATTGAAAGACCTGAACCTAATCAAAAACACTTGGTTATCTATGCATTACTCGATTCGCCTAGTGTAACTGGTGCTTATAAAATTACGCTTGTACCAAGTATTGATACGACGATCACCGTACAAGCAAGAGTATTTTTCCGCAATTCAGTAAAAAAATTAGGTATTGCACCATTGACTAGCATGTTCTTATTTGGCCCTAATTATCCATCACCATTGCTAAATTACCGCCCTGCAATGCATGATTCTAATGGCCTTTCGATCTTAGCTAGCAATAATGAGTGGATATGGCGTCCATTAAATAACCCTAAACGTTTATCGTTTTCATCTTATAGTTTAGAAAACCCGAAAGCATTTGGGTTAATTCAGCGTGATAAAGGTTTTGATGATTATCAAGATCTTGATGATCACTATGAACAACGACCAAGTGTTTGGGTAGAAATACTAAACAACTGGCAAAAAGGTCGTGTTGAATTAGTTGAAATCCCAACAGCTGATGAGACTAACGACAATATCGTTGCATTTTGGGTGCCAGAAAAACAATACCAAGCTGGTGATGTGCTTGATACTAAATATCGATTACATTATACCTTAAACGAAAAACAGCGTTATCCCAATAATGTTGCACAAGCAATTAGTACACGCTTATCGCTAGGCGATATAAAACAAGCTAATTTAATTCGTAAACTTGATGGCTCTAATGCATACGTAATTGATTTCGCAGGCCCTGAATTATCAGAAAAAGATCCAGTTAAAGTGATTTCAAGCATTAATAATGGTGCTATTGTAAGTTGTGACGTGCAATACAATCCAATAATTAAAGGTTGGCGAGTCATTGTTCGATTCAACATTGAAGATAATAAAAAAGCAACAGATATTCGTATACAACTTGCTTCGCAAGCAACCAATGAAGTGATTTCTGAAACGTGGAGTGGGCAATACCCCGCACAATAATTATTATAATAAGATAAAAATATGAAAAAAGATTACTTTGCAAATCTTTCTGGCGCTAAAGTTTGGCGTCAGAAATTTGAAGATAATGCGATTCCACCTGACGATGTCGAGTTTTTAAAATATCGTTTAAACCAAGTTGGCGATACTCGTTCTTTTATTGATGAGCGGCAACAACAACCAAGTTATCCTGAAGTGGATCGCGTTTCGATTCAACCCCAGATCTGGAACCAACGCTTTACTAGCAAAGCAAAGCATGGTACTAATATCCTTGCCTTAATTCGCCGTTTTATTATGTTTGCCCTCATTGCAGTACAAACATACTACGGAACCACTTATCTATCATCGTTATTGCCTTATCAAAGCTGGCAAAAAATCAATTTCATGGCTAATTGGGATATCAATCCTGAATTAGCTGTTTACAGCATAATACCTTATATTATTCAAGGCGCGATTATTATCTTATTTGCGATTTTATTTTGCTGGATCTCTATTGGATTTTGGACCAGTATTATGGGATTAATTTTAGCCGTAATGGGTAAAGATCGTTATACTATCCAAATTCCCACAGATCCAGCAGCGCATATTGATAGCAAGCATCGAACCGCATTAGTCATGCCCATTTGTAATGAAGATGTTGCTCGGGTTTTTGCTGGTTTACAAGCTACTTATCAGTCTTTAGCTGAAACAGGTCACGCAGCTTGTTGTGATTTTTATATATTAAGCGACACTAATGATCCAGATTTGTATGTTAACGAGCTAAAAGCTTGGGCTGAATTTAATGCAACGAAACAAAACAATGGCTGTAATATCTTTTATCGTCACCGAAAACGTAGAGTGAAACGTAAAAGTGGTAATATTGATGATTTTTGCCGTCGTTGGGGGCATCAGTACGAATACATGATGATCCTTGATGCTGATAGTATCATGACTGGCGATTGTATTTTGAAAATGATTGCCATGATGGAAATGACACCTAAAGCAGGTATTTTACAATCTCCACCAAAATCGGTAAGAATGACCACCCTTTACGGTCGTATTCAACAATTTGCCAACCAAATTTACAGCGATATTTTTTGCTCTGGTACACACTTTTGGCAATTAAGCGAAGCACAGTATTGGGGACACAATGCAATGATTCGCTTAAAACCATTTATTGAGCATTGCATACTATCACCGCTCCCAAAACGGAAAGAACCAATTCATATTTTATCGCATGATTTGGTTGAAGCCTCCCTTATGCGCCGTGCTGGCTATGGCGTTTGGATCGCTTATAATATGAATGGTAGTTACGAAGAACTACCAGGTAATATGATAGAAGATCTAAAACGAGACAATCGCTGGTGTATGGGAAACTTGATTAATTTAAGATTAATCTTCAAAAGTGGGATTAAATTGACACACCGCATAATGTTTGCAACCAGTGGCATGGCCTATATTTCGTCATTATTGTGGTTGGTGTTTTTAATATTCTCAACCTTATTATTATTAGTGTTTAATATTTCCGAACCTCAATATTTCTTCCAACCTAACCAATTTTACCCAACTTGGCCAAGGTGGGATGAGCAATTGGCTATTCAACTACTTTCAACCACGATGGTTTTATTGTTTGCACCTAAATTCTTCAGCTATGGCATTATAATAGCGAGAACGAGAGCAAAAGATGTTGGTGGTATTATTAAATTAACTCTATCGATATTTGTTGAAATGATTTGGTCAATGATCTTAGCTCCAATACGGATGATCTTCCATAGTAAATTTGTACTTAAAGCTTGGATGGGCAGTAAAATCCAATGGAAATCTCCGTCCCGAAGTGATGATGCGCTAACGTGGGGGGAATCATTTTATTTTTGTTGGCCATTATCATTATTAGGTATTGTATGGTTAGCTGTGATTATCTGGTTAAACCCACAATTTACTTATTGGTATATAGCCATATTGATACCTTTAACCATTTCTCCTTTAGTGATTAGAGTATCTGGGCTTTCAAGCATTGGTATGAAAGCAAAGAAAATGGGATTATTCTTAACACCAGAAGAAACACATCCAGCAAGAGCTGTCACACTCACTGGAGAATATTTAGTTAAAACCGAAGCGGCATTTGTTGAGCATGGCTTTATTATAGCATTAGTCGATCCTATCTATAACGCACTTGCTTGTGCATTATCCACTTCTCGACATTTACCTAATACTAAAAATCAGCAAAAACGTATTGAGCTTATTGAACAATATCTGCAAACTGATTTAGAAAAAATCAATAAAGAACAACAGTTAGCAATTTTAGAAGATCCAATTATTCTTTCTGCATTACATCACCATATTTGGCAACAGCAAGAAAAATACGACAACTTATTTGCTTTGTGGCAAAATGAACGCCAACAATAAAAAATAGGGCCTATGCCCTATTTTTCTTCTTTTTAGTAACTAATCAAATCCATGGATATTTTTATGACTTGGCAACCTTCCGCATCTATTAATAATTTACTTAAACGTGCAAAAATTATTTCTCAAATACGTCAATTTTTTGCTGATCGTTGTATTTTAGAAGTTGAAACACCAACCTTAAGCCAATATGCAGTTACCGATGTGCATTTAAGCTCTTTTCATTCTACTTTTTTAAAACCCGGTGAATTTAATGAACAGCAAGGGCAAAAGATGTCATTAATTACCAGCCCTGAATATCACATGAAGCGTTTACTTGCTGCAGGTAGTGGCCCTATTTACCAAATGTGTAAGTGCTTTCGTAATCATGAAGAAGTCAGTCGTTACCATAACCCAGAATTTACCATGCTTGAATGGTATCGCATCCAATTTGACATGATGCAAATGATCAACGAAGTCGATGATTTACTGCAAACTATTTTGGATTGTGAATCTGCTGAGCGTATTTCTTACCAAAAAGTATTTCAACGCCATTTGAATATTGATCCATTAGAAGCTGATCATACAACATTAATCAATGCGGCAAACCAGTTGGATATTGGCATTAATGCCGAAAGTTATGATAAAGATGGATTACTACAATGCTTGTTCACTTTTGGTATTGAACCTTATATTGGTCAAGATAAACCTATTGCAGTGTATCACTTCCCAGCATCACAAGCAGCATTAGCTGCTATCAGCACAGAAGATCATCGCGTAGCGAGTCGTTTTGAGTTCTACTACAAAGGTGTTGAACTTGCTAACGGCTTTAAAGAACTTACAAACCCACAAGAACAACGAATGCGTTTTGAACAAAATAATTTAGATCGTACCAAGCTAAATCTACCTACACAAAATATTGACATTGAACTCCTTGCCGCAATGGAAGCAGGGCTACCTGACTGTGCTGGTGTTGCTGTAGGGTTAGACCGTTTAATTATGATCGCGCTAGATGGCAATAACTTAAATGAAGTCATGTCATTTACTTTTGAAAGGGCTTAATTATGTTCAATGCTTTGGGATTAACCGAATGGCTCGCCATAATTATTGGCATAGTCGCCTTAATTTTACTTGTGATTTTAATAAAATCTAAATTATTAATTAATAATTTACATCAACTATTTGCGTTGCAACTAACCCAGAAAAATGAAGAGAATCGATCATTAATAACCCAAACAAAACAACTGGAACACCAGTTAGATGACTATCGACAACAAAATCTAGCGCAAAACGTTAAAATTAGTGAACTCAAAACACGTTTAGAAGAAACGTTAAGAGCAACACAAGAACGTCAAAGTATACTAGAACATAGTGAACAACGACTTACGACTCAATTTGAAAATTTAGCCAACCGTATTTTTGAACACAGCGGTAAAAAAATTGAACAACAAAATAAACAAAGTCTTGATTTTTTACTTTCGCCACTCAAAGAGCAACTAGAAGGTTTCAAAAAGCAAGTGCAAGATAGTTTTGGTCAAGAAGCAAAAGAGCGTCACACATTAACGCATGAAATTCGTAATTTACAACAGCTTAATGAGCAAATGAGCAAAGAGGCAAATAACCTAACTAATGCACTAAAAGGCAATAATAAAACCCAAGGGAACTGGGGCGAATTTATCCTAAGCCAAATTCTAGATAATTCTGGATTACGATCAGGTTATGAATATGAAACTCAAGTCAACTTAACAAACGAAAGCAATCAACGATTACAACCCGATGTCATTGTTCACTTACCACAAGGGGGAGATGTAGTCATCGATTCAAAAGTAACTTTAGTTGCCTATGAGCGCCATTTCAATAGTGATGATGAAACAGTGAAAACAAAAGCGATGAACGAACATTTAGCCTCTGTTCGTAATCACTTAAAACAACTTAGTCAAAAAGATTATCATAAACTGATTGGTATTAATTCATTAGATTATATTTTGATGTTTATACCTGTGGAACCTGCATTTCTTAGCGCTATAGACAACGATCCTACATTAATCAATGATGCTATGAAAAATAATATTATGATAGTCAGCCCAACCACTTTGCTAGTTGCATTAAGGACTATTCATAATTTATGGCGATTTGAGTACCAGAACCGTAATGCTGAACTTATTGCCGATAGGGCAAGCAAATTGTACGACAAAATGCGCGGTTTTGTTGAAGATATGGAAAACTTAGGTAACTGTTTAGATAAAGCTCAACATACCTATCAAAATTCTATGAACAAATTATCGAAGGGTCGTGGTAATGTAATTGGACAAATAGAACGGTTTCGTGAAATGGGTATCGAAGTAAAAAAACCGATAAACTCAGATATTGCTTCACTGGCAATAGAGGAATCGAATAACAAAGATGAAATTGAAACCTAACAGGCTTTAACAATACTTGTGACATGATAAATAAACAAAACCTAGATTCACGATTATTTGAAATAAGTGTATACTCATCGAACGTAACGAGGAATTGAATATGGCAAAAAAACAAGATAAAGAATTAAGTTTCGAGGAAACACTTAAACAACTTGAAACCATTGTAAATCAACTAGAAAACGGCGAACTGCCTTTAGATGAGGCTCTAAATGAGTTCGAAAAAGGAATAAAATTAGCAAAAGCAGGTCAAAAGCAGTTACAGAAAGCGGAACAACGCATTGATATTTTATTATCTGAAAATAGTGATGCCGAACTGTCAGAATTTACAAATGATGATAATGAATAGTTTAAAACCGTTACAAGAACGAATTGATTCGTTTTTAGCTACATGCATTGCGCAAATTGAAAGTTCAAAACTCCAACAAGCAATGAGTTATAGCTTACTGGCTGGAGGTAAACGAATTCGACCAATTTTAGTCTACTTAACAGGTCAATTGTTCAATTGCCCTCTTTCTAAATTAGATGAAGCTGCTGCTGCTATTGAGTCTATTCATACTTATTCATTGATTCATGATGATCTGCCGGCAATGGATAATGACGATTTACGCCGAGGCAAACCAACCTGCCATATCCAATTCGGTGAAGCTCAGGCTATACTTGCTGGTGATGCCTTACAAAGTTTTGCCTTTTTATTATTAGCAAAAAGTGAACGCCTTGATTCAAATGCCAAGATTAATATGATAACCGAACTTGCACATGCTAGTGGCGCTACTGGCATGTGCCTAGGTCAATCGTTGGATTTGCTAGCTACACATCAGTCAATTAGTGTGGAACATTTGCAAAATATTCATTGCTATAAAACAGGTGCTTTAATCAAAACAGCGATCCGTTTGGGCGCATTTGCTAGTGGCGAAATAGCGCAGCCTTATCAACTAATGCTTGATAACTACGCCGAATCAATTGGTCTGGCATTTCAAATTCAAGATGACATTTTAGATGTCATTGGCGAACAATCAATAATGGGTAAACCAAAAGGTTCAGATCTCATTCATGAAAAAAGCACATATCCAGCATTAATTGGACTGGATAATGCGATAAAGCTAACTCAACAACTTTATCAACAAGCTATCGATAGTCTTAAGCAAATACCTTATAATACGCAACCTTTGCATGACCTTGCTGGTTTTATTATTAATCGCAATAATTAGTAACTAACTAAAATATCACATAATGAATTTAAATAATTACCCTTTGTTAAAACAAATCAACTCGCCTGAGGATTTAAGATGTTTTCCTCAGTCGCAGTTATCCTCTATTTGCCTAGAGCTTAGGCAATATTTACTAACATGTGTTAGTCAATCAAGTGGTCATTTAGCATCGGGATTAGGTGTGGTTGAATTAACTACCGCACTACATTATGTCTATTACACTCCCTTTGATAAAATTATTTGGGATGTAGGGCATCAGGCTTATCCTCACAAAATTTTGACTGGTCGCAGAGATCAGATGCTAACTATTCGCCAAAAAGGGGGGCTTCATCCATTTCCTCATCGTAATGAGAGTGAATATGATGTGCTAACTACAGGGCACTCTTCAACTTCAATTAGTGCAGCGCTAGGAATTGCCATTAGCGAACAAAAAAAACAATCGGGAAAACAAGTAGTCGCGGTTATTGGCGATGGTGCATTAACAGCAGGTATGGCATTTGAAGCAATGAATCATGCTGGTCATATCAAACCTGATATGCTAGTGATTGTTAATGACAATGATATGTCGATTTCCGCAAACACTGGAGCACTTAACCAACATCTTACTCAAATTTTATCAAGCAAAGCCTATACATCTTTTCGGGAAAGTGGCAAACGTGTATTGGCCAATATTCCTCCTCTAAAAGAGCTCTTTAAAAAAACGGAAGAACACTTAAAAGGCTTAGTCACGCCTGCAACCTTATTTGAAGAGCTTGGTTTTAATTATATTGGCCCTGTTGATGGACACGATATAGATAGTTTAGTTACGACTTTACAAAAAGTTCGCCAATTAAAAGGTCCACAGTTGCTTCATGTGATTACGCAAAAAGGTAAAGGCTATGAGCCAGCTGAAAAAGATCCGACATTATGGCATGGAGTACCTAAATTCAATCCTAATGATGGCATATTACCTGCCACGCCAAGAGCAATCCCAACGTATTCGCAAATTTTTGGCGATTGGCTATGTGAAATGGCGAAAAATGATAACCGTTTAATGGCGATAACACCTGCAATGGGTGAAGGTTCAGGCATGACAAAGTTTGCCAATCGTTATCCAGATCAATTTTTTGATGTTGCAATAGCAGAACAACACGCGGTTACATTAGCGGCTGGGTTTGCAATTAGTGGTTTAAAACCTATTGTTGCCATCTATTCAACTTTTTTACAACGTGCTTACGATCAAGTCATCCACGATGTCGCCATTCAAAACTTACCAGTACTGTTTGCCATAGATCGTGCTGGGATTGTTGGTGCGGATGGCGAAACTCATCAAGGAGCATTTGACTTAAGTTATTTACGTTGCGTGCCCAATATGGTTATTATGACGCCAAGTGATGAAAACGAGTGTCGACAAATGCTTTATACCGGTTATTTACATAACGGGCCTGTAGCAGTGCGTTATCCTCGTGGTGAAGGTACTGGAGCACAATTAAAACCATTAGAAGTAATCCCTTTAGGGCAATCGAAATTATGTCGAGAAGGAAAAAATATTGCTTTACTTAATTTTGGCACTTTACTAACCGAAGTATTACAAGCAGCAGAGCAAATCGATGCTACAGTCATTGATATGCGTTTTGTAAAACCATTAGATGAAAAAGTCCTTTTGCAGATTAGCCAAACACATAATATACTAGTCACCATTGAAGAAAACAGTATTAAAGGCGGAGCCGGTAGCGGCGTCGGTGAATATTTATTATCGAAAAAAATAAAATGTGATATTTTAAATATTGGGTTGCCCGATAAATTTATTTCTCAAGGATCTCAAAACGAAGTAAGGCAAGAAATAGGGTTAGATCCAAAGCACATTATCGATAAAATTAATAATTTTATGAATCAATAGGTTAAATATGGAAACTCAAGCTGTCACTATTCAAATTTTTGGAAGAACATTAAAATTTAATTGTCCGATTGATGAAGTTAACGCACTTAATAGTGCTGCAAAAGATCTCGATACGCGCTTAACAAATTTACGAGAAAAATCGCCACAGATCACCAGTGATCAACTTATTATGACGGCTGCACTGAATATTTCTTATGAACTTACAAAAGAAAAAGAAAAAAGTAATGAATTTAGCGATCGACTAAAAATGTTACAACAATTACTTGATTCTGCCCTAAATACCAACAATTAATGTAATTAATTGTAAATTTAATACAAATAATCTTGTATGATTCGTCAAATTTTGTATTATGATATCTATCTCTGAGATGCTCGCGATATGGGTTAGTCCCCTGAGCCGATATTCTTATTTTTAGAACGGAGTGACTTTTAGTTGGTGTGTATGCCTTACTTGTAAGGAAACCTAAAAATTAAAACACGATGTTCACCTTGAACCTTGGGTTCAAGGGTTACGACCTTAACGGCATCTTGGAGTGCTTTTTCGACACTTTCAGCAAGTGTAAGAACTGATGAATATTAGGCAACTTATCCGTCAAAAAAGACGGCAATTATCCCCTACTGAACGCGACATTGCGCAACAAACTATATACCAAAAAATTGCCCATCATCAAGCGATAAAAACAGCAAACAATATTGCTATATTTTTATCATTTGATGGCGAGGTTGAAACTAAGCCCATTATTGAATATTTATGGGAACAAAATAAATCTGTCTACTTACCCATTATCAATCCTTTGGAGCCCAAAGATTTGCTTTTTTTGCAATATACTAAACAAACTTCACTTATTAAAAATAAATTTGGTATATTAGAGCCTGAATTAAATCAATCAAAGATACTGCCTTACCATCAACTTGATATCGTATTTACACCACTCGTGGCTTTTGATCAACGAGGTTATCGTATGGGAATGGGAGGCGGATTTTACGACCGATTACTAGCAAATTATCAAGCCCAACAAATTTTACCTATTGGGCTTGCTTTTGCTTGCCAAAAAGTACAGCATATTGACAACAAACCATGGGATATTCGGTTGCCAGAAATTATTTATGCTTAAATTTATTAATATATTTTATTTTTAGATATAAAAATAACTTACCACTAAACAATAATATTATTTTTAAACCTCTAAACCTATTTTTTATAGTATAAAAAGCTTACTTTGCCTTTTTACTATGCACTACCATCAAACATGTATATTTTAGTTATTTAATATACAGAAAATTAATTGAATATTTCATTTACTCAAGCATTGTTAATAAACTAGGGACGGCTATAGGCATGCATGCTATTGATAAATTAAATTTAAGAAACAAGGTTTTATTAATCAAGTGAATAACAAGGGATTGGCGGTAATTGATCAATCAGTTACAGATAAAAAACGCTATTCGCTACGTAATTCAACAAGCACCGTTAACTTGTCTGATAATGTAAAACGACATAAATTATAGGGTGACGCTATTATTCTTTATACAAAAAATTCAAGATTTTTGCTAAACGATAACGCCATTCTAATATAAAAAAACCGACCCTAACAGGTCGGTTTGTAAATTTATGTTTGCTTACTGTCTAGCTTCGATATTATCACCAACTAAATCCAAATGAATGGTTTTACCTGGGACTAATTTGCCTGACAGTATTTGTTGCGCTAATGGATTTTCAATCTCTTGTTGAATTGCGCGTTTTAACGGTCTTGCACCATAAATTGGATCGAAGCCCACTTTAGCAAGATGTTCAAGCGCTGCATCAGTAATATCCATTTGGTAACCACGTTCATCTAAGCGTTTTTCAACATGCGCCAACTGAATTTTTGCAATCGCTTTGATGTTTTCTTGACCTAATGGGTGGAATACCACTGTTTCGTCAATACGATTAATAAATTCTGGTCTAAAATGTTTAGTTACAACTGTCATCACTAGAGCTTTCATTTCGTCATAACTTAGATCAACTTGACCTTGAATTAAGTCAGATCCTAAGTTTGATGTCATAATTATGACGGTATTACGAAAATCAACCGTGCGACCTTGACCATCCGTTAAACGCCCATCATCTAATACTTGCAGTAAGATATTAAAGACATCTGGGTGCGCTTTTTCAACTTCATCAAGTAATATCACTGAGTATGGACGACGCCTTACTGCTTCGGTTAAATAACCCCCTTCTTCATAACCGACATAGCCAGGAGGTGCGCCAATTAAGCGAGCAACGGAGTGTTTTTCCATAAACTCTGACATATCAATACGTACCATGGCATCTTCGCTGTCAAACATAAAGTTAGCCAGTGATTTACAAAGTTCAGTTTTACCGACCCCTGTTGGTCCCAAAAATAGGAACGATCCAATTGGTTTATTAGGATCAGAAAGCCCAGCCCGACTACGACGAATCGCATTAGCTACAGCAACAACCGCTTCATTTTGACCTATTACACGTTTATGTAA
Organism: Gilliamella sp. WF3-4; assembly: GCF_001690275.1. Lineage (GTDB taxonomy): Bacteria > Pseudomonadota > Gammaproteobacteria > Enterobacterales > Orbaceae > Gilliamella > Gilliamella apicola_C. The sequence goes on along the minus strand of NZ_LZGW01000050.1, from coordinate 17,222 downwards.
GGCATCTTCCATATGTAATAATTTGTCTTTTTCGCTCTCAAGCATTCTAGAAACCGGAATACCGGTCGCTTTAGACAACACCTCAGCAATTTCGTTATCAGTCACTTTGTTGCGCAATAACTTCATTGTTTTGCCTTCTAACTGTGTTGCTGAAGCAAGTTTCTTTTCGAGTTCTGGAATTTTACCGTATTGTAATTCAGACATTTTATTCAGATCACCAGCGCGACGTGCTTGCTCTATTTCAGTACGTGCTTTTTCAAGTTCAGCTTTAATGCTTTGCGTACCCGAAACAGCCGCTTTTTCTGACTTCCATTCTTCTTCAAGTGATGCATATTCTTTTTCTTTTTCAGAAAGTTCATCATTTAGCATCTCAAGACGTTTTTTACTAGCATCGTCAGACTCTTTTTTAAGCGCTTGTTGCTCAAGTTTGAGTTGAATAATACGCCTTTCAAGTCGATCTAACGATTCCGGTTTTGAATCCATTTGCATACGAATACTGGATGCCGCCTCATCAATTAAATCAATCGCTTTGTCAGGTAACATGCGATCAGAAATATAACGATGCGATAACGTTGCCGCAGCGACAATGGCTGGATCGGTAATTTGCACATGATGATGCAATTCATAACGTTCTTTTAATCCTCGCAAAATAGCAATCGTGTCTTCAACAGTTGGCTCGGCAACATACACTTTTTGAAAACGACGCTCTAACGCAGGATCTTTTTCAATATATTGGCGATATTCGTCTAATGTTGTTGCACCAACGCAATGTAATTCCCCTCGAGCCAATGCTGGTTTTAACATATTACCAGCATCCATTGCACCATCGCTTTTCCCTGCACCAACCATGGTATGGATTTCGTCAATAAATAATATAATACGGCCTTCTTCTTTCGCTAAATCTTTAAGTACGGCCTTTAAACGTTCTTCAAATTCACCACGATATTTTGCACCTGCAATCAAGGCTCCCATATCTAATGATAAAACGCGTTTATTACGCAATCCTTCAGGTACTTCACGGTTAACGATACGTTGTGCTAATCCTTCAACAATAGCGGTTTTACCTACGCCCGGCTCACCAATTAATACGGGATTATTTTTAGTACGACGTTGTAATACCTGAATAGTTCGACGAATTTCTTCATCACGCCCAATAACAGGATCAAGTTTGCCTTGTTCTGCTCGTTGCGTTAAATCAATGGTATATTTTTTCAACGCACCGCGTTGATCTTCTGCATTAGGATCATTCACGTTATCACTACCTCTTACTTGATTGACGGCTTGGCTAAACTTGTCTTTATTGACACCTGATTTTTTAAGAATATCACTTAGGCTCCCTTTATCTTCTAAAGCTGCTAAGATAAAGAGCTCTGATGATATATAACTGTCACCATTTTTTTGCGATAATTTATCGCACAGATTAAGTGTACGGACAAACTCTTGTGATGGAATAACCTCCCCACCCACACCCTGAACTTGCGGTAATCGATCAATCGCCTGAGTTAATTCTTGTTGTAAAATAGCTACATTTGCACCCGCTGAAGCTAACAATGGCGCTACACTGCTGCCTTCTTGATTAAGCATGGCTGATAGAACATGCACAGGCTCTATATATTGATTGTCTTTACCTAATGCCATTGACTGCGCATCAGCTAAAGCTTGTTGAAACTTGTTTGTTAATTTATCTAACCTCATCGTATTTATCTCCTGAGCAATAGATTTGAGTTAAACGTGTATACATTCAACCCATTTGCATGATATCTAAATGAGTGTTGCAACCTAAATTTCAAGAGCAAATTTAAAATATTTTTTATAAAATTTGTACAGTAAATTAGCGAGTATTTAAAAAACTTAATTAGCATCAAAATAAAGTTGTTTGCAATATATAAATACACGTTCAACCAGTGTTGAAAGATGACAAATCAACTTTTATCCATTATATTAACACCTTTATTTTGTTAGGCGTGCTAACCGTGGTTCGTAACCCATCCCACGTAAAAAAACTAGGAATACAACATGTTCAAAATAGCCAAAGAGTTTCAATTTGATGCTTGTCATATGCTAGATGGACACAATAAAAAGTGTCATAACCTGCATGGTCATACTTACCGCTTATTAGTCGAAATTAGCGGTGATCTTATCGATAGTGGTTCAAGTCAAGATATGGTAATGGATTATGCCGATCTAAAAATGATTGTTAAAAAGTATATTGTCGATCCTTTTGATCACGCTTACCTTTATAATCAAAATAATAGAAATGAGTGCCGTATTGCTACATTATTGCAAGAAATGGATCGCAAAGTCTTTGCCTTACCGTGCCGAACAACTGCAGAGGGGATGAGTAAATTTATTTTTGATTGCTTATCTAAATATTTGCCTGTTTCGATGATCAAATTATGGGAAACACCAACTTCATATTGTGAATATTATCGGAGCCCAAAATGATCGAATTTCGCATAGTTGAAATCTTCGAATCTTTACAAGGCGAAGGTTATAATACGGGAATGCCTGCTATTTTTATCCGCTTTGCAGGCTGTAATTTAAATTGTGCTTGGTGTGATACTAACTTTCGCCAATTTACTCGATTTACCTTAGAGGCATTAATAGCAAAAGTAAGCGAATACAAAAGTAAAAACATTATTATTACAGGGGGTGAACCCACTAGGGTTAAAGCGTTACCACAGCTACTTTTGTCATTAAAAAATGCTGGTTATTTTATTGCCATTGAAAGTAACGGTCTTGGCAAAGTCGATGCGCTTATTGATTATATTGCCCTCAGCCCGAAATTTTGCTACCAGTCGCACTATCAAAAAATAGTCCAACCAACAGCCAATGAAGTGCGAATTGTTACCGAAAACCACCGTGATTTTATTGCTTTTTGCCAATATATCGAAACTCAGATACAGGCAAAACGCTATTATCTTTCACCTTGTGAAAAAGATGGTGCATTCAATATATTTGATACCATAAAACTACTGGGAAAAATTAACGAAAATCGATTAGATAATAAATGGTTATTGAATATACAAAGTCATAAACTTGCAGATATTGAATAGTGTCTATTTTTTAATCTAACTCGTTAAATATTGGAGAATGAGATTGAATAGAAATTTTTAAATAAAAAGATAATGAAAGTTAATTAGATAAGTCACTATTTGCTTAAATTAATAAAATAACTTCATTTTGCTCCATTTTTTAGTGGTTTTTGTTGGTATGAAGTGGCTTTATGTCGATTCTTTAAGCTTTGCTAGTAAAAAGGGGTATTGATAATCACAAATGTTCTCCAAACACATAATCCACAAAATAAGTTTATTTTTTTGTTTAAAAATCATTCAGAAAAGTCATTGATTTTATTGAAGTTTTTTGCAACCCTAAATATACTGACAAATAATCAAATAGGGTTATTTATAATAAATCATAAAGTAGCATATCGATTTTACTTAAATTTTTCACTTTTTCTTTAAGCAAAAACCATCGAGCCACTTATGCAATCAGTGACAATTATCGACTTTGTCGGTATTATATTGGTCATTTTATTATAATTAGTTAGGTTTAGTGTGAATATTCAACAATTATTAACACAACGTGTTTCGCAAGCAATGATTATGGCGGGTGCAGATAAGAACTGCGATGCGCTGATTAAGCAATCAACTAAAGTGCAATTTGGCGATTATCAAGCTAATGGCGTTATGTCAATTGCCAAAAAGCTAGGCATACCACCTCGGGAACTTGCTCAGACAGTTTTACAACATCTTGATGTTGATGATATTGCTGAAAAAGTTGAGATTGCAGGTCCTGGGTTTATCAATATCTTTTTAAAAAATAGTTGGATTGCTGAGCAAAATGAAATTGCTTTAAGCAGTGATAAACTTAACATTACTTTACCTGCAAAACCTCAAACCATTGTGGTTGATTATTCTGCGCCTAATGTGGCAAAAGAGATGCATGTTGGACATTTGCGCTCAACAATTATTGGCGATGCCAGTGTTCGTGTTTTATCTTTTTTAGGTCATCACGTTATCCGTGCTAACCATGTTGGAGACTGGGGCACTCAGTTTGGTATGTTAATTGCGTATCTTGAAAAAATGCAAAATGAGCATGCTAATGACATGGCGCTATCAGATTTAGAATCTTTCTATCGCGCAGCTAAAAAACATTATGACGAAAACGAAGTATTTGCCGAAAAAGCGCGTAATTATGTAGTGAAATTACAAGGTGGCGATGAATATTGTCGTGATATGTGGCACAAGCTAGTTGATATTACCATGACGCAAAATATTGCCACTTATCAACGTTTAAATGTTACCTTATCGCTTGAAGACACCATGGGTGAAAGCATCTATAACAGCATGCTACCTAATATCGTTGCCGATTTAAAACAGAAAGGGCTTGCGGTTGAAAGTGAAGGGGCGATTGTTGTTTTTCTTGATGAGTATAAAAACAAAGAAGGCGAACCAATGGGCGTTATCATCCAAAAACGTGATGGTGGCTACCTTTATGCGACAACTGATATTGCTTGCGTTAAATACCGTTACGAAACATTACATGCTGATCGTATTCTTTATTATATTGACTCCCGCCAACATCAACATTTAGAGCAAGTTTGGACAATTGTTCATAAAGCGAAGTATGTGCCTGAATCATTAAAACTAGAACACCATATGTTTGGTATGATGTTGGGTAAAGATGGCAAGCCATTTAAAACTCGCTCTGGTGATACCGTTAAATTAAATGATTTGTTAGATGAAGCGTGTGAACGTGCAACAACGTTAATTCGTAGCAAAAATCCTGAATTATCTGACAGTGAGCTTGCCCAAATAGTTGATGCTGTCGCTATTGGTGCTGTTAAATATGCCGATCTTTCAAAAAATCGTACTACCGATTATGTATTTGATTGGGATAATATGTTGTCATTTGAAGGTAATACCGCACCTTATTTGCAATATGCTTACACTCGAGTACTGTCCATATTTAAAAAAGAAAATATTAACGAAGACAGTTTAACAGGCAAAATTAGTTTAGACACAGACAAAGAACGAGCTTTAGCAATGCGTTTAATTCAGTTTGATGAAACTATTTCAATTGTAGCTAGTGAAGGAACACCTCATGTGCTTTGTGCTTATCTTTATGAAATTGCAACGCTGTTTTCAAGCTTTTATGAAAACTGCCCTATTTTAGCAGCCGAAAGCGAAAGTTTAAAACAAAGCCGTTTAAAATTAGCCTCTTTAACAGCGAAAACACTTAAAACTGGTCTTGACATGTTAGGTATTAAGACGGTTGATAAAATGTAGTTAAGTCGCCACCTATGCTAATGCATAAGTGGCATTTTTGCTTAAATATATTACATTTTAATTTTTATAACTAAATATGATTGGATTTATTGTTCGTCATCAAAATAAGTTAATGGCTTTATTGCTATTATTTATTGCTATCCTTGTGATTCGTTTGTATCCACATCCACCTCTTTGTGAACCACTAACTTTTTCAAAACGCTATTATGATGACAATAACCAACTCATTCGAATGACATTAGCCAAGGATGATCGGTATCGTTTATGGACACCTTTAGAGGATGTTTCACCCGATATTATTAATGGACTACTATTACACGAAGATCAGTGGTTTTATTATCATATCGGTATTAATCCATTTAGTTTAGCTAGAGCTTTTGGCGCAACCTATTTAGGTGGGGGTAATCGTCAAGGTGCATCAACCATTACCATGCAGTTAGCACGAATGCGTTGGCAGTTAAATACTAAAAATATTGGCGGTAAATTGCATCAAATTGCTCGAGCGATACAATTAGAGTTGATGTATTCTAAGCATGATATTTTAGAGGCTTATTTAAATTATGCGCCTTTCGGGCGCAATATTGAAAGTATTGGTGCAGCATCGATAATCTATTTTAATAAACCGCCATCGCAAGTGAATTTACCTGAAGCATTAACGCTAGTGGTTCTACCTCAATCTCCAACATACCGTATTGATCGTAAAACGGGATTTGCAGGTAAAGCATTAGTAAAAGCCAGAAATCAATTATTTGAACGCTGGCAAGAAAAATATGATGTAGATAGCAATATTGCCGCTCTTTTTTTGCAAAAACTAGTTTTACGCCAACCTGAACAAATGCCTTTTGGCGCGCCTCATTTTGTTAATCAGATAATTCAACAACACCATAGCAATGCTCAAGAAGTTAAAACGACGTTAGATAGTAATTTGCAAAAAATCATTAGTCGGCAAGTTAATTTGTTTATTGAACGAAGCCGTTTAAAAAACATTAATAATGCATCGGTGATTTTGGTTGATACACAAACAATGCAGGTTAAGGCGCTGATAGGATCGGCAAATTACTTTGGTAATTCTATTCAAGGTCAAGTTAACGGCACGCTTGCCAAACGCTCACCTGGCTCTACACTTAAACCATTTATTTATGCGCTAGGCATTGATCAAGGCGTTTTGCATCCTCGTACTATTCTAAAGGATGTTGCCACCGATTTTGGGGCATATACTCCTGAAAATTTTGATCGTAACTTTCGTGGTCCTATCTCAGCAACCGATGCATTAATTCATAGCCGTAATATACCTGCAGTAACGGTTGCTTCTAAATTACATAATCCCTCTTTTTATCAATTCTTAGTTAATGCCCACATTCAAAAACTTGCTGATGAATCACATTATGGTTTATCTCTAGTTCTCGGCGGCGGTGAAATTAGTGCGCAAGAATTAGTTGGACTGTATGCCATGTTAGCTAATGAAGGGCGTTGGCAACCATTAAAATTTACTGAACCAACGATATTACCCAAGCCACAACATACGTTACCCGAACCGCAACAATTGTTAAGCCCTCAAGCGGCATTTATGACAATTGATATGCTGAAACAAAATACTCGCCCACAAGATGTTCTTAGTAAAATGCAAAATAAAATAATTCCTGTTGCATGGAAGACGGGTACATCATGGGGATTTCGTGATGCTTGGACAGCAGGAACTTTTGGCCATTACGCTATGGTCGTTTGGCTTGGTAATTTTGATGGTAGTGGCAATAATGCTTTTGTAGGTGTAGATGCTGCTACGCCACTTTTTTTTAATATTGTTGATAGTATAAATGCTTATTATCCTAACTTACATAAACCGAATCGCCCATTACCACCTAATTTAAAGCGTATTGATATTTGCCTAACGAGTGGTAATTTATTAACTCAATGGTGCAAAGCAAAAGGCAAAACATGGTTTATTCCTGGCGTTTCGCCAATTAATCCAGATACGATTTTTAGACCCGTTATGATCGATAACCAAACAGGTAAAGCAGTTTGCCCGCCTTATGACTTAACAACATCTCACTTAGCTGTTTTTGAATACTGGCCTTCAGATTTAGCTGCTATTTTTGCAAGCGCCGGCATTCCTAAAAAAACACCACCATCAACCAAGCATTGCCGTTCATCACAAAACTATTTAGGTGAGCCACCCAAAATAACTTCACCACTTAAAAATGTGGTTTATCAATTTAGATCAACAAAACAAAAAAATGAACAAATCAGTTTTACTGCTACCAGTGATGGCAATGTAAAAACACTTTACTGGTTTGTTAATAATAATTTTATTGGGCAAACAGATCCAAGAAATGCAATTAACTGGATCCCAACACAAAGTGGCACATTCAAAATATTAGTGATGGATGATTTGGGACGAAGTAATTCTAGAAAAATTAAAATCGAGCTTTTTGATTAATCGATTATGATGATAGCTAACCTTAAATGGCGTAGGATCATAATGAGAATTTAAATTACATTACTTATTTAACTGTATTAATTGCTAATTCATTAATATGATTTTTAGTTCAGTTGACAAATTCAACAAAATAAAATACCGCATTATGCGGATCAACTGCCTACAACTAAGCCCACCTAGATTACACCATGAAGTGCAATTGGCCTTAACGCCTTAGAATAAAAGCAGGCAGGACTTTTAAACTTATGTCGTTTTCTTTGGCGTGAGTTCAATAAGCTGTATGAGTTTTTACTTAATCGAGAAGATATTGAATACACAAAGACCAAAGTCATTAGCATTTTTATTCCATCCTCTCGCCATTTTGATAATGGTAATGAACCAAATAAGCACTAGTAAAATTTTGAATAAACTTACCACTATGTTGATAATCCCTTTTAGGCTCAAAAAAACCTTTTTCAATAGCCCATTCATATACACTTTTATTTAGAGGCATCTTTGTTAAAATCCCACTTAAACAATATTTTTTTATAAAGTCTTCTGCCTGTTTTAACTCCTCATAAACACCTGAGCAAAACTGAGCTTCATTTCCATGAAAAATCCATATAAACGATTGCATTATTTTCTCCCACATACCCTACTACGATGATTTTTATATTTAAACCAACGTTTAATTGTATTTAAACCCTTTCCAATTTTGATATATTTCGATCAACAACACTGCGCTGTTGTTTATTTAACTCAAGTTCGCTTTTTACTGGTTTCCCATTAGCTCCACCCCCTATCATTCCACCTTCACCTTTTACGTGAACATGTGCTAGAGGGTGCCCCTACAATGATAATAGTACTCAATGATAATATCACTATCTTTAACTATTATAGTAGAAGGAAAAGTTGAGCTGGCATGTAACCTCCACGGATCGACTCAAGTCAATCCATTAGACGCATACTAATACAGATTAAATCCATCTAACAGCCCAATTGCGATTAGCAGGGTAAAGCGTCTGTAGTTGGATAAGTATTTATTCTATTTTTTCTCATGAAGAATATTAACAAATAAATTATGTATATTCTGACAAAAAACTGAATTTTCAATTAGTTCAGGTAATACAAGCACATAATAAAATACATTATCAAAATGCAAATTTATATCATAAGGTTCAAAATCCGAATCATTATCGAATTCAAATAGTGTAGCGATCCCATTCAACGTTGTATTTTTTGCCTCGATTCCAAAGCAACCTTCACCATTAATATCCAAATTATAGCCATTCTCAAGGTGAGAATCTTGCATTTCATCATTTTTATAAAAAAATAGAAACTCTTCATCTCGAAAACTATCTCGTTTATATTTATAATTAATAGATGCTATTTTTTTGATCAATGAAGAAAACACATCATCTATCGACTTATTAGTATAAAACCCATACATAACACCTGTCCATTCAGTCATATATTTATCTCCTAAACTATTTGCCTCCAAAAGCGCCATGTTTAATATAACTTCAGCGCTTATTATGCGCACTTCTGAGCTGTTTTTCTTCTATATATAGCCTTAAATCCTAAATTACACCATGAAGTACAATTCGTCTTGGATAGGTTAGGCTACACTAAATCATCCAACTTTTTTAAGGGGGTAAGGCAAACTTATCACAATTAAAAAAGGAGGTAACTTGAATAATATTAAACGAAAAAGGCGAACATTCAATGATGATTTTAAACACCAAATGGCTAGCCTTTATCAACACGGTAAATCACGTAGTAAAATCGTTGCAGAATTTGATTTGACCTCATCAACATTAGACCATTGGATAACGCAAGCCAGCCAAAGAGGTTCATTTAAAACAAAAGATAATCGCAGTCCGCAAGAACAAGAGTTGATAACTTTGCTCAAAGCGCTTCAACAACGCTGTATGGAAAACAATATTTTAAAGTTTGAATATGTGTTGCCATTCCATACAAAACCTACTACATTAAATTTACTTTTTATTAAACAAGGGGAATAAAGTGATAATTGTAAACCTTACATTTAAAAAACCTATGCCAGAAATTTTAGCAAAATTAGATGAGCATAATATATTTTTAGATGAATGTTTAAGGGAATTTAGCATTCAGCGGTCATTAAGTCATAAGGGATGACCCTATGATAATGCGGTTGCTGATGCGACATTTAAATCGGTGAAGACTGAATTTGTGTCAAACACGATTTTTGATTCACTTAAACAGCTTAGGTTACAATTTAATCACTATGTGAATTGATTTAATGGCAACCAGCTTCATCCATCTTTAAATTATCAGTCATCGATTGAATATAAAATGAATCGATGATCTTATCTTTTTGGTACTAAAAAGTGTGGACATACCAGTCTCTTTATCACCCTGAGTGAGGGTATAAATTTCCCCATGCAAGTAGTCATAATGAACACTATGCCCATCGGGATAAGTGATGGTATCTAACGCGCCAGTGATGGGGGAATAATCATAATAGGTAATATGACCTTCGCCATCAATTTCAGCTGTCAGTTGCCCTTTATCATTATATTCGTAGCTTTGTACATGACCCGCCGCAGATATTTTTTGGATTAATTTACCATGGGTATTATGCTTATAATAACTTTTACTGCCATCTTGGTGGATTATCGTGACACTGTTTTCTTCATCATTCCATTGATACTGACTATCCAATTGAGGAAAGTTCGCCCACTGCCGTAAACAGCGTGCCTGCTTACCTTCATTTTGCCATGCCCAATAAAAGGTTGCTCCACCCGCCATGACGCGTGATTGAATAACATGCTTATCATCATAAGTATAGTGCTCGGTCTCATTCGCGACATTCGTCACCGCAACAAGTTGGATTAAATTTATATTATTAGGCGGAATGTTTGGGTTATAATACTAGTAGCCTGACTATTTTTTTAACCTTAGCATATTTATTCCCCCCCCCTTAGATAAAACTGTACTGTATCATCACAGACTTACTGTGTAAGTGGCAGTTATATTTAAATAATAACCTATCAAATTCTTTGTTCTTTTATATAAAAATTAAGAGTATATAATATTTTCAATATCGTTATTTATCGAATTAGCGTTGAAAATTTAACTGAAATAAATGGTATTATTCTTATCTCAACTTTTGTTCTTGTATCCTCTAATTCAATTTCAGAGCTTAAATATTGACCAATATCATCTTTTTCTATTTTAAAAAATTCCACTCCCTCCATTAAATAGTGGGAAATTTGTTTTCCCTTAAACTTAATTATAGCTTGAATCCAACCAGCAGTTGCACTAAATGAAAACATAATGGACATTTCATTACTATCTGTAAATTCATACGCAAAGTGTAAATCAGCGACATTTTGAAATATAGGCTCACTTTCGAAAAAAGCAAGCAAATCGATATCATTTGGAAAACATTGAATAAACATTATTTTTTACCTTCTTTGGTATTGTTGTAACAAATCTTCTAGAACCATTAGGTAGAATTTCAAATGAACTTTCTAACTTCGCTGCTTTACCTGATGACCCTATTAGTAGTGATTCTCTGATTTCAAATTTTTGTGAACCTTTGATATAAGTATTTGTAATATTATCCTGTATATTAATAACTTTATCAAAATGCTCAGTTAATATTTTTGTTCCCGATTCATCTGTTTGTAATCCTAACGGATCAAACCAATTTATCGGATCACTACCGGCATATTGATAACTATTTAACCCACCCAGTATACCTAGTGGGTCTTGAGTGATATATCTACTAATAAACAGGTCGTAGTAACTGCTTAGGTTATAATGAGCTTATTTAAATAGTTTTCCTTTCCTGGGCAAGGGAATATCCATTAGGGCATTTAATTGACTTGTCCTATCAGAAAATGCTAGATATTCGTCATACAATTCACATTCATTAAGTTCGAAAGTAACCGTAACAGGATTATTACTTACAATATTAAGAACCATACCACCATAAGGTAGATTGATTGAAAATCCATAAATTTCATATATTTCATCTTTCTCATCTAAGTGGTAAGGCCATGTTTGATAACACGATTCAAACGGTTGTTTGTTTGTGCCAAACATGGCTACATCCATACCTTTAATCTTACCAAATTCAACGTGAGCTTGTTTGACAAGAAAAATTACATCCTCATTTAAATTATGAAATTTTGGATTATCTTGTTTATTTAATAATGAAATAATTTCATTATCCAGATTAAGTGTAAAATGAAAAAGGTTAAATTTAAGATCATTACAGACATCACGATACAATGGGATATCAATATAAGTGATTAAACTACTAATCCCTGAAGTATCTAGTGTTTCTGTGACTTTATTGGTAATATCCAATGTAATTTGCATATTATTTCTTCCTCAAAATTATTTCGTCTAATTTAGTATCTTTCATTTTATCACCATTAGATAATTTATAATTACTAGATGGTATCTCTCTACGTGAAATAATTTTTAAGTTGAGTTTTTTTAAATTATCCAGTTTAATTGCATTTCTAAAGTACTTATTAGCATTTAGATTACCAAGCAATTTAATTTCACCATCGTTAGATAATATGCGTAATATTTCTGGATTCAGTGGATCATAAAGGTATGGATTATCAATATTTATTTTAGCTTGGGAACCTGTTTTAACATTTGGTAGATTCATTGCATCTCCTTTATGTACAACTGATATTGTGGGTTCATAATCAATATTATAATACCCTTCTAATGGTGTTTTCCCTGCTCCGATGTTAATTTTTCCATTAATATCAGCTGGTTTATCGGGATAATGGGGCAATTTTAATGGCTGAGAGCTCCCATCTAATCCTTTAATCAACCCTAACGGATCAATCCAATTTATCGGATCACCATTGACATATTGATAACAATTTAACCCACCCTGTATGCCAAGTGGGTCTTGGGTAATATATCTGCCTATAAACGGATCATAATAGCGATTAAGATTATAATGTAAACCCGTTTCCTCATCATAATATTGTCCCTGAAATCTAAGTGGGTTTATGGGTTTAATATTATTTTCAGCTTGTGGCCAATGTTCATGGATGATTTCGCCATAGGCGCTGTATTCGCATTCATAAACAGTTTCGCTAAGGCTGTCTGTAAGACGATGAGGCGTACCTAAGTAGTTATTTTGATACCAATAGGTTTTTAACTTTTCTGACTGTCCTGTTTTTCCAAGGATTTGGGCTAGTGGTCGATGGCTATCGGGTTCATAAATATAACTTCGCCAGAATTTATCGTTATCGGCACATTCTGCTATTAATTTATGGTCTTGCCAGATAAACTCGGTAGTTTTACCCTCCACGGTTTTGCTAGTACGACGGTTAAAAGCATCATAAGTATAAGTGATGATAAGCCCTGTCGGTTTAATCACTTTGATAAGTCGATGCCGGCAGTCGTATTCATAGTGGGTAACTAGACGGTGGTCTTTTCCGCGCTTTTCCGCAATTAGGTTACCAAAACGGTCATAGTCAAAGTGTTTATCACTAAAAAAGGTTAACCGGTTGCCTTTGGCGATATTGGCATGAAAAGGTGTAGGGGCTAGCGCTTGGGTTTCACTGATTTTATTGCCCGTTGGGTCGTAATCAAACTGCTCGACTTTTTCAGCATGATATTGCTCGGGATTGACCTCAGGGTAAGTCACGGTGTGTAGCTGACCGGCGTTATCATAACGATAACGGCGTGGCTGATGTCCGGTGATTTCGGCAAGCTGTCCGTTAGGATTGTAGTGATATTGCTGTTGCCAAATTGGCGTTGGCGAGGTTTGGGTGCTGATATCATAACCATGATAACGTTGATGGGCAATAAGTTGCCCTAGCGGGTCATACTGGTAACGGTTAACCAGTCCATTACCCTGACGGCGTTCACACTCTCGCCCTTGTTTATCCCAACGAAAAGCGGCTGATGGTCGAGTTGTAACTATCCCCTAAAATAGTACAGCAAAAAAGTAGAAAATTCTCTATGATAAAAGTAAAAGAGGATTTAATGATGAAAAAAATGACTGAACATCAAATCGTCGCTATTTTAAAAGAAGCTGAAGCGGGTATTCCCGTTAAAGAACTGTGCCGTAAATATGGCATGGGTAATTCAACTTTCTATAAATGGCGAGAAAAATACGGCGGAATGGAAACGTCGGATATCAAACGTCTAAAAGAACTCGAAGCGGAAAACCGCAAGCTTAAACAGATGTTTGCCGAACTGAGCTTAAAATCTCAGCTTCAGGAAGAAATTATAAAAAAGCTTTAGTGCCAACTGGGGCACGTAAAACGTGGGCACAGCAACTACAACAAAATCATTCAGTTACTATTGCTATGAGTTGTGCCATTGTTGGTTTAAGCCGTTGTGCTTACTATTATCAACCTAAGTTACAGGATGATTCAGTGATTATTTCGGTATTGAATGCTATCACAGACCGGCATTTACGCTGGGGCTTTCCTAAATGTTTTAATCGTATCAGAAAGCTCGGCTATCAATGGAATCATAAACGGGTATATCGGGTGTATTGTGAGCTAAAGCTTAATCTTAAAACAAAACGTAAACAACGAATTCCACCTCGGGAGCCAGAAAAGTTATCGGTTCCCAATAAACAAGGTGAATGTTGGTCAATGGATTTTATGAGTGACAGTAGTCGTAATCAACGTCGCTTTAGGACATTCAATGTCATCGATGACTTTAATCGTGAGGCGTTAGGGATTGATATTGCAGTAAGTTTACCCGCAGGAAGGATTACCCGTTACTTAGATAAACTGGCCGAATATCATGGGTATCCATTAAAAATACGGGTCGATAATGGGCCAGAATTTACAGGAAAAACCTTTACCAACTGGGCTAAATTACATGGTATAACCATTAATTATATCCAGCCCGGTAGTCCTTATCAAAATGGCTATATTGAACGATTTAATCGTACCTATCGTACTGAAGTACTCGATTTATATCTTTTTAACAACTTAGCACAAGCAAGGAGAATAACCGAAGAATGGTTAACGATTTATAATACCGAAAGACCGCATGAGGCATTAAATAACATGACACCGATTGAATACAAAAAACTAAAACAGGCTGCTTAATTTTCTACGTGAGTTATGTACTAAGTTTGGGGTATTTACAGGTGCATTATCGGGAGAACCAAAGTTAATAATATGTGAATTAAGATCAATTAATTTTTTAACATCGTTAGGTGTTATTTTACTTTGCATAGCTTACTGCCTTATTTTTCCAAAATTCAAATTTAAATCTATTTATACCTGATGGTATTGTATTTGGATTAATGTGAATAATTGAATGATTTTCCTTGTGACGTTGCCAAATAAAAAACTGCAAATACATAAATTTATTTGCTGAGTCAGTCAATGACTGAGACTGAGTTATAACGCGCTTTTTCGGCTTATGCCTATTGGTATGATAATAATCGATTACATTCTTCGTTAGGCTACTTGCTTTCTGTTGAATTTAAAAAACACTTATCCCTTAATTTTTTTGTTTGAATATGTGTTGCCATTCCAATAAAAAAAGATCCCCACTTGTTAGGTGAGGTTATCCTTAAATAAGGATTTTCTGTGTATCATCATTCTCATACAGAATAATAATACTATTTTTATCCAGATATATCTTATCTTCAACTTGAAATACTTTGAGAGCTTCTATAATAATAGGCATTGCAAAATATAAAAACTCTCCGCCGACTAAGGCTCCAAAAGTTTCATCTTGCTCCATTATCTGAGTTATAGCTTGTTCTGTTAGAAATATTTTTCTATTTTCTTTAACTTCCTGAATGTTACTCACATTCGAAATAAAACCAAACAGATCATTATTTTTTGTTGATATAAATAAATATCCTAAAAGGTATTTATTTCCTCCTGATTGTCTGGATAACCAACTTAAATCAATATTCATTTCTATTCCTTATTATTTTGGGGAATTTGTTATAATAGCTTGCCCCATGAATTTTTCTTTAAACTCATTTAATGGGGTAAAATATTGTCGACCTAATGCAGGGTCTCTTATAGCAACAACTTGTTGACCATTTCTTACTGTAATACCATCAACAACAACAGCATGGCCACCCCGATCTAATTTCATTGCTACAATTACAGGATTTCCCTTTGATGTGGCTAAAGCCAAGTCTTCAATTGAAATTTTTGCTGTGAACTTCGCATCGGATAATCCTTGGTTACGCATTGCTGTAGCAAGGTCATTCATTCTTGCACCATTAGTCGTAACTTTTGCATCTGTGACCAATTTTCCTAAATCATATTTCAGTCCAACAGTGTCCATAACCATTGCGCAAGAGTTCGGCCCACAAGTTGGTAGTTGCCCTTGATTTAAAACCAAACGATCGCCATCTCTTGAAATACTTGTACTTGCTGGATTTCCTGGTTCAAGATTTCCTACTTTATTCCCATTCGTCCCCTTTCCAACAACCCCCTCAAACCCATTATTTTCAATCTTAATTAACCCTAACGGATCTATCCAATTTATCGGATCGCCATTGACATATTGATAACTATTTAACCCACCCAGTATACCAAGTGGGTCTTGGGTAATATATCTGCCGGTAAATGGGTCATAGTAACGGTTTAGGTTGTAATGTAACCCCGTCTCCTCATCATAATATTGCCCTTGGAATCTTAATGGGTTATCGGGCAGGGAATCTATATCGTCCTGATGGTAGGTTTCGTTTATTATCTGCCCATAAGCATTATACTGGCATTCGTAGAGGGTGTCACCTAAGCTGCCGGTAAGGGCAATGGGTGTGCCGAGGTGGTCGTTTTAGTACCAGTAGAGTGTAAATACCCCAAACTTAGTACATAACTCACGTAGAAAATTAAGCAGCCTGTTTTAGTTTTTTGTATTCAATCGGTGTCATGTTATTTAATGCCTCATGCGGTCTTTCGGTATTATAAATCGTTAACCATTCTTCGGTTATTCTCCTTGCTTGTGCTAAGTTGTTAAAAAGATATAAATCGAGTACTTCAGTACGATAGGTACGATTAAATCGTTCAATATAGCCATTTTGATAAGGACTACCGGGCTGGATATAATTAATGGTTATACCATGTAATTTAGCCCAGTTGGTAAAGGTTTTTCCTGTAAATTCTGGCCCATTATCGACCCGTATTTTTAATGGATACCCATGATATTCGGCCAGTTTATCTAAGTAACGGGTAATCCTTCCTGCGGGTAAACTTACTGCAATATCAATCCCTAACGCCTCACGATTAAAGTCATCGATGACATTGAATGTCCTAAAGCGACGTTGATTACGACTACTGTCACTCATAAAATCCATTGACCAACATTCACCTTGTTTATTGGGAACCGATAACTTTTCTGGCTCCCGAGGTGGAATTCGTTGTTTACGTTTTGTTTTAAGATTAAGCTTTAGCTCACAATACACCCGATATACCCGTTTATGATTCCATTGATAGCCGAGCTTTCTGATACGATTAAAACATTTAGGAAAGCCCCAGCGTAAATGCCGGTCT
>NZ_LZGW01000049.1 GCF_001690275.1 Gilliamella sp. WF3-4 | reverse complement strand
CCGCCTCTTGATCTGACTTATATTCACCATCATCAATATTGGCAACATCACAAAAAAACATAAAACTATTGATCCATCCCCAAACAAATGTACTACCAGCGCCTGCTCGGGCAGGATCTAGCATGATATGATCAATCACTTGATGCGTATCGGGTTGGCACACCATTAACACAGTCGAGCTTAAAGCATTACGCGACATATTATGGATAATAACACCATGCAAATCATCCCAATCATACTCTTTTATTCGGCGTTTTTTCGGTTGTAAAAATACTGCAGGATGGCGTAATATTTTAAAGTTAAAAAAGTAACTTTCGTTAACATAGGCTTTACCCGTTTTACGGTTAAATATAATGGGGCTACCACGACGCGAGAACAAATTTAGATAGAGTTCTGGAATTAGAATATACATACCTAAACAACTTGCAATAAATCCAACTATAATTACCATTAAAGTAAACAGTTTAATTGTAGGATTATCATATTCTGTTATTAACCAAAGAAAACTAACAGTAGAGCCAGTTCCAAAGATAAAACCAATAATATACAAACAAGCATAAAAAATCTGATCATTATGATCCTGCCGAATAAAGGCACAATAGTTATTATTGGCATAGCTTAAGCGATCGTCATGCAGGGGCACTAAACGTGGGCCTTTATCTAGATCGCCAAACCAACCAAAAATTTGTGGACGGTATTTTGATGGCATTTTATTCTCCTTTTATTTATTCTTCCTGCTTCGGTTAATGATGAGCGGAATTTCGCCATCATCTTGTGCATTAGGGCAGATATTGATTTGATAGTTATTTATTAGATCATAAGCAAAGGTGCCCGCTACCCAAGTTATCAGCATTAGATCACTACCTGGCTGGTTAGAATCGGTTTGTTTTACTTCAATTTTTTCAATATCGGTAAAATTAGATTGCCATACCGCTTTACCCATGCTTGCCAAACTGCAATGGCTTTTGGGCTATTGCGTTATATTGTGCCGTTGTTTAATTTCGGCGAGCTCCTCTTGCGATGTGGCATTAAACGCTTCTACCATCCATTCGGGCCAGCCTTGCCCTTTAATAATTTTGTCTTTAAATTGGGTTTCTTGTTCCCATTTGTATTTGCCGTCGTTTAGGCCGGCTAATTTGTTCGCACACATAAAATTATTAACCCACCCCCAAACCAGATAACTACCTATGCCACCACGTAATGGGTCTAATAATATATGGTCGATTGTTTTATGGCTATGGGGCTTGCATACCATTAAAATAGTGGTGTTGAGTGAGTAGCGTGAAAAGTTATGCACCACCACCCCTTGTAAATGAGCCCAATCATATTCTTTTATGCGTTTTTTATTAGGATGCAAAAAGGTTAGCGGATTACGTAACACTTTAAAATTAAAAAAATAGCTTTCATTGATATACACTTTACCCGTTTTGCGATTAAAAATAATGGGGCTTCCTCGGCGTGTAAAAAGGTTTTGATAGATTTCAGGAATAGATATATATAAAGCAACTAAAGAAGTTATTAGAATTGTTACAAAAGTAATGTATATCAAACTTTCATCCTTAAGATCTAAATCTAGAATTAATGAAAAACACATATAAATGGCTGGCATTAAAAGAGCAAAAGTAACTAAAAAAATGGATAAGTAAAATATTTGATCCGATAAAGTTTTACGGATAAAAGCACAGTAGTTATCATTAGCATAGAGCAAGCGATCATCGGCACCCGTTAAATAGTTCCCGCCTTTGTCTAAATCGCCTATCCAACCCAAAATTTGAGGTTGATATTGTGATGGCATTGTTTTACTCCTTATTTTAAATTTTATTGTTTTTAGTCACAATTAATGGCACGACTTTACGGTTATTGTAAAGTCGGCGGCGTTATCCTTTCCCACCCTGAACTATTGAAATTTATTGTTTTATATGATGCCGTTGTTTAATTTCAGCGAGCTCCTCTTGCGATGTGGCATTAAACGCTTCTACCATCCATTCGGGCCAGCCTTGGCCTTTAATCATTTTGTCTTTAAATTGGGTTTCTTGTTCCCATTTGTATTTGCCATCGTTTAGGCCGGCTAATTTGTTCGCGCACATAAAATTATTGACCCAACCCCAAACCAGATAACTACCTATGCCGACACGTAATGGATCTAATAATATATGGTCGATTGTTTTATGGCTATGGGGCTTGCATACCATTAAAATAGTGGTGTTGAGTGAGTAGCGTGAAAAGTTATGCACCACCACCCCTTGTAAATGAGCCCAATCATATTCTTTTATGCGTTTTTTATTAGGATGCAAAAAGGTTAGCGGATTACGTAACACTTTAAAATTAAAAAAATAGCTTTCATTGATATACACTTTACCCGTTTTGCGATTAAAAATAATGGGGCTTCCTCGGCGTGTAAAAAGGTTTTGATAGATTTCAGGAATAGATATATATAAAGCAACTAAAGAAGTTATTAGAATTGTTACAAAAGTAATGTATATCAAACTTTCATCCTTAAGATCTAAATCTAGAATTAATGAAAAACACATATAAATGGCTGGCATTAAAAGAGCAAAAGTAACTAAAAAAATGGATAAGTAAAATATTTGATCCGATAAAGTTTTACGGATAAAAGCACAGTAGTTATCATTAGCATAGAGCAAGCGATCATCGGCACCCGTTAAATAGTTCCCGCCTTTGTCTAAATCGCCTATCCAACCCAAAATTTGAGGTTGATATTGTGATGGCATTGTTTTACTCCTTATTTTAAATTTTATTGTTTTTAGTCACAATTAATGGCACGACTTTACGGTTATTGTAAAGTCGGCGGCGTTATCCTTTCCCACCCTGAACTATTGAAATTTATTGTTTTATATGATGCCGTTGTTTAATTTCAGCGAGCTCCTCTTGCGATGTGGCATTAAACGCTTCTACCATCCATTCGGGCCAGCCTTGGCCTTTAATCATTTTGTCTTTAAATTGGGTTTCTTGTTCCCATTTGTATTTGCCATCGTTTAGGCC
>NZ_LZGW01000048.1 GCF_001690275.1 Gilliamella sp. WF3-4 | reverse complement strand
GGGCTATTGCGTTATATTGTGCCGTTGTTTAATTCCGGCGAGCTCTTCTAATGATGTAGCATTAAATGCTTCTACCATCCATTCGGGCCAGCCTTGGCCGTCAATCCTATGGGCTTTAAATTCCGCTTCTTGATCTGATTTATATTCACCGTCATCGATATTGGCAGATTTATAATACACCATAAAACTATTGATCCATCCCCAAACAAATGTACTACCAGCGCCCGCGCGAATAGGATCTAGCATAATATGATCAATCACTTGATGCGTACCGGGTTGGCACACCATTAGCACGGTCGAGCTCAAAGCATTACGCGACATATTATGAATAATAACACCATGCAAATCATCCCAATCATACTCTTTTATTCGGCGTTTTTTCGGTTGTAAAAATACTGCAGGATGGCG
Source organism: Gilliamella sp. WF3-4 (assembly GCF_001690275.1). Classification (GTDB taxonomy): domain Bacteria; phylum Pseudomonadota; class Gammaproteobacteria; order Enterobacterales; family Orbaceae; genus Gilliamella; species Gilliamella apicola_C. The sequence continues at coordinate 72 of NZ_LZGW01000048.1, read as the reverse complement.
TAATATTTTAAAGTTAAAAAAGTAACTTTCGTTAACATAGACTTTACCCGTTTTACGGTTAAATATAATGGG
>NZ_LZGW01000047.1 GCF_001690275.1 Gilliamella sp. WF3-4 | reverse complement strand
TTTATAATACACCATAAAACTGTTGATCCATCCCCAAACAAATGTACTACCAGCGCCTGCTCGGGCAGGATCTAGCATAATATGATCAATCACTTGATGCGTACCGGGTTGGCACACCATTAACACGGTCGAGCTTAAAGCATTACGCGACATATTATGGATAATAACACCATGCAAATCATCCCAATCATACTCTTTTATTCGGCGTTTTTTCGGTTGTAAAAATACTGCAGGATGGCGTAAAAATTTAAAGTTAAAAAAATCACTTTCGTTAACATAGACTTTATCTGTTTTACGGTTAAATATAATAGGACTACCACGACGGGAAAATAAATTCTGATAGAATTCGGGAATAGCATAATACATAGTGAGACAACAGGTAATAAAACCAATTGCACCTATTATTGTTAGTTTGTCACCAATTTCAGAATCATTGAACCAAAAAATCATTATAAAAAAACCAACAGTTAATATACTTCCCAAAATAATAATAACAAAATAGAGACAGGTATAAAAAATCAGATCTGAGGGAATTTGACGAATAAAGGCACAGTAGTTATTATTAGCATAACTTAAGCGACGATCATGCAGGGGTACACTATAAGGACCTTTATCCAGATCACCAAACCAACCAAAAATTTGTGGACGGTATTTTGATGGCATTTTATTCTCCTTTTATTTATTCTTCATGAAATTGGTTGCTGATTCGGTTAATGATGAGAGGAATTTCGCCATCATCTTGTCCATTAGGGCAGATATTGATTTGATAGTTATTTATTAGATCATAAGCAAAGGTGCCCGCTACCCAAGTTATCAGCGTTAGATCACTACCTGGCTGGTTAGAATCAGTTTTTTTCACTTCAATTTTTTCAATATCGGTAAAATTAGATTGCCATACCGCTTTACCCATGCTTGCCAAACTGCAACGGCTTTTGGGCTATTGCGTTATATTGTGCCGTTGTTTAATTTCGGCGAGCTCTTCTAATGATGTGGCATTAAATGCTTCTACCATCCATTCGGGCCAGCCTTGGCCGTCAATCCTATGGGCTTTAAATCCCGCCTCTTGATCTGACTTATATTCACCATCATCAATATTGGCAACATCACAAAAAAACATAAAACTATTGATCCATCCCCAAACAAATGTACTACCAGCGCCTGCTCGGGCAGGATCTAGCATGATATGATCAATCACTTGATGCGTATCGGGTTGGCACACCATTAACACAGTCGAGCTTAAAGCATTACGCGACATATTATGGATAATAACACCATGCAAATCATCCCAATCATACTCTTTTATTCGGCGTTTTTTCGGTTGTAAAAATACTGCAGGATGGCGTAAAAACTTAAAGTTAAAAAAGTAACTTTCGTTAACATAGACTTTACCCGTTTTACGGTTAAATATAATGGGGCTACCACGGCGAGAAAAAACGTTTTGGTAGAGCTCTGGAAGAGCATAT
>NZ_LZGW01000046.1 GCF_001690275.1 Gilliamella sp. WF3-4 | reverse complement strand
GGAACAATTTAACCAATCTGTAAAATTAATAAGGGATTATATTGCAAAGCAGAGTAATCCAACCGAATGGCAAAAAATGGCTCAGGTGGTATGGAATGAAATAGCGGAGCCTTATATTATTAAAGATAATCGTTATCAGCCCAGTTAGATTAATTCCATCTTGAATTTTACATATTAGCAAGTTAAAGGTGACGGTTAACACCGTCACTAAATCCTATAATTCCAATAAAACAAAAGTCTAATAAAACATTAATATCAAAATACTAAACAATAACCAATATTGAATCTTAATCAAACTAAACGGTATATACTCCTGAATAATTTTTACAAAACGAAGTTGTAATTATCTTTTAACTAACGCTTCAAAGGCAATGTCATCACCAATCAATACATCTCAAAATTCCAAAAAAAGTGAGGAACGGTGTTTTTGAAAGCTTAAAATCATAAAAAATAACAGTCTCACCGAAGCAGAAAAACAAAATATCAGCGCATTATCGCAACTAGCAGCAGGCCTTGCCACGGCCAGCGTTGGTGGTGATATGGGTGATGTTGGTGCTTCGATAGCTGCGAGTAAGAATGCGGTTGAGAATAACCGTTTAACTACGCGTAGAGAGAATAAACGAATTAGAAAATTGGCTAAAGGAGATAAGCAGGAAGAATTACGTTATCTAGCAGCAGCATGTGCACTAATTAAATGTTCGTCCGAACTGGCTGATAATGACCCGCAGAAAGCGGTACTCCGAGAACTAGAAAAGTTAGGCAGTAGTGACGAGTTACAAGCATATAGAGAAATGCTTGAAGCTCAAGAACACACAAAAAATAGAACTATATTTGGTATACCTTATCAAAAAAATGAAAAGTTATTTCAGTATACATTTTTTGATGGTATTTTTGATGGTACAAAGAATATTGATAATGAATACAGCATAACCACTCGAGCAGGAGGAGTCCTTCAGATTGGGTTTGCTGCTATCGATGGGTTTGGAGCAGCCGCATTATTACCAGGTTGCAGCTCAGCGGTGGGATGTATACCAAGTGCATATCTAACATGGTCAATGGCTGATAATGGCATAACGGGAGCAATGACCGTTTATTATGGCAAAACTTATCATACGCAAACAGCCGAGGGACTAGCTAAGATATTAGGCGTGTCAGTATCAGATGCTGAATTGTTATTTTCACTTTCAACAGCTGGCGTTACTGCAAAAGGTTTTAGTGATTTAGCCTGGAAAGCGAGAGCTACAGGGCAAAAGTTATCAGCTAAAGAAGTAGAGCAAATAAGTGAGGGTATTAATAGAGTAAAAGCAGGGAAAGAACCCATACTCCCTAACGGTTATACTCAGCAAGGCAATAATATTATAGGGCCTAAAGGCGGCGTTTATACTCATACAGGAAAATTTGATGCCGCAGGTAACCCAATATATACTAATAATGGTGCTTATTACACGTTAGAAAATGGTGTAAAAACGAAGGTACCATCGCCAAATACAGGAAAAACAACCAACGGCCGCCCACATCCATCTACATCAGAAAAAGATGTTGGTGCTAGCTTACCTCCTGATTATAGAAGTCAGGTGAGTTATAAAGATGGTATAGAAGTCCCTCACGGCACAAAAGGAAGTGTAAGACCCGATTTTTGTAATGGCACAACTTGCTCAATAGAAGTGAAAAATTATGATATAGAAAAATATTCTGATAATCTGATTAATAATATTTCTAAACAAGCCATTGAACGACAAAGACATTTACCAAATGGTATGCGACAAGATGTTGTGATAGATGTTAGAGGGCAGCATTTAACGCCAGCGTTAGAGTTCAAAATTAGACAAGGAATCATTCGAAAATCCAATGGAATCATTAAACGAGAACAAATTAGATTTATAGAAGAATAAGGAGTAAATGAATAATGTCAAAAGATACTGGTTTTAGTGGGGGAAGTTCTGTATTTGCTCTAGGCACAGACAGTGATATGAAACTATTTTTTGATTGTATTTCATATTACCTGCTGCCGAAATATCCTAAAGAAGATTGGTCTATTTTAACAGACCGTTTCTATCGTCGATATTTAAAATTAGAAGAGCTAGACACGGCTGAATCTTTAATGAAATTGGTTGAACAAGAGTTTAAACAGTTAGATAGAGAAGCCATTGATTGGGGTCCTATTTTTTCAGGTAAAGCCAAAAGTGATTTAGACAGAACAAAATCAACTTTATATGATATTTTTGAGCGTTACTTTTACGCATTTCATTATTGTGTTGAATCTGCCAAGATAAATTATGAAGGTTTTAAATCAGAACCCGATTATGAGTATGAACCAGTAATGGTATGTATGGCTGAAGTGCCTTATGTTGTTGATTATGGACATATCCCACTATCTGTTTTTGATAACTTAGGAGCAGATGAAAAGCCGATTTGGTGGACAGGAAAAATTCCTAAATAGCGAATATTTTTTTGATTTATTGGTTTTCAGCTTTGGCAAGATATCGCTGAGCTGAAACCAACATCTCATAAAAAGGCAAGAAACAATCTAAAACAAGCTCAACAATAACCCAAAATAAAACAGACCAAACAAAAAAACAAAACAAACGGTATAGACTCCTGAATTATTTTTACAAAATTGGTTGTAATTATCCTCTAACTTCCGCTTTAAAGGCAATGCCAACTTTAGCCGAGAGCGAGAAAATGCGGACGATAGTGCTTGGACAGAAAGCGTGATTGATGCCAAAAACAAACTCACCATCAAAACCGGCAACGACACTAACATCATAGGCGGCCAACTAAAAGGCAACACCGTCAACATGGATGTGGGCAACAACTTAAACCTCCAATCACTGCAAGACACCGACGACTATGATTACGACAAACTCAGCGCCTCGGTCAGTGGCAGTGGTGGTTTTGGTGGCTTTAGTGCCAACGGCTCACTATCAAGCACCAAAATGGACAGTAAATGGGCAAGTGTCACCGACCAATCGGGTATTTTTGCCGGTAAAGGTGGCTTTGACATTAAGGTAGGCAACAACACCGACCTAAAAGGGGCAGTCATCTCCTCGGAAGCCGAAGACCCGAGCAAAAACCGCCTTGATACGGGCACAATAAGCTTTAGTGATATCGAAAACAAAGCGGACTATAAAGTCAGTAGCAGCAGTGCTGGCATTAGCTCCAGTGGCATGCCATCGATGCCAACCAGTCGTAATAAGTCAGAGAAGGCAAACTCGACGACGCAATCTGCGGTATCGGAAGGCACGATTATAATTCGCAATAAGGATGAACAAAAACAGAATATCGATGGCTTAAGTCGAGATACTGAGCAGGCGAATAACGAACTGAAACACATCTTTAACAAAGAAAAAGAGCAAGACATCATAGACCAAACACACTTAGTGAGTGAGATTGGCGGTGAAGCCTTAACCATGCTCAATCATATCGACCGCATAAGCGCAGAATCTGCAGCGAACAAAAAGCTAAAAGAAGAGCAAAAAAAAGCAAAAGAGCAAGGCCTTGTTTTAACCGACGAGCAGGAACAGAAAATCTATGAAAAGGCCTACAACAATGCGATGAACGAAGGGATGTCAGCGATGGGCAGTGACACCCGTCAAGGCGTTGAAATGGCGGTTAACATTATTAATGGGCTAATCACGGGCGACATGACAGGGGCTGTTGCGGGGGCATTAGCACCGAAGATAGCCACCATAATCAAACAACAGACAGAAGGAAACACCGTCGCCAACACAATTAGCCATGCTATACTGGGCGCAGTAGTTGCTGAGCTACAAGGCAACTCAGCCTTAGTGGGAGGTTTAGGGGCAGCAGCGAGTGAACGTAGTGCTGAAGTCATAGCGGGCATTTTATATCCGGATAAAGCAATAACAGAGTTATCGCAAGAAGAGCGACAAAAAATCAGCGCACTATCCCAACTAGCTACAGGTCTTGCCATCGCAGCATCTGGTGGAGATATCCAAGATGTGAATACGGGGATTGCTGCGGGGAAAAATGCGGTTGAGAATAACTATGTAGCTCAAATTGCAAAATCTTCATTAAAGCAAGGTGGCAAAATTTGTATAAAAAATGCCACTTGTCGAACATGGGCAACAGAACAGCTAATTTATGCAGCAGGAACAGTCGGGATTTCATTAAGTGCATCAGATATAGATCTGGATAAACTTGCTAACATAATTGATGACATGAATGATAAAATAAACTTATCATTGGGTGCTATTGGTTATAGTGATTATCTAACAGACAAACTGGTGGATTATGTTTTAAATGACAACAATAAAACCGTTGATGGCTCCTTAAACAGTAATAATATTGCAGGCTCTGGAAGTGTTGCTGCTGGAGGAGCCCCAGGATTACCGCCTGATGATGACGATGATAAATCCAAAGTAGATAATAAGTCAAAGTCGTCTAGTGGTAACCAACAAAATCGTAAAGATATTAATAATTCTTGGGATAAAGGCACATTTGATTCTCCAGAAAAATCATTAAAATATCATTTTGATAAGCATGGTAAAGAAGTTGGTGCTTTAACCCCTGATGAATATTTACATAAAGCTAGAGTGTTTTCCCAGAATCTAAAAGGTGCTAAAAAAGTAAAAATTAATTCACCGACTCCGGGTGTTATTAGGTATTACAAAAATGGGCGATATATTGATAAACTAGGTGATAAAATTATCTCATTTGGTAAACAATAAAGGAAATTAAATATGTGGCATGATTTAATTATTGATAATGTAGTAAAAATTGAAAAAAGTGTTGCTGAATTTGTTATTTGGATGCCCATTTTACCGTACGCAAAAATGAAAATTAAAATTTATGAAAGTTCCTCAAGGCGATACACAGGTATGACTGATTTGGCTATAAAGCGTAAATTTGATAGATATCCAGAGAATGGTTTAGGAAGTGGTGATACGGTTGAAGAGGCTTTAAAAAATACTTTGAAAAATTTTAATGCAATGTTAACAGAAGATGGCTTTGAAGAGTTAACGCCTGAAGATATTGAATACTCGGAATGGTCTGATTTTTAGACCCCACCCTATATTTTGTGTTTTTTCCAGTTAGAGGTGGCAGTTAATCCTGTCACCAAATTTTTATAATTCTTCATGGCACAAAATCAAATCCAACCAAAACAAACCAAACAAAACGGTATAGACTCCTGAATTATTTTTACAAAACGAAGTTGTAACTATCCTCTAACTTCCGCTTTAAAGGCAATGCCAACTTTAGCCGAGAGCGAGAAAATGCGGACGGCAGTGCATGGACAGAAAGCGTGATTGATGCCAAAAACAAACTCACCATCAAAACGGGCAACGACACCAACATCATAGGCGGCCAACTAAAAGGCAACACCGTCAACATGGATGTGGGTAACAACTTAAACATCCAATCACTACAAGACACCGACGGCTATGATTACGACAAACTCAGCGCCTCAGTAAGTGGCAGTGCTGGCTTTGGTGGCTTTAGTGCCAACGGCTCACTATCAAGCACCAAAATGGACAGCAAATGGGCAAGTGTCACCGACCAATCGGGTATTTTTGCTGGCAAAGGTGGCTTTGACATCAAGGTAGGCAACAACACCGACCTAAAAGGGGCGGTCATCTCCTCGGAAGCCGAAGACACCAACAAAAACCGCCTTGATACGGGCACAATCAGCTTTAGTGACATCAAAAACAAAGCGGAATTTAATGTTAGCCATATCTCGGTCAGTGGCGGCACGGGTGGCGCAGGTGCACCAGCGGCATATCAAAACAGTGAAAAAGACTCAAGCATCACCCACTCAGCGGTAGAGCAAGGTCAACTTATCATCCGCAACAAAGACAAACAACAACAGGATATTAATGATTTAAGCCGAGATACGGAGCATGCGAATAACTCACTAAAACCGATATTTGACAAACAAAAAGAGCTCGACAAAATCGAAACGGTAGAGCTTATCAAAGACATAGCCCAACAGACGAAAAGCATAATGGGCAAATATGACCGAATACAGGCACAAAACAAAATAGACAACGACGAAGAAATTAAAAAAGGCCTAAAAGAAAAAACCGAAAAGCAGCTAGAAAAAGAAGAGGTTAAAGCTCAACAA
>NZ_LZGW01000045.1 GCF_001690275.1 Gilliamella sp. WF3-4 | reverse complement strand
TAGCTTTCATTGATATACACTTTACCTGTTTTGCGGTTAAAAATAATGGGGCTTCCTCGGCGTGTAAAAAGGTTTTGATAAAATTCCGGAATCATTAAATATTCGAGAATAATATAACAAAATAAACCAGGAGTTAAAAGATAGACAAGTGTATCACTATTGCACGTTATAATAGAATATATCAAAGATGGAATTAAAAAGATCCCCGAAATTGAGAAAAAAAAACCCATACATAAATAGAGTAACTGATCAGATTTTGTTTTACGAATAAAAGCACAGTAGTTATCATTGGCATAGAGCAAGCGATCATCGGCATCGGTTAGAGAGTTGCCGCCTTTTACTAAATCGCCTATCCAACCAAAAATTTGGGGTTGATATTGTGATGGCATTGTTCTGCTCCTTATTTTAAATTTTATTGTTTTTAGTCACAATTAATGGCACGCCTTCACGGTTATTGTAAAGTCGGCGGTGTTATCCTTTCCCGCCTTAAGCTATTGAAATTTATTGTTTTATATGATACCGTTGTTTAATTTCAGCGAGCTCTTCTTGCGATGTGGCATTAAATGCTTCTACCATCCATTCTGGCCAGCCTTGTCCTTTAATAATTTTGTCTTTAAATTGGGTTTCTTGTTCCCATTTGTATTTGCCGTCGTTTAGGCCGGCTAATTTGTTCGCGCACATAAAGTTATTGACCCAACCCCAAACCAGATAACTACCTATGCCGACACGTAATGGGTCTAATAATATATGGTCGATTGTTTTATGGCTATGGGGCTTGCATACCATTAAAATAGTGGTGTTGAGTGAGTAGCGTGAAAAGTTATGCACCACCACCCCTTGTAAATGGGCCCAATCATATTCTTTAATGCGTTTTTTATTGGGGTGCAAAAAGGTTAGTGGATTGCGTAAGACTTTAAAATTAAAAAAATAGCTTTCATTGATATACACTTTACCCGTTTTGCGATTAAAAATAATGGGGCTACCTCGGCGTGTAAACAGGTTTTGATAGAATTCAGGGATAATAAATATATATAAAGCAACTAAAGAAGCAATTAATATCACGATGAAATTAATCATCAAGAAAGTTTCTTTTCTTAATGCTAATTCTAAAATTAAATTTATAGATACGTAGATTAATGGTATTGAAAGGACAAAAAGAACAAAAAGCATGGATAAGTAAAATATTTGATCAGATGATATTTTGCGTATAAAAGCACAGTAGTTATCATTAGCATAGAGCAAGCGATCATCGGCACCCGTTAAATAGTTACCGCCTTTGTCTAAATCGCCTATCCAACCAAAAATTTGGGGTTGATATTGTGATGGCATTGTTTTGCTCCTTATTTTAAATTTTATTGTTTTTAGTCACAATTAATGGCACGACTTTACGGTTATTGTAAAGTAGGCGGTTTTATCCTTTCCCGCCTTGAGCTATTGAAATTTATTGTTTTATATGATGCCGTTGTTTAATTTCAGCGAGCTCCTCTTGCGATGTGGCATTAAACGCTTCTACCATCCATTCGGGCCAGCCTTGCCCTTTAATAATTTTGTCTTTAAATTGGGTTTCTTGTTCCCATTTGTATTTGCCATCGTTTAGGCCGGCTAATTTGTTCGCGCACATAAAGTTATTGACCCAACCCCAAACCAGATAACTACCTATGCCGACACGTAATGGATCTAATAATATATGGTCGATTGTTTTATGGCTATGGGGCTTGCATACCATTAAAATAGTGGTGTTGAGTGAGTAGCGGGAAAAGTTATGCACCACCACCCCTTGTAAATGGGCCCAATCATATTCTTTAATGCGTTTTTTATTAGGGTGCAAAAAGGTTAACGGATTGCGTAACACTTTAAAATTAAAAAAATAGCTTTCATTGATATACACTTTACCCGTTTTACGGTTAAAAATAATGGGGCTTCCTCGGCGTGTAAATAAGTTTTGATATAAACCTGGAACAACTGTTGAGTACATTGCAAAAATGCAAAGTATTGCACCTATTGCTATAATAATTAGCATAAACTCATCTTCTTTGTCTTTTAATTCTGAAAAAATAAGAATGCATAAATCAATACTAGCAATAGCTCCTACACTTCCAAGAAACATAGATATAATAAAAATAAATGAATAAAAAATCTGATCAGATTTTGTTTTACGAATAAAAGCACAGTAGTTATCATTGGCATAGAGCAAGCGATCATCGGCACCCGTTAAATAGTTCCCGCCTTTGTCTAAATCGCTTATCCAACCAAAAATTTGTGGACGGTATTTTGATGGCATTTTATTCTCCTTTTATTTATTCTTCCTGCTTCGGTTAATGATGAGCGGAATTTCGCCATCATCTTGTCCATTAGGGCAGATATTGATTTGATAGTTATTTATTAGATCATAAGCAAAGGTGCCCGCTACCCAGGTTATCAGCGTTAGATCACTATCTGGCTGGTTAGAATCAGTTTTTTTACTTCAATTTTTTCAATACCGGTAAAATTAGATTGCTATACCACTTTGCCCATGCTTGCCAAACTGCAACGGCTTTTGGGCTATTGCGTTATATTGTGCCGTTGTTTAATTTTAGCGAGCTCTTCTAATGATGTAGCATTAAATGCTTCTACCATCCATTCGGGCCAGCCTTGGCCGTCAATCCTATGTGCTTTAAATTCCGCCTCTTGATCTGACTTATATTCACCGTCATCAATATTGGCTGATTTATAATACACCATAAAACTATTAATCCATCCCCAAACAAATGTACTACCAGCGCCTGCTCGGGCAGGATCTAGCATAATATGATCAATCACTTGATGCGTACCGGGTTGGCATACCATTAACACGGTCGAGCTTAAAGCATTACGCGACATATTATGGATAATAACACCATGCAAATCATCCCAATCATACTCTTTTATTCGGCGTTTTTTGGGTTGTAAAAATACTACGGGATGGCGTAAAAACTTAAAGTTAAAAAAATCACTTTCATTAACATAGACTTTACTCGTTTTACGATTAAATATAATAGGGCTGCCACGATGGGAAAATAGATTATGATAGATTTCTGGAATAACAAAATACATAGCAATAAAGCATAAAATAACACCACTTAACGCAGCTAAAAACATGTTAGTTTCTAAAATTGGATCACATAAATAAGTCAATATAGATAATATAACCACTGCAGAGCATAAAAGAATAACAGCAATGATGTAAATACATAAATAAAAAACTTGATCAGAAGGAATCTTACGAATAAAGGCACAATAGTTATTATTGGCATAACTTAAGCGACGATCATGCAGGGGCACACTATAAGGACCTTTATCTAGATCACCAAACCAACCAAAAATTTGTGGACGGTATTTTGATGGCATTTTATTCTCCTTTTATTTATTCTTCATGAAATTGGTTACTGATTCGGTTAATGATGAGCGGAATTTCGCCATCATCTTGTCCATTAGGGCTGATATTGATTTGATAGTTATTTATTAGATCATAAGCAAAGGTGCCCGCTACCCAGGTTATCAGCGTTAGATCACTACCTGGCTGGTTAGAATCGGTTTGTTTTACTTCAATTTTTTCAATATCGGTAAAATTAGATTGCCATACCGCTTTACCCTGAGTGAGAGTTTTAAACGTTTTCGTTTCATAGCGGTTGATAAAGTAGTTTTTATCGGTGGTGACATACTCTGTGATTTTTAGGGTTTCTTTGGCTTTATCTTCGTTTAGGTGAATTGGGGGTTGCGCCTCTCCTGCGTTGTGATTTACCCCTGTTGAAAGGATATTAAAGCGAGATTCAATCATATCCTCATCACTTTGCCCATTTTTGCCAAATAATTTAACTGAAACCTGTAACGGCTTTTGGGTAATAGCAGCGCAGTTGGGGTATGTTAAATAAAAATAGAGGTGGCGATGATATAGCTTCATCCCACTAAATGAACTCGGTTTTTTAAAGATGATAAAAGTTTCAATACCTGACAAGGCAACTAAATAATCATTCACAGAATGACCAAAACCGACAAATGCCTCTTGCTCTTCGTGATAAGCATCGTACCCCAAATAGGCAAACTCTTTGTGCACCCCAAAATAACAGCGATTTAACCAGTGATCGATAGGGGTAAAATTATCATACTCTTTACTCAAAGCAATTAGGTATAACCCCACTAATGAGAATATAACGCCGAAGACTATCACAAAACCTGAACTGGCTAATAAAAATATAGCGCTAGCTCCTAATAATACAGCTCCACCAACTCTAGCCATGAAATATTTTTTATCCTCCATATCCCACATCCCCAAGGCACTTTTTAACTCACCTAAGGCGTCAAAAAGAGTTATGGCAGCAAAAGCTTTGGCTACGGTTTTAGAAATCAAAGTATTTAATGTCAGTTTCGCTTCGATTTCAGGTACTAATGTCGTTGCAACACGCGATCGCATGGCTTTAACTAATTGCATTTTTAATTTTATGTCACGGTATATGGCAACGCTATCAACACTTAATAATGCTAACGAACCTAAGTCGATCGCCAGTTGGCGCATTTTTTTAGCTTGGCTTTCGCCTTCTTTAACGGTGTTCCACTCTTTTAGGTTATCGTAAATATTTAACAGGGTGACAACGCCCGATATTGCATTAGCACCATAGCTAAGCTTAGCCGCTTTTGCACTTTGGCGGGTTGTTTTTACTTGTTCATGAGTTGATAGCTTTTCATCAATTTTCGCTTTTTCCATTTCGCGTTGATTCATTGCTTCGGTTTCACGGTTTATCTCGCGCTCTTTGATTTTATCTTCTCTTTTCTTTTCGTTCGATTCGTTAATCGCTTCGTCATTGCTGGATTTTTGTTGATTAACTTTGTCAATTTTGTCTTGTAATACGGTAGTACGGTTGATTAACGTGACATAATCCGCCATGTTGCTGGTTAAGAAGTTTTTAAAATCATTGGGATTGAGTATCTGTTTATTTTTTAGAAAATTGACAACTAGCGATTTACTTGCCTCGTCGGGAAAGCAAAGTGTAAATTTAAGCTTTTGGGTTGTTGGTTTTTTTGAGCCAACGTCATATTTTGGATCGGTGACATCAAATTTTGCTAAAAACGCTATTTCTTGGCTGGTTAAACTATTTTCACGAGAAAAACTCCCTTGTAATTGGGTTAATAGTGCATAAACCTGTCGAATTTTATCTTGCCTAACTTGCATAGAGAACTCAACGGGATGCCCACCTAAATCTCCCAAATAAGATAACGTATCAAGCATTTTTAAACGTGGTTTAATCGGTTGGTGTTGTTTATTGGTTTTTAATACGGTGTATTTTTTAAGTGCAAGTTGATGCAAGTATCGATTTTTGTCGACATGGGTCACAGCACTGGGGGTATTTGCCATTTCAGCAAGTTTGCGGTCAATCGATGCCAAAAACGATTTTAATTGGTTGAGCTCTTTAATTTTTTGATCTCTTATTTTTTGTAGCTTGCTATGCTCTTGTGGGTTATGTTGTCGATTTTTGTTTAACTCCTCTTGTTTGGCATTAATCTCTTGCTGTTTTTTTTCAATATCTAGCTCAACACGCTCTTTTTCTTTTTGCAGTTCTTTTTCTTTATCGGTTTGCTTGTTTTGGTTTTTTTGCTCTTGATGCGTATTATAAGCAGAAGCAAAACCCGTTGATTTGTCGATAATATCACGCCATTTTACTAGAGTATCGGTGTCTAAATCGATAAATGCCAGCGCATCAAGATCAATCCCTTGGTTATTTTTATGTTCTATTACATAAAAAATACTGGCAGGATTACTTAGTAGCTCGTCCCATAGGGCGTTATCTTCGTCAAGACGCACTTCTGCATGGGTTGAATCAATCAAGATTTGGATAATTTCTTTTATATGAATAAGCGAGCTTGTATCGTTTGAAAAATCAAACTCTCTTTGCCAAAAATGATTTTGATTAAAAGAAGTCGGTTTTATTTTGCTATATTGCGAGACAAATTTTGTATCGCCAAATAACCAACGAACATAGGTAAAATAGTCTTGCGACCACTCTTCATAATATCGAGTTATTTCTTTAAATTCGGTTTCTAATTCATTTTTAAATTTCTTAACTTCACCATGATTAATATGCTGGTTTATTTTTTCAATTTTTTTGGCTTTTTCTGACTCAGTGTCTTTAATCTCATTTTCTACTTTTCGTAAAAAGTCATCACCCGAATCATAGGCAGCATTAATATCTTTTAGGTATTCATAGTGTTCTTGTAACCGGGCAATTTCGGTGTCATAAGCGTCTTCAATTGAAGTTCGATAATTCTCTATCAACTGTAAAATTGTGCGTTTTTTAAACATATCAGGTTGATAATATTTAAACAGATTTTTCAACCGAGGATTAACACGGTTATACATCTGTTCACCACGCTGTTGATAGGCTTTGGTTTCGTCACCATTAAAAGGCAATAATGGTTCGGCTTGTTTTGGCGCATCACTACAAAAGATATGTAACTCTGATACCCGTTGTGAATTGAGCTCTTCAGCAATACCTAAGGTGTCTTCTAGCACTACGCCACACGATATTGGCCCACACCTCAGATAGAGAATATTTGCGTAATTTGCAAATTTTTGCCTTTGTTTTTTTAAACTGATAAAAGGATGTGCCGATTTAAAATTATCCAGACCTTGGTCACCAAAACGAAACTCTAGGACTTTGCTTTTATTATTATCATCATGTTCATGACTATAACCAAAAATATCTTTAAACGGCACCGCTCGCTTGCCCGTTGCATCAGACGGTGAGTCTTTGAGGTTTTGTATATCAATTTTGGTAAAACGCGATAACACTTGGCTATCTTGTTCTTTTAGGTAATCGTCGAGAGTCTTTTTGGGCCAAGGCTGTGAAGAATAAGCCACCCATGCTTGAGTAAAGTCCCTATTATTAAGGTTAATAAACGATGCAGGAATGTTGTGGCAAGCATTTTTACACGCTTTTGATATCGGTCTTGGCTCGGTATTAGTTAGTTCAAGGAAGTTTTTTAATCTTAGTGCGCCATCAATGCATTCATACACATGAAGTATTCGGCTCTCAATATTCTCACCTTGTTGTTGCATCACATAAACATAGCCGTTACGCAAAGTGCGAAGTACATAGTCATAATATTCTAATTCTTCATCTGGCATGCGGTGTTTAAAATCTAATGTTTTAGTATAATTCGCCAGTTCTTGATAAGTGGGGTTAACCTGTTCAATTTTATTGAATTTTGTTTTTATCACGGCTTGACGCAGTAAAAAGACGGGTAATCCTACTCGTTCACAGGCAAGGCAACTACCTGAAGCTTCATTTTTATTTTCTATCGCAATGTTTGCTGTTTTTTTCATCTTATGCTCTTTAATGCTTGTCTTATTTGTTATTCGTAAATAGAAAGTGATGGGCTTTCAAGCTGAATCTGGGCGTCAATAACGTGTTTTGAGAATGTGCCCGGCTCTTTTCGCGCTTTGGCAATTTGTTCAAGCACGTTAGGATGCTGAGTAAAAGCAGTTTGGTACCTTAAGCCATTTAATCCCCAAAATAAGATATCGGTAGCCTCAGTTAAACCTAATTGATACGCTTGCTCAACCAGTTGCGTTGAGTGCAAAATCACTTGGTTATGGAGTGGTAGTGATTTTTGATCATCAAATTGTGTTCGATTATTGGCCCATGCCTTAACAAGGGTTCGAATCATTTTGAAATGTTTTAAGCGTTGGCAATAATGGTGGCTCCAGCGGTCTTGCGTTTCAAGTTCACTATCGGCCGTAAAATGAATAAACTGCCCAGCATGAATTGATGGATAGTAATAGTTTTCAATTTGGGCAAATTGCGATTTTAGCCATGCGCTGTCTTCGTTGGAAGCCACTTCTTGCAAAAATTGCATGCGAAACGGTTCAAAGAAAGGATAATAAGGCTGTTGCAATATTTTAGCGATGTTATTACCAATAGTTATCAGCTGCTTTGCCAATATCGACGGTTTAAGGGGGCTAACAATATAAGCACAAATATAACGCTTTGACCAAAAACATTCGATTTCAGCTTGCTCACTGATGTCACCAAGGATCGGGCTGTCTAAAAATTCATTGGGCTCTGCCAGTTTAATCAGTGTTGGGCATATACTTGGATCATAATCTAAATCAGTGCGTAATACCTGAGTGAGTTTCTGTTCGCCAAATAGTTTATCTTCACCAAATTGATCCACTAATGAGTCGTGTGATAATGGGTTTATTGAATTAAGTGCCACTAAATTATCGACTAATAAATAGCGATATTTGTTAAAGTTATCTTGATTATTCAATTTAGTAATCATTTTCAATCCGTTTCTGCGCAGCGTTTTACATTCAGTTCACTTGAGTTTAATCTAATTGTTTGAGATTGGCTTGCTGGTCCCATCTTCTGCATGACATTACACTTAAAATAGGTATTATCTTGCGTGCCCAGTTCAATGCCTGCACTGCTGATTTTGATGTACGAACCGCCACAGATAAGCTTGATTTCATCGCTCGCGGTGATAGTGACCTCACCATCCACGCTATCCACTTTGATATCTTGCTTGGCTGCCATATTGAGGTTGGTATTTTGGGCTTGCACCTCAATATCGCTTTGGTTAGCAAATAGCTTCATACCTAATTTTTGGGCAAATAAGCCAATCGCTTCAGCCGACGATACGGTGATGTTTTTTAATGCGGTGATATCGGTTTGATTTTCGCTGGTTAGGGTTAAGCTGTTGTTTGTTGTCAATTGGATGTTTTCTGGGCTGGTTAAGGCAATGCCTTCTTGCGCATAGGCCAGTAGGCCACTTTGGGTTAGCTCGCTTAAGTTGGCTTTAAGTTGGTCTTGACTGTCGGTATCGGCACTGTGTGCGTCGGACTGGGTAGCGGCATTTTGTAGCGCTTTGGCAATCGATAAGGCATTTTCAAGTTGGCTTATTGCCGCTTGCATATCCAGTTGTTTGCCTTGGGCTTTCGGCTCGGTTTGGGTGGTTAAGTATAAGCCTTTGTTGGCAGCAATCGCCCCCCATTCATCCGTCCTCAGTTCAAAGCCTTCACCACGTTGTGCTTTTTTTTCGTTAACAAGGTGACCTAAGTTAAGTTGGCTTTTGCCATATTCGGTGGCGAGTTTGATATGCTCTTGCCCGCGTTTATCATCCATGCGCAGTTTGTTGTTGGCGGGGGTGCGAATGACATTGCGGTGTTTGTTTACCGTAGTCACATGGTCTGGGTGGGCGCTGTCGTGCATGGCATGGGCGATATACGGCCTATCTGGATTACCATTCATAAAGGCAATCGCCACTTCCGTGCCGTCAATTAACGGGAAGTGAAAACCATAAGTGTTACCCGAATAAGGTTTTGCTAAGCGTACCCATAAGCTTTCATTGCCCTTTTTCCATTCTTTTAAGTCAAAGTTGAATTTAACTCGGTAGCGCCCGTGAGTGTCAATATAGCCATAGGTGTCATTATCAGGGCTAGTGACCCGTGCGGGTAAGGTGCCACTGACTTGTGGCCAACGTATGGGCGCTGGGCGATAGGGTTTTAAGGCCTGATAGGGAATAGCGGTAAAGGTAAGTGCATAGGCATCAGTACGGTTACCTTGTCCTTGCACACTTAAAATAATCACCCCTTCTTCAATCGATTTTAACGGACTGCCCGTGATGTTAATAAGTTGCCCTGGGGCTAATTGATAGCGGTTGCTTTTACCCGTGAGGATTATTTGCTGACTAATCGCCTGCTCATGGTGAATACGGGCATACCACTGACCACTTTCAATCTGATTATCGTTTTGATTATCGTTATACTGGTTATTACCATTAGGATTACCATGGTTACCAACGCCATTGTTATTTGTGCTACTCGTTTGCGAGTTATCTTGTCCGTTGCTATTTAAGCCTTTATAGTGCTCGGCATAACGGTAATCCTTGCCATAGGTGGTGAGGACTTTGGGTTGGGTGTTTATTTCGCTCTGTAAGTCGGCTAGGGCATCACGGTAGTTATAGTCTTGAACGGTCACTGAGGCGGGTACCACTTCGCTATGTAAGGTGATATCCCAAACACTTTCCACACCCGTATCGGCCATGCCACTCGGCAGTTTATAGTCAATATCGGCCACTTGCGCATAGCCTTGTTCATAATCACTTAACACCATCACATCACAATCATGTTCGGCATGGGTTTCAAAGCGAAACCAGATACCGACATCGGCCAATAAGCGTTGAATAAATTCTAGGTCACTTTCTTGCCACTGGGTGATAAACTCCCGTTCAGGATAACTATCTTTGAGCGCTAACCGGTAATCAATGCCGGTAAAGCCGTGGCTGCGTAGCACTTCTTCAACCACACTGACCACGCTTTGATTTTGAAATAGGGCACTATTTTTCCCCACGGCCAACCGTGCTAAGCACGAAGATAACACGACTTGGTAATGGGCTTCATCTTTATTGACTGATAGCTGGCTAAATTCAGTGATGACCCCATGCAAGGTGCGTTTATTGGTGACGGCGGGCAAGTCACTTAATGAACGAATAGCGGAAGTTAATGGCTTGTTAATAACAGGATTAAAGAAGAAAGTCGATTTTTGATTAAGGAACGCATCGGGCGATAAGGTTTTGTCAGGGCTGGTAAAGGTAACCACATAATGCCAAGGTTGATTTAACTGCTCATCACCGTCAACATGCAAAACTGAAATTGGTGCGGTCAGCTCGTCAACGGTTAAGGTATAGCGGTTGTGACTAACACCCCCTAAGCCGTCTATTAAATGGCTAAACTCGCCACCGAGTTGACCCAAAAGGCGATTAAGTTCATTCGACATGTTTTCCTCTCCTATTATTTCTAATAATTTATCCCATCTATTTTTATTATATTATTGGTTTATCACTATATTATTGTTTTTACGCTGGTTATTTTTAGCATAAGCGATAATGCAAACAGAGTATAAACTATTTTAACGGAAAATTTAACTTTTTTAATGAATATCTTTGTTTAATATTAATAATTTCAATTAGTTAAACTAGTATGTTGGCGTTATTTAAAATCTTCATTGAATATACAATTTAAACTTTTTATTTAAACGTTTTGCAGCTTTATCAATTGGATCTATTAACTCATTAAATTTAAAATGATTTCATACTGAAACGGTATAGATTCCTGAATATTTTTTACAAAAATTGCGTCTTTTTTAATTTAAAAGGTCGTTCATGTTAATTAAAACAACTATTGGCGTTATTTAAAATCTTCATTGAAGAAGTAATTTAAACTTTTTATTTAAACGTTTTGCAACTTTATCAATTAGATTTATTAACTCATTAAATTTAAAATAATTTTATGTTGAAACGGTATAGATTCCTGAATATTTTTTACAAAAATTGTGTCTTTTTTAATTTAAAAGGTCGTTCATGTTAATTAAAACAACTATTGGCGTTATTTAAAATCTTCATTGAAGAAGTAATTTAAACTTTTTATTTAAACGTTTTGTAACTTTATCAATTAGATTTATTAACTCATTAAATTTAAAATAATTTTATGTTGAAACGGTATAGATTCCTGAATATTTTTTACAAAAATTGTGTCTTTTTTAATTTAAAAGGTCGTTCATGTTAATTAAACAACTAATGGTATAAAAAATAAGGCACTAATTATTTGTGCCTTATTTTTAGTTATTTAATCTATTTTTCAACACTGAGCATTTTTTACGGCTTATAGCTCATTTGGTATTCCACCTTCAAATAATTTATCAAGCTCTTCAATAAAGGCTTGTTCAGGTCGATGGTAAAAGACGCCATGTTCAGGCATGCCACGCAAAAACAGGTAATAAACACCGCCAAAATGCGTTTGGTATTGGTAATTTGTTAAGCGATTTTTTAAAAAACGATGCAATGCTAAACAATAAAGTTGATATTGCAAATCATAACGATGCTCACACATCACTTTTTCTAAAGCGGCTTGATGATAAGATTCAACGCACTTACCTAGCCAATTTGATTTGTAATCAACCACATAATATTTTCCTTCAAATTTAAAGACTAAATCAATAAATCCTTTTAACATGCCTTGTACAGCGTCAAAGTCTAACTTTGGGCATAATTTTGACAAATTATCATATCGTTTACATAAGCTATCTAATTGCTGGCTAGTTACCGTTTTGCGTATAGGGAGATAAAATTGCAATTCATTAATATGTTGATCCAATAATACTTTTGATAAGATTAAATTTGGCTTATGCAGTTGTGTACCCAATACTTGCTGCATCCATTTAGTTATTACGCTATGCCATGCTGGTTCTAAATTTAGCTTTGTCAACATGTTATTGCATAATGCATCAAGGTTATCTGGCGTGACCTCTTCCATAATGCTATGCATTAATGTACCGACATATGCCCCTTTAGGAAAATGATGAATATCATATTGAAAATCGGCTGGCAGGGAACTGTTTGTGTCAAGTTGTGGTTCGTCCCAGTCATTAATAATATCAGGATGGTAAGCCAATATTTGATCATTATGTTTTTGTAATTCCGTGTAACTTGTGACCCGCCAATCACTTGAGATATTGCGCGAAAATACGTTTGCTGACAAAACTTGGTTTGGCAAAATTTGGGGAATATACTGCTTACACTCTACGGGTAATTGTACATCGACTAAATTAGCCATACGTTCAATTGATCTTAATTCACTATTTAATAAATAATTAATAGCAGATTGATTGGCTTTCAATGAGGCAAGACCAATGTAACAATGGTAAACAGAGCGCGTCATTGCAACATATAATAATCGTAAATCTTCAGCAAGTCGTTCGTTTTCTATTTGTTGTTTAATCTCGTCAGTTAACCGCCATACATAATTTAGCTGATAGTCATCATTTTTATCATGATAAAATTGGCTATCTGATATTCGACACAATGAAATAAATGGTAACCAAACAATCGGGAACTCCAATCCCTTTGATTTATGAATAGTAATAATCTTAACAAGGTTTTCATCACTTTCGAGGCGTTGCTGATGATTTTCTAAGTTAAGATCAGGGCTAACTATTTGCTTTGTAAACCAACGAATTAACGCATGTGGGCTATCTAATTCATTTGATGCATCTTGTAGTAATTCCCCCAAATGCATTAAGTTGGTTAATGTTCGCTCGCCATCTTTGTGAGCTAATATGTTTTCAGCTAAATGACGTTTTTTCATCATTCGGCGTAACATAACTAACACACCATAATATTGCCAAATTGCTTGGTATTGTTTGAACTCTTCAACTAAACTTTCCCATTTGTCTTGATTGTCAGTGATTTGCTCTAGCTCAGTCATGGTTTGCCCTAGCAATGACGTCATCAACGCTAACCTTAGTGTTGCTTCGTTTTCAGGCATTAAAACGGCCTGTAGTAGGTTCAATACATCTTTTGCCTCATTTGAAGAAAAAACGCTACTATGGTTTGATAGGTAAACACTTTTAACACCACAATTAGCCAATTTTTGTTGAATAATTTCTGCTTCACGCCCAGTGCGTACTAAGATGGCAATATCAGCCGTTGTTACAGGGCGCTGTTGTTTTTCATTATCAATTAATATTGATGAATTAGATAACAAAGTCACAATTTGGTCAGCACAACAATTTGCCATGTGATTTTGATAATCTGTTTTAGTTGTAATTTCGTCAGGCAATAAATATGCTGTTAACGCACCTATTTCTTGGTTATTAATTTGCAAAGACTTTTGTTGATTCTGTTTTGCTACATCCATAGGTAAAAAAGGAATATCTTCAAATATGAATGGATTATCGCAATTAGCAAACAATTGGTTAACAGCGTTAACCATCGCTGCCGACGAACGATGGTTTACATCCATGGTAAAATAATTTTCTCCTGCCGATTGTTTAGCTTTTAAATAAGTGAATATATCAGCGCCCCGAAAACTGTAAATGGCTTGCTTAGGATCGCCAATAAACAGTAAGCCTCGATCGGTCTGCTTGTTATCATAAATATGGTTAAAAATTTGATATTGCGCAGGATCGGTATCTTGGAATTCATCAATCAAGGCAACACAGTATTTTGAAGCTATACTTTTCGCTAATCGTGCGCCTGTTTTTGCATGTAATGCGCGATTAAGTTGCCCAATAAGATCATCAAAGCTCATTTCGCCATTTTTAAGTTTCTCGTTGTAAAGATCTTTTTGAATCACACTGACGATATCTATTAAAATTTGGCTACGTAAATCAAACGATTGTTTGAATAAGTCGTCAATCTGATCAAAAACAAAATGGTATGGCGCATTCTTTCCTTCTTTCGTTTTTTCAATTAAAACCGATTGCTTAAACTTTTCGAGCTCATTAGGTAATTGGAAAGATTGAGTTGCATTATTTGCCCATGCTGAGACTTTAGTCACCCAATTAGGTAAATTTCGACGGCTATATGATTGTTTGCTGACACCTGATTGAGAAATGATATCGACTAACTCATCAACCGACGCTAGCCAAGACTGCTTAACATTTTCAATTTTCTCATAATTTATTTGATGAAACGCTTTAATTTTAGCTGTGATATCTGGATTTATCGGTTTATTGTCGTTTAGATCTAAGCCTAAATATGGGGTAATATCTTTCAATAATTCCGTTGGATCTTGCCATGTTGCAAGGACTAAATAGGCAAGCGATTTATCCAGTGGCGTAAAGTAGTGGCGCCAAAAGTCTTGTGTTACTCGCAATTTTAGTTGTGATTCATCTGAAACTAACTTTTGCTCAAATAACACGCCAGATTCAAACGCATGACTGGTGAGTATACGCTGGCAAAAACTATGGATAGTATAAATTGCCGCATCATCCATTGATTGTTGAGCAACGGTAAGTCGTTGCACCGCTAATTTTCGATCGTCAACTAATTCAATGAGTTGTTGATAAATAGGATCTTGATGTTGTCCTTCCAATAATCCAATTCGTAGTTCTTGTATATTTTTCCTTATTCGAGAACGTAGTTCTTGGGTCGCCGCTTTGGTAAAAGTAACTACCAGAATTTCGTTAACCTCTAAAGGTCTTGGGTAGCTATTTTGGCCAATGCCAAGTAATAACCTTAAGTAAATAAAGGTGAGTGAATAAGTTTTGCCTGTTCCAGCCGATGCTTCAATTAAAGCTCGACCAGTTAACGGCAAATCAAAAAGATTAAGTTTTTTTACTCCGCTTGATAAAACCATTCAAGTTTTCCTGCAGAGTCTAACGACAAATTAATACAAGCAATTGCCGCTGTAGGAAACATAGGAGGATTGATTTGCGGGCACAATTCATTAACTAAATATCCCACTAGAGGTAGATGTGATACCACTATTACATTTTCAGTGCCTTCAGCTAGCAACATCGTTAATATGCCAGCGGCATGTGATGAGTTACCACCGGGCACTAAAAACTGATCAGTTTCAATCTTTGCAACATTAACGTGTGATGATAATGCAGTAAATGTCTGTTGAGCACGTAAATAAGGGCTGACTAAACCAAGCTCAAATTGATAACCTTGCTCTTTAAGCCACATTCCAGCTTGATTCGACTGTTTTATGCCATAATTGGTTAAGGCTCTGCTAAAATCCGATGAAGCAGAAAACCCTGCTTCACCGTGTCTCATAATGCAAACTTTCATTTATAGTTAATTTTCATCTATAGTTAATTAACGTAATTTTAATTGAAAAATCATAGATTCTGCACCACAGCAAAAGGTAAATTTTACTGATAATTTAAATCCATCGTTAACTTTTTCAATATTGCTATCAATTTTGCATGGTTCTGTTTCAACATTTTTTGCAGCTTGTGTTAATGAAGCCAATTTAGCTTGAGCTTCTGATTCTGTTGCAAAAACGTGCTCATAACCAGCAGTACAATCTTCGTTGTCAATTATTGTACCAACATCCACACAACAACATGCTGCTGTTTCATTAGCTTTACATTTATTTAAGGAATTTGCCATGCTATACCTCTATTTACCGTTTAATATTAGCAACAGTATACTCTCAATCCTAACTTAGGGCAAAACACTAACATTGTTTTATTTTAGTTTCTTTCTCAGAAAAATTTATGACTAATTCATTATGTCTATATTACTTATTTGCAATAACTAGACCGCTAACCATACTTACCTCGTATTGATTAACTTTTGAAGTTATATCATTAATTTTCTAACTCAATCTTGCATGGCCTCAATATTGCATGGCATATAGGGCGAACGACTTTGCTAGTAGTTGTTCAAAATGAGAGGAGATAAATTTACCTCTGCCAGATGGCAGAGGTTAACATCATTAAAATTTAGGTGCTGAAGGGCGACCACGTTTTTTTGCAAATCCTTTATCAGATATATCAGATTTGCCACTTTTACGGCCTCGCTTTGCTTCAGCCGTTGTGCCAGTACATAGACTCATTTTCATTGGTTGATTAAGAACTCTTACTTTTTCAAAATGTTTCAACATGTCTTTCGGCATGCCTTTTGGTAATTCAACAGTTGAATAAGTATCATAAAGTTTAATATTACCAATGTACCGACTACTAATATCACCCTCATTGGCAATTGCTCCAACAATATGACGAACTTCAATACCGTTTTCTTTACCCACTTCAATGCGGTACATATCCATATCGCCAACATCTCGGCGCTCTCGACGTTTGGGTGATTCACGGTTATCACCACGCAACCGACGCTCGCCTCCTCGGCTATCACGATCTCGCATTTCTCGCGCAGGTTTAAATACTGGATCTGGTGGTAAAATTAGTGGGCGTTCACCTTGCGCTAATTTTAATAAAGCAGTTGCAATTGTTTCTAAATCAGCTCCGCTATCAGATTGTATTTGTGCTAATAGATTTTGGTATTGGTCTAAATCGCTACTTTCAAGTTGTTTTCGGACTTGTTCAGTAAATTTAACTAAACGACGTTTTTCAAGTAGCTCTTTAGATGGTAATCCAACTTCTGGAATCGGTTTTTTAATAGTTTGTTCGATATTCTTAAGTAAACGACGTTCACGGCTATCAACAAATAAAATAGCTCGACCTGCTCGACCTGCTCGACCTGTTCGTCCAATACGGTGAACATAAGATTCAGAATCTAATGTGATATCATAATTGATAACTAAACTAATACGCTCAACATCCAGCCCACGAGCAGCAACATCAGTTGCAATTAAAATATCAAGCCGACCGTTACGTAAGCGATCTAAGGTCTGTTCTCGTAATTGTTGTGTCATATCGCCATTTAAAGCAGCGCAACTATAACCATTTTTTTCAAGTACATCAGCTACATCTAAAGTGGCTGATTTTGTTCGAACAAATATGATAGCGGCATCAAAATCTTCTGCTTCTAAGAAGCGAACAATCGCTTCGTTTTTACGCATACCACGAACAAGCCAATAACTTTGATCAATGTCAGGTGCTGTTTGATTAGTCCCTTTAATTTGAACTTCCTTTGGATTATGCATAAATCGTTTAGTAATACGACGAATTGGTGCTGGCATTGTTGCCGAAAATAATGCTGTTTGATGATCTTCTGGGATCGTTGCCATGATGCTTTCTACATCATCAATAAATCCCATTCTTAGCATTTCATCTGCTTCATCAAGTACTAAACCTTTTAGATTGGAAAGATCCAATGTTTTGCGATTTAAATGATCAAGTAAACGTCCTGGTGTGCCAACCACAATTTGTGGACCTTGTTTTAAGGCACGTAACTGGACGTCGTAGCGTTGCCCACCATATAAAGCAAGAACTTTTACTCCTTTCATATATTTTGAATATTCAGAGCAAGCATCAGCAACTTGTATTGCTAATTCTCGCGTTGGTGCTAAAACTAAAAGTTGTGGTGCTTTTAAATTTGCATCAATATTCATTAAAAAAGGAATTGAAAACGCAGCTGTTTTACCGCTACCTGTTTGTGCCATACCCAATACATCATTACCATCTAATAATAGAGGAATACACTCAGATTGGATAGGTGATGGTTTGCTAAAACCAAGATCATTTAAGGCGTTAAGGATATCCTCGGATAAACCAAGGTCAATAAAAGAAACTTCTTTTGTCATGTAAACTCGCTTATAAATTTTGAATATATAAACTTGTTTATTTCGTTGGCAAAGATATTAATATTTATGAATAAACATCAATAGTTAACTATCTTATTTTGCCAAGCAAATAAACAAAGCAAATATAAATTTATGCCAGCTCACTAAATTGAAAATTTACAACTAACCCCAATAACTAACTGCCGATATTGACTTAACAACGATTCGATATAAAACAAAATAGATTTAAAACTAATTAACGTTTATATAATCGAAAATAAAGCTAACAGCACTATTCAATGTTAAGAATATATTACTGGCAAATCAGAATACGCTATAACGACATTTTCACTTTTAAAACTGGCATGACCCTTGTTACTTTTCTTCAAGTAACTTCATTTCATAGAGTGCCTGTTGATGTTCAACATAATTATAAATATTATTTGCTAAAGCATATTTAAATAACATTTTGGCACGCTCGTCGTCACCTTTACTTTGGTAATACTTACCTAAGTAAAAGTAGGCTTCACAAAGGCGTTCGGCTAACTGCCGATTACTCTCAACGCCTTCTTGAAGGTTTTGCATTAATTTAGGCTCACTTATTTTTCCTAAATAAAATGCAATAATACTACCACTGTAACTCGTTTTATCATTAATCAGCTCATAACGTTTTTGTAGCTCATTTTGCGCAGACTTATTGTCTGTTTCTTTTTCGATCAAATAAAGCCATAAAATCCTGATAGGTTCATTCACATCATATTGATAAAACTGCAATGCATCACGTTCTGCTGCTTGGTAATGCCCAGTGCGATACAAGGTAATTGCCCGATTTAAATAGGCATAAGCATAAGTAGGATCAAGCTCTAATGTAGTATTAAAGGACGTTAAAGCCTCATCAAAATTACCTTCTCGCAGAGCATAAGTTCCCAAAAAATTATAAACATCAGGAATTCCAGGGTTAAAATTTAACAAATAAGAAAAATCACTTTGTGCAAAAGCTTTAAACCCTAATGAATCGTAAACAATTCCACGCTGAAAAATGAGCTGCATACGCGTTGCAGTGTCAATATTTTTTTGAGATAGCTGTTGGCTGATCTGAGCAATTTTTAACTCATCATCATAAGAAACTTGCTCAGGAACAGCCAGCAAGAGCTGAGAGTTAGTACAACCCGACAAAAGAATAACAGCCAGTAAAAAGCAGTATACAGTCCTCAGGTTGAATAATCTCACTTTTATCCCCCTAGTGAATAATATGTTTATTCTGCAGTCGGAGCTATTTCTACCGCTGGCTCAACAGCATCTTTCATACTGAGACGGATTCTACCTTGGCGATCAATTTCAAGCACTTTGACATTGACTTCTTGGCCTACTTTTAGATAATCAGCCACTTTTTCGACTCGATGATCAGCTATTTGGGAAACGTGGACTAGCCCTTCCTTTCCACCGATAACAGAGACAAAAGCACCAAAGTCAACAATTCTAGTTACTTTTCCTGTATAAATTTTACCTATTTCAACATCAGCAACCAAGTTAGTAATGCGAGCCATAGCATCTTTAGCTTTATTTCCATCAGAGGCTGCAATCTTAACGGTACCATCATCTGCAATTTCAATGGTTGTACCTGTCTCTTCGGTTAAGGCACGAATTGTTGCACCACCTTTACCAATAATATCGCGGATCTTATCTGGATTAACATTCATCGTATAAATACGAGGAGCAAATTCAGAAATCTCTTGGCGAGGTTGATTAATTGCTTGCTCCATCACACCTAAAATATGCAAACGAGCACCTTTAGCTTGATTTAATGCAACTTGCATAATTTCTTTAGTGATACCTTCAATCTTGATATCCATTTGAAGCGCACTTACACCGTCACGGGTACCGGCTACTTTAAAATCCATATCACCAAGATGATCTTCATCACCTAAAATATCAGATAACACAACAAACTGATCGCCTTCTTTCACTAGCCCCATTGCAATACCAGCAACAGAAGACTTAATTGGCACACCGGCATCCATAAGCGCAAGCGAAGCGCCACAAACCGAAGCCATTGAAGACGAACCATTTGACTCAGTGATTTCAGAAACCACACGCACAGTGTATGGGAATTCTTCCTTACTTGGCATTACCGCAGCAACACCACGTTTAGCTAAACGACCATGACCGATTTCTCGACGTTTTGGAGAGCCGACCATACCTGTTTCACCAACAGAATATGGAGGAAAGTTATAATGAAGTAAGAAGCGCTCAGTATATTCGCCTGTTAACTCATCTATGATTTGTGCATCACGTTCAGTTCCTAAAGTCGCCGTAACTAATGCTTGCGTTTCGCCACGCGTAAACAATGCACTACCATGTGTTCTTGGTAAAACATTAGTACGAATATCAAGTGCACGAATCATATCTTTTTCACGACCATCAATACGTGGCTCACCGGCAATAACACGTTGGCGAACAATTTGGCTTTCTAAATCGACAATAATATTAATCGCTTCGTTTTCATCAAGCTCTTCATTTTGTTCTTTTAACGTAGCTAATACTTCTTCTTTGATTAAATCAATTTGTGCATAACGCGCTTGTTTTTCGGTAATACGATAAGCTTCACCTAAACGCTCTTTAGCTAGCTCAACAATCGCATTATATAATGCTTCGTTTTTAGCTGGAGCTACCCAATCCCATTTTTCACAATTGGCTTTTTCTACAAATTCATTGATATTATCGATAACAATTTGTTGTTGTTCATGACCAAATACCACTGCGGCTAACATTTGATCTTCAGTTAGTAGATCTGCTTCAGATTCAACCATCAATACTGCACTTTTGGTTCCTGCCACAACTAAATCTAAACGACTTGTTGCTAGTTCTTTTACTGATGGATTTAATACAAATTCATCATTAATAAAACCAACACGAGCCGCACCAATAGGACCATGGAATGGTACACCAGACAAACAAAGTGCGGCAGAAGCACCAATCATAGCAACTAAGTCAGGGCTTACATCAGGATTGACTGACACAACTGTTGCAATAATTTGGATTTCATTAACAAATCCTTCAGGAAATAATGGACGAAGTGGACGGTCGATTAAACGTGCAATTAAAGTCTCGCCTTCACTTGGTCGGCCTTCACGTTTGAAAAATCCACCTGGAATGCGTCCCGCTGCATAAGTACGTTCTTGATAATTAACCGTCAACGGAAAAAAGTCTTGACCCTCTTTTACTTTTTTATTGGCAACAACTGTAACAAACACAGCTGTATCATCCATATTGACCATAACAGCTGCCGTTGCTTGACGAGCCATAATACCAGTTTCTAAAGTTACTGTATGACGGCCATATTGAAATTTTTGAGATGTCGGGTTAAACAAAATAATGTCCTCTTGTTCTTTATTATGTTGAAGTTTGATATTTCGACTGGGAGTAACATTACATTACTCTTATTGATATTCTCTTCAACAATGTGGGGGATATTTTCAACAAAAAGATTATTTCACTGTCACGACTAATGACAAATCTATAAGTTATAGAGCTCTCATTAGTCGCGCGAAACATGAGATACAATCTTCACTTTGTTGAATTACATAAAATATTAATTTTTATTTTCGTGCTCTACATTATATCAGAGCGCTGTTTTTTCACAACGAAAAAGAGGCCTAAGCCTCTTTTCAAGTAGATTATGAATTAGCGACGTAAACCTAGTTTCTTAATCAATTGACTATAACGTTCAATATCTTTACGACGTAAATAATCTAATAATTTACGACGACTAGACACCATACGTAATAAACCACGACGACTATGATGATCTTTCTTGTGCTCAGAAAAATGACCTTGTAAATCATTGATACGTGCAGTCAAAAGAGCAACTTGAACTTCAGTTGAACCAGTGTCGTTAGTTCCTCGCCCATATTCGGCAACGATTTTCGCTTTAGCTTCTACAGTTAGAGACATAACAAACCTCTTAAAATCAAAATAAAATACGGAACGACCGATCTCTAATTCAGACATTCCTCGATATTCATATAGCTATATTAGTAGCTATATGAATTACGCGCAATTATACTAGAATTTATTAAAATAGCAATTCGATTTATTCTTAATTTAACAACCTTATTTCAACTTAAAACCATATTCTTCTTGAATGAGTTTTTTAAGCGCTTCAATATAATTTTGCGCTGATATACTTAATTGTGCTTTTTGTGAGGTGATCCAGCCAATTAGGATTTTTTCTTCTACATCTAACGGTATTGATAAAATATCAGATCCATTTAAATCGGTACTTAATACCCCAGTGCTAATAGTATAACCATTAAGCCCATGCAATAGATTAAACAACGTGGCTCTATCACTTACATGAATACTTTTTTTATGATAAACCGTACTTAAAATCTCTTCAGAAAAATAAAATGAGTTATACTCGCCTTGCTCAAAAGAGAGGTAAGGGTAATCTTCTAAATCATCTAACGTTAATGATTTCATTTCAGCTAATGGATGGTGAGTACTGATAAATACATGAGGATGCGCTTCGAAAAGTGGATAAAATGTTAATCGATGCTCTTTCAGTAAACGTAAAATGACCTTTTGATTGAAATCCGTTAGGTATAAAATGCCAACTTCACTGCGCAAATTAGCAACATCGGTGATAATATCATGGGTTTTTGTTTCTCTTAAAGTAAACTCGTACTCATCAGTATGGTTTTTTTTAATTAAATTAACAAAAGCATTAACCGCAAACGCATAATGCTGAGTAGATATGCTACACAACTGCTTAGAAGGCTCTTTTTTGGAATAGTGTTGTTCTAATAACTCGGCTTGATCTAATACTTGTTTAGCATATCCTAAAAACTCAACGCCATCTGGCGATAAAGAAACACCTTTAGAGCTACGCACAAAAATTTCAATACCAAATTCAGTTTCTAAATCTTTCACTGCCGTTGATAAACTTGGCTGAGTAATATACAGATTCTTAGCCGCTTCATTAATTGAACCCGAACGAGCGATTTCTAAAATATAGCGTAATTGTTGAAGTTTCATAATGTTAGTTAACAGTGTTATCACAAACTATCTTAATTAATACAAATATATACTAAATAATATTTAAGTGAAGTGAATAATTGTTTCCACTTTTATACTGAAACATATAATTTTCTAAAATTTTTTAACAATAGCTTACTTGCGATTAGTCGAGAAAAATGAAAAGAGATGAAACTGACCGAACGATAAAATCACTTTAATTATATTAGCCAAAGCCGCTAACGCACAATTAATATTAAAATAGAGCAAAGAACTAATTATTTAACTGGCGCTAAATTAAAAAAAGTTTTCATAAATCAATTTGATACTCATAAGCGTTGAAACGGTGATTAGCATGGGTCTGATTAATTTGCGACCTTTGGTAAGCGCCATCTTAGCGCCAATTCTAGCTCCTATACATTGGCCGACTAACATTACAAGCCCAAGCGACCATACCACTTCGCCGCCGACAATAAAAAATAGCAAGCCAGCTAAATTTGAGGTAAAGTTTAGCACTTTGGTATGCGCAGTTGCTTTGGTTAAATTAAAGCCTGCCAATGTAATATAGGCTAAAGCATAAAACGAACCAGCACCAGGTCCAAAAAAACCATCATAAAACCCAATACCCAAAGCAGGAACGAGAGCAAATTGGATAAGTGTAAGTTGGCTTTTTCGATCGTTTTCACCAATGGTTGGAGATAGTAAAAAATAAAGCCCAACGCCAATAGTTAAAATAGGCAATAATAGTTTCAAAAAGTCAACTTGGACATGCATCACTGATAATGAACCGATTGCAGAGCCAATAAAAGCAAAAGCAATTGCCCATTTTTGTTGTGTTAGATCCACCATGCGCTGACGAATAAAATATAAGCTAGCCGAAAATGATCCGCCACAACTTTGTAATTTATTTGTAGCCAATGCACTTGCGGGCGGTAAGCCAACTGCTAGTAAAGCTGGTACGGTTAGTAAACCACCACCACCCGCAATTGAATCAATAAATCCCGCTAAAGTAGCAATGACAAACAGTAAGATAAGTAATTCATAGCTCATAGCTGATTTACATCGTTACATTGAGCACGGTAACGAAGATAATGATCCATTAGCACAATAGCGACCATTGCTTCAGCTATGGGTACTGCACGTATTCCCACACATGGATCATGTCGACCATGGGTTGAAACTTCAACTTGTTCACCATAAATATTGATTGATTGACCAGCAATTTCAATACTTGGCGTCGGCTTTAAGGCTATACTTGCTAATATCGTTTGCCCTGAACTAATCCCCCCTAAAATACCGCCAGCATGGTTAGACAAAAAACCTTGCTTGGTGATCTCGTCTCGATTTTGGCTACCTCGTTTATTGACAACAGCATATCCATCGCCAATTTCAACGCCTTTTACTGCATTAATACTCATTAAAGCATGAGCAAGCTCAGCATCTAATTTATCAAACACAGGCTCGCCAAGTCCAACAGGAACGTTTTCGGCAACAATGCAAACTTTAGCTCCAATTGAGTCGCCTTCTTTTTTTAGCGTTCTAAGTAACTGATCAAGTTCTTCTAATTTACCTTCATCAGCGCAAAAAAATGGGTTTTGTTCAACTTGTTTCCAGTCTTTTAATTCACATTTTACATCACCCATTTGAGCTAAATAACCACGAATAGTTACGCCAAGCTTCTCTTGTAGATACTTTTTAGCAATAGCACCTGCAGCAACCCGCATAGCTGTTTCACGGGCAGAAGAGCGACCTCCACCACGATAATCGCGTATACCATATTTATTTTGATAGGTATAGTCAGCATGACTTGGTCTAAATACATCTTTTATTTTGCTATAATCTTGGGAGCGTTGATCAGTATTTTCAATAAGCAAACCAATACTTGTACCGGTTGTAACACCTTCAAACACGCCTGATAAAATCTTGACTTGATCTGCTTCACGGCGTTGAGTGGTATAACGAGATGAGCCAGGTCGACGACGGTCAAGATCATATTGCATATCCGATTCAGTTAAAGCAAGTCCAGGAGGAACACCGTCAACAACGCATCCTAATGCGATGCCATGCGACTCTCCAAAGGTGGTCACTTTAAATAATTTTCCAATTGAGTTTCCTGCCATAATAAATTTATTCCAATTATTAAAAACAGCTTATTTAAAACAGTAACGGTATTGAACCAGCGCTTCACGTGTGATTGAAAATACGCCCAGTCCACCATGCTTAGTTTCTATCCAATTAAAAGGTACATTGGGGTATTGTTGCTGTAGGCTAACCCAACTATTACCAACTTCACAAACTAATACGCCCTCTGGTGTTAAATAATCTATCGCGTCTCGTAAAATTCTTTTTACAAGATCTAAGCCATCAACGCCTGCCTCTAATGCTAATTTAGGTTCATATAAAAATTCGTCAGGCAAATCACTCATATCTTCACTATCGACATAAGGGGGGTTAGTGACAATAAGGTCATATTGTTTTATAGGAAGATCAATAAATAAATCCGACACAATAGGAGTAACTCGAAAATCCATTTCGTGCATTTCAATATTGGTTTGTGCTATATCTAATGCTTCTAATGAAATATCAGTTATATCCACTTGAGCATCAGTAAACTCATAAGCACAAGCAATGCCTATACAACCACTGCCCGTGCATAAATCTAAGATATTTTTAGGTTCAGCAGATATTATCTGTTTAAAATGGTTATCAATTAATTCACCAATAGGAGAACGAGGAATTAATACCCGCTCATCGACATAAAAAGCATGTCCACAAAACCAAGCTTGATTGGTTAAATAAGGCGTTGGCACACGATCTTTAATGCGTTTATGAATAATCTCCAACAGTTGATTTTTTTCTTCATCGGTCAGATTTGCGGAGTAAAATTCTGCAGGGACAAATAACGATAAGCCTAGCGTTGCCAAAATTAATTGTTTAGACTCATCAATAGGATTATCCGTACCGTGTCCTAAAAAGACATCTGATAGGCTAAGTTGTGATGCCGTCCAGCGTATAAAATCCTGAACTGTGCGTAAGTTTTCCATAGTAGCTCCAAATAATCTAGGAGAGGAAGGTATTACTTGTTATTGTAGCTAGTGACCCTCAATAAAGAGAATTTGTTAAAGCAAACTTAACGATTACTTCTAACAATATGTTGAACTAAGTGTTCTATCCTTCAATAACAAAATATGGCGGTGAGGAAGGGATTCGAACCCTTGATACGTTGCCGTATACACACTTTCCAGGCGTGCTCCTTCAACCACTCGGACACCTCACCTAACTATTAGAGCCAGCTTTTTTAAAGCAGGCTGCATACTATAATGATCACAAGATAATTAATCAAGCTTTTTTAATTCATACAAACAATAATACCAAATGTCGCTAGTACAGCTAGTATGCCAACTGTTGTGATCAATGCATATTTTAAATTTAAGCACATTCTTATTACCTCCACTTATTTATTATTAATTAGCCTGTTCGATCGGTGAATCAAACGAAATAATTTCGTTAATAGATTTATTACTTTCAATTTTCGGATATTTAGGCGCAAAATCAAGCAGTATCTCGATAGATTCATCTAAGTAAGCATCAGGTTGCTTATAATCTTTGGGTAAATCATCTAATTTATTAATTGATGGTAAACCGGCCTTCTTTAAACGCTCATTCATTCTTTTCAAATCGCGTTCATCATTTGTTTTTTGTTCTGCTTCTCGTTTATTTTTATTAAGCGAAACAATATATTGGCGATCTTTTTGATCATTGAACCTTTTAATATCTTCATCAATATAAATAAATTCAGGGTTTTTTGAAATTCTAGCCAAATGCAATGATTCAAGCTCAGGTAACAATAACTTGATATTGGCAAGAGTCAAATAATTAGCTGACGGTATTTTATCCCAAGGTAATGCATTATCTAAGAATCGTTCACCTGTCTTATCAACATACTTCATTTTGTTCATTTCAATATCTGGCTCAACACCTTTTAATTGAGTGCTTCCACCATTAATACGATAAAACTTCTGAATAGTGTATTGAGCCCCTCCCAATTCAGGCCAATTCGGGTGTAATCTCGCATCAACTGGGTAAGAAATGTTACGAGATGTTTGTACAGTTCCTTTACCATAAGTTGTTTCGCCAACAATTAACGCACGTCCATAATCTTGCATAGCTGCAGAAAATATCTCTGAAGCAGATGCGCTATAGCGATTAATCATGACAACAAGCGGCCCACTATACTCAATGCCTTTATTCTTGTCATCGTAAGTGATGACTTTTTGTAAATTATCACGAACCTGAACAACTGGTCCCCTATCAATAAATAAACCAGTCAAATTAATAACTTCGGTTAATGAACCGCCGCCATTATCACGTAAATCAATGACTAGGCCTTGCAAATTTTCTTTATTTGCTTTCAATAATAGTGAATCAACTTTTTCGGTTAGCCCCATATAGAAACTTGGTATTTCAATAACACCCACTTTACCTCGTGCATTATTAATGATCTTTAATTTAGCTTCACGATCTTCAAAATGAATTTTATCACGAGTAAGCTCAATGATTTTTGCCTTACTATTATTGCCTGCAGGTAAAATTTCTAATTTGACTACAGTGCCCTTTGGACCACGAATTTTATCAACGATATCATCTAAACGCCAACCAATAACATCTTCTATTGCAGAACGGCTTTGACCTACACCAATAATTTTATCGCCTACAGAAAGTAGCTTACTTTTTTCTGCAGGTCCACCTGTTACAAAAGACATAATTACTGTATAGTCATCTTGCTGGCTTAACGTTGCGCCAATACCTTCAAATGATAAACTCATTTCAGAGTCAAAATCTCGTTTTTTACGCGGTGCCAAGTAGCTAGTATGGGGATCGATTTCTCTTGCAAATGCATTCATAAATATCTGAAAAGCATCTTCATTATTTGATTGAACTATCGTCTTTAAAACACGATTATAACGTTTAGTCAAAACTTCGCGGATCTCTTTCTCATTTTTTCCTGATAAGGATAAACTTAATTCGTCATATTTAACACGCTTATTCCAATAAGTATTAAGTTCAGCTTCAGAAGTTGGCCAAGCAATGTCTTCACGATTAAAATCAACTTCATCATTGGTAGAAAAATCCATTGGGCGTTGTAAAACTTCAAGTGCATATTGATAACGGCTATAACGTTTTTGTAAAAAAAGATTATAAATGTCATAAGCTGTTTTTAAATTGCCATCAATTAATTCTTGCCCTAAAGATTCTTGCCTATTTCGAAAGCTATCAACATCGCTTTGTATAAATATAAACTTATTGCCATCTAATAATTTAAAATAACGGTCAAAAATCTGAGCAGAAAAAGCACCATCTAAAGCAAAATTACGATAATGTGATTGAGTAAAAAAATTAGTTACACGTTTAGCAACAACTTGGTGGATCTCATCTTGCTTCAAAACTGGGATTTGCTCTTTATTTTGTGGTTTTGCCTGAACATTTTGGCCAGCAACACTCAAAATAAGGCTAAGCGCAATAATACCTTTCAGTAATTTATTCATTCAAATTCTCTACTTATTGATAATATGTTCAGGTTTAACCGTTAATTCCATACCTGCCCCAATCTTTACTTTAATCTGCTCTTTTTCAATATTAATTATTTGCGCTTTTATAGGTTTTTTACCTATTAAAACTCTAATAAAATCACCATTTTTTAGAATTTTAGCCTTTTTAGAGGGAGCACGAGTAGTTTTACGTTTTTCTTTTGCTTGTTCTTTAAAACGCTCTTTTGCCTTTTCCTTACTCTCTTTCAACTGTTGTTGAGCATGTTCCATCTGTTCTTGGCTAATCACCTCATTTGGGTTTCCATCTAAATCAACACGATTAGCGCCTTCTTTTATACTATATAAGTAACGCCAACTCATTGTATATGCTCTTAGTGCAGCACGTAATTTAGTTTTACTCAACGCTTCATTCTCGTTTAAGCGAGAAAGTATATCTTGAAAAATTCCAATTTTTAATGGTTTTGCTTCACCTTCAAGGGTAAAGCAATTAGGAAATTGTTGAGATAAATAAACAATAATTTCTTTACTATTTGTTAATTGAAACTGACTTTCCATTGGTTATTCCATAGCTATTAAATTGAACTCTACATAGGTTAAAGTATATCGCAGCTTACACAATAACACTAATTATCTTTTTTCTGTTTGTTAATAAAAGTAATAAATTCTTTAATGCCATTTCGCATCAACCATGAAGCAACAATAGATTGCTCATCAACGGATAACTGTTCAAACGCAGTCATCCATAGTTGTAAAGGCTCGATCGGCGAAACGACATAACTAGCACTTTCTTCCTCAATATATAACGCTTTTTTAACATTAAGCGGTAAACTACCTATATGATATTCTACAGCCTTACCGCGAACACCAACTCTTTTTCGGGCTGTCCAATTTTCAGCTCTCGCTTTTCGATTAACCCCTTGTATCGTTGATGGCATCCCTGCAATATTTGATAGCTCTTTTGATGAGAACCACTCTTTCATTTTTACTATCCCACTTTAACAAAATAAGAAAAAGTTATAGAAATTAAAGAAACTTTGATACAATAAATAAGAAATAAAAAATTATTATTAGCTAAAGTCCAATTATAAACTTACACGTTTTAGTAACATAAGAGCATAACATAGATATACAAGGTTATAAACTAAGAGGAAATAAAAAATGAAAATAAAGTCTAATGATTGGCATCCTGCAGACATTATTGCCGCCTTAAAAAAGAAAGGTACAACACTTGCAAATCTATCACGCCAATCCGGTTTAAGCTCATCAACGCTTAGCAATGCATTAGTTCGCCCATGGACAAAAGGAGAGGTTATTATTGCTAAAGAATTAAATTTAGAACCTCACCAAATTTGGCCTAGCCGTTATATTGATCGAAAAACTAAGCAGCCAATAAAGCGAGTGTTGCGGCAGAGTAAGGAATAAACTTTCAACTAAACCATAATAAAAAATGAACATAAAAACACCATTAGGAAAATATGGAAACATAAAGAAACAAAATGGTTGTTTCCATATTTTTATTATTAACAGCCTATTCTAATTTAAATATTATTTGTTAATAATAAAAATACAAGCTCACCTTGAACGTTGCCCAACATGTGCTATTATTGGCAAACATCAAGGTATTAACATTAAACAACGATACATGAAAAATTTAAAAAAGTTTCTTATTGCATTTTTATCGATCATAATTTTATCAAGTTGCTCAAAAAAGAATTTTTTAGAACAAGGAACCATATTAAATAAAGAAAAAGTCAGCAAAATAGTCGAAGGTTCAACAACTGAATCACAAATGATTAAACTATTTGGTGAGCCAACAATTCGAAAAGAGATTAATTCAAATGAAATACAATGGACATATCAATATGTCAAAAAAAGTTCAACCAGTCATATGATTATCGGTGAAACCCAATACGATATTGTTGAAGGAACTCTTGATGTTATCGTGTCAAAAGGCTTAGTCATTTGGTTTAATTATAATGAAGAACACAAACAGAAAAAATGGTAATTAAAGGATAGTCCAATCCTAGATTTAGCCCTATAAATGATTTTGTGTATTTGCTTACTTTTAATACCTTGTAATATAAAATAAAATGGGAATTATCGCAGCAAGGCGGTTTATACCCTACTCGCCCTGAATTTAGCAGCGAAAAAGGAAGCATTAGATTTATATTTGTCTGAAAACGAAAGGGTGCATCTTTGGTTATCTATTTTGGCCGATTTGCAAAACAAATGAAAATAGCTTGCTCAAGCAGTGGTATTTGAGGTGGCAAATGCAAGAAAATACGGGCAATACTAACCCAAAATTTGAATTTAGCATTGTCACAGTTGATGATATTTTTCTCTAATCGTCTTGATAAGGTGCTCTCTTTGTGAATTAAACTGACACAGAATTATGAACAATCTCCACTCCTTCTATTGATTGCCAATGCAAAAAACATCATATTGATTTAATTATTTTCAACGTAAATCTCTATAATCAACTGTTATTTAACTTAGTCTTCCTGTAGCATGCTCCTCGCCAAAACTTGAGATGGATTTTTAGTCAAAGAATGAATATCATCACCCACTACCATAAAAAATTTAAATAAAATCAATTACTTTTCTGACTGATTTTTATCATGCCGATTTACCCTTCTTACTGTCTCATCACAGCCTTAGTCCATGATATCATGGACTAAGCTTGGCGCGCTTAAACATGCATTAAATAAAGCATAATCCACCGCCTATTATTTGAACACTATACTAAATTTTTACTTATATTGATTTAACATAGATATTGAGTAGATAATATACAGCATATAACCATAAGGATAAGTAATGCAGGTATTTATCAGCAAATGCGGAGGTATAAATCATATTGTATGCTTATTCGTTTTCTTGCTGAAAATTCAATATTGTTAGGTTTAAGCGACCTACCACGACTGAGGTTTATCTTTGAACCTCACTTACTGTAATGAAGCCTAAGGATAACTTCCACAGCTAATTAATGCGCCTTTTCTGGTATACACATGTGTATAATTATAAACGCCTGATTTTAGAATTATTCAATTTAACCAAGATATGTATACTACCAACATCAAATAAAGAGTAATTTTTATCTCTTGGCTTGACAGCTTTTATTTGAATGTCTGTTAATGGATGTGTTTTTCTTACCATAATTATTTTAGGTATACGAGATATAGATATATTGTGTTCGTATACCTAAGCATATACCTAAAAATTTTGGTTGTGAATGTACCTTACTGATACTTGCAGGGTAATAAAATTGCTTTTAAGATCTGTTGTTACTAGGTTTGGCAGGCTTTAAGCGCTTTAAAGAATGTTACTGTTTATTGAATTGGTGGAGCTGGCGGGAGTTGAACCCGCGTCCGAAATTTCTACATCCTTGGTACTACATGCGTAGTTTGTTTTTAAATTTCATCAACCCGCTGCGAACAAACACGCTACTGATTGACTAGCTTGATTAAGTTTAATGCTTCCGCCCCAAGCAAGGCTTCCACACGATCTCGTTTAGGTTTGACTCCTCTTGATCCCCGTCCTACGAGCGGAGGCTAGGGAGAGAAGGCTCTATGCAGGTTATTAAGCTGCTAGTGCGTAGTTTTCGTCGTTTGCGACTATTTTTTTGCGGTTTATTTACGAGGCCTACCGCACCTCGGCATGCACCTTGGGTTTCGCAAATCCCGTCGAATCCAGAATCAGCCCCAAATGTGGTTAGTATAAATATAATATCTAGGCATTATAGGCGAATTCAAGTACGAATACAAGTTAGCTTGCTTTGAGGTTAATTTTGCGTTGCTGTATATCGTTATTTCTATAATTATATTAAGCATTTGTAGCATTCTTTTATAAAAAATCTTCAGGGAAATAGATGTTTTAGTATAAGAATAAATTTTATGAACGTTAAAAGTAAGAATATCAACCAATCAATTATGTAACAGCTTAATAAAATAAATGGGGAATATTGTGAATAATTATTTTATTTCTAAAAATAATTATTATTAAATAACAAACAGTTATTTGTTATTTTGTTAAATATTAAAAAATATATGAAATTAATTTGAACTTTTTACTTTTTTAGTTGTCTATATTAACAGATTACGTTTTTCATTTTTTGCCCTCCACTCGATTTTTCGAGTGGATTTTTTTTGCCTAAAAACAAACTAAATACAAAAATGATACCTATTTTAAAATAAAAATAGAGTTATATTTTTTAATCAAATCCTTTCTTAATCTTTTTTAATTTAATATTGGCTACTAATTTTAGTAATAAATACCGTGCAATACGATATACTTTACTTTGATAACAATATTTATTAATGTGAACAAAGAGGATTATTATGTTATTTTCAAACAAAGCATCAGGGCACTTAATTGCATTAATGACCGTGTTTCTTTGGGGAACAACATTTATTGCGACTAAAGTTTTATTACTTGATTTCAAACCTGTGGAAATACTGTTTTTTCGATTCGGGCTTGGTTATTTATCCCTTTGGATACTATCACCACATTTTTTTTCTTGGCAGGGGATTCGGCAAGAAATAGTGTTTTTATTAGCTGGATTATGTGGCGTAACTTGTTATTTTTTATGTGAAAATATAGCCTTAACTTACACAACAGCTTCTAACGTTGGGATCATTACTACTTTAGCACCAATATTCACAGCGGTATTATCTATATTCTTTTTAAGAGCCGAAGTGCCACCTAAACGTTTTTATGTCGGTTGTTTATTTGCAATTATTGGTGTTGGATTAATTAGCTTTAATGGTAAATTTGTGCTGTCGTTAAATCCAATTGGCGATTTGCTGGCTATGTTGGCCTGCCTATTTTGGGCCTGCTATTCAATTTTAACAAAAAAAAGTAGTAACTATGGTTACAATATAATTTTATTAACAAGGCGATTCTTTTTTTACGGTTTGATATTGATGCTTCCCTTTTTATCTAGCTTTGATTTTGAATGGGGTTTATCACGGTTTACCAAGCCAGTTAATATTTTGAATATTTTATTTTTAGGCATTGGTGCTTCGGCTATTTGTTTTGCATCCTGGAATTATGCCGTTAAATTAGTGGGTGCGGTTAAAATTAGTATTTACTTATACTTAGTGCCAATTCTTACTATTATTACTGCAGTTGTTATTTTAAACGAGCCTTTTACTTGGGTTGCCGCCATTGGAACATTATTTACACTTTGTGGTGTGTTATTATCTGAAAGTAAAGCTAGAATAAGCAGAAAATAATTTGCTTAATTATTTGGTTAAATATGAGAAAGGAACATAAACTCCTTTTTTTGATAATATGTTGTGATTTTTAGCCTAACTTTGGGTAATTAATGGTAATACAAAAAAGCAAGCAGTAAAGCGTAATGACAAAATACAGTCCCCGCCGTCAACCATACACTATTTTTTGACATATGAAACACTAGCATTGTGTGTTGTGTATAAATTAATGTCGCAATTGTTGCAAATAATAGTAATGAACAACCTAACGATAATGTTACAAAAAGCGACATTCTAGGCTATATCGGCGGTGTTTAAACCTTGCTTAAGATAAAGGTGGCAACGCACTGCACCTCCAGATAACACAGACAAGCCTATCGCATTATCAATCGCTGAACCAAGAATCAAAATTGAGGGTTTCAATTTGCCCCCTGCATAACGAGTAGCTAACCATTCATAAAAGATCAACATTAAATAACTACCCAGAGCGGATAAACAAGCAAATTAAATGACATTAATGGAAAGATTATAAAAAGCTTGCTTTAGATTGTTTAGATTAATGACTTTTAATAAATGCCAACAAACAATCAATGCAATAAAAAAGATAGATAACCCTAACAATAAAGCGAAATATTAGCGGTAGCGAGTAAAAAGTTCAATGAACTGCCATGGCAAAACTTTGCGTGCAAATACTTTCATCACGTAAACGCCAAAATTTGCTTTAATAATGCCTGAAATTTGCGGATTTTACCTTTCCAATCTATTGAAAACAATCCACGGAAAACAAAAAAATATATAAAAAACATTAATTATTAAATTTTTTCTTATTAAAAGGGCGCATTTGCTTTGTATAAAAAAGATTATATTGCGATAAAAACAGTTTGTACTTTCTATTATCACGTTATTACATACATTTTTGAAGTAATTCGTTATTTGTTTTCATATTTTGTAGCAATACAATATGTTGAAATATTGTGCTAAAAATAAAGTTATATGCTACACTAAGTAGATAAATAATTAACCATTTGTGGTAATAAACAACTCTTTTAATCTAACGATGAATTACATAATAAGAATATGGAACAGGATAATATCACAATAAAAAATAAGAAAAAATGTAATAAAAAAAACAAAAATTCGTTATTTAAACAATGGGCATCAAGGTATCTTTCCCATTTTTATGAGGTTAGCATATATTGGTGTAATAATTTGTATTTAAAACTCACAAATAACCTAATCATCTTTAAATTAATTTTGCCTTTTTGTTGTTTAATGGGGGTTAGCATTCCTTTGTTGGCTGATTTGCCCCAAGTTGAGCCTGTGACAACGGCAAACATCATTCAGGGCTCAGCGCCTTATTTAACATTTGATGGTGGACAAACTCAATCGTGGGATACGGATAGATTTTTAAATATCGAGCTACCTGATGGTAAAGTGCTAACCCCAAAAAACAATCCCTCATCTATAGCTAATCCGATATCATTGCCACGTGATGGTATAAAACTTAGTGATATTAAAACGCTTATTCCATCGGGTCAAAACGCTATTTCAATGACCGATTTGCTGAATAATAATGGTTTTTGGGCGGATAAAGATGGCGATGGTGATATTACCGCAACGGGGAATTTAACCATTACAGGTCGAGATGCCAATGGTACTGAAATGGGATTAGATGATACCTTTCAGGATTGCTATGCGCCCTATAGTATAACAATGCAAAGTGATTATAGTATCTTATCAACGGCTTATGGCGAACCAAAGTCGACTCGGATAGGGGCTAATCGCGCCACTTATTATCTAAATCCGCCTAAAGGTGCTTGTACTTATTCTGTAAAACCTAACCTTTATCTGAGTAATAGTCATAAAGGTAATTGGGGTGGGTCGAATTATTCAGGGCCACCAAGCCAATGGGATGATGCCAAAGGCTTTAAACGTCAAGATCTGAATAACCCAGCATCAAACTTCCCTACAACTGGAATGAATGGGTTACTTTTTGAGATGGATATGGTTGATAGTTTAGGTAGTGAAATGGCGTTTGATAAGTCGCCGTCTACTTCTGGTATTGACTTAAATATAACGGGCAATGGCAGTATAGCTAAGATTCGATTAGTCGGTCCTAAAGATGGTGATAATGCAACCGAGGCTGCAACAGCCGTACCCACTACTTTTATATTATATTCTGATAGCGCCAAAACCAATAAAGTATACAGCTTTACGATTCAAAAATGGTTTATCGCAAGGAAAGATTATGCAGGTGTAAGTCAGTATGCTGACGCTAAACAATATTGCGAGCAGTTAGGGTATCAAGTACCTATCGTTAACCAACTGACTAATGCTAATTCCCGATATTGGAATCAAGGCTTAGCGGGTCAAGGTAACAACTACCAACGTCGTATTGGTGGTGGGCTTTTAGCTGAGTGGGGGGATATGCATGATTACCAATATCCTGGCAGCAATATGGAAAACTATGCTGTTTATTGGACTCAAAATACGTATCAAGCCGAACGACTCTATAACCTTGTGGTATATGCTAAGGATGGATCCACTGGTGTTAGAACGTATGGAAGAACAGTTTGTGTAAATTAGTGATATACAGTTATGAACAATTAAATAAACCAGCAATAGCGAGGTACCCTTTTACAAAAATAATTGCACTAGTGTTTTGTATTTATGTGGATTTAAAGGAATAGTAACATGAAATCAAAAAAGCAACTGACGCTAATAAAAAAGAATAAAATAAAACCTGCTAGACAGTTAACCTGTCGTTTTCCGTTTTTTTATGAGGATAAACCGTGCTTGCTTTGTGATTTATATTTAAAATTCACAAATAACCTAATCACCTTTAAATTAATTTTGCCTTTTTGTTGTTTAATGGGGGTTAGTTATCCTTTATTTGCTGTGTTACCTAATGTTGAACCTGCAAAAACTGCAAAAGCAATACAAGGTTCGGCGCCTTATTTAACATTTGATGGTGGGCAAACTCAATCGTGGGATACGGATAGATTTTTAAATATCGAGCTACCTGATGGTAAAGTGCTAACCCCAAAAAACAATCCCTCATCTATAGCTAATCCGATATCATTGCCACGTGATGGTATAAAACTTAGTGATATTAAAACGCTTATTCCATCGGGTCAAAGTGCTATTTCAATGACCGATTTGCTGAATAATAATGGCTTTTGGGCGGATAAAGATGGCGATGGTGATATTACCGCAACAGGGAATTTAACCATTACTGGTCGAGATGCCAATGGTACTGAAATAGGATTAGATGATACCTTTCAGGATTGCAATGCGCCCTATAGTATAACAATGCAAAGTGATTATAGTATCTTATCAACGGCTTATGGCGAACCAAATTCAACTCCGATAGGGGCTAATAGCGCCACTTATT
Organism: Gilliamella sp. WF3-4; assembly: GCF_001690275.1. Classification (GTDB taxonomy): domain Bacteria; phylum Pseudomonadota; class Gammaproteobacteria; order Enterobacterales; family Orbaceae; genus Gilliamella; species Gilliamella apicola_C. The sequence goes on along the minus strand of NZ_LZGW01000045.1, from coordinate 308,702 downwards.
ATCTAAATCCGCCTAAAGGCGCTTGTACTTATTCTGCCAAGCCCAACTTATTTTTAAGTAATAGTCGCAAAAATAATTGGGGTGGGTCGAATTATTCAGGGCCACCGAGTGAATGGGACGATGCAAAAGGCTTTAAACGTCAAGATTTAAATAATCCAGCATCAAACTTTCCAACCATGGGGGCATATGGGCTATTTTTTACCATGGATATGGTTGATAGCTTAGGCAGTGAGATGACGTTTGATAAGTCACCGGCTACATCGGGCATTGATTTAAATATAACAGGCAATGGCAGCATTGCCAATATTCGGTTAGTTGGACCCAAAGAGGGGGCTAGCGCTGCCGAGGCAGCAACCGCAGTACCGACGACCTTTATCTTATATTCCGATAAAGCCAAAACGAATAAAGTATATAGTTTTACCATTAAAAAATGGTTTATCGTAAGAAAGAATGATAATGGTATTAGTCATAGTTATGCTCAGGCTGAACAATACTGTAATCAGTTAGGCTATCAAATACCTACAGTTGTACAACTAACTAATGCTAATTCTTTTTATTGGAATCAAGGCTTAGCGGGTCAAGGTAATAACTACCAACGCCGTATTGGTGGAGGGCTATTTTCAGAATGGGGAGAAACTTATGACTCTGTTAATATTAACTATGGCTACCCTGGTAGTAATTTCGCAGATCGTCGGGCTTATTGGACGCAAAATACATATAAACCTCCTTACGAACCCCTTATAAATCTTCAAGTATACTCTAATATGGGAATGGTTAGTACTTGGGGTGACACGAGTTATGGTACGATCTGTGTAAATTAAAATGTCCCTATAATATTATGAATAATAAAACAAATAAATATAAACAGGGCGTGATTCAAGCCATACAAGCTTTTGTTAAACAAAAATTAGCTAATGACTTTTCGGGGCATGATATGGCGCATATTGAGCGAGTAGTGAGATTGGCCGAGCAGATTTTACAGCATGAACCAAAAGCGAATGCGTTTATTGTGATTGTGAGTGCTTATTTGCATGACGTGATTGATGAAAAAGTCGTTGCTGATGTAAATCAAGCTGTAATTGAGTTGCGTGATTATTTAATATTACAGGCGTTAACCGATAACGAAATGAAAATGATCTTTGACATTATTGAAAATATGTCATATCGAAAAAATCTTAATCAAAAAAAAGAATTATCATTAGAAGGGCAAATTGTACAAGATGCCGATCGCTTAGACGCATTGGGTGCAATTGGCATTGGACGCACTTTTTATTATGGTGGTAATAAGCATAATATTATGTACGATCCAAATATTTCCCCCCGAATGGCGTTGGATGAAGATAATTATAAAAGACCTAATACAGTTATTAATCACTTTTATGAAAAACTTTTGTTGCTTAAAGATATGATGAATACCCAAACAGCTAAAAAATTAGCTGAGCCAAGGCATCAATTTTTAGTTCAGTTTATCGAACAATTCGAAAAAGAGTGGACAGGTAAGGAATAATTGCCCGCTATTCTATTGATTAAACAATAAGTAGGTTGTTGATAATGCTTTTAACTAGTCTAAAACCGCGTTTAGGCTTTTTTAAACTATTTAAAGGCTGGATTTACTAAGTTTGCTTGGTAAAGATTGGTAACGGCGCTTAAAAAGGTATTGGCGCGCCAACCAGTGTTAGTACAATAGGTAAAGTGATTAAGCTTAATAATGTGCTAACTAAGGTTGCGCTTGATACCAGTTCTGGGCGAGTATCAAATTGTACAGACATTAATGTGGTATTGGCAGCACTTGGCATTGCAGCTAATACAATTAATACTTGCTTATAAATTGGTAAAATAGGCATAAAATAAACTATACCACATGCAACCAAAGGTGAAATAACCATGCGGGTTAGCAATGAAAACAACAATTTTGGGTAATCAAGTTGTTTGATCTTTATTTTGGCTAGTTGCATTCCCAAAATAATCATAATCACAACAATTGAAGAATCACCAATCATAGCAATGGATGTCATTATTGATTTAGATAAAGGAATATGGCACAACTGAAAAATAATACCTAACAATGCCCCATAAGCAACTGGCATGCGAATAACTTTATTAATAACATCTTTTTGACTAACAATATCATTATGAGCACTGCCCTTTGCAGCGTAATAAATACCGACTGTGCTCATTACAAATTGTTGTAACACCATCATAATTACACCAAGATCAAATCCCACCGAACCAAAAAAAACCAAAAGTACAGGTGTACCGTAGTTGCCATTATTCATAAAGCATGCACTTAAAATCATAGCGCAACGCTCTTTAACTGAATATTTCATGAACAGCGACCAAATTGAGATGATAATGACTAATAAAAAACACAAGCCAAAAATATAACCAATATAAAATAGATAATCGGTAGTTAACGTATGGGTATAAAACGTTTTAAATGCCAAAAAGGGGGAAAGCACATAAAGTGACATTTTTGAAAGGTTGGCTACATCAAGTTTTAGTGCTTTTTGAGCGATGAACCCAACTATAAAAATACAAAAAATAGGAAATAAAATAATAAAAAATTGCATAAGCGATATCTTTAAGCTGATTAATTCATTGAATCAATAGTGGTTATTATTGATTCTCGTAATTGGTTACAAGTATTATCATCAAGCGCATTGTTATGTTTATCGGTTAAGATAAACAAATCTTCAATATGCTCACCAATAGTGGCAATTTTGGCACTCCTTAATGACAAATCTAAATTAGCAAATATTTCACCAACACAAGCAAGTAATCCTGGCATATCTAAGGCAATAAGTTCCATATAAGTTTGTCTTTCATTAAAGGCAGATAAGAAATTAACTTGTGTAGGTACAGAAAAAGATTGCAATCTTTTCTTTGGGGGTTTTATTTTCGCCTCTTGATAAACTGGTTGTTGTAGTGCTTTTTTTAGTGCGTTTATAATCCCTTGATGACGATCTTTTTGTATGGTTTGGCCATTAGGTTCTAATACAATAAACGTATCAAGAGCAAATCCTTTTTTATTTGTAATAATAAGTGCATCATGAATTGTTAAATTATGCATACTTAAAGTATTACAGACAGTGGCAAATAGATAAGGTCTATCGGGTGAATAAATAAAAACCTCACTACCACCATGATGTGAATTGAGATTAATTAACACTAGTGTTTGAGATAAATCATGATGTAATAGATGCTGAGCATGCCTTACAATTTGTTCTGTTGTATAACGTAAAAAATAATCTACCCGATAATCCAGCCAAAAATCGTTAATTTGCTGTTGATCATAATTTTCCGCAAGCAATATTGCTAGTGCTTCTTGTTTATGTTGGCGTGCAATACTGCGTTGTTCAGGAATTTGATGAATACCCGAGTCAAAGGAATGCATGGCAGTAAAATAAAGTTGGCGTATTAGGCTTTGCTTCCAGCTATTCCAAAGTGTTTCATTGGTTGCACAAACATCTGCTACTGTTAAACAAAGCAAATACTGTAAGCGACGTTTGCTTTTTACTTGTTGAATAAATCCTCGAATTACTGCTGGATCTTGTAAATCTTGGCTTTGAGCGGTAACAGACATCAGTAGGTGATAGCGTACTAACCAGCAAATTAAATCAATGTCTTTGGTTTCAAGTTCGTGCAACTGGCAAAATTTTTCAACAAGCTGTGCACCTATTTCAGAGTGATCGCCATGTCGGCCTTTACCGATATCATGAAATAAACCACTAATAATCAGTAGTTCCGGTTTAGATAATTTAGTAAACACAGTTGAACTATTAGGGTGCTTTCGCTTACCACTATCTGTTTTTAAGTTATCCAATTCAATTAGTAACCGAATCGTATGCTCATCAACCGTATAAGTATGAAAAAGATCAAACTGCATCATTCCAGCAATGTGCTTCCAATCTGGAATATAGGCGGCCAATATGCCATATTGATGCATGGGTAAAATAGCTTTTTTTATTGCATCGGGATGTTTGATAATCATCATAAATATTTGTCGAGATTTGGGATCTTCGCATAGCAAAGTACTTAATTTTCTTCTTGCCGAACGTAACTGCCTAATGGTATTTGAATAAAGCCCCGTGATTTGTGGATTAAGCAATATCGTATAAAAAAGCTGCATAATCATAACAGGATCTGTTTTAAAGAGATTATCATTTTTTATATCAATTAAGTTTTCTCTAATTTGGAAATGTTCATCAATATTATAAGGTTTATTTTTGGGGGGATGCTCAAGTATAGATTCATAAAACAGTTGTAATAACATCTGATTAAGTTCTGTAATATTGTGTGCAACTCGGTAATAGTCATGCATCATTTTTTCTACTGGCGTATTGCCCTCACCTTTGTAACCTAGCATGTTGGCAATACTAAGCTGGCGATCAAATAACAGACGATTATCATAACGTGAAATGACGCAATGAAGCGCAAAACGTATTCGCCATAAAAACTTACGACAAGTTTTAAAGTCTGCAATATCTTCATGGGTTAAATATTTGAAATCAGCCATTTTTTGTAAAAATTCACCACCAAAATGACGAATTGCTATCCATTGAATAGTTTGCATATCTCGCAAACCGCCAGGGCTATTTTTTAAATCAGGCTCAAGATTATAAGAGGTGCTATGATACTGTTTATGACGTTCTTGTTGCTCTTGGATTTTAGCCTTATAAAAAGCTCGAGAAGGCCAAATTTTATCGCTAAAAATTTGTTTGTGTAGCTCATCTAACAATAATTGATTGCCCGAAATAAGCCTTGATTCAATCAAATTGGTCATTATGGTAATGTCGTTTTTTGCTTCTTGTAAACAAATTCTTAATGTCCTAACACTATGTCCTATATCTAAATGTAAATCCCATAACAAACGAACTAAATCACTAATCTGTTTTTCAATCTCTTTTGCCAACGGATAATCACTTAAAATCAAAATATCAATATCCGATAAAGGATGTAATTCAGCGCGACCATAACCACCAACAGCGATTAAAGCAATACGATTACGTTTAAAAAAAGAAGATACATGTTTAGGAATTTGATAAAAACACCATAGGCGCTCAAGCAAACGATCAATAAATTGACTACGTAAATAGACTAATATATCAATATCAACTTGTTGCTCAAATTGAACCATAGACCATTGTTGAAAAGCTTCAAGTTGCTGTTTTAGATAGCTGATATTTATTTGGTCATCGCTAAAATTAAGAGGAGAGATAGGGTAACACAAATGTGTTTTAGTCATAGCTATATAATTAATATCAAGACAATTCAATAGCTATATCGTTACCTGATTTTAAATGTCTGTCAAGTGACAGTTGGAAGTAATCAATTCTTTAGCGACCGATATTATTTATAAAAAAGGAACAATAATTTGTTCCTTTTGTAAAAAGCTTTTAGGAGCTATACCATTTAGTATAAAAATTATAATTTGAAATCACTTAAATCATCTTCATTAATTTCAGAATCAATTTGTCCAACTAAATAAGAACTCATTTCCGCTTCTTGTGGAGCTACTTGGACATTATCAGATACGAGCCAGTTATTGATCCATGGAATTGGGTTTGATTTAGTATCAAATGGTAGTTTTAGCCCCACGGCTTGCATGCGAATATTAGTGATATATTCGACATATTGGCATAAGATATCTTTATTTAAACCGATCATTGAACCACCCTCAAACAGGTATTCGGCCCATTCTTTTTCTTGGTTAGCTGCTTGTAAAAATAGGTTATAACAATCTTGTTCGCACTCTTTGGCAATTTCGGCCATGTCAGGATCATCTTCACCACTGCGCAATGTGTTGATCATAAATTGTGTGCCGGTTAGATGTAGGGCTTCGTCACGTGCTATAAGTTTGATAATTTTTGCGTTGCCTTCCATTAGCTCACGTTCAGCAAAAGCAAATGAGCAAGCAAAACTGACATAAAAGCGGATGGCTTCAAGCGCATTTACACTCATTAAACAAAGATATAATTTCTTTTTGAGTTCTCGTAAGCTAATGGTGATGGTTTTATCATTAACATTGTGTTTACCTTCGCCAAGTAGATTGTAATAGCTGGCATAGCTGATAAGATCGTCATAATAACCTGCAATATCACCAGCACGTTTTTGAATTTCTTTATTCGTGACAATATCATCAAAAACAACAGAAGGATCGTTAACAATATTACGAATAATATGTGTGTATGATCGAGAATGTATCGTTTCTGAAAATGACCACGTTTCAACCCATGTTTCAAGCTCTGGAATTGAAATAAGTGGTAATAATGCAACATTGGGGCTACGTCCTTGAATGGAATCAAGCAACGTTTGATATTTTAAGTTACTAATAAAAATATGCTTTTCATGCTCTGGTAATGCAGCATAATCAATTCGGTCTTGAGAGATATCAACTTCTTCAGGGCGCCAAAAAAAGGACAGTTGTTTTTCAATTAATTTTTCAAACATTTCGTATTTTTGTTGATCATAACGAGCAACATTTACCGGTTGTCCAAGAAACATTGGCTCTTTTAGTTGATCATTGTGGACGTGTGAGAAGGTGCTGTAATTCATACTCATAATCGAACTCCTAACGAAATTGGGTAATTTTTCTTTAAACAAAAAGAAAAATAGGAATAGTATAGGATAACCGCTCAGTTATCCTATACTTTTATTTTAGTGCTGAATGAGGCAATTAGATTTTGCACGCTCCGCCTTCACAACCATCATCACTTGCTTTAAATTCAATATCGCCTTGAATATCTTCAGCGCCATCACGTGTATTATGATAATAAAGGGTTTTGACACCATATTTGTAAGCCGTGAGTAAATCAGCTAATAGTTGTTTCATCGGAACTTTATCATTCGGGAATTTGGTTGGATCATAATTAGTGTTCGCCGAAATAGATTGATCTATAAATTTCTGCATGATCCCCACTAATTGTAAATATCCAGTATTATTAGGGAGTTGCCAAAGTAGTTCGTAAAAGTTTTTTAGATTTTTATAGTCAGGTACCACTTGTTTTAAAATACCATCTTTAGAGGCTTTCACACTTATAAAACCACGTGGTGGTTCAATACCATTTGTTGCATTGGAAATTTGCGACGAGGTTTCAGATGGCATGAGTGCTGATAACGTGGAATTACGCAGTCCATAAGTTTTAATCGATTCTCGTAGTGATTCCCAATCATAGTGCAATGGTTCTTTAGTGATAGTATCTAAATCTTTTTTGTAAGTATCGATTGGTAAAATACCTTGAGCATAAGTTGTTTCGTTAAATAGTGGGCACGCCCCCTTTTCTTTAGCAAGGTTATTTGATGCTTTTAACAAATAATACTGCATGGCTTCAAAAGTACGATGAGTTAAGTTGTTGGCGCTGCCATCGGAATATTTCACCCCATGTTTTGCTAAATAATAAGCATAATTAATTACACCAATTCCTAATGTCCGACGGTTGATTGAAGAGTTTCGCGCAGCAGGAACTGGATAATTTTGGTAATCTAGTAGTGAATCAAGTGCGCGTACTGTTAAGTCAGCAAGTTCTTCAAAGTCATCTAATGATTCAATTTTGCCAAGGTTAAAGGCAGATAATGTGCAAAGCGCAATTTCACCTTTTTCATCATTGACATTATTAAGCGGTTTAGTTGGTAGCGCAATTTCCATACATAAATTAGACTGATGAACTGGCGCTACTTGAGCATTAAATGGGCTGTGCGTATTGCAATGATCAACGTTTTGAATATAAATTCGCCCTGTTGATGCGCGTTCTTGCATTAGTAATGCAAAGAGTTCAACGGATTTAACCACGCGTTTACGAATATTTACATCTTGTTCATATTGGTGATAAAGAGTTTCAAATTTATCTTGATCGGCAAAGAAAGCATCATAAAGCCCTGGTACGTCTGATGGGCTAAATAGTGTAATGTTTTCATTTTTAATTAAGCGTTGATACATTAGTTTGTTGATTTGTACGCCATAATCTAAATGGCGTACACGGTTTTCTTCAACACCACGATTATTACGTAAAACCAGTAAACTTTCGACTTCTAAATGCCAAATTGGGTAAAAAATGGTTGCTGCACCACCACGTACCCCGCCTTGTGAGCATGATTTAACAGCAGTTTGAAAATATTTATAAAATGGAATGCAACCAGTGTGGAAAGCTTCACCACCACGAATTGAACTGCCTAAAGCACGAATTCGCCCCGCATTTATGCCAATTCCAGCTCGTTGTGATACATATTTAACAATCGCACTTGCCGTTGCATTGATAGAATCTAAGCTATCATCACACTCAATTAATACACAAGAGCTAAATTGGCGAGTAGGTGTACGAACCCCTGCCATAATTGGTGTTGGCAATGAAATTTTAAAGGTAGATACCGCATCATAAAAGCGTTTAATATAGTTAAGGCGTGTTTCTTTCGGATAATTGGCAAATAAACAAGCCGCAACTAAAATATATAAAAATTGCGCGCTTTCATAAATCTCTCCAGTAACGCGATTTTGAACCAAATATTTACCTTCAAGCTGTTTAACCGCTGCATAGGAAAACGACATATCACGCCAGTGGTCAACAAACTTATCCATTTGTTCAAACTCCGCTTGCGTATAATCTTCAAGTAGATGCTTGTCGTAATGCTCACTACCAACCATTTTTTTCACGTGTTCGTAAAGTGCAGGTGGTGTAAATTGGTTATAAGCTTTTTTACGTAAATGAAAAATCGCTAAGCGTGCTGCTAAATACTGGTAATCAGGGGATTGTTGTGAAATCAGGTCAGCGGCTGCACGTATAATTGTTTCATGGATGTCTGATGTTCTAATTCCATCATAAAATTGGATATGAGAACGTAATTCAACTTGAGAAACGGAAACATTTTCTAGCCCTTCGGCTGCCCACGCAATGACTCGATGAATTTTGTCGAGATTGATTGGTTCTTTATTTCCATCTCGTTTGGTTACTAGTATTGATTTATTCATTCTTTCTATCCACTTAAATTGTAAAATTTATCGTAAGGTATAATAATTGATAATTATCAAAATATACAATATATAGTGCCTATTAATAAGTTTATTACTATATATAGTGTATTTATTAATCAACAACGTGGATTTTTTTAACTAAAATCAAGCGTGTTAGTTTTAAAATGTAAATTCAGCTTTTTGTTAAAAAAAGAGTAAAGATAGATATAAGTGGAAAAAGTGAAAATATCTCAACGATAAGAATTTCCTATGAATAGGTAGTTCTTGAATCTAGGAAAAACGATTAAGGTGTTACTATATAGCTATACATAATCCATTTTTGTTTTCAGATTCTCCTCTACAATAGTACTTAACATTATAGGTATGTCAATCACAATAATCATTGTTAGAGCCAACAATATATTGCCAAGCTTTTTTGGGTCAAGTGCATTTTTGGTATTGAATAACACTGTTACTACATCGTTGTTATTAGCGCTTGTAACCAGATCGTTACCTCGTTTTATTGATACAATATAGCTTTTAGCAAGCCCATTTTAAGCCAGAAGTAAGTCAAATTTAGTACTGTAAAAAGTTGTGGCTTGGAAGTTTTTGTTGAGTGTTTGTTCGATTGAATTAAAAAACCCTATTTATTATCCCATTAGTTTTCCTCACTATTTACTGCGCCAAGTGGTGCTAATTCTAGGCTAGCTTAACAAAAGGCGGTGTCTTTCAAGATGGTATACCTCTTTGCATGGTTGTATAATGATAGATTCGTTGGGATATTTATTATTATTTGGAAGTCCGTATTTTGAAAACAAAACTAAATCGGCAGATAACTTGATATTTATAAAGACTGTACATACCTTTTTGTGATAGTAAGCAGAATGTATCGGTCGATATTGGTGTAAACTCAACTAATTGTTTTTCTGCTTTGATAGAGAATGTTCAATATTTTCTGAATACTTGAATGTTATAAATTAAACCTTTTAGATGATTGAATTCAGGTATTTATTTAATAGCGGTGCAGATACCATTTTTGTATTCACTTTCTCCTCGGCAGTGATATATAGCATTGTAAGTATGTAGATCACAATATTCTTTTTCATTCGTATCATACAGCCAGATGCGCCTATAAATGTTACCTTGGTTTGGCGCTGCTGCCCAAGAATTAGGATAAGCATTTTGGTTTGGATCGCCCCATTCACCTAATAATGTGCCTATTTCTCGGGTAAATCTTGCATTTCTACCTTTTGGAGCATTGCTTACCTCATTTGCATAGCTTATGCGATAATTGCCGTTTAATTCTTTGCATCCTGAAACTATTTGTTCTGCACTTCCTCTATTGGCTCTTGGTTGGCCAATTAGGTTTTTATCCCAGCCACTGAACCATTTGGTAATAGTAAATGGGTACTCAATGGTCTTACCAGTAACTTTATTTTTTCCTTGAATGATAACGGTATATCCGTTATCAGAGTTCATAATAAGATCCCAGACCACTTTAGTGTTCATCACTTCTACAGTGTTAAATATGACCGTCACAGTATCAGCATTGCTAGAAATAGTCACAAGTTTATCTCCTTTTACGATCTTCCAAATGTAATGTTGAGCAAGCCCATTTTTTGCTAATAAGAGATCAAATTTTGCACCATAAAAAGCGGTTGTCGGGAAGTTCTTGCTTGCATCGATATTAGATTGAATTAAGAAGCCATAGTTTTTATTCCATTCATTTCTTGCACTAACTGCTGCTTGTGTGGGGGCAAGCTCAGGTTTTGCATAACATATACCTGTGTCTTCTAATATGGTATAAATTTTTGACGGGTGAGTGAGTATATTGCCATTTGGATATTCATTAGCCTTAGGTTCACCATACTTTGAAAATAATGTTAAATCAGCGGATATTTTTACTTTATAAGGCGCTAATTGTCCTTTCTGCGTTAATGAACAAAATGTCTCTTCGTCTGTTGGCGTAAATTCAGTTAATTGATTTGATGAATTTGTGTAATACCAGATCATTTTTACTTTTTCTTTTATGCCAAGATAATCTAGTTCATCACCATCAATATCTATATATTGCTCGTTATTTGGTTGTTTTAGTGGGGCTAGCTTTATGCGGTTTTTAAATGGATAGCTAATGGGTAATGTAGCACGGCTTATTTCATTGCCATAATAATTCTTGCTATCAATAGTTAAGCCAAAAAGGTCAAAATCATCAATATGCGCCTCAATTTTGTCAGTTAATCTCGGTTTGCTTCCTTCAATGGTCTGGGCTGTTTGAGCAGATAAAATAGCATAACTTACTGTTGTAAATTGCAATAGGTATATTGTACACACAATTGTTTTAAGATGCTTTTTAGCTATATTCATTATTATTTTTTCCATTATCTCTATTTAAAACAATCATTGTGGCTTTAATTTTAATTAAGATTTTTGGTTTAAAGTTCAGATAGGGAATGTTTAGCATAGGCGCTTTATTTTATATAAACAAATCGTTTAATACGATCAATTTAGGCCTTATAAATAGTTGATACCTATTTATAAATATTTTATTTATCGCTAAGATCTTTTATTTTCTGATGACAAATGTTTTTATAAAGATATCGTAACTATATAAAATCTGGTCTATTAGGTTGAAGAAAAGAAGGGGCTAAGCTGTTTTTTAGAAACTTTAAAAAAGCTTTTAAAAAACAGCTAGTATATAGATAAGTATATTTAACAAATTGGCATTTGATAAATGCTATATCATGGTTTGTTTACAGCAGTGCATACTCCATTTTTCTTCCCTGCTTCATCAATGCAATGATAGATAGCATCCCCATAAGTATGTAAATCACAGTACTTATTCACTTTAGTATCGTATAACCAAATACGTTTATAAGCAGCACCCTGAGCATTTTTTGCTGCCCATGAATTAGGGTAAGCTTCTTGTGAAGGTGTTCCCCACTCGCCAATTAAGGTGCCTATTTCACGAGTAAATTTGGTTTTGTTTTTGTTTTCACTTATTGCTGGAGCATTACTTAATTCGTTTGCATGACTAATACGATAATGCCCACCTAAGGATTCACATCCTTCTACAATTTCGGCTGCCGTACCGCTTAACGCAGCATTTGTGCCGACCTGTTTTTTGCTCCAACCAGCAAACCATTTAGTTAAGGTAAACTTGTATTCAATAATGTTATTTGTAGCAATATTCTTTCCTTCAATTATAACAGCATATCCTACACCAGAACCAATAACATGTTGCCAAGCTTTTTGAGGATTTTTAGCATCATTAGTATTAAATGAAATCGTTAATTTATCTTCTTTATTATTTGGTGTAATGGTAACAAGTTCTTTTCCTTTTACAATCTTCCATCTATAGTTCTTGATAAGGCCTTTTTGCGCTAATACCAGATCAAATTGTGCACCATAAAAAGCCGTTGTGGGAAAATTTTTAGCAGAATCAATATTAGATTGAATTAAAAAACCATTACTTTCATCCCATTGATTAGCAACACTCGCTTTTGCACCTTCAGGTTTTAGCTCTGGTTTTGCGTAACAGAACCCAGCATCAGAGCTTATCGTATAGGTTTTAGAGGGGTGTTTAGCCACTTTACTATTGGGATACTGGTTAGTAAATGGAGTTCCATATTTTGACGTTAATATTAAATCCCCTGATACTTTTATTTTATATGGACCAAATTTTCCTCCTTTTGCTAATGAGCAGAGCGTATCAGACTTTGTAGGTGTAAATTCTACTAGTTGTTTTTCTGTATCCGTATAATACCATATCATTTGCGGAGCGGATTGCGTTGCAAGATATCCTAATTCGTCACCATCAACATCAAGATATTCCTGCGTATCAGGTTGTCTTATTGGTGCTACTTTAATTTGATTTTTTAATGGATAAGCTGATGATATTGGAAGCCGTGTTACTTTGTTTCCATAATAATTTTCACCATCAACTGCTAACCCAAATAGCTCCAAATCTTCTATATTTTTTTCTATTTGTGGTGATAATGATGGTAAATCTCCCTCAATAACTTTACTCGTTTTGGCTGTTAGTTGAGCATAAATCTCTGCGCTAAAAAAGAAAGGGCTCAGCCCAAATACAATTTTATTAAAGTTTTTTTTATTGATTATTTTGCTCATATTGTTTTCTACTTATTATTTGGCCTATATTTAAAATTATCTTTTACCTATTTACCTTAAATTTTTATGAAAACTTTATTATTAATATTATTTATTTCTATAGTATATACAAATTAATAACAAGCAAAATAATTGTTATTTCCTATTTTATAATTAGTTAAGATCTTTCGAAAGATTTTTATATTTGTTTATAGGATAGAAGAGCTAATTAAATATTTAAGTAATTAGGGCTATAAGTGTGAGGCAATAAAAATAGAACACCAGATTAGCTATTTTGTTTAGATTTGTAGCGTTGTAAGGTGCTTGTGCGATTTTGTTCTTCTATCCATGCTAGTTTATTAGCATAATTTTTTTCCGCACCACGCATTGTTGGATGGTAATATTTTGTATCAGCCATTTCAGGGGGAAAATAGTTTTCTCCCGCAGCAAAGGCATTCGGCTCATTATGAGCATAACGATATTGCGCACCATAACCTAAATTTTTCATTAAATTAGTTGGTGCATTGCGTAAATGCTCAGGAACATCATAGTCTGCTTTAGATTGGGCATCATTCATTGCTTGATTAAAAGCAAGATAAACAGCATTGCTTTTAGGAGCACAAGCCAGATAGACGATGGCTTGTGCAATTGCGCGTTCCCCTTCGGCTGGGCCAACACGTGTAAAACAGTCCCATGCAGCGAGTGCTACTTGCATTGCTCTTGGGTCGGCATTACCGACATCCTCTGATGCAATAGCAAGTAATCGGCGTGCGACATAAAGGGGATCTCCTCCTGCTGAAATGATTCTTGCATACCAATAAAGTGCCGCATCAGGGGCCGATCCTCGAATAGATTTATGTACAGCTGAAATTAAATCGTAAAAACGATCACCTTGATTATCAAACCTAGCACTTCTTTCTCCCATTATTTCTTTTAGTAATTCGGAAGTAAGCGCTTTCCCATCAGACATATCAACCAACAATTCAAGCGTATTTAGTGCTCGCCGTGCATCACCATTCACAAATTCAGCGATTTGTTTTTGGGTTTCTTCTGGTAAAACAATATTTTGTTTACCATATCCACGATCATCATCATTTATTGCTTGCTGCAAAATATCAATAATATTTTGATTTGATAGCGATTTAAGTAGATAAATTCGTGCACGAGATAAAAGTGCTGAATTTAATTCAAATGAAGGGTTTTCAGTTGTAGCACCAATAAATGTCACAGTTCCATCTTCGACATAAGGTAAAAATGCATCTTGTTGGCTTTTATTAAAGCGATGGACTTCGTCAACAAATAAGATAGTGCGAATGCCTGACTGTTGGTTGATTTTAGCCCGCTCAATGGCTTGGCGAATATCTTTGATGCCAGAAGTTACAGCAGATAAACGTTCAACTTTTGCGTTCGCATGATGAGCAATAATTTCAGCAAGTGTGGTTTTACCTGTACCAGGTGGTCCCCATAAAATCATTGAATGTAAATTACCCGCTTCAATGGCTTTTGAAAGTGGTTTTTCTTTTCCTAATAAATGTGTTTGCCCAATGTATTGTGATAAGATCCGTGGGCGCATTCTTGCTGCTAAAGGCTTAAATTCATCAGTTGTAAATTCAAAAGACATACTAGGCATGATACACTGTATCCATTCTTCGCGATATTAAACGTATTATATACTTGTTAATCAATAAGTGAAAAAGAAAATAGCTTTCCGCATAAATCGAAAAAAGCTAATATTCTCACTTAAATTTAGTTTTTTAACAGTTTTTTTAGAATACAGTTATTTTCTAGGACTCAAACATAAGGATTTATCATGAAAAAATTTTTATTATTAATTGGGTTATTGGTTAGTATGTCGTCAGCATGGGCAAACGATAAAGAAGTATTACAACAACGCCTAGATAAAATTGATGGCTTTTATGCACAGTTTTCACAGGATGTAAAAACTGCCGATAATCAACTTGTTCAACAAGGAAAAGGCGATTTATGGGTAACAAGGCCTTATTATTTTAATTGGACAATGAATGACCCTGATGTAACATCAATTATCTCAGATGGTGAAAATCTTTGGGTTTATACGCCAGCAGTTGAACAAGTGAGTGTCATGAGTTTGAAAAAAGCCGTTGATAATCGTTTAATGTTACTTATTTCTGATAACCATAATCCGATTTGGAATGCTTATAATGTAACACGTAAGCAGAATTCATTTACACTTAAACCCACAGATGGTTCTAATCAAGACTTTGTCATTTCAGTTTTACCAACTGGCATGATCTCAAATTTTACGATAATTGAAGAAGATGGTCAGCGTAGTTTTTATGACTTGTCTCACCAAGTGTTAGGTAAAGTTGATTTAAATAAATTTAAATTTACCCCACCAACAGGGGTTACTATTGATGATCAACGTTAGCCTATTATGACATCACGGAATGTGTCAATGCGTAATATATTAGCGTTATTTTGTATATAAAATAACGCTAATAAGATCATAAAAATTTTTCCTATCGGCTTATATCAAAATTTAGTCAAATATAATGTTTTATTTCTTTCTATAAAATTTTTACTCCTTTTTTTTAACCTATTATTTTTTTACAAATAAAGTTGTCCACAATAATTTTTCTTATCTAAGTTAATAAAATAATTTTGATGTTGATCACATTTATCCAATAAACCTTTTAAAGCTAAATTTTTAGCTCTGCATACTCAATTGCAGTAGTTCACTCTTTATAGGATAAATTATGACAACTGCATTTTATAACAAGCCAACTTATTGGTTCGCTTCCTGTTACAGTTTTATGTATTACGCTGCAGGTAGTTTTGTTTTTTCTTTTTATGCCATATGGTTAAGCAAAGAAATTGGTTTAACCGCAAAACAAACTGGTATTATCTATTCATTTAACTATTTTATTTCACTAATTATTATGATTGTATATGGTGTTTATCAGGATAAATTAGTTCTGAAAAAACATCTTGTCTGGTTTCAAAGTATCATTATTACTTGTGCTGCTCCTGCATTAATTTATGTTTATGAACCTCTATTACGGCATAGTTTTTATATCGGCGTTATTTTTGGTAGTTTCTTTTTGGGGTTTGGTTGGGTTGCTGGAATGGGGTTAATTGACTCCTATTGTGAAAAAATTAGCCGAGCATTTGGATTTGAATTTGGTCAATGTCGCACTTGGGGGTGTATTGCTTATGCTGTAGGTACTTTTATTGCTGGTATTTTGATTAGCATAAATCCTCATTTGAATTTCTGGGCTGCATCAGTCGTAGGAATCTGTTTTATGATTCTAAATTTTAATTTTAAACCAGATTTAAGCAAATCATCAGAAGCGATTTTTCAGAAAAAGGACAAATTAAGTTTTAACGAAATTATGTCTGTCTTTGCGCTAAAAAAATTCTGGATATTTGTTGTTTATGTGCTTGGTACCTATAGTCTTTATAATATCTATGATCAGCAATTGTTTCCTGTTTATTTTACTCAGCAATTTGAAGATGTAAATGATGGCTATCGCTTATATGGTATCTTGAACTCGTTTCAAGTTTTTCTAGAAGCTGCTGTAATGTTTTGTGTGCCATTTGTTGTAAATCGTGTTGGGGCAAAAAATGCTTTGATTTTTGCGGCATTTATTTCAGCTTCTCGCATCTTCCTCACAGGGCATGTTAGTAGTATTGCCATTATTTCAATCATTAAGCTTATGCACTGTTTAGAAATTTCTACCATTTTAGTTTCCGTATTTAAATATATTGATATTAATTTTAATGCTCGTCTTTCAGCAACCGTCTTTTTAATCGGTTATCAGGTTGCAGGCTCTGTTGGTGTTATTTTGTTTTCTACTCTTGTCGGTGATTTTTACGATACCAATGGTGCATCAACAACATTTAATCATCTTGGGTTAGTCGTTTTAGGATTTATGATTTTTGCTATTTTCTTTTTATGCGGTGATAAAAAAGCAAAATACATAAATAAAAAAATTATTTAAATATAAATAGTTTTAACAAATTGCATTTTATAAACGTTAGTAAGGATTGATAATGAACATATATAATTCAGTAACACAATTTCACTTTGAACAGACTAGAACCATTTCGCCAGAAAATATGACAGGAGAAAAAGGTAAATCTTGCATGAAAGCAAGCATTTTAGGTCCAAGCCGTAAAGGACAGGGATGCATTTCAATTCCTGCTGGTAAAACAGTCACTATTGCCGAAATTTCAGGACCTGCAGAAATTCGTCATATGTGGTTTACCTTAACTGATAGAACACATTGCGGTAGTTTTGTGTTACGTGATGTTGTTATTCGCATTTACTGGGATGATGAATCAGTGCCATCAGTCGAAAGCCCGATTGGTGATTTCTTTTGTAATGGCTTTGGGGCAAGATGTGATATTAATTCAATGCCAATCGTAGTTAATCCTACAGGGGGATTTAATAGTTATTTTAGAATGCCATTTAATAAAAAAGCGAGAATTGAAATTCAAAATGAACATGAAGCTGATCTACAGCATTTCTTCTTTACTATTAATTATGCCTTAATGCCAAAACCATTTGAGGCTCCACTTTATTTTCATGCTCAATGGCGTAGGCAACGAGTAACTAATTATGCCGAAGATTATGTGCTATTAGATAATATCGAAGGACATGGTTATTATGTCGGTACTTACTTAGCTCTAACCGCTTTGGAACGTTACTGGTGGGGAGAAGGAGAGTTTAAGTTTTACCTTGATGATGATAGCGAATATCCAACTCAACATTCAACAGGATCTGAAGATTATTTTGGTGGAGCATGGGCATTTCATAATCGTGATAGCCAAGGTCGCCCATCAGCTAAGTGCTTCCAAACGTTATTTATGGGGTATCCTTATCAAACTAAACGTGATGCAACTCGTGACTTTTTTCAAACAGGGGACGCTAATCCTGTACACGGTTTTGGTGATGATGCTCTACCAATGCATGGGCTATATCGTTGGCATTTACCTGATCCCATTGCATTTCACAAAAATATTAAACTTGCATTTCAACAAATAGGTAACGATGATATAAGATTATATGAGCGTTGTGACGATATTGCTAGTGTTGCGTATTGGTACCAAAACCCTTCGGCTAATAGCAACCCAATATTTCCTAATAAACAACTACGCACTCCTCGTTAATATATAAAGGAGATAGTGCTATGGCGAGTAATAAATTAAAAATCAATGATATTGCTCGTTTGGCTGGCGTGTCGGCAACGACCGTCAGCCATATTTTTAATAAACGAGATAAAAAATATCGCATTTCAACACAAACACGGCAACGTGTTCTATCCATTGCAGAACAGTACAGTGATCAAGCCCATATTCGCCAATATCTGGTTAAAGCAAATAGTACGGATACCATAGGCGTGATAGTTCCAGACATGTCTAATTCTTTTTTTTCTATGTTTCTGCACTATTTAGAATCTTCATTTAGGCAAAAAAACATACAATTATTAATAACTTGTAGTCATTATAATAAAGAAATAGAAATTAAAGTGGCACAAAACTTAGTTGAACGAAAAGTTGATGCTATGATCGTTGTTACTTCATTAAATAGTGATGAGTTTTATGTTGATATTAATCAAAATACGCCAGTATTGTTTTTCGATCGTTATATTAAAGATACTTCATTGCCGTTTATCACGAGTGAATCATTACACTCTGTTGCAGAGTTAATTTATCCATATGCTAAACAATTAGACGAATTTTATTTCATTGGATGTGATACACAATTAACTTCAATAGAAGCCAGATTGCAAGGCTTTAAAAAAGGTCTTCAACAGGTTGGATTAAGCGTTAACTCACAATGGTTAGTGAGTGATGACTATTGTCCCAATAAAGGATATGAATTACTCAAACAGCTTCACAAAAAATTAGGACGACTGCCAAAGGCTATTTTTACTCCTTCATGTAATATATTACAAGAAGTGCTTAGCTATTTAGTGGAAGTGGAAGTTAAACCACAACAAATCTATTTATGTTCTTATGATTATAATATTTATCTGAATTATTCTTACTATCCAATTGATACTATTGCTCAAGATTTTCAAAGCATGGCTTACACTTGTGTCGATGTAATTGATGCTCTACTTAAATTCAAAGAATTAAAAAACAAAGCTTTTTTTATCAAACCACAAATTATACGCC
Source organism: Gilliamella sp. WF3-4 (assembly GCF_001690275.1). Taxonomy (GTDB): domain Bacteria; phylum Pseudomonadota; class Gammaproteobacteria; order Enterobacterales; family Orbaceae; genus Gilliamella; species Gilliamella apicola_C. Next base: position 289,489 of record NZ_LZGW01000045.1, on the reverse strand, counting down.
ACCGTTAGAGCGATGCTCATATTATTAACGGTTAGCGTTTTTCATAATCCGTGCTTTGTCAACTTGCCACTGACGCTCTTTAATATCTGTGCGTTTGTCGTACTCTTTTTTACCCTTGGCAACACCAATTTTTACTTTTGCCCAAGCGTTTTTCCAATAAAGCGAAAGGGCAACAACCGTATAACCTTGGCGATTAATTTGACCAAATAAGGAATTAAGCTCTCTTTCGTTTAATAATAATTTTCGATTACGCATAGGTTCGCATACAACATGAGTTGATGCGACATTAAGTGGTGTAATAGTAGCCCCAAATAACCATGCTTCACCGTCTTTAAGCAAAACATAACTATCACTAATATTTGCTTTTCCCGCACGTAGTGATTTCACTTCCCAACCTTGCAGAGATAAGCCCGCCTCAATTTCCTCTTCAATAAAGTACTCATGGCGTGCGCGTTTATTTAAAGCTATAGTTGCCGCACCCGGCTTGTGTAATTTTTTCTTAGTCATAATATGCTATATTATAGAGTTACATGATATTATATGCTACTAATTTTATTTTTTTATTTAATTTCTTATGGCACATGTTTTTCGTGAGGTTATTGAACCTTATTCTATAGAACAAATGTTTAGTTTAGTCAATGATATTACCAAATATCCCGAATTTGTTCCCGATTGTATCGCAACTGGTATTATTAGCAAACAAGATAATACGTTGACTGCGTTTATTGAAGTTGAAAAATTAGGCTTTAAAAAAGCTTTTACTACAATAAATTTAATTAATCAACCACATTCTATTGATATTAAATTGCTTGAAGGACCATTTAAATACCTGTCGGGAAAATGGCAATTTACTTCAATAAGTGAAAGTCAAAGTAAAATTAGTTTTAGCTTAGATTTTGAGTTTAAAAATAAGTTATTAGATATTGCTTTTACTCCCATATTTAAAGAGTTGATGACTAATATGGTCAATGCGTTTTCACAAAGAGCAAGGCAAATATATTAAAATGATAAATATTCAAATTGTTTATGCATTACCAAATAATGTAACAGTTATTGATTGTGAAGTTGACGAAAAAACAAACATCTTGCAAGCAATAAAAAAATCCAATATCTTATCAAAATGTCAAATTAAATTAGATGAAAATTTAGTTGGCATCTACGGAAAACGTTGCGATGTTAATGAACTGGTTAAAAATGGGGATCGGATTGAAATCTACCGAACATTAATCAATGATCCAAAAGAAATAAGACGAAGAAAAGCCGCTCAAAAAAGCAATGACGAAAGGCAAAGGAAACCGAATGCATAACCTGCTAATTGAAAAGATCGAAACTTTATGCAAAAATCGAGGTACGAAACTGACGACACAACGTCGAACTGTTTTAGATATAATGCTGACAGCAAATAAAGCAATGAGTGCCTACGATCTTTTAGATCTGCTCAAAGTCAGTGAACCACAGGCTAAACCACCGACAATTTATCGTGCACTTGAATTTTTACTTGAACAAGGTTTTATTCATAAAGTGGAGTCCACCAATAGCTATATTATTTGTCCACATTTCCAAGATCCCGAACATATTTCAATTTTATTTATTTGCGATAAATGCCAACAGATCATCGAAAAACATTCACAAGATATCGAATATCAATTCAAAAATTTAGCACAGCAATCTGATTTTTTAATCAAACATAGTGTGCTAGAAATACATGGGTTTTGTCAACAGTGTCAATCTTGATCATTACTCTTTGGTTAATTAATATTGCCTGCGATACTGTCGGGCAAATTGCATTTAAATATGCAGCGATTAATTCCAAAGATACGCAAGGCCTGCGTTATTGGCAAAAACTTTTTGGTAATTATTGGTTATGGCTAGGTTTTGCTGCTTACTTTATTGGCTGTATTTTTTGGCTAGCTTTTTTAAGCTCAGTGCCATTATCTCAAGGAATATTACTGGGATCATTTAATATGATTACTGTTATGCTAGCTGGTCGGATTTTATTTAAGGAACATCTGACGAGCTTTCGTCTTATTGGTATCCTTTTTATTACGATAGGCGTAGTTTTGGTTGGACTTACGTAATGAAAAAATTTTATATTATTGGGTTTATCTTACTATTGTTTTTTGATACGTTTGGTCAAACAAGCTTTAAGTTAACCGCATTATCGGCGATGCCCCTTGAAATGAGCATTGATTGGTTTATCCGTATTTTTACTCATAGGTGGGTTTATTTGGTAATTATTGGGTATACTGGAGCATTTGTCACATGGATGATATTATTAAAAAAAGCACCTGTAGGCCCCGCTTTTGCCGTTTCTCATTTACAGTTAGTTACGGTAATGTTGGTTTCGGCTATTGCATTTGATGAGCCAATTGCATTTATACGTATGCTTGGTGGGCTATTCATTATTATTGGTATTGTTTTTTTAGCTCTGGCAGAACAAAAATTAAATCGTAATACTTAAAATTTTTTATACTGAAGCGTAGTACTTTCTTAAGCTTTTTGACAATAGGTAATATAGTAATTGATTAGGCTTAACTAAGCATATTTAGTGGGAGATACAATATAATTAATAGATATATTGTGTCTCCCAATCTGGTATCAGCTTATCCCCTATAGAGGTAAGCTTAGTTGCGTTCACGTTCCATTACAATTAAATAGGCTTCCCTTTTCCAAAATAAAAATAAACGACGCATATCTTTTTCCATCGTCACTACACGCCAGCCATCTTTAGCATTTTGATTTAAAAATTCGGAAAATTTAACCTCGTTAGCATTCGCTGAGCCTAAAAGTAATGAAGACAATGCGCCTTCTTGGAAAACAACTACCTTATATTCTTTCATAACAATTAAAACCTTAATATTATTTTTAACAATGTAATTTTTAATGATAAGTAACATTAAAAATTCTCGGCATTATATATTATGTAAATTTTGTTTCCTAGCACATAATTAATCTTCCATAAAAATATATGATTAGTATGTTTTTGTTCAGTTTGTTGCTTAAGACTTTCGGTTTATGGTTAAAAGTTTAATTTGATAGTAATGTGCACAGTATAACTCTCTTGTTATGTAGTTCTATATGGCATATTAATTTATAATGAAAAATTAAAAATACCCTCACATTAAAACATAAGATTGCATAATGAGAAAGGCAATTAAAACTAAATCATTATAAATGGGCTAAATTTGTTTATCCAAATTTTTAAGCATTTCGATAATTGGTCGATTAGCATCAGGGAACTCATCAGCATTTAAATCTTGCTGATCTACCCAACGGCTGGGTTGCCCTTCTTTTGCAAAAGGAACACCATCCCATTCTTCTACTAAATAAGCATAGATAGTAATATCGCGATCATCATAACTGTGTTCGACTGTTTTTAAGAATTGGGCTTGGTGGATATGAATGTCAACTTCTTCAGCAATTTCACGTTGTAGGGTTTGATAGGGTATTTCTCCTGCTTCTATTTTCCCTCCAGGAAACTCCCAAAATCCCGCTAGATGGGAATCTTCACCGCGTTGGGTAATAAAAATTTGACAATTTTGTGAACGAATAATACCTACAGCAATTTCAGTATGTTTTTTCATAATTGTGTTTGTCTATAATTTAGGTTAGGGAAAGCTTAACCTTTCCCTTTTAGTTCTTGTCGATCTTAATCGACGATTTAAGCATCAATTTTGCTCAATCATACTAAATTATTATCTTATTGAACAGATCCATGGCAGTGTTTATATTTTTTACCTGAACCACAAGGGCATGGATCATTGCGCCCAACTTTAGCTTGTGTACGCATTATCGGTTGAGCTACTGATTGGCTTTCATTTTCACCACTCATGCTCACTACTGACTCATGATTAGCTTGTTGCTTAGCCATTAGTTTTTCCATTTCAGCTAGACGTTGGCGTTCTGCTTCATCAACTTCTTCTTGTGAACGAATTTGCACACGGCTCAAAATACCAATAACATCATATTTTAACGATTCTAACATGCTAGCAAACATATTAAATGATTCGCGTTTATATTCTTGCTTTGGATCTTTTTGCGCGTAGCCACGTAAATGAATACCTTGACGCAAATAATCCATGGCGGCTAAATGTTCTTTCCAAAGAGTATCAAGTGTTTGTAACATAACACTTTTCTCAAACTGCCTAAATGCGTCAGCACCAGCAATATTTTCTTTCTCTAAGTACCTGTCTTTTGCCATTTGTAAGATGCGTTCACGCAATGTTTCTTCATGTAAATTTTGCTCTTCATCTAGCCATTTTGCCACTGGTAGATCCAAATCAAAATCTGTTTTTAGCGCTACTTCAAGCCCTGAAATGTCCCACATTTCTTCAATTGATTGCGGTGGAATATATTGGTCAATTAGGGTATTGAATACATCTCCTCGGATTGAATCAATAGTATCTTTGATATCGGTATTATCAAGTAAGTCGTTTCGTTCACGATAAATTACTTTACGTTGTTCATTGGCGACATCATCATACTCAAGAAGTTGTTTACGGATATCAAAATTGCGGTTTTCAACTTTCTTTTGCGCATTGGCTATTGCTTTTGTTACCCATGGGTGTTCAATAGCTTCATCTGTCATACCTAGTTTACGCATCATGTTACCCACACGCTCAGATGCAAAAATTCTCATTAATGGATCTTCAAGTGATAGGTAAAAACGAGAAGCACCTGGATCGCCTTGACGGCCAGCACGACCACGTAGTTGGTTGTCAATACGGCGCGATTCGTGACGCTCTGTACCCAAAATATATAATCCACCTAGTGCTAAAATTTCTTCATGTTTTGTTTGCCACGCTTGTTTTGCCTTTTCGATATCTTCAGGTGTTGGGTTTTCAATTTTTGCTATATCATTTTGCCAGTTACCGCCAAGCATAATATCGGTACCTCGCCCCGCCATGTTAGTTGCAATAGTAACTGCTCCTTTACTCCCAGCATTAGCAATGATTTCGGCTTCTTGAGCATGGAACTTAGCATTTAGCACATTGTGTTTAATTCCTGCTTTTTTAAATGCTTGTGAGACTAGTTCAGATTTTTCGATTGAAGCTGTTCCAACTAAAACAGGTTGTCCTGTTTTTACACATTTTTGTACATCAGCTACAATTGCATTGATCTTTTCTATTTCAGTTATGTAAACAAGATCAGGGTGATCTTTTCTTTGCATAGGACGATTAGTTGGGATAACAATTGTATCTAAACCGTAAATCTGATTAAATTCAAATGCTTCAGTGTCCGCTGTGCCTGTCATACCAGCTAATTTTTCATATAATCGGAAATAGTTTTGGAATGTAATTGAAGCAAGTGTTTGGTTCTCATTTTGGATTTTAACATGTTCTTTCGCTTCAACTGCTTGATGCAATCCATCAGACCAACGACGTCCCTCCATTGTTCGACCTGTGTGTTCGTCAACAATGATGATTTCGTTATCTTTAACAATATAATCAACATCGCGGTGAAATAGATGATGGGCACGTAGAGCAGCATTAACATGATGCATTAAAACAATATTATTTGGTGCATAAAGTGATTCATTACTCTTCATAATGCCTTGTTTAATCAATAACTCTTCGACTTTTATTAATCCTCGTTCAGTTAAGTTAACTTGGCGTGATTTTTCATCAATTGAAAAGTCTCCATCGCCTTGAAACTGATCAGAGTCTTCCTTTTCTTGACGAATTAAATAAGGGATAATCTTATCAATACTGATATATCTATCGGAACTATCTTCAGCTTGTCCTGAAATAATTAGCGGTGTTCTTGCTTCGTCAATTAATATTGAGTCAACTTCATCAACTAAAGCATAATAAAGTGGTCGTTGTACACGAGCATCTTTGCTAAACACCATATTGTCACGTAAATAATCAAACCCATATTCATTATTCGTGCCGTAAGTGATATCTGCATTGTAAGCTTCTCGCTTTATTTGTGGCGGCATATTGGGTAGGTTAATACCAACAGTTAAGCCTAAAAATTCGAATAAAGGGCGATTATTTTCTGCATCGCGTTGCGCTAAGTAATCATTAACCGTAATGATGTGCACACCTTTGCCAGTTAACGCATTTAAATAGGCTGGTAATGTCGCTGTTAAGGTTTTACCTTCACCAGTACGCATTTCTGCAATGCATCGTTCATTTAATACCATACCACCAATTAACTGAACATCGAAATGGCGCATGCCAAATACGCGCTTACTTGCTTCACGAACTACAGCAAAAGCTTCTTCTAAAATATTATCTAATTTGGTCCCTGCTGCAACTTTTTGTTTAAACTCTGCCGTTTTTGCTTTTAGTTCTGCATCTGACAATGCTTCCATTGCTGGTTCAAGTGCATTAATTTTTTCAACTCGCTGGCGCATACTTTTTAATACACGATCATTACGGCTACCGAATACTTTTGTTAATAATTTTAATAACATAACTTCTCTCTTATTCTTTTTATACAAATAATAAAGGCTTATAGCCTTATAATAGGGCAAATTCATTTAATTGAGTGATAAACTCTTTATATGGCAACGTGAGGACCAGCTCTTATTCCATTATTTGGTGATAATCTAATGGTTGTATTTAGACAAAGAGCATCATTATTTTGTAAAAGAATTTGCTTATCAAAATACTGTTTTTGTGATGAGACGAATGTTTGAGGTTTAATTTTTAATTGGGGTTGATGCTCTTGTACTATTGCAGTAATAGCAATAATATCAACCTGAGAAATCAGCTGTTGAGCAGGCAATGCATTTTCTTGGTGAAACCCAAATCCAGTAGCAATCACACCTAATAATAAGTGCGATAAAGCGGTTTTGATAATTAAGCGTTTGCTAATTTTTTGCCAATAATTAATTACAGTCATAACAATGATATATTAGCATTTTTTGCCAAAATGAAAAACAATTATTAGTATTTGTCAAAATCTATATATAAGCTCAACAAAAGATATAAAATGATAGCTTAGCCACAATCAATGCAGAATTATGATAACTATTAATGCTATAATTTTATTTAATCATGCAAAATAATTTTCATAATAATAAGCTGTTCTGCTATTATATTTATATAGTTAAAATTGACGAATAATAAAGATATGAAAATTCTCTTTGGTGTTCAAGGAACAGGTAATGGTCATGTTAGTCGTTGTAGAACACTAGCTAAAGCATTGAAAAAAGCTGGTGCTGATGTTGATTATATTTTCAGTGGACGTGATCCTAAAGATTATTTTGATATGGAAGTTTTTGGGAATTATAGAACTTTCCGTGGAGTAACTTTTGCAACACAGAATGGAAAAATTAATTTTCGTAAAACCGTGCAACGAATCCGAGCTTTCAGGCTTATAAAAGATGTGTATGAGCTTGATTTATCAAAGTATGACTGTATTATCAGCGATTTTGAACCAGTGAGCGCTTGGGCTGCACATCATCAGGATCGTGACTGTTTAGGAATAAGCAATCAGGCCGTATGCGAATATCTTAAGCCTAAAGAATATGGGCTAGTTGCAAATGTGATTATGAAGTATTATGCTCCGGTAACTGAACCTATTGGCCTACATTGGTTTCATTTTGGGCATAAGTTACTACCACCAATGATAGACTCATTCCAAGCTATACCATCAGAAGATGGCAAGATCGTAGTCTACTTGCCTTTTGAAAGCATAGATGAAGTGATTAATATGTTAAAACCATTTAATAATTATCAATTTATCTGTTTCCATCCAGAGATAAAACAAGTTACTAGCTATGGCAATGTATCTTTGAAACCACTAGGTAGAGATAGTTTTACAAATGAGCTGATTAGTTGTTCAGGAATTATTTCAAATACAGGATTTGCGTTGATTTCCGAAGCATTAGCGCTTGGTAAAAAAATTCTTACTAAGCCAGTTTCAGGACAATTTGAACAAATCTATAATGCTCAATGTTTACAATCACTTGATATGGCAACAGTTATGGAAAACTTAAACGGTATTAAGCTAAAGTATTGGCTTGATTTACCCTCGCCAAAGCCGATAATTTATCCTGATGTGGCTACAGCGCTAGCTAATTGGATTGTTGCTGGGCAAAAGGAGCCGTTACGTTCTTTGAGTGAGCGACTTTGGAGCCAGACGGTGTTTCCTGAGAATGTAAATAAACATATTAAATCTTTGGGTTATGTATAAAAAGGAAAAAATGATTTTAAGTATTATTGTTGCGATGGCACATAATCGTGTTATTGGCTTAAATAATCAGATGCCTTGGCATTTGCCTGCAGATCTGGCATGGTTTAAAAAAAACACACTTAATAAACCTGTTATTATGGGACGGAAAACCTTTGAGTCTATAGGTCGACCTTTGCCCAATCGACACAATATTATTATTAGTCGCCAAACTGAAAAATTGGTTATTAACCATGAGCATATTAGCTGGACGAAGTCGATTGATGAAGCATTATTAGTGGCTAAAAGCCAAGTGGCAGATGAGGCGTTTATTATCGGTGGTGGCAATATTTATCACCAAGTGCTATCTATGGTGGATCGGCTCTATTTAACACATATCAATGCTAATGTACAAGGCGATACTTTTTTCCCAGATTACAGATTTGATTCATGGCGACAAGCTTATTGTGAGAATCATCAAGCCGACGATAAAAACGCTTACGATTACCAATTTGAAATTTTAGAAAGAATATAATTATCAATATGTTGCCACAGATCAGATTGTGGCAATTTTGCTAATTAACCGCCAGCCGTTTTACCCATGAAAACGTTTGGCTTCAATAACATCAGATAGCTGTTTTATTTTATTGAGTATTCGACTTAACGATTCTTGATGAGAAATTTCCATGTCTACATCAATAGTCGCTAATTGTTGTTTTATATCTGAGCGGCTAATTAAACCAAGAACGTTTGCCTTTTCATTAGCTAAAATAGTGGTAATATCTCTCAACAAACCACTCCTATCGTTAGCAATAATTTGTACCGCTATTGTGTAGCTTGAATTGATAGTATTATTCCAAGTCGCTTGAGTGATACGATCTGGTGCATGATTTTTTAGTTCTTGTAATTGCTCGCAATCAGCCCGATGAATTGAGATCCCTCGTCCTTGAGTAACAAAGCCTGTAATTGGATCGTTAGGAATGGGGCGACAACAGTTTGCAATGGTATACATTAGGTTACCCACACCTTCAATAATAATTGCACCGCCTTTTTTATTACTAGCTTTATTCGTATTTTTTGTTTGTGCATTAAATTTTTGGGCAATCTGTTTTAATGCTGCTTCGTCTTCTTCTTTCGCTGTTGGTTTGTTAAATTGTGCATTGATGAAATTGACTAATTGATTTATTTTTACATCACCACTACCAATACCTGCTAATACCTCTTCAAAAGAGTGAGCATTATATTTATTGATTAAGATTTTTTCGACACTTTTTAAACTAATATTTAGCGGTTCAAGTTCATTTGCTAGTATTTGTTCACCAGCAACAATATTTTTATCACGATCTTGTTTTTTAAACCATGCTTGAATTTTGGCTCTTGCTTGGCTACTGTTAACAAATCCTGTATTAGAATTTAGCCAATCACGGCTTGGGTTAGGTTGTTTTTGAGTGATAACTTCAACTTGATCGCCCATTTTTAAATTATAGGTAAAAGGCACAATTCGACCACCAACTTTGGCACCGATACAACGATGACCAACATCACTATGTATATGATAAGCAAAATCAAGTGGTGTGGATCGTGCTGGCAAGTCGACAACATCGCCTTTCGGTGTAAAAACATAAACCCGGTCATCAAAAATCTGACTACGAACGGCTTCTTGAATTTCGCCACGTTCAGACATTTCTTGTTGCCATGTTAATAATTTTCTTAACCAAGAAATTCTCTGGTCATAAGCTGTCATTTTGTCGGTACTACCTTCTTTATACTTCCAATGAGCAGCAACGCCTAGTTCTGCATCGTTGTGCATTTGTTCAGTACGGATTTGAATTTCAATGGCCCTATCTTGTGGGCCATAAACGACAGTATGAATTGATTGATAACCATTTGGTTTGGGATTAGCAACATAATCATCAAATTCTTTAGCGATATGTTTGTAATGGCTGTGGACGATGCCCAAGGCATTATAACAATCTTCAATTCGATCGCAGATAATACGCACAGCTCGGATATCATATAGATCTTCGAATTCAAGATGTTTACGTTCCATTTTCCGCCATATACTATAAATATGTTTAGGACGACCATAAACCTCTGCGCGAATATGATCTTTGTTCATCAGTTTTTGTAGATGTTTAACAAATTGATGGATATATAATTCACGATCTAATCGCTTTTCTTGCAATTTTTTAGCAATAAGCCGATACTCGTCTGGGAATAAATAGCGGAAACAGAAATCTTCTAACTCCCATTTTAATTGCCCTATTCCTAAGCGATTGGCTAATGGTGCATAAATATTAAAACACTCTTTAGCTACCAAAACTTGTTCTTCTTGGGGAGATTTGATTAAATTACGTAAATAGGTAATACGCTCAGCCAATTTGATGACTACACTTCGGAAATCATTAACCATCGCCAATAGCATGCGACGAATACTATCAATTTGTTCTGTTGTGGCACTACCGTTGCGGATTGCACGCAATTGACGAATTTCTTTCATTTTAACAATGTTAGAGATGATGTGAGAAATTTCACGATCAAAATCTTCAGGGATATCCTCACGGCGAATAATTTTGGCATCAACAAAAGGAAGCAATAAAGCAGCACATAAACTATTGATGTCCATATTTAGAGTCGATAGGATCTCAACCATTTCGATAGCATTTTGGAAACAGAAAAATTGCTCAGAGGCTCCAGCGCTGTTTTCAAAACAAAAATCCCAAACTTCTCTAAACTTTTTATAAGATGCTGGGTTAGCTAATAATAGTTCTTGTTTTGCCCATTGCTCAACTTCAAATTGAGCAAGCGAATAATGTTCTTCTCGATGTTGGTGCGCGCCTCTGATAGTTACCATAAATTATGTTCCTGATTTTATTAACAACAACATTGATTCAATATGTTTGGTTTGTGGAAACATATCTAAAATAGCAACTTGAGCAATTTTGTATCCTGCATCTATAAGTTGTTTGCTATCGCGAGCTAGAGTAGCAGGGTTACATGATATATAAACAATTTTAGATGGAGCTAATTTTGCAATTTCTATTACTGCATTTAATGCCCCCGCTCTTGCTGGATCTAATAATACCTTGTTAAATTGTGATTGGCTCCATATCGAAAATTGTTGAGTATCGTCTAAGTTGCTAGCTAAAAAATTGGTTTCAGCACAAATCCTATTACTATTTAATATAGTGTTAAATTTTGCTTTTTCAACCAGTGCATCAATACCTTCAATACCTGTTACTGTTTTACTTAATGTTGCTATAGGTAATGAAAAATTACCCATACCACAAAAGAGATCTAAGACTTGGTCAGTTGGTTGTAATGTTAACCAATCAAGAGCTTGATTGATCATTTTTTTATTTATTTTACAATTTACTTGGATAAAATCTAGAGGGCTAAAAGTTAATTTTAAATGATTAATTAAATAAAAATGCTCTGTATTACCTGTAATATGTACTAAATCTTTACCATGAAAATAAAGTGAAAGGTTGTGATTTTCTGCGAACTCTTTCAATAAGTTAGCATCATAATCAAGTAAAGGCATAGTATGCCTTAAAACAATAATAATACCACTGTCGACTGAAATTAATTCAATATGACCAAGTGCTTTTTTCTGTTTAAAATTGCTAAATATACTTTGCAATGGTATTAGCAGTGTATCTAATTCATTAACTAATATGGGACAACGTTTAATATTGATTATTTTGTTTGACTCAGCTTGGCGAAACCCAATAACTAATTCGCCTTTAACTATATTAATTGAAAGCCTTGCTCGCCGCCGATAATGGTAAGGCTGATCGGCAATAATTATGGGAGAATTTTGAGTAATATTTGCTAAAGATTGTCCCGTTTCTTTTTGTAGCAGGTTAATTAATGCATTATATTTTGCTTGTTGTTGCAAATGAGGTGCAATATGTTGCAATTCACAACCACCACATTGCTGATAATATTGACATTGTGGTTTAACGCGATTTTGGCTTTGGTTATGATATCTAATGACTTTGGCTTTAGCATAATTTTTTTTGTCTTCAGTTAGTTCAATATCAACGGTTTCATCAGGCAAAGCTGATTTCACAAAAACTGTTTTACCTTTATAACTAGCAACCCCTTGCCCAAAAGCATCTAAGGATGCAATTGTTACTGTCAATTTTTGTTTAATAAGTTTTTTTTTCTGTTGGGTATAAAAATTAGCCATAGACGTTTTTTTAATTTATATTAAGCGTTTGAGTAATTCTGTTTTGACATGCTTTGGCACTAAATTTGTGATATTACCACCATGATAGGCGACATCTTTTACGATTGTTGATGAAATAAACCCCATCGCAATTGATGGCATTAAAAAAATGGTGTCTAAATCGGATTTTAACGCACGATTCATTTCAGCAAGTTGCCTTTCGTATTCAAAATCGTGTGTTGTTCGGACTCCACGAACAATGACTGTAGCATTATGAGTTTGAGCAAAATTTGCCATTAAATTATCAAATCCTATCACTTCGACATTAAGCAAATGCTCGACCGAAGTTGATGCTAAATTTACCCGTTCTTCTAGAGTAAACAGTGTTTGTTTATTAGGATTTTCAGCAATAGCAACGATTAATCGAGGAAATAGTAGCGAGGCTCGTGTCACAAGGTCAATATGACCATTGGTGATAGGGTCAAAAGTGCCCGGAAAAATAGCTGTTAAGGCTTTGCTTGTCATATTTTATATTTATCCATTGGGTATGATAACCGTATCATACCCAATTTTGATTAGGATTGTTAGTTTAAACATACAAATTCTTTTATTCAATTTACAGATACGGGGGAATACTTACAGAAAAAAGCTAGTTTCTATCAATATATGTCCATAAATGAGTCAAATGATTTAATTTATACAAATTAAGTCGTTAGGTGATCATGAATTTGTTAAGTCTGTAAAAGCCTACTTGGTTGTGACCATTCAATATGACGAGAACTATCAGGTAAAAACAGTGCTTCTAGTGCTACACCTGCAAAATTCCCATATTTACCATTGTATCAGTTTGGCTTATTCTGAAAAAACAACCTGTATATATTTGTAATGAAGGTTGAGTTGTTATTACATTCATTATTACTTTTTGCGCAAGTAAAATAAGTTGAGTTGAGTTGAGTTGAGTAGTCAGTGTTTTATCTAATAAGTAAATATGCCCATAACCGCCATTTATTTACCGCTCAACGCTTTCATCTTTCATGTAGTTTGCCTAAATAAAAGTTCGGGTTATTACAAACCCATATCGTACTTGATGGTTTTCACCAAATAATTATTGTGAATGACGTTAGCACCACAGGTAGAGCATAATTGACATTTGCTTTTAAACTGTGATTAAGGATATTCTAACTTGTTTCTCCATTAAGATTAAAATAAGCATAATTAGTTAAATTAACTGATGTGGCTTTTGTTGAGATTGCGTGGAACGCAATAATAACTTTGTTATAATCGGCAAGTATATAAGTGACTTTTACACTCAGCTAGCCAGCCACCCTACTCTTTATCAGGAGAAATTAATCAAAATGTTACCTGTTGCTCGAATTGGGCTTAAATTTGCTATCGTTTTTTGTCAAAACCTAATTTTCCACCATATAACAGATTGGCACATTGGTTAGTGTTAATTAGATAATGTTTATTGTTAATATCAATTGTAACACCTAAATAGGCATCTTATTGTTGGTATTGTTCTAGTGATTGGCATTCAAGTAAGGCTTCGCAATTTTGCCCGTTAACAGGTAATATACAAGAGAATCATGTCGCCTCCTCAGTTTGGAAATTTGATATGCATTGCTTGCCTATTTAAAAGTGTAATAATTTGTTTTATAAGAATATCGCACTACTCTATTCACTTTATTTACAGTTGTAAAAACCTTCTTTAATACCAATTTGTTAGCTTAATTATTGCTAATAACCGCTCTAACCGCATTGACTTTATCTTTTGGCACTAATACCACAACATATCCGCCAAAGCTACCACTAACCATCCGTACACCATCTAGTTTACCAATTACGCCGTGAATTATTTCAATAATCATCACGTGTTAAGTTGTGGCTATTGATCATAAGTATTGATAATAATTTATAATTACCACTAAAGCTTGCGTCACTTTTAGCGTGCGTTCGTTTTCAGTGATTACATAATGAGACCATTTGAATACAATGGGAGCAAGCAAGTTTTAAATATATTGTGATTCGGTTAATGAAGCATCTCTTAGTTATTTTACTTTAAGGGCTTTGACTGCTACCTCACATAGTTTACATCGAACATTATATTCATTGTTAATTAAACTTCTTTTGATATTTGAATTAATGATAATCACAGAAAAATCTCTAGGAATAGAAACAAGTTTAGCTTTTAATGATCGGCAATCGATCAGTAATGCATGTTGACTTTGTTCAAGTGCAGATATTAATTTAACTATTATGCCACAATTGGTTTTCGGCATCTTGACCAATTAATGCTAACTTGGTGCCATCTAAGGTACAAAAAACAAGTTGAATAATAACTAGGATTCTATTCTTGAGTAAATGTTTCTTGTTGCATTGACCAAGGGCGTTTCACTCTATGTGGCGAAACGCGCACCTATTGGTTGATTAATAAATTATAGCGACAAAGGGTGAGCAATCGGATTAAAATTAGCTATTTTTACTTCTATTTTAATTTTGCTTATTTTATCGATGCCATACAACTTAATCAGGATAGCCTTGAGGGTTATTTGATTGCCAATTCCACGAGTCTTTTACCATGTCATCTAGTGTTAATTTGGTTTTCCAACCTAATTTATGTTCTGCTTTTTTGACATCAGCCCAAAATGCGGGTAAATCGCCAGATCGCCTTGGCGCAAAGTGCCAGTTAAGCGCTTTTCCTGATACTTTTTCAAAAGCTTTGATCACTTGTAATACGCTGTAACCAATACCAGAACCCAAATTATAAATATGAACACCAGCTTTGTTGTGATCGGCTTTTAGTGCAGCAATGTGTCCATCAGCTAAATCAACGACATGTATAAAATCACGAATACAAGTCCCATCTGTTGTTGGGTAATCATTACCAAAAACAGCTAATGATTCTCGCTTACCTACAGCAACCTGAGTAATATATGGCATAAGATTATTAGGAATGCCTAGAGGATCTTCGCCCATCAATCCACTTGAATGGGCCCCAACAGGATTAAAGTACCGTAGTATAGTCAGTGACCAATCAGATTCGGCAACAGCTAAATCCATGATACATTGTTCTACCATTAATTTACTTTTGCCATATGGGCTGGTTGGTAGCCCTTGTGGCAAGGTTTCAACATAAGGTACAGGAGCGAGTTCGCCATAGACGGTGGCCGACGAGCTAAACACTAGCTGCTTAACACCTGCCTTTCGCATTGCTTTCATTAGAGTGATACTGCCGTAAACGTTATTTTCATAATATTCGAGAGGTTTGTGTACTGATTCACCAACTGCTTTTAGCCCAGCAAAATGAATCACTGCTTTGATATCATGTTCTGTAAAGATCTTAGCTAATAATTTTTCATCACACACATCACCTTGATAAAAATCGACCGATTGACCTGTGATTTTTTGTATTCTATCTAATACTGATACTTTACTGTTGAACAAATTATCAATAATAATTGGTGTATAACCGGATTTAATAAGTTGGACACACGTATGGCTTCCTATATATCCGCATCCACCAGTAACTAATATTTTCATAATATACCCTAATCTAATGTAATTATTACAGAGAGTATCTGTCAGAGCTCAGATTGTTCGCTGTTTTTCTGCTTCCATAGATCCCATGGACCACGGACTGATAGTGTGAAAGAAGATATTCGCGTAAAACTAAATGCGATAAAACCAAAAACTAGGTATGATCTTTCAAATCCTATTTTAACATACATAAAACCTATATAAACATAACATATAGTTGTTTTGCAAAACAAAACCTACTAGCAATTGCACCTAAGGTTACATTAAATTGAAGCAACGATCCTAAAACAAAGATAAAAATGAGGCAAACAACACAGAAAGCTGTATGACAATCCAAAGAAGATGTTTTGTTAACCCTGATTTACACAAAATTAGGCTAATTAAAAGTCAAAAAAAAGGGCAAATAATGGAATGAACGAGGAAAAAGTGATCGGGATAACACTTGGTAAAATCGATTGTATTTCATTACTAATTTTATTTTGTATTTTATATAACTTTACCCATCTAGATTTATGTTTAGAATTTAGAAAAATAAGATTAAAATAATTGGTTGGAATTGCTAGATGGCAATTGGTTTTGAAATAAATTACATTATTGTACTAATTTAGCTTACTTGAATATTATACCTACCTAATATTCAAGTAAGCCCAATAATGAATATTTATACTTAAATATAATTCTACCTGAAACGTTTTGATAATTAACCTGTTGCTAAATAGAATTAGCCTAACTTTTATAATTATTAGCTATTTATGGTGTCAGTCGGATAATTAAATCGTGTATTATTCCGTTCTAAAAGGTTTCATTCGTTTTTCAAAGTCTAACCAATCGTAATAACCATCACTATTAACAGAAGCATTGTTCAAATGTAGCTGATAATGTTGTGGTGGATTATTGGCATCAAGCGCTTGCCCGCTATGTAGTTGTTCAAAGCTTTGATAAATATATTCGGCTTTAAAAAAGTATTTATCTGTAGGTAGGTGACGAAAACGCTGTAAAGTGACCTTGCCACCAATAGGCGTTGTTTCAAATTGATTTGGTAGTTGATAGTCTTTAAAGTCTAATGCACCAAATAATGCGGCAATAGTGCTATCATGGCCAACAAGTAGGTTTACTTTATTATCTCGTTGCATTAGATCATTTATCATATTGATAATGAGCGTAGCAGAATGTTTAGCAAGCGTTTTAGATTGGAAAACTAAACGAATATATTGATTACGAATAGCGATAATTTGTTGCCACTGTTCTTGGCTAGTTAGCCTTCCCCATGCAATTTGTTCTTTGGGAAAGGCTGAATAGTATTGTAATAAAAACGCATCAACGGCCGAAGTTCCTATTGCAAGAGGCCCAAGTAGCGCTGGTTCTTCATGTTTTTTGAAATAGAGTTGTGATGGGATTTTAGCTAAATTACATTGATATTCGGCATATAATTTTGAATGTTTATAATCTAAAATATCGGAAAGGATTTGATAAGCAGGTGCTAGATTTTCAAAAATGTTGGTGTCTTTGTTGGCTTCTTTAATATCATGCAATACTGCATATTTAAATTCTGGTGAATCATCTTGCAAACTAGGATCGAAAATCGGATCCATATTTTCAATAGGATATTTGTGATGAATAGGAATATCATACCCAGCAAAAGCGCCAATTGTCAGAAATTGAGCGGTTGCAACTGTTCTTTGCAAACTGTTAGCATACACAAATAATTTGGTATCGGTTGTTGATAATTTTATATTGTGTTTTTCAAGCCAAGTTGATAGATAGTGACCAAAATAGGCTTCTAACACGCCACCTCGTGTTGTTAAATAACCATATGGATGGTTCCATTTTGGCCATTTAAAAGGCGTTGCTTTTTCTAAAAACTGTAAAGTATTGTGTAATGGAGTACGAATACCGTGGCGACTAATTATAACGACTTTATCTAGCTGATAATGATTATTTTTCATTTGATGATCCATCCTTGTTTATGCAAATAATTTAAAACAAAATCGCGTTGCCCGTTGTTTATTGTATTCACAATTTTATTGCTCCAACCGCCAGCTTTTTGATTAGTACTACGAGTTTTATAGTAATCATCCATTTGAGCATCATATTTTGCCAAAATTTCCTTATCAATAGGGCGATAATGGTTCTCAAAAAAGACCAGATCTTGTGGTAATCTTGGTTTTATTTCTGGATTATCATCTGGATAGCCAAGGCAAAGTCCAAAAAGTGGAAGGACGTATTTGGGTAAGTCAAGTAATTGAGTAACTTTATCAAGGCTGTTGCGCAATCCGCCAATGTATACCGCACCTAATCCTAAGGATTCAGCAGCAATCACTGCATTTTGTGCCATAATAGCAGTATCAATACAGCCCAATAATAGCTGTTCAGCTTTTCCTAGGCTTATTTGTGGATCAATTTGATAATGGCGATTAAAATCGGCACAAAACACCCAAAACTCAGGGGCTTGGTTAACATATTTTTGACCGCCAGCATAATAAGCTAGTTCTTCACGCTTATTGGGGTCAGTAATACGAATAATTGTCGAGCATTGAATAAAATTAGAGCTAGAAGCCAACTGAGCTGACCTAACAATTGACGTTATTTGCTCTTGAGTTAAATCAATTGATTTATAAGCACGAATAGAGCGATGCTGACAAAGTAGGTTGATCGTTTCATTTTGCATAGTGGCTCCTTTACATAATTATTTGTTTACAAATTGGAGATCCCAAACGCCGTGACCTAAATTTTGGCCTCGTTTTTCGAATTTAGTAATCGGTCTATCATCAGGCCTCGGAATGTAGTTGCTGCTTGGTGATAAGTTTTCAAAACCTTCTGCCTGATTTAAAACATCTAACATATGTTCTGCATAATTTTGCCAATCCGTTGCTAAGTGCAAAATACCGCCCAATTTTAATTTTTGGCGAATTAATTGTACAAATTTAGGCTGAATAATACGACGTTTATTATGTCTTGCTTTATGCCATGGATCAGGGAAAAAGATTTGTACTTTATCTAGTGAATGATTAGGGATCATATTTTCTAACACTTCAACAGCATCATGGCACATCACTTTTAAGTTTGATAATTGGTTTTCTTCAATAGCCATTAAACAAGCGCCTACCCCAGGTTTGTGCACTTCGATGCCTAAAAAATTTTTATTAGGTGCATTTTTGGCCATTTCAATTAATGAAGCCCCCATACCAAATCCAATTTCCAAAACGGCTGGTTTGCCAGTAGCAAAATAAATGGGTGAATTTGCATCATACTCAATCCCAAAAACAGGCCATAAATTGTTTAGTGCTTGTTCTTGCCCTTTCGTTAGACGACCTTGTCGTAAAACAAAACTACGAATGGTTCTTTTAGATTTGATATTTTCGTTATCTGAGTTTAATTGTTCGTTCATCACAGTATCTACTTAGGTTATGAAATTTATTAAAGCTAATTGATAGCTTGCTTGCTAGTTTACTCGATTTTTTCCTCACAGCAAAAGTATCTTACAGTTGAATTTTTTAATGAATGATTTATAAAAACTTATTAAATATTTTTATATTGTGGTTGAGCATGATAGATAAATGATTATATAATTATAGCCCCGATTTAACCGATTACAATTAAGTAATCATCAATACATGCTTGAGGATTTCTCGTGCCTGATATGAAGCTTTTTGCTGGTAATGCCACACCCGAACTAGCAAAGCGTATAGCTAATCGCCTTTATACTTCACTTGGTGACATTGTGGTAAGCCGTTTTAGTGATGGTGAAGTTAATGTCCAAATCAATGAAAATGTCCGTGGTGAAGATGTTTTTATTATTCAATCAACTTGTGCTCCTACCAATGACAATTTAATGGAATTACTGGTCATGATCGACGCTATGCGACGTGCATCAGCGGGTCGCATTACTGCTGTTATTCCTTATTTTGGTTATGCAAGACAAGATCGCCGAGTTCGTTCGGCTCGTGTACCTATTACCGCTAAAGTCGTTGCTGATTTTTTATCCACTGTTGGTGTTGATAGGGTTTTAACCGTTGATCTTCATGCAGAACAAATTCAGGGTTTTTTTGATGTACCTGTCGATAACGTATTTGGTAGCCCTGTTATTTTAGAAGATATGTTGCAGCGTGAGTTTGAGCGTCCAATCGTAGTTTCACCTGATATTGGCGGTGTTGTTCGAGCTCGAGCTATTGCAAAACTCCTTAATGATACTGATATGGCAATTATTGATAAGCGTCGTCAGCGTGCAAATGAAGCTGAAGTGATGAATATCATTGGTGATGTTGCGGATAGAGACTGTATCTTAGTGGATGATATGATTGATACAGCAGGAACACTTTGTAAAGCAGCCGATGCTTTAAAAGCGCGGGGTGCCAAAAGAGTGTTTGCCTATGCAACACACCCAATTTTTTCAGGAAAAGCAGTAAGTAACATTAAAAACAGTGCTATTGATGAAATTGTTGTTTGTGACACAATTCCACTAACAGCTGAAGTAAAAGCACTGAAAAATGTTCGCCAGTTAACACTATCAGGTATGCTTGCTGAAGCAATTCGTCGGATCAGTAACGAAGAATCAATTTCAGCTATGTTCCATCAATAATCTATTTTACCATTAATTAAAATGCCCCATTTGGGGCTTTTTTCACAAGAAAACCAACAAATAATAAACATTATGACAACGATAAAACTGATTGTAGGGCTAGCCAATCCAGGAAATGAATATACTGCAACAAGACATAATGCTGGTGCGTGGTTTATTGAACAATTGGTTCAGCGTTATAATCAATCATTAAAAAACGAGCCAAAATTTTTTGGCTACACATCACGAGTCAATATTTCTAACCATGATGTGCGTTTGTTAGTACCAACTACATTCATGAACCTAAGTGGTAAAGCGGTGCAAGCTATGGCAAAATTTTACCAAATAACCCCAGAAGAAATATTAGTTGTACATGATGAACTAGATCTGAATCCTGGTATTGCTAAACTTAAATTTGGTGGTAGTCATGGTGGGCATAATGGGCTGAAAGATATCGCTAGTAAATTGGGTAATAATTTAAATTTCTATCGATTAAGAATTGGTATTGGTCACCCAGGCGATAAGAATAAAGTTGTCGGTTACGTTCTTACCCCCCCATCTAAACCAGAGCAGGCGTTAATTGATCAAGCTATTGATGAATCAGTGCGCTGTACTGATATTATATTATCTCAGGGGATTGATGCTGCAATGAACCAATTACACGCTTTTAAGGCAATTTGTTGATTTAGCGCGAAAGGGTACAATAGCTAATTGGCTATTATAAAAAATCCACCCAATATTGGGTGGATTGCTATTATTTTAAGATAGGAAAATCAAGAAAATAAATGAGTAATATTGCCGCCTTTCTCTGCAATTTTCTTCATAACTTCTTTAATTAACCAAGTATTCATTGCCGCTGTATCATCAGTGCTACCGGTATAATTCAGCTCTTGCGCCAATTTTTTACGCGCATCTAAACTACTATCTATGCCTAACAATTTCAACAAGTCAACAATAGATGTTTTCCAGTTAAGCGCTTCAGGATGTTTTTTAGCTAAATTATCAAGAATAGACGTAACATCAACATTTGATGCTGATGTGCTCTGCTCTGTCTTTTCCTTAACCTGTTCAGTACCTTTTGATACTGTATCTTTAACCGAGCCAGTAATATCTCCGACTTTATCTTTTACTGCCTCAACAGCATGATCTACTGTTGCTTGAGCACTAGGAAACACTTTAGAAAAAATATTATTTAAGATACCCATATTACACCTCTTAATTTTAAACTGCTTATAAAAAACTGCTTAATGATATAGATGTAGAAAATATCATAATTAATATAACGCTTAAAGGGATAGAATGTCAAAATAGTTATGCTTTAATAGCATTTTATGTATTACGATACTATTTTTATCGGAATGCTAATCTATTATTGTTAAATGCTCTTATAATATTTTATGATTTAATTGAAGATTATCAATAACTCTTATTCATTTTTCAAATCAATTATTATTTTTATATAAAATAAAAAATGCCCTTAAAAGGGCATCGAAATTGTTAGGATTTACGCATTTATTAATTAAAAAAAGTTCGTAGTATTGCATACTCAACACCTCGAATTTCAGCTAAACCACGTAAACGACCTATCGCTGAATACCCAGGATTTGTTTTTTTCTTCAGATCATCCAACATTTGATGCCCGTGATCTGGGCGAACAGGAATAGATCGTTTAATTCCCGCTTTTTTACGACGTTGCTCTTCTGTTATAAGTGCCTTCATTACCGAATACATGTCTACGTCACCAGCTAAATGATCGCCTTCATGAAAAGATAGGGGGTTATCTTCACGAACAGTAGCTCGTAAATGAATAAAATGAACACGGTCAGCAAATTTTTCAGCCATTGTTGCTAAATCATTATCACTACGAACTCCATAAGAACCTGTGCAAAAACAAAAACCATTATGTATGCTGTCAACAGTTTCTTTTATCCACTGCATATCTTCAATTGTTGATACTATTCGCGGTAATCCTAAAATTGGGCGAGGGGGATCATCAGGGTGAACAGTTAAGACAATACCAACTTCTTCTGCAACGGGTACAATAGCTTTTAAAAAAAAGGCATAATTTTCACGTAACTTAACTTTATCAATCCCATCATAAGTTGCAAGATGCACCCTAAACTGATCAAGTGAATAGCCTTCTTCTGCGCCAGGTAAACCGGCAATGATGTTTGCAATAAGTTTATCTTTATCGGCTTGAGTCATTTTTTCAAAATAAGATTTAGCTAAAACAGTATCTTCTTTTGAGTAATCTTTTTCTGCATTAGGTCTTTGTAGTATATAGATATCGAATGCTGCAAATGCCACTTGGTCAAAACGCAAGGCCTTTGAGCCATCAGGTAACTCGTATGCAAGATCTGTACGGGTCCAATCTAAAACGGGCATAAAATTATAACAAACAGTATCAATACCACACGTAGCTAAATTCCGAATAGATTGTTGATAATTAGCAATATATTTTTCGACGTCACCACTATGAGTTTTAATGTCTTCATGAACGGGTATACTTTCAACCACTGACCAAACAAGCCCTTTATTTTCAATGATTTTTTTTCTTTTTTCGATCTCTTCAATTGTCCAAATTTCACCATTTGGGATATGGTGAAGTGCTGTTACAATTCCAGTTGCTCCTGATTGTTTTATGTCATCTAGTGATACTGGATCACTTGGACCAAACCAACGCATTGTTTGTTCCATTTAAATCTCCTCAGTAATTTTTACTTAACTTATTTAAAGAAAAAATACAAAAACAATATTGAGATGTTTATTTATTACTAGCTAACAATGAAGCTGAAATAGCATCAAATAAGTAATCATCAAAGCTTAGTTTTTCACTATTTCAAATAGCTATTGTTTGTTTTTTATATTTTCCATATTGCCACAAAAACTGGTGTATAGCTTTTGCATCTTTTATTTGTAATGTTTATAACATTTTCTTGCAGTTATTAGACCACTTTTTGTAACTTGTATTTAATCTGCTTGGTTCGTAAAAGGTAGATAGCTAGATGCTCCCTTAATTTCTAAATATTATTAATTATGGCATTTAGTCAGGCTATATTAATATTTTAACCTTATTAAACACACCATCAAATTGGCACACCAATATTAATATTAGAGTATTTCTATTGTCAATATTAAATAAAAATAAACTCAACATAGTGGTATTGATCGCAATTCCATCAAAATAGTAGTGGAATTTAATTTTATAAATGAAAATATGTCTAGCCAATAAATAAATGCTGTCATTAAACTTAAAACTAAATGGTGATATAAATATGCTAAAAATTTCGACTTTACCTCAATTTATAAAAAACCATCCAATATATGATAGGAAAGCGATAGCATCTAGAATTGTTCATTTGGGTTTTGGTGCTTTTCACCGAGCTCATCAAGCTTTGTTTATAGATCGATTATTAAATACAGGAAAAAGCGACTGGGCAATTTGTGATAGTATGACAAGGTGCATATGCATGGTCAGGACAGATGATTTTTAATTTATTTATTGGAGCCTTTGTAAGTGTTATTGGTTATGGCCCATTTTTTATCGCGTTAGCTTTTTTTGATGTGATAGGCGCTGTTGTTTTATGGACATTTATTAGAGAAAATAAAAGTTAGCATAGTATATCCTAATTAAAGGCCAATCAATGATCGTTTATTACTCTTAACTGACAAATACAATGCTTTCGACTTTATTTGTCAGTTTTTGTCAATTTTTTATTGCTTTTTTGCTAATGCTTTTTAATTCTAAATTTTAGTCAACTGTCTAAAAAGAAAATCTACGTACTATAATGATATTTACTATTGGTTAACAATGGTAACTGGAATAGAGTCAAATAAATAGCCATCAAAATTAGGATCTTCACTATCTGACACCGTCATTAATGTTTGTTTAACATTTTCTAAATGCTGCCACATAGCTTGCCGTGCTGCTTTTGCATCTTTAACTTGCAATGCTTGCAAAATTTTTTCGTGATCATCAAGCCATTTTTTTCGGTAACTATTATCGGTAATACGATTATGAAGTTGATCCCACATTTTACTCGCATTCCGTTTTTTCCATAGATCGTTGAGTAAATCTTCTAATACAGCGTTTTTCGTTGCTTTTGCAATTGTAATATGAAACATTTCATCTGCACTATAATCATCAAGTATGTTATTTTGTAAAATTTGTCGCTCTTGCTCCAAAATAGCTCTAAGCTTTACTACATCAGCTTTCACTATTTGAGATGCTGCAAATGCTGCAATATTACTCTCAATTAATTGCCTTGCTTGTAATAATTCAAATGGTCCAAAATCATTTTCTTCTATTTGTTTATTCTGCTCAGATAACGTTGCATCAGGTAAACCAATTACATAAACACCAGATCCTTTTTTTACTGTAATCAAATTCTCAAGTTCTAGCATGATTAATGCTTCACGCACTACTGTGCGACTTACACTAAATGTTTCAGCAATATCTCTTTCTGGTGGTAATCGATCGCCAATTTTATATGTGCCATTTTTCAACAAAAACTTTAGCTCATTACCAATTGCTTGATAAAGACGACTAGATGATTGCATTTTATTGCCCTTTTTTAGTAACTATATTAATTAGCGCAATAAATTATACGCTAGTTATCCCATTTAGCAGAATATTTAATATTTTTCATTGTTAATTATGTCATGAAACTAGAATACCAACTATTAACGACACATTATTTATATTATCAATACGACACAAACTAAACCAATTATAGTGATCCAGATCACAATCTAATCCAAACAATAGTGCAAATTAATTTTATAAATGGAAATATGTCTAACCAATAAAATAAGTACTGTCATTAAACTTTAAAATTACATAGAGATATCGGCGAACTAGTGATCTCAGTTTTACCTCAATTTGGTTCAGATCTTTTTAAAAATACAAAGTTTAAAGACTAAGTTACTAAATATTACCTATCAATCATAAGATTTAGTACTAAGTAAATTATTAATAATTATTTTTTGTCAAATTAGTGTTTCACCAATAACAATAAAATTTAAATAGGGGTTATGATTTATGGAGTTTCTAAATATTCTTTGGGTTATTCTTGGCATAGGATTAATGTTACTTTTAAATATTCGTTTTAAAATCAACTCAATGATTGCATTATTAGCTGCTGCAATATTTGTAGGATTGATGGCTAAAATGGATTTACTAAGCATTCTTAAAACAATCAAGTTAGGATTTGGGCATACGCTTGGTGAGCTTGCTATTATTGTTGTATTTGGTGCTGTTATTGGAAAATTAATGGTTGATTCTGGTGCTGCTCATCAAATTGCACAAACACTATTAAAACAGCTAGGCATAAAATATGTAAAATTAGCTATTATTATCATGGGGCTTATATTTGGCCTAGCGATGTTCTATGAAGCAGCATTTATCATATTGGCTCCATTAGTAATTGCTTTAGCTAAAGAAGCTAAAATTCCATTTTTAAAATTGGCTATTCCAGGTGTCGCTGCGGCAACTACTGCTCATTCGTTGTTTCCACCACAACCAGGACCAGTTGCACTAGTTGATGCCTATGGTGCGGATATGGGAATGGTTTATATTTATGGATTGATTGTTGCTATTCCATCTGTAATTTGTGCAGGTCTGATTCTTCCTAAATTTTTAGGTAATTTAGAAAGACCGACACCTGAATTTTTACAATCTGAAAATCCCATAGATGAAAATAATCTTCCATCGTTTTTTACATCAATTTCTGTTCCTTTGATTCCTGCTTATATTATGATTGCAACAACAATCGCAAATATATGGTTGGATAAGAAAACGATCACCTATTCTATTCTCAATTTTCTCGGATCATCTCAAATTGCGATGTTTATCGCCATGATTACTGCATTTATATTATTTGGAAAAAAACTTAATCATTCAATGGAATGGATTATGCGTTCTTTTGATAATGCCGTTAAGGGCATTGCAATGGTTGTATTAATTATTGGTGCTGGTGGTGCACTAAAACAAATTATAATAGATACAGGTATTGGTGATACTATTGGTCAATTAATGTCAGCTGGAGGTATATCTCCTTATATTATGGCATGGTTAATTACTATATTAATTCGTTTAACCACAGGGCAAGGTGTTGTCTCAGCAATGACTGCTGCAGGGATTATCGGAGCAGCAGTTATTGATTCTGCTACAGGGACTATGCATGGAGTTAATCCTGCATTACTTGTGCTTGCAACGGCTGCCGGCTCTAATACATTAACTCACATTAATGATGCATCTTTCTGGCTATTCAAAGGCTACTTTGATTTATCAATTAAAGATACTTTAAAAACATGGGGGCTATTAGAGCTAATTAATTCGATTATTGGGTTAATTGTTGTGCTTATAATAAGTATCTTTGCTTAATTGTAACTATTTTCAAAAGGTTAATAACCATGCTTTGTTGTTAACCTTTTTATTTTTCTTAATAATATATAATTAGAAATTACATGAATTTTATCTATTATTTATAATTACTAATTATTGTTTTCTTTTCGTAAAGTTATGCAGAAACTGTAAATAAATTATTTTCAATAAGACTTTTGATTATAAATAAGGTAAATTATTAGGCTAATTCTTTTTTTGGTTTTTAGAAGAAATTTATTTTTATTGATTGAGAAAAGAGAGGATGCCAAGATATGCGTTTTAACCAACCAGAAAAATTAACGTCAATTTTGACAAAAACCTCTTGTTTGTCTAAGATTCAAGATAGAACTAATGCATTAAGAACCTTGAATAAGGCTATCAACGATTTATTGCCATCACCATTGAATCAACAATGCAAAGTTGCTAATTATCGGAATGGAGTGTTGATTTTAGAAGTAAGTTCAGCTAGTTGGTTGACGAGATTGAAATATGAACAAAGTAATTTAATATCGAGCATACGAACAAGTATCTTACCTTCTTTATCTTCTATCCAATATCAGATTAATCCGAATATTTTTGTAAAATTGGCGGAGTGTAATTTTCAGAAATCTAAATCGTCTTTGACTTCGAGTGTAATAACGCCCGCAAGTGCAAAACTTTTATATGCATTAGCTGAAAATGCCCCAGAAAAGCTAAAAAAACAATTGATAAAACTTGCCAACCATGCAAAATAAGTGCTGGCAATTGATTTTCAATTTTATAAAATTATATATATTAAAAATACAGGGAGTGAATTATGGATAGAGATATGCTGACTTATCTTATAATTGGATTAGTAATCGGCTTTATTATTGGTTTTATTTTTATAAGCGTCATTAGCCCTAAAGCTCGTAAATATGCCAAAGTAAAACAAGAGTTAGATCAAACAAAAGATGAATTAATAGCACAAAAACAAATGATTGCTAAACATTTTTCTCATAGTGCAGAAATATTGGATAATATGGCTAAAGATTTTCGCCGTCTTTATCAACATATGGCTGAAAGCTCTGGTCAATTTATTGATAGTGATAACGTTGCATCTTTGGATTTTGACTCTAGCTCTAATCCCGATGAAACAAAAGAAATTACGCTTGATAAGCAACCTAGAGACTATTCGGATAATTCTTCTGGTTTATTTAAAACAGATGAAAATAAATCTTAACAATTATAGTTTAATACGCCGTTAACCAATGGCAAAGCATTTTTATAGAGATTAATTTTGTAAAAGCGAGAGTTATAAGATGATTAATTCATTAAAAGATCGAAAAAAATTGCTAAGTATTTTAGCTTTAAGTTTAGGAATAAGTTTATCTACACTTCCGAATGCTTATGCTTCTTTTCCTTCTATGACAACTGAGAACAGTGCTCAGCTTCCCAGTTTAGCACCTATGCTAGAAACGGTATTGCCTTCCGTTGTTAGTATTAAAGTTGAAGGCACTACTCAAATGCAAAATAATATGCCAGAGGAATTTAGACGATTTTTTGGTTATCCTGATAGCCAATCGAGATCTTTTACAGGGTTAGGATCAGGTGTGATTATTGATGCTGAAAAAGGTTATGTTGTTACCAATAACCATGTTATTGATGGTGCCGATAAAATTACGGTTGCTCTAAATGATGGGCATGAATTTAAAGCGAAATTAATCGGCAAAGATCCACAAAGTGATATTGCATTACTTAAAATCGATGATGCAAAAAAATTAACGGCAATTAAATTGGCGGATTCGGATAATTTACGTGTTGGCGATTATGCTGTTGCGATTGGTAATCCATTTGGCATTGGTCAAACGGTTACTTCGGGGATCATTTCTGCTTTGGCTCGCAGTGGGCTTAATATGAATGGTTTCGAAAATTTTATCCAAACAGATGCTTCAATTAACCAAGGGAATTCTGGAGGCGCACTTATTAATTTAAATGGTGAACTTGTTGGTATTAATACAGCGATTATTGCACCAAACGGTGGGAATATAGGTATCGGGTTTGCTATTCCTAGTAATATGGTGAAAAGCTTAACTTCGCAACTTATTGAGTTTGGTGAAGTTAAACGTGGCGTGTTAGGAATCAAAGGGAATGAGCTAACATCAGATATAGCAAAAGCATTTGATGTTGATGTTCAAAAGGGCGCTTTTGTTAGTGAGGTGATAGAAAACTCAGCTGCGCAGGCTGCAGGAATTAAATCTGGCGATATCATTATTTCGATGGACAGTAAACCTATTGATAGTTTTGCTCAATTACGTGCAAAGATTGCAACAACAGGCGCAGGGCGAACTGTAACATTAGGCTTAATTCGAGATGGTAAAAAAATGTCTGTTGAGGTAAAACTCAAAAACAGTGATGAGGCAGTAACCGAAGCAAAATCACTTCATACAGCTCTTGATGGTGCAACACTTAGTAATGGGGAAATTAAAGGGCAAAAAGGCGTTTTAATAGAAAAACTCATTAAAAACTCGCCAGCATCTCGACTTAGCTTGCAAGAAGGAGATCTTATTACTGGGGTTAATAAAGAAAGAATAACTAATATTGCAGATCTTCGCAAAATTATTGATAGTAGCCCATCTGTAATTGCATTGAATATTATTCGTGGCAATAGCCGCTTATATTTGATTTTACGGTAATTATTTTGCTTTATTTCATCGATGTTTAGGCATCGATGAAAACATCATTTTAACCCTTATATAGATGTGTTAAAATTCTAACCATTGTTCCCTCTATCATTCTGATTCCAATGCTCAAGAAAATTCTATGGTCAATATTAATTGGAACTATTTTCGCTATTATCTTATTGATTGTTTTTCCTACGTTACGAAATGGAAATCAAGTAAATTTTTCAGGATCAATTTTTAGCGATGGTCCACTAAGCTATTCTAGAGCTGTCAACGTTGCTGCTCCAGCTGTCGTTAACATTTATAGTCGTTCGATTAATTCTGTTTCCCAAACATCTCAAGATAGCCCAATTACTCCGCTTGGCTCTGGAGTAATTATGAGTAAACAGGGATATATTATTACTAACTATCACGTTGTTGAGGATGCAGAACAAATTATTGTTGCACTACAAGATGGTCGAATTTTCGAGGCTTTATCAGTAGGCTCTGATAAGCTTGTTGATATTGCTGTATTAAAAATAGATGCCTCTAATATTCCAACTATACTCATTAATCCCCAGCGTGAGCCCAAAATTGGAGATGTTGTGTTAGCTATAGGCAATCCTTACAATATAGGGCAAACTATAACACAAGGTATTATTAGCGCTACAGGTCGTGATGGGTTAAGTCCGTATAGAAGACAGAATTTTATACAAACTGACGCATCAATTAATCATGGTAATTCTGGAGGAGCGCTAGTTAATACCAAAGGTGAATTAATGGGAATTAATACCCTCACCTTTGCAAAAAACCTAGGTAATGATATTCCTGAGGGTATTGGATTTGCAATTCCAGCTTCTTTAGCTGTAAAGATCATGAATAAATTGATTCAGGATGGCAAAATTATTCGAGGTTATATAGGTATTGATGGATTAGAATTTGCTCCAACGCAAAATCCAAGTGAGATACCAATAGTATTAGGTATTTTAGTTACCAATACAGAAGGTCCTTCGTTACAAGCAGGTGTTCTGGCTAATGATATCTTAATTATGGTAAATAATAAGCCAGTTAAATCTATTGTGGAAACAATGGATCAAATCGCTGAGTTGAAACCAGGAACGATTGTCCCCATTATAGTTTTGCGAAATGGTGAAAAAATTGAACTGCAAGTCACAATTGGCCAGCTATCAGTCTGATTGTTTTTTTATGGCTTGATTATAACAGCCATTGGTCGTATAATTCGCAACCTTATCATGTTTTTTAACACTTGTGTGGTGTATAAATTTTGCTTTATAGCCATTTATATAGCGACACAAACAGACTACAGAGGTTTATTATGAAAGAAGGTATCCATCCAGAATATACTGCAATTAGCGCAACTTGCTCTTGTGGGAATGTTATTAAAACTCATTCGACTATTGGTCATGATATTCATCTTGACGTATGTGGTGAGTGCCACCCATTCTATACTGGTAAACAACGTGATGTTGCAACTGGCGGTCGTGTAGATAAATTCAAGCAACGTTTTGCTATGGTTGGCGGTAAAAAATAATTTTTAACGCTTAATAAATAAAAGGCGCATAATGCGCCTTTTGTTGTTTTTGAATATTGATTATTTTAAGTGTTGTTGATTATTTAGTCGGCACTTACTCATCAAGTAAGTTAGGATCAATACCTAAATCTCGCATCATTTTCTGAGCTTGTTCAGGAATACCGTCTTCACGATCTTTTTGTAAATCATCATCGCAAGGTAATGGTTGACCAGTATAAGCATGAAGAAAAGCTTCACATAATAATTCGCTATTTGTTGCATGACGTAAATTATTAACTTGTCGGCGAGTGCGCTCATCAGTCAATATTTTTAATACTTTTAACGGAATTGACACTGTGATTTTTTTTACTTGCTCGCTTTTTTTGCCATGCTCTGCATAGGGGCTGATATACTCGCCATTCCATTCCATAATATTTTCACCAAATTACATCATAAATAATGTGGGTAATTTTAACGTTTTTTTGATTTTGCTGCAATCTACACACCAAGATAGTTAGACGTCTAGACATGTTGACGTCTTTTTGTAATGTGTTATTCTTATACAATCTATTCTTGAGCTAAACAAAGTACTATTTAGAGGAAGGTTATTATGGCTAATCAATTTAACAAATTAAGCCAAGGAACCATTGCTGTTCGTGGTGGACTCAATACTGATGAGCAATATGGCAGTGTTGTACCAGTTATCACTCCATCTACTTGTTATCGTTATGAAGAATTTGCTAAGCCAAGAGAGTTTGACTATGCAAGAAAAGCAAATCCAAGCCGCCGCTTAGTCGAGCAAACAGTTGCAAAATTAGAAGGTGGTGTAGATGCTATTTTAACTAACTGCGGTATGTCTGCCATCCACCTTATTAGTGTTGCCTTATTAGCACCAAACGATGTAGTTGTTGCTCCTCATGATTGTTATGGTGGCAGCTATCGGCTTTTTAATAGTTTAAGCCAAAAAGGCTACTTTAAGGTAAAATTCGTTGATCAATCTGATCCTGCCGCATTGCAAGAAACATTGAGTTTATATCCTAAATTAGTATTAATTGAAACACCAAGCAACCCCTTGCTCCGAGTTGTAGATATTAAAGAAATTGCGCAGCAAGCACATAACGTTGGCGCTTTGGTTTTAGTCGATAATACCTTTATGACGCCTATTTTGCAAAAACCATTAGAACTTGGTGCTGATATTGTTACCCATTCTTGTACCAAATTTTTAAACGGGCATTCGGATTTACTCGCTGGCATTTTAGTTTTTAAAGATCAACAACTCGCTACAGAAGTATTATGGTGGGCAAATAATATTGGTACGCTTACTTCATCATTTGATAGTTATCTATTATTGCGTGGATTACGGACCCTTGCTGCTAGAGTAACAGTACAGCAGGATAACGCCCAAAAAGTTGTAGATTTTTTAGTTAATCACCCTAAAATAGCAAAAGTTTACCATCCATCGTTATCTTCAAACCTTGGGCATGATATAGCTAAAAAGCAACAAAAAGGTTTTGGTTCTTTGCTAAGTTTTGAATTAGCTGGCGATGATGATGTAATGCCGAAATTTTTAAAGGCACTTAATATTTTTACCTTAGCTCAATCGCTCGGCGGTGTTGAAAGCCTTGTATGCCATCCTGCAACTATGACACATTCAGGGATTAGTGCTGAAGCACGAAAAACAGCAGGTATATCAGATCAATTATTGCGAATTTCCGTTGGTTTGGAAGATATTGCTGACTTACTGAAAGATTTACAGCAAGCGCTTGAGAACATTTAATTTAAGTCTAAAATATGAATAAGGTTGATGGCTATCGTTGTTATATGATTTCATCAACCCTTTATTTATGACTTGTTTTTGCGTACTCTATATTTTTTCTGAAATTTTCAATCTTTTCTTCAATTACCTTAAAAATTTCGCTAGCAGAATGCCGTTTAGCTCGAGCACATACTTTTGCTACTTCATGACAAACTAAACATTGCCTTGGTTGATCTTCAAATTGCGAACGTGAAAGACTTTTTTTTGTAATAGGGTCAATAACATCAATATCCCACAAACGGCCTAATGGGTGATTATCTTCAATATCCATACAATATTGTTTGAGCATATTAGCTGAACACTTTATAGCCATAATAGCCTCTGAACCAGTATTATGATGATAATGCTGTTCATTGATTATCAGGATACCATTTTGTAAAAAGCAGCGATGGAGAGCCTTAATTGCTTCATCAAAAAGATAACGTGCGCCACTACTGTTTTTTATAGTACCAGGAATGACTAAGCTTAACGATATGATGGGTTGTTCATAACATGTCATCGCCTGTTTTTGATTGTTTACACGCTGTTCCTTGGCTAATAACATTTGTTCAAGGCTAATTGGTGTACCATCAGAAAATTTAATCAACATTTTTTTCATTGAATAAAAAGTAATATAGAATAGAAATTAGTATAGCCTGATACTTTTACATATCAGGCTATGGTCATATTGGCAGGTTAGCGAAAATTAATCTTTAACTTCACGAACGACATCAATAACAGAGCCATCGCGGAAATGGACAATACCAACGATTTTATCTTTGAATTCAATTGGTTTTGGTTCGCCAGTTAAAGAAACAGCGCGTTGATAGAGCTCTTCAATACTCATGACTGGTAAATTTGCTGCTTTTAAACGCTCTGCAATTTCAGGACGAGCAGGATTAACAGCTATACCATGGTCAGTAACAAGAACATCGACACTCTCCCCTGGCGTTACAACTGTTGTTACTTTTTTAATCACAGTAGGGATACGACTACGAATTAATGGTGCAACAATAATTGTTAAGTTTGCACCAGCAGCTGTGTCACAGTGACCACCTGACGCACCACGCATAACACCATCAGAACCAGTTAAAACATTAACATTAAAATCGAGGTCAATTTCTAGCGCACTTAGAATCACAATATCTAACTCGTCGACGCTAGCCCCTTTAGATGCCGGGTTTGCATAAACATTAGTTGATACTTCAATATGATCTTTATTACGCCCTAAAGATTGCCCGGCAGCGCCATCAAAGCTTTGCGTATCTAATAAACGTTTAACCAATCCTTTTTCATGCAAATCAACAATGCTTGCTGTAATACCACCTAATGCAAACGATGCAGTAATGTTTTGTGCGCGCATACGGTTCTCAAGGAAACGAGTGGCAGCAGTTGAAGAGGCACCTGAACCTGTTTGAATTGAAAAGCCATCTTTGAAATACCCAGAATGTTCAATAACATCTGCGGCATAACGAGCAATCATTAACTCTCGAGGGTTACTTGTAATTCGTGCGGCACCTACGCTAATTTTTGTTGGATCACCCACTTCATCCACTTTAACGATATAGTCGACTTGATCCTGACGAATGCTTGCTGGATGATTAGGATACCCAACAATATCTTCAGTCAATAAAACCACTTTTTTAGCAAATTGTGCATCAACCATCGCATAACCAAGAGCACCACATTGTGATTTGCCTGATACACCATTAGCATTACCTTGCTCATCCGCTGTCGATACAGCTAAAAATGCGATATCAATATTAATTTCACCGCTTTGGATAAGTTTTACACGCCCGCCATGAGAATGGATATGGACAGGATTTTCCATTAAACCATGAGAAATCGCATCGGCTAATTTACCGCGTAAACCAGAGGTATAAATTTTAGTAACCACACCTGATTCTATATGAGGAATCAGTGCAGCATTACAGCTTAATAGTGAGCTTGATGCTAATGTTAAATTTTTAATCCCTAATTTGCTAATAGTTTCAACTACTTTGTTGATAACTTTATCGCCTTCACGAAATGCATGATGGAAAGAAATAGTCATACCATCACGTAATTCACATTTTTTGATTGCTTGTTCAATAGAGTCACACAATTTACGCGTATATTTAGACTCATCTTTTAAATATGGAGTCGTGGCATTAGCGTCAATAAATGGCGTGATATTCTTGAGATCAGGATGCTGTTTAAGCAAATCATCAATTTTTTTATTTATGGAAGTAGTCATTTTTCAATCCTATCAAATTTCTTTACGTACACCAGAATACTTGGCTAGCTCAATAACTTTTCTAGCACGAGCAATAATCGGTGCATCAATCATTTTGCCGTTTAGAGAGATAACGCCAAGACCTTTTCTTTCACCTTCTTCTGCTGCTTCAACCACTTTTTGGGCGTGTTCAACTTCAGCCGCTGTTGGTGCATATGCGTTATGTAGTAACTCAATTTGTCTTGGATTAATCAGTGATTTACCGTTATAACCTAATTTTTTAATTAAGCTGACTTCTTTTAAGAAACCTTCATCATCATTAACATTAGAATAAACCACATCAAAAGCATCAATTTTGGCTACACGCGCTGCATGTAGTACTGCACAACGAGCATAGAATAACTCTGTGCCATCACCTCGCTCAGTTTGCATATCAACAAGATAATCAAATGCTGCTAACGCAATACCAATTAAACGTGGAGAAGCTTTAGCAATAGAAACAGCATTAACTACACCTTGTGCCGATTCAATTGCAGCCATTAATTTGGTGCTACCAACTTCACGTCCACACTCTTTTTCGATTCTTTCAACGTGCGCTTCTAACTCATGGATATCTTCGGCACAGTTAGTCATTGGTAAGCGCACAACGTCAACGCCAGCTCTTACTACTGCCTCAAGGTCTTTTAAGCCAAATGGAGTATCAAGTGCATTGATTCGAACTACTGTTTCAATTCCGTGTTCTTTATACACAGGAAGCAGTAATGTTTGGGCAACTAATAAACGAGCTGAATCTTTTTCTTTAATTGAAACGGCGTCTTCAAGATCAAACATAATTGAATCAGGTTTATAAACAAACGAAGTCGACAACATGGCAGCGTTTGCACCTGGAAGAAATAGCATACTTCGACGTAATTTTTTCATAGTAATTTACTCCAATCTAAGTTTTCTTCTTCTGCGCCACGTAATACCGCACATTGAATTCTTGCTTTAATAGCACAATCCAGTGCACCTTTATCATCGATAATGATTAAACCATCAGTGACATTAAGCTCATTTAAAGTTTGTTCAACAACCGCGCGGATTTGATCGCCAAATTGTTTATTAACATCACTATTAATGACAATTTCGATCCCCGTGTTTGGCATGACTTTGACTAACAAATCGCTAGATTCAAGAGTCCCTGCCATGGCTTCTTTTTGTATTTTCATTTTGCTACCTTTTAAAATGTATTAAATTTTAAATTTATCCAAATTAGCTGAAAGGTAATCCCATGTTGTCGATGGAACTAACTTTTTTACCTGTTCATATTGCTCAGATGCCAATAATTCTCTCACGACTGAGGCAGATATGATAGTATCGCCTTCAGTTATTCGCTGAACTTCAACAACAGTAATAGCAGGGCAATTACTAATCGTTTTATCTTCTAACCAATAACACATCGCTTCATTATAAGCTTTGGTGACTTCATCATAGGGTTCAGTTCCAACAAATCGATAGTTAATATTAAGCGTTGGAGCAATATAATTTCGGAATATAAGTAAATCGATGCCCATATAAGCTCGATCAATTTTTGCCTTATCTTTTAGAAAGTAAGTTGGGAATGTTGCTCTTGATATAATATAAGGTGAGCTTGCATGCACAGTAACATTTTTTATTTGTTGAGTGCCATCTTTAACTAACTTTAAGCGTGTATCAAATGAAAATAATGAAGCATTTTCATTGACGACAAAAACATGCAACCAATCACATTGGCTTGCTGCATATTGGATAAGATATTGATGCCCTTTAGTAAAAGGGTTGGCATTCATTACAATACTACCAATTTTTTTCCCTGCTTTTTGTTGTGCATTTAGCTTTTTACAATACTGCTTAATTCCAACAGGATTGTTTTCCATTAGAACAACTAGCCCTGTAATTTCAACAATAGGGTAAAAACCACATCCTTTAAAAAAATCTATATTTTCAGGCTTGGTATATAAAAAAAGGTGAAAATAGCCATTTTCATTGGCATATTTTATTGTGTAATCCATTAAAGTTAGATTTAGTTGATTGCCACGGTAATCTGGATCAATAGCAACACATTTTATAATATCACGATCAATACCAGCACAAGCTATAATTTTAGCGCTAATTTTCGCTACAACAAAAAGAGTAACTTGTGGATCTAGCTTGAGATCAGATCGCAGTAATAACTGCTCAATTTCTTGATAATCTTGCTCTGACTTAGAAATATCAATAACCGTGTAATCAACCAAATCGTACATGAGTTTACCTTTTTTCAGCTACTACATAATTGGTTAAACGACCAATACCCGTGATTTCAACTTCTATTTTATCACCATCTTGCATAAATACAGGTGGATTGCGTTTTTTACCAACACCACCTGGTGAGCCAGTAAGAATCACATCTCCCGAAGATAAATGGGTAAAAGTACTAATATAAGAAATTAATTCAGGTACAGTATGCACAAGATTCTTAATTGAATCATGTTGCATTTCTTTCCCATTTAAATAGGTGGTTAAAGAAAGCGCTTTTGGATCTGGAATTTCATCGCGCGTTGTAATACATGGGCCAAATGCACCAGTATTTGGCCAGTTCTTACCTGCGGTAAACCAGGTATATTGCCAATCACGAATAGAACCATCCATATAACAACTATAACCAGCTACATAAGATAACGCATCTTCTTGTTTAATGCGAAAACCAGTTTTACCAATAATAATAGCTAATTCGCCTTCATAATCCAATTCATTAGTAATGGCTGGTTTAATAATGTTGGTTTTATGACCGGTTTGTGAATCTGGAAAACGAACAAAAAGCGTAGGAGCAGAGCTGGTTTCATTAAATTCTGCACGTTTTTCAGCATAATTCATACCAACACATAAAATTTTGTTTGGGTTTGGAATAACAGGTAAATAAGTAATGTCTTGCTCTTCAATGTCACTTGGGGCATCTAGGTAGGTTTTGGCAATAGATAGCCCTTCCTCATCAGCAAGTAGCGATTTTAAGTCAACGTATTTATCGCCCAATTTTTCTTTTAAATCAATAATGCCATTTTGAGTGAGAAGACCAAAACTTGCTCTACCAGAGACAAGATAACTGACAAGCTTCATGAAAACTCCTTAAAAGCTGTTGGTGTTGATAGTAAATATGAAATAAAAATAAACAACCTTAGTATAAACCAAGGCTGTTCGTTAATATGTAAATTCTATACTAAGAAATTGCCGAGAATGAGTAATGATACAGATACATTGATTGCACCACCAATACGAGTTGCAATTTGTGCAAATGGCATAAGTTCCATACGTTCTGCAGCTGTTAAGATTGCCACATCACCTGTTCCACCTTGACCACTTTGGCAACATGAGATAACTGCTGCATCAACTGGGTACATACCAAGTTTTTTAGCAACAAAGAAACCAGTGGTAACTAGGCTAACTACAGTACAAACAATAACAATTAAGTTTGTAATAGTGAAAGCTGCAACAATTTTATCCCATGGTGTAATTGCCACACCTACCGCAAATAAAATTGGATAGGTAACTGAGGTTTGGAAAAATTTGTAAACAACTTGTGAACCACTTAATACTTTAGGCGAAACACCAGAAATTAGTTTAACAAAAACTGCAGCAAATAACATTCCTACTGGTGCTGGAATACCCGTTACTTTATGCCCAATCATACCAACCATATAAAGAATAGCGGCTAACAATACACCTGAAGCAAAGGTTGTTACATCAATAATAGATTCAGTTTTAGCAGCTTTTTTATCCATAACTTCATCATCTGCAGATGCAGGCAATAATCGACCGTTACCTGTTAAGTGTGGATAAACTTTACCGATGCGATTTAAAATGCCACCACAGATAATACCCGTTAAACCACCTAACATAACAATTGGTAATACGCGCCCAAGTGCTTCACCTTGCTCCATACCTAAAATTGATGCATATCCAATTGAAAGTGGGATCGCCCCCTCACCAACACCACCAGCCATAATAGGTAATACTAAGAAGAAGAATGTTTCAAATGGCGTTAAACCAAGTAAATAACCAACACCAACACCAACAATCATACCAACAATTTCACCACAAACCATTGGACCGAAGATTTTTAAGAAGCCTTGAATAAGGGTTTTCTTATCCATATTCATAATGCTGCCCACAATGATACAACAAATATATAAATACAGAATATGCGTATCTTTATAGAATTTTGTTGTAGCTTCAACAACTGGTTTAGGAAGAATACCATAATAAACTAATGCTGATGGAATAAAGGTTGCACAAATTGCTGCAGCACCCATTTTCCCAATGATAGGTAAACGTTTACCGATTTCACCACATAAAAAACCAAAAAAAGCACAAGTCACTACCATGACAACAATTTCACTAGGCAGTTTACCCGTTACTAATACTTCACTAAAGATAAGGATGCCGGCAATAATAAATAATGGTAATGGAATGACACCAATTTTATAATTGTCCATTAGGCGCCACCAATTATATGGCCAACCGGTTAGCCTTTCTTCAAAGGGCTTACTCGTTGATTCTTTTTGATTACGTTTATTTTCAAGTGACTTGAAATCCGCCATTTATTTTTTTCTCCAAAATGATTTTACTTATTCAAATTCAATAAGCATATCTTTACAAAAAATTAATAAAATTTTTGTGATGTAAATCATAAATTAACTGTGGTTTTTATGGTTTTAACGGCTATATGTTTTTTAATGCTATGTTAGAATTATTTTAATTTAATTTGAGAAGTAAATGTAAAATGCGAAAAAAAATTCAGTTATCGTTTACAACAAAGCTTTTTTTATCGCTGCTGTTTTTTTCGTTGATTGTGCTTGCGTTATTACAGAGCTATATTTGGAATACGATAGAAACTAATTTATATCGTAGCCTAGGCGAAAAAGCTCAAATCCAAGCAAAAGAGCTATCTGTTTTACCAAGTTTAATCCAATATGTCAAAGATAAAGATACATCAAAAATAGCCGACCTCATCGTAGATATATTTGAACAAAGTGATGCTAGCTATATTGTTATTGGTGATGCAAAAGCTAATCGTCTATTCCATACGGCTAATAGCCCTTTACACTCGCCTATGATTGGTGGCGATAACAAAGAGGTTCTTAATGGTAATAGTAGCATCACAATTAGTGAGGGTTCTCTTGGTTTAGCATTAAGAGGTAAAGCGCCGATCGTTGATAACGGTAAAATTATAGGTATTGTTTCAGTCGGTTATATGATTGATGATATTAATGCACTGCATATACAACAAGTTATACCATTTATTATTTGTTGTTCATTATTGTTTTTAGCGTTATTTATTTTTTCTTATTTTTTTTCAAAAGCAATAAAACAACAGATGTTTAATTTAGAGCCTAAAGCAATTGCATTACTGGTAAAAAGCCAAAAATCGATTATGGAATCTATTTTTGAAGGTGTTATTGCAATCGATCTGAGTTATAACATTATCAATATTAATCAATCAGCTCGCACTATGTTGAATATTAAAATAAGTGATGATGAGCTACATAAACATAATTTAAGCGAGTTTATTCAATCAACCGATTTTATTTTTAGAAATGAAAGTCAAACAGAAGACATACACGATCATATTTGTTATTTCAATAATATTATCGTGATTGCAAACAAAGTTCGCGTGGTGATCGATGATAAAATTCAAGGTTGGGTTATTACTTTCCGTAACTTTGACGATATTAATATATTAAGTATGCAATTAACACAAGTGAACCAGTATGTTGATAATTTACGTGCATTAAGGCATGAGCATCTTAATTGGTTGGCAACGTTATCTGGTTTAATTTATATGAAACGGTATGAAGAAGCTCAATCTTTTATTGCATTACACTCTGCAGATAATCAAAGCAATCTAGATTTTATTACGGAACATTTTAAGGTTCCAGCTGTATGTGGTTTATTAATCGGTAAATATTCAAAAGCGCATGAGCTAGGCTTAAATTTAATATTTGATCCTGCCTGCCAATTAAGTGAATTACCCTTACTTATGGCTGAAACAGAATTTATGTCAATTTTAGGTAACTTGCTTGATAATGCTTTTAATGCGAGTTTGAAAAATGATCTTGGAGATAAAACAATTTATTTATATCTTAGTGATGCAACAAACGAAATTGTATTAGAAGTGACTGATCAAGGTTGTGGTGTTGATAAAAGTATTCGTAATTCAATTTTTGAACCCGGCGTCACATCACAAGAGGGTAAAGAACATGGTATTGGTTTACACCTTGTTTCGACTTACATAAAAAAAGCCAATGGTTATATTACATTTGAAGATAATATCCCCTATGGAACCATTTTTTCTGTATTTATCCCTAAATAATAAAAGGTAATTATATGAACGAGTTTCAAGAAGATATCATTAAAGTGCTTATTATCGAAGATGAGCCAATACTAGCTGAGTTAAATGCAGAATTTATTCAAAAAGATACAAGAGTTAAAGTCATAGGTATCGCTTCCAATCTAGAAGAAGCTAAAATCATGGTTGAAAGACTCAAACCAACATTGATTTTACTGGATAATTATTTACCTGATGGCAAAGGAATTGAATTATTTGAATATATTATTAATAATCATTTAGATTGTTATGTAATTTTTATTACCGCAGCAAGTGATATGGAAACGTGTAGTAAAGCCATTCGTTACGGTGCTTTTGATTATTTGATTAAACCAGTTTCTTACCAACGTTTAAAACATTCACTTGAACGTTTTGAACTCTTTTTGTATCGACAAAGCCTACAAAAACATGTCAACCAACGAAAAATTGATGAGCTTTTCAATTTACAAACAAAAGACTTTGTGAACATGAATCGACACTCAAAAGGTATTGAAGAAATCACTTTACAGAAAGTGAAAGACATTTTTATGCAGACCGATAGCGTACTAACCGTTGATGAAATAGTTGAAAAAGCCAATATTAGTAAAACAACAGCCAGGCGATACTTAGAGTATTGTGTTCAAATAAAATTATTAACGGTCGAGCTTAATCACGGCAAAATTGGCCGCCCTGAAAGGCTATATAAACGTTTAGGAAAATAGTTAACTTAATTAAGGCAATTTTTATACCGTAACTTATCTTCTATATAATTGATAATTATATAAATATGCTTATTTGTTATTTTATCTGCGAAATATTTGATGTTAGATTGAACTAAGTTGTCAGATAGTTGCATTTTGCAGTACCAAATAATAAGAGGTAAGCATATGTCTTTAGCTATAGAAAAAATTGCTACTAATGAAAATAATGAGATTGACAAAAATGGAGCATTTGTTCGCCAAGCAAACCGCTTTGACACACCATTTGGCGATAAACCCGGACAGTTACCTGTTGAAGCTGGTCGTTACCGTTTAATTTGGGCCGCGATATGCCCTTGGGCACATCGCTCAATGATTGCTATCAAATTATTGGGATTAGACACTGTCATCAGCGTAGGTAAAGTAAACCCAATTAGAACTAATAAGGGCTGGGAATTTTCACTGGATGCTGGCGGTGTTGATCCTGTGCTTGGTATCCGCTATTTACCTGAAATCTATGCTTCAACCGATCCACTATATGAAGGAAGAGCAACAGTGCCAACGGTGGTTGATATTAAGACAGGCAAAGTTGTCAATAATGATTATTTTAAGCTTACTTATTATTGGGAAACAGCATTTAAATCTTTTCATAAAACTGGCGCTCCAGACCTTTATCCTGAAAAATTACGTGCTGATATTGACGCACTAAATGATGTAATATTCCATGAAGTGAATAATGGTGTGTATAAAGCGGGTTTTGCACGCACGCAAAAAGCCTATGAAGATGCATATCATCTTGTTTTTAATCAATTAGATAAATTAGAACAGCGTTTGAGTCAATCACGTTATCTATTTGGTGATCAAATTACGGATTCTGATATTCGCCTTTATGTTACTTTGGCTCGATTTGATGTTGCCTACTATTGCGCTTTTAAAACCAATCGTAATCGGATTATCGACTATCCTAACTTATGGGCCTATGCTCGAGATCTTTATCAAATACCTGCTTTTGGCGAAACAACGGATTTTCAGGCAATCAAAAAAGGCTACTTTTTAGGAGATAGCGCGCATAATCCCTATGACATTTTGCCTTTGGGGCCTGATGTCAATAATTGGCATACACCACACAACAGGGGCAAACAGATTAGTTCAAGTCAATAATTTTAATGGGATAATTATAATGCCAAATATATTGAATGTCGGATTGATTTTTACCCAAATTCCAACGTTACTTGCTTACTTGCCTGTAACACTTTTTATTACCTTTTTCTCGATGCTACTTGGCATCATTTTAGGGTTAATGATTGCTATCGCCAAAATGAATAAAATACCAATATTATCACCGATAGCGACGGTTTTTGTCTCTTTTATCAGAGGCACGCCATTATTGGTGCAACTCTATTTAAGTTTTTATGGCATCCCCATTCTATTACGTTATATCAATTATTTTTATGGCACTGATTATAATATCAATGGCATACCCCCAATGCTTTTTGTATTAATTGCATTTTCTTTCA
This sequence comes from Gilliamella sp. WF3-4, assembly GCF_001690275.1. GTDB lineage: Bacteria > Pseudomonadota > Gammaproteobacteria > Enterobacterales > Orbaceae > Gilliamella > Gilliamella apicola_C. Next base: position 245,973 of record NZ_LZGW01000045.1, on the reverse strand, counting down.
ACGAGGCGGCTTATAATTCAGAAACAATACGTGCGGCATTGCAGTCTGTTAATAAAGGACAGATTGAAGCAGCACAATCATTAGGCATGACCTATAGTCAGTTGTTACGTCGAATTGTCATTCCTGAAGCTTTTATTGTGGCATTACCCAATTTAGGTAACGCAATGATTGGTTTGCTAAAAGGCACATCGTTAGCGTTTGTCTGCTCAGTCACAGAAATGACTGGCAGAGGCAAAACCTTAGCAGGACATAGTTACCGTTATTTTGAAGTTTATATTTCATTGGCATTAATTTATTGGGTCTTAACCATTATCATTGAACTAATTGTCAAATATTTGGAAAAGCGCTTAACCATTTCTGATTGTGCTAACACCCCAAGTTATCGCCGAGGAAAATTATTATGATTAATGTGCAAAATTTAACCTTGTCTTTTCATCATAATCTTATATTAAATCACCTTAGCTTTCATATTCACCCCGCTGAAATTGTGGCGATTATTGGGGCTTCTGGTGCGGGTAAGTCAACGCTTTTGAGATGTTTAAATTTATTAGAAAAGCCAAAGCAAGGTAAGATTCGCATTGATAATTTTCAACTTGATGTGAGTTGTATAAAAAGACATGAAATTGTTACATTTCGCCAACAATCGGCAATGGTATTTCAACAATTCAATCTATTTCAACAAAAAAATGCCTTAGAAAATGTGATGGAAGGGCTAATTGTTGTCAAAAAATACTCAAAGGATAAAGCACAACAGATAGCACACGAAAAACTAGTGCAAGTAGGACTCGGCGAACGAATCTATCACTATCCCAAACAATTATCTGGTGGGCAACAGCAACGAGTTGCCATTGCTCGAGCATTAGCTATGGAGCCCAAAGTCTTATTACTTGATGAGCCAACCTCAGCGCTTGATCCCGAGTTAGTGGGTGAAGTATTAGCAACAATAAAAATAGCTGCTAAATCAGGAGTTACTATGATTTTAGTTTCTCATGAAATGAGTTTTGTGCATGATATTGCAACTAGAGTGCTATTTTTAGATAAAGGCAAAATCATTGAAGATGGTTCACCACAGCAGATATTTGCAAATCCGACGCAACAAAGAACAAAAGATTTTTTAGCGAGATATTATTCAACAGGGCAAATTGATTACGAAATTTAATAAATGGAGCATGAATGAAAATTGTTATTCAACAACATTGTGAAGATATTAATTGGCAAGATGTTGCTGATTTGCTGACTTTTTATGGATTAAGCTCATTTGACGCAAAGACACAAGAACAGGTGTTTCGAAATAGTTATGCTGTGGTATTTTTACTGGAAAAAGATCGAGTTGTTGGCGTAGGGCGTGCATTATCTGATGGTATTTGCCAAGCTGCAATATATAACATTGCATTGGTAAAACGCCTCCATGGGCAACAATATGGAAGGTTGATTGTTGATAAACTCGTTGAGCGAGTACAACACTGTAATATCATCCTTTATACTCACCCACAAACTGTCGAGTTTTATAAAAATTTAGGTTTTGATTTAATGAAAACGGGCATGGCTCGTTATCAACCCGAGCACCTAACTGAAATGAAGAATATGGGGTTTATTTAAAATATAGTTAAAAAACCACTCAAAATAAGCGAAACATTGATCCAAACCAAAGGGAGGTATTGCATTATGAACGGCAAAAAATGGTATTTTTTTCTAATATTAGGTGCTTTGTTTTTAACGAGTTGCGACAATCAAAATAAAGGTACTAAAACTATAGGTACTCAAACTACAGGGAAAGAAAAAATTGTTATTGCAACGTCAGGGGCACCTAGTCCTTTTTCTACAGTAGATGGACAAGGCGAGTTAATGGGATATGACATTGATGTTGCAAAAGCAATATTTGCACAGTTACCGCAATATGAGGTTCGTTTTGAAATTACTGAATTTCCATCAATTTTAGCTGGGCTTGACTCACAACGTTATCACGTGGGCGCTAATAATTTCGCCATGAATGAAAAACGGAAAGAAAAGTATTTTCATTCTGCCCCTATTTTTCAAAACCAATACGCCATTGCGGTGGCAAAAAACAATAATGATATAAAACAATTTAGTGATCTTAATGGGAAATCGACAGAAGTTTATCCAGGTCTTAACTATGCAACCGCATTAGAGTTATATAATCAACAGTACCCTAATAACCCCGTCAAAATTACCTATAGTGAAGCGGATTTATTGCCTGTGCTACAGCATGTTGAAACAGGGCAATATGATTTTCAATTAATCGATAAAGTGATGCTATCACAATTAATTAATGAACATAATCTTAACTTGAAAACAATAGAATTAAGTAACGATGATGCCGATCGAATTGCCTTACCATACAGCTATTTATTAATCAGCAAAGGGAATAAAGGCGAACAGTTAACTAAAGATATTAATGATGGCATAAAAAAGATTATCAGTAATGGTGAATTAACGAAAATAAGTGTTCACTATTTTGGCGCTGATTATTCACCTAAATAAGCAATTTTCTATTCTTTTTAATTGATTTTTTATGGTAACCGCTATGCGAAAATACAAAACTACCTGAAAGTTTTTGATAAGTATTTTTTGCAAAAGTTTTCAAGTTTTTTTACCCAATGTTTTATTGGGAAAACCTTTGGTTATCCGCTCAAATTTTGCCGAGAGATAAAATAGGCATAAGGTATTATACAACCGAAACTGCTCAATTACGCTAGATCAAACCATCTCTGATAAAATTGGGAGGATTTCTGTAATAATATTGATTAAGAATAAACAATCAAAGAAGAGCTAATACAGCGTAAAACTTAATTTCGAACCAGCAAAGCTAGCGAGCTAAGCGCTTTTCAATAGCACAATGCTAACAACAAAAATCATTCAGAAAAGTCATTGATTTTATTGAATTTTTATTTCACTAAAATTTACTTTATATCTATTTTAAGTGAAAAATCGTAACAAAAAGTTTGTTTATTAACAATAATTTTCTAGTTTATTATTAGCGTACATAACTATTTATTATAATGACGCTTGACAATTAGTCTGTAACCGCTGATAATTGCGCCGTTTTTTAACCTTATATTTTAATTTTAGTGAGGTGGCAAAATGCCTGTAGTTAACACTTTATCTTAATGCCGACACGGTATTCTCTATTATATTGTCTTTTGCTAGGTATTACCTAAGCGCTTTTATTGCAATTCAATCTATAGATTTTTTGCCTTGTCGGTTTTCCCTTATTTTTTGGAGAAAACGTGATGACAATGGAATCTTATATTCAAAATTTAGAATTAATTAAATACCCACGAACACCACACCTAGAAGGCTCTCGCTTACAATTTGGTGATAGTGAACATGGACAACGCCCTTATAATCAATTAGTTGGTCAACATATCGTTGTTGAAGAAAAGTTAGACGGCGCTAATTGTGCTATTAGCTTTTCAGCCAGCGGAGAACTATTGCTGCAATCTAGAGGGCATTATTTAATGGGGGGGTCACGAGAACGCCAGTTTAATCTATTAAGGCGCTGGGCTTGCGTGCATGAATATTGGCTATTAGAACGATTAGAAGATCGCTATATTCTTTATGGTGAATGGCTACATAAAAAACATGCAATTTTTTATGACGCACTGCCTCATTATTTTTGCGAGTTTGATATTTGGGATAGGCAACAAAACTGTTTTTTATCTACGATAAAACGGCATCAATTACTAGCAGATGGTCCTGTTTTATCGGTGCCAGTTTTATTTGCAGGATCGGCACCAGCTAAATTAAGTGAATTATTGAATTTGGTTAAGGAATCTTTGGCTAAAACAGCTAATTGGCGAACTTGTTTTGAAAAAATTATAACTCGCGAAAAACTTGATTTAACCAAAGCATGGCAGCAATGTGATAATTCTGATTTTATGGAAGGATTATATCTAAAAATCGAATCGGAAGAACAAACAGTTGATCGTCTTAAATGGGTTAGACACGATTTTGTGCAAGCGATTTTAGATGCAGGGCAACACCATTCTGAACAACCCTTTATTCCTAATCAACTAGCCAACGGTGTTGAACTTTATACACCACAATTAACCGTGAATTGGAACAGCAGATTGATAAATGGAGGAAAGGTATGAATTATCCAGCATTAAAACAGCAAATAACACACACCATAGCAATGGATGATTTTAGCCCATGGTTAAGCTGTATTCCTGAATTAAACCGTTTGTTAACTACACCTCAAGATGCTATGTACCATGGCGAAGGGAATGTATGGATTCACACTCAAATGGTTATCCGAGCATTATTGGGGCAGAGTGAATTTGCTAATGCAACAGAAGATGAACAATTTGTGTTATTTATGACGGCCTTATTGCATGATATAGCTAAGCCTGAAACGACTATGATTGATAAAATCACAGGTAAAATTACCCAACCTCGGCACTCAAAAAAAGGCGAGATTTATAGTCGCATATTATTATGGCGAATGGGCGTACCGTTTGATTTAAGAGAGCAAATTTGCCGAATCATTAGCGTACATCAAGTCCCTTTTTTTGCTTTAAGTGAAGAGCGAAAAAATAGAACACCTGAATATTTAATTCATCATTTATCGTGGCAGCTACCTATTTGGATGTTATGTCTACAAGCTAAAGCGGATATGCAAGGTCGCATTTGTGCCGATAAAAAAAGAGCACTTGATGAAGTTGAGCTATTTAAACAGTTGGCACTTGAAGAAGGGTGTTTATATCACCCTCGCCAATTTGTGGATGATTATACTCGGGTTCAATATTTTCGGGGAAGTAATGTCTTACCTGATTATGCGTTATATCCCCAAAAAGGATCGGAAGTAATTATGCTAGCAGGTTTACCTGCTTCAGGTAAAAATAGTTGGGTAAGCAAACATTATCCAACATGGCCTGTTGCGTCTTATGATGATGCCAGATCTGAACTAAAACTGAAGCATGGCGAAAACGAAGGGCAGGTTATACAGTTTGTCTTAGCCAAGGTAAAACAGTGGTTAAGAGTAAAACAACCTTTTATTTGGAATGCGACCCATTTATCGCAAGAAATGCGACAAAAAGCGCTCGATTTACTCTACGCTTATCATGCCAACGTGAAAATTGTTTATATTGAACAACCAGAAAAAGAGTTATATCGCCGAAATGCTGCGCGTGATACGACTTTGCCCAATAAAACCATTCAGCGGTTATTAAATAAATGGGAGGTTCCGCTACCAACCGAAGCACATAAGGTAAGCTATGTAATTAACCAATAATTGCATAATATCTTATAAGGTAAATTGGGGCTGATATCAAAGCCCCGAATTTGCTTAAATAGCTGTTTACTTAAATAGCCGTTTGCTTCAATAGTTGTGTACAATATTAAATACCTTTATTTTAATACCCATAAATAAAGGTTATTTCTTATTGATTTATCTTATTTGTTATACTCAGACAAAAACCAAGTAATAGCAATTAAATCCGCCGAACCGCCAGGACTTAAATTACGTTTAATGAATTCGGTATCAAGTTGATATAATTTTTTTCGACCGTCAGAATGAATAATACCACCTTGATCAATAAGATTTTTCGCCTCTTGCTGGACAAAATACAATCCGTCTAATCCTCCTCTTGAAACGACATTAGTATCTTGATTAAAAGCAAGCAAGTACAACATGGCTTGTAGCAAGCAAGTTTCTTCATCATAGCCACTGTTTTGCATTTTTTGAAAAATCGGAAGAGAGATATTTCTAACTATTGCGTAGCCTGATTCAGCTTCCCCTCTTGCACCAGTCAGATTGTGGCGTTTAAATAACCTCTCGCCTACAGAATTTGCTTGTATATTTTGCTTTAGCTCGCTTTGGACAATACCTTGGCAAATTGCTGAGACCTCATCGCAAATACTTTGCGTGTTGACTGGTAATCCTAGTTGTTCTAATTTGCCAATAGCCCCCATTAATAGCCCAAAGGCAAATATACCGCCCTTATGTGTATTGACTTGATTAGTTGCTCGAAACATGGCTTGTTCACACTCAATGCCAATTGGTCTAATGCCTGCTAAAAAATGTTGATTATCATAGTTGGCGGAATTTTTACCGTACTTATAAAAACGCTCAAACCAAATACAAATAGCTTTAATACTTTGGACAAAGGTTTGAAAATCCATATCACGATGTGCACCGCTATTATTCATATCAACCAATCCAGGTTTAGGCGATAAGCAAATTTCTTTTATTAATGCTTTGGTTGCTAATTGTGCAGGTAAACATCGATTAGGATCATTATTAAGTTTTAATTCTAATAATGCGATTTGCTGTGAATAATCACTCATTATTGATCGGTACCTATTAAAGTGTTTTTGAAGTATGATACGAGTTTTTGATAATAATAATTAATATTATCAATATGATAGTTGAGTATTTTTTACTATTTATTCACACGATAGTTATTATCCTCAATTTATTTAGCTACAATCTAGCAATAACGTTATAATGATGTTTTGTGAAAGCGCTAATTCATTGATAAAAATAAATTAGCATCTTAAATAAAGATCAATATTCACTGGTTTTAACTGCTAATACTTCTCGATTACCGTTATGCGCTGGAGCACTAATAATGCCTTCAATCTCCATTTGCTCAACAATTCTTGCTGCTCGATTATAACCAATTCTGAATTTTCGTTGCACGCTAGATATAGAGGCTCGGCGAGTTTCGATAACAAATTCGACCACTTGGTCAAAAATAGGGTCGAGTTCTTCATCGATACTCTCTGAATTATTGCCATCGTTATCACCACTTGAAACGGTTACATTTTCAATATATTTTGGTGCACCTCGTGCTTTCCAGTCTTGAACTACAGCATGAACTTCTTCATCACGGACGAAGGCTCCATGTACTCGTATTGGAATTGAGCTATTAGGGGCTAAATAAAGCATATCTCCCATACCAAGCAGCGATTCCGCACCCATTTGATCTAAGATCGTTCGAGAGTCGATCTTGCTTGATACCGTAAATGCAATACGTGTAGGAATATTAGCTTTAATTAAACCAGTAATCACATCAACCGACGGGCGTTGTGTCGCTAAGACAAGATGGATACCCGCCGCTCTGGCTTTTTGTGCAAGCCTTGCGATTAACTCTTCTACCTTTTTACCCACTGCCATGATAAGGTCGGCAAACTCATCAACCATCACGACAATATAGGGTAATTTATCGAGTGTTGGCATATTAAGATCCATACTATCGGTTGGCTTCCAAAGAGGATCAGGAATTGGTCTACCCATTTCATCAGCTTGTTTAATTTTTTCATTGTAACCAGCAATATTTCGCACTCCTAACGCTGACATTAGACGATAACGACGTTCCATTTCATTTACACACCAATTAAGTGCATTGGTAGCGTCTTTCATGTCAGTAACGACTTGAGTTAATAAGTGTGGTATTCCTTCATAAATAGAGAGCTCAAGCATTTTGGGATCGATCATAATAAACCGCACATCTTCAGGTTGCGATTTATATAAAATACTTAAAATCATTGCATTAACACCAACTGATTTACCCGAACCAGTAGTACCGGCAACTAATAAGTGCGGCATCTTAGCTAAATCAGCAACCACTGATTGCCCAGAGATATCTTTACCTAATACGATTGTTAATGGTGATTGAGCATCTTTGAATTGAGGACTGTCTAATACTTCCCTAAAATAAACTGTTTGACGATTCTTATTGGGTAATTCAATGCCAACATACGGTTTGCCTGGAATAACTTCAACTACACGAACCGATGGCATGGATAATGATCGTGCTAAGTCACGATCTAGTGTTGAAATCCTAGCAGCTTTAATGCCTGGTGCAAGCTCAATTTCGAAACGAGTAATCACAGGCCCAGGCATATAATCAACAACTTTAGCTTTTACTCGGTAATCAGACAAACTTTTTTCAATCAATTCTGACATAGCGTTTAAGGCCACATGATCCACCTCAATTCTTGCCGTTGGAGGCGCTGTTAATAAGTTTAGCGAAGGTAGTGGCGTAGTTGGTTTTGGCAATGGTTTATCATTACGTCTCAATAATGGATGAATTAAACTAGCCTCATCATTTTCTGAGGAATGATAATCTTGATCATCTTGAGCTATCTCTTCAGGATAAATATCATCAATGATTGGATTCGCTTTTTTTAATGCTTCAGTATCAACATATTCAAGTTGTTCTACTTCTAATTTCACGCCTGTTTGCGTTTCAGTTTTTGCATCTGCTATCTCTTGTATGGTAGCTGTGTTTATAATAGCCTCAGGCTCTTGCATCAATGGCTGCTCAGTTTCAATGGTTTTCATTATTGAAATATCTAGAGCGGGTTCAAATGAACCCTTTTCATTATTGAATTTAATTTCATGTTTATTGTCTACCGAAGTAAATAAAGGTTTACTTGGTGCATCTGATATTGTGTACTTATCTGATTGTTCAAATGATAGTTTTTCTTCAGATTTTTGCGTTTGGATCACCTGCTTTATTTGCGCCATTGAAGAAGATAAAGCCTGTTCTTGATCTGGAGTTGCTTTATCTCCATTTATGTTTTGAATAATTGATTCAAGACGAGACAAAATTTCCTCTGGGTCGAGTTCTTTCCTAGGTGGATTATCAACGGCTTGGGGTGTTGTTACCTGTGATAATTGCAAAGAATCTTTGGTTTTAATTAATTCTTCGGTCGTTTTGATTAAAATCTTTTCATTTTCATCAGCTGAAATAAGAGTATTTGATGCCTGCTCTTGAGGTATTTCATTATTAACAGAATAACTTGGTGAAATAATTTCGGTGTTATCACCTTTGTTATCACAAGGTATTGTAAATTGAGGTTCTTTTGTTACATCATCAGATCGTATAATATTTTTTTCTTGTTTTAACGCAGTCTGTTCAATGTTATTTGTTGTACAAGCCTTGATTAACCATCTAATAGGTAACAGTAAAATCATGACAAAAGCACCTAATTTTTCCATTAGATTCAACCACGAAAATCCAGTTAATAATGTTATACAGGCTAAGCAAGTTCCAAGAAGAGTTAATGATAAAGTTAAGTTATTTATAATGGGTAGAAGGCTTTCAATGACTATTGCCCCAAGATAACCACCTGCTTCAAATTGTTCTGCATCACGAATATTTAAAGCAAAAAAACCCGTCGAACTGAAGATAAATGCCAAAACACCAATAATTCTAAATGAAAGGCTAAAATAATTAATGGGATCATTGGCATGTTTATAAAAATGAACTATGAGTTGTAAACAAATAAAAATAGTAATAAAAGGGATGCTATAAGCGATAAACCCTAAAAATTGGAAAAAAATGTCGCTGGCATATGCGCCAAGATAACCGCCAAAATTGCTAATAGGATAGTGCCAAGCAGTACGAGACCAGCCAGGGTCAGCGGGATCGTAAGTAAACAGAGATAAAAATAAACAAACAGATAAACCTAGTATTGCAAGCAAAATGAATTGAGTAATAATCTGCTTTCTTGTCATTTTGGGCTTTTTCAAACAAGTACCTAAAAAACTATCGCTATTAAAATTGCTGGCATTTTACCATAAATTGCGCTATGTCACAGAGCGAATGAAATATAAAACATCATTTATTGTAGTTACTATCGATTTATAGGAAATAGATTTTCACTAAATCGTTTGCTATTTTGCACGTAACTTTTTGCATTGTTTATATTGCCTTCAATTTCATTTTCAGTCAGTTTACGAATAATTTTTGCTGGCGAACCGATAATTAAACAACCTTCACTATAAGGAAGCGTGCGTGTGACTAATGAGTTAGCGCCCACTATGCAATTTTTAGCTATTTTCGCATCATTTAAAATAGTACTTCCCATACCAATTAATACATTATCTTCAATAATACAGCTATGAAGAATAACATTGTGACCAATTGTTACATTTTCACCAACAATACAAGGGGTACCTGTTTCAACATGTACAGTGCAATTATCTTGCACATTACTATTTTGACCAATATGAATAGGCGCGATATCGCCACGTAAAACAGTATTAAACCAGATCGAAACACCTTGCTCTAAAGTTACATTACCAATTATTTCAGCTGATTTTGCAATAAAACAATGTTGATGAATTTGCGGATGTAAATCACCTAATTGGTAAATCATGATTTTTCCTTTTTTGGTTTTTGGCACACAAAAATAAGCTAACAGCAAGAAAATTACATAACACCATAGAGCCAACCATTAACCATTCGGTCGAGTTATTTACCGTTTCTCTTACAGTCGAATGCGTTGATGCTAACATTGATAATGATAAACCCATTGCGCCAGCCACTGCAAAGCGAATTGTACCTGCTAAAGAAGAAGCTGTACCGGCAATATGCTGATGAAGATCTAAAATAATCGCCATGCTATTGCCTCCAATGGTTGACATACAACCAATATAACCAGCAATACAAATAACTAGGCAGGTAAACCCTAGATTAAATAGACTGACAACAAGAAGGCTTGTTGCCATAGTAAATTGGATAAAAAGCCCTAACTGCATCATTTTAATCGAACCAACACGTTTAACAAAACGGCTATTTACGGTATTCATCAATATCATAACAATAATATTGAGTGCAAAGTAATAACCAAAATTAGTGGATGCAACGCCATGTAAATTCATATAAACAAAGGGACCTAAGCTTAAAAAAGAGAATAACCCCGCCCCTGAAAATGCGCCTATCATCATATAAGTGAGTGCTTGGCGGTGTCGAAACAGCATAATAAAATTGCTTAAAATACGAACTAAGCTAAACCGATCTCGTTTGGCTTTTGCGAGTGTTTCAGGGATATTGGTGACAACTAAACCAAAGCAAGCGAGAGCAATTAAGCAGATAGTGTAAAAATTGGCTCGCCAATTAAACCAATATAAAATAAATCCACCGATAATCGGCGCCAGTAATGGAGCAACATTGGATATCAGCATGACAAAGGACATCATTTTAGAAAATTCATCACGATCACGATAAATATCTTTCATTAACGCATTAATGACTATTGTGGTTGCCGCAGCCGCAATACCATGAAAAAAGCGAGCGGTAATTAATTGATTAATATTGGTAGCAATTGCACAGCTTAATGCCGCGCCTATAAACATAATTAGGCCAAAAATTAAAACGTTGCGTCGCCCATAACTATCAGTAAGCGGCCCAAATAAAAGTTGCCCAACGGAGAAGCCTAGTAAATAGCAGCTAATAGTGAGTTGTACAGCTGTATCGGCTACATTAAAGTTGTGCGCAATAGTTGGCATACTTGATAAATACATATCTATAGATAATGGCATAAGCATAGAGAGTAAACCAAGGATAAAAATCAGCGCTTTTTTAGATATTTTTATTTCTACCTGTGTGTTTTGGTTTTGCACAAATTGTTCCTTTTTACGGCTTTTATATAAAATTTAATTAAGGACAAGCTTAATTTTTGCGGTGTGGCTAACTTTAAAGTATCTATAAATATAAATAGAATGCCTCATCTTAACGACTTATCATTGCGACAATTGATATTAGCTAAAAGAATGAATTTCATCTTGAGTCAATGGTCGATATTCTCCCTCCGGTATATCAAGGATCACGTTACCGATTTGTTTTCGATGCAACGCAATTACGTGATTATTAACCGCTGCAAACATCCGTTTTACTTGATGATAGCGACCTTCGCTAATGATTAATTCAGCATGAAAATCATCAATAATGGTTAGTTTTGCAGGTTTAGTGAGTGACTTTTCACTTTTCAATTGAATGCCTTTTTTAAATATATCAATGAGCTCAACTTTTAATGGTTGTTCAACGGTGACTACATAAATTTTTTCACAATGATGTTTAGGGGATGTAATTCGGTGTGACCACTTACCATCATCTGTAAGCAAAACAAGCCCAGTAGTATCAAGATCAAGCCTTCCTGCTGCATGTAATTTTTCAGGCATCGGCTCATCAATAAAATAAAGAATTGTTGGATGATCGGGATCATTGGTCGAACAAACATAGCCTTGCGGTTTATTGAGCATAAAATAGCGTTGGTTGGTCACTTGTTCAATTTGATAACCATCATATTCAACTAATTGATCTGGCGATAATTGATACGCACCTGATTTGATAATCTCACCATCGACAGTCACTTTTTTAGCTTTGAGTTCTTTGTTTACAATAGTACGACTGGCGCCTAAATGATGAGCAAGAAATTTATCTAATCGCATAATTTAAAAATATTCCCTATTACTTTAAAGGTGTATAGATATCAAAGCGGTGATTTTTAGTTTTAATTTCAGCTGTTGGCTTTTGGTTAGCTAAAAATGGCGCATAATCAGGTCGTTTTACCACAACTCGTTTCCGGGCTAATTGCCTTGCTGGTGTTAATAAACTATCAGCATCACTATCACTACCAACTAGCTGTTGAAAAATGCGCATCTCTTTTTTGACAAGCGCACTTTTTTGCCGATGTGGAAACATCGGATCAAGATAAACAACATCTGGTTTTTCAGGGTAAGCCCTCAATCCCTCAATGCTTGAATCATAAATTAAGTGTAAATGTTGCTCAATCCAGTGACCTATATCGAGATCTTGGTAGGCACGTTGTAAACCATCGCTTAATAATGCGGCAACGACAGGATGCCGCTCAAACATAGTGACATGACAACCAATAGATGCTAAAACAAAGGCATCACGACCAAGTCCCGCAGTTGCATCAATAACTGAGGGTAAATACTCACCTTTTACACCTACTGCTTTAGCGATTGCCTCGCCACGACCACCGCCAAATTGGCGACGATGAGCCATCGCGCCAGAAACAAAATTAACACAGATAGAGCCTAATTTTGGTTCGTCTGTTTTTTGTAACTCAAGTCGATTATTTTGGGTAACTAGCGTAAACGGAAGATCGGCATGGGCTAATAACCATTGCTCAGCTAATTGTGTTAACTGAGCTAAGTTAGAACTACTTGATACCATAGTGACGAAGTAGCGCATCAAGTTGAGGTTCGCGACCTCGGAAGCTTTTAAATAGCATCATTGGTTCATCGCTACCGCCTTGTGACAATATATTGTCAAGAAATGCATTACCTGTTTTCGCATTGAAGATACCTTCTTCTTCAAAACGTGAAAATGCATCAGCAGATAAAACTTCTGCCCATAAGTAACTGTAATAACCTGCCGCATACCCCCCAGCAAAAATATGGCTAAAAGCATGAGGAAAGCGTCCCCATTCAACAGTAGGAACAACAGCAACTTGTTTTCTGACTTCAGCTAATGTGTTTAAAATATCGGGATCTTTTTGTGTATGTAATTTAAAATCAAAAAGACCGAATTCCAATTGCCGTAAAATAAATAACGCAGCTTGATAATTTTTAGCTTCTAGCATCTTTTCTAGCATTTCTGCGGGTAATGGTTCACCTGTTTGATAATGACCGGATATAAATGCAAGCGCTTCGGGTTGCCAGCACCAGTTTTCTAAAAATTGGCTTGGCAACTCAACAGCATCCCACGGCACGCCATTAATACCAGCGACTGATGAAACATCAATTTCGGTTAACATATGGTGTAATCCGTGACCGAATTCATGGAATAATGTGGTGACTTCGTCATGAGTAAACAGTGCTGGTTTATCTCCAATTGGGCGATTGAAGTTACAAGTTAAATAAGCAACAGGTTTTTGTATATGACCATCAGCAAAACGCATGCGACCAATACAATCATCCATCCAAGCACCACCTCGCTTGTGTTCACGTGCATATAAATCAAGATAGAAGCTACCTTTTAATTCGCCATTAGCAGCATAAAGATCATAAAATTTGACTTCTGGATCCCAAACTTCAATGCCTTTTCGCTCTTTGGCTGTAATACCGAAAATACGATGTACTACTTCAAATAAACCATTAATTACTCGTTGCTGCGGAAAATAAGGCCGTAACTCTTCATCATTAATAGCATATAAATACTGTTTTTGCTTTTCACTATAATAAGCAATATCCCATGGTTTAATATCACTGGCACCAAAAAATTCATACGCATAGCGTTTTAGTTCAGCTAGCTCTTTTTCACCTTGTGGCTTGGCCTTAGTTGCTAAATCGCTTAAAAACTCGATGACTTGCGTTGTGGATTTAGCCATTTTTGTTGCCAGTGATTTGTCTGCATAAGTCTTGAAACCTAATAATTGTGCTAGCTCGTAACGTAGGTCCAGAATTTGCTTAATGATCTCTGTATTATCCCATTTACCCGCATTTGGTCCTTGGTCGGATGCACGCGTGTTATAAGCTTGGTAAAGCTCAAACCGTAAATCACGATTATCACAATAAGTCATCACAGGAAGATAACTTGGTATATCCAATGTCAGCAACCACCCCTCTTTGCCTTTAATTTTAGCTTGTTCTTGTGCTGCTGCAAGCGCACTTTCAGGCATACCAGACAGCTCTTTGATATCAGTAATCAGTTTTGACCAACCCATAGTCGCATCTAGTACATTATTACTATATTTTGATGATAATTCTGATAATTTTGCGACAATTTCACCGTAGCGTTTTTGTTTATCATCAGGTAAACCAATTCCGGATAATTCAAAATCACGTAATGCATTATCAATAACTTTTTTCTGTGCTTTGCTTAACGTTGCGTATTGTTCGCTTTCTTTGAGTTGTTTATAGGCCTGATATAAAGGCTTATGTTGCCCAACCCATGTACCGTACTCAGAAAGTAAGGGTAGACAAGCTTCATAGGCTTCACGTAATTCTGAGCTATTTTTAACTGAATTAAGATGGCTAACAGGAGACCAAGCTCGACTAAATTTTTCGTCTACTTCATCAATGGGCTGGATCAAATTATCCCAAGTATATTTACTATTTTGTTTAAGTACGGTTTCAATAGTATTTCGACAATTTTTTAGCGCCTCTTGTGTGGCAGGTAAGACATGTTCAGGTTTAATTTGAGAAAAAAGCGGTAATGGTACATCTGTTAGTAATGGATTAGTCATGTTGAGATACCTTTATACAAATGGTGTTGTCTATTAATAGAACATAATATGATGGCAAAGGTGAATAATTCAAGAGAATTTCATGCAAGGGAATACTTATAATCCCATAAGCTTACGTTCACGTTGCCACTCAGTGGGAGTATAGGTTTTTATAGAAAGTGCATGAATGCGGTTATCATTAATAAATTCTGCCAAAGGGGCATAAATAGCTTGTTGTTTTTTTACTCGATTTAAATCAGCAAATAATTCACCTACTGCAATAACTTGAAAATGACTACCATCATCGGTCAGCACATGTACATCATCAAGCTCAAGTGAACTTTTTAATTTATCTATAATTTCTTGTTTATCCATTCTTCATTCTCATCACTAATATAAATTATGGGGATTATTTTTTGTCAAAAAACTTTCAGGTGATTAGGCGTTCTGTATAAAAGCTAATGTGTTAGCTGTTAATTACCTGTTGTAGATCATACAGCGTCAATAATGTTTGTAACTGAGGATTAATGCCTTTAAGCTCTACGTTATATTTATTGCAAAAATAAACTAAAGTCGCGAGTCCTGAAGAATCAACACGAGTAAGTTGCCCTACATCAATGTGTTTTACACCATTTAATATGGTATTTTGTGTAGACCACAGATCGTTTAATGAGTGAACATCTAGCTCACCAAATAAACACAATACATCTTGTTGTTTTTCTGTTGTGATTCGCGACATTTTAAACTAGCCTTTTGGTTTCGTATTTGGATCAATCTTGCGATTTGAAAGCTCGGTTAATTGTTTCGTCAATGCATCAATACCACCTTGACGTAAAATTGATGACCATTCATTTTGTTTAGTGCTGATCATGCTTACACCTTCGGCAACTAAATCATAGGCTTTCCATTCGCCAGTTACAGTGTTTTTACGCCATTGAAAATCAATGCGTAAAGGTTGACCTTGGTTTGGTTGGATTAAGAGTACACGAATAGAAATAAGATTTTTCCCCGTTAAATCTTTTGCTGCCTCAACTTGATATTGTTGACCATTATACATTGAAAGCGCTTGTGCAAAAGTTTGTACTAAATAGTTTTCAAAAGCATCAAAATAGGCTGTTCGCTGCGCTTCGCTTGCACTTTTGTAGTAGTTCCCTAAAATTAACGCACCAGCGTATTTTACTTGTACATAAGGTAATAAATCTTGTCTAACAATGTCTTTAAGTCTGTTTGGATTTGATTTAATCACCGATGATTGCGACTGCATTGTGGTAAAAATTTTATCGGCGGCTACTTGCATCTCTTTATAGGGATCATTTTCCGCGAATGTATTAGCACTAAACAATAAAGCTAATGCTAAAAAAAGGGTTGTTTTAAATTTGTTTAACATGTTAACTCCTTAGTTTTCATTTATATCTTGTTTTTTATCTTTATCATCTTTGTCTTTATCTGATGAACCACCTATGCTGTAAAGAAATTTACCAATAAGATCTTCTAAAACAATTGCAGGCGTTGTGTTGTGCACAACAAAACCTTCAACTAAGTACGGTGGAGTTTTATTTTTTTCTGCCTTAGCCAAAATATCTGGATCAACATCTAGTGAGTCAATACTTAATTCCGTTTCTCTATCAACACCTATATTGATATCAATATACTGTTCGCCAAGTATTCCAGATGTCTTAATTGCAAGAGAACTTGAACTTGGAATTTTGTTATACTGAGTATCTATATCCATAGCTACATACGGCTTGTACTCATCGTTATTTGGTGAACTTAACGAAATATCACTAACTCGCCCAATCACTACACCACCGATCTTGATAGGCGATCGAGCTTTTAACCCACCAATGTTATCAAATACAGCATAAACCCGAAAGGAATTATGGCTAGCAAATGATGTTGGATCAGCGACTCTAAAGCATAAAAATAGCACTGAACAAATGACCAGCACCATGAATAATCCTACTGTAATTTCAATTTTACGACTCATGTTTAATGACCTCAATGACTAAACATTAATGCGGTTAAAATAAAATCTAACCCCAAAATAATTAATGATGAATAAACAACGGTGTTCGTTGTTGCTCGGCTAATTCCTTCTGATGTTGGTACACAATCATAACCATTAAAAAGTGCAATCCAAGTGCTAGCGATAGCAAATACAAAGCTTTTTACAAAACAATTGCCCAAATCATGCCACCAATTAACACTACTTTGAATGGATGACCAAAAAAAGCCTGAATCAATCCCTTTCCAATCAACACCAACAAGTGCACCACCTAAAATGCCGACTGTGACAAAAATTGCTGTTAAAAACGGCATACTAAAAAAACCAGCCCAAAAACGTGGAGCAATAATACGTCGTAATGGATCAATCGCCATCATTTCCATGCTTGATAACTGTTCAGTTGCTTTCATTAAACCTATTTCAGCCGTTAATGCTGAACCCGCACGGCCTGCAAACAGCAAGCCTGCAACAACAGGGCCGAGTTCACGAAGTAAGGCAAGTGCGACCATCATTCCAAGGCTTGCTTCGGCACCAAACGTAGTTAATATAAAGTAGCCTTGTAAGGCAAGTACCATGCCAATAAAAAGGCCAGAAACCATAATAATCGTTAGTGATTGAACGCCAACAAAGTAAAATTGTTTGACTAATAATGGAAATTGTTTATTAAATTGTGGTTTACCAATTAATGCACCAAAAAGCATAACGCCAGAACGGCCAATCATCGAAATAATATTGATAAAACATCGCCCTAATTTTGCTAATAAATTCAACATTATTTTATACCTCTGCTTAGGTCTAATTTATAATCATCAGCAGGATAATGAAAAGGCACAGGACCATCTGCCAATCCATCAAGGAATTGTTTAACTCGTAAATCGTCATTATCACGTAATTGTTGTGATGTGCCACCGGCAATAATATGTTGTTCAGCAACAATATAAGCGTAATCAGCAATACTGAGCACTTCGTTTACATCGTGGCTAACAACAATGCAGGTTAATCCTAATGATTGGTTAATTTCAGCGATAAGTTTAACTATAACACCCATTGATATAGGATCTTGTCCAGCAAAAGGTTCATCAAACATAATTAAATCCGGATCAAGTGCAATAGCACGCGCCAAAGCTGCACGCCTTGCCATTCCTCCAGATAATTCCGATGGCATCATATGTGCAGCACCACGCAATCCAACAGCTTGTAGCTTCATTAAAACTAAATTATGCAACACAGGCTCAGGTAAGTTAAGGTGTTCACGTAACGGATAAGCCACATTATCAAATACAGATAAATCAGTAAATAATGCACCTGATTGAAATAACATACTCATACGTTTACGGACTTCATAAAGTCTAGATCGAGACATGCAAGGGATGTCTTCACCATCAAATAAAATTTGTCCTGACTGAGGTTTTAATTGCCCCCCAATAAGCCGTAGTAGTGTGGTTTTACCAATTCCTGAAGGTCCCATTATTGCTGTCACTTTGCCTTTAGGGACATTCAAACTCATATTTTTATAAATAGGTCGCGTTCCACGATAAAAAGACATGTCATGAATTTCGACCAGATTTTTCGGTAATTCGCTCGCCACAGTGACTTCCTAGACTACTAAATTAGTATAATTTCGCTTATTTTACTTGATATTTGTGAATAAAGAAATCTATTAAACGCATAATCAAATAGTTATTAGAATTATGCATCAATAATAAACGATAACTAAATCAAGCTCGTTTGATAACGGGGGCTTTAATATCTTGGCATTTGTTTATCAATCATTACAGCCCAAGCATCAATCCCACCTGCAAGGTTATATAGCCTGTTAGGATCGAAGCCATTTTCTACTAAAAAATGGACAACAGCTAAACTACGCCTGCCGTGATGGCAATAAATTACAATATCAATTTCATCTGGAATTTTATCTAGATATAATGGGATAGTATTCATTGGGATATGAATTGCGTTGTGAATACCGCAAATAGCCACTTCATTGGCTTCACGCACATCAAGCAAAAATAGTTTATCTTGCTGGTTTAATTTGTTTATAAGCTCAATTGGCGTGATTTCTTGTATAGTCATTATTTAAAACTCATTAAAATAGTTGTAAAAAAGTTTCAGGAAACTATGCATTTTAGTATAACAATTTGATTTAGCATTAGCTTTATATCATCCTGAAACACTGTAACAGGATGATATTTTGCAACTTATTCCTCTAAAGCTTTGCTAATTTTTTCATATAGATCTTTAGATAAATTTTCAATTTTAAGCAATGTTTCAAGCGCTTTTCGCATTTGTAGTTGGCGTTTTTCGTCATAACGTTTAAATCGAATAAGGGGATCGATTAATCGCGCCGATACTTGTGGATTTTTCTGATTTAATTCAGTGAGTATTTCAACTAGAAATTGATAACCACTACCATCTTGCGCATGAAATGCGACAGGATTGTTATTGACAAAGGCACCAATTAATGCACGAATTCGGTTTGGATTACTCAGTGAAAATGAGCGGTGGGTAAGCAACTTTTTCACTGTAACAAGGACGTTTTTGTCTGGGCTTGTTGCGTTTAACGCTAACCACTTATCCATAACTAGTCCATCTTGGTGCCATTTGTTATCAAAGTCAGCTAATAATTCAATTCGACAATTAAGTTCCGCTTTTACCGCCACATTTAAGGCAGCTAAACAATCAGTCATATTATTTGCTTGATGATATTGCTGTCTAACTAGTGTATTAGCGCGCGAATTATCATCCGCATAGGCTAATAAAGTTAAACAACAGTTTTTAAGTGACCGTTTAGCAATATCGTTATGTTCGATCTGATATTGTGGGGTTTTATTGTTGTTATAGATTGCACCTAATTCATCGTTAAGCTCATTAGCAAAACGTGTTAATAAAAAGTGGCGAACTTGGTAAATAGCAATAGGATCAACCACAGTAAATAAATTAGCCAACTCGTTTTCAGATGGTAAGGTTAATATTAAGGCAATAAGGAAAGGATCGGTATTTTCTGATAATAATACAGCTCTAAAGGCATCTAATACAGTATCAGGTAGGGTTAGATTTTGATTTTCCTGATAATTTTTTACATTTAAACGAACATATTTTGCTAATAGCATTTGAGCAGCATCATAACGGCTAAAAGCATTAGTCGCATGTTGCATTAGGAATATAAGATCATTATCTTGATAATCATAAGCTAACTTAACAGGCGCAGAAAAATCACGTAATAATGAAATAATTGGTTTTTCAGCCACATTATCAAAAATAAATTGTTGTTTGCTCTGCGTTAAATTTAAAATGTGGTGAATAGGTTTGCCTTGGTATTGTAATGCAATTATATCACCATTATGCCGATATAATTCGATATTAAGTGGAATATGCAGTGCTTGTTTTTGTGCCTGATCTTGAGTTGCAGGTGTACATTGTTCTACTGTCAGGGAATATTGTTGTTTTGTTTCATCATAATTATCGGTGACGGTTAGCTCTGGTGTACCAGATTGACTGTACCATAATTTAAACTGGGTTAAATCAATACCCGAGGCATCTTGCATGGCAGCCACAAAATCATCACAAGTTGCAGCACAACCATCATGGCGTTTAAAATAGAGTTTCATTCCCGCTTGGAATTTGTCCTCCCCTAGTAAGGTGTGCATCATACGGATAACTTCGGCCCCTTTTTCATATACAGTTACTGTATAAAAGTTATTCATTTCAATAACTTGATCTGGGCGAATCGGATGAGACATTGGGCTGGCATCTTCAGCAAATTGCACGGTACGTAAAAGTTTGACATCTTCAATACGTTTTATTGCACGTGATCCCATATCAGCGCTAAATTCCTGATCCCGAAAGACGGTTAATCCTTCTTTTAAGCTGAGTTGGAACCAATCACGACAAGTAACTCGATTGCCTGTCCAATTGTGAAAATACTCATGACCAATCACACCTTCAATGCCTAGGTAGTCATCATCTGTTGCCGTTTGAGGTTTGGCAAGCACATATTTTGAGTTAAAGATATTTAAACCTTTGTTTTCCATTGCTCCCATATTGAAAAAATCAACAGCAACAATCATAAAAATATCTAGATCATATTCAAGCCCAAAACGCGTTTCGTCCCAACGCATGGCATTTTTTAAGCTTGTCATCGCCCAGTGCGAACGATCTAAGTTACCTTTATCAACATAAATTTCTAAATCCACTTTCCGTTTTGATTGTGTGATAAATTGGTCTTTTAAAATATCAAAATCACCAGCAACGAGCGCAAATAAGTAGGCAGGTTTAGGAAAAGGATCTTGCCACTGAACCCAATGGCGTCCATCGGCAAGTTCGCCTTGTGCAATACGGTTACCGTTAGAAAGTAGGAAAGGGTAGCATTGTTTATTCGCTGTAATACGCGTTGAAAAACGTGCAAGCACATCAGGCCGGTCAAGATAATAGGTTATATGGCAAAATCCTTCCGCTTCGCATTGGGTACAAAGCGCATCGCCTGATACATATAAACCTTCCAGTGCAGTATTAACAATTGGTTTGATTTCATTAACAATAGTTAAAGTAAATTCTGTAGGAACATTTTGAATAACTAATCCTGTTTTAGTGAGTTGATAATCATGCCATGGTTGCTCATTAATATTCACCGATATCAACTTAAGATCTTCACCGTCTAAAATTAAATCATTCGCTTGATTATTTTTTTGAAGCACACGGCTACGAGCGGTTACTGTTGTTATTTCTGGTGCTAAATCAAAATCAAGATCAATATCGGTAATGGTAAAATCGGGCACTTTATAATCAAGCCGATTTTTGGCAATAGGTTGCAATTCAGGTGTTTTTGTATTCATGTTATGATGACCTTTTGGTTTGTACTCAAATTATATGCTGTGCTAATTAGCATTATAGCGGATTAAAAACAATCTTATTACATAATTAATCTATATCTTCATTATTATTCTGCTATAATCTTAAGAATTTTCTTTAAAGTAATAGCAGTCAATTTACATGTTACCAGCGATAATTACATCAATACTAGATACTGATGCTTATAAGTTGCATATGCAACAAGCTGTCTTTCATCACTACCCAAATGCAACAGTTGTTGCCGAGTTTCGCTGCCGTAGCGATGATTTATTAGGACAATATGTTAATGAGATAAAGAATCAAGTCAAATTGATGGAATCATTATCAGTAAATGATAACGAGTTTGATTATTTATCTCGCATTTCGTTTTTTAAATCGGACTACTTAAATTGGTTAAAAAACTGGCGTTTTAACAGTGAATTACTAACAATTAAAAATGACAATGGGTTGCTGGTTATTCGAATCGAAGGTAAATGGTTAGATGTTATTTTATGGGAAGTGCCATTACTTGCGATCATTAGTGAAATAGTTCACAAAGATCGTTCGCCCAATATTGGTGTTCCTGAAGCCTTAGTAAGGCTAAAAGATAAATTGGCGTTGTTTGATAAAAAAACAGCTAATATAGATATGTCAGGCTTTAACTTAATGGATTTTGGCACACGTAGGCGTTATTCGTTTGCAGTGCAAGAGGCGGTTGTTAGTTATTTAAAAAATAATTTTAATAATTTTCATAGTACTAGCAATTATTTACTTGCTTATCGTTTAGGCCTAACTCCTGTTGGAACGCAAGCACACGAGTGGTTTCAAGCTCATCAGCGCCTAAGCTCAAATCTGGAAGATTGCCAAAAAAATGCACTGCAAGTTTGGCTAGACGAGTATACCAAGGATTTAGGTGTTGCTTTAACTGATTGTATTACTATGGATGCGTTTTTACAGGACTTCGATTCCCATTTTGCCTCTTGTTATCAAGGATTACGGCATGACTCAGGTGATCCAATAAAATGGGGTGAAAAAGCGATTGCGCATTACCAACAATTAGGCATTGATCCTAAAACAAAATTGCTAGTATTTTCAGACAGCTTAAATTTTGATAAAGCGATTAGCATTTATCAACACTTTAATCATCGTGTAAAATTATCTTTTGGTATAGGTGGTTTTTTAGCTTGCGATATTCCATCGCCAGATTTTAATACTAAAGCTTTGAATATTGTAATTAAATTGACAGAATGTAATAATCAGTCAGTCGCTAAATTATCCGATAGTCCTGGAAAGACTATCTCTCAAGATTTAGCTTTCGTTAATGAATTAAAACGGACGTTCAGTGTTAAGTATTAATCAATAATCTCACTTAACATAAAAATAAACAACTAGAAATAATTTATAAAAGCACGTCCTAACAAAAACTTTTGATATTTTGTGTGTAGTAAGTGGCATTAAAAAGGCTAGAAATGCCAGTATTAGTTTAGATATAACATTAAATAATGTAGAGATGGAAAATTAAAATGAATTCAGTTTCACCTATTGTTGATGTGTTACAAGGCAGAATTGCTGTTGGTAGCACTATTTCTGTTCAAGGCTGGGTAAGAACTCGGCGTGATTCTAAAGCCGGTATTTCATTTTTAGCTGTTTATGATGGTTCTTGCTTTGATCCTATTCAAGCTGTTATTGAAAATAATTTGCCTAATTATGAACAAGATATCTTACGCTTAACTGCCGGATGTTCAGTTAAGGTGACAGGTAAAGTCGTGGAATCACCAGGCCAAGGTCAAAAATATGAATTACAAGCCATACAAGTTGAAGTTTACGGCTTTGTTGATGATCCTGAAACTTACCCAATGGCAGCTAAACGTCATTCAATTGAGTATCTTCGTGAAGTCGCACACTTACGAGCAAGAACGAATATTGTTGGTGCGATAACACGTGTACGCCATACACTTGCACAAGCAATTCATCAATTTTTTGATGAGCGTGGCTTTTATTGGTTATCAACCCCAATTATTACCGCGTCGGATACTGAAGGGGCTGGCGAAATGTTCCGAGTTTCAACACTCGATATGTTAAATCTGCCTAAATCAGATAATGGTAACATTGATTTTGATAAAGACTTTTTTGGCAAAGAAGCTTTTTTAACCGTTTCTGGACAGTTAAATGCTGAAACTTATGCTTGTGCGCTTTCTAAAGTTTACACATTTGGCCCAACATTTCGAGCTGAAAACTCAAACACAACTCGTCATTTAGCTGAGTTTTGGATGATGGAACCTGAAGTGGCATTCGCCGATCTAAATGACAATGCTAAGCTTGCCGAAGACATGCTGAAATATGTGTTTAAATCAGTATTAGAAAAACGTGCTGACGACATGCAATTTTTCGCGCAGCACGTAGATAAAGAAGCAATAACACGCCTTGAAAACTTTATTAACGCTGATTTTGCCCAAGTTAACTATACTGATGCTATAACCATTTTGCAAAATTGCGATGCTAAGTTTGAAAATCCAGTCAGTTGGGGAATCGACTTAGCCTCAGAACACGAGCGTTATTTAGCCGAACAACATTTTAAAGCACCAGTAGTTGTAAAAAACTATCCGAAAGATATTAAAGCATTCTATATGCGCATGAACGATGACGGTAAAACCGTTGCGGCCATGGATGTATTAGCGCCTGGTATTGGTGAAATTATCGGAGGTTCACAGCGTGAAGAGCGTTTAGATATGTTAGATAAACGTATGGAAGAATTGGGACTTAAGAAAGAAGATTATTGGTGGTATCGTGATTTGCGCCGTTATGGTACCGTACCACATTCTGGCTTTGGACTTGGTTTCGAACGATTAATTGCTTATGTAACAGGTGTGCAAAATGTGCGTGATGTGATCCCATTTCCAAGAACACCACGTAATGCAAATTTTTAAACTAGTTGAGTTATAACCAATTCATTAGAGCTAAAGATTAACTAATTTTAGCTTTAATGCGCTCAAAAAACAAACAAACAGGCTTAATTTTGTGCTTAGACATCACCTTTTATGAAAAGTTCGCTTGATTTTAAAAAAAATTTATACATAATTTACACTACTGTAAAAAGTAGATAAAAATAATAGATAAAAATATTATTTTTTGGATGAATAATTATTTGTACAAAATTGACACTAAACTTATGGACAGTGTCTTTTTAAGAAAATAACCATGAGGGTAAAAAATGAAACGTAATCTATTAGCAATCGCTATCCCTGCGCTTTTAGTAGCAGCTAGCGCAAATGCATCTATTGAAGTATGGAACAAAGATGGTAATAAAGTTGACTTTTATGGTCGAGTAAAAGCAGCTAACAATATTACTGATCGTGGTCAAGCTGGCGAAGGTGATGATACTTCTGCTCGTTTAGGTATGTCTGGCCAAACTCAAATCACTGATAGCGTAACTGGCTACGGTCGCTGGGAATATGAAGCGAAAGCAGGTAAGAATTCTGATAACGAAGTACGTTATGCTTTTGCTGGTTTAAACTTTGGTGATTTTGGATCATTCGATTATGGTCGTAACGATGGTGTGCTAAAAGCAATCACAGCTTATACTGACGTATTACCGCAATTTGGTGGTGAAGCAGCAAACAATAGTTGGAACGTGCTTTCAGCTCGTACTAAAGCTGTTGCAACTTACCGTAACAATAACTTCTTTGGTCTATTTGATGACTTAAGTTTTGCATTACAATATGCAGATAATGGTGATAATGCAACTACTTTTGATAGTAAACTTGCTAAAGTAAAACTTGATAGCGATGGTGACTTCGATGGATTTAGTGGCGAAAGCCGTGAGGCCTATGGTGCAAATGTTCAATGGAGAATTTTTGACACAGGTTTAACTGCTGGTGCAGGTTATGCTCAAACAGCTGGTAAGAGTGCGAAATATCAGGACGAAGATGGTTACGTTGATGGCATTAAGAGAGTTAAAACTTGGTCAGCTGGTATCAAATACGATAACTATAATCTATACTTAGCGGCTAACTATTTCCAAACTAAATTCAATACTTACTATGATGCTTTTGAAGAGCACCACAGAGATCCAAAAATTAAAGGTGTTGAATTAGTTGCTCAATATGGTATTGATTTAGAAGTAGGTCGTTTAACACCTTCTTTGGCTTATGTGCAACATAAGGTTAGCAGTGATGAAGTTGGTTATTATGATGAAGATCATAAAGAGGGGCGTAATTTAGTTAAATATGTTTCACTTGGTGCAACATATGATCTAAATAAAAACTTTAGCGCTATCGTAGAATATAAATTTAATCTACTTAAGAAACAAGATATTGGTGCTGAGTTAAACACTGTTCGTGAAAGCAACGGTCGCCACCCATACAAACCAGGTACTAAAGACGTGTTAGGTGTTGGTTTAATTTACCAATTCTAATTGCTTCTTGATATCTTATAAAAAGGCACTTATTGTGCCTTTTTTTTCGCCTTATAAATACCTTTCTAGTTAAAAAAACATTTTATGTTTAAAAAAAATAATAACAAACATTAAAATATTCGAAAATTCGCAGAATTAATCTAACTTCCAGTGTTAAATAGGTAATAAAATCTGTTCTGTCACAAGGAAATCGATATCACAATAATAATATAATTGCTAATTATTAGCAGTTATTTGTTAAACCAAAGCAAAGTAATTTGCATCTTTAATAATATAAAATACCTAAGAGGGTAAAAATGAAACGTAATCTATTGGCAATCGCTATTCCTGCGCTCTTAATTGCAGGCACAGCTAACGCTTCTATTGAAGTGTGGAATAAAGACAGTAATAAAGTTGACTTTTATGGTCGAGTTTATGCTTTAAACTATATTACTGATCGTAATAACCAAACGGGCGAAGGTGACAAAACCACAGCTCGTTTAGGTATGTCTGGTCAAACTCAAGTGACTGACAGTGTAACTGGGTATGGTCGTTGGGAATATGAAGCTAAAACTGGCGAAGATGCCGATAACGAAACTCGCTATGCTTTTGCTGGTTTAAACTTTGGTGATTTTGGGTCATTCGATTACGGTCGTAATGATGGTGTGCTAAAAACATTAACGTCTTATACGGATGTTTTACCGGAATTTGGTGGTGATGCTTCGGATAATGATCTTTATGCATTAACAGCGCGCACCAAAGCTGTTGCGACTTATCGTAACTCAGACTTTTTTGGCTTAGTAAACGGTCTGAATTTTGCTGTTCAATATGCGGATAATGGTGATAATAGCTCTACTCGTCATTTCACCAAACATGATCGTAATGGTGAAAAACGCGATAGCGCTGAAGCTTGGGGTTCAGTAGTTGATTGGAATGTGCTTGATACAGGTTTATCTGTTGGAGCAGGTTATGCTCAAACTGGTGGACATAAGGATGCTAAAGCATGGTCAACAGGTGTTAAATATGATAATAACAACCTTTATTTAGCCGCATTATATATTCAAGGTAAACAAAAATATGGTTGGGATAATGCATTAACGACACACAGTGCGAATGACTTAAAAACCAAAGGTTATGAATTTGTTGCGCAATATGGTATTGACTTTGAAGTGGGTCGTTTAACACCATCTGTTGCATATATTCAACATAAAGTTAAAGGTGCATCTAGTTATTCAAGTGATGCAGGACTTAAAGGTAATGATTTAGCGAAGTATGTTGATGTTGGGTTAACTTATGATTTTAACAAAAACTTACAAGCTATTATCGATTATAAGATCAATTTATTAGATAAAGATGATATTGGCGCACGTCGTGCTTTATATGAAGATGGCGCATTTACTAAATCACAAATCAATGGCACAACAAAAGACACCGTAGCTCTTGGTTTAATTTACCAATTCTAATTGATTGTCTCTTAATATAAAAAAGGCACTTTGGTGCCTTTTTTATTATTTTTTACCGATTAAATATCTGTTGCACTTTAATTAAGACTCTGTTAAAAACAAACAAAGATAATAATAAATTAGGATGTTAATGATGCTAAATACCACGCGCAAATTACTAACTAAAAAAAACATTGCTTTAGTTGCCCACGATCATTTGAAAGAGTCTTTATTAGCTTGGTGTAAAAAAAATCGTGAAGAGCTTTCTCATCATAATTTATGTGGAACAGGTACGACAGGCACATTAATCAAGAAAGAAACAGGATTAAATATTACGCCAATGCTTAGCGGACCAATGGGGGGCGATCAGCAAATTGGGGCGTTAATTGCAGAAGGTAAAATCGATATTCTCGTATTCTTTTGGGATCCACTTAATGCTGTACCGCATGATCCCGATGTTAAAGCGCTTTTACGTTTATCAACAGTTTGGAATATTCCGGTTGCTACAAATCAAGCTACCGCTAACGCATTAATACAATCGCCAATATTTACACAAGAAGTGGATATTGAAATTCCTGATTACCAAAGTTATTTGAAAGAACGAGTAAGGTAGATGCTAATTTCTTCTGTAAAGTTTTAGCATAGCTTGTGGTGCAATTGCTAAATATTTTGACGCAAAAACAATAATAATAACTAGTATACTTTTACGATCTGATGGCATAGCTATTTCAAATCGACTTACCATAACCCCCTTTGGATTGCCTTAACGCTAGTAGATTTTTTGACGTCAGGATAATTATAAAAATGCCCCCCGTGATTAAGATAAGAAAGATTGGCTGATTTTTCCATTTCTAAATAAAATAGCTTCATTAACATCTAATTTAGCCCAGACTTCGTTTGAAGTTAAAGGCATTGTTGAAATAATAGTTACTACATCATTAGATGTGGTATGTTTTTGAAAGTCAATTTCAACATCTTCATCAATTAATTTTGCTTTACCAAATGGCGCTTTACGGGTTATCCAATGTAAATTAGTTGCACAATAAGCAAATACATATTGCCCATCAGAAAGCAACATATTAAATATACCAAGTTGACTTAACTGATTGGCACATTGTTTAATATATTTAAACAGTTCAAGATCATCGGTCGGTTGTTGCGAATATTTTTGGTGTAATTGATTTATTAAGTAGCAAAAAGCATATTCACTATCAGTTTCGCCGACAGGTTGAAATAGTCCTGTATCTAAATTTTGGTAATCAGTTAATTGCCCATTATGGGCAAAAGTCCAGTTCTTACCCCAAAGCTCACGAGTAAACGGATGGGTATTTTCCAGTGCGACACCACCGCGATTAGCTTGTCGAATATGGGCAATCACGGCTTTAGATTTAATGGGATATTCTTTTACCATTTTAGCAATAGGTGAATAGCTACAAGGCTCAGGATCTTTAAATGTTCGGCAACCTTTTCCTTCATAAAAGGTAATCCCCCAACCATCTTTGTGAGGACCTGTGTCCCCACCTCGTTTAATTAGGCTACTAAAACTAAAACAAATATCGGTTGGCACATTAGCGCTCATACCCAATAATTCACACATATTATTTTGACATTTCCTTTTCAATAAGAAGAATAAGAATATGAATTACTTTAATGTGGATTTCTTGTACACGATCGGCATAGCCAAAATGCGGAACACGAATATCAACATCGGCAAGCCCATTCATCTTACCACCATCTTTACCGGTTAATGTAATGATTTTCATCCCTTTTTGTTTTGCTGCCTCAATGGCTTTAAGCACATTGGTTGAGTTCCCAGAGGTTGAAATACCTAAAAGTACATCACCTTTTTGACCTACACCTTCAATATAACGTGAAAAAATAAAATCAAACCCAAAATCATTACCCACACAGGAAATGTGACTTACATCAGATATAGCAATTGCAGGGTAAGCAGGGCGATTATCGCGAAAGCGGCCTGTTAACTCTTCAGCAAAATGCATCGCATCACAATGAGAACCGCCATTACCACATGATAAAACTTTACCGCCTTGTTTAAAGGAATCGGCAATTAAGATAGCCGCTTTTTGAATCTGCTCAAGATTTTTATCATCGGAAACGAAACTAGTTAAGACCTCAATGGCTTGGTTTAACTCATTACGAATATTGTCAATGTACACTAATACTTCCCCATCATTAAATAAATTTATTGTACTATTGTAATTTTTTCAAAATAGCTTGCAAGCGATAAAAATAAAATTACTTTTCTTGGCAAAAACTTTCAGGTAGACATATACATTAAGTACATATGTTTAAATATAAATGTTAAAGCCCAAATAAGTTAAAATAATGACTAACAGTTAAAGAGTGAAATAACAACAAAATTTAGATTAATTTTAAAATTAATAAATAATACATTTACAATAGCTAAATTTTTTCATTTATTTTAAATAATATCTTGGATAAAACTCAGTCGTAACGCTATTTGCCAATAGGATAAGTCTTTAATTCGTGATACAATTTAACAATTATTTTTTCGCTTAACAAAAGAGTGAAAAGGCATTTAAAATAGAATCAATAAGGAATGAATATGCAAACAATTGAAGGTAAAGTTGCTGCACCAAAAGCTACGGTTGCAATTGTAGTAGCACGATTTAATCATTTTATTAATGATAGCCTTGTCAATGGTGCAATTGATGCGTTAACACGCATTGGACAAGTTGATGATAAAAATATTACTGTTATTTGGGTTCCAGGTGCTTATGAAATTCCACTGGCTACTAAAGTTGCTGCACAGTCAAAGAAATATGATGCAATTGTAGCGCTAGGTACGGTTATTCGTGGCAGTACGGCACATTTTGATTTTGTTGCTGGTGAATCAAGTTCAGGATTATTAAGTGCAAGTTTAGATAACACTATTCCAGTTGGATTCGGTATTTTAACTACCGAAAGTATAGAACAAGCTATTGAACGTGCAGGCACAAAAGCTGGCAACAAAGGTGCTGAAGCGGCATTAACTGCACTGGAAATGCTAAATATTATTAAAGCAATTAAGGAGTAATTTAGTGGCATTAGTTAATCCTCGTCGTCGAGCAAGAGAATGCGCAGTGCAAGCCATTTACTCTTGGCAAGTTTCTAGAAACGATCTTGCTGATGTTGAGACAAGTTTTATTGCGGAACAAGATATGAAAGGCGTTGATGCTAAGTATTTTCGTGAGCTATTAAATGGTGTAGCCAAAAATACCAGCGAATTAGATGACAAAATGACGCCTTATCTCACTGAACGTTCGATTAATGAGTTAGGCCAAGTAGAATTAGCCATACTTAGAATCGCACTGTATGAATTAATAAAACGTCAAGATGTACCTTATAAAGTTGTGATTAATGAAGCTATCGATTTAACTAAAACATTTGGTGCTGCAGATAGCCATAAATTTGTTAATGGTGTATTAGATAAAATAGCCCCAACCATTCGTACTCGATAACCAATTAATTATGAGATTGATATGAACAATAATACCGAAAAAAGCAAACCTACTATTTTTTATGCCAAAAATAGCGAATCTAAAAAGCCTTTTCGTTCAGCGACTAAAAAAACGACTGGCTGGAAAAGTAAAGATGACTCATTTCAAGTAAAACCTAAACGCGATCGTCATGATCGTATTGAAACATTCAAACCTAGAAATGATAAATCTGCATTTGCAAAAAAGAGTTTTATTGTTGATCTTAATCAATCTAAATTGCCTATTGAGAATGAATCACCATGGCAAAAAAAGCTTCGTACAAATGAACAAACTCCAACTTTTGGTTATGATGGATATCGCCAACGTAAAGAAGAAACGTTAGTTTATAGCGAAAATAGTTGTAAGGCAGTATTCAAACATCGTCGCACAGCAATTGTTAAATTATTTATTACTCAAGAGATGACTTATCAATTTAAAGAGTTAATTGAGTGGCTCGTTAAACAACGCTTAGGTTATGATGTAGTCTCTAGCGAACAGATTGGTAAAATAACCCAAACGCAACATCATGGTGGCGTATGTTTAATTGTTAAAAAACGTATACCACTTACGTTATTGGATTATCTAGAAAACAATAGCGATAAAGATCATGATTGTGTTTTAGCGATTGATGATGTCAATAATCCCCATAATCTTGGTGGGTTAATTCGTAGTGCCGCTTTTTATGGCGTTAATGGTGTCATGTTACGCCAAACAAATTTACTTGATAGCGGTGCTGCTATGCGTGTGGCTGAAGGTGGCGTTGAAGCTGTTGAGTCAATTAAAAGTGATGATTTTGTGGCCTCAATAGATATGCTTAAGCAACATGGCTATCAAGTTATTGCCCTATTACCTTGTCAAGTAAAGTCAATTACATCCAGCGAATTGCACCAAATCCATTTTAATAAAAAAGTTGCGGTAGTCATATTTCAACAAATTAATATGAAACTAATTAACAGCGCTAATATTGTTGTACATCTAAAAGGCAATGATAACATGTCCTCATTAAATATTTCGGTTGCAACGGGTGTTTTATTATCGAACTTACATAAGTAAATTAATATTTTTACTATCAATGAGTTATTGATAAAAAACTATTTTACTCATTGATAAAATATATCAAATAGCATCATTTGGTTAGAAATTGCTTTTTTTTTCTGTAAATTGTACTAGTTTTTATATATTTTGGTATGCGTCATGACTTTTAAGCATAAAGTTGGTTTAATTTTTGGGAAGTTTTATCCTTTACATTGTGGTCATATTTATCTAATTGAAAAAGCGATGAACCAAGTTGATGTATTACATATCTTTTTGGGATGTGAAGCATCGCGTGATAAGCAACTATTTAATCAAAGCCGTTTACCAAAACAACCACAAATAAGTGACCGCTTTTCATGGTTAAAAGAAACATTTAAAGATCGCCATAATATTCATATCCATGTACTTGATGAGGCTGGCATCGAGTTTTACCCAAATGGTTGGCAAGATTGGAGCGATCGGGTAAAACAAATTCTTGCTGAGCATAAAATTAAGCCCAATGTGGTATTTACTAGCGAGCCACAAGATGTTAATAACCATAAGTTCTATTTTGATTGCCCAGCCGTTATTGTTGATGCTAATCGAGAATTTATTAACATTAGTGCAACACAAATCCGCCAAAATCCATATAAAAACTGGAATTTTATTGCACAAGCAGCAAAACCTTTTTTTGTAAAAAAAGTGGCTATTATTGGCCAAGGTCGTTTTTGTGACTTACCACTCCAATTTGCTAATATTTATAATACTCAATACGTGCCCAATGGCTATATTAATTATATTGAACGAGAAATTTCAATCCAACATAATAAACGTTATTTGAGCGAATCCGATTATATGAAAATTGCAATGTTACACGTTGAACGAATTGCAAAAGCCGTTGAAACATCAAATAAACTTGTTTTTACTTCAATCGATTTTGAAACACTTGTACAATATTACAGTCAAATTTTCAAAAAAGATAATGATGTTTTAAGAGCCTTAAAAGAAAGTTGTCATTTTGATTTAGTCATTCATGAAAAAGATTTAAATCCTCAATCCTCGCAACTTGAATATTTTGAAACTGTTTCAAAGAAGATTGAAGCATTATTGATTTAGTTCATCACATTTATTATGGCTTATGCTAAAATAAGCCAATTATTTGTGATAGGTAAATTTTATGTCTCAATCTTCTGACAAACAAGACAATACAAATCAAGAAAAAATTGATTTTGGTTACACTCAAGTTCCAAAACAAGAAAAAGTAAAACGTGTTGCTGAAGTATTTCACTCTGTTGCCGATAAATATGATGTTATGAATGATCTTATGTCATTTGGCATTCACCGAATTTGGAAAAAAATCACCATTGAGTATAGCAGTGTGCGTAAAGGTCAAAAAGTTTTAGATCTAGCAGGTGGCACAGGTGATTTAACGGCAAAATTCTCGCAACTTGTTGGTGATAGCGGATTAGTTGTCTTAGCTGATATAAACGAATCAATGTTAAAAGTTGGGCGAGATAAACTACGAGACAAAGGCTTATTTAAAAATATCGAATATGTACAAGCTAATGCCGAGGAGTTACCCTTTGCGGATAACTATTTTGATTGTATAACCATCTCATTTGGCTTACGCAATGTCACTGATAAAGAAAAGGCTTTACGCTCTATATGGCGAGTATTAAAACCCGGTGGGCGCTTATTAATCCTTGAGTTTTCTAAACCGCAATATCAGATCCTAAATAAAGCTTACGACTTATATTCATTTACTATGTTACCGTTAATGGGCAAAATTGTGGCAAATGATTCTGAAAGTTATCGCTATTTAGCCGAATCAATTCGAATGCATCCTGATCAAAATACACTGAAAAGAATGATGGAAGATGCAGGATTTGTTGATGTGAAATACCACAACATGACAGGTGGCATTGTAGCTTTACATATTGGCTTTAAATTTTGATGCGATAAAAAATAATGACCTTTTTTCGACTTTATAAAATACTTTCGATATTTCGTGCTTATCGATTAGATGAATTGTTACCAAAACACCATTTAGTAAGGTGGCCACGGTTGGTTTTAAAGTGTTTATTTTGGATTAGACCCAAAGCTAAACATCAAGAAATTGGTGAGCGATTACGTCAAGCGCTACAGGAGCTCGGCCCCGTATGGGTAAAGTTTGGGCAGATGGTTTCAACTCGACGCGATATTTTACCTAAACACATTGCAGATTCGCTGACCAAATTGCAAGATCACGTTGCTCCTTTTGATGGACAAATTGCTAAACAGCTTATTGAATCGGCATTAGGTCAAACAATAGATTATTATTTTTCCCATTTTGATGAAAAACCATTAGCATCAGCATCGATTGCCCAAGTCCATACAGCAATATTAAAGCGTAGCCAAGCTGAAGTTATTATTAAAGTATTACGCCCTAATATTTTACCTATTATTGAAGCTGATATACGTTTAATGTATTGGGTAGCTAAACAATTTACCAAGCGCATAAAATCAGGCGAAAAATTGCGAGCTGTTGAAATAGTGCGTGATTATGAAATCACGCTATTAAAAGAGTTAGATTTACAAAAAGAAGCTTACAACACGATTAGATTGCGCGATAATTTTATTAATAGTGATATCTTATATATTCCTTATGTATATCATGACCTTTGTCGAAAAAATGTGTTAGTTGAAGAACGAATTAAAGGTATACCTATCTCAAATATTGAGCAGCTTAAGCAAAATAACGTCAATATGAAATTACTAGCAGAACGAGGTGTTCAGGCATTTTTTACCCAATTATTTCGTGATAACTTTTTCCATGCAGATATGCATCCCGGTAATATTTTTGTCGATATTACCGAACCACAAAACCCCCGTTATATTGGCATTGATTGTGCCATTATTGGTATATTGACTGAGGATGATCAACGTTATCTTGCTGAAAACTTTTTAGCCTTTTTTAATCGAGATTATCGCAAAATAGCCCAAATCTATATCACATCAGGCTGGGTGCCAGAAACAACTGATGTTGTAGCACTTGAAATGGCAATGCGTAACGTCTGTGAACCTGCATTTGCAAAACCCCTTGCCCAAATTTCATTTTCACAAATTTTGTTACAATTATTTCAAGTTGCTCGCCAATTTGACATGGATATTCAACCCCAATTAACTCTGCTTGAAAAAACGTTATTTTATATTGAAGGGCTAGGTCGCCAGCTTTATCCTGAACTAGATTTATGGAAAACAGCAAAACCATTTTTAGAAAAATGGTATCAAGATAAATATAGCGCAAAAAAAATACTACAACAAACTTGGCAATCATTACCCGCGTGGCAAACTATGTTGCCAAAGTTACCCGAAAAATTAAATAACTATGAACGAATCAGTAAACAAATGAGTGCCCAACTAACACAAATTACTCAAGAATTACAGCTTAGTAAAAAGCGTGAACGGAATCTATATAAAATGATGGGGTTAGTGTGTGCATTATGTATTATTATATTGGTTTCACATTAAGCTGATTGTCTTGGGAATATTATAATTTGCGTGTATAATTTGGTTATTTACCTCATCGGAGATAATTATCATGATGCCAAGTTTACCTCAACTTTTAATATTAATTGCGGTTGTTGTATTGTTATTTGGAACAAAAAAATTACGTTCATTGGGCTCCGATCTTGGCGAATCAATTAAAGGCTTTAAGAAAGCAATGAATGATGATGACGATAAAAAAGATGCTGATAATTCACAAAAATCTGAAAATATCGATTCATCTGATGCTAATAATCAGAGCAAAAAAGAGTAAACCGTGTTTGATATTAGTTTTGGTCAATTATTATTAGTTTTAATTATTGGTCTGGTAGTTTTAGGGCCAGAACGGCTACCCATTGCGATAAAAACAGTTACAGGGTGGATAAAAGTGCTACGCCGAATGTCTGCTACGGTACAATTAGAGCTGAATAAAGAGCTCAAACTGCAAGAGTTGCAAGCCAGCTTAAAAAAGGCCGAACAAAGTGGTTTAAAAACACTTACACCAGAAATTCAAGAATCTATTGATGATTTAAAACGTGTAACCGAATCCTTACAAAAAGAAATCGATTCCGCCACAAAAATTGATACAGAAACTCGTACAGATAAAAATACACCATGACAGACAACGCTACTCAACCATTAATTGGACATCTTGTTGAACTTAGAACACGGCTTTTACGGTGTATTATCTGTATTTTGCTGGTATTAATTGGCTTGCTTTATTTTTCCAATGATATTTATCATATTGTGGCAAATCCGCTTATGAGTCAATTGCCACAAGGCAGTAATATGATAGCAACGGATATTGCAGCACCATTTTTTACACCAATTAAGTTAACAGTTGTAGTGGCGATCTTTATTTCAATTCCTTATGTGCTATATCAAATTTGGGGATTTATTGCCCCAGCGTTATATCAACATGAGAAACGTCTGGTTATGCCGTTAATTGTATCAAGCACGATTCTTTTTTATCTTGGTATAGCATTTGCTTACTTCGCTGTGTTTCCATTAGCGTTTTACTTCTTTATCCATACCGCACCGATCGATGTGGCGATTAATACTGATATTACCAAGTATCTTGATTTTGTCATGACACTCTTTATTGTCTTTGGATTTGCTTTCGAAGTGCCAGTTGCTATTATTTTGCTTTGTTGGACAGGAATAACTACACCAAAAAGTTTACGAAACAAGCGACCATATATTATTGTTGGGGTATTTGCTGTTGCTATGTTTGTTACCCCTCCAGACGTATTTTCACAAATACTATTAGCTGTACCCATTTGTTTACTATTTGAAATTGGCACTTTTTTTGCCCGTTTTTATCAACCGCGCAAAAATGACGAAATGGAAGATGACAACAGCCATGATTTTGATGAGACATAAACAAATATAGAATGAGTAAACTGAAAATAACTAAGGATAACGAGTCATAATGAAAGTATCATTACCTGATTTTAATTGCGCCAATGTATTAGTGGTGGGCGATATTATGTTGGATCGCTATTGGTATGGGGGAACGAATCGTATATCGCCCGAAGCGCCAGTACCGGTAGTTAAAATTGACTCGTTAGAAGAACGACCTGGTGGTGCTGCCAATGTGGCTATGAATATTACTTCTCTTTGCGGTAATGTACGCCTAATTGGCCTAACAGGCATAGATGAACCAGCAAAAATTCTTAATGAACAATTAAGTGGACATAAAGTCCAATGCGATTTTGTTTCTGTATCAACACATCCAACCATAACAAAGTTACGCGTTCTATCACGTAATCAACAATTGATTCGTATTGATTTTGAAGAAGGATTTAACAATATTGATGCAACGCCTCTTCTAGAGCGTATTCAAACAGCATTAACGACCCATAAAGTTTTGGTACTATCGGATTATGCCAAAGGTGCGTTATCTGCTGTTCAATCAATGATTAAGCTTGCTAATCATGCCAATGTGCCTATCTTAGTCGATCCAAAAGGAACCGATTTTGAGCGTTACCGCGGGGCGACATTGTTAACCCCAAACATGTCAGAATTTGAAGCAGTAGTCGGACATTGTAAAACTGAAGAAGAGATTGTTGAAAAAGGTTATCAACTCATCAAACAATATGATCTAAAAGCCTTACTAGTAACACGTAGCGAAAAAGGCATGACATTATTACAGTTAGATAAACCAATTTACCACTTACCAACTCAAGCAAAAGAAGTCTTTGACGTAACAGGAGCTGGCGATACAGTAATCGCTACATTAGCTGCAGCATTAGCTGCTGGTCAATCTTTAGAAGAAAGTTGTTTCTTAGCAAATGTCGCAGCGGGTGTGGTTGTTGGTAAACTAGGTACTTCAACTGTTTCACAAGTTGAATTGAGTAATGCCATTCGAGCCCGTGCCAATGACGGTTTTGGAGTAATGACAGAAGAAGAGCTTAAAGAAGAAATCAAAAAAGCGCGTATGCGTGGCGAAAAAATTGTTATGACCAATGGTTGTTTTGATATTTTACACGCAGGGCATGTTTCTTACCTTGCTAATGCGCGTAGACTAGGTGACCGTTTAATTGTAGCAGTGAATAGTGATGCTTCGGTTAAACAATTAAAAGGGGAATCCAGACCTATTAATCCGCTAATGCAACGTATGATTGTACTTGGTGCACTTAATTCAGTTGACTGGGTTGTACCGTTTGAAGAAGAAACACCACAACGTTTAATTGCAAGTATCTTACCTGATGTCTTAGTCAAAGGCGGTGATTATAAACCCGAAAATATTGCCGGCGGTAAAGAGGTCATTGAAGCAGGCGGCACAGTTAAAGTCCTCAATTTTGAAGATGGCTGTTCAACCACCAATATTATTAATGCAATAAAAAATCGCTAAATTAACAAATCTTATCGGTTGCTTCAGTGTGCCGCTGATAAGATTTATAATCCGATATTAATACACTTGCTTATTATTCTATTTTACGCATTTCTTGGAAAAACGTGTTAACGCTAAGCACCATTTTTAGTAACTGACTAATAAAATATTAACAATTATTAGTATGATCAATCGTTAATAACTATTATTAAATTTTAGAATGAATACTTTTTTTATCTTGCGATTTATGTAAAGCTAATAGCTAACTAATGAAAATTGTATTAAGGATATTTAATGACCAAACATTATGATTATATAGCTATCGGTGGTGGTAGTGGAGGGATTGCATCTGTTAACCGAGCGGCATCCTATGGAAAAAAGTGTGCACTAATTGAAGCAAAATTATTGGGTGGAACCTGTGTTAATGTTGGTTGTGTGCCCAAAAAAGTCATGTGGTATGGTGCACAAATTGCTGAAGCCATTAACCATTATGGCCCTGACTATGGTTTTAATACTACCATTAATCAATTCAGCTGGGACAAATTAATTGCAAGTCGAAATGCTTATATTGATAGAATCCATCAATCTTATGATCGTGTCCTTAATAACAATAACGTTGATGTTATTCATGGTTATGCTAAGTTCGTTGATGCTCATACAGTTGAAGTCAATGGTGAACATTATAGTGCTGAACATATTTTGATTGCTGTTGGTGGTAAACCAAGTATTCCGAATATTCCCGGTGCTCAATATGGTATTACATCAGATGGCTTTTTTTCTCTAAAAACCTTACCCAAACGTGTAGCCGTTGTTGGAGCAGGATATATTGCTTGTGAAATTGCAAGCGTATTACATTCGCTGGGTGCACAAACACACCAATTTATTCGTAACGCTACGCCATTACGATCGTTTGACCCACTTATTATTGATACCTTAATGGAAGTGATCGCAACAGAAGGTCAACAATTGCATACTTTTGCCATTCCAAAATCAGTCACTAAAAATAGCGATAACTCATTAACATTAACTCTTGAAAATGGCGAAAGCTATATCGTCGATTGCTTAATTTGGGCCATTGGCCGTGAACCTGCGACCCATGATATGAATTTACAAGCAGCAGGCATTGCTGTTGATAGTAAAGGTTTTGTGATCGTTGATAAATACCAAAATACTAATATATCAGGAGTTTATTCAGTCGGTGATGATACAGGCGCAACAGCATTAACCCCTGTTGCGGTTGCTGCTGGACGTCGTTTATCAGAAAGGCTATTTAACAATAAACCTGATGAACATTTAGATTACAGTAATATTCCAACCGTAGTATTTACTCATCCGGCAATTGGTACCATAGGCTTAACAGAACCAGGCGCAATAAAACAATATGGTTCTGAAAATGTAAAAGTTTATCAATCAACATTTACAGCAATGTATACCGCAGTTACTCAACATCGCCAAGCATGTCGCATGAAGCTAGTTTGTGTAGGTAAAGATGAAAAAATCGTCGGTATTCATGGCATTGGTTATGGTATGGACGAAATACTACAAGGTTTTGCAGTAGCATTAAAAATGGGCGCTACTAAAAAAGACTTTGATAATACCGTGGCAATTCACCCAACCGCAGCTGAAGAGTTTGTCACAATGCGTTAATAGTATCAGTTATTGTGTAGTACACATTAAAATAAAAAGCAGGGTAAAAGCCCTGCTTTTTATTGGTTGTAGCTACTGATTAATGACCCGAGTTACTATTCCATCCCTGTTTTGCAAGTGGGTAGAAACCGACAGCAATCGCAATTAATGCCACAAAAGAGATATAAAGGCCTGCACCAAGATAACTATACTGACCTAATAAATGTTCAGGGCTTAATAGATAAATTGTTAAAGTCGGTGTAAAGGCACTAAATAGTGCATAAGCTAAATTGTAAGAAAACGATAAGCCAGAATAGCGAATAGCTGGAGGAAAAGTTCTCGTTCCAATAATTGGTGTCATGGCGATAGCCCCAATGAAAAGACCAAACGCAGCCCATGTCCAATAAAGTTGAGTTAACGATATTTCTGGGCTTAAGGAGCTATAAAAGTAGATGCTTGTAATAGCCAATCCACCCCAAGTAATGACAACGGTTTTAGTGGTACCTAACTTGTCTTCTAGCCAACCGGAAATAACACAGCCGATGGTTAATGTTAATGCTGCAATACAACCGCCAACACGCCAATCAAGGTTAGTAAAATGATACATTCCACCGACAATACGTCCGGGAGTAATTAAAATCCCCACCATAATTGCTGTTGATAACGACCAAGTTAGTAATGCAACAATCACACATGCTGTTTTGTGTTTCTGTAGCACTGTAACTACAGGAATATTTTTTTCGATAGCTTTACGGACGGCTAATTCTTTAAAAATAGGTGTTTCAGAGAGAAAACGTCTTAAATAAACTGAAATAATGCCAAAAATACCACCAATAATAAATGGAATACGCCAAGCATAATCTAAAATATTTTGTTTAGTAAAACAAAGATCAATAATAATAGTTACAATAAACCCAAGCAAAATACCACCAGTGATGCCAGAAGTTAATGTCCCTACACCAAGTCCATAACGTTGCTTTGGCACATGTTCAGCAATAAACACCCACGCGCCTGGCATTTCGCCACCTATAGCAGCGCCTTGTAGCATTCGCATTACTAACAATAATAGTGGTGCAAAAATGCCAATCATATCGTAAGTTGGCAATATACCAATGATAAATGTTGGTAGGGCCATCATAGCAACACTTAAGGTAAACATTTTTTTACGCCCAACTTTATCACCAAAGTGAGCCATAATAATGCCGCCAACAGGGCGAACTAAATAACCCGCAGCAAAAATACCCCAAGCAAACAAATCTAATGTTAATGGTGAAAGTGTATGCGGTAAAAAGAGTGGCTTGACGATGGTATCAATGTAAAGTGCATAGATAACAAAATCATAAAATTCTAATGTACCACCTAAAGAGGATAAAACTAACGTTTTAAAATCCTGACAAGTTAATGGTCGAGCACTAGGCTGCCATTCGGTGTTAATCTCAGACTGACTCATGGAAAACCTTATTATTAAGTTAAGTTAGAAAATAAAAAAATCTGTCTTTTATTGATTTAAGATAAAAATGAAAGTTTCATTCTGCCATAAAAAAAAGTCCTTTTTTTCATCATAAAAAAATTTAATGTATATAACAAATCAACTTATTTGATTTATAATTCAACCAATTTATGCTTAAAAAACATAAAGCGACATAAAACATAATTAATAATAGATAAGCTAGGTAAAATTTGATGCAAAATAACGAGAAAGTACGTTGTGATTGGGTTTTGAATGATCCCATATATATTCATTACCACGATAACGAATGGGGCATTGTTCAACATAATAGCCTTAAATTATTTGAAATGATTTGCCTTGAAGGGCAACAAGCAGGGTTATCATGGATTACTGTTTTGAAAAAGCGTGATGAATATCGCCGTTGCTTTTTCAATTTTGACCCAAAAAAAATCATAAGATTGTCAACTGAAGATATTGAGCAATTACTTAAAAATAAAGGACTGATCCGTAATCGTTTAAAGTTAAATAGCATTGTCAAAAATGCCCATGCTTATTTAAATATGCAAAAAAAAGGGGAAGATTTCTCGCAATTTATCTGGTCTTTTGTAAACGGCAAGCCCATTATTAACCACTTTAAAGATAAAAGTGAAGTGCCTGTAAGCACCGAAGTATCTGACAACATGTCAAAGGAGTTAAAAAAAAGAGGCTTTAGTTTTGTTGGCTCCACAATTTGTTATGCTTTTATGCAATCAATGGGACTGGTTGATGATCATTTTCAGAATTGCTTTAAAAAAGGATGTTAATTTAATGAATATATTTAATTTATTAAAGTATTCCGTAATCACTATTTTAAGTTATTTTATTGTCTGTAATATTATTATTTTTATTTATGCACAACAAAAACCCGTTGATAATGCTGAAACTATGGTTGTGTTAGGATCTCAAGTTGTCGGCACGCCAGCTACAGCGCCTTTAACTTTACAAATTCGTTTAGATATTGCTGCTACTTACTTACAAAATAATCTTCAAACTAAAGTCGTTGTTTGTGGTGGACAAGGTAAAGATGAATCAGCAAGTGAAGCCAGTGTGATGTTTAATTACTTAGTGAATAAAGGAATAGATGCTTCACGAATCTATATTGAAGATAAATCAACCCGAACTGCGCAACAATTCGTGTATGCTAATCGCATTTTACCATTAGGGAAAACGATAGTTGTAACTAATGATTTTCATTTATTACGTTCAGTCATGCTGGCTAAACGCTCAGGATTTAATGATGTATCTGGATTGTCAGCGCCCTTGAGCTTTTCTAATTTTGATAAATATATTGCGATGATAAGAGAACCACTTGCTTTGGCTAATTCTTGGTTATTTGATCACCCTAAAAATTAAATTAGGTATGGTAGTTTTTAACAACTTATCAAAT
This sequence comes from Gilliamella sp. WF3-4, assembly GCF_001690275.1. Classification (GTDB taxonomy): domain Bacteria; phylum Pseudomonadota; class Gammaproteobacteria; order Enterobacterales; family Orbaceae; genus Gilliamella; species Gilliamella apicola_C. The sequence goes on along the minus strand of NZ_LZGW01000045.1, from coordinate 202,977 downwards.
CTTTTGATTCTTTTATATATTTTTTGAATATAGCTTATTCTTATCATCACTAGATAAGTAAGCAGTAGCTGTTTTTGGCATCTTGTCCATGATATTATGGCACATTGCTATTTAATTTAGAAATTAATACATATGAATTTAGATACTATTGTTGCACAGGCAACCCCACCTGGCCGTGGAGGTGTTGGGATTTTACGTATTTCGGGATCTCAAGCCCGAGCAGTAGCTCAATCTATATTAGGTAAATTACCTAAACCACGCCACGCTGATTATTTACCTTTTTTAGCATCAGATGGTTCAACTTTAGATGAAGGTATCGCTTTATTTTTCCCAAATCCACATTCATTCACTGGCGAAGATGTGCTTGAGCTACAAGGGCATGGTGGGCCAGTTATTCTCGATTTATTGTTAAAACGAGTTCTGGAAGTGCCTAATGTCCGTATTGCACGCCCTGGTGAATTTTCAGAGCGCGCATTTTTAAATGATAAGCTAGATCTTGCCCAAGCAGAAGCCATTGCTGATTTAATTGATGCAAGTTCGGAACAAGCAGCAAAATCTGCAATATCATCTTTGCAAGGTGTATTTTCTAAAAAAGTAAATACACTGGTTGAATCATTAATCCATTTACGCATTTTTACCGAAGCAGCAATTGATTTTCCTGAAGAAGAAATAGACTTTTTATCGGATGGTAAAATTGAGGCTCAGCTAAATGAAGTAATTACTCGCTTAGCTGAAGTTCGCCAAGAAGCTAAGCAAGGAACACTGTTACGAGAAGGAATGAAGGTAGTCATTGCTGGGCGCCCTAATGCAGGTAAATCCAGTTTGCTTAATGCACTAGCAGGGCGTGATGCCGCCATAGTGACTGATATAGCAGGAACGACCCGAGATGTACTACGTGAACATATTCATATCGATGGTATGCCGTTACATATTATTGACACCGCAGGTCTACGTGAAGCCAGTGATGAAGTGGAGCGAATTGGTATTGAGCGAGCTTGGCAAGAAATTGAACAAGCAGATAGAGTATTGTTTATGGTCGACAGCACAACAACGACCGAATCCAATCCCGAAAAATTATGGCCAGAATTTATTGAACGCTTACCTAAAAATTTGCCTGTTACTGTTATTCGCAATAAAGCAGATTTAACTGGCGAATCGCTAGGTTATAGCGAAGCAAATGGTTACTCGCAGATCCAACTATCTGCACGAACAGGTGAGGGAATAGAACTGCTACGTGATCATCTAAAACAAGCCATGGGCTATACCAGTAGTACCGAGGGAGGATTTTTAGCACGCCGCCGCCACCTACAAGCACTCGAAAAGGCAGCTCAGCACTTAAACAATGGCAAACATCAACTCGTTGTTTTTCATGCTGGTGAATTGTTAGCTGAAGAACTAAGGTTAGCTCAAGAAGCTTTAAGCGAAATCACGGGAGAATTTACCTCCAATGACTTATTAGGCCGTATATTTAGTTCGTTTTGTATTGGTAAATAAATGCAATAAAAAAATGAATAAAATCAATAGGTTTTCTGAACAACTTTTAGAGATGAAAATACACTCTTTTTTGGCGTTTTTTTATTCACAGTATGCAAATACTTCCTTGTTTTTGAAAATATTAAATATATCCACATTAAACCACTATTTTAATGGTGATTTGTAAATGCGTTATTCTTGATATCGATTTGTCATAAATTTTTTTTATAACCTTAAAAAAAGATTGAAATCGCACGTTAATTAAGTAAGGATAACTGACAGTAATATTTTTATACACTATGTATAGCAAAGCCTTTAAGACTAATGCAATGAACAATAAGGAGTCAACATGTTTAGTAAAGATATGACTATTGCCGATTATGATAAGGAATTGTGGAATGCCATTAAAGGCGAAGAACAGCGTCAAGAAGATCATCTTGAACTGATCGCATCAGAGAACTATACCAGCCCACGAGTAATGCAAGCGCAAGGCTCACAACTTACCAATAAATATGCTGAAGGTTATCCTGGCAAACGCTATTATGGTGGTTGTGAATATGTTGATATTGTTGAAAAATTAGCAATAGAGCGTGCTAAGGAGTTATTTGGTGCGGACTATGCCAATGTGCAACCGCATTCGGGTTCACAAGCTAATTTTGCGGTTTATATGGCACTGTTAAAAACAGGGGATACCGTTTTAGGTATGAATTTATCCGAGGGAGGTCATTTAACGCATGGTTCGCCAGTGAGCTTTTCAGGCAAACTTTATCATGTTGTTTCTTATGGTGTTGATGATTCTGGTCATATTGATTATCAACAGCTGGCTAACATTGCTCAAGCCTCAAAACCTAAAATGATTATTGGCGGATTTTCGGCTTACTCGGGCATAGTTGATTGGAAGCGTATGCGCGAAATTGCCGATAGTGTAGGCGCTTACTTATTTGTGGATATGGCGCATGTAGCTGGTTTAGTTGCAGCGGGCGTTTATCCAAATCCTGTTCCTTATGCGCATGTTGTTACCACTACAACACATAAAACCCTAGGAGGCCCACGAGGGGGATTAATTTTAGCTAAAGGTGGTAGTGAGGACTTATATAAAAAACTAAATTCAGCGGTTTTCCCAGGGGCACAAGGCGGTCCTTTAATGCATGTGATTGCAGCTAAAGCTGTTGCATTAAAAGAAGCCATGGAACCTGCGTATAAACAATATCAACATCAAGTAGTTAACAATGCTAAAGCTATGGTGGAAGTGATTTTAAATCGTGGTTATAAAGTGGTATCTGGTGAAACAAACAATCACCTATTCTTAATTGATTTAGTCGACAAAAATATTACAGGTAAAGAAGCTGATGCCGCTTTGGGTAGTGCTAATATTACTGTTAATAAAAATAGCGTACCTAAAGATCCGCAAAGCCCATTTGTTACATCGGGTGTGCGTATTGGTACACCAGCTATTACTCGTCGAGGCTTTAAAGAAGCCGAATCACGTGATTTGGCCAATTGGATTTGTGACGTGTTAGACAATATTGATGATGAACAAACCATTCAAACAGTGAAAGAAAAAGTGTTAACTATTTGCCGTCGATTACCAGTTTATCAGCATTAATTATTGATAAAAAATCGCCGACTATTGTCGGCGATTTTTTTGATAGCTTGTTTTATAAAATGATTTTTATTTATCATTCGTTATATTATCTTGGGTTTTTTCTTGCTTTTGTAGTTCGATATAGTGTTCTAAATAACCTTTGTGCCATAACCAACCTCCCGTTGCGCCAACACCAAGTAAAATAGCTAACCCAAAAGCGGCAATTAAAACTTTGTTGCTGTTGTTTTTCATTGGGTCACGCAAATTGCGTTTTGCGTTTGATGGCAGTTCAGCTTTGCTGGTGAGCAAACTACCCAACATTAAGTTGATTTTAACTTGGCCATTAATTGCCCAACCTGATGCTTCAAGTAGTGGACCTAGAGTTCTACGTCGTAATTTTAACCATGCCAAAATAACAGACGGTCCTGAAATAATTAAGAATAATCCAATAAAGAATAAAGGAAATTGCCACCAAGTTAGCGAAAAAATTGCTTGAAAAATAGAGGCTAATGCCGTACCTATTGCACCTACAGCTAAACCAATTGCGGCAAAAATACCAACGCTTTTACCAATATCAAATTTATTTGCTGGGTTTTGCAAAGCTTGTTCACTTGATTTTTCAATATTGGCATCTTTACTGCTAGCCCATTTGTTAATTTGTTCAGTAATACAGCGACCAATACGTTGATAAGGAGCTAAAATTGCTTGTTGAATGCTAATTGGCTTAGTGATTATTTTAACCACATTAGCATCCCAATCATTTCCTTTATTATCGATAAATACACCATTGCGACCTTCAAGTAATAAATCGCCTTGCCCTGCTGTCATTGCCGCGGCAATGAGTTGCTTTTGCCCATGCCTTGTGCATTCACAATAAAGTAAACAAAGTTCGGAATAATTTGCCATTGTTACGTGCTTAGCAATATTATCAACCGCAACGCAAAGGGTTGCACAGCGACCATCAATATAAAGCTTACCAAGCTGAAATGCAGCTCGTGTATTTGGTGAGAAGAAATCAGCAAAAGACGCAAAGTTAACCAATAAACGATATAAATGTTTATGAAATAAGACTAATTTTTCTAATATGAGAATGTCTGACGCCGATATTGGCGTTTTATTATCTTGTTCAACCATTTGCTGAAATTCGGTTAACAAATCGTCGTTAGCTAGGCTAATCATGAGATTGTTTGGTATATCTTCTATGCTAGCAGCGGGTTCAATTGCCACAGTTAATTGTGCTAATTCGGGCTTAGAACTAATCAGTTTAGCGTAAGCTTGCAAGCTTTGTTGAATATGTTGCCATTCTTGCTGTGTTAGCTGGTCTGAATTGGATAAGGATGTTTCTACTAATGTTTTAAACCGACTAATTTTAGTTTTCCAAAGAGGGTTTATTCCATTGACTAAATCAAGCACCTCAACTGTGTCGATTTTTGATAGAGGTAATTCGGCTAAAGCCTCATCAGACAATAATCCATTTTGTGTCGGTACGATATACTTTTCGTCTACGTTAAGCGCTGTTTGTGCTTGCGGGGCATATTGCGCCAATTCAACACGTAAAAAATAATCATCAATTTTGGGTTTTAATAGTTGAATTAGCTTCCATATTTCAGCGCTATTTTCACCAAATGGTGTATCGGTGTTATTTATTTTTGCTTGCCATTGCAACCAAGTTTTTAAGTTTTCAACAAATGTGGTGGCAATGTTTAAATCAATCCCCTCTTGTCCACTCATATCTTTTTGTGCACCAGTGGTTTTGATTGCTGTTTGAATAAAGGTTTGCATGTCGCTTGATAATTCGCTTGATGCAGGGAAGATTAAATCACCATTGTAAAGTTTATCAGCATTGGTTTTAATTGATTGCCATATATCATCTTGTGTCAAATAATCCACATTACTTTTATTCAAACTAGCCAAAATACTCCGTGCCGTAGTAGAGAGTTTTTCCCCTTGTGGGGTAGACGTTTTAATTTGCGATAAAGGCAGTGTTTCGCTCATTGTTAAAAGGCTATCAAATGACACGATTTTATCTTGTGTCCAACTAATAGCATCTAAAATATCAGGAATGCGAATACGTCCATCTTGATCTGAATCAAGTAATGCTAAAGTTCGCTCGTCAAAATCTAACCCTATTGTTGGGCAACTTAATGCTACCCATAATTTAGGGTCTAAATCTGGTAAATTGATAATGTCATCAGCACTTTTAAATACAACTTGATCCAACCCACCAACTCGCTGGAATGTCCACATATGGCTCATAATAATCTCCACACCGAAACTCATTAATATTTTTATTCATTAATATAACAGTATTTATTTTTTTTTATAGGATAGAACAGTGATTTCTAATATTTGTGAGACCTATTAGTGCTTCTTTATTTTTTTGATTTATTTGCCTTGGCTAACTTTATGATAGAATAATGCCTTATTACTTAATATCCAAATAAAAATCACCATTATGTCATTAATTAATCTTACCAATGCTTACCTTTCATTTAGTGATGCGCCACTGCTCGATCATATTGATATGTCTATTGAACCAAACGAGCGAGTTTGCCTTGTTGGTCGTAATGGTGCGGGCAAATCAACGTTACTGAAAGTATTAAACAAAGAAATACCATTAGATGAAGGTCAAATTATTTATGAAAATAATGTGATAGTTTCACGTTTGCAACAAGATCCCCCTCGCGATGTACAAGGCAATGTATTTGACTTTGTGGCCGAAGGGTTGCATGAACAAGCGCAATTATTACGTGATTATTACGATTTGGCACATCAAGTAGAGCAAGATCCTTGCGAAAGCAATTTAACCAAATTAGCCAAAATGCAAGAGCAATTAGATCACCAAAATGGCTGGCAATTAGATAGCCGTATTCGTAATGTTATTTCGTCGCTATCGCTTGATGGCGATGCTTTGCTATCTTCGCTATCTGGTGGCTGGCTTCGTAAAGCCGCATTAGCTAGAGCATTGGTTTGTCAACCGTCGGTTTTATTGCTTGATGAACCAACTAACCATTTAGATATTCAAACCATAAAATGGTTAGAAGAGTTTTTAAAAAGCTTTAATGGCAGTATTGTATTTATTTCTCATGATCGCTCTTTTATTCGCCAAATGGCAACGCGCATTATTGATTTAGATCGCGGCAAAATTGCCTCTTGGAGTGGTAATTACGATAACTATTTAATTGGCAAAGAAGAAGCACTACGTGTTGAAGAGTTGCAAAATGCCGAATTTGATAAGAAATTAGCCCAAGAAGAGGTCTGGATTCGCCAAGGTATTAAAGCACGCCGTACACGTAATGAAGGGCGAGTACGTGCATTAAAAGCAATGCGCCAAGAGTATAGCGCACGTCGGCAAGTAATGGGTAGTGCCAAAATGCAAATTGAAGAAGCACTGCGTTCAGGCAAAATTGTTTTTGAGCTTGAAAATGTAACCTATCAGATTGGGGATAAGTTGCTCGTTAATGATTTTTCTGTACAAGTATTACGAGGTGATAAGATTGCTTTAATTGGTCCTAATGGTATTGGTAAAACGACTTTGTTAAAACTGATGTTGGGTAATTTAGCGCCAACATCAGGTAGTGTGCATTGCGGTACCAAGCTTGAAGTTGCCTATTTTGACCAATATCGACTTGAGCTCGATCCTGAAAAAACAGTAATGGATAATTTGGCTGAAGGCAAACAAGAAGTGATGGTTAATGGCAGATCTCGCCATGTTCTTGGTTATTTACAGGACTTTTTATTTCCACCAAAACGAGCGAGAACACCTGTACGAGCTTTGTCGGGTGGAGAGCGTAATCGCTTATTGCTTGCTAAACTTTTTTTAAAACCTAGCAATTTATTAATCCTTGACGAACCAACCAATGATCTTGATATTGAAACGCTTGAATTATTAGAAGAGCTAGTTAACGATTATCAAGGTACGGTCTTATTGGTTAGCCATGATAGGCAATTTGTTGATAATGTAGTGACACAGTGCTGGTTTTTTGAAGAACAAGGTCATATTGGTGTTTATGCCGGCGGTTATGCTGATGCATTTCAACAACAACAGCAGGCAAAACCAGCCAAGGCCACGATAAACAATAATAAAGAGAATAATCAATTAGAAAAAAACAATAATATTAATACTCAGAACAATAAGCAAACCAGTAAAAAGAAAGCAAAGCTGAGTTATAATGAGCAACGTGAGCTAGCACAACTTCCCAATAAGATAGAACAATTAGAAAATGAAATTGCTGATTTACAAAAACAAATCAGCAATAGTGATTTTTTCAATCAACCTCATGAGGTGACAAATCCCGTACTACAAATGTTAGCCACTAAAGAATCAGATCTAGAAGCTATATTTGAACGATGGGAACAGTTAGAGTCTTTAAGTAAATCATAAGATAAGACAGCCATTTTCAGCATTATTTATAAGTTATAAATAATGCTGTTATTTAATCGATATGAGCTTATAAAATTGTTTTACTATTCCACAATTTTCTTGAAAAAAAGCAGAATAATAACAGAGCAATAACGACAAAAATTGCGCCTACAAAGCCAATATCGCCTATTGATAGCAGTATAAGAACTTTACTTCCGATAAAAGCGCCACCGCCAATACCAATGTTGTAAATACCAGAGTAAACGGATGTCGCGATATCTGTTGCGTCGGGTGCGGCATCAATCACTTTGCTTTGCATGACCATGCCTATAATCGTAATTGAAATACCCCATAACAGGCATTGAATAAAGATAGTATAAATACTAACTGAGCAGATATAGAGTGATAATAGACAAGCAGCTAATGATAACAAAGGAACCAATAGAATGGCGATTGGATTTTTTTCAGAATACTTTGCAAATAGAACACTACCCACCATGCCAGAAAAACCAACTACCAGTAATAGCGTGACTACGGTAGTTTGGTCAAATCCACCAACCTGTTTCATAAAAGGTGTGATATAGGTATAAGCAGTAAAATGACCAGCAATAATAATAACCGTTAATAAGTAGATATTAAGTAATATTGGGCGTTTTAATACGTGCGGAATATCTTTTGCTGAAATAATATTTGAACTAGGCACAGTCGGCAGTAAATAAAGCAGTAATAGCATTACGATAAAAGCAATACCAGCAATACATAAAAATGTAATTCGCCAGCCAACATGTTGCCCTATTATGGTGCCAATGGGAATACCAAGTATAGTCGCCATTGAAACACCAATAACAATAAAGCCCATTGCTTTAGCTTTTTTACCATTCGGCGCCAACCGAACCGCCAGTGGCGTTGTAATTGCCCAAAAAACGGCATGAGCGCAAGCAATGCCAATTCTTGCTACAACTAAGCTACCAAAATTCCATGCAACCCCTGCTAAAATATGACTACCAATAAAAAGGAAAAATAAAAAAATGAGTAACTTCCTACGCTCCAATTTTGACGTTAATACAGTTAATGGTAACGATAATAACGAAACGGCCCAAGCATAAATAGTAAGCAATAACCCAGCATGCGCAACATCCATTGAAAAACTTTCAGCAATATTGGGCAATAATCCAATCGGTACAAATTCTGTGGTATTAAAAATAAATGCTGCAAATGCAAGACAAAGAATCGATGACCATATACGAGATCGGGTAATATTATTGTTCATGATTAAGATTATGGGGGGATGATTAGGTTACTTTCGATTATAACTGAACATTTTTGGTTATTAAATGATTATATGAATAAATCATAAAGTAAATTGCAAATCTTAGCATTTTTTAGCGAGAATCGTTTGGTTAGCCTATTCTAACGTCAGTAAAGGCAGTATTTATAGGTTGTTATTGGATAAACAGGGATTATTTTTAGAAAAAAACACAAATAAAAAACTTCAATAAAATCAATAGCTTTTCTGAACGATTTTTAAAGTGAAATATGTTTAACTTTAAGCGTGTATTTTTTTACTGAGGTACATGTTTTTTTAAAAGTAGCTATGCTTCATTTTTACCAAATTGATACAATGATACAATGATACAATGCCAGATAATAATATTGACTACTTTTTATAGCCAATATTACATAACACGGTAATTTTTAAATTATAACGTTTTAAAAGCAATATCTGGTAAAATGACTTCAGTTTGCCAATAAAGTTCAGCTGCAATACGCTCAGCAATTTGATAATAAATTTGAGTAAATTCACTGTTAGGATGGCTTGCGACAGTTGGTTGCCCAACATCAAGATCTTGGCGTAACATTTTATGCAGTGGAATTTGCCCAAGCAATTTTGTTTGATATTGCTCAGCTAAACGCTGTACGCCACCTTCACCAAAGATAGCTTCATTATGCCCACAATTTTCACAAATGTGATAGCTCATATTTTCAACAATACCAAGCACTGGGATATTGACTTTATTAAACATTGTTATGCCTTTTTTAGCATCAATTAATGCAATATCTTGTGGTGTACTGACAATGATTGCAGCTGTAACTGGAATACTTTGCGCTAAGGTTAATTGAATATCTCCTGTGCCGGGTGGCATATCGACAACAAGATAGTCTAATTCTGGCCAAAGCGTATCTTGTAATATTTGTAATAGCGCTTTACTCGCCATAGGTCCACGCCATACCATGGCGTCATCAGAATCAACCAAATAACCAATTGAGTTACTGGCTAGCCCGTATGCCATTATTGGCGTCATATGTTTATTGTCGGGTGTAAAAAGTTGCGCTTTTTCTGTACCTAGCATGGTAGGAATCGATGGCCCATAGATATCAGCATCTAAAATGCCTACTTTGACGCCTTGTTTTTGTAAGGCAAGCGCAAGATTAACTGCCGTTGATGATTTGCCTACGCCTCCTTTCCCTGAGCTTATTGCAATGATATTCTTTATATTGTTAATAGCATGTTGACCATTAGCGCGCCTTAATGTCGCTATTGGGTATTCAATATGCCAGTCAACTTCGTTAATGTCGTTAAGCTTAAGTAATTCAGGAGTGGATTTTTTTTTCAATTCCTCAAAAGCGGTTTGCCAAACAAAGGGCATAGCTAAAGTGATAGATAAACAATGATTAACTATTTCACATTTTTTTAGTGCGTTAAGTTCAAGTAAATTTTTTTGTAAAGTTGGATGCGTAAAATTTTCAAGAATTTTTTTGACTTCAATGTTCATTATGGTTATCTCTTTATGTATCGATATTTAGGCTCGTTTCACTTTCAATCAATTCTTCTTAAGAGGGTAAAACACCGTAAATGGTGGGACACCATCAAATACATTATTTTCATCCTCAAAAAAATAATTGCTTACTTACTTGCTTACTTGCTTACTTGCTTACTTGCTTACTTGCTTACAAAGCGCAATCGAGTATAGAAATTTAATCAAATTATGGCATAAATCTAGCGATAATCCCACGTTTGATGTACTATTTCTGCCATTATATAAAAAGGGACAATAAATTAATATGACAACTCAACGCAAAATATTGGTGACTTGTGCACTTCCTTATGCCAATGGTTCAATTCATTTAGGGCACATGCTTGAACATATTCAAGCTGATGTGTGGGTACGCTATCAACGCATGCGTGATAATGAAATTTATTTTATTTGTGCTGATGATGCGCATGGTACGCCAATTATGCTTAAGGCTCAACAATTAGGTATCACGCCAGAGCAAATGATCAGTGAAGTAAAAACTGAACATCAACATGATTTTGCGGGGTTCCATATTAGTTATGATAATTACCACTCAACACATAGTCCTGAAAACCGCGAAATATCAGAGCAGATTTATCAGCGTTTAAAGGCTAATGGTTACATTAAAACTAAAATCATTTCACAGTTGTTCGATCCTGAAAAACAGATGTTTTTGCCCGATCGTTTTGTAAAAGGCACTTGTCCACGTTGCAAAGCACCAGATCAGTATGGTGATAACTGTGAAGTTTGTAGTGCAACTTATAACCCGATTGATTTAATTAACCCTAAGTCTGTTGTTTCAGGAGCCACCCCCATTATGAAAGAATCAGAGCACTTCTTTTTTGATCTGCCTGCTTTCTCAAATATGTTGCAAGCGTGGATCCGTTCTGGGACGTTGCAAGATCAAGTTGCGAATAAAATGCAAGAATGGTTTGAAGCAGGCTTGCAACCGTGGGATATTAGCCGTGACGCGCCTTATTTTGGTTTTGAAATCCCAGATGCGCCAGGTAAATATTTTTATGTTTGGTTAGATGCACCCATTGGTTATATGGGATCTTTTTTAAATTACTGCAATAAACAAAATAAACCCATTTTTGACGAATTTTGGAATAAAGATTCAAGTACAGAGCTTTACCATTTTATTGGTAAAGATATTGTTTACTTCCACAGCTTATTTTGGCCTGCAATGCTTGAAGGTAGCCAATATCGCAAACCATCGAATATTTTTGTTCATGGCTATGTGACCGTTGATGGCGCTAAAATGTCTAAATCACGCGGTACATTTATTCAAGCAAGCACCTATTTAAAACATTTAGATCCCGATTGTTTACGTTACTATTACGCCGCTAAATTATCACCGCATATTGATGATATTGATTTAAACCTTGAAGATTTTGTGCAACGTGTGAATAGTGATTTAGTTAATAAAGTGGTCAACATTGCTTCACGTTCGGCTGGATTTATTTATAAACGTTTTGAGGGCAAATTATCGGATAAAGTGGCAGAGCCAGCGCTTTATGGATTATTTGTGGAAAAAGCGAAAGTGATTGCCGATTTCTTTGAACAACGCGAATCAGGTAAAGCCATTCGTGAGATCATGGCGCTTGCCGATGAAGCGAATCGTTATATTGACGAAAAAGCACCATGGGTTGTTGCTAAGCAAGAAGGACAAGATCAAGCATTGCAAGATATTTGCTCAATGGGGATTCACTTATTCCGCATTTTAATGACCTATTTAAAACCGATTGTACCGTCATTAGCTGAACGAACTGAGGCATTTTTAAATAGTAAATTAGAATGGAATACCATTGGGGATGCGTTAACAAACCACAAGATTAATCAATTTAAAGCTTTATTTAACCGTATTGATATGGACAAAGTCACAGCCATGATTGAAGAAACTAAACAACAAGCTGCCTTAGCAACACCAGCTAAAACCCAAGTTGCCGAACCTATCGCTGAAACAATTAATTTTGACGATTTTGCTAAAGTCGACATGCGAGTTGCTTTAATTAAACACGCCAGTTTTGTTGACGGATCAGATAAATTACTTCAACTAACGCTTGATATTGGTGATGAAACGCGTAATGTGTTTTCTGGCATTAAGCAATTCTATCCAGATCCTGAAGTACTGATAGGTCGTTTAACTATTATGATTGCAAACTTAGCACCTCGCAAAATGCGTTTTGGTGTTTCAGAAGGTATGGTGCTTTGTGCAAGTGGTAAAGATGATGGCGAAGGTGTGTACCTACTATCACCAGATAGTGGCGCTAAACCAGGAATGCGAATTTCGTAATTGATATCTTTATTATAAATAACTGCATCTTAACAAGTTAATATACTTGTTAAGATGTTTCAGGAAATTATGCGTTTCAGTATAAAATTTGCTTATTTGATAAATAATTGTAGCGTTTGTTTTTTAGAGTTGTTTTTCTATTATAAGTGTTTAGCTAACCAACTATCATGTAACCATTTTTGAGTTTGCCTTCCTGCTCGAATAAAATCCCAGTCAATATCTCTTTCAAAAACCATTACTGTTTGATCAGGTCCTATAATAGTCCAAAAATAGAGGCCAGTATTTAAATCACGGCATTTGACTTTCATTCCAGTTAGTGTGTTTTTTTTGCCATCAACAATAATAGTTTCGTTATGGGTATTGATCCAATTATTATTATAGTTTTCTAATAAATCTGGTGCATAGTCTTTAAGAAAATTTAGAGTAATTTGTAATGCGATTTCTTTGGAAACTTGTTGGCTAGAAGACTGATATTTAGGTAGTAATCTTACTAATCCTTGTAAATTTTTAGTAGTATCATTTATTAATAATGAAACATGTTGTTGTTCAAGATGTATGCTTTCATTGGGTTCAAAACGATAAAGAGTGACAGGCTGTTTATTGTGGAGTCCTTGTTTAGTTAATACAAAATTAAAATCGCGTTCTGCATTTTGTAATAACTTTTGAAAATTTGGTTCAAGTATGTTTTTTGCTTGTTGTATTTGCGTTGAGTTCATAGTGGGTTCCTTTATTGTACTCATTTCTTCGGCGTAACAAGTTGAATTTAAAAAACTTGTTATAATTATTAAGCTAATAAATATTTTTTTCATTATAAAAACCTTAATGGTAATTTCTTTTATTTAACATTAGTTGCAATGCACAAATAAATAGGAAAAGGGTGACGAGTAAAATTAAAGTATTTGTTTCAAAAATGGTTGGTAAAAAGGCGCCTACACTCGCACCAATAAATAAAACACAGGTGTATAGCGATATGGCAATGCCACGACTTTCAGCTTCAGATTCGATTGTAATACATGTAATCATTGATGGAATGGCATAGGCTAGTCCAAAAATAAATATAAAATGGATAATAAATAAAAAACTAACAAAATTTAATTGGTCATTAATATAAAAACAGTGAATTAATAACGAAATGCTCATTAGGCATAATGCCATGAATAATACGTATAATGGTTTGATTAGCTTAAATATATAACCAGCTGTTAGACTAAATAATATAGCAATAATGCTTATGTTACGTAGTGTTGGTACATAAATGATTAATGAGCTATGGTGTAATATTGAATAAAGACTAACGAAACTAAGTAAAACAAAGAGCGAACAACAATAGATAGGAAATAATTTTTTATTAAACAAAATATTGGGAAGTTTACTAAAAATTGAAGTTATTGTTGTTTTTTGGGGTGTTGGTTTTTTTCTATTGCTTTTTGAACTGTTGAAATAAAAGCATACAGCGCCTAATGCGTAAATAATACCTAAAAACCACATAGACTTATGCAGTGTATCAACAATCATTATTGAACCAAACCATTGCCCAATGGTTGTTGCGAGTAGAAACGCACAACTAATAATTGAGATTGCTTTAGATTTTGTTGCATCAGCAAGGTTGACCGAAATCCACGCTAATGCAACAGGTGGAAATGAGGCTGCACAAAAGCCTTGGATGGAACGTGCTAGCAATAATAAATAATAACCACTTATCAATGGAATAATAAAAGTGATTAATGCTAAAAGTAGTAAGCCTATTGCTAAAGTAAAATCTTTGCCTATTTTATCCGATAAAATTCCCCAAATAATTAGTCCAATCGCGTAAAAAATACCAAACACACTTGTCAATAAGCTGACATTACTTGGTGTGCTACCTTTGATAAAAATTAGTAAATTTTCTGGAATGGGTAAAAAAATGTATAGAAGGGTAACAACAGCAAGTGCTATAAAAGGAATTAATGTTGTTCCTACGATTAACTTATATTTCATTGATGAGTCCTTTAAGTTTTATTGTTGTATTTAAACTACAACAATTGGAGTATATATCCATTATGGTTTTTAAATCAACATAATTTGTTGTACAATATAATTTAATCGATAAAATATAAAAAAATAAACGATGAAAAAGGTTTTATTATGGAAGATATCTCTGCTAAAAATGCATATGATGACTTTTTATCAACCGTGATTGTTGGTATTGGAGAGGTTTCTGAGATGACAAAAATTCCAGTTAGAAAATTACGATATTGGGAAGAAAAAGGCATCATTAAAACGGTTGATCCACAATCTAAGTCTCGTCAATTTGATTTAGCGAATATAAAAAAAATTGTTTTAATTCAAGAATTGATGGAAGATGGATATTCATTGGATGGTGCAGCCAAAAAAGTTGAAGATAGAATTGCAAAAATAGAATCGTTAATGAATCTAATTCAAATGTAATTGTGTGTATATTGGTTTTTATATTGTAATAATATTAATTCAAGTTCTATTCATTAATTAGTTTTATAATTTATTTTCAATATGGATATTTTATTATTTTGCTTATTAATTGTTGACTTTATTAAGTTTCTTATTGATAGGTTTTTATTAATAAGCATTTTTTGGGATAAACATGATAAAACCGATATCTAATATTACATTAAAACCGCTACCTAAAAGCAAAAGAGGTAAAATTAGCTCGCTTGTTGAAGTTGATGGTGTTTGCTATGATGAAAAACTAGAAGGTCGCTATTTAGAAATGGCTTTTAGCTATGATGACTGTTACGTTTTAATTTTTGTGACGGAAGATGGTGGTCCTTGGGAAGAAGTTTTATTCATCTATCTATTTGATTCAAAAAACTACCATATCGTTGATCGTGCCAAAATTGGCGGTGGAGCATATGCTTGGCTTAGCGCTTGTGGGCTTTGGAATATTAAAATTTTATCGGATCATACATTAAGTTTTGAATTTATGTCGTTTGAGGGAACTGATGGTTGGTTACTTAAACTTTTTAAAAAACCTATAAAAACCTTTCCGTTTACACTTAGAAACCTATTTCATGTCTGGCGTCCAATTTCATTTAAACGCCATTTTTTAATCGAAATAAATAAAAAGCTACTTTAAATCGATATACTATATTTCTCTTTCTTTATACTGAAATTGGTAATCAAAATAACGATTGCCAAAACTCATTTTTGTTAAAATTAATATTTTCGATTGAATATTGCTAGTAAATTCATTATTTTCTTACTTTTGGTTTTCTGACGGATTTCCTGAATAAGAAAATAGGCTATCTTTTAGTGAAAAAGAGAAATCTTTAGTATTAATCTCACCAATAACTTTGTTGCTATCGTATAAAGCCAGTAAAAAATTGGCGATTTGCTTTGCTTTATGGTGCTAGGTAAAACTCGCATCATTATTGTATTGACTGATATTATTGGCTTTTCACCAAATTCGGTTTTCGTTACAGCCCAACAAATCCCTTTGTTATTAATTGACGCTAGCTTGTTTTAATTCCTACGCAAGCCCTTCAGTAAAGACTAGGTCTGAAGTGGTAGATATTTTTTTAGTGACATAATAAAAAAAGGCGGTTTATTCGCCTTTTAAACAGTTGTCATAACAGAATTAATGATTATTTTATCGTAGCTAAAGTACTAACTTCTTTACCTAGCATATTGTTTAAATAAACTAAATCATTAGCTGTTAAGGTTCCCACAGCATATTTTAATTGTAGCAAGCTAGTTAAATAATTATATTTTGCATCAGATAGGTTTCGTTTTGCACTATATAGCTGTGTTGTCGCATTTAATACATCAACAATTGTTCGTGTTCCAACTTGATAGCCAGAATTAGTTGCTTCTAATGAACTTTGAGCAGAAACGACAGCTTGTTGATAAGCTTTGATTGCACTAATTGATGATGAAATATTATTGTATGATGAACGTACTTGATTAATCACGTTTCTGTTGGTGCTTTCTAATTTTTCGCTAAAGCTGACGTAATTTTGTTGTGCTTGTTCGACCTTAGACATTGTTGCACCACCTGAAAAGATAGGCAGATTAACACTAACACCAACATAATTATTCCCAGAATAAGATTTACCACCACGCCCACCAACTGCTACATTATTACCATATCGGTCAGTTTTATTAAGATTTGTTGATGCATCTAAATTTGCTGTAGGTAAATGACCTGATTGAGAAAGTTTGATCTGTTCACGTGCAATATCTTGATTTAACTTCATGGTGAGTAAATTAAGATTAGACGTTTCAGATTGTTTTAACAATGTGCTGATTTGCGTTGGATTTTCTGTTCTAAAGGTATTGGTGTTAACGCTTGCTAAACTAGAATAAAAACGACCGCTCACTTGACGTAAATCTTCTATTGCATTGTTTAGATCATTTAAAGCATTAACTTGTTGCGCAACGGTTAGATCATAGTTTGCTTGAGCATTTTGTACATCAGTAATTGCAACTAAACCGACTTGGTGTTGTTGGCGAGTTTGTTCTAACTGACGCCCAATTGCTTTTTTTTGTGCATCAATAAAGCTCAATGCATCCAGTGTTTTTAAAACATTAAAGTAGGCAACAGAAGTATTTAATATTAGTGTTTGCCCTTGATATTGATAAGCGATATCAGCAACGCTTGCTTGCTTTTTAGTAATATCTAAGCCTTTCCAATTTGAAAAATTAAAAATGCTTTGCGATACAGCTACTTGATATAAATTTCCGCTTTTAGATTTTACGCCACTTGTATCTCGCCGACCATGCGTTACACCATAAGAAGCACTCAAACCTATTTGTGGCAACAAACTTGCCCGAGAACCAGAAATGGCTGCATATGCTTTATTTTTTTCCGCTAATGAGCTGCGTAGATCTGGATTGGTTTCTTTAGCTTGTTCATAAACTTGTATTAAATTTTCAGCGAAAGCAGATTGGCTTAGCAATAATCCAATTAAAAAAGTTAAGGTTTTTTTCATTAATCTTCTCTTTGAAATCATTAAAATATAGTATCATTTCTAATAGCGTAATTTTAACAGATAATTAGCATATAGTAAGCATTGTTTGTATGCTATTCGCACTTTTTATTCAAATTCAGTTTACAATCGAGAATTTATATGAAAATTAAACATAATCCGGTAAATTTTAACAAAAATGATATCGTTAATTTAACTAAACGAATTTTGTATAAAGGTTTTTTTTCTTTATTTGAATACCGTTTTCAATATCGCAAGTTTGACGGCTCAATGAGCGAGGTTGTCACTCGTGAAATTTTAGAGCGTGGAAATGCGGTCGTACTTTTAGCTTATGATGCAAAGCGTGATAAGGTGGTGCTAATAGAACAAGTTAGGATTGCTGCTATTGAAACTCAAGACAGCCCTTGGATGTTAGAGCTAATAGCTGGTATGATGGATCACGAGAATGAATCCTTAGAAGATGTAGCAAGGCGTGAGGCAATGGAAGAGGCGGGAATCACTATAGGTCGATGTAAACCTATTATTAGTTATTTAGCCTCACCCGGCGGTTTAACTGAACAATTGCATATATTGGCTGGTGAAGTTGACTCATCAACAGCTAAGGGGATTCATGGCCTTGCCGAAGAGAGTGAAGATATTAAAGCCCATGTCGTAAGCCGCTCTCAAGCTTATCAGTGGATTGAAGATGGAATAATTAACAATGCAGCATCAATTATTGCCCTTCAATGGTTGGAGCTTAATCATCAGCTATTACAAAATGAATGGAAATAACTTTTTATAATTATGTTTAATTATTCCTTTCATAGACGGGTGATTTATTTCACAGTTTAATATAATAATATGATTTATAAGGGTATTTTACTTTCAATCACAATACCTATTTTATTGCTGACATTATTAACCATAATTATAGATTAATAAATAATTGAGGTAAATTTTGGGGTCATTTTTAGAGCTTCAGACCCGTAATAAAAATTACGGCAAAATATTACATATAACTGATACCCATCTTTTTGCAGAAGATAGTGGCTCGTTGCTTGGTATTAATTCTAATGCAAGTTTTTTAGCTGTTATCGATGACATAAAGAAAGGCAATAGGCAATATGATTTAATTGTGGCAACAGGTGATTTTGTGCAAGATGGCTCTAAAAAAGCTTATGCTCGTTTTGCTGAACAAATAAATAAATTTAACACTCCATGTGTATGGTTGGCTGGCAATCATGATAATTATGCTCATATGCAAGAAATGTTTGCAAACTATCAACTTGCTGATAATAAAATCGTACTGTTGGGTGATAACTGGCTGACAATTCTATTAAATAGTCAAGTTGTTGGTCAGGCTTATGGCTTCTTACACGAATCTGAACTCGAATTTTTGCACAACACCTTAACTGAACATTCTCATAGATATGCGTTAATTTTTTTACACCATCATCCCATTTATTCAGGTTGCCATTGGTTAGATCATCATATTTTAAAAAATTATGAGCAATTAGAAAAAGTTATCCAAAAACATCCAAATGTAAGAGGACTAGGTTGGGGACATATTCATCAGAAACAAGATTATGTTTGGCATAAATGTAAGGCATTCTCAACGCCTTCAACTTGTTTCCAATTTAAACCCGAATGTTATGATTTTCAATTATCAAGTGATGATGCACCTGGTTGGCGAGAAATTACGCTTAATACCAATGGGACCATTGATAGTGAGGTTTATAGATTAAAGAACAACCGCTTTTTACCTGATATCTCTCAAAATGGTTATTAGTCAGTAGCAATATTGCTAGCAATCATAGATGTAGGCTTAACACTAGCCCAATAGTTATAGTAAAGGGGCAAAAAAGTAAAACAGTCTCTCAGTTACACGTTGCCATATAGGCCGTTGGTTCCATGTTTCGGCCTTTATTTGATCTGAATTAGATAAATATTTCTGTAAAAGATCGGCTAGTGAATTAGCAAACTCTGCATCATCAATTACAGTGGTAATTTCAAAATTAAGCCATAAGCTACGCATATCTAAATTAACAGTACCAACAAGGCTGAGCTGGTTGTCAATTAAAACACTTTTAGTATGTAATAAGTTATCATTGAATTGATAGAGTTTTACCCCGCCATTTAATAATTCAGAAAAAAAGGCTCGACTTGCCCATTTGACCATTAATGAATCATTATTTTTGGGAATGATGATAATCACTTCGACCCCTCGCTGTGCTGCGGTGCATACAGCATGTAAAATATCATCACTTGGTACTAAATAAGGTGTAGTAAAAATAATTTGCTCTTGTGCTGAATAAATTGCTGTTAATAGCACTTGATGGATCATATTTTCTGTATAGCCTGGGCCAGATGGGATCAATTGCATAATGTGTTTTTTATCTTCTGGTGGCTCGGCAAAATCAGTAATTTGTGGTAATGCTAAATGTTTACCTGTTTCTAGCTCCCAATCACAAGCATATATGGCTCCCATAAGTGTTGTAACCGGCCCACTCATTCTTACCATAATATCAACCCATTCGCCAACATGCTTATTTTGTTTAAAAAAGCGCGGATCAACTATATTCATGCTTCCAGTATAAGATATATAGTTATCAATAATAGCGACTTTTCGGTGTTGGCGTAAATCTAACCGTCTAAACATAAAGCGAAGCAAGTTTACTTGCAAAGCTTCGACAATGATAATGCCAGCATCGCGCATTCTTTTACTCGCGTTTGTTTGGATAAAATGCCGGCTACCAGCAGAATCAACCATTAATCGGCAAATTACGCCTCGTTTACTTGCTTGAATGAGCGCCTGCTCAACATCATCAGCTCGACCACCTTCATTCCAGATATAAAATACCATTTCAATATTCGATGTCGCTTGGTTTATATCATCAATTAAACGGTCAAAAATGACATTGGTTTCACTCAACAATTCAATGTGATTACCATTAATACCATCAAGACCCGTCTGGTGCTTACAAAGTTGGAAAATGGGTTTGCTAACTTGGCTTACGTTACCAGTGAAGATATCAGAAAAGTCACCTATTCGGTGAATAAACTTGGAAATAGTTGGGCGCATTTTTTGAGCTCGTTTAACGCGTTGTTGCCCTAAGTGAGCTTCGCCTAGCGCAAAATATAAGATCACACCCACAAGTGGTAAGATATAAATAACTAACATCCATGCAATAACGTAAGTTGTTGGTCTTCGTTTAAAGACAATACGTAACGTCGTTGAAACAATGATCAACCAATAAACAAGGAAGATCAAAGAACTGACTAAAGCATGAAATGAGGTAAATTGCATACTTATTAGTTATTATTTAGGTTTAATTTAGTTATCGGATCCTTAGTTGAATCATAATGCTGGAATACCTCTGGTAATGGTTTGGGATTATTATGTTTGTCCACTGAAACATAAGTAAATACAGCATCTGTTATGCAAAATCGTTGTGTTGTATCAGATGTATCAATGACTTTTTTAACCCAAACTTCAATACCTATTGTGATAGATGTTTTTCCAGTTTTAATGCAATGTGCATAACAACAAACCACATCGCCCACCATGGCTGGTTTATAAAATGTAATACTACTAGCATTAACCGTTACAACTCGGTTTCTTGCGATCTCTTTTGATAAAATACCGCCTGCAAGATCCATCTGAGACATGATCCAACCACCAAAAATGTGCCCATGAGGATTGGTGTCTGCTGGCATTGCAAGCGTTCTAAGCACTAGTTGACCTTTAGGATTTGTATCTTGTGTCATGCTAAAATACCCTTTTTTATTATTTATTATTTGTTCTCTAAATCATTATTCATATTTTTATAGATATAAATACCTGATATCAACGATAACAGTAATGATGCGCTCGGCAAAATAAATACTTTAAATATCCAAAAGAAATCATCTGTAGTGTAATAGGTTGCCACTAAACTTGTTATGCCACATAGTATAAAAAAGATAACCCATAATAAATTTAATTTATTCCAAATAGTTATATCTAGCTGGATTTCTTTGCCAAGCATTTTTTGCAACAGATTTTTTTTGAAAATAAATTGACTAACTAACAAGGCTGCGGCAAATAAAAAGTTAATAATAGTGACTTTCCATTTAATTATATTAGGATCACGCATATAAAGTGTAAATCCACCAAAAACCATAACCATTAAATAAGATATCAACTCTACTTTATCTATTTTCCTATATAAGGCAAGGATTAGAAGAAAGCAGATTGTTGCAGTGATCATCAATGCTTGAACACCGACAAAGACATCATACATAGAAAGAAAAACAAAAAAGAACGCAAGCGGAACGAAGTTTAAAAGTTGTTTCATTGATTATTAGCCTAGCACAAGGTAAGTTATCATATTTTAAATGAATAAAAAGCCTATTGGAATAGGCTTATTTTTTGCGATGAAGTTCAGGGTGTGCCTTACAATTACCCGATTGACAATGCCCATAAAGATATAAACTATGAAAAGTTAGTTCAACACCATATTGCTCAGCAATTTCTTTTTGCCTTGTGTTGATAATGTCATCTCGAAATTCAAATACTTCGCCACAATCTAAGCAAATTAAATGATCATGATGTTGTTGTGTCGCCAACTCGAAAACTGCTTTGCCACCCTCAAAGTTATGACGAGTAACAATTCCTGCATCGTCAAATTGGTTTAAAACGCGATAAACGGTTGCAAGCCCGATTTCCTCTCCCATATCAATTAATTTCTTATACAGATCTTCCACGGTGATATGTTGACATGAAGGATTCCGTAATAATTCTAAAATCTTTAATCTTGGTAACGTAACTTTTAAGCCTGCACTTTTGAGCGCCGCATTATTATCATTATCATGATTTGTCATATTACTTCCCATTAATTTGTTAATATGTTTCCATTATAGGAACTATATAAGGTAAATAAAAGAAATCATTTTAATAGATTAAATTTTCATTTCAGCTCGGACTTGATTTACCCAACTGTTGATGCGCTCTTCTGTTAATTCTGGTTGGCGATCTTCGTCAATAGCTAAACCAACGAAATGTGTATCATCAACTAAGCTTTTTGACGATTCAAAACTGTACCCTTCAATAGACCAGTTTCCAACAATTTTAGCGCCTTTAGGTTCGATAATATCGCGAAGTGTTCCCATAGCATCACAGAAATACTCTGCGTAATCTTCTTGATCACCACAACCAAAAATAGCCACTGTTTTACCATTAAAATCAATTTTTTCTAAATTAGGAAAAAAATCATCCCAGTCAGCTTGTGATTCACCATAGTACCAAGTTGGAATACCAAAAAATAGGTAATTATATTGTTCAATGTTTTCTTTAGTGGCTTTTGCAATATCGAAAACTTCAGCTTTATCACTACCTAAAATGAGTTGGATTTGCTTTGCTACATTTTCTGTATTGCCGGTGTCACTACCAAAAAAAATACCAACTTGTTTCATATTTGTACCTTTGTTATTTACGATATATAAATTTCTCTTAGAAGTATATCATTGTCATTTATTATCAGCAATGATTCTAAATCACATCAAACATAAGTTATTATTTGCTATACAATTTATTTATCTTGCATTAAAATTATCATCATTTTTATATTAACTTAGGCTGTGGAATTTCGTTATGAACCTGCACGAATATCAATCTAAATACCTTTTTAAGCAATATAATTTACCCGTACCGCAAGGATACGTTTGTAATTCGATTGATGAAATACAAGATACATTAGCCGAATTATCGTCAGAAACAGTCTCAAACCCTTTAGTCGCTAAATGTCAGGTTCATGCAGGAGGGCGAGGTAAAGCTGGTGGTGTTATTTGTACTGAAAACTATGATGAAATAAAGCAATTTGCTGAAAAATGGTTTGGGCAACACCTTGTTACTTATCAAACTACTGGTAAAGGTCAGCCTGTTAATAAGATTTTAATTGAAAAAGCATCTAATATTTATAAAGAGCTTTATTTGGGGGCAGTGGTTGATCGTAGTTCTAAGCGTGTAGTGATTATGGCTTCAACAGAAGGTGGTGTTGATATAGAAAGTGTTGCCGAAAAATCACCACACTTAATTTATAAAACTTTGCTTGATCCTTTAACGGGACCTTGTGCTTACCAAGGCCGTGAGCTTGCATTTAAATTAGGATTAACAGGCAAATTAGTTAATCAGTTTACAAAATTATTTGTTAATTTCGCTAAATTATTTTTAGAGAATGATGTTTCATTAGCCGAAGTTAACCCATTAGTGATTACTAATTCAGAAGAATTAGTTTGTTTAGATGCAAAAATTGTTTTAGATGATAATGCCCTTTTTAGGCATCCTAGCTTAAATATTTTAAGAGATACAACTCAAGAAGATGAGCGTGAATCAATCGCAGCAAAACAAGGCATTAGTTATGTATCATTAAGTGGCAATATTGGCTGTATGGTTAATGGTGCAGGTCTTGCGATGGCAACTATGGATATTATTAAACTGCATGGCGGTGAACCAGCTAACTTTTTAGATGTTGGTGGTGGCACAACGAAAGAACGTGTTGCTGAAGCATTTAAGTTAATATTATCTGACAAAAACGTAAAAGCGATTTTAGTGAATATTTTTGGCGGTATTGTTCGTTGTGATTTAATTGCCGATGGTATTATTAGTGCAATAAAAGAAATAAGCCTTACCGTTCCTGTTGTCGTACGCCTGGAAGGTAATAATGCACAACTTGCCCGAGAAATTTTATCTAAAAGTAAATTAAATGTTATTACTGCAGAAAGTTTAATAGATGCGGCTCAAAAAATTGTTGCTGTTGCCTAGTATATAGGATGTATGGAGAATAGTTATCATGTCAATTTTAGTTAATAAAGAAACCAAAGTTATCTGCCAAGGCTTTACGGGTAGCCAAGGAACTTTCCATTCACAGCAAGCGCTTGCATATGGTACCAAGTTAGTTGGTGGTGTGACACCAGGCAAAGGCGGTACAACTCACTTAGGTTTGCCTGTTTTTAACACTGTAAAAGAAGCGGTTGCAACAACCGGCGCAACTGCAAGTGTTATTTATGTGCCAGCAGCATTCGGTAAAGACTCTATTTTAGAGGCAATTGATGCAGGAATTAAATTAATTGTTTGTATTACTGAAGGCATCCCAACTTTAGATATGCTGATTGTTAAAGAAAAATTACAACTTAACAATGTAGTAATGATAGGGCCAAACTGCCCAGGTATTATTGTTCCTGACGAGTGTAAAATAGGTATTATGCCAGGACATATTCACCGTGTAGGCTCGGTAGGGATAGTTTCTCGCTCTGGTACATTAACTTATGAAGCGGTCAAACAAACAACAGATATTGGTATAGGCCAATCTGTATGCGTTGGTATCGGTGGTGATCCTATCCCAGGTAGTGATTTTATTTCTATTTTAGCATTACTTGAACAAGATCCTAAAACTGAAGTTATTGTTATGATCGGTGAAATTGGCGGTAGCGCAGAAGAAGAAGCAGCTGAATATGTTAAAAAACACGTAACTAAACCTGTTATTGCTTACATCGCTGGTGTTTCAGCTCCATCAGGAAAACGAATGGGGCATGCCGGTGCAATTATTTCAGGAAATAAAGGTACAGCAGAAGAAAAAACAAAAGCATTACAATCAGCAGGCATTATAGTCGTAAAGAGCCTTACCGATATTGGTGATGCAGTAAAAAAACAAGCTAAGATATAGTTTTTTGATGTATATCAATTTTTATTCTGTAATTATCGGTGTATAATAACCGCCAATAACATAGAAATTTGTGAGCATTTAAGAATTAGGGAGCGTTTATGTTAGATATAGTAGAACTTTCACGCCTCCAGTTTGCACTCACGGCAATGTATCATTTTATTTTTGTACCATTAACGCTAGGTTTGGCGTTTTTGCTAGCAATTATGGAAACAGTGTATGTTGTTAGTAGTAAGCAAATCTGGAAAGATATGACAAAATTCTGGGGTAAACTGTTTGGTATCAATTTTGCCGTTGGTGTCGCAACAGGTTTGACCATGGAATTTCAATTCGGTACTAACTGGTCTTATTATTCACACTACGTGGGAGACATTTTTGGTGCGCCGTTAGCGATTGAAGGTTTAATGGCATTTTTCTTAGAATCAACCATGGTTGGTTTATTCTTTTTTGGCTGGGATAGATTAAGCCGTGGTAAACATTTAATGGTGACTTGGTGCGTAGCGTTTGGTTCAAATTTATCAGCGCTTTGGATTTTAGTTGCTAATGGCTGGATGCAATTCCCTGTAGGGTCTGAATTTAATCCTATCAATTCCCGTATGGAAATGGCTAACTTTTTTGAGTTGATTACTAACACTGTTGCTCAATATAAATTTGTTCATACTGTTACTGCTGGCTATTTAACAGGCGCAATTTTTGTTTTAAGTATTAGCTCTTATTATTTGCTAAAAAAACGCGATGTTGCTTTTGCAAAACGTTCTTTTGCTGTGGCTGCTATGTTTGGTTTTATTATGTCAATTGCAGTTGCCATTATGGGCGATGAAGCAGGCCATGAACTCACAACCGTGCAACCAGTTAAATTAGCAGCAATTGAAGCTGAATGGGAAACTCACCCTGCCCCAGCACCATTTAACGTTATTGCATTTCCATCTCAAAAAAATAAAGAGAACTCATTTGCAATTGAAATTCCTTATGCAATGGGAATAATCGCTACTCGTTCGCTTGACACTCCAGTAAAAGGTTTAAAAGATATTTTAGCCAATAATGAAACTCGAATTAGAAATGGTATTTTAGCTTACAGTAACTTAGAAAAAATCCAACAAGGTAATCAAGATCCTACTGTACTTGAAGCTTTTGAAGCTAATAAAGCTGATTTAGGTTATGGTTATTTAGTTAAACGTTTTACTGATCGTGATAATTTAACTATACCTGAAGCAACAGAAGAACATATTAAAGCGGCAACAGAAGATTCAATTCCAACTGTGTGGCCACTATTTTGGGCTTTTAGAATCATGGTTGGTCTTGGCGGGTTAATGATCCTTGGCACTGGTTTTGCTTTATGGACAACTTATAAAAATAAAATTGGTGAAAAACGTTGGTTACATCGTTTATTGGTTCTATTTTTACCGTTTCCTTGGTTGGCCTGTGAATCAGGTTGGTTTGTTGCAGAATATGGTCGTCAACCTTGGGCGATCCAAGATATCTTGCCAACAGGTGTTGCTAATTCATCATTAACACCAGGGGAAGTATTATTCACAATGGTGCTTATTTGTGGACTTTATACCCTGTTCTTAGTTACTGAATTATTCTTAATGTTTAAGTTTACTCGCTTAGGGCCAAGTTCTTTAGGAACAGGAAACTACCATTATGAAAAAACACAACCAGTAACAGAATAGGACATAAGGAGTATACACAATGATTGATTACGAAATTATACGCGTCATCTGGTGGGTGCTGATTAGTGTTGTTTTAATCGGTTTTGTTATCACAGATGGTTTTGATATGGGTGTGGGTATTTTATTACCTTTTATCGGTAAAACAGATACAGAACGCCGTATTATGATTAATGCAATTGCTCCTCATTGGGATGGAAACCAAGTTTGGTTAATCACTGCTGGTGCAGGTATTTTTGCTGCTTGGCCAATGGCATATGCAGCATCATTTTCTGGATTTTATATTGCGATGATTTTAGTGCTTTGCGCACTATTTTTTAGACCAATTGGTTTTGATTATCGCAGTAAATTAGAAAATTCAAAATGGCGTAATCTATGGGATATCGGCATTTTTGCAGGTAGCTTTGTACCTGCATTGGTTTTTGGTGTCGCTTTTGGTAACTTATTAGAAGGCGTTCCTTTTAGATTCGATAATGCTTATCGTGTGTTTTATGATGGTAACTTTTTTGGCTTACTTAATCCTTTTGCATTATTAACGGGAATTGTGAGTTTAATGTTATTTGTTTCTCATGGTGGAACATGGTTACAAATGAAAACGTCAGGAGAGCTTTATTTAAGAGCTAGAACAGCGACGCAAATTGCTAGTTTAGTAATGTTAATTGCATTTGTTTTAGCTGGAGTTTGGGTTGCATTTGGTATTAATGGGTATGAAATTACGAGTGTAATTGATTATAAGGCAGCATCTAATCCATTAGCTAAAACAGTATCGACAGATGCAACGTGGTTAGCCAACTATATAAATTATCCTATTTTATGGATAGTACCTGTTTTAGGCGTAATGTTACCACTATTAACTATTCTCTTTTCTAGCCTAAATAAAAATGGATCCGCATTCCTTTCATCGATATTAACAATTGTTTGCGTTCTATTTACATATGGTATTGCAACTTTCCCATTTATTATGCCATCAAGCATTATGCCAAATGCAAGTTTAACGATATGGGATGCATCATCAAGTCAATTAACACTTAATATTATGTTTATTGTGGTTCTTATATTTTTGCCTATTGTTCTTTTTTATACAATTTGGTCATATATCAAAATGTTTGGAAGACTGGATAAAAATCATATCGAAAATAATAAACATTCTCTTTATTAAGGAACTAATATGTATTACGTTTTATGGTGTATAGGACTTATTGCTGCATGTATGTTATCAGCTATAGTCGGTTTATGGGTTGAACGAGATAGTGGTGAAAAAGAATCAAGCAACAAATAAACCAACAGTAAATAATATAAATTAAACAACAATAAAAAGGTGACCATAGCCACCTTTTCTTAATTTTCTGATAGGGTTGTTGAAAATAAGTAACAAATGATAATTGTTTTCATTTGTGTTTTTTTATATCATGGTGCAGCGAATTTCATATTCAGTTATAATAATGTCAAATTCAGTTAGTGCTATTTAGATATGAAACAATTTAATTGGAATGCAAGAGTTTATTATGAAGACACTGATGCTGGTGGCGTAGTTTATCATGCTAGATATCTAGCTTTTTTTGAACGGGCTAGAACCGAAATACTAAGGCAATTAGGAATTAGCCAACAGACGTTATTGCAAGAAAGTATTGCTTTTGTTGTAAAAAAGATGGATATTAGCTACCATGCTCCAGCCCATTTAGATGATATGTTGACTATTAGTACTCAAGTTGAGCAAGTTCGCAAGGCGTCTATTATTTTTAAACAGACTATTTTTAATCAAAATAAACGCGTTATCAGCACAGCAGATGTTCTTATTGC
This sequence comes from Gilliamella sp. WF3-4, assembly GCF_001690275.1. Classification (GTDB taxonomy): domain Bacteria; phylum Pseudomonadota; class Gammaproteobacteria; order Enterobacterales; family Orbaceae; genus Gilliamella; species Gilliamella apicola_C. Next base: position 174,373 of record NZ_LZGW01000045.1, on the reverse strand, counting down.
TTGTGTTGATATCACTAAAATGAAGCCGTGCGCGCTTCCCAAGTTATTAGTTTTGGAGTTTATATAAGTGGAAAATCTGAATATTATTGATCTGTTTTTGCAAGCAGGCCTCTTAGTACAATGTGTTATGTTGTTATTACTTACTTTTTCTGTTATGTCATGGGCTATTATATTTCAACGAACTAAAATTTTAGGTAAAGCTAAAAAACAAATCGAGCAATTTGATAATAGCTTTTGGGTTGCAGATGATTTAAATGTTTTATTTGATAAAGCAAAATTCAATAAAGAAGAGATCAGCGGCACTGAGCATATCTTTTATTCAGGCTTTAAAGAGTTTTCACGATTATATCAAATTAATCCCAATATGGCTCAATCTGCATTAGATGGTGCATCACGTTCTATGCGTTTAGCAATGAATCGTGAGCTTGACAACTTGGAATTACATATTCCTTTTTTAGGCACAGTAGGTTCTATTAGCCCATATATTGGTTTATTTGGTACAGTTTGGGGGATTATGCATGCGTTTATTTCTTTAGGTGCAGTTAAACAAGCGACACTGCAAATGGTTGCCCCAGGGATTGCTGAAGCATTAATTGCAACTGCAATTGGCTTATTTGCTGCCATCCCCGCGGTAATTGCATATAATCGCTTATCATTGAGTGTAAGCCGAATTGAGCAAAGTTACCTCAATTTTATTGATGAATTTTCTGCAATTTTACAACGTCAAGCAGTTGCCGTTAGGAATTAATTATGCGTAGACGCTCACGTTATTCAACTAAAACTGAAATCAATATAGTCCCTTTATTGGATGTATTATTAGTTTTAGTACTTATTTTTATGGCTACAGCCCCAATTATTAGTCAAAGTGTTGAAGTTGATCTTCCTGAAGCATCGGAATCAAAAACGGTTTCACCTTCAGAAAATAAGCCAATCATTATTGAAGTTTCTGGAGTTGGTATATATGCAATGATTATTGATCAAGATCGTCAAACTAATTTACCAAAAGAACAAATTGTAGCAGAAGTAAAACAACAGATGTCGCTTAATGAAAAGGCTGTTTTTTTAGTTGGTGGTGCAAAAGATGTTCCCTATGAAGAAATTATAAAAGCATTGAATTTATTACAATCTGCAGGCGTTAAATCTGTAGGATTAATGACTCAACCGATTTAAATAAAAATAATATAGTAAAATGTCAGTAATGTCTTATAAACCAAATTCAAAATTAAGTATAGCTATTGCCCTATCCATTATATTACATGTCATTTTAATTGTTATTTTAGGATACCGAGTTATATCTGATAATAATGTAAACTATGGCCGTGTCGATGGAAATTCTATTGATGCTATTATGGTTGATCCTTCTGTCATGACCGAACAATATCAAAGGCAACTAAAGACACAAGTTAGCCAAAAGCAAGCTGAGAAACAAAGGCAGCAACAAATTGATGATCAGGCTCGAATATTGCAGGAACAACAGCTTGCCCAAGAACAGCGGCTTAAAGAGCTAGAAAGAGAGCGCCTAAAAGTAGAACAACAGCAGAAGAAAGAGGCAGAGGCTGCACAAGCTGCGCGGATAGCAAGACAAAAAGAAGAAGATGCTAGAAAAGCTAAAGAGCAGTTAGAAGAACAACAAAGGCAGGCTGAAAGACAGCGCTTAGAACAACAGCAAGCTGAGCTAGCAAAACAAAAAGCAGAGCAAGAAGCTAAATTAAAAGCTGAGCGAGAATTATTAGATAAACAACGTGAAGAAACTTTACGTAAGCAAGAAGAACTTGCCAAGCAGAAAGAAGAACAAGAGGCTAAAGTAAAAGCTGAACAAGAACTTATTGAAAAGCAACGAATTGAAAATGAACGCAAACAAGCAGAGTTAACTAAACAAAAAGAAGAACAAGAAAAAAAGCAAGCTGCTGAAAAAGCGGCGGCAGATAAAGCTGCTATCGAAAAAGCAAAAAAAGCAGCACAAGCAAAAAAAGATAAAGAGCTTGATAACTTGCTGGGTGGACTTACATCAAATATACCCAGCCCAGCAGGTGGTGCTGCTAGTCGGAAAGGTGTTTCAAATGGGGAGCTAGATAAGTATAAATCTCTAGTTCAAAATGCTATCAGTAATAAATTTATTAATCCTAACAAATTATATAGTGGGCGAAATTGTGTATTAGAAATTCAAATTGCACCTGATGGTTTATTACTTAATGTTAGTGCGAAAGGTGGCGATGAGGCATTATGCCGAGAAGCACTTTCAGCAACGAAACAAGCTATAATTCCAAAGCCTGCAAGTACGTTTTATAATCAAGTAAAAATAATGAAAATTGACTTCCAACCAAACTAATTTTTTATATTGTAAACGCAATATTCCCTAGAATTATTTACTATAAATGATCAATATCTATAAATTAGAATATTGAAATTACATTAATTACCCCAATATATCATCTATTCATTTCGAATTAAGTTATTTAAGTAAAATAAGGAGCAAAACATGACAACAATTGTTAGTGTCCGTCGTGAGGGGCAAGTTGTTATCGGTGGTGATGGTCAAGTCACGTTAGGCGAACGTATTATTATGAAAGGTAATGCACGTAAAGTTCGTCGCTTATATAATAACAAAGTGATTGCGGGTTTTGCTGGTGGTACGGCTGATGCATTTACATTATTCGAACTATTTGAGCGAAAATTAGAGATGCACCAAGGTCATTTAACCAAAGCTGCTGTTGAGCTAGCTAAAGATTGGCGAACGGATAGGATGTTACGCAAATTAGAGGCATTGCTTGCTGTTGCTGATGAAAGTGCATCATTAATTATTACCGGTACTGGTGATGTTATCCAACCCGAAGACGATTTAATTGCCATTGGTTCTGGCGGTCCTTATGCACAAGCAGCTGCACGAGCATTACTTGATAATACCTCACTTTCTGCACACGATATTGTGCAAAAATCATTATCAATAGCGGGAGACATTTGTGTGTATACAAATAACTTCCAAACCATTGAAGAGCTCAATTACTAATCAACTGAATTAAAGAGAATATTATTATGTCTGAAATGACTCCTCGCGAAATTGTAAGCGAATTAAACCAACATATCATTGGCCAAGATAAAGCGAAACGTTCTGTAGCTATAGCACTACGTAATCGCTGGCGTCGTATGCAACTTGATGAAACATTACGTCATGAAGTTACACCTAAAAATATACTGATGATTGGACCAACAGGTGTTGGTAAAACTGAAATTGCAAGACGCCTTGCAAAATTGGCTCACGCACCTTTTATTAAAGTAGAGGCGACTAAATTTACAGAAGTTGGTTATGTGGGAAAAGAAGTTGATTCAATTATTCGAGATCTAACAGATTCTGCAGTAAAAATGATACGCCAAGAAGCAATTGAACGCAATCGTCATAGAGCGGAAGAATTAGCCGAAGAGCGCATTTTAGATGTGCTAGTGCCACCAGCTAAAGATGGTTGGGGACAAGTTGAAGATAATAATGCTTCAACAGCAAGGCAAGCTTTTCGCAAAAAATTACGTGAAGGCACACTTGACGATAAAGAAATTGAAATTGAAGTAGCTGGTGTTAATATTGGTGTTGAAATTATGGCACCTCCTGGCATGGAAGAAATGACAAACCAATTACAGTCGATGTTTCAAAATTTAGGTGGGCAAAAAACTAAACCGCGCAAAATGAAAATAAAAGATGCCTTTAAACAGCTTATTGATGAAGAAGCCGCTAAGTTGGTTAATCCAGATGATCTTAAGCATGAAGCGATTGAAGCGGTTGAGCAGAACGGAATTGTCTTTATTGATGAAATAGATAAAGTGTGTAAGCGCGGTAACTCATCAGGGCCAGATGTTTCGCGTGAAGGCGTACAGCGTGATCTTTTACCATTAGTTGAAGGTTGTACAGTATCAACTAAACATGGCTCTGTTAAAACGGATCATATCTTATTTATTGCATCGGGCGCGTTTCAAACAGCAAATCCATCAGATTTAATTCCTGAATTACAAGGTAGATTGCCAATTCGAGTCGAATTACAAGCACTAACAAGCGAAGATTTTGAACGGATTTTAACTGAACCAAATGCTTCACTTACGGTTCAATATAAAGCGCTAATGGCAACCGAAGGTGTTAATATCGATTTTACGCCAGATGGTATTCGTAAAATTGCAGAATCAGCATGGCAAGTGAATGAGCAAAATGAAAATATTGGCGCACGTAGATTACATACTGTATTAGAGCGTTTGATGGAAGAAGTTTCATTCGAGGCTAGTGAACTTGGCGGACAAACAGTTACAATTGATGCTAAATATGTAAGCGATCATTTAGATAAACTGGTTGCAGATGAAGATCTGAGCAAGTTTATTTTATAAGTAGTTCGGCTTGAGTATCGAGTATAAAAAAGGTGAGCTTTGCTCACCTTTTTTTATTACTGCCTTTTTAGTAGTTCGCCTAAGATATTAGAAGTTTTTGATTTAGACTTTGAATTATCTTTAGAATGATGATTTTCTAATTTATCTCGAAGTTTTTCTAAACGATCTTGTAATTTGTCACTAAATACATCATTGATTAATTTAGCAATATCAATTTGATAACGAAGCTTAGCAAATTCACCATAAATACGTAGTGGTATTGTTAACTTTTGTAGCTTTGCAATTACTTCATTTTTAGTATTCCAGCCACCTAACATTTTTAAGTTCAAATTAATATCTAAATCACGGTTTAAGAGCCCGACTCTTCCTGAACCTTCAACGATCTCAAGTATTGCTGAATTCGCTGTTAATGTTGAAAACTCCAAGTTACCTTGCTTCAAATAGGCATTAGCTGAAATTGTTTGAAATTCGGTGTATTTTTTCTGATTTTCAGGTGTTGTATCATTTTTTGAATAGCGAGCTACCGCATTTTGGATAATACTTTCAATATTTAAATTATTGAGCTTTGCATTTGTTACAACAATGGCCACATTGCCTTGTAAGTTTGCTAACAATTTAGAACCTGATAAGGTGTTACTTTGTAAATCCCCGCTAGCATTAAATAAACCATCTAGATCATGTGCCGTATCTATTTGCTTAAAAAATGTATTTAAATCAACATCAGTTATTTTGGTATTTAGTTTTATTAATGTGTTTTTTTGTTTGCCATTTGCAACACCTGTTGCCAATATATGACCTTTAGCAAAATCTAAACTCATATTTCTGAATATAGCAATACCGTCATTATTAGTTATATCAACATTAATATTGTTAAACGTCATTTTATTGGCGTTAAGTTGCTTGATAGTTAACTTAGCCTTAGCATTGAAAGCATTTAAAAAATTTAATTCATTATTGCTCTTTGTAACATTTGACACCACAGGAGGGGTTTGTTGACTATTAGCCTTTCCGTTTGTTTTTTCACCAATTTTCAGTAATGAAGAGAGATCAATTTTATCAGAATTTAACTGCAAATTTATTTCTGGTTTACTTGTTAAATCTGCATTGATAACACCAATGAAATTATTACCATTAACTGAGAAAGATAAATTTTGGCTTTTTAAAATCTGAGGATTATGTTGGTAATTAAAAACGCCACTTATGTTTCCTTTTAATTCTTTTGCTGAATTAGCGATGCCTTTATAAGTAAAATTTAACTTATTTAAATCGATAATTGCTTGTCTTGGAAATTCATTTAAATCGACATTAGCATGTATTAGGTATGACATATCTTGTTGATTTTTATCTACGTTACCGTTTAAATCAATAGCGATATTTTTATCTTTAACTTGTTCTACAATAAGATTAGTATTTCTAAAGTTAATAAGATCATCTTTATATTGTAATACCACTGTACTGTCAGTAACTTCAAATTTATTTAAGCTAAACTGCCAACTAGATGTATTTTTTTTATCTTTAGAATCCGTTGACTCATTAGTGGTCGTATCCATAGGTGTTTTTTTAGCACCATTTTTTGCAATATTACCTTTACTTTCATCAGTGACGTTGATGATTGCTGATTTTATAAATACATTTTTGATAGATAATTTTTTTGAGAAAAGAGGCAATAGTTCAACATCAAGTCGCATATTATCCGCAGTTAATATAGGTTTTTTTACATCGACATCAGATAATTTTACCGAATCTGTTAATATACTCACTTGTGGCCATATATGCCAACGCAAATCGCCATCAATAGTTAATTCATAACCGGTTTTATCTTTTACTGTATCAGAAATAAATCCACGAAAGTTGTTAGGATCTACAAAAACAATAAGTGAAATAATACCGATAGTAATAGCTAAAATTAAGGCAAATAAAAAAACCAATATTTTTTTTACCATATTAATGTTCCTTTGTTAATATTATAAGTTGTTTAGTCTTTATCAATACGACTGGCGACAGCGCCATGTTGGTCTTTATATTTTGCATCTTGCCTTCGATTGTATGGTCTTGCAGCCGCTCCAGTTAATGTTTCAAAACTAAGCGCTCCGATTGTCATTCCTGGTCTAAGTGCTAATGGAATTTTCCCTGAGTTATAGAATTCCAAAACAATTTGCCCTTGCCAACCAGGATCAATTCGATGTGCTGTAACGTGAACCATCAGCCCTAGCCTAGCAAGCGATGAACGCCCATCTAACCAGCCAACCAGATCATCGGGAATAGTGACTGATTCTAAGGTTACGGCTAATGCTAATTCTCCTGGATGCAAATAGAAAGCATCGCTTTCAGCTAATACAATTTCCTCGCTCATCACTCGTTCCAATACCGCAGCAACTTCTTCTTTAGGACCACTTAAATCGATATAAGGTGTGGTATGCTCTCGGAAAGTTCGAAACTGGTTACCTAATCTAATATCAACAGTTGCACCATTAATACAACTTGCTGCTGGTTGTGGTGTGATTTTTAATTTACCGTTTTGTAAATATGCTTCGATATCTCGGTCGCATAATCTCATAAGTAATCCTTAATTCAGCTTGTATTTCTTTATTCTAACAGGAACTTTGAATGTCGTCGATGTTAGTTGTTTAAGGTTTTAGCAACCATGCGCGGCCATAGTGATTATAGTATCCCGCTAATTTGCCAGGTTGATCACCTACCCCTAGATAAAGGTCAAAATGCTGCCCTTTAATTGCACCACCTACATCAAGAGCAACCATTAAACGATTTTCTCGCCTACCACGATATTGCCCATCGCTATCAAGCAGAGGCACGTCAACCAGTACTACAGAACCCATTGGTATTAATGATTTATCAGAGGCGATAGAAGCATTGGCAATTAAGGGAACATTAGCGGCCCCTTTTACTTCGGTATTATATTTGGGTTCAAAAAAAACGAATGAATGGTTTTGAACCAATAATTCTTTAATTTTTTCCTCACTTTTATTCTTAGCCCAATCTTTGATAGCCTGTATCGACATTCTTTCTTTTTCGATTTCACCTTGTTCTACTAGCAATCGGCCAATACTTGAATAACCATGTCCATTTTTACCGCCATAACTAAAGAAAACTAAAGGTAAATCATCTTCAAAATCAACATAGGCACTACCTTGCACTTCCATAATGAAATTATCTATCAAAGAATTACTGTATGCTATTTCAAGACCTTTATTGGCAAGAATACCATTATAAATTTGCTCTCGATTTGGTAATTGTTTTCCTTCACTAACGGGCATTTTATAAATAGGATATTTAAAATCTGTAGTTAGCTCATGTCTTGCTTTAATGATTGGAGTATAATAACCTGTCATATGGACATTTCCATACCCATCTTGCCCCGACATTTCATAACTTTTAAGCCCAACTTTGCTAAATTCGTCAGTTCCTAAGGAACGATTAATCCAATCATCTATCGCTTTATAGATATGTTCATTTTTAAGATACAAAGAGGGCGATGACGACTTGATTTTGGCAATTTGAATCATGTAGTCTGAAATATTTACTGGAATAGCTAATTGTGGATAGCTTACGTTAAACGGAAAAAGGAGGTTGCCATCTTTATATTGTTGACCTTGTTTGACAGGTTTATTTACATTGCTTTGGCTACTAGTTAGAAGAGATAAAATAAATAAAGAGCATAAAGTACATAAAACATAAAAACGATAATAGCGACGTTTCTTTTCTTTCATCTTGATAGATTATTATAATAAGTTAAGTATCATTGTTAGTTATGCTACACAATTCTATTATAAGAAACTACCAATAATTATGGTGTAGTCATAAAAAGTTTTCATAAAAATTCAACTTGCGATTTTATTCTATAGACTTTATAGTCCTATATTCTTTATTAAATTAAGAAATTGAGCAAATAAAAGGAAAATAGCGATGAGCGCTTCCTCAAAGCATGATCTAAAACGGAACCTTTCTAACCGCCATATTCAATTAATTGCAATTAGTGGTGCTATCGGTACCGGCTTATTTATGGGCTCAGGAAAGACAATTAGCCTTGCAGGGCCGTCTATTATTTTTGTCTATATGGTTATTGGATTTGTTCTATTTTTTGTTATGCGAGCGATGGGAGAAATTCTGCTTTCTAATTTAAAGTATAAATCTTTTAGTGATTTCTCTAACGACCTTTTAGGGCCTTGGGCAGGATTTTTCACTGGTTGGACTTATTGGTTTTGTTGGGTAGTTACAGGAATTGCAGATGTTATTGCAATTGCTGGTTATGCTCAATATTGGTTTCCCGAACTGCAATCTTGGATACCAATGTTATTAACAGTTACCTTACTATTAACCTTAAACCTATTAACAGTAAAAATGTTTGGTGAGACAGAATTCTGGTTTTCAATGATCAAAATTATTGCTATTTTAGCCTTGATTGGTATTGGAATAGTGCTTATTTTAACCTCTTTCCATTCTGAACAAACTAATAGCATAGCTACATTTTCAAATTTATGGGAATATGGTGGATTTTTCCCAAATGGAATTATGGGTTTTTTTGCTGGTTTTCAAATTGCAATCTTTGCTTTTGTAGGGATCGAGTTAGTGGGTACAACAGCAGCAGAAACAGTTGACCCAAACAAGAATTTGCCACGAGCTATTAACTCTGTACCTGTCCGAATCATATTTTTCTATGTTTTTGCTTTAATCATCATTATGAGCGTTACACCATGGACGTTAATTTCTCCAAATAAAAGTCCATTTGTTGAGTTATTTACATTAATTGGTTTACCAGCAGCTGCAAGTATCATTAATTTTGTCGTATTAACATCAGCAGCATCTTCCGCTAATAGCGGTATTTACTCTACAAGCAGAATGCTATTTGGGCTAGCTAAAAAACAAGATGCTCCTGAGCCTTTTGGTAAATTATCAACTCGCTCGGTACCCGCTAATGGTTTACTGTTTTCATGTGCTTGCTTATTTGGTGGCGTAGTTTTGATTTATTTAGTACCTAATGTCATGGAAGCTTTTACTATAGTAACCACCATTTCAGCTATTTTATTTATGTTTATTTGGTCAATGATTCTTATTTCTTATATTGCTTATCGTCGTAAAAAAATAAAATTGCATGAACAATCTAAATTTAAAATGCCTGGTGGTATTTTTATGAGTGGTGTTTGTTTAGCTTTTTTTGTTTTTATGATTGTATTGCTTACTTTTGAAGCCGATACTCGCCAAGCACTCGTGGCCACTCCTATTTGGTTTATTATTTTAGCTGTGAGTTATTACATTCGCTCTTTAAAACGCAGATAAATCTAAAAATAAAAAGGCAGGTGATCCTGCCTTTTTATTTTTGTAATTATTGATCTTTATTTTTTACCGGCCAAATAATACTAGCAATAATACCCAAAGTTAAGATGCCTAAAATGACATAAAGACTTGTGGTTGGATCTATATCTATACCACACCCAAATAAATGATTACTAGCATTTAAAGCTAATTTCCCTGCAATAAAAAAAAGTAAGCAAATCACAGCCTTACTAAGATGGACTAAATACTGTTGCATGGCTTGTAAAATAAAGTACATCGTTCTAAGACCTAAAATAGCGAAGATCATGGCGCTATAGACAATTAATGGTTCTTGGCTCACGGCAATTACTGCAGGAACTGAATCAAAAGCAAACATAACGTCACTTAATTCAATTACAACAATACATAAAAATAGTGGTGTAGCATAAAAAAGACTTTTAGGTATTTTATCAACTAAGTTATTGTTTTCAGCTTTTGCAAGCTCTATATCAAGCTGTTTTTGTGACAATAAAAAACTGTGGCCGACAATTTTTGGGTAAGTTGGAAAAATACGTTTGGCAATGCGAAAAGCAAAGTGATTTGAATAATCTTTAATATTTTCGGCATTATCTTGATTTTTCAACATCATTATTCCCGTGCAAGCAACCAATATTGAAAACACCAACTCCATCCAAGGACCTAAATACAACAAACCTGTGCCAATTACGACAAATATGGCGCGAAATATAATAGCACCAATAACCCCCCAATAAAGTAAGCGATGGCGATAGTTATTTGGTACAGCAAACCATGAAAAAATAGCCATAATGACAAACAGATTATCGACCGATAAGGCTTTTTCAAGAACATAACCTGTAATAAATAAGCTGGCTATAGTGCTGCCATGGTGAATGTATAAAAATAGTGCAAATCCTAATGCAACCGCTATCCAAAATAGCGACCAAATAATAGCATTTTTTAAGCTGATTGGTTTATCGTTATGGTGAGCGTATAAATCAATAATAATTGCAGTCACGGCTAGCCCAACAAATACTAATATTGTTTCTATTGGAAAACCTAATGAATTTTGAATCATAGTTATATTACCTAGTATTAAAAGCTATATGAAGTTAACTTTTCTTTTGGCTATGTTAAATTATTCGATAGCACATAATTATAAAAGTGGTTGAGTATATATTGCTAGCTAAATCAAAAAAAGTTATATTTGCAAGTCCCATTTAACTGTTTTAATTTAATAACATTTTGAGCAAGCATTCATGACAAAATTCAGGGTAATAATTTTCTTTCTTCTTCCTTTTTTTTCAGGACTATTACATGCGCAACCAGTAGAGCCTTATATATCATCTTTACCTAAAGGAAGCGATTTGTCTATTTTGGTTCAATCTGTAGGAAGAAGCCCTAAGACATTAGCAAAATATAAAAGCGATCAATTCAAACACCCAGCCAGCACTCAAAAAGTGATAACCGCATTAGCTGCTGAGTTGGAATTAGGTCGAAATTTCCGATTTACAACACGCCTGCAAACTAATGGCGTTATTAGTAATAAACAATTAAATGGTGATCTTATTATTCAACTTAGCGGAGATCCCACTTTTACGCGAGCCAAATTAAAAACAATGATTGCTGAAATGCGCCAAAAAGGTATTGAAAAAATAGCAGGAAATATAATTTTAGATACTTCGATATTTACAAGCCATGACAAAGCTGCGGGGTGGTCATGGAATAATTTAACGGCTTGCTATAATGCCCCACCATCTGCAGCAATTATTGATGATAATTGTTTTTATGCAACTGTGACACCAAATAAAGTAGGTGAAAAAGCCTCAATATCTAAACCTACTAATATTCCAGTTACTGTAACAGCTGATGTCAAAACCATTGCAAAAAACAGTAAAGATCCCAATGATAGGTATTGTGAGTTGGATGTTAGCTATTTAGACAAAAATCGTTATCATTTATCAGGATGTATTGCTGCAAGCTCAGATAAAACACCATTAAAATTTGCAGTAATTGATGGGGTTGAATATTTTTCATCTATTTTAAAAAATGAACTTAAGCAACAAAAGATAACTTATACAGGATCGCTACTTCAACGCAAAGAAAAGAATAATGCTCAATTGACCTTACTCGCCTCTAGCCAATCAGCACCACTTTCAGAACTATTAACTGTCATGCTTAAAAAGTCAAATAATCTATATGCAGATGCTATTTTTAGAACCTTAGGCGCACATTACTATAATGTACAAGGCACATGGCGTAATGGTGGCGATGCAGTTAGACAAATTTTACGCAAAAAAGCAGGTATAAATTTAGAAAATTTAGTGATTGCTGATGGTTCGGGTTTGTCTAGGTTAAACTTGGTAAGCGCTGATAAATTAATGGAAATTTTACAATATATTTCAGCTAATGATTCTCAGCTAAAAATTATTGAAATGTTACCTATTGCAGGTATTGATGGTACATTAAAAAACCGTAAAAGCTTTAATCAGACACCTTTTAAAGAGACAATACGTGCTAAAACTGGTTATATTCAAGGTTGCTATAATTTAGCTGGATTTATCCAAAAACCTGATGGTAAATATGTAGCTTTTGTACAATTATTATCTGGTTATCAAGCGGATAATAAAAACGAATCAAAAAATAGTGCAATTATGCGTTTTGAATCAGAATTTTACAAAAATTTTATTAATTAAGCAGTGATAAGGACATTATAAGTTTAATGTCCTTATTTACTAATAAAAATGTATAAAATTAAATATTATCCCCTAAAAATCCACCGCTTTGATGTTTCCACAGCTGTGCATATAATCCATTTTTTATGAGTAATTCTTGGTGTGTGCCTTGCTCAATAATTTTACCTTGATCAAGTACAACTAACCTATCCATTGCAGCAATGGTTGATAAACGGTGGGCAATGGCAATAACGGTCTTACCTTCCATTAACGTATATAAGCTTTCCTGAATTGCTTGCTCAATTTCGGAATCCAGTGCGCTTGTTGCTTCATCTAACAATAAAATAGGCGCATTTTTAAGAATGACCCGGGCAATTGCAATGCGTTGTCTTTGACCACCAGATAATTTTATACCTCGTTCACCTACAAATGCGTCATATCCTGTTTTACCTTTTGCATCAACTAATGTTTGAATAAAGTTATCTGCATGAGCTCTTTGTGCGGCTTTTATCATTTCTTCTTCTGAAGCATTATTGTTACCATAAAGTAAGTTTTCTCGTACTGAGCGATGTAACAACGAGGTATCTTGTGTTACCATGCCAATTTGAGCGCGCAGGCTTTCTTGAGTAACAGTGGTAATATCCTGGCCGTCAATAACAATTTCACCACTTTGTAAATCATAAAAACGGAGTAATAAATTAATAAGCGTTGACTTTCCTGCTCCTGATCGGCCAACTAAACCAATTTTTTCGCCTGGTTTTATCGTTAGGTCTAAATTCTCAATTACTGAGCTACGTTTTTTCTCATCATAACTAAAATAAATATGTTTAAACTCAATTTTACCTTGAGTTACATTAAGCTTAGGCGCATTTGGTTGATCAATCACTGCTTTAGCGACAGAAAACGTATTAATGCCATCTTTTACTACACCAATATTTTCAAATAGCGCTGCTATTTCCCACATAATCCAGTGTGAAAAACCATTTAATCGAAGTGCTACTGCTGTTGCTGTGGCAATTGCGCCAATACCAATTAATTGATTTGTCCATAGCCACAAGGCAACACCTGTTGTGCTTAGCACTAAGGAAATGGACAATAAATGATTTACTATTTCAAAACTACTGACTAGCCGCATTTGTTTATTAACAGTAACTAAAAACTCATTCATCGATTCTTGAGCGTATTTTGCCTCATTACCTGCATGAGAAAATAGTTTTACTGTTATAATGTTGGTATAAGCATCGGTGACTCGCCCAGTCATTGTCGAACGAGCGTCCGCTTGTGCACTTGCTACTTTACTTAAACGAGGAATAAAATAATACATAGCAATGCCATAAATTAGACACCAGATCATAAATGGCACTAATAACAAAAGATCTAATTGCCCGATGATTGTAGCCATAGTAATAAACGAAATAAGAACATAGATAAAAATATCTGCCACTAAAAAACAAGTATCACGAACTGCGAGTGCCGTTTGCATGACTTTTGCCGATATTCTTCCAGCAAATTCATCTTGAAAAAAACGCATACTTTGATTAAGCACTAACCGATGCAGGTTCCACCGCAATCGCATTGGAAAATTTCCAGCTAGGCACTGATGTTTAATAATCGTTTGTAGCCCAATAATAATGGTACTTCCTATAATGATTAGGGCTAACAGCGCTAATGTTGTTTTTTCTTGTTGCCAAAATTTGCTAGGTTCAACAACTGAAAGCCAATCAATAACTTTACCAAGGGCAGCATATAAAAAAGCTTCAAAAGCACCGCCTAATGCGCTAAAAATAATTAATAGCAACAAAAATAAGCGAGTCCCTTTCGCTGATTGCCATATGAAACTAAAAAAGTTTCTAGCCATAGGTTGAGGTTCATCTTTTGGATAAGATGACACCAATTTTTCAAAAAATTGATACATATTAGACCTGATTCATCATAGCGTTTTTTATTAATACTACTATTAATAATATAAAAAAATAGAGGTAGTGCAAATAGGCATATGTTGCCTTTGAATCTCAATTTATCTGGAATTTCCAATTAATATCATTTAGCTATCTGGTTGCTATTAATGGGTTTATCAATATAGAAGAAATCAATGAGGGAACAAAATATCTAATATTCCCTCTAACTTTCAATTATATATTGAAAGTTAATATATAGCTATTAAAGGTATTAAAATATGTCTTTAATAAGAAGAACAACACGGCCTACAATATGATATTTATGAAAATCTGACTTGGGAACTTCAATGGTTGGATTCTGGCTATTATTACAAATTAATAACCAACCATTAAGTGTTAAACGAACCTTTCTTAAAAAGGTAATATCTTCGTATTCAATTAGATAAATTGCACCATCAACAATACCTGTTATTTCAGTGTTAAGAATTAGTCCATTATTGTTTTCGATTTCTGGTGACATTAAATCGCCTTTGGCCCAGTATATAATTAATTTTTTAGCATCTAAGCCACGGTGCTTAGCCCAACCCTCAATGATAGGATAATTCATCAATGGAGGGGTTTCTCTTACAAAACGTTCTTTTTGTGCTTCCTCTTTTGTTGGTAGTTGTTTATTATAAACAGGAATGCGATAAATATTTTCGCTGTAGATATCTTCATCGCTATTTTTAGAATCTACAAACTCTAGTTTATGACCAGTAGCAAGCCAATTAAAAGAAACATTACATTTTTCAGCGATGACTTCCAAACGTGTCAGTGAAGGGTAAGTTTTGCCAGATAAGTAGTCTCGAATTACCGTTTCGGACATATCGCATTTTTTAGCGAAGGCTGAAACAGATAAACCTTGCATAGAGCTGAGCAATCTATCTTTAAAAGTTTTAACATTATTATTTTTAATTGTATTCATCTTTAATCCATTATATCTATCACTAGTTTATTAATTATAGTGCATTTTTTTATAGTTTTGTATATACCTATTATTTGGAAAACCGATTAAATTAATTTTATTTTTTCACTTTTTCGTTTTTTTAAAATTTATATTTTTGTATTTCTCGTTTTTTAATGTATTGGTAAAAACAGTTGAAGAAAATAATTATTCTTTGTTTTTTGTTTGTTTATTTGTTTTTTTCTGCGAGAAAAATATTTTTTTATGATTGTTTATGCATTTTTTACTTAAAATTGACATTAATCAAAATTTAATAGCAGCGATCAAAATCATTAACTAATTGTTTTTTAAAGATTTAAATCACAACTCACATAATAACCAAACAAGCCAATAACAAATAAAAACGATTGACTAAAGCGAAAAAAAATGGATAATAAGCAGGGTAAGGATTTTTCATTGTTTTCTTTCCTTATATTCCTTATATTTCATGTTGGCCTGTATAGTTTTATACAGGTCTTTTTTTATTCTTGAACTATTTATGAAATCCCTTCATAAAAAGAGTATAATGATCACTCCATAAAATATGTTCTAAAGTCTACCCTAAATAGAGCGTTATATTTATTAAGAGGATTTGATTATGTCTTTTAGTATTCCACACCTTTTAGTGTTTCTTGCTGTCGTTATTTTATTATTTGGCACTAAAAAGTTGCGTAATTTAGGTTCTGATCTTGGTTCAGCATTAAAAGGCTTCAAGAAAGCAATGAATGACGATGATATTGAACCCCAAAATGATGATAAGTTAGATAATAAATAGTTTTGCTTCTAGGTATGAATATTCAATTTGATGTAGCAATTGTAGGGGGCGGATTAGTTGGTTTAGCAACTGCTTGCGCACTTAGCCAATACGCGCTAAAAATAGCGATTATAGATACTAAAATTCACCAGCACCAATCTTTCTCACAGAATGAAATAGGCATTAGAGCCTCAGCTATTAATGGCGCAAGTCAACATTACTTTTCGCAAATAGGTATATGGAATGATTTATGTGCAAGTAAACGTGTACAAGAATTTACTGAAATAGGTGTATGGGAAAAAAATGGCCAAGCTCATTTATCTGCTCATGCCAAAGATTATGGGTATTCCAATCTTGGCTATATAATCGAAAATAATATTATTTCTCATTACCTTTACCAATATGCTTTAAATTGTAGCAATATTAATATTTATAATTGCGAGGCAATTGACTGTGCATTTAATGATGATTTTGCTTTTTTGACACTTGCTAATAAAGCTATCTTACAGACTAAATTACTAATTGGTGCAGATGGTGCTCATTCCTGGGTACGTCAACGCAAAAATATTTCTGTTTTTGAACGCGATTATCTGCATCATGCTGTTATTACAACGGTTGAAACCGAGTACCCTCACCAATCTTGTGCGAGGCAGATTTTTTATCCAAATGGTATTGTGGCTTTTCTGCCCTTGTGGCAGGCCAACAAAAGTTGTTTGGTTTGGTCAACAAAACCAGATAATGCGACTAATTTAGCTTCTCTATCTGAATCAGAGTTTTCTGATGAGTTATTTCGGTTAACTGGCGATAAAGTCGGTCAATGTCAGTTAATTAACCCTCGTATGGTATTTCCATTAAAAGCCCGCATTGCAAGACAATTTATTCAACATCGGCTTGTCTTAATTGGTGATGCGGCTCATACCATTCATCCTTTAGCTGGGCAAGGTGTAAATTTAGGTTTTCAAGATTCTGCATTATTAGTCTCAACAATTAAAACATTAATCGATGAACAAAAAGATATTGGTTTAGTTTGCAATTTAAAACCATTTCAGTTTACTCGTCGTAAAGATACTTTAGTGATGTTAGCAGCAATGCAAACAATTCAAGATATGTTTAATGGTGATAATTTGCTTAAAAAGATGATAAGAACAGTAGGAATGAATACTATTGATTGTTGTTCTCCAATAAAAAAACAAATTATCAAATATGCTATGCGTATTTAACCGCCATCTTTTAACAATACTCTTGTGGTTTTGCTACAAGAGTTAATCATATTATTTTAAAACAGCTTGATAACATCTTAATATAAAATAGGATACAGGAACAGATGAAACCTAATAAGACGCACATTATGCAGATGTTAACTAAATATAGCTCAACTACATCGTCAACGATTAGCTCATGCTTGAGCTAAATAAACCATTGCACATTAAGCGATGATAATTAGTTACGATATTGTTGTTCAAATATAGTCATTTTTATATCCTTATCTAAAATTACGATTTGCTTTTATGTATATCTTGTTTTTTATTTAAGGCTTAGATTTTTTCAATAATTTTTCTAACTGTCATTTCATCAAATATTTTTGGTAAATAGCCACACAGACCTTTGTTCTGGAAAGCAAATCAGCCATGTTTTTTATTATTCGCAACATCGATGTTATGTAACAAGCCATTTTTATGATTAACCGCTATAGGCTTCTGGATATCTTTTACAAAGTATTAAACATAACACCCATTGAATATAAAACACTAAAATAAGCCACATGATTTTTATATGAATTAAATATTAACCCTCGGGGCTAACACAGATAATAAATCATTTACGTTTGTTAATAACTTTAAGATTTTTGATGAGTTTTAATATAAAAAAACCAACTAGTAATGCCTAATATTGCCAAGGAAGTACTTGCAATAATTATCGCTTTCCATCCGTAATGGCTAAACAAATAAGTCGATCCAGCAGAGCCTAGCATTCCACCAATAAAATAACATACCATATAACCCGTGTTCATTCGGCTACGTGCTTCTGGTCTGATTTGATAAATAGCATTCATATTAGAAACATGAGTAACTTGTACAGCAAAATCTAATAAAACCACCCCTAGAATTAAAGCAGTAATTGAATATTGAGCGAATGAAAGTGGTAGCCAAGATAATAGTAATAAGCTTAATCCAATGGTTGTTGCAATATAACCTTTGCCTTTGTCTGACAATTTTCCAACTATTGGCGATCCCATCGCGCCTGCAGCTCCCGCTAATCCAAATAAACCAATCATAAAATCAGAATAGTGATATGGTGCATTAGTTAACAAAAAGGCAAGTGGTGTCCATAATAATGAAAATAGCGAAAATGAGATAATAGCTAATAATGAGCGAATTCTTAATATCGGTTCTTGTCTATATAATGAACCAATTGAGCATAAAAGTTGAAAATAATTAATATTAATGGTATTACTATATTTTGGTAGTGAAATCGAAAGCAGTAGTGTCACAATAATCATAACACCTGTTGCAATCCAATATACACCATGCCAATCCGCAATTGAGGATATAGCGCCAGCAAAAGTTCTTCCCAATAAAATACCTAGTAACATACCGCTCATTAAAGTACCAACAACTTTACCTCGATGATCTGGCCTTGAGAGTGTTGCCGCAAAAGGTATTAAGACTTGAGCAACCGTTGAAAATAAACCTGTCATTGCGGTACCGATGATAAGCATCCATATATTTTGAGATAATGCGCTTACCATAAGTCCACAAGTGGATAATATCATTAAAATAATAATTAACCGCTTACGCTCTACCTTATCACCAAGAGGTGTAATAAATAGCAAGCCTATGGCATAACTAAATTGTGCAGCCATAATGATTGCTCCAGCATGTTCTACTTTTATATGTAGATTATTTGTAATTGAATGTAATAGCGGTTGAGCGTAATAATTGCTAGCAATTGTAATACCAATAGCAAATGCCATTAAAAAGACTAAGTAGCCAGATAAGCCTTGATGTTGTTTGTTTTGCATAATTAAATAGAATTAAAAATAATCAGTGATTATATCCTAAAAATAGCATGAGTATTGATAAACAAACGTTAACAAGACGTTTGTTTTAATAAGTTATAAACAGGTGTTGCAAGCCCTATTTTTGCATTGTCGGATTTTAGGTTATACCAATAACCGCAAGGTTGTTCCCAACATTTTGTATGTTTAGTAATTACACAATAAATTGGAACAATATCTAAGTGAAAGTGGCTAAATGTATGGCGAAATGCAATAAGTTGCTTGGGTTTTGTGGTTTCAATACCTTGTTTTTTTAACCAGTCAGTTAATGCTTGTTGGCTTGCAAACTGAGGCAAACAGTATAATCCTCCCCATATGCCAGACGGAGGTCTTTTTTCAAGCCAAATCGTATTATTATATTCCAGCATTAAAAAATAGGCTGTCTTTGCAGGAATGGTACTTTTAGTTTTTTTGGTTGGGTATTGTTGCCAACTTTCTGTCTTATAAGCTAAGCAGTTACCATGCAAAGGGCATAAAGTGCACTTAGGTTTACTGCGAGTACAAACCGTTGCACCTATATCCATCATGGCTTGATTAAACTTTGCAACATCTTGCTTAGGTGTCACTCGCTTGCTTAATTCCCAGAGCTTATTTTCAATCTTTTTAATACCTGGCCAGCCTTCAACAGCAAAATATCGAGTGAGCACACGTTTTACATTGCCATCTAAAATGGGATAATGCTGATTTTGCGAAAGAGATAAAATAGCGCCAGCAGTTGAACGCCCCACACCAGGCAGCGCCACCACATCATCAAATTGTGTTGGAAATGAGCCATTAAATTTTTCCGCAATTGTTTGTGCTGCCTTATGTAAATTGCGCGCTCTTGCATAGTAACCCAGTCCAGTCCAAAGATGTAATACATCATCAAGTGGTGCTTGTGCTAGGTCTGTTATCTTAGGAAATTGCTCAATAAATCGGTTAAAGTAAGGAATCACCGTTGCAACTTGTGTTTGTTGCAACATCACTTCTGATAACCAAACATGATAGGCGCTTTTTTCGAGTTGCCATGGTAATGATTTTCTACCATACTTCTCATACCAGTTAAGTACCGCTTGTGAAAAATGTTGCATTGTCATAATGGTTACATTATAGAAACAATAGAATCACTTGGATAGCACCCAAGCACTTTGGTATATAACGTCATTGACGCTAACTCTTTAAGCGCTGTTTGTATTTCATAAGAATGAATGTTGCCATGTAAATCAATATAAAACATTTCTTCCCATGGTGTACCATGAATTGGACGTGATTCAAGCTTAGTCATGATGATATTATGATTGCGTAATACTAATAACGCATCAACTAAAGCACCAGCTTGTTGGCCTGTTTTCATTAAAATAGTGGTTTTAGCAGGAATTTGATCTGAAACCGCAATTGGTTGCCTTGCAAGCACGATAAAACGCGTTATGTTCTCTTTTTGATTAGCAAAGTTATGTTCAAGAACTTGTAATCCATATAATTCGCCACCATCCTTATTCCCCATTGCAGCAACATTCGGCTTATTCAATTTAGCAACGGTTTCCATTGCTGATGAAGTGCTATCACAATATACAATCTTCCAATGAGGGTGACTTTCTAAGAAATTACTACATTGCTGGAAAGGTTGTGGGTGGCTATAAATAGTGTCGATTTGCGCTAATTGCGAATTCGGCATGGCAAGCACACAATGATCAATAGGTAATGAAAGCTCGCCAATAATATGCAAGTTGGTTTTTTGTAATAAGTCATAAACTTCGTTAATTGAACCAGAGCTAGAGTTTTCTATCGGCAAAATTCCATAGTCGACTTCGCCCCTTTCAACCTGCTCAAATACATCTTTGAATGAAGTACAACTAGATTCGATCATCTGATCTAAGTGAGCACTTGCATAACGGCGTGTTGCTGAATGTGAATAAGAACCCTTAGGTCCTAAAAAAGCAACTTTGGCTGTGGCGATAATATCGTCATTCAGTTTTTCTTGTAAAATTTTTTGTTGTAATAGGACTGAGTCTTCAATAATTAATTGATATAAACGTTTAATAAACACATCATCAAGATGATAGTTTTTCCCTTGATTAATTAATGAAATAATAAGTGAACGCTCACGCTCCATATCGCGAACAGGAATATTTGCTCCAATTTTTGTGTGAATAACTTGTGTTGAAAGATTACGCCGTTTAGCAATAAGCTCTAACAACATCTTATCAAGTTCATTAATTTTATCGCGTAAAGGTAACAAAGGATTTGTAGTCATTTTTATAATGATATTAAAAAAAGATAGGTTGTATTATAACAAGCAAAAAAATAAAGGCACTATCGAAGTGCCTTTTTATTGCATCGAAAAAATAAATCAAATTTCTTCTAATACAGTATCTTTTATACTGCTTGTCGCTCGGCGTGCTTCACCTTTATGTTGCAGTTTATTAAGCTGTTTTTCAAGCTTTTCAATAAGGTCATTAATCGCTGCATACATATCAATATGTTTAGCTGACGCCACTAATGGTGTGCCTTTTGTGATAATGGTTGCATCAACGACAAAGCCGTCTGGCTCTTTGCATAAAATAAAATGAGGATTTATTAATTGTGCTCGCCATTTGTCCAATTTAGTATATTTTTCTTCTAAATAGCTACGCATAGCAGGAGTAATATCCATTTGTTTACTGGTAATATTTAACGCCATAATTAATCTCCTTGTTTTTTCAGACGATGGTTAATGCCGTTATTGATTTGAGCCATTTTCATGATTATACAGTGCCAAATTATATTTGGCTCGTCAATATAATCTTTATTATTAATCCTATTTTGTGATTGTTGTCTAAAAAATTCAATTTTACATTTTATGCTAATTTACTATTAATAGCAGTTAATCACATGTTTGTTTTTTTATTATTTTTATAATGGAAAACAATTTTATTAATATCTAATCGTATCAGTAATCACCTATATTCTGCACCTTAATGCCATTTTAGTATATACTTATTTTATGCATTTTTTAGTTATGATTGATTAATATTTTAATGAGGATGATGTGAATTATTTAGATAATGTAAAAATTGTTTTAGTCGAAACATCGCATACAGGCAACATGGGTTCTGCGGCAAGAGCAATGAAAACAATGGGATTAACTAACCTTTGTTTAGTCAACCCAATCATCAAACCTGATTCTCAATCGATTTCGTTAGCGGCAGGAGCTAGTGATATTATTAAAAATGCACAACTCTTTGCATCGCTTGAGCAAGCAATTGCCGATTGTACTTTAGTAATTGGCACTAGTGCACGTTCTCGTAGTTTACAATGGCCTCATTTAACACCGAAAGAGTGTAGTGATAAAATTATTCAAGAAACGACCAATACTCGTTCTAAAGTTGCTTTAGTGTTTGGGCGTGAGCGAGTTGGTTTAACCAATGAAGAATTGCAAAAGTGCCATTACCATGTCGAAATTCCTGCTAATCCTGATTATAGTTCTCTAAATTTGGCAATGTCAGTACAAGTTTTGTGCTACGAAATTCGCATGTCAATGCTAAATCTTGACGAGCAGCGTTCTGAATTAAAAAGCAACGGCAATATAAACTCAGAGTTTCCGGTAGATGCTGATATAGAGCGTTTTTACCAGCATTTAGAACAAACTTTATTACAGACAGGTTTTATCAATGCCAATCATCCAGGGCAAATTATGGGACGTTTACGTCGATTATTTACTCGAGCTCGTATTGAACAACAAGAGTTAAATATTTTACGCGGCATTTTAACGTCGATAGATAAAAAGTTGTGATAACTGATAAAAAACACCCACTAATATGTGGGTGTTTTTTAAGAACGGCTGATTGTAATAACCAAAAATTAGCCGATTAATTTTTTTTGCGCCAAGTAGTACCATTTGCACCATCTTCAAGAACAATGTTCATCGCATTTAATTTGTCTCGGGCTTCATCTGCTTGCACCCAATTCTTGCTCGCTCTTGCTTCGTTGCGTTGTTTAATTAATGCTTCAATTAATGCACTATCAGCATCCTCTTGATTGTCACCTTGTAAAAACTTTACAGGATCTTGTTCCAATAGCCCCAGCACTGATGATAAATAACGTAATTCAGCAGCTAATTCATTAGCGAGTGGCATATTATTATCTGCTTTAGCTTTATTGATTTCGCGGGCAAGGTCAAAAAGAGTTGAATAGGCTTCAGGTGTATTAAAATCATCATTCATTGCGTCACAAAATTGGCGGTAATAGTTACTATCAGGTGTTGTGCGCGAATGAGCAGGATCGGTGTCTCGTAATGCAGTATATAGCCGCTCTAGCGCTACTCTTGCTTGTTTTAGATTTTCTTCACTATAGTTTAATTGGCTTCGATAATGACCAGATAGTAAAAAATAACGTACTGTTTCGGCATCATAATGCGCTAATACATCACGAATAGTGAAAAAGTTATTGAGTGATTTTGACATTTTTTCTTGGTCTATCATGACCATGCCTGAATGCATCCAATAATTGACGTATTGCCCATCGTGTGCGCAAGTTGATTGGGCAATTTCATTTTCATGATGTGGGAACATTAAATCAGAACCACCACCATGAATATCAAAATGATTGCCTAATTGGTAACTGTTCATCGCAGAACATTCAATATGCCAACCAGGACGACCTTTTCCCCATGGTGAGTCCCAACTTGGTTCGTTAGGCTTTGACATCTTCCATAATACAAAATCCATTGGATTACGTTTAACATCCACCACATCAACTCGGGCTCCTGCTTGAAGCTGTTCTAAATTTTGGCGAGATAAAATACCATAATTTGGATCACTATCTACCGAAAACATAACATCGCCGTTATCGGCAATATAAGCATGATTTTTTAAAATTAATTCTTCAACTAATTGAATGATTTGTGGCATATGATGCGTCGCACGAGGTTCAAAATCAGGGCGTTTTATATTAAGTGCATCAAAATCTGCATACATTTCTTGTAGCATTCGATTAGTAAGTTGATCACAGGTTTCGCCGTTTTCGAGCGCACGTTTAATAATCTTGTCATCAACATCAGTAATATTGCGCACATAAGTTAAATCATAACCTAAAAAACGTAAATATCGCGTGATAACATCGAATGCCACAAACGTGCGTCCATGACCAATATGACAAAGATCATAAATAGTGACGCCACAGACATAGAGCCCGACTTTATTTGGAGTAATTGGTTGAAAGGTTTCTTTTTTTCTAGTTAATGTGTTGAATATTTTTAACATTATAATCTACAAGTTAAATTTAATGGATTTTGTTAAATAATATAACAAAAATCGAGATATGGCGAAATTACTTATTATGAACTTTGTAAGGAAAAATAGACAAATTTAAAATAGTAAGCAATTTTTACCCTTAAATAAATCATTAATTAGTTACACTGAGCATGTTCATTTATTGAAAAATACACTAAAGGATCAATGAATCTATTTCCATAACCTGAAAAATATTATGGTAAATCGTTTTTTTATGTGATTAGAAGACTTATTTGAATCGTGTAAGTAAACATGCATATTTAAGTTATTCATCATCCATTTAACTCAAATATACGTTAAAAGATTTTATTTAATAAAAATGACAATTAAAATGAAGACTGGTTAATGATAGCCTAAATTAGGTGATAAAAAATAATCCTTACGCGCATTATTTAGTTATTATTTCAAACAAAGGATAAAATAGTTAATCTATAAAAGTGGAATTAAGAACGGCTGTTGTTTCTATTTAGAAACGTTAAATTTCTTTTCAAGTTATTCGGTATTAGAATAAGAGGGAGAAAGTGTCTGATAGTTTAAATTATATGGTTATCTAAATTGGCGGTTTCCCGCCAATTTAGCATAAAAACAACTATTGTTTTAAATGGCGATAAATAAAAATAACCACAATCGCCCCAAGCACTGAAATTAACAAACTAGGGAAGTTAAATCCTGTCACACTACCCCAACCAAAGAAGGTGCTAATATATCCACCTACTAAGGCACCCGCAATGCCTAATAAAATCGTTTTTATCACCCCTACACTTCCTAAGGGCATAAAAAACTTCGCAATCCAGCCGGCAATTAATCCTAGAATTATCCAACTTATAATACCCATGATAATTTCCTTTTGTTATTGAACTTAGTTTTAGTTTACTCAGATTAAATAAAAAATCTAACAGGTGTTGATATTTAATGTAATAGCTTTAATCAATTAATTAAAAGTAAAAAACAATATTCAAAATAGATTAATAACTAATGTTAAGCAATTTAACAATAGATGATTAACCTAAAAAATTACCTATATATGAGTGCAGTAGATAAAATATTATTAATTCATTAATAATTTATCTTTATATAATTCGTTATAATTAAAATTGATGGTATTTTGGCCTTATTTTTAACATAAATTATTTATTGAAACAAGAAAATAATTATGAATAAGTAAAAAGGAGATTAAATCTCCCTTTTAATATTACTGTTCAAAAATTGTTTTATGCAGAATTTTAATAATTGCTTCTGCATCATTGCTTTTTGCCAAAAGGCAAAGATTGTGGGTGCTTGCTCCATAACAGCAAAGTCTAATAATGAAATCATCTAGTACACCAAAAACTTCTTTGGCTATACCTTGTGTTGAAGTTAAATTATTTCCAATAATAGCAATTAAAGCCAAGTCTTCTTCAACTGTTACATGGCAAACAGTTGACAGTTCATCAAATAGTTCTTTCGTTAACAAACTGCTACCGTTGGTATTAGTACCTGTGGTATCAATAGTTAATGCGATACTTACTTCAGATGTTGTCACTAAATCAACCGAAATATTATGTTTAGCTAATATTGTAAACACATTTGCTAGAAAGCCTTGTGCATGAAGCATATTTAGGCTAGTTAGCGTCAGCAAAGTTTGTTTGCGACGTAACGCCAACGCTCTAAATACAGGCAATTTAGATGTAATGCTATTAGTGTTGTAAACAATAGTTCCCCCTTCTTGCGGAGCTTTACTGGAACCGACAAAAACAGGAATATTACTACGTACGGCTGGAACCAGTGTTGCTGGGTGTAGCACTTTTGCGCCAAATGTTGCCATTTCTGTAGCTTCAGCAAACGATATCTCATCAATGCGCTTAGCAGCAGGGGTAATACGAGGATCGTTGGTATAAATCCCTGCAACATCTGTCCAAATATCAATTTGACTTGCATTTAATGCTTCACCTAATAAAGCTGCTGTATAATCGCTTCCACCACGACCTAACGTAGTGGTTTTACCAGAACTTTCACTACCAATAAAACCTTGTGTCACAATAACACTGCTATTATTTAGTGATTTTAAATGAGCACAACAAAGCTGTTTAATATCCTCAATTTTAGGCGTGGCTTTACCAAATTTTTCATCGGTGCGCATCACTTTACGTACATCAAACCACATAGCATTTGTTTGCTTTTCTTTTAATATTTCGACAAACAGTTTTGATGACATAATTTCGCCATGACTTACAAGCTCATCTGTTAATGCCGGTGAAGTTGCTAAACTAGCTGCCTCAGACAAAGAAGCTATGTTAGCAATGATTTGGTCGATTTCGCTTCGTAGTTTAGGGTTTTCTGGCAATTGTTCTAAGATGCCGTATTGGATTGATTGAATTTTAGCAATATGTTGAGTGCGCACCTCAGCGTCACGTCCTTCAGCTAATGCAACTAGTAAATTTGTCACGCCAGCAGAAGCCGATAATACAACAACTTTTACGTTGGGATTAGCGATTACAATATTGGCACTATTTACCATTGCTGAATAATCGGCAACACTAGTACCGCCAAATTTAGCAATTACAAATGATGTTTCCATGAATTCCTCATATTAAAAATTTTTATTTTTAACAGAGTTAGAGCGGGAATGTCCTATTTACAATTAAAAAGCACAAACCGTGAAGCGCTCCACCTGTTAAGGTGACAACCCAAGGGATTCAGCCCTTGCAGTCGATTTGATTGCTTCTGGATTGGCAATCAAACCTCGGCATTACATCCCCTCAATCATTTATTAGTGGCTCCAGTTCCTAAAATGATTTACCTGAGTAATGCGCCTCTTCGTTTTTGCAACTTCTGTTACGAAATCAGCGTTGTATAGCATTAACGATTTTATTAATTGTGTCAATAGGTTAAACTTTAAAATTTATTCGACCTGAATATAACGAAATTAAAAGCGCTATAATTCTCGCTCAAATAGTTCAATAATGGTTTGGTACAATTTTTTTACAGTATATTCTTTGGTTGGTGTACTAAAAATTGTATCATCGCCAGCAATTGAGCCCAAAATCCCCTCTGACTTACCGATAGAATCTAACAAACGAGCAATTAGTTGAGCAGCGCCTGGACTGGTTTTTATGACCACCATTGAACTATTGAAATCAATATCGAGGACTAAATTTTTTAATGGACTACTAGTTGTTGGTACACTTATTTCTGCAGGCAAACAATAGACCATTTCGGATTTTGCATTACGGGTTCTCACTGCGCCAAATTTGGTAAGCATGCGTGAGACTTTGGATTGATTGATATTATCAAAACCTTGTTCTTGCAACGCTTGGACGATTTCTACTTGCGAACTAAACTTCTCTTGGCGAAGCATCTCTTTAAATGTCTTAGTGAGATCGGTTGATTTCATAATGTTCCTTGTTTCTTTACTTGTTACTTTTTCTACTAATACATGCAGTTATAATACCGAGAATAAAACTGCGTACTATTCACGCTAGCTTACTCCACGATTTTTTAGATAGTATTAATAACCGTTATTTATATTGATAAATTATACATCTAACGCATAATTATCATATACATAATTATGCGTTAAATTTGCATAAAATTAAAGATTTGACTGAATTGCATCTTTAGGGCGAAAAGACTTGACTATATGATCATGGGTTTCGATATAAGGCCCGTCTAATAGTTGTATACAATAGGGGATACTAGCAAATATACCGTTAATAATGACATTGCCTTGATTATCTTTAACCCCCTCAAGCGTTTCTTTGATTGATTTTGGTCTGCCTGGTAGGTTTATAATTAAGCATTTTTTACGAATAACACCAACTTGCCTAGATAAAATCGCAGTTGGCACAAAATGTAAACTGATTTGCCGCATTTGCTCACCATAACCAGGCATCACCCGATCGGCGATCGCTAATGTTGCATCAGGCGTTACATCTCTCATGGCAGGGCCAGTTCCACCCGTAGTTAAAATTAAATGGCAATGTAAATTATCAACCAGCTCGCATAATGTTTGTTCGATGATAGTTTGCTCATCAGGAATAATATAATTTTCGGTAATAAAAGGCGTTTTTAGTGTTGTTTGCAACCATGATATTAATGATGGAATACCTTCATCTTGGTAAACACCTCTTGAAGCTCTGTCAGATACTGAAATTAAGCCAATTTTAAACATAACACTTATTCCTTAAGCAATAATTAGATATACAGACACAATTGAATTCACTGTGTTAGTGACCACATTCAATAATATGCACCATAATATCGAAATGATAATTTATTTCTTTGGTATAAATAAAATTAAACCGTTCTTTACAATAAATTGATTATATTGTCGATTCATTTAACATGATATTATATCACTTAAATAGTAATTGATTCATTTAGGACATATTTATGCCATCAACTCCTGCACTTGAGTTAATCTCGCTGAAAAAAGTTTACAAAAATGGTATAGAAGCATTAAAAGGTATCGATTTAACTGTACAGGCGGGTGATTTTTATGCCTTATTAGGACCAAATGGTGCTGGTAAATCGACAACTATCGGTATTATCAGTTCATTAGTAACTAAAACATCGGGAAAAGTGAAAATTTTTGGTTACGACTTAGATAACGACATAGTAAACGCCAAAAGGCAATTAGGGCTTGTGCCACAAGAGTTTAACTTTAATCCATTTGAAGAAGTTCTACAAATAGTCACTAATCAAGGTGGTTATTATGGATTACCCCGAAAACTTGCATTAGAGCACGCTGAAAAATATTTACGAATTTTAGATTTATGGGATAAACGCCATAGCCGAGCCAATATGTTATCAGGCGGTATGAAAAGACGATTAATGATAGCAAGAGCGCTTGTGCATGAACCCAAATTGTTGATTCTTGATGAACCAACCGCAGGCGTTGATATTGAACTACGTCGCTCTATGTGGGATTTTTTGCGCGTTATCAATCGTCAAGGTATCACAATTATTTTAACTACTCATTATTTAGAAGAAGCTGAAATGCTATGCCGTAATATTGGTATTATTCAACGAGGCCAATTGATAGCAAACTCGTCAATGCGCGATCTACTGGCAAAAAGCCAATCTGAAACAATTATTATTGATTACGTGCCAACCTCTAAACCGATTGAATTACATGGCTATAATTATTCTGATATTGAGATGGGCATGTTAGAAGTGAAAGTCGATAAACAACTTGGATTAAACCAATTGTTTGAGCAACTCAATCAGCAAAATATTAAAGTGATCAGCGTACGAAATAAAGCGAATCGTTTAGAAGAGCTATTTGTTGATCTGTTACATAATGATACAAAACAAAAAGGTAGCATTGATGAATAATTTATATTGGATTGCCTTAAAAAGTATTTGGCGTAAAGAAGTGACGCGTTTTTTGAGAATTTGGATCCAAACACTCATCCCCCCAGTTATTACGATGTCACTTTATTTTATTATTTTTGGAAATTTAATTGGCTCTCGCGTTGGTGATATGGGGGGCTTTAGCTATATGGCATTTATTGTACCTGGATTGATAATGATGTCAGTAATTACCAATTCTTATACTAATGTTTGCTCATCGTTTTTTAGTGCTAAATTTCAACGTAACATTGAAGAATTATTGGTAGCACCTGTGCCAACACATATTCTTATTTTGGGATATGTGGGAGGGGGTGTGATGCGAGGTATTTTAACTGGTATTTTAGTTACTATAGTGTCACTATTTTTTGTTCGTTATGAGGTGCATTCTTGGTTATTTGTTGTTTGCACATTACTATTAACTTCAATTTTGTTTTCATTAGCCGGTTTATTAAATGCAGTGTTTGCCAAAACTTTTGACGATATAAGCATTATTCCTACATTCGTATTAACACCATTAACATACCTTGGTGGCGTTTTTTATTCGATTACTATGTTGCCAACCTTTTGGCAATGGATATCCAAAGTTAACCCAATAGTTTATATGATTAACGGTTTTCGTTATGGATTTTTAGGAGTGACAGACGTATCGTTATCAATTACCTTCTCGATGCTAATTTTGTTTGTTACTGTGCTTTATGTAATTGCATGGAAGCTTATTGAAAGTGGTCGTGGACTAAGAAGCTAATAAGAGTTAGAAGGTTAGGTTTTGAGTAGTCGCCGATATTTTATCGGCGGAATCAATCATTATTGTGCATCAGCAACATTGTGCATCAGCAACGGCTTGTTTAGCCATCTCGGTAATTTTAGCAAAATCACCTTTTGCAATTGCATCAGTTGGAATAAACCAAGTACCGCCCACGCAAAGCACATTATCAAGAGCAAGATAATCACGGTAGTTTTTCGGATTTACTCCTCCTGTTGGGCAAAATTTCATATATCCGCAGGGACCAGCAAAAGCTTTTAATGCAGCAACACCACCATTGACTTCAGCAGGGAAAAATTTTAATGCAGTGAGACCATATTCTTGTGCAGTTAACAACTCAGAAATAGTTGCAATACCAGGAATAACAGGTACTGAACCTTCAACCGCCGCTTTTAAAATAGCATCAGTAATACCTGGTGTTATCACAAATTGAACGCCAGCTTCGGTAACCTGTTTTAGTTGCGCAACACTTGTTACTGTTCCTGCACCAACCACCGCTTCAGGCACTTCTTGAATAATTTTCTTTATTGCATCAATTGCACAAGCAGTTCTTAATGTAACTTCAAGTACTTTTACTCCGCCAGCAATTAGCGCTTTAGCTAGTGGTACCGCATCTTCTAAACGCTCAATAACAATAACGGGAATAACAGGACCTAATGTTAAAATTTCTTCAGCACTTCTTTTCCAATTTTTCATTTATTTTTACCCATACCTTATTGATTCTTTTATATAGAAATAATCCCTAATAAATAGGGATTATTTTGTTACTCATAAATGCCTAATTTCTTTTCTAAATAATGAATGTTTGTGCCGCCTTTTTGGAAACCTTTATCATTCATAATATCAATATGAAGATCAATATTGGTTTTAATGCCATCAATAACCAGTTCAGCTAATGCATTTTTCATACGGGCAATAGCAACTTCACGGGTTTCACCATAAGCAATTAATTTACCAATCATTGAATCATAATAAGGAGGAACAGTATAACCAGCATAAATATGCGATTCCCAACGAATACCAAAACCGCCAGGAGCATGAAAACGGGTTATTTTCCCTGGTGAAGGCATAAACGTTTTTGGATCCTCGGCATTAATTCGGCATTCAATTGCGTGGCCTTTAATTTCAATATCACTTTGTTTAATTGATAGAGGATTGCCTGCGGCGATTGAAATTTGCTCTCTGATTAAGTCAACGCCGGTTACCATTTCAGTAACAGGATGTTCTACTTGAATACGGGTGTTCATTTCAATGAAATAAAATTCGCCATTCTCAAACAAGAATTCAAATGTACCAGCACCACGGTAACCGATCTCAATACATGCATTAACGCAACGCTCACCAATAAATTGACGCATTTTAGGGGTAATACCAAGCGCAGGGGCTTCTTCCACAACCTTTTGATGGCGTCTTTGCATTGAGCAATCACGCTCACCTAAATAAACGGCATGGCCTTGGCCATCAGAAAGAACTTGGATTTCGATATGGCGTGGATTTTCTAAAAATTTTTCCATGTAAACCATATCATTATTAAACGTTGTTTTGGCTTCTAGCTTGGTCATATTAATTGATTGTTCAAGATCCTTCTCTTCACGAACAATACGCATACCACGACCACCGCCTCCACCAGAGGCTTTAATAATAACAGGATAGCCGATTTGTTTAGCGATTTGTTTATTGGTTTCAATATCGCCACCTAACGGACCATCTGAACCAGGAACACAAGGTACACCAGCTTTTTTCATCGCATGAATTGCAGAGACTTTATCCCCCATTAGTCGAATAGTATCAGGTTTTGGACCAATAAAAATAAAGCCTGAACGTTCAACTTGTTCAGCAAAATCTGCATTCTCAGATAAAAAACCATATCCAGGATGGATAGCTGCTGCGCAAGTGACTTCTGCAGCTGAAATTAATGCGGGAACATTAAGATAGCTTTTTGCTGAAGCAGCTGAACCAATACAGACTGTTTCATCTGCTAGTAATACATGTTTTAAATCTTTATCTGCCGTCGAATGAACAGCGACAGTTTTAATTCCAAGTTCTTTACATGCTCGTAATATACGTAGAGCTATTTCTCCACGGTTCGCAATAAGAATTTTATCAAGCATATTCAATCTCTTAATCGTATAGTCAATAATAAATTCAGATTATTCAATAATGAATAGTGGCTGATCAAATTCAACTGGTTGACCATTTTCAACCAAGATGGCTTTTATTGTACCAGCTTTTTCTGATTCAATCTGGTTCATCATTTTCATCGCTTCGACGATGCAAAGCACATCACCAACATTTACTGTTTGACCAACTTCAACAAAAGCTTTTGATTCTGGACTTGGTGTACGATAAAAAGTTCCAACCATAGGGGATTTAATTGTTGTACCATCAGTTGCAACAGCATCTGTTACAACTTCGGCTTGAACTGTTGGAGCCACAACGACAGGAGCTGGTTGAGGAATTTGAATATTTTGTACTGGCGCCGAATAGTTTGTGGTAGGAGCAGAACGACTAATTCGAACCGACTCTTCACCTTCAGAAATTTCAAGTTCAGAAATACCTGACTCTTCAACTAATTCAATTAATTTTTTAATTTTGCGTATATCCATGAATTACACCGTGTTTATTTGATATAAGTAACAATTATTTTTACTGCATCCTCGCCATTGACAAAAAGAGTCTTTCGCCAATAACAAGGTTGTAACTCAACATTAACGCGGAAGAATACACTGTAAAACAGAATTTGTCATTATATATCTCCTTTACAAACACATGTTATACTATTTTCTAGGTATTATTTTATAATTGCGATACAATAGCCAACGTTAGTTATTATTGGGGTTAGCCGTGGTTTAGAAGAATTAAATGGCACTCTATTTAGCTTGGATAAAGCTGAAAATAGATATTTTTTGATTCCATGGTTTGCTTTTAAACACGAAAATATACTTAAACAAGATTCATTCTAGGAAGAGTTTTTATTATGTTCAAAAAAGTTCGCGGCTTGTTTTCAAATGATTTATCCATCGATTTAGGTACAGCAAACACACTTATTTATGTAAAAGGGCAAGGCATTGTATTAAACGAACCTTCAGTGGTAGCGATACGCCAAGATCATCGCACAGGCACACCGAAAAGCGTTGCCGCTGTTGGACAAGCTGCGAAACAGATGTTAGGGCGAACGCCTGGTAATATTGCAGCTATAAGACCAATGAAAGATGGTGTTATTGCCGATTTTTCAGTCACTGAAAAAATGTTGCAGTATTTTATTCGCCAAGTACATAGCCATAGTTTTTTAAGACCAAGCCCACGAGTCCTTGTTTGTGTTCCTGTCGGCGCGACACAAGTTGAGCGCCGTGCAATTCGTGAGTCAGCACTAGGTGCGGGGGCCCGTGAAGTATATTTAATTGAAGAGCCAATGGCTGCGGCTATTGGTGCAGATTTACCAGTCTCTGCACCAACAGGTTCAATGGTCGTTGATATTGGTGGTGGAACTACTGAAGTAGCAGTCATTTCATTAAATGGTGTGGTTTATTCGGCATCGGCGCGCATCGGTGGCGACCGATTTGATGAGGCGATTATTAACTATGTTCGCCGTAATTATGGTGCATTAATTGGTGAAGCTACTGCCGAAAAAATCAAACATTTTATAGGTAGTGCCTACCCTGGTGATGAAGTACTTGAAATTGAAGTACGTGGACGTAACCTTGCTGAAGGTGTACCACGTAGCTTTACTTTAAACTCTAATGAAATTTTAGAGGCATTACAAGAACCATTAAGTGGTATTGTAAGTGCCGTTAAAGTTGCATTAGAGCAGTGTCCTCCTGAGCTTGCTTCTGACATTTCAGAACATGGCATGGTTTTAACCGGTGGAGGTGCTTTATTGCGTAACATCGATAAATTATTATCAGCAGAAACTGGTATTCATGTTGTTGTAGCAGAAGATCCACTAACATGTGTTGCTAGAGGGGGCGGCAGAGCATTAGATATGGTAGACATGCATGGTGGAGATCTCTTTAGTGAAGAGTAATAGTTAATTATCTTCATGTTAATGAAATAATTAGTCAGTAAACAACTCATATTTTCTACCGCCGACATTGTCGGCGGAACCATTTCTTAACATAAGTAGATCTCAAGTATAAAACAGGTAAGTACTGAACAATGAAATTACTTTTTTCTAAACGTTCGCCTCTCAGTGTACAATTATTTACTTCTCTGGCGCTTGCATTGATCCTAATTGTATTAGATATCAATTATCGCCCATTTAAAGAGATTCGCTACTATTTAGATACCATTATTTCGCCCTTATATTATGTTTCAGATGCACCAAAGTCGTCGTTTGATTCGCTTTATGAAATGTCTAAAACGCGAGAAGCCTTAATAGATGAAAATGCAAAATTGCATGAAACCTTATTACAACAAAAAAATGATCTATTATTACTTGACCATTTAAAACATGAAAATGCAAGACTTCGTGAATTGCTAGGCTCTCCTTTAAGGCATGATGAACATAAGATGGCTGCGCAAGTATTACTTACAGATACCAATCCTTATGTTTATCAATTTGTTGTCAATAAAGGCAAACAAGATGGTGTTTATGTTGGGCAGCCTGTTGTAGATGAAAAAGGCATTATTGGACAAATTTATGAAACGGCTCAATCAACCAGCCGTGCAATTTTAGTGTGCGATTATCAACATGCAATACCTGTTCAGGTGCAAAGAAATGATATTGGTATGATCGCTGTGGGTAACGGATGTAGTAATGATTTAATATTAGAATTTATGCCTAATAACGTGGACATAAAAGTAGGTGATGTTTTAGTTACTTCTGGGCTGGATGGACGATTCCCTGAAGGTTATCCTGTTGCGATAGTCAGCTCAGTAAAACTAGATCTTACAGATTCAACGCCTATTATTTCAGCAACACCAACAGCTGATTTAAAACGCTTACGTTATTTATTGTTATTAGGGGAAAATCAAGGAGTGAAACATGAGGGAACGTAATCGAATATTGATTATTTGGATAACGTTATTTATTGGCTTATGTTTGCAAATTATACCGTGGTCACCAGAATATAATATATTTAAACCACATTTACTGCTCCTTATTTTTGCTTATTGGTTAATTGCACTTCCACATCGAGTTGGGATTGGAACCGCTTTTGTATTTGGAGCATTGATAGATCTATGCACAGGCTCGATTTTGGGAAGCCATGCTTTTATTTATTCATGTATTGCTTATTTACTTGTTTTTAAATTCCAATTGATACGCAATTTAGCTTTGTGGCAACAATCGTTTATTATTTTTGGGGTATCAGTATGTTATAATTTACTGGTATTTTTACTCCAAGTCAGTATCTATCATACTATAACGATATCACCATTAATTTTGCTATCAAGTTGTATTGATGGCTTATTATGGATTGTCATCTATCTATTTTTGCGGCTAATAAGACGAAACTTTGCTATCAATTAAAAAGGAATCTTATGTCTGTTGAATTATTAATGAATATAACACCGTCTGAAACTCGCGTCGCTTATATTGAAGATGGCGTACTACAAGAAATTCATGTTGATCGTGAATCTAGACGAGGTATTGTTGGCAACATCTATAAAGGTAAAGTAATCCGTATATTACCTGGAATGCAGGCGGCTTTTGTGGACATTGGGCTTGAAAAAGCGGCTTTTTTACATGCATCAGATATTATGCCTCATACTGAGTGTGTATCTGATACTGAACAAGAACAATTTCAAGTAAAAGATATCTCTGAACTTGTCCGCCAAGGGCAAGATTTAATGGTACAAGTAGTTAAAGATCCTCTAGGCACTAAAGGCGCTAGGCTGACAACCGATATAACTTTACCATCGCGTTATTTAGTATTAATGCCTGGGCCAAATTCTGCACATGTGGCCACTTCACAACGCATAGAAAGCGAACAAGAGCGCGAAAGGCTAAAAAGTATTGTCGAGCAATATGTCACTAACGAAGGCGGATTTATTGTTAGAACCGCAGCAGAAGGCGCAAATGCCTATGAATTAGAACAAGATGCCAATTTTCTAAAACGACTTTGGGCTAAAATTCAACAGCGTATGGCGCGCCCAGTAAGTAAAAATCTAATATATGGTGAATTAGCATTATCACAACGTGTGTTGCGTGATTTTGTTGGCGCGCCAATTGAACGGATTTTGGTGGATTCAAAGTTAACATATGATTTATTAATTGAATTCACACAAGAATTTATGCCCGAAGTGACCAGTAAATTATCGCATTATCGTGGTAATATTCCCATTTTCGATCTTTATGATACCGAAAACGAGATCCAAAGAGCATTAGATCGTAAAGTCAAATTGAAATCTGGCGGGTATTTGATTATTGATCAAACTGAAGCTATGACAACCATTGATATCAATACTGGCGCATTTGTAGGTCATCGAAATTTAGAAGAAACGATTTTTAATACCAATATTGAGGCAACAATTGCGATTGCTCGCCAATTGCGTTTACGTAATTTAGGTGGCATTATTATTATTGATTTTATTGATATGCAAGAAGACCTGCATCGTGAACGGGTGTTACAATCACTCCATGATTCTTTATCTAAAGATCGAGCAAGAACTACCGTTAATTTATTTTCGAGTTTAGGTTTAGTCGAAATGACACGCAAGCGAACACGCGAAAGTATCGGGCATATTTTGTGCGAACAGTGCCCTGCTTGCAAAGGACGAGGCATGGTCAAATCAGTAGAAACTATTTGTAACGAAATTTTGCGTGAAATCGTTCGTGTGTATAAAGCGCACCACTCGGAGTATTTTTTAGTTTATGCTTCAGCTGCCGTAGCTAATGCGTTAACTAATGATGAATCGCACGCTTTAGCTGAAGTTGAAATCTTTGTGGGTAAACGCGTCGAAGTGAAAGTTGAACCGCTTTATATTCAAGAACAATACGATGTTGTATTAATGTAATCAAAACTATTTTGTAAAAAAGAGTTTCAGAAAACGATACGTTAAGAATAAAAGTGATGAAAGCTAAAAAGCCATTATAATTGGATATCTATAATCAATTATAAACAAGCTCGCATCCACATTTAAAAATTAAGGAATTTATGATACTAAATCAAGTGAGTGAACGATTACTCAATCCAAATAATCTAAACCAACAAGATCTTTTACATCTGCTTGATATGCTTAGCGCAAGGCAAATTGATTTTGGTGATTTGTATTTCTTATCGGGTTACTATGAAAGTTGGTTACTTGAAGATGGTATTATAAAAAATGCCTCATTTCACCGTGATCAAGGTGTTGGCGTTAGGGCTATTGCCGGTGAAAAAACGGGGTTTGCATATACAGATCAACTTTCGTTAGCACGTTTAGAACAAAGTGTATTAGCAGCAAATTCAATAACTAAATTACAAACACCTATAGTAGTAACTCCGTTTAAGTCTACGCAAACAGTGCCAATATACCCTTCAATCAACCCAATCAATTCGTTTTCTCAAGAGCAGAAAATTGCATTGTTGCAAAAAGTTGACAAATTGGCACGCTCAATTGACCCAAGAGTTATCGAAGTATCATGCAGTTTAACAGGGAGCTACGAAGATATTTTAATCGCAACGACTGATGGTACATTACGTGCCGACATTCGGCCTTTGGCTCGATTATCTGTTTCTGTGCTAGTTGAACAATCAGGTAAACGCGAACGAGGAAGTAGCGGTGGTGGTGGAAGATTTGGTTATGAATATTTTTTAACCACTAATCCTAAAACGACAGAAAGTTATGTTGATAGCTATACTCGAGAAGCGGTACGCCTAGCACTTGTTGCTCTTTCAGCTAAAGCAGCGCCAGCAGGAACAATGCCCGTTGTTTTAGGTGCTGGTTGGCCTGGTGTATTGTTACATGAGGCGGTAGGGCATGGCTTGGAAGGTGACTTTAACCGCAAAAACACCTCGGTTTTTTCAGGAAAAATAGGTGAACAAGTTACCTCAGAATTGTGTACTATTGTTGATGATGGCACTATCGAAAATCGACGCGGGTCACTCTCTATTGATGATGAAGGAACGCCTAGCCAAAAAACAGTGCTTATTGAAAATGGCATTTTAAAGGGCTATATGTTCGATAAACTCAACGCAAAATTGATGAATACATATTCAACTGGTAATGGGCGTCGTGAAGGGTATGCGTGTTTACCAATGCCAAGAATGACAAATACCTATATGTTAGCTGGCAATTCTTCCTTTGACGATATTATTAGCAGTGTTGATTATGGGCTATATGCCCCTAATTTTGCGGGAGGACAGGTAGATATTACCTCTGGTAAGTTTGTCTTTTCAACCTCAGAAGCCTATTTGATTGAAAAAGGCAAAATAACAACACCAGTAAAAGGTGCAACACTAATTGGTTCTGGCATTGAAACGATGCAACAGGTGTCAATGGTTGGTAATGACCTTGAATTAGATTCTGGTGTTGGCGTTTGTGGTAAAGCAGGACAGAGCATTCCTGTTGGAGTCGGACAACCTACATTAAAAGTGAATAATTTAACCGTTGGTGGTACCATTAGCCAATAAAAATAATATGAGGATGGGATATTAAAATAAATGGAAACCATAATTACACTTTACCAAGCGTTTGTTAACATGGATATAGCAACACTTTCAAATCCTAATGTGCTATGGACGCTATATGGTATGTTATTTGTTATTATTCTTTTAGAAAATGGCGTATTACCCGCAGCTTTTTTACCCGGTGATAGCTTATTATTTCTAACTGGTGTGTTAATTAGTCAAAATGTATTCCATTTTGGTTTAATCAACCTTATTTTAATTTCTGGCGCAGCATTTGGAACGTGGTTAGGTTATGCGCAAGGACTGTGGCTTGGCAATACTAAACTAGTGCAAAATTGGATGGCACATATTCCTGAAAAATACCATCATAAATCTGAAGTATTATTCCATAAGTACGGATTACAGGCTCTATTTATTGGACGATTTATTGCTTTCGTACGTACATTGTTACCGATGATGGCAGGGTTGTCAGGGCTACATAGTCGAAAATTCCATATTTATAATTGGATTAGTGCAACATTATGGATTGCCTTAATTGTGACATTAGGCTATCTATTTGGGTTATCGCCTATTTTCAAAACTTATGAAAAGCAAATTATGTCGCTATTAATGCTGATCCCAGTGTTCTTATTAGTAATCGGCTTGCTTTTTTCGATTTGGCTAGTATTAAAACGTTGGTTAGCCCAGAAGAATAAATTAAAAAATTCGACCAAAAAATAGTATTAATGAGCAAAGTTAAGAAAAATTGAAATTAACCGATAAGCCGGGTTCTGTCGTGGACAATCATTCCTCTAGGCTAATACTCACGTATTAGCTCAAGCAGTCTACCCGGATTCAACGCGGGCCGCGCCAAAGAATCCCTATTTGACCTTGCTCCGAGTGGAGTTTACCATGCCACAACTGTTACCAATTGCGCGGTGTGCTCTTACCACACCCTTTCACCCTTACCTGATCTTATTAATAAGCCATCGGCGGTTTGCTCTCTGTTGCACTTGTCGTAAACTTTTGCTCTCGCAAAAGCCCCCCAGGCGTTACCTGGCACTCTGCCCTATGGAGCCCGGACTTTCCTCCCCTTTGTTCGTCTCCTTTAATAAAGGACTACAACAAAGCAGCGATTGTCTGGTTAATTTCGTTAACAAGTATAACGTAATGTAAAGTTTTGTCCAGCATTGCATGTTTTGTAAGTTATTTATCGAGGTAAACACAACCAATATTTTGGCAAGGATCAAGAAATATCGTCAATAATATTTCCATATCCATAAAATCCATTTCTACTTTAACTCGCCGTTATTAATGATGTTAATATTATTATAGATTATAGTTGTTAGCCACTTCTAGAACGGCTAAAGCTTAAAACTGTAGCAATCCCCAATGGCGCTACCTTGAGCACCAAACTGGCGTAAATTCTGATCGACAGCGTTCATCGATTGCCAATGATTTTCACACCAATCTGGCGCAAGCAGGGTTGGTTTTCTCGCATTAGCTGAAATACGATGATATAAAATATTTGCTGGTGTTTGACGAATAATATCGCCAGCAATATCGACATATTGTGCTAAAGACAAAACCTCAAGGCGACCTGCCCGCCACGATTTTGCCATAATGCTACCATCCACAATATGCAAAGGGTGTAACTTTAAGCCGTCAACACCACTATTTAACACTTGTTCTAAAGTTATTAAGTTATCTTGTTTGGTTTCTTTAGGTAACCCAATAATTAAGTGAGTGCACACTTTAATGCCAAGTTTACGCGCTTTTTGTACGGTTTGATGATAATCGTGAAAAGTATGCCCACGATTTATATCATGTAAGGTTTTATCGTGAGCAGTTTGTAAGCCCAACTCTAACCAAACTTCAAAACCTTGAGCTTGATAACTAGCAAGCAAATCAAGCGCTTCACTGGGTACACAATCTGGGCGAGTACCAACACAAAGCCCAACAATATCAGTACTATTTAGCGCTTGCTCGTACATATTTTTTAGTATGGCAACTTCGGCATAAGTGCTAGTATAAGCTTGAAAATAAGCAAGATAGCGCTTGGATTTTTTCATTTGATGAGCTTGTGATACCAATTGATCAGCAATTGATTTCACTTGAATAGATTCATCAATAATTGAAGCCACATTACAAAAAGTGCATCCACCCATGCCAATAGTGCCATCACGATTTGGACAACTAAACCCACCATGCAAGGTGAGTTTATAGATTTTTTCCCCATATCGGCGCTGAAGATCGGAACCAAAGGTATTAACGACTAGATGAAGTTGCATAATAGACCAGAAATAAAATTTTGCTTATTTTACGAAGTTAGTTACTTTACTTCAAGCAACGTTATGTTTGAGGATGATAGTTTTAAAATAAAAAAATCATATACTTTAATAACGTAATAATATTAACTAAATAATTCGACAATTAAAATACTTTTTTAATTTAGACTAAGGCGTAGCTTGAATGTTATTAATAGGGTTTGTTAAGAATTTTTTGTTGGTTAAACCAAAGTAAGTAATTGATTTTATTAAAAATAAAAACTTCAATAAAATCAATAGCTTTTCTGACTGATTTTTGTTCTTCTTTTATTAAAATCAGCTATTTTTGCACCTTGCTTATCAACAAGTATATAATACCCCTTTCAAACTTGAGGCAACCTGCATGCAACTAGCATTTTGTATCTATAAATATTTTCCTTTTGGTGGCTTACAACGTGATTTTTTGCAAATAGCTAGGGCTTGTCAAGCTCGTGGCCACCACGTCCGGATCTATGTAATGGCATGGCAAGGTGATAAGCCTGCTGGATTTGATATTATCTTGGTTCCAAAAAAAGGCTTATCTAACCATAATCGTAATCAATCTTATTACCATTGGGTAAAAGCTCATTTGCAAGTAAACCCCGTCGATTGTGTAGTTGGGTTTAATAAAATGCCTGACTTAGATGTCTATTTTGCGGGCGATACCTGTTATGCAGATAAAGTGGCCCATAAAGGCTTTTTATATAAGTTATCAAAACGCTGTAAACACTATTTAGCCTTTGAAGATGCGGTGTTTAATCAACATAGCCAAACTAAAGTGATGCTTTTAACTAAGCAGCAAATCGCTGACTTTGTTAAATATTATCATACTGATCTATCAAGGTTTTATCTGTTACCGCCTGGCATTGCTCAAGATCGCCAATATAATGCTGAGTCGATCGCTAAAGGCAAGCAATTTAGACAAACCAATCAAATTGATGAACACAGTTTTGTGATTGTGCAAATTGGCTCGGATTTTAAACGCAAAGGCGTTGATCGTTCACTAACCGCCATTGCGACTTTACCCTATGAACTAAAGCAAAAAGTTACTTTTTTAGTGGTAGGGCAAGACAAACCAGAAGCCTATCAAAAACAAGCAAAACAACTGGGGATTGATCAGCAAGTCCGTTTTTTAGCGGGCCGTGATGACATTGCCGATATTTTATTTTCAGCTAATTTACTATTGCATCCAGCAAGGCAAGAAGCTGCTGGTATGGTTTTAGTCGAAGGATTAGCTGCTGGTGTCCCCGTTATTGTATCGGGTGTTTCGGGATATGCTTATCACATACACGATGCCAAGGCTGGTGTGGTTCTTGCTGAGCCTTTTGTACAATCGGATCTCAATCAGGCCGTTAAAAATGCTATCACTAATCACGATCAATTATTAACATGGCATCATAATGCGATTAACTACGGGAAAACGGCTGATCTATACGATTTAGCCACGCGCGCCACCGATATTATTTTAGGTTGTAACGATGATGAATGAAATAAAACTCAAATCGCCTTTTCAGCAATTATGGACAGGTAAAGATCCCTTTGCAGAAATCGAGTTAATCTCGGGTAAAGTATATCGTGCTGTTAAGCAACGTAAAACGCTAAATTTTGAGCTTGAGGGTGAATCTTATTTTATTAAAATTCATCGGGGTACAACGGTTAAAGAGATTATTAAAAACCTCATATCGTTACGTCTACCCGTGTTAGATGCCAAGCAAGAATGGGATGCCATTCATCGTTTAGCGCAAGCTGGCGTTAATACTATGGATGGGCGAGCATTTGGCCGTAAAGGTTTAAATCCACTAACACGCCATTCGTTTATTATTACCAAAGATCTTAATCCAACAATTAGTTTAGAAGATTTTACCAAGCCATGGCTCACTCAGCCACCTAGCTATCATTTAAAGCGTTCTTTAATTATTTATTTAGCGAAAATGGTGGCAAAAATGCACGCTTCGGGGGTTAATCATCGTGATTGTTATTTGTGTCATTTTTTGTTGGATTTACCCTTATTTGAAAATAAACAACAAATTAAATTATCGGTTATTGATTTGCACCGAGCACAAACTCGCAATAAAGTACCAACCCGTTGGCGAGATAAAGATCTTATTGGGCTGTATTTTTCGTCGACTAAAATTGGCTTGACTAACCGCGATATTCTTTTATTTTTAAAAGTTTATTTTGATAAATCGTTAAAAACCATTTTGCAAGAACAACAACCACTAATTAACAGTGCACACAAAAAATCGGAGCGAATTCGTAAGCGAACCGAAAAATACCATCTTTAAATAAGGATTGCTATGTTTATTGAACAAATTGATATTTGTGGGTTTAAAGGTATCAGCCAGCTATCGTTAAAATTCAATGCAAGTTCTAGCGTACTAATAGGCGAAAACCGTTGGGGGCGATCAAGTTTAATTAGCGCTTTACAACTGTTAT
The DNA here is from genome assembly GCF_001690275.1 of Gilliamella sp. WF3-4. Lineage (GTDB taxonomy): Bacteria > Pseudomonadota > Gammaproteobacteria > Enterobacterales > Orbaceae > Gilliamella > Gilliamella apicola_C. The sequence goes on along the minus strand of NZ_LZGW01000045.1, from coordinate 130,736 downwards.
CACTCAATAATAAGTTTTATCAATTTGTTGATTCTGATTTTTATCATGACCAACACGACGGTAATGTCGATAAGATCACCATTACCGTCACTTATTGCCAATCGCATTTAAATGAGTTAAACCATAAAGATTATCAGCCATTACGCGCTGTTGCCTATCTATCAACACAAGATAACCTGCATCGCATTACTTATCAAATTTCGGCTAATAAACAAAACAATCAAATTATCACACAACATAAATTGCTCAATTTACAAGGCAAACCATGTAATATTGAAAATGAAAGATCGTTAATTGCACTTTTAATCAGCTTAAATCCAGTTATGGCGCTTAAAAATGCTATGGATCAAGCCCAATTACCTATTACTAATCAGCCACAATCTGAAAAAAACATTGAGCAACTTTCCTGCCAATTAAAAGCACATTGCGCCAAATTAACGCAAGATGAATTAGCTCGGGGTCTGCAAGCTGCACGCTCATTATTAGAATATTACTTTGCCGATCAAACGCACCGCTATCATTATAAGCAATCCCCCCTAAAAAGCTCGCCAAGCGCAGAGGATTGGAACGTTTTAGAACAAATTAATGATATATTAGACAATTTTGATAATGATTATTTACGGACGGTATTTTTAGGCATTTTTGGATCGATTATTGATGCTAAAGGCGATTATTCACTTTTACAAAGTTCAATGCCGATTTTAATTTTACAAGAGCCTGAAAGTTCGCTACACCCCATCATTTTATCTGTCGCATTTCGGTTACTAAAAAACTTCCCTACACAAAAAATTATTACCTCAAACTCAAGTGATTTAGTCTCATTATTTCCATTAGAAAGTCTTTACCGATTAATTCGCTTGCCTGATAAAATTGTCGCAAAACATATTACTGCTACATCATTAAGTATGAGTGATAGTCGCCGTATTGTGTTTCATATTCTTTATCGACGCTCTAGTGCATTATTTGCTCGTTGTTGGCTATTAGTTGAAGGTGAAACCGAAGTTTGGTTATTACGTGAATTAGCAAAGCAAAGTGGTTATCATTTGAGCTCTGAAGGCGTTCAGCTAATTGAGTTTGCACAATGTGGGTTAAAACCACTGATAAAATATGCCAATAAAATGGGAATTCATTGGTATGTTATTACTGATGGCGATATGGCGGGTAAAAAATATGAAGATACCGTCAAATCACTGGGAGGTGAAGATAAAGATCCTAATGACTACTTAACCGTTTTACCCGCTCGTGATATTGAAAATTTTTTATTTAAACATGGATTTAGTCATGTTTATAAACTTGCTGCTTACAACACAACACAGCATATCGATCTACCTGTACATCAAATTATTCAAAAAGCCATCCATAAAAGCTCAAAGCCAGATCTCGCTATTGCTATTTGTGATGATGCAAAAGCACGGGGAATAACTGCCATCCCACGCTTGCTCACTGACACCTTTGCCAAAATCATTAAAGCATCTAAAAATGGGCTTTAAACTATCTGAAAAACGATATCAGGAAAGTAACGCTATTCCGCCAACAGACATTGGCGGAATGAAATGAAAATTAAACCTATTTAGTGATTCGCTTATATTTAGCACGTTTAGGCTCTAATGCCTCAGCGCCGAGTGTACGTTTTTTCCATTCTTCGTATTCAGTAAAATTACCTTCAAAGAATTCAACATGTCCTTCGTCCTGATAATCCAAAATGTGAGTCGCAATGCGATCAAGGAACCAGCGATCGTGTGAAATAACTAATGCACACCCCGGAAATTCTAACAGAGCATTTTCAAGTGCACGCAATGTTTCAACATCTAAATCATTGGTCGGCTCATCAAGCAGCAAAACATTGCCACCCACTTGCAATAATTTGGCTAAATGTACGCGCCCTCTTTCACCACCTGAAAGTTCACCAACACGTTTTTGCTGATCAACCCCCTTAAAGTTAAAACGACCAACATAAGCCCGACTAGGAATTTCAAAATTGCCGATACGCATAATATCTTGACCGTTTGAGATTTCATCCCAAACCGTTTTTTTATCATCCATATTATCGCGGAACTGATCAACCGAAGCTAACTGCACGGTTTCACCTAAAGTAATGGTTCCTGAATCAGGTTGTTCTTTACCTGATAGCATTCTAAATAGTGTTGATTTCCCAGCTCCATTTGGACCTATAATACCAACAATTGCCCCCTTGGGAATGCTAAAAGACAGATTATCAATCAGTACCCGATCGCCATACGATTTAGTTAAATTATTAACCTCGATCACTTTATCCCCTAAACGTTGCCCAGGTGGAATAAACAATTCATTCGTTTCATTACGTTTTTGGTAATCGTTGCTATTAAGTTCTTCAAACCTTGCTAAACGAGCTTTACTTTTGGCTTGACGGCCTTTTGGATTTTGTCTAACCCACTCAAGCTCTTTTTCAATCGATTTTCGGCGAGCCGATTCCGTTGAGGCTTCTTGTGCTAAACGCTGATCTTTCTGTTCAAGCCAAGATGAGTAGTTACCTTCCCATGGAATACCCTCACCACGGTCAAGTTCTAAAATCCAACCTGCCACATTATCTAAAAAGTAACGGTCATGAGTAACGGCCACAACAGTACCTTCGTAATCATGTAAAAATCGCTCTAGCCATGCAACCGATTCAGCATCTAAATGGTTGGTTGGTTCGTCAATTAATAACATATCAGGTCTTTCAAGTAACAACTGACAAATTGCCACTCGACGGCGTTCACCACCAGATAATGTTTCAATTTTGGCATCCCAAGCAGGTAAGCGTAATGCATCGGCTGCCCGCTCTAATTGATTATCAAGGTTATGGGCATCTTGCGCTTGGATAATTGCTTCAAGCTCCGCTTGCTCTTTGGCTAATTTATCAAAATCGGCATCAGGATCAGCATAAGCGGCGTATACCTCATCTAGTCGAGCAAGTGCTTTTTTAGCATCACCAACGGCTTGCTCAACCGCTTCGCGCACGGTTTGCTTAGGATCAAGCTTAGGCTCTTGCGGTAAATAGCCAATCTTAATATCAGGTTGTGGTCGGGCTTCGCCTTCAATTTCAGTATCAACACCCGCCATAATGCGTAATAATGTTGATTTACCTGCCCCATTTAAACCCAGCACCCCAATTTTAGCTCCTGGGAAAAAACTTAAAGAAATATCTTTTAAAATATAGCGTTTAGGGGGAACAATCTTCCCTACTCGATTCATGGTATAAACATATTGCGCCATAAAATATCGTCCGTTTATTTTGTTAAAAGATGGTAAACTAAATGTCTACTACATAATTGATAGCGTATATTGTAACGATTCTACTTCTTGGGTCTAGGCTTATTTGTAATAATCTGACTAATTGCTTATACATCAATAAATTAAAAATAATAACCGTTTAAATTATCAACACCACAAAAAATGACGAATTAATGCACAAACACCACGCAGCTCTCTTTATGCGCAAAATAATAGTATTAACATTATCTTGTTTTGAAAAAACAGTGTAATTTTGTACACTAGCCCAATAAGGCTTGGTACTCCAGTTGTCAAAAGAGATATCATCACAGACAAAATCACTATTTGGTTGGTTGAGCAAAACATGCCTAAGAAACAACAGCTTTGGCTGTTAGATAGTAAGCACCGCTGCCACCTAAAAAAACCAATTGCTCTAGGCTCTCCATCTTAAATAGATAAAATGCCATTATCACTGGTTAAGATGATTTTATAAGATACATAACAGAGATCTGATTCTGTACTTACATTAACTGTTTTCCATCAATATTTTATACGTCCAAGGTAAGATCACTTGTTACAGAGATTGAGTTATCTCCATCATCTTCTTGCCAAAATCTGTTGATTGAAATTAAATCCTTTAATGGAATCATAGAATTTATTGGGGAAATAAATTTCTCTATCTCTTTTACTTTTTGACCTACAACAGGAGCCAGTGGGGTTATCTTCCGATGAAAAATTATTACCAATGCTATATATTACCTATCATCTGACAATTTAATATTTAATAGCGCATCAGTCGAGTTAGCTATAATTTCCCTCTTCAAAAGTTAAGTAAGAAGCGTTGCCGTGGATCGTTTTTGTTGTAGTTACTATTTTGTTGTAGTTACTATTTTATTATAGTTACTAATAATGCAGTCGCTTGAAAGGATGCCATTAAAATATCAATATGGTTCCAAACACATAACACTTCACTTTCAAGATAATAAGTTATAATTGATAAATATATTTTAGATACCAAGACACCATGAGCATTCTCCAACTAGAGGTAATGCTCACCATCAGCAGAAAAGCTATCAAATAATAGGGTTATAAAATAAATAACCCAATAATATAACCTAAACAAATAACTATTCTAGTATTAATTTTCTAGGGGATATTCTCGCCTCGACAAAATGTTTGAGCGGACTGACTACCATCAAGAGTATATCGATCACCTATAATATAACCTGCTAGAGGCCGTCCACTAATAGAAAAAGGCTTATCGGCTCGGTACATTTCAGATGTCCAAATAAATGACCCGAGGCTATAATTCTTATATCCCGAGACGGCTCCCCATTCTCCTAGAAATGTACCTAAATCACGGGAAGGTCTATATGTCCCTTGTGTAGGAAGTGTAGCAGTACCTTCTGGTAAATCAGCATCAAGTGAATTAATTAATTCATTCCTTCTATACAGATATTTTTGCCGCCAAGCTTTTCCTGCGTCAGAAAAATCATTAACTTGATCTCGTGTTGTTGCTGGTATTGCATGACCATCAATAATTTTACGACATTCATCAAACGCCGGGTACTTATCCTTTTCAATAAAACCTTTACTTTCACTAGAATTATTATGATCAACAAGAATTGCCCATTTCTCAGGTATCGGAAGAGTCACTTTACCAATATTTATCCAACTATTACCATTATCTTCTGTGTACTCCATATTAATGGATAATGGGGTCTTCGGTTTAAGACGACTATTATAAGTAATATTACAACCTGCACCCAATGCTTTATTTCCGTTTCCTGACAAAGTTACCCAATTAGTGATATTGCTCTCATCAAGTATACAACGGTATTTTGACTGATTACCCCCTGAACCGATTAAGTTAAACTTAACCCCTTCGAAACCAGTAATAGGTCGAAATGACTCGGCTATAAATCCTACACGAGATCGATTAGCCTCATTATAACCAGCACCATTCCAGATTGCAGAGTTATAACCTTTAGGATATTTAGTTACATCTCCAGCCTCTAAATAAACATCAATACGATCTGGTTGAGCGTAGCATAATTTTGGACCACCTAAAAGCATAACTTGGTAAGCAATTTGAGGTTTGCTACCATAATCATTAGTATTGGGAATACCATACTTGGTGGTTGCAGCGACATCTTTTATACTTAATTCTAAGGTATAAGGCCCTCCGCATTGTGTTAATTCCTGATTTAAATCGCTCACAACTTCTTCATAGCCATCTTTCCAAGTTGCCTTTAACGAACCAAGAACAGTTGCGTTCTCAGCTATAGAGGCATCACCATCATCGTCTACTACTTGTAGTAATGTAGCGATGTCATGTTCTTTGCTGTCCGCGGCAACCAGAGCAATAATATCTGATAATTTTGTACCCTCTGGAACTCTTAACGGTTTTCCACCGTACGAGATTGAATCCATAATACCAATTTGTTTTAATTCACCATTATTTGTTTCACTTGGTATCTTCAAGCCAAGTAGCTCATTTAAGCTGTTCAGCTTATTGCCAACTTGGTTATCCTGATTTGCCTTAAAGTGCAAATAAGGCTTGTTGCCCTGAATCTCTTTTGTTGTGGTTGCGGTTAGTGCAATGACATTATCTGATATCGTTATCCCTAACAATAAAGTAGCAATTGCTTGTAACGCATAACGCTTTTTTTGCAATTGTGGTAGTGTTGTTTGTAAGGCTAGTTGAGCTATTTTCATTATTTTTCTTCGCTGACTAAATTATTTGACTTTGTTTGATGCTTTAAACGTAGTAGTTTAACTAAATTCAATAGCAGATTTAAAAAACTTTTTAAAAAACCAAATTAATCTATAACTATTTATACGATATAGGCGATTAAGTATAATCAAAATATAGTGATAATTTAAAGCAAAAAATAATTTTTTTTGTTAAGATTTGTAAAGAAGCTCAAAATAATAACAATTTTTATATCGCAGGTATATTAATTCTAATTAAGTAGAATAAAAACAAAGAAATGGCAAAAGAACCTCCGCCTTATTACAGCTTTAAGCGGAGGGTACAATTTGTGATCTTATTATTTTACAAAAAAGTAAAAAGTTGCTCTTTGGGTAGGCGTGATTTTGGTCGGTGAGCATTTCCGTCATTTTTGGCTCGATAACCTAATGTTGCTACCACGACACTTTTAAGCCCTTTACTTTTAAGCTCTAAAATTTCATCCATTTTAGTAGCATCATACCCTTCAATAGCGGTTGTATCCACGCCAATTGCCGCTGCGGCAAAAAGTAATTGCCCTAAGGCAAGATAGATTTGTTTACTTTCCCAACATTGTTGTGATTCAATGGTCGCGCTATTGAGTGTGACAAAGTGCCGACGACCTTGATCTTGTGCTTGTTTAAGATCCGCCGATGGATATCGACCATCTTTATCTTCTTGATTCAACAAATTGACCAAATAGGTTTCATCTAATGGCGTTTTAATGCAAAAAACAATAGTATGGGAAGCGCCTGTTATTCTTGGCTGATTAAATTCAGCAATAGCAGGTAAGATTTTGTTCTTGGCTGCATCGTTATCAATAACATAAAAATGCCATGGCTGTGAATTAACCGATGATGGGCTGTTTCTTAAAACGGTTAACAATTGGTCAAATTGGTCAGTTGGAATTTTTTTAGTTTGATCATAGTGTTTGGTCGTATAACGTTTTTGAGAAATATCAACTATATTCATAATATTCATCCTCAATAAAAGAAAGATAGCACTATTATAAGCTTAGCCATAAATTGCTCAACTTATTTATGCAATAGATAAATTGATTGTAGTTGTTAAGCCTTTTTCTATTCCGTTTGATAACACGTCTTATTTTAAATAATTATTGACACAACTTATATCATTTGGTAAAAATATAATCAATTCACTTTTTAATTAGTTAAATTTAGGAATTCGTGTGTTGATTAAATTATACTCTCTCCTCCTCAGCCTTCTTCTCGCATCATTTTGCGCGGATGGCTTGTGTGTGGAGTAAAAAAGATAGTTTATTAAACAACTCGACAGATTAACAAGAACCCGCGCTAAAGTGCGGGTTTTTTGTTTTTTAACTTGAAATACCGAGATAGCGCTAAAATATATAATAAGGAAAAACAATGAGCGATCATGTCATTATTTTTGATACCACACTACGTGATGGTGAACAAGCATTACAAGCAAGTTTGAGTGTTAAAGAAAAACTACAAATTGCGCTAGCGTTAGAAAGAATGCGAGTTGATGTAATGGAAGTTGGTTTTCCCATTTCATCACCAGGTGATTTTGAATCAGTACAGACGATTGCTAAAACAATAAAAGATAGCCGAGTTTGTGCTTTATCTCGATGTGTCGATAAAGATATTGATGTTGCAGCAGAAGCCTTAAAGGTTGCTGATGAGTTTCGTATTCATACCTTTATGGCAACATCAACTTTACACGTCAAAGATAAATTAAAAATGACATTTGATGATGTCATTGAACGAGCAGTGCACTGTATTAAGCGTGCACGTAATTATACTAATGATGTGGAGTTTTCTTGTGAAGATGCAGGCCGTACCCCAATTGATAACTTATGTAGGATCGTTGAAGCAGCAATTAAAGCGGGGGCAAAAACGATCAATATTCCAGATACTGTCGGTTATACTGTCCCTTATCAATTTGGTGGCATTATTCATACCTTATTTGAACGTGTCCCAAACATTGATCAGGCGATTATCTCTGTTCATTGCCATGATGACTTGGGCATGTCGGTGGCTAACTCGATTAGCGCGATTCAAGAAGGTGCTAGGCAGATTGAAGGGGCGATGAATGGCTTAGGCGAACGTGCGGGTAACACCGCACTTGAAGAAGTCATCATGGCCATTAAAATCCGTCAAAATATATTAAATGTTCATACCAATATTAATCATCAAGAGATTTATCGTACCAGTCAAATAGTAAGCCAAATAACCAATACACCAATTCCAGCTAACAAAGCTGTTATTGGTAGTAATGCTTTTGCCCACTCCTCAGGGATCCACCAAGATGGTGTGCTAAAAAATCGAGAAACATACGAAATTATGACACCTGAATCAATCGGGTTAAATCAAATTCAATTAAATTTAACATCTCGATCAGGGCGAGCTGCTGTTAAACATCGCCTTGAAGAATTAGGTTATCACGATAAAGATTATAATTTAGATCAACTCTATGAAGCATTTTTAGAACTTGCCGATAAAAAAGGTCAAGTTTTTGATTATGATCTAGAAGCATTAATATTTATCAATCAACTAAAAGATGAAAAAGAGCATTATGTTTTGGATTACTTCAATGTTCAATCTGGCTCAACCGTTGTATCTACAGCATCGGTTAGTTTGATCATTGGAGATAACAAATTTTCCGATGCCGCAACGGGTAATGGACCTGTTGATGCTGTTTACCAAGCCATAAATCGCATTACTGGTGAACCTATTTCAATAGTCAAATATCAATTAGCGTCTAAAGGACAAGGCGAAAATGCCTTAGGACAAGTTGATATTGTTGCCGATTATAAAGGGCGTAAATTCCATGGTGTTGGACTTGCAACCGATATTGTTCACTCATCAGCGCTCGCATTAATTAATGTATTAAATAATGTGTATAGAGCAAATCAAGTTGCACAAGAAAAACAAAAATTACACCATGATTAATATTATATTATTTTGTTAATTGTTGAACAAAATAATCAGATTAAATGAGATTATAAAGGAATAAAATATGTCACAAAACTACCATATTGCAGTGCTTCCTGGTGATGGTATTGGTCCAGAAGTAATGAAACAAGCTTATAAAGTGCTTGAAGTTATCCGTAAAAAATATCAACTTGCCATTACGACCAGTGAATATGATGTTGGTGGTGCAGCAATTGATATTCATGGCTGCCCATTACCGAAAGAAACACTAGAAGGATGCGAAAAAGCTGATGCGATTTTATTTGGATCTGTTGGCGGGCCTAAATGGACTAACTTACCACCAGACCAACAACCTGAACGCGGTGCATTATTACCACTACGCAAACATTTCAAATTATTTGCTAATATGCGCCCTGCTCGTTTATATCAAGGTTTAGAAGATCTTTGCCCATTACGCACCGATATTGCTGAGCGTGGTTTTGATATTTTATGCATGCGCGAATTAACTGGTGGTATCTATTTTGGTTTGCCAAAAGGTCGCGAAGGTAGCGGTGCTCAAGAAAAGGCTTTTGATACTGAAGTGTATCACCGATTTGAAATTGAACGAATCGCTAAAATGGGTTTTGAAGCAGCTCGCTTACGCCGAAAAAAAGTGACGTCAATTGATAAAGCCAATGTACTACAAACCTCAATTTTATGGCGTGAAGTGGTTAGCGAAGTCGCTAAAAACTATCCCGATGTTACACTTGAGCATATGTATATCGATAATGCTACGATGCAATTAGTTAAAGATCCTTCACAATTTGACGTAATTTTATGTTCAAATTTATTTGGTGATATTTTGTCTGATGAATGCGCTATGATAACTGGCTCAATGGGTATGTTACCGTCGGCTAGCTTAAACGAGCAAGGTTTTGGACTATATGAGCCAGCAGGTGGTAGTGCGCCAGATATTGCGGGTAAAAACATAGCCAATCCAGCTGCACAAATCTTGTCATTGGCATTATTAGTTCGTTACAGTTTCAAACGTGATGATATTGCATCAGCTATCGAAACCGCAGTAAATAAAGCATTAGAGCAAGGCTACCGTACTATTGATTTAGCCCAAAAAGAACAACCGATTTCAACTGACGAAATGGGAGACATAATTTGTAAGCTCATTTAATCAGATTGATGTTATTTATTGTATCACTTAGGGATAAGCCAAGTAGGCAGAATAAACAACTACTTGTATCCCTCTTAAATGCGACTAATTAAGCTTAGTATTCATAAAATTATGTCTAAAACCCAACGCAGTTAAGTTGTAAAAATAATAAGGAATATGCAATGTCAAAAACACTGTATCAAAAATTATATGATGCACACGTCGTTTATGAAGCACCAAACGAAACACCCATATTATATATTGATCGTCATTTAGTTCATGAAGTCACCTCTCCACAAGCCTTTGATGGTTTGCGTGCCATGAATCGTAAAGTTCGTCAGCCTCATAAAACTTTTGCGACGATGGATCATAATACTTCAACCAAAAGTAATGATTTAAATGCTTGTAGCGAAATGGCGCGCATTCAATTAACTGAACTGGCAAAAAACGCCAAAGAGTTTGGTGTTTCGTTATATGATTTACAAAGCCCATTACGTGGTATTGTCCATGTAGTTGGACCAGAACAAGGAATGACATTACCGGGTATGACAATCGTTTGTGGCGATTCACATACCGCAACCCATGGTGCCTTTGGTGCATTAGCTTTTGGCATTGGTACTTCCGAAGTTGAACATGTGTTAGCCACTCAAACCTTAAAACAAGGCAGAGCTAAAACCATGAAAATCGAAGTCAAAGGTCAAGTTGCTGACGGAATCACCGCCAAAGATATTATCTTAGCGATTATTGGCAAAACCACTAGCGCGGGTGGTACAGGGCATGTGGTTGAATTTTGTGGAGATGCAATTAAAGCATTATCAATGGAAGGCCGCATGACATTATGCAATATGGCAATCGAAATGGGTGCTAAAGCTGGCATAATTGCACCAGATGAAGTCACGTTTGAGTACTTAAAAGATCGTCAATTTTCACCAAAAGGTGAAGACTTCAACAAAGCGGTTGCTTATTGGAAAACACTAAAAACCGACGAAGGTGCACATTTTGATACCGTTGTGACGTTAGAAGGCAAAGATATCGCACCACAAGTTACTTGGGGAACTAATCCGGGTCAAGTAACTTCAATTGACGCAACCGTGCCGAACCCTGATCATTTTGCTGATCCTATTGAAAAACATTCTGCCGAGCGTGCATTAACTTATATGGGATTAACTGCTGGCACCAAAATGACAGATATTAAAATCAATAAAGTGTTTATTGGTTCTTGTACAAACTCACGTATAGAAGATTTACGAGCTGCTGCACAAATTGCTAAAGGCCGTAAAGTCGCTGAAGGTGTACAAGCATTAGTTGTACCCGGTTCAGGACCAGTAAAAGAACAAGCTGAAGCCGAAGGGTTAGATAAAATCTTTATTGATGCAGGATTTGAATGGCGCTTACCGGGTTGCTCTATGTGTCTTGCAATGAACGATGATAAATTAGCACCAGAAGATCGCTGTGCATCAACCAGCAACCGTAATTTTGAAGGTCGCCAAGGGCGTGATGCTAGAACACATTTGGTTAGCCCAGCAATGGCAGCTGCCGCAGCGATTACTGGTCATTTTACAGATATTCGCAAACCATTTTAAGGAGAGAGCTGTCATGGCAAAATTTACAAAACATACTGGGCTAGTCGTTCCTTTGGATGCGGCTAATGTTGATACAGATGCAATCATTCCAAAACAGTTTTTACAGAAAGTAACACGCACTGGATTTGGTAAACATGCCTTTCATGAATGGCGCTTTTTAGATGATGCTGGCGAGCAGCCTAACCCTGAATTTGTCTTGAATAAACCCCGCTATAAAGGCGCCAGCATTTTATTGGCGCGAGAAAATTTCGGTTGTGGCTCTTCTCGTGAACATGCGCCATGGGCGCTTGCCGATTATGGATTTAAAGCCATTATAGGCTCAAGCTTTGCCGATATCTTTTATAATAACTCATTTAACAATCAGTTATTATTGGTTAATTTATCCGAAGCCGATGTCGATGAACTATTTAAAATTGTTGAAGCGAATGAAGGTATTGAATTTACCATTGACTTAGTTAATGAGATCGTCACGGCTGGAGACAAGCAATATCCATTTAAAATTGATGCCTTTAAACGTCACTGTTTACTAAATGGTTTAGATAATATTGGTTTAACCTTACAACATGAAGAAGCGATTAGCGACTTTGAACAGAAAATCCCGTCATTTTTAGCTTAATTTCAACTTTTGGGCGTTTATTTGCGCCCAATCCAATAATGAGAATCACCAATGGCAACACATCATGATAATGTAAAACAGCAGTTTGGCGAACAAGCCAATGCTTATTTAACCAGTAAAGTACATGCGCAAGGACCTGATCTTGAATATTTATCTAACCTACTTATCCCACATTCCGAGGCAAATCTACTTGATATGGGATGTGGCGCAGGTCATGTCAGTTTTATTGCAGCAAAATATGTTAAACATGTTACTGCCTATGATCTTTCAAATGAAATGTTATCGGTTGTCGCGCAAACAGCAAAAGAGCGCGGTTTACAAAATATAACCGTTAAGCAAGGTTATGCTGAATATCCCCCTTTTGCTGATAATCAATTTGATATTGTTGTCAGCCGTTATTCAGCACATCACTGGCATGATGTAGGTAAAAGCATTCGACAGCTCCATCGAATAACTAAACCTGGTGGTAAATTAATTATTATGGATGTTGTTTCACCTGGTCATCCTGTATTAGATGTTTGGCTACAAACTGTTGAAGCCTTGCGTGACACATCACACGTTCGTGACTATACCCCCGGTGAATGGTTAACCTTTTTAACTGAAGCGGGTTTCATCATTAATAATATAGCTCGCCACCGTTTAACACTCTCTTTTGATACATGGGTTAAACGAATGCGTACTCCTGAACAGTTAATTGAGGCAATACGAATTTACCAAGAAACCGCAGCTGACGATACAAAAAGTTATTTTGAACTTCAAGCTGATGGTTCTTTTACTACGGATATGATGATTATTGAAACTAAAAAAGTCATTTAAAATAATCCGTTGCCGTAAACAGTTTTAAATTTAAAGCTGTTTACGTTGACTTGATGGTGGAATTGATAAAGCTTCACGGTATTTTGCTACGGTTCGGCGAGCAATAATAATACCTTGTTCTTCAAGTAACGAAACTAATTTGCTATCACTCAGTGGCTTTTTACTATCTTCTGCTGATATATATTTTTTAATTAAAGCACGAATAGCCGTCGACGAGGCTTCACCGCCTGACTGTGTGTTTACATGGCTAGAAAAAAAGAATTTTAATTCAAATATGCCCGTCGGGCATTGTAAATATTTTTGAGTTGTTACTCGAGAAACCGTTGACTCATGCATTTCAATTGCGCTTGCAACATCAGATAAAATCATTGGCCTCATATATTCTGTGCCCAGTTCGAAAAACTCCCGCTGATGTTCTACAATAAATTGACTTACTTTAAGTAAAGTTTCATTGCGATTTTCAATACTTTTAATAAACCAATTCGCATTTTGCAAATGTGATCGGATATATTGGCTATCGCTTTCGCTTACTGTCTTTTCCATCGCCGCATATTGCTGATTTATGCGTAGGGTCGGCATTATGTCATTATTCAAATCAACAACCCAGCTTCCATTCACTTTTTTTACTAAAACATCAGGTATCACATAATCTGGCGCAGACATATTAATAAAATCACCGGGATAGGGCTGTAAGTGTTGTATAAAATCGACGGCCTCTTTTAACTGCTCATCGTTAGCATTTAATACTTTTTTTAACGTTCTATAATCACGATTTGCTAATAAATCTAAATAATTATCAATAATTAATTTAACAAGTGGTGGCGACACTAAATGTTGAGTTTGAATAGACAAACACTCCTGCAATGTTCTTGCACCAACACCAATGGGATCAAAATTCCATATTCTTTTTAATACGGCTTCAACTTCAGCTAATTCAATTTCATCATTACCTTGTTCTTCAAGTATTTCTTCAGTTGAAACAGTTAAATAGCCTCGTTCATCTATAGCTTCAATAAGAGAAACGGCAATCGCCCGATCAATTTCACTAAAAGGAGTTAGCTCAAGTTGCCACTCTAAATAATCATGTAGCGTTTCGTGGGTTTCGCCCTGATAAATAGGCAATTCATCATTGCGATAATCGGAATTAGTACCAGATGGGGTCCCTGCGGTATAAATATCATCTAAAGATGCATCAAGTGGAATATTGTCAGGAATTTCTTGGCTATCTAAGGCATCACGCGTATCAATATGTTCAATTTCATCATTTTGTTTAACGCTAATTTCATCATATTGATCGGCAATTTCCAGTAATGGGTTATTTTCAAGTTCAGTTTGAATTTCTTGCTGTAATTCTAAAGTTGACAACTGCAATAATCGGATCGCCAATTGTAATTGTGGCGTCATAGATAATTGTTGAGAGACATTCAGTTGTAAACTGGGTTTGCTCATAATCTGAACTCATTTCCTAAGTAAACACGTTTTACATCTTCGTTACTTAAAATGCTACTCGGTGTACCTTCTGCAATTAAATGACCTTTACTAACAATATAAGCTCGCTCACAAACATCTAATGTTTCACGAACATTATGGTCAGTTATTAAAACGCCCAGCCCACGATCACGTAAATGCTTGATGATATTTTTAATATCTATTACCGAAATCGGATCCACTCCAGCAAAAGGTTCATCAAGCAAAATAAATTTAGGATTAGCGGCTAATGCCCTTGCTATTTCAACTCGTCGCCTTTCACCTCCAGATAGCGATTGCCCTATGCTGTCACGGATATGGGTAATATGAAACTCTTCAAGTAATTCTTCAGCACGGTCTATTTTTTCTTTTTTATCAATATCTTTCCGTGTTTCTAAAATTGCCATAATGTTATCAATTACAGACAATTTTCTAAAAATTGAGGCTTCTTGCGGTAAATAGCCAATCCCTTTTTGTGCTCGTTCGTGTAACGGTAAAATGCTAATATCATGATCATCAAGATAGATTTTTCCTGCATTTAAGGTCACAATACCAACCACCATATAGAACGTCGTCGTTTTACCGGCACCATTTGGTCCTAATAGCCCAACAATCTCGCCAGAATTAACAGTTAAGCTCACATCTTCAACTACACGTCGTTTTTTGTATACTTTAGCTAAATTTTCCGCTTTTAAAATTGACATTTTATTTGTTCATCTCTTTAACTTGGCTTGGGATGATAGTGCTTTTTACCCGTCTATTTTTACCTGGTTGAGCAAATATTTGCTGTTTTTTAATATCATAAGTAATCAGATCACTAACAATATGATTATCTTGTTGAAATAATTCGGCATGACCTTGTAGCACAATATTATTTTGTTTTACATTATAAATTACTTGCGCTGACTGTCCTGTTACGATCTTATTTTTTTTCGGTAAAATTTGCTTATAACTTACAGGATTACCATAAGCCGTGATTTTTTGTTTTTCTGCGTTTTGCATATCAGTGATTACAACTTTATCAGCTTTTATCGTTAACCCATCTTGAACAATAACAACGTTACCAATAAATGTAATCGTATTATTTTCAATGTCAATCTGCTGATTATCTGCATCAATCGCAACAGGTTTGTTATCGGCAAAAATTTTTGAATTTTCTGATTGCGTAATGGATTCATTTGCAAAACTACTTAAAGAGATAGGTAGCAATAAAATTAATGAAAAAACAACTTGTTTTAGCGAACTCATATTTTATTTTGCCTCAGTATTATAATATGTTTTTACATTTTCAAGTATATTAGCTGTTTTTGCATGTAAATCCCCAGCTAATCCAACACCTGTTGAATAAAACCCCACTCCATTAATAATGACAGGATCTTTTGATGTCACTATCTGTGAAGTTAAATCAACCACTGCATTATCTGTTTTTACTTGTTTTAATTGGGCTTCTTGTGTCAAATTATCTAACTGCACATCAGTATAAAGGTAAAGAAGTTTATCATTAGTCAGCTCTGCTTTCTTCGCTTTTATATGCCATGTAGCGACATGATTTTGATCATAAAGAGTCAAATTAGGCAAATCAAATGCTGTCTTACCGGCATCATCAAAATATCTAACATTGCTTGATTCGATTTTATATACAAGTTCGCCAGATAAATCGTAAATATCTGTTAACATGTCATCACTTTGATAAATCGGCTTATCTGATGTATTTTTAGCTAATTGACTTATTGCCTCATCTCCTTTTTGATAATTGTAATAAACACCAATAACAATGACGAGAAGTAAAAAACAGATCAGATTTTTTTTATTCATAACATATGTTAATCACATTAATAAGAAATTATTATTTCAAATGCCCAAAATTTTATTTATTTTACTTTATTTTTTATTAAATTAATATCGCACATTGAAAGAAGTTAAATCGTTTTGTGGCTTTAACTCAACTATATTGACAAGTGAAATGCTTGCTGATGCAGGACCGCCATTTTCAATCCATTTTATTAATTTGCTTATTTGTAAATTATCACCTTGAGCTATAATCTCAACATCACCATTATCTAAATTTTGAACATAACCAACTAAATTCAGTTTTTGGGCTTGCTGATAAGTAAAAAAACGAAATCCTACACCTTGCACACGACCGTTAACATTTATTTTAACTTTCTTAATCATTTTGCAACCCCATTTTATTATAATTCAAATATATTTATCTTAATGATGAAATACTAATTTAGATTGAAAATACAGAACATAATTTTTTATCATGGTTAAATAGCTTATATAAAAATAAATACTATAGTTAAATGTTAGATTAATTAATAATCTAACAATTATTAAGTTTTTACTTATCGACTAAATTTTAGTTTTTTAACAAAATAAACAATAATAAATAATTAAAACAATGGAAATAAATATGTTATTAAAATATAAAAAAGTTTTTTTACTTTAACTATTATCAGTATTAAGCTACTATACACTTAATTCATGTGCTTTTGCTAATGTTGAAATTGATAAACAGAAAATTAGCAAAGTTTTTGATGAATTTAATAGTGTGAAAGTCTATTATAATGGTAGCATCAATAATGTAAGTGGAAGAAATATTGCTAAAGACGGCTATAACTTAGGTCTGAAATATCAATGTGTTGAATTTATCAAACGTTATTATTATCAACGCTTCAATCACAAAATGCCCAATAGCTATGGGCATGCAAAAGAGTTCTTTGACCCTTCGATCGTTGATGGAAAATGGATAATAGAAGGTTTTGGCGTTTTAGGTTATTTACATAAAATGTAATATATTAATATTATATAAAATAACATCATTTTCAAATACATGACTTAATAACAATACGTTAATAAGCCTGTCACAATCGATGGGTATTACTTTATTTTTTAATAAAAAAGAAAGATAGTTATAAAAACATAATAGGAAAAATAAATTCTTATAATGAGAAATATAATATTATTCAAATACAAAAAAACATTATTCTTTGTCATTTTATCAATACTTACTTATTACGTTTTTTACACATATGTTTACCCTGATATGCAAGTTGATAAAGAAAAAATAGGCAAAGTTGTTGATCAATTCAATGGTGTTGATGTTTATTATAATGGTAGTACTGGTAATGTTAGTGGTCGTAATCTAACTAAAGACGGCTATAACTTAGGCCAAAAGTACCAATGCGTTGAATTTATTAAACGTTATTATTATCAACGTTTTAATCACAAAATGCCAGATAGTTATGGTCATGCTAAAAATTACTTCGATGAATCAATTCCTGATGGTCAGCTTAATCCTAAACGTAATTTATTACAATTTCATAATGGTTCGCCAACTAAACCACAAGTTGAAGATATTATTGTTTTTGGTTGGTCAAGATATGGTCATGTTGCCATTATTAGCAAAGTTAGCGATAACGAAATTGAAATTATTCAACAAAACCCTGGTCCCAACAAAAGCAGTCGTGCAACTTATCCATTAATTTTTAATAAGGGATTATGGAAAGTAGATAGTTTCCGTATTTTAGGTTATTTACGTAAAAATAAATAATTGCCTGCACCAGAGTAAACTACAACAAAAAAAAACAAATGGCATAGTTACAGAAAATATTCAAAATAATAATTCAGATTTTTAATCAAGATTAATCAACAAACCATTCATTCTTCTGTTTTGATACTATTTTTATAGTCTCCAAAATAGCCGATAAATGTTCATGTAGAGCAATTGCGGCAAGTTCTGGATCATGCTTTTTCAAAGCCATCAGAATTTTTTCATGTTGTTTAACCAGATCATCGGGTGACGAAATTTCTTCCAACGAGAGAAATCTAACTCTATCCATCATTGCCTTAATATTTTCAACACTTTCCCATGCTAACTGGCAATCTATCACATTCATTAGAATTTGATGAAATTCATCGTCTTTTTCAAGAAAATAATGAAAGTTTTTTTGTTTATTCGCCTCTTTTTGCTCCTCAAGATTTTTTTGCAACAATAAAATATGCAAATCGTTAATTTCTATCGCCGCTCGCCTGATAATTGCACATTCAATCGCATCTCGAATAAATTGTCCATCAATGACTTTCTTAATAGAGATTTTAGTTACAAATGTTCCTCGCTGAGGTAAAATTTGAACCAATCCTGCTTCTGCTAGCTTAATAAATGCTTCTCGAACTGGCTGTCTAGAAACATTAAACTGGCTAGAAATTTCTTTTTCTGAGAGTAAAACACCAGGTAATATCTGACAGGTAATAATAGCTTTTCTTAATTTGCGGTAGATTTGCTGATTAACGGGTTCAGAAGTATTTAAGTCGATAGGTGTAAACATATACCATTCTTATGTTAAGAAAAATAAAAACAAGAATAGTAGGTGATTTTTAAATAGAAGAAAAGCTTTTTTGATAGACAATTACCAATAATCACCAATAAAAAGTTATCTGGGCTAAATGAAAAGTGTAATTGCTCTTACGAGCAATTACACTTTTTTTCTTATTAATTATGTTAGTTGTGTTAGTAATGATTTAGTAAATTCTTTCTAATTGTTTAACCGACTGTTTAGCGCCAATATCCCGTAAAGACAAATAAGCTTTAATGACCTTTTCAACAAAACATGGATTGTTAGGCAAATCATCACCAAATACTTGTGATAATGACAATAATGATTTTACTCGCTCTTGATTATCATTGCTATTTGCCACTAATTCTTTCAACTTATCAGCCATTGGATCACTTACCTCAATTGCCTTACCTGCATCGTCTACGCCACTGACATATCGCATCCAAGCAGCTACACCTAATGCTAAACAATCAAACTGTGTACCATTTTTTAAATGGAAACGAATGGAATCAAGCATCCGTTGCGATAATTTTAATGTACCATCCATGGCGATTTGCCAAGTCCGATGTTTTAAACCCGTGTTACGATAACGATCAAGTAAACAATCAGCATAAGCTTGTAAATCCACACCTTTGACACGTAGCGTTGTTGCTTGTTCATTAATCATCAAATGCCTTGCAGCTTTAACATAACTAGGATCTTGCATACATTCATCAATATGTAAATAACCCGCTAAATATCCTAAATAAGCAAGAAACGAGTGGCTACCATTTAACATTCTTAATTTCATTTCTTCATATGGTAATACATCAGTTACTAGCTCAGCGCCAGCTTTTTGCCAATCAGGGCGGCCTGCAACAAAATTATCTTCAATCACCCATTGCTTAAAAGGCTCGCCAGCCACACCAGCTGGATCTTCGATACCTCCTAGTTGTTTTTTTATTTTTTCCATGGTTTCTGGTGTCACTGCTGGCACAATGCGATCAACCATAGTTGATGGAAAGGTAACATTATCATCGATCCAACTAGCTAAATTTCGATCACGCTGTTTGGCTAGCGCTAAAACAACGTTTCGTGTCACATGGCCGTTTTCTGGCATATTATCACAAGACATAACGGTAAACGGTTTTAGACCTTTTTCTTTACGCATTCGCAATGCTTCAACAATCACTCCTGGTAATGTTTTTGGGGTAGCCGGATTGTCAATATCGTGCTTAATAAGCGGGTTATTTAGATCAATTGATGCTGTTGAAGGTAAATAACAATACCCCTTTTCAGTGACTGTTATTGAAACAATTGCTATTTCTGGGCGTGTCATTACTTCTAATACTTTGGCAATGCCATCTATATCTGCATGTAATGCTTCTTTAACAACACCAACAACACGAGTAGACCAGTTGTCATATGACATTTCACAAACACTAAATAGATAATCTTGTTCTTTTAAATCGGCTATTTGTTTTTCACCACCAATTAAATTAACTTCACAATATCCCCAATTACAACCATGTTTAGTTGCTACAATATCGGTAAACACAGCTTGGTGAGCACGGTGAAATGCGCCAAATCCAAGATGAACCATTTTGGTTTTAAGATTGTTTCTATCATAACTTGGTATAACTACTTTTTCAGGTAGTTGTGATAAAGTTTGGTTTGATAATCTCATTATTTTTCCTTCAATATCTTAAATTATTATGCGGCATCATTTAAATCAGATAAATTACGATCTTTTACTTCTGGCATAAAAATCGCAGATACCAAGCCGATACAAGAGTAAACAATAATCATAACTACAATTGGCCACCAATCGTTTACAACCTGACAGAAAATACCCGCCAACATAGGTCCAAAACCAACAGCGATAAGACCTCCTGCTTCTTTAGATATAGCCATTTGAGTAAAGCGATTACGAGCGCCAAACATTTCAGCCATGGTGATATTTTCTAGTGCAAATAATCCTAATACTGCAACATTGTGAATAACAATTAAACATAACATTATGGTACTGACCGAATAATTTTTATCAACAATAATAGATAACATTGGATAAGCAAGAATAATTGCAGATACTGTCAAAAAAATATAAGGAATTCGTCGTCCAATTTTGTCAGATAACCATCCTAAAAAAGGAATAGAAGCAAATCCCACAATAGAACTAATCATTAATGCATCTGTCGGTATACTTTTTTCAAATAATAAAGCCTGCACTAAATAACCAGCTAAAAAAGTTTGAATTAGCCCCGAATTTCCCGCCTGTCCAAAACGTAACCCTGTTGCAAGCCAAAATGATCTACTTTTTATCATTTCAACTAATGAAATAGGTTTAATTAGTTGTTTATCATTAACTGAGTGAGTGTTTGCATCATTAACATTATCAAATACAGGGCTTTCTTTTAAATTCATTCGAAGCCATATAGCAAAGATCATAACAAGTGCACTAGCAAGAAAAGGAACTCGCCATCCCCATAAAATTAATTGTTCTTTATCTAAAAAGAAAAACATAATAGCCCAAATCGCAGTAGCGCTGAGTGTTCCGCAGTTTGTGCCCATTGCCACTAAAGAAGAAATGATTCCTCTTTTTCCCTTAGGAGCATATTCTGCAAGCATAGTGCCTGCACCAGAGATTTCAGCACCTGCACCCAAACCTTGAACAATACGCAAAATCACCAACATTAAAGGAGCCAAAATACCGACTTGAGTATAAGTCGGTAATACGCCAATTAATGTTGTGCAAATTCCCATCATAGTGATGGTTATAAATAAAACTTTTTTTCTCCCAATGGTATCTCCCAATCGCCCAAAAATAAAGGCACCAACGATACGGGCAATATATCCTGCACCATAGGTTCCCATTGCTAAGATTAGAGCCATAATTGCCGATTGCTCGGGAAAAAATATTTCATGAAATACGAGTGCAGCACCTAAAGAATACAATTGAAAATCCATAAATTCTAATGCTGTTCCAAGCCATCCTGAAACAGCTGCTTTAACTAAATCCGAAGCATTTCTTTCACATTTATTATTTCCTATATTACCCATATTTTACTCGCTTTATAATTTTGTATATAAAAAGGTCATTTATAAAACCGTTTTAAAAATCACTAACTAAAGGTTAGTAATACCTTGCAACACTGTTTTTGATCTTTTTCAAAAGTTTCAATAGCCTGAATAACTTTTATATAATCAAATCTGTGAGTAATTAATTTTTGCGGATCAATTAATTTTTCTTTTAGCCAATCAATTACAACTGGAAATTTTTTAGCATTTAATCGAGAAGAAAAAATAGATAACTCTTTACTTGTAATACTTTGCTGAGTTATCGGGCAGGCTTCACTTGAAAATCCCATAATCAAGATTCTTGCGGCTGGTGATGCAATAGTAATTGCTTCTTGTAAAATAGATGGATGACAGGCAGCATCAATAATAACTGTTGGTTTAATACTAAGCCTATCAAGTTCGTCTTTTAAAGATAAAGAGGTGTTGTTTATTACTCTATCAGCACCACTAATTTTTGCCATATTTAAACGCTCGTCAATCCGATCTACAACAATGACTTCTTTAACGTTATACACCCCTTTAAGGGCTTGAACTGATGTTAACCCCATCGGCCCTGCACCATAAATTAAAGCCACGTCATTTTCTGTTGGTTTTAAATGAGCGGTTACATTTGCTGCAATAGTAAATGGCTCAATCATCACAGCTGATTCATCACTGATTTCATCAGGTATAGTGTAAGCATTTTGACTTGGCACAACAGCATATTGGCTAAAGCCTCCATCACGATGCACACCCAATACAGTTAAAGATTCACACACATTAGGGCGACCTACTGAGCATGGATAACAATGCCCACAGCTAATAACGGGATCAACAGAGACCCTCTCCCCAATCCTTGCAATATCGACATTTTCACCGACATCATCAATAATTCCAAAAAATTCATGTCCTATGACTCTTGGGTATTTAGCAAACGGGTTATGTCCCCTATATATGTGGCTATCAGAACCACAAATTCCTGCCAATTTTACTTTTACTCTAACTTCACCTTTTGCTGGTTGAGGAACTTCTCGTTCCTCTATTATCAAGTCATTAGGTTGTTTGACTACAATGCTTTTCATATAAACTCCTATTAATTTACCAATTCCACAAAGTACCATCTTCTAAACGTGCAATTGGTAAATAAGCTGGGTTGTAAGGGTATTTTTTGGCAAGTTTTTCATCAAAATCAATGCCCAATCCTGGTTTGTCACTTGGGTGCATATAGCCATCATTAAAGGTCCAATTTGGTGAAAATACCTCTAACATTTGCTCTGAATAGCCCATAAATTCTTGTACTCCAAAGTTAGGTACCCACAGATCAAAATGTAGTGCTGCCGCATGACAAATTGGTGATAAATCAGACGGTCCGTGAGATCCTGTTCTTACTTGATAAAGCGCAGCAAAATCAGCAATACGGCGCATATGAGTAATACCGCCTGCATGAGTAATTGTGGTTCGAATGTAATCAATTAATTGTTCTTGTATAAGTTGCTTACAATCCCATATGCTGTTAAATACTTCACCGACCGCAATGGGGGTGACAGTATGTTGACGAATTAAACGGAAGCATTCTTGGTTTTCGGCAGGGGTTGGATCTTCCATCCAAAATAGGCGGTAATCTTCTATACTTTTTCCAAAACGAGCTGCTTCAATAGGAGTTAGGCGATGATGCATGTCATGTAGTAAATGCTCATTAAAACCAAATTTACTCCGTACGGCTTCAAACAGTTTAGGCATAAAATCAAGATATTTTTCTGTTGCCCAGCACTGTTCTTCTGGGTAGTTTCCACGTGTTGCGGGTTCGTAAGCTAGGTTTTTTCCTTTACTTTGACCATAAGTCGTTTTCATACCCGGTATACCACATTGAACACGAATCGCTTTGAAACCCATTTCTTGATGTTTAGCATAATCATCTAATGCTTCATCAATACTTGCGCCTGTAGTATGGCAATAAACCATTACACCAGTACGAGATGCGCCACCTAATAATTGGTAAAGTGGCATATTGGCCAATTTACCTTTAATATCCCAAAGCGCCATATCTATTGCCGAAATAGCGGACATCGTTACTGGCCCACGGCGCCAATAAGCACCTTTATAAAAATATTGAAAGATATCTTCGATTTGATGTGGATCTCGCCCAATAAGTTGTGGGCAAAGGTGATCTTTAAGATAAGATGCTACGGCTAATTCACGTCCATTAAGTGTGGCATCACCAACACCATAAACGCCTTCATCGGTTGTTATTTTTAATGTAACAAAATTTCTTCCTGGGCTGCATACAAAAACTTCTGCTTTAACAATTTTCATTTAAGACCTCGTTTATAATTCTATGACATAAAAATATCACCATAAATACTACCATACAAGTAGATTTGTACATTTTTTGTGAAATTTATCACAAAAAAATGGCTTTTTGTTAAAACATTTCAGGAAATATTATGTTTATGTATAAAACACCGAAAGATAAAGGTGGTAAAATTAGTAATCGTCTCTTCTTTTAAGTACGTTAGCGATATAATAGGATCTTTTATGACTGGATTTTAACGGCTACCCGTTCCAGTTTTTAAACCAATATGCTTTATAATTAGTGGGTTATATTTTGATATTATTAATAGATAATTATGATTCTTTTACATTTAATATTCACAATTATCTGTGCCAAGTTGGCGCAAAAGTTAAAGTCATTAAAAATGATGAAATGACAATTGAACAAGTAAAAGCGCTTACCATTTCTAAAATTATTATTTCCCCGGGTCCTGGCGCACCAATTAATGCAGGAATATCACTTGCAGTTATTGCTGAGTTTTCTCATATTTGCCCGATACTGGGAATTTGTTTGGGACATCAAGCGATAGCTCAATATTATGGTCACCACATTATTAAAGCGCCAATACCTATGCATGGTAAAATTGATGAAATAACTCATGATGGCCTAGGCATATTCAAAGGAATTCAATCCCCGCTTTCGGTTGTTCGCTATCATTCATTGATTGTTTGTGATAGTTTTTTACCAGAAGATCCGCAGTTAGTTGTAACGGCGAGAAATCATGATGGGTTGATTATGGGATTGCGCCACAAAACATTACCCATTGAATCCGTCCAATTTCATCCTGAAGCCATTAAAACCGAATCCGGTTTACAAATGATTAATAATTTTGTCCATAAGTAATATTTAAAATGAAAATTTATATCGATTTTGAAGGTGAGCGTAAATATTTTTGTAATCCTATCAAAGTGTTAGTATCACATGATTGTTCTTCAATTAAGCAACAACTTGATGAGGTTGAAAAGTTTACTCAACAAGGTTATTTTGCTGTTGGTTACCTTGCCTATGAAAGTGCAATGGGATTAAATAGTGCAAACCAAACCAAAAATAGTCATAATTTTAATCAAGATTTACCCCTTCTTTTATTTGGAATTTTTGATGATGTTACTGTCCTTAAGCAACCAGAAATCAGTGATTATACGCCCCCAAATTTTGATTTGATCAGTGACACCGCATTTGATGAATATCAGCAAAAAATAGCTTATATTAAATCACAAATTGAATTAGGCAATACTTACCAGACTAATTACACTATTCAATTTACTGCACCCTTTAATGAAAGCGCTATTGATTATTACCATTTTCTACAAAAAAATAATCAGGCAGATTATTGTGCTTATCTTGAGTTTGACGATTATTATATTTTATCAATTTCGCCAGAATTATTTTTCAAGTTAGACAATAGAGTTATTACCACTAAACCAATGAAAGGAACAACAGGGCGTGGCTTAAATAACCAGCAAGATAAACAGCAATTAGATTTATTATTTTCAGAAAAAAATCAAGCAGAAAATATGATGATTGTTGATTTATTGCGTAATGATTTAAGTAAAATTGCAAAGCCTGGCTCTGTCACAGTGCCTCAATTGTTTGAGGCTGAAAAATATCCCACTGTTTGGCAGTTGACGTCAACGATTCAAGGTGAATTGCAAGACGATGCCAATTTATATCAAATTTTTCAGGCGCTATTCCCTTGTGGTTCAATTACTGGCGCACCAAAAACCAGTACTATGCAAATTATTGCAGACAGTGAAAACACACCTCGTGGCATTTACTGCGGAACAATTGGTTATATTGAGCCGTATATGAATAAAGCCATATTTAATATTCCAATTCGTACCTTAACTGTGCATAATCAACAGATGTGCTATGGCGTTGGTGGGGGTATCACGTGGGATTCAACATCACAAGACGAATATAACGAGATCTTAGCAAAAACAGCCATTTTAAATCGTACTACTGCTATCCCCAAATATATTATTGAATCGTTGTTGCTTGAAAAAGGACAATTGTTATTATTAGATGAACATTTAAGCAGGCTTGCTCAATCAGCTGATTATTTTGATTTTAACTGTGATATTCATGCAATTAAGTTGCAACTGATTAAGTTAGCAAACTCATCACCAAAAGCATGTTATAAAGTGAGAATCTTACAACAAAAAGATGGGCATTACACGATTAGTAAAGATATCATTAACACGCCGATGAGCATTAATGAAATCCGATTAGCGCCACAGTGTGTTCATACGCAAAATGTGTATTTGTATCATAAGACATCAAATCGTGAGCACTTTCCTGATTTAGCGGTTGGGAAAGAGTATATTAATTTTAATCAACACAATGAAGTAACTGAATTTGTCAATGGAAATTTGGCATTGCGACTTAATGGTCAATGGTTTACGCCTAAAAAAGAATCGGGGTTACTTGCTGGTACCATGCGGCAATTTTACTTAAATCACAATCGGTTGTTAGAAAAAACAATTGTAAAAGCTGATCTTTTAAATGCTGATAAAATTGCTTTTATCAATAGTGTTCGTAAATGGGTAGAAATTGATGATGTTGTGTTTAGCCAGTTTAAGTTGCGATTAAGAAAAAATCATATTTAAGTGTAGAGATTCCGCCAGCTTGCTGACGGAATTTGAATAAACACTATTGTTTTATTGAGTTTGCAAAGTCTAGCTCTTCATCATGCCATCCTTTTGATAGTGCTTTAACTAAAGCGTCATACCCATTGGTTGCTAAAGGGACATGGCGCTCAAATGGTTTAGTTTCAATATTATTTTTACTGTCAGTAACAACCCATCGCCCTTTTATTACCGCATCGCCCGTATAGCTACCATGGAAGCCATCAATAAATAATTTTATCGTTAATATTGGCGTTGTAATTGATCGGCTGGATACAACATAATTAGGCAACAAAGCGGTTAAATCTTGCGTTAATCGCTCTTCAAGTTGTTGAGATAAAGTTGATGCCCATAGATGATTCGCTGCCGTTTCATATTTGATATCGTCTGTTTGCAATACAATACCTGGGTTATTTAAAAAGCTTGCCACATCAACCGATTCAATCCAAATAAAATGATTAGTGATTTTCATATTTTTTGACACTGGGCTGAGTGGATTACTTGTTAGCTGAAAATAACTTTTACTTGGGCTACCAGCCGAGCAACCCACTAATATAGCAAACAATGGCATAAATATGACTATAAGTAACTTTTTATCTATTTTGTTCATTATTTTTTACCTTTTGCTTTAGGTTCTTGATCCTTTTTCGTCGGAGCAGAAAAAATCAGTGCATTACTTTTATTATTGAGCGTATTAAGTAACGGGGTAAGTTCATCCATCATGTGTTGAACTTTTTGTAAGCTTTCTTTCATTTGATTATTTAGTTCAGATCCTGGTTGTAGCCCTTTCATTGTTTCATTTAGTGAACGTAATGTTTTTTGCAGATCTTTTGGCATATTCTGCATTTCTTTACTCGCCATAATTCGATTTAATGAATTCATTAGTTTTTCACTGGTAGCCAATGATTTATTAAACTGTGATACGGTGTTGTTCAGTGGTAAGTTATTAAAATTATCTAATAGCTGAATAATTTTTGCTTGAATTTGTGCAATTCCTGTCGACGTTGTTTCAATGGTATCGTAACCAAACTGTTGCGCTAATTTTGGATCATATTTATTTTTTAAGTCAGGGTAAAAATCAAGATCTATATATAATGCGCCTGTGAACATGTTAGAAGTTTTTAATGAAGCTCTTAAGCCATTTTGTTGTTCTCTGATGATCAATGCCGCAATGTCAATTTTTTCATCAACAAGTTCTGATAAACGATCGGGTTCAATTCTAATTAATATTGGAACTCTTTTATTTAAAATCGATGATTGTTTTAACATTTCAGCGGTATAAAATGGCACTTTCGAAACTGTTCCTAGCCTAATTCCGTGATATTCAACGGGTACCCCTTCTGATAAGCCTGAAATGGAATCGGAAAGCATAATAAGAAATTCTTTGTATTCAGTATATTGTGAATCTTGGATAGATTTTTTGTCTTCGTATAATGTATAAACTGAATTTTGTTCAGCTGGCGCACCTAATTTTGAACCTTCAGGCAAATCAAAACTGATTCCACCAGACATTAAGACATCTAAAGAAGGGACATCTAAGCTGGCGCCTCGAGATGAGAGAGTTAAGTTAATTCCGCCTTCTTTCCAGAACCGCACATTTTGTGTTACTAATACATCGTAAGGTTTGGTAATAAAAATTTGGTACTTCATTTTACGTGATTCAACATCAAATTCTGACGTTTCAACATTACCTACACGATAACCATGAAACATGACAGATGCGCCTCTAGGAATTACCCCATTTTGATCGCTTTCTAAATTTAGACGAATTCCTTTAATGCTTGGATCGGACAACGGAGGGGCATCAGACAGGACAAAAGGTTTATGTTGAAAACTGTGGGTATCATTTCCAGCAACGAGTTCTATATAAACACCCGATAAAATCGTGCCAAGTCCAGTTACGCCATCTCGACCAATTTCTGGCTTCACAACCCAAAAAATAGAGTCATTTTTTAGTAGCGGATCCATATCATTATAAATACGCCCTTTTATTACTACTTGCGTGTAGTCGTCAGATAGAGTTACTTCATCGACGATACCGACATCAACGCTACGGTTTTTAATAACCGTTTTCCCAGCAACAATGCCATTGGCGTCTTTTGCAAGCAATGTAAACGATGTTCCTCTATCGGCAAAATGCGCATAGATTATCCAAAGACCAACAATTGCAGTAACAATGGGGATGATCCATATTGCTGAAATAGCTCTAATTTTAATTATTTTTGCTAATTTACTTGATGTTGTCATATTGTTCCTATTAATCTATTTTTTTATTTTGCGGTAGATCCCAAATTAAACGAGGATCAAATTTTTGTGATGCAATCATTGTAATAATCACAACAGTTGCAAAAAATGTAACGCCAATATCAGGATAAACACCCATCATTTGTTGATTTCTAACTAAAGAACAAATAACAGAAACCACAAATATATCTATCATTGACCATTTACCAATAAATTCAACTGCTGTATATAATTTTTTCATTTTCAAGCAATTATGATTATTTTTTCGTTTTACAGCCAGTGCAAAATAACAAAGCCAGCTTAGCGAAATAATTTTTAAGATGGGAATAGCGACACTGGCAATAAAAATAACAAGTGCAACAGGCACATCGCCTGCTTGCCACATATAAATGACACCATCCATAATGGTTGAACTTGATGGCGAACCAAATACAACAGTTATCATTATGCCGAATAAATTAGCGGGAATGTAAAGAATCAATGAAGTAACCAATAAAGCAATAGTCCATTGTATCTTATCGCGTTCTCTGATTTTGCTTTTTTGTTTGCATCGAGGACATTTTATATAATGCTTAGGTAATATCGCCTCACAGCAACTGCATAATTTCAAATTTTGACAAATTCCCGTTTTACCAGCTTGTAATATACCTTGAGCAAAATTATTACGGTGAATTTCACTCCAAATGGTTTCCGGAGAAAAAATTACTAAAGACTTTATATAAAAAAAGACAAACAGGCAAAATGCCCAAAATGTACTTGTGACGCCAATACTGCCATAACTCATGAGTTTAACAAAACTCACTAAAATTCCAGTAAGAAATATTTCAGGCATACACCAGTGTTGAAACTTTTCATAAACAATAAGTAGATCGCGTTTACGATATTTTGTTAAGGGTAATTTTGAACAAAGCAAAATAATAATTAATAAATTTAATATAGGAAAGAGTAAAACAAATAAGATAAAAAGTGCTGAAATATAACGATATTTATCAAAAAAAAGGGTTTTAGGAATATCTAATAGGCTAATACCAATAAAATTACCCACAATACGAATATCAATAAAAAGAAAGCCACATCCTACAATAATCATAATTAATGAACAGGCTGCATACATAGCTGCATTAAATTTCATATTGCTATTATTTTTAGCTAACGTGGTATTACAACGAGGACAAACAGCTTTATGCCCTACCGCTATATTAGATAATTCTATGACCAAATCACAGTGTGAGCATAAAACATAATGTTGTTTATCAATGGTCATTATTTCCCTTTATTCGATATTTATTTTTTAACCTGTAAAATATGTTAAATCGATATAACCTTTAAGTATAAAAGCCAATGAATTATTTTAAATTATTGGCGGTGGAATAATTACTTTCGTAAATAAAGAGGATTAAACCCTCTGCACCGCTAATGATATCAAATGGTATTTTGTTATGAAAGCATTAGCAAATTAAATTAATCAAATTCAATGATGAAATAATTTACGCCTTTTATGTGCATTTAAGCAACCACTATGCGTTTAAAATTGTTCAAATAGTATATATCGTAAAATTAACCGCCTAATTCAATAAATTTAATCTTGAATCTCAATATTTCATCACCATTTGTTAGTTTCAATTATGACATCAAATGAATTATTTATAAAAAAATTGTGAAGCAGTTCTCATGATTAACTAAATAATTTCTATATATAAAAAAAACTTGATACTGTATAACAATACAGTATAATGTATAACCATATCCTAACTCATTGGAATTTTATAATATGAACGAAAACAAACAACGCGCACTTTCAGCAGCATTAAGTCAAATCGAAAAACAATTTGGTAAAGGTTCAATTATGCGTTTAGGTGATACCCAAACGTTGGATGTGGATGCGGTATCTACTGGTTCTTTAGGGCTCGATATTGCATTAGGTATCGGTGGCCTACCAATGGGTAGAATTGTTGAAATTTTTGGCCCTGAATCATCTGGTAAAACAACGCTAACTTTATCTGTGATAGCTCAAGCACAAAAAGAGGGTAAAACCTGTGCATTTATTGATGCTGAACATGCGCTGGATCCTATTTATGCTGCAAAATTAGGGGTGCAAGTCGACGATTTACTCGTTTCGCAACCCGATACAGGAGAGCAAGCACTTGAAATTTGTGATGCTTTAGTTCGTTCTGGTGCGGTTGATGTTATTATCGTTGACTCAGTAGCTGCATTAACACCAAAAGCAGAAATTGAAGGTGAAATGGGCGATTCTCATATGGGATTACAAGCTCGTTTAATGTCACAAGCATTGCGAAAACTAACTGCGAATATTAAAAATGCCAATTGTTTAGTTGTCTTTATTAACCAGATCCGTATGAAAATTGGTGTTATGTTTGGTAGTCCAGAAACGACAACTGGCGGTAATGCACTGAAATTCTATGCATCAGTACGTTTAGATATCCGCCGTACTGGTTCTGTAAAAGAAGGTGAAGATGTTATTGGTAGTGATACTCGAGTAAAAGTGGTTAAAAACAAAGTGGCAGCCCCTTTTAGACAAGCTGAATTCCAAATTCTTTATGGTTGTGGTATTTCGAAAGAAGGCGAGTTAATTGATTTAGGCGTTAAGCATAAGTTAGTCGATAAAGCAGGAGCGTGGTATAGCTACAATGGCGAGAAAGTGGGTCAAGGTAAAGCTAATTCAATTAAGTTTTTACAAGAACACCCTGAGATCGCTTCAGAACTTGAAGCTAAAATACGCGAATTATTATTAAATAGCCCTGCTGTTTTTACAGCTGATGACCAAGCTATATCATCAGAAAGCGAAAGCGTTGAATAATGGAAACAAAACTGAACAAATCAATGCTCAATAAAGCTGTGCAATTACTTGCACAGCGCAACCATTCTTCTTATGAGCTAAGCCAAAAAATAGCCTCTTTTTTCATAAAAAAACTGCAATACACCGATGAAGAATACCATGACCAGTTAGCCAAACTAAAAATTGAAATACAATATGTTATTGAATATTGTATAAAACAAAATTGGATTAATGACGAACAATATATTGAAAATTATATTGTTATGCGAGCCAAAAAAGGTTATGGAAAATATAAAATAGCCATGGAACTTAAACAACGAGGTTTACCTGTTGATTTGAGCCGGCAACTTTTGCAAATTGCCGATATCAATTGGGAAAATATGGCATACGAGCAATTACTAAAAAAGCTAAAACAAATTGATTGTAAAAATAATAATAATAAACAAAAATGTATGCAATTTTTAATGGCGAGAGGTTATACACAAGATGATATTAAAACTGCTTACGATTTATTGACTTAAATAATTATAATATCTACAATACTAAGTATATAGCTTAATAAAAGCAATTATAAATAAAGCTCGCAAATTCTTTTTTAGTTTTCCCTTATTTACTTGTAATATTAGTTAGATCCGTTTCGATATGAGAATATTTACTTTTCAACTTTAGTTGTAGCGGGTATATTACTATGTTTAAAAATCTATCGTTTTATATGGAAGCATAAATGAAAAGCACTGCAGAAATTCGTCAAAGTTTTCTTGACTTTTTCCGTGGCAAAGGACATGAAGTTGTCACAAGTAGTTCCCTTGTCCCGCATAATGATCCAACACTATTATTTACTAATGCTGGAATGAATCAATTTAAAGATGTCTTTCTTGGTATTGATAAACGCTCTTATACTAGAGCAACAACATCACAACGTTGTGTCCGCGCTGGCGGTAAACATAATGATTTAGACAATGTTGGTTATACAGCTCGCCATCATACTTTTTTTGAAATGCTAGGAAACTTTAGTTTTGGCGATTATTTTAAGCATGATGCAATACATTTTGCTTGGGAGCTATTAACCAGTAAAGAATGGTTTAACCTACCAAAAGATAGGTTAACGGTTACTGTCTATGAGACAGATGATGAAGCATATGCTATTTGGGAGAAAGAAATCGGTATCCCTAAAGAACGAATAATTCGTATTGGCGATAATAAAGGCGCGCCATATGCTTCAGATAACTTTTGGCAAATGGGCGATACAGGTCCTTGTGGTCCTTGTACTGAAATTTTCTATGATCATGGCGATCATCTTTGGGGTGGCCCTCCTGGTAGCGCTGAAGAAGATGGTGACCGATATATAGAAATTTGGAATATTGTCTTTATGCAATTTAACCGACGCCCTGACGGTACAATGGAACCATTGCCTAAGCCATCAGTTGATACAGGTATGGGGCTTGAGCGTATTGCCGCGGTGCTTCAGCATGTTAATTCTAATTATGAAATTGATTTATTTAAAAAATTAATTCACGATGCGGCTGAGATTATTCAAACTAAAGATTTGGAAAGCAAATCATTACGAGTCATTGCCGATCATATTCGATCTTGTGCATTTTTAATTTCTGATGGTGTACTGCCATCTAATGAAGGCCGTGGTTATGTATTACGCCGTATTATTCGACGTGCTGTACGCCATGGGCATATGTTAGGCGCCAAAGATATTTTCTTCTATAAACTTGTTAAACCATTAATTGATGTAATGGGAAGTGCTGCGATTGAATTAGGACAAAACCAGAAGTTGGTCGAAGACGCACTCAAAATTGAGGAAGAGCAATTTTTAAAGACACTAGAACGAGGGTTGTTTTTACTTGATCAAGAATTAACTAAAATAACGGGTAACATTTTACCTGGAGATATTGCATTTAAACTTTACGATACTTACGGTTTTCCTTTAGATTTAACTGCTGATGTTTGTCGTGAAAAAAATATTACTGTTGATGAAATTGGCTTTAATTTATGCATGGAAGAGCAACGTAAGCGAGCCCGTGAATCAAGCGCTTTTAATGTTGATTATAGTAATGTTATCAAACTTGATGATAAAACAGAGTTTTTAGGCTACCAAGAAGCAGAATCATCAGGAAAAGTAATCGCGATATTTAAAGATGGTCAAAAAGTTGAAAATGTTAATTGTGGCGATGATGCTATTGTCATTTTAGATAAGACACCATTTTATGGCGAGTCTGGCGGTCAAATTGGCGATAAAGGGTTATTAACAGCAGCAAATGTTGAATTTACTGTTTTAGATAGTCAAAAATACGGCAAAAGTATTGGTCATATAGGTAAAATAATTAAAGGTTCTTTAAAAGTTGGCGATAATGTTACTGCTGCAATTGATGTGGAGTTACGTGAGCGTATTCGTCGTAATCATTCAGCTACACATTTGTTACAAGCTGCGTTGCAACGTGTTTTAGGTAATCATGTTCATCAAAAAGGGTCTTTAGTTAATGATAGCTATCTGCGTTTTGACTTTTCGCATAATCAAGCTATTACGCCTGAACAAATTATTGAGATAGAGAATTTGGTTAATCAACAGATTCGCCACAATTTACCTGTAGAGATTGAACTAATGCCAATTGATAAAGCCAAAGATAAAGGCGCTATGGCTTTATTTGGTGAAAAATACGAAGATATTGTTAGAGTTCTTACAATGGGTGATTTTTCAATTGAGCTTTGTGGTGGTACTCATGTAGATAGAACGGGTGATATTGGTTTATTTAAAATAATATCCGAATCAAGTATCGCATCTGGTGTGCGCCGTATTGAGGCAACTTCAGGGCAGAACGCAATGGATCTTATCCATCATGAGTCTAATTTATTAAGTCAGATTGGGCAAGTAGTTAAAAGCGATAAGTCTGCTGTTTTAAATCGTATTGAGCAACTGTTTGAACAAACTAAACAGCTTGAAAAAACAATTGAGCAATTAAAAGCACAAAAAGCGAGCCAAGATAGTGCGCAATTGCTTAATCAATGCGAAAAAATCAATAGTACAAATTTGCTAATTGCTAAACTTGATAATGTCGAGGCAAAATTATTGCGCACTATGATTGACGATCTAAAAAATCAATTGAAAACAGGCGTAATTGTTTTAGCGGCCGTTAATGATGGCAAAATCAATTTAGCTGCTGGAGTCACCAATGATTTAATCGGTGTAGTTAAAGCTGGTGAATTAGTTTCTCAATTAGCGTTAAAAGTAGGTGGTAAAGGTGGTGGGCGACCTGATTTTGCTCAGGCAGGTGGAATGGATCTTTCAGCGTTACCAGAAGCGTTATCTTCTGTAAAAAAGGAAATCAGTAATAAATTACAAGCAAGTTAGTCCAGATATGCTCGATTATTTATTAGTTAAATATTAGAGTTTTTTCTGCAAAATTTTATCTTACTGATAGAAGGCTAGCGAAGCTATATCTTAAAAATTGTTTAGATATATACTTAACTGATATTAGGAGATCGAATGTTAATTTTAACTAGGAGAGTAGGTGAAACACTAATTATTGGTGATGATGTAGTCATTACTATTTTAGGTGTTAAAGGTAATCAAGTCAGAATTGGTATCAATGCCCCTAAAGAAGTTTCAATTCATAGGGAAGAGATATATAACAAGATTCATCAGTCAAAAGAGACAAATGATGAATTATCCAAGCCAATGGGGTGATATTGGGTAGGAAATAAACAATTAAGCGCACATAAACAAAAAAATGTTTGACTTATTTTTTGTAAACCGTAATATGTGCGCCACACATTATGATTTTGTTGCTAAAGCGAAATCATAATGTTTCGGTGAGATGGCCGAGAGGCTGAAGGCGCTCCCCTGCTAAGGGAGTATGCGGTCAAAAGCTGCATCGAGGGTTCGAATCCCTCTCTCACCGCCATTTAAAATTAAAATATGCATCCGTAGCTCAGCTGGATAGAGTACCCGGCTACGAACCGGGCGGTCAGGGGTTCGAATCCCTTCGGATGCACCATTTTAATAAATTCAAAATGCATCCGTAGCTCAGCTGGATAGAGTACCCGGCTACGAACCGGGCGGTCAGGGGTTCGAATCCCTTCGGATGCACCACTTTTTCATGAGTTTACACGCATCCGTAGCTCAGCTGGATAGAGCACTCGGCTTCGAACCGAGCGGTCAGGGGTTCGAATCCCTTCGGGTGCGCCATTTTGGTTGAATACCAATATAATTCTAGTATACTAAGTTCACAAATTTTAATATATGTAATTACCCACTTTTTGATTTATATGTTCTGTTATCTATATTAGAATAATAATGAAGTGAAAATATTACTTAATTAATAATAATGGACATTATTTATGTTGGATCCGAATTTACTCCGAAATGAACTTGATCTTGTTGCTAATAAATTAGCACGCCGTGGATTTAAATTAGATGTTGATACTATCCGTCAACTAGAAGAAAAACGCAAAGTATTACAAGTTGAAACAGAGAATTTGCAAGCTGAGCGTAATGCTCGCTCAAAAGCAATTGGTGCAGCTAAAGCACGAGGCGAGGATATCTCAGCTGTACGTGAAGAAGTGAATAAACTTGGTGAAAAACTTAATAGCGCTAAAGCTGAACTTGATATCTTACTTAACCAAATTAAAGATATAGCTTCGACTATTCCTAATATTCCTGATGACTCGGTTCCTGATGGCAAAGATGAAAATGACAATGTAGAAGTTTCTCGCTTTGGAACTCCAAGAACGTTTGATTTTCCGATTCAAGATCATGTTGCATTGGGTGAGCGCTTTGGTGGACTAGATTTCGCAGCAGGAGTAAAGCTAACCGGTGCACGTTTTGTCGTGATGAAATCACAAATAGCACGCTTACATCGAGCTATAACTCAATTTATGTTAGATTTGCACACTGAACAACATGGTTATGCCGAGATTTATGTGCCGTATTTGGTAAATCAGACAACGCTTTTTGGCACAGGACAATTGCCGAAGTTTGCGGGTGATTTATTTCATACTAAACCGCTAGATGAAGAAACAGAAAGCAGCAATTATGCATTAATTCCAACTGCTGAAGTGCCTGTAACCAATCTTGTGCGTGATGAAATTCTTGATGAAAGCGTATTACCATTAAAAATGACAGCACATACGCCGTGCTTCCGCTCTGAAGCAGGATCTTATGGTAAAGATACTCGTGGATTAATTCGTATGCATCAATTTGATAAAGTCGAATTGGTGCAAATTGTTAAGCCTGAAGAATCTATGCAAGCATTAGAAGAACTTACTGCCCATGCGGAAAAAGTTCTACAATTACTTGAATTACCATATCGAAAAATTGTGTTATGTACTGGCGATATGGGCTTTGGTTCATGTAAAACTTACGATCTTGAAGTTTGGGTTCCAGCGCAAAATACTTATCGTGAGATCTCTTCTTGCTCTAATATGTGGGATTTCCAAGCACGTCGCATGCAAGCTCGTTACCGTAATAAGGCCGATAATAAAACTTATTTAGTTCATACTTTAAATGGTTCAGGATTAGCGGTTGGTCGCACACTGGTTGCCATTATGGAAAACTACCAACAGGCAGATGGAACAATTAAAATCCCATCAGTCTTAATTCCTTATATGAATGGCGTTGAGTTTATCGGATAAAACTGGACATTACACATAACAATAGCGCTAATAATTAGCGCTATTTTTTTATTAATTAAGGTGGAAAAATGATAAAAGGCATTACACTTTCGATACTGGCGTCATGCCTTTTTGGTTTACTTTATTACTATCCTGTTTTATTACAACCGTTATCCGTTATTGATGTTTTCTGTTGGCGATTGTTAACTTCTTTTCCTGCCATTATTGTTCTTATTTCTATAGAAAAACAGTGGTCTGAAATTGCAATGCTATTAGCACGAATTAAGCAGCAACCATCGTTGCTTATTGGGCTGTTATTCTCTTCATTACTGCTAACAATACAAATGTTGATTTTTATTTGGGCTCCCCTTAATGGGCACGGGTTATCGGCATCACTAGGGTATTTTTTATTACCATTAACCATGGTAATTATTGGGCAGCTCATCTACCAAGAAAAGTTAAGTTTTTTACAAAAAATATCAGTTGGACTGGCGGTATTAGGCGTTATTATTGAAATCTATATGACCCAAGCATTTTCATGGGAAACTGCCGTTATTGCATTAGGTTACCCTATTTACTTCATGGTTCGGCGTAAGTTGCAAATAGAAGGTATTGCAGGTACATTTTCTGACTTCTTTTTTATTTTCTTAGGTTGCTTAGGCTACTTTTTTATAAGTCATCGTGTTAACAAGATACTTGATGATCTTATCCATTTCCATCTATATATTCCAATGTTGGGAATAATAACCGCACTAGCATTTGCGATGTATTTTATGGCAAGGCGACTATTACCAATGGGTTTGTTTGGTTTACTTGGTTATGTAGAGCCAGTATTACTTACTATTGTTTCTGTCTTATTTTTACATGAATCAATTTCGTCTGAACACATTGTTTCATATGGGCTTATTTGGTCGTCAGTTTGTGTTCTTGCTTTAGAAGGTTGCCTTTTTGTTTTACGAGCAATAAAGCGAAAAATAATATGGTGAAAACCGCAGATGGAAGGCATATGATCATTCATATGCCTTTTATTTTATTTACTGAAAGTGACATAATGGCCATAAGATTCTAAAATACCTTGGATCCTGTCCATGGTTTCTCTTGGCGGTGCCTCAACGCCAGCTAACTTATATTCGTCACCAAGCGTGTCCCATTTATAAGCGCCCAATTTGTGATAAGCTAATAATTCTACGCGCTCAATATTATCCATTCCTTGAATGAATTTACCGAGTAAATGAGCGGAATCATCATCATCAGTCCATCCCGGTACAACCACATAACGTATCCAAGTTCTTTTGTTAATTTTTTGTAGATGTTTAGCAAATTCTAGAACACGTTTATTAGGCACACCCACTAGTTTTTGATGAATTTCATCATTGACCTGTTTTAAATCGAGCATCACTAAATCAGTGACTTCTAAAAGTTCATCCATTATATGATCGAGTTGTCTAGCATACCCATTAGTATCTAAGCAGGTACTGATACCCTCTTGATGGCAAGCTCTAAACCATTGAGTAACAAATTCAGCTTGTAAAGTTGCTTCACCACCAGAGGCCGTTACACCGCCACCATTTGGCATAATGAAGCTTTTGTAAGAAACAATCTCTTTCATCAACTCATCAACGGTAACTTCTCGACCTGCTTTTAAATCCCACGTATCGCGATTATGGCAATACAAGCAGCGCATTAAGCACCCCTGAAAAAAGACAATAAAACGAATCCCAGGACCATCTACAGTACCGAAAGATTCGAAAGAGTGAATACGACCTATAATAGGCGACTTTGTTGTCATAATTATGTTTTGTTGTTCCATAGATAATCTCTAATCATTGCTCATATTGCTTTTTTAATCATTTTAACCCTGATAATGACCAAATTACACCCATTGTATTAATCAATACGAATTATATTTCCGTTTAATTATATCGAATAATGACCCATAATATTTAATTATTATCATCGTATTCATATTTAATTACAGTGGCACAAATAGTATTTTAGCGTTGATAAAAAAATAGCGCCTTAAGGGCGCTATTTTAATTAAGTTAATCAATGACTAAACTACATAGATTGCGTAAATGTACGGCTAATTACGTCTTTTTGTTGTTCTTTAGTTAATGAGTTGAAACGTACTGCATACCCAGAAACACGAATTGTTAATTGTGGGTATTTTTCAGGGTGTTCCATCGCATCTAATAATGTTTCACGGTTTAATACGTTAACATTTAGATGTTGTCCACCTTCAATTGTTGCTTCATGGTGGAAGTAACCATCCATTAAGCCAGCAAGGTTGCGTTTACGTACATCATCATCTTTACCTAATGCATTTGGAACGATAGAGAAAGTATAAGAAATACCGTCTTTAGCGTAAGCAAATGGTAGTTTAGCAACAGAAGTTAATGAAGCCACAGCACCTTTTTGGTCACGTCCGTGCATTGGGTTAGCACCTGGTCCAAACGGTGCTCCTGCACGACGTCCATCTGGTGTGTTACCTGTTTTCTTACCATATACAACATTTGATGTAATTGTAAGTACAGATTGTGTTGGAATTGCATTACGATAAGTTTTAAGTTTTTGAATTTTCTTCATGAAACGTTCAACTAAATCAACAGCAATGTCATCAACTCGTGGGTCATTGTTACCAAATTGTGGGTATTCACCTTCAATTTCGAAGTCAGTCGCTAAACCATCTTCATCACGAACTGTTTTTACTTTAGCGTATTTAATCGCAGAAAGTGAGTCAGCAGCAACAGAAAGACCCGCAATACCACATGCCATAGTACGAATAACATCACGATCATGTAATGCCATTAATGATGCTTCGTAGCTGTATTTATCGTGCATGTAGTGAATTGCATTTAATGCTGTTACGTATTGTTTTGCTAACCAATCCATGAAGTGGTCTAAACGAGCAAATACTGTATCGAAATCTAAATATTCATCCATAATTGGATCTTCTTTAGGACCGACTTGCATTTTTAATTTTTCATCCACACCGCCGTTGATTGCGTATAGAAGTGTTTTAGCAAGGTTTGCACGCGCACCAAAGAATTGCATTTGTTTACCGACGATCATTGGGCTTACACAACATGCAATCGCGTAGTCATCGTTATTAAAGTCAGGACGCATCAAGTCATCGTTTTCATATTGTAATGATGATGTGTCAATTGATACTTTTGATGCAAATTCTTTGAATCCACTTGGTAATTGTTCAGACCAAAGGATTGTCATGTTAGGTTCAGGCGATGGACCCATTGTGTATAAAGTATTTAAGAAACGGAAAGAAGTCTTAGTTACTAAAGTACGACCATCAACCCCCATACCAGCGATAGATTCGGTTGCCCAAATTGGGTCACCTGAGAATAATTCATCATATTCAGGCGTACGTAAGAAACGAACCATACGTAATTTCATTACAAAATGGTCAACAATTTCTTGCGCATCTTTTTCAGTAATTAATCCAGCAGCAAGATCACGTTGGAAGTAAATATCAAAGAAAGTCGATGTACGACCTAATGACATTGCCGCACCATTTTGTGATTTAACCGCAGCTAAATAACCAAAATAAGTCCATTGAACAGCTTCTTGTGCTGTTTTAGCAGGTTCAGAAATATCGAAACCATATTTAGCCGCCATTTCTTTGATTTGACCAAGTGCACGATGTTGTTCTGCGATTTCTTCACGACGTTGCATTGTCATGGCTAAATCAACACCATTTTCAAAATCAGCTTGTAGTGAATTGAATTGTGCAAATTTGTCTTTCATTAAATAGTCGATACCGTAAAGTGCTACACGACGGTAATCCCCAATGATACGACCACGACCATAAGCATCAGGAAGACCAGTGATAACACCTGATTTACGACAACGAAGGATATCTGGCGTATAGATATCGAAAACACCTTGGTTGTGGGTTTTGCGGTATTCAGTGAAGATTTTTTTGACTAATGGATCTAGCGTTCTGTTATAAGCTTTACAAGAATTCTCGATCATTTTGATACCACCAAACGGGATAATCGCACGTTTTAGTGGTTTTTCAGTTTGTAAGCCAACAATTTTTTCTAAATCTTTTTCAATATAACCTGCGTCATGAGCAGTAATTGTCGAAATAACACTGGTATCAAAATCCACAGGGGCATGGGTAGCATTTTCAACTTTGATGCCTTCCATTACTTTAGCCCATAACTTAGTTGTAGCTTCTGTCGCGCCAGCTAAGAAAGACTCATCACCCTCGTATGGCGTGTAGTTCTTTTGAATAAAATCGCGGACATTAACATTATTTTGCCAATCACCATCTTTAAATCCTTTCCAAGCAACAGCTTGTACTTCGTTTAAATTACTCATAGTTTTTCACCTCAGGTTTACAAAAATATCTATTCATCCTTTTTTATATGAGGATAAATATCATAAAATCAATGTGGCTTACGTAAATATAAAGCCCAATAAGGTAGTGCAACCGCTAAACCACCTAAAATATTCCCAATTGTTACAGGAATTAAATTATTTAAAACAAAATGCGTTACCGTTAGTTCTTTAAATGCATCAGGAGACACGCCAATTGCTTGCCAAAATTCGGGTGACGCAAAGTTATTAATCACAATACCCATTGGGATCATAAACATATTGGCAATGCTATGCTCAAAACCACTGGCAACAAACATTGCAACAGGAAGGACCATGATTAACATCTTATCAAGTAAACTACGACCTGCATAACTTAGCCATGCAGCTAAACAAACCATTAGATTAGCTAAAAAACCAAGGCATACGGCCTCAATAAAGGTATGATGTAACTTGTGATCTGCCGTTTGAAGAACATTTAGCCCCCATAAGCCATTAGCAACCATATACTGGCCAGAAAACCAAATTACTGTGACAAACAGTATAGCACCAATAAAGTTACCGATATAGACAAAAATCCAATTACGGAGCATTTTTATCCAGCTCACTTTGTGCGTCATTTTAGGCAAAATCGTTAATACTGTTGAAGTAAATAAGTCTGAGCCACAGCAAACAACCAGCATAAGACCTAATGAGAAACAAATGCCCCCCACCAATTTTGCTAAGCCAAACGCAACCGTTGCAGTGCCTGTGGTTACAGTAATGTAAAATACGAAAGCAATTGAGATAAAAACACCTGCAAGAATTGCAGATAAAATCGTGCTAGCTGGGTGTTTGTTTACTTTATAATGGCCAATGTCTTCGGCAATTTGGGTCATTTGTGCGGGAGAATATGAATCAACAAGTTTATCTGTGCTCAAACTAACATCCTTAAAAAAACTAGGGTTTTATGAGAGGCATAGTATACTCAAAATTTGACGCAGATCACGTTTTTTTTTATTAAAAATAATTTAAAGCTCAAAAAACGTTGTTTATTAAAGATATTGACTATAGTAAAAAAAGAGTAAGCTCTATTTTATAAAAAAGACATACTATTATCTTTAATAAACCACTTTAGTAACGTGAATTTGTGTACGATGCTGGCTTACTTTGCTTGATACTCAGTATGGTATCTAATTCAATTTATTAGAGAAATTTTAACAAAAAAACTGATTAATTTTTTAAACAAAAGTTAATGTGCTTTTTTGTTACTCTTATCATAGAATAGCGCCTTTTGAGGCTATCTTGGCAATGTTTTGATATTTAAATGTTGTGGTATTCAAAGTTTTCCAGAAAAATTCGTTCCTCTTTTGTCACTCGGTTTTACGCAATCACGCTGATTTATTGCTGATAAAACAGTATCTCACTAAACATCTTTGTTTGATGTGCTAATCTGACTCCGTCGGTGGTATCTTCTGCCACCGGATAACACTGTGCTATTATTCAGTTAGCGAATTAAAAAGGAAGCCTTTTTATTAAAAAAACACTTCAGAAAAGCCATTGATTTTATTGAAGTTTTTATTTTGTGTAAAATCATATAGTTATAAGATATTACGTTTTTGGGCTTGATATCCAAGCTTAAAATTTTTAAGCGTTTTATTTGCTTACGCAACCATGCTGATTTATTGCTGATAAAACAGTATCTCTCTAGCTATCTTTGTTTGGCGGGCTAATTTGGCTCTATCGGTGGCATATTCTGCCACCGAATAGCACTGTGCGATTATTCAGTTAGCGGATTAAAAATAAAGCCTTTTTATTAAAAAATACTTCAGAAAAGCTATTGATTTTATTTAAGTTTTTATTTTGTGTAAAATCATATAGTTATAAAGTATTACGTTTTTTGGCTTGGCTTCTTAGCCTAAAATTTTGTAAGCGTTTTAGGTAGCTATGCAATTATGGTAATGATACGTAAGCCGTTTGTCAGTTTATTCTTTCTAAAACAATAATCTATTTTGCTCCCATGTAACCTAGCTGGCGCCATGATTCGTAAACGACAACAGCTACCGAGTTAGATAAGTTCATACTACGGCTTGTGGCTAACATAGGAATACGTATTTTTTTATCCTGAGGCAGTGCATCTAATA
Source organism: Gilliamella sp. WF3-4 (assembly GCF_001690275.1). GTDB lineage: Bacteria > Pseudomonadota > Gammaproteobacteria > Enterobacterales > Orbaceae > Gilliamella > Gilliamella apicola_C. The sequence continues at coordinate 86,780 of NZ_LZGW01000045.1, read as the reverse complement.
TTGTGTTAGGTAAACCGCGGGTTTCTGGGCCAAACATTAAAAAGTCATTTTGTTGATAATTAACTTCACTATGCGGTTTTTGTCCTTTTGTGGTTAAAGCATACACTTGTGTTAACCAGTCTATTTGATTGGTATCTACAAAATGGTCCAAATTTTTGTAACGTTTTACATCGACAAATTCTTGATAATCAAGCCCTGCTCGTTTTAGCTTTTTGTCATCCCAATAAAAGCCCATGGGTTCAATAATATGTAAGTTAAAGCCAGTGTTAGCGCAAAGGCGAATAATGTTGCCTGTATTGGCAGGAATTTCCGGTTCAAATAAAACGATGTTTAATGCAGTATTTGACACAATAGTTCTCTTTTATTATTTATATTTATGAATGGGTAATATTATCACAATTCGAAGTCCACCAAGGTGGCTTTTTTCTGCGGTAACCGTGCCGTGATCGCGTATGATTGCATTAGCGACTATTGCGAGCCCGAGTCCTGTTCCACCAGATTGTCGATCACGCGCTTCGCTTGTGCGATAAAATGGCCTAAATATTTGCGCTAATTCACTTTCAGCTACACCTATGCCATCATCATCTATGGTAATTGTTACCTTTTGTTTTTTTACTTCAAAATTGATAATAATTTGTTTATTTGAATAGCGAAATGCGTTTCGTATAACATTTTCAAGTGCACTGCATAACGCTACGGGATAACATAAAATAGTGTGGTTAGTTGGTTGATTAACCACTGAAAAATTTTTTCCTATTTGTTCGGCTTCAAACGCCGCATTATCCAACACGGGTTTAAATAGAAGATCAATTTGATTAAATTCACGAATTTCATTATTGTCATATTGCTGCCTTGCCAATAATAGTAAGTCACCAATCATAGCATCTAGCTTTATTGCTTCATTATTGATACGTATAACTTCACTGCTTTCGCCTTGTTTTCGACGTAATAAGGAAGTAGCAAGTTGTAAGCGTGTTAGTGGTGTGCGTAATTCGTGAGAGATATCCGAAAACAGACGTTGTTGCAACGTTTGCATTCGTTTTAGCTCTCTTAACATAAGGTTAAAACTAGCGCCCGTTGCTTTATATTCAGACGATCCTATTTTTTCAAGATCTGGCCACTCTTGCAAATTACCTTTAGCAACCTGATCTGCCGCTTGTTTTAGCTTTCTTGCCGGTTTTGCTATGCTCCAAGATAACCAAAGTAAAAAAGGGGAACTTGCAAGCATAGTCAGCGTTAGTAATAAAAAAGGGTGATCAAAAATAAAATTAACAAATTGGGATTGGCTATCTGTTGCGGGTTGTAAAATATATAATTGATATTGCGCATTTGTATAATGAATCAAAAAAGGGCCGATAATTTCTTGGGTATCATAAATTTGCTTTGCTGGATCATCAACATTATGAGATTTTTGACTAAAGTTTTTTATCAAATCAATATTTTCAGTTTCAGCTGTTATAATTTGCTCATTGGGAGTAACTATAAATAAAGATTGAGCTGGTTTTTGGTGCGTATTCATTACCACAATAAAGCGCATCCACCAGCGAAAACTATCTTTGGGTACATTGGCAAGATCATTTTCAATTTGCCGAGCAAGTTTATTACCGATTTCTTTATCTTTATTTGCTAAATACGTTAAATTTCGCGAATCAAGATTGGGTAACACCATAATTAACATTAAGAAAGAAGCTATCGTTAATAAAAATATAGTGAAAATTTTGATAGCTAGCCTGTCAAAAAACCACATGTTATCTGGCCTTTATTATCATATTATTCTAGTCTTGTAATAAATCATCATGTGGGTCAATGACAAATAAGTAGCCTTTAGAACGTAATGTTTTAATCCAAGGTAAACCATCACTTCTTGGCGGAAGCTTTTTGCGCAAATTAGACACATGAACATCAATTGAGCGAGCTAGTGGGACAAACTTTTTCCCTAAAACCGATGCAGTTAGCATGTCTCGTGAAATTATTTTGCCCCCTTGCTCAATAAATTTTAGCAATACTTGAAACTCTGTCCCAGTTAATTCAATGTACTTATTATCAAAAAAAACAGCTTGTTGTTTTCGATTTACGTTAAGTTTATCAATAATATATTGAATTGGCTTATCAGAATCATCATTTGAGATATTATCCCAACGCGCTCTTCGTAACTGCGCATTAATTCGAGCGATAAGTTCTCTGTCATTGAATGGTTTTAGAATGTAATCATCCGCTCCAAGCTCAAGCCCATTAACTTTATCATGTTCACTATCTTTGGCTGTTAAAAAAATAATCGGAACGGTAAATTTAGCTCTGAGTTGAGATAATACATTAAACCCGTTCATTTCAGGCATCATAATATCAAGTAGCACAAGATCGATAGTATCATCAAATTTTTCTAAAGCTTCAATGCCCGTATTAGCGATTTCAATTTGATACCCTTCTAATTCGAGCAATTCACGTAATAATAAAGCAATCTCAACATCATCATCAACTATAAGTAATTTGCTATTCATTACACTCCTCTTTATAGCATTTATTTTTGATATTTATTTTAAATAACAAGCATAATTTATGCACAAAATCCATTATATAGGTAAAAAATACAAATAATATAGTAATGTATTGTTAAGTTTTATAAAGTAAATATTTTTACGTTATTAAATCCTTGATCAATTAAATAAAGCGCTTGTAACTTGCTCATAACACCACGATCGCAATATAGTAAATATTGTTTTGACTGATCCAAATTGCCAAATTGTGTTGCTAATTTATAAAATGGAATAAGTTTGATTTCAACGTCATTCAATACAAGTGGATTATCCTCTTGCTCGTCTGGCGAACGAATGTCAATGACCACGTGATCAGCATTAAGTGTTGTGATTGTTTCAACATGAGTAATCTTGGTGTCAGCTTGTTTAGCTATCTCACGAATATCAATATTTTCAGCTTCAGCAACAGCTTTATCCAAAATCGTGAAATCAAAATTCAGCTCTTCCGCTTCAATTTTTTCTTTTACCGCTTTAACTGTTGGGCTTTTAGAAATCACACCACAAAATTCTGGCATGGTTTTAGCTATATCCTCAGTACCAATTTGGCGCGCAAGATTGATAATTGTTTCTTTATCATGTGTGATTAGAGGTCGTAAGATTAGTGTGTCACTAACATTATCAATTAATCGTAAATTGGTCAGCGTTTGGCTCGATACTTGCCCTAATGCCTCTCCAGTAACAAGTGCTTCTACTTTATAACGCTGTGCAATTTTTGATGCAGCACGAACCATCATCCGTTTTAAAACAACGCCCATTTGTCCATCATCGATCTTCTCAAGAATTTCACCAACAACATCAGAAAAATTAATCGCAATAAAACGCACTTTATGCGAACTACCATAACGTTCCCAAAGATAATGAGCCATTTGTTTAACACCAATCTCGTGAGTTTTTCCACCAAGATTAAAGAAACAATAATGTACACGGCTTCCACGTCGCATTAACATATAACTTGACACGCCTGAATCAAAACCACCCGATATAAGTGAAATGACATCTTCTTGTGTACCCGTTGGAAAACCACCAATGCCAGCATGTCGACCTTTAACAAGTAGTAATTTGTCGTTATCAATTTCAAGGTTAACCGTAATTTCTGGATGATTTAATTTAACCTTAGCCGAAGAAACATATTGATTGAGCCCACCACCAACATAACGTTCAACATCAATTGAAGAAAATTCATGCTTGCCACGACGTTTTACACGTACACAAAATGTTTTATCTTCAATTAATGGCGCATAATAAACCACTGCCTTTTCAAAAATATCATGCATATCAACGAAAGTGATTTCATCAACGGCTAAAATATGATGAATACCGGGGATCCTTGTTAATAATTCGAGTATCTTGGCTTCACTATTTTCAATTTTTGGGCGAACTTCAATAAAATCCCAATGACGAATCACGGCAACATCTTCAATATGATGTTTTAAAATATTACGAATATTGCTGGTGAGTATTTTAATAAAACGTAAACGAACAGAATCACTTTTGATGGTTATTTCAGGAAAAAGTTTAACAATAAATTTCATAAATAGAGCTTACCATAATAAAAATGGCGACATTATACTGCTTTTTAGACAAGAACGCACAATTGATTATTATACTCTCACTATTAGAGTGAGCTGGCTAATATTGCATATTTTTCTATTAATGCTAACCCTGTAAATAGTGTGATTGTAGATAAATATGGCATGGTTGTACTTACTTGGTCCCACTATTATTACTGGTTTTTTTCATCTGATGAATTTCCACTGACAGAACAATATCCAGAATATTTTAACAAATATGCAATTGATGCTTGGATAGGACAAATTCAAGTATGGGGGAAAAGAACAGTTATTACATGCTGTATGCAAGGCATAATGACGCCAATTCAAGTTGAAAAATAGTTTTGGTTGCAATAATGGTAATATTGATTTTAGTTTAAAAATTAGTAACTTTTTATTAATTAAAAAGGACATTTTATACAACAAGCCAACAATTCTTGAAATTTTACTTGCTTGTTGGCTTGTCTTTCGCTAATATTTCGCACCAATAGATTCTGTTGTAGAACACATAAAATTGACAGGTTGAAATGTACGAATTTTTGATTGTGAGTTATTTGATTATCGCTTTAGCGATTATCGCTTTAGTTTTGATTCAACGAGGCAAAGGGGCTGATATGGGTTCTTCTTTTGGCTCGGGTGCGTCAGCAACTTTGTTTGGTTCTTCTGGTAGTGGAAATTTTTTAACTCGCGCTACAACTTTGTTAGGTATTTTGTTTTTTATCATAAGCATTTTACTATCGAATTTGGGTAGCAAACCGCACGTAACTAGAACAGGCGAGTTTGATAGCCTTGAAGATACTATACCAACAACAACGCAACAAAACGAAAGCAAAACGGAACAAATAACCGCTCCAGTTGCTCAACCAACACAACAGAATTCAACATCAGATATTCCTGAATAAAAACGGCGCCGTGGTGGTGAAATTGGTAGACACGCTATCTTGAGGGGGTAGTGCTCTAAGAGCATGCGGGTTCAAGTCCCGCCCACGGCACCAAATCAATAAACATCAGCATTCTTTTAAACCCTACAAAGCACATCAAACCCAGTAATAACAAGCCTTAAAGTCTATTTTATTGCCCATTAAGTATCAGTAAAGTACATTTACAACCAAAATTTTTAGGTATATGCCTAGGTATAAGAAGAAAATATACCTATATATCGTATACCTAAAATAATTATGGCTAGAAAAACACATCCATTAACAGCCCCCCTAAATAAAAACCGCCAAGCAAAGAGGGAAAGATTATTCGTTATTTGATGATGGTGGTATGTATCTCTTGGTTAAATCGAATAATTCTAAAATATGGTGTTTTAAGTATATGCGTCCGTATATCAAAAAAGGCGCATTAATTAGCTTTGGTAGTTATCCAGAAGTTTCATTATGACACGCTAGAAAGCAAATAGATGAATTACGCATCAATAACATATCAATGCAAATCAGTCAAAGCCAACAAAATCTTTGTATATAAACAGATTTTAGATATTGATCTATTGAAACTATGCAATAAACAAGCACTGTAAGAAAGCAGAAAAGAATCTAAAATACAAGAATATAAATTTAATTATAATGAATAAATCGGTAGTTAATGCAGGTGTATCATTATAAAAAATAGTATAAATAATTTATATCTATTCTATTTGCGAACAAATTCTTTAACTTATTAAATAAAATTTATTCTGAAAGAGATTCATTCACACTATTTCAAACCAATGAACAGTGTTAGGTTTAAAACACCATCATTTATCTCTTCTGCTATCTACAGACCTTATTTACTGAATAAATAAAATAAGTTATTGTTTTAACATAAGTTGAAAGTAACAAGAATGTGTGATAACGTGCCTATTAATTAGCAAGGTTTACGATAACGGGCTTGATGCGAACCATATTTACTGAATATCTAATATCAATAAGCCAGCTGTAATATATGCTCAATTCTCTATATTTATTCAAACCCGTTTCATATTGGCTTGCTTTTATCATATCTTTACAATGAAATATAAAGAAATATTAATTATCTAAATTATAGAAATTTAATTACAACAAAGAGGCAATAATATGTTTTTCTTATTTTTTATTTTGGTCATTGGTGTTTTAGTTTGGCTATTTCTTGCATACAATAAGCTTAGGAGCTTAGCTGAAAATGTAAAACAAAAACAATCAAATATTTATGTAACGATAAAGAAAAGGCACGATATAGCGCAAAGGTTGTCTGATATCGCGTCTAGTTATGGCGATCATGAAAAGTTAACTCACTTTACCGTGACTGAGAGTAATAATATTGCTACCGCAAATAATGTTGCATCTGAAGCATCTCGAGTTATCGGTAATGTTCAAATGCTAGCAAATCGTTTTCCTGATTTAAAAGCAAACTCGACTTATCAGCAATTAATGGTGCAACTTGATGAGATTGAAAACACGATTTTAAAAAGAAGAGAAGATTATAATGCGGCAGTTCAAATCTATAATTCAACTCGTGGTAGTATTCCTCATCTATTCTATGCAAGTAAATTGGGGTTTGTTGAAGCAACCTATTTTGAAGTCGATGAAAATGGTATAGAACAGCTTGCTTCATTTAAAACCGATGATGGAAAAATTCTTAGAGATACCATGGGAAGAATGGCCTCGGTAGCAACTGAAAATGTCAAAAAAATAAAAGCGAAAAGAGATAATAATACTGAAGAAGTCGAGCCGTAAAATTAACAAAGATCTAGTGATAACATTAGCGCTTCTTTGGTTTGGTTGGAAGAAAGTATATTTTTATCACTTATCATTAAAAATTCGCCGACAATGTCGGCGAAAAAATAAGTAAATATAATTAAAAATTATTACGCAAAACCTTTCAACCCAACCACATGGACATGTTCTTGGTTATTGATAACTTTACGCACAAGTTTATACGTTGTACCTTTTTCAGGACTGATATTTTCTGGGGCAGCTATAATTAATTGCATCTCCAAACGTTCACATAACTCAAATAATGTTGCAATGGATTTTGCATCTAATCGAGCCGCTTCATCTAAGAATAACAAACGACATGGTAAGATATCTTTATTACGTAGTCGCTTGGATTCTTCTTCCCAACTTTGAATCACCATGAGTAAAATTGACATACCTGTACCGATGGCCTCGCCCGTTGATAATGCGCCACTTTCAGCACGTAACCAACCATCAGCCCCCCGATTGACTTCAACATCCATTTCAAGATAATTTCGATAATCAAGTAGCTCTTCACCAATATTTTGAGCGGTTCGTTGTCCCATATCAATATGTGGATTTAAGCGCTGATAAAGTTTAGCTAAAGCCTCTGAGAAAGTAATACGATTGTTACTAAACAGATCTTGATGTTCATTTTTTTCATCAGCAAGTGCGGCTAAAAGCGAGGAATGCGCCTCTCGAACATTAACATTTAAGCGTACCCCATTAACTTGACCAAATGCCACTGCTTGTAATCCTTGGTTAAGTAGTCGGATACGGTTTTGCTCACGTTGAATAGTTTTACGGATAATATTTGACACACTTTTGGAGCTTATCGCTAACTGCTGTTCTCGAGATGTTAATTCTTCGGTCAAACGCGATAACTCAATTTCCATTTGTTCAATAGCTTCAATTGGATCATCAGTTTTTACAATATCTTGGCGAATTCGTTCGCGTAAATGCGCATAAACTGCAATATAAAATTGAATTTTGCGTTCTGGGCGTTTTGGATCTTCAGATAATCTTAAGATATCCCGTAAATGTTCATTATCGTTAACTGCTAAACGTAATGAGCCTAATGCTTTATCTGACATTGAACGCAGCTCATCGGCACTTAAATAAGCAAGCTCACGACGATGTAAACGGCGTTCAACGCTATTGTCTTTAACTAGTCTTAGTACTAAACACCAACCCACTTTCGCTTGCACTACTTGTTCTCGAAGTTGTTTATAATCACGCAACGTTTGAGTTAAGCGTTTTTGCATTTGCGTCATTTCGCTTTCACACATAATCAATTGTTTTTCAAGCGATGTACAATGTTGGCGATTACTATTTAATTTGTGATGGATTTCATCACGGCGAGCGCGTGCCCGCTCTTCAGTAATCGCATCGGCTTTTACACCGATTTGCTCAATTTCTTTATGTAGTTCATTTAGCATATCGCGCTTAGTTTCAAAAGCACTTTTTAGCGATGCAAGCGTTTGATTATATTGATTGTATTTATCTTGATACTGTTGCATTTGGCTGCGTGCTGCAACTTTTTGAGCTTCAACGATTTCTAAGCGAGAACGTAATTGTTCATTTAAGTCGCTATTTTCATTTAACATGCCCGCTGAATCTTCATAACTAAAATGAGCACGGCGTTGTATCACTTCAGTTAATGCAAAGACTTGTTGTCGAATGGTTTGTTGCTGTGCTTTGACTAGATTGTAATGCTCTCGCAATGCTTCATTTTGCTCTGGATCGCTTTGTAATACCGTCACAATCGGTTCAAGTTCAGAAACTGTGTTACGATTACGGCTAACATATTGCACTGATTCTTGCGCTTCAGCTAATTGTTCACGCAATTCATCAACACGATCAGCTAAATCATCATCAGCAAGTAGATGCATCTGGGCAACAAGTTTATTAATAGTTGCTAATTGCTCTTTATAATTAGCGACTTGTTGTTGGTTTTGTTGATCGATACTTTCTTGAGATGCGAGTTGACGTTCAATTTCATTACGTCTCATTGTTAATTTTTGAACTTCAGCTTCAGGATCAATATCAAAAGCTACAGCAAGATATTGACCGATAAATTGTCCAACATTTTGCTCAATGCGTTGTAACTTTTGTAAATCAAATGAAATAGTTGCATAACGTTCATGCAATTCATCTCGTTCAGCAGATAATTTTTCGAGGTGGATTTCACGTGCTGCACGACCAAATAATGGCACATGAGGAAAACTTGAGAATCGCCATTGGCGCTCACCGGTTTTAACTAACACCGCTTTATTCATCTCTTCACAATCAAAAACACTATCATCAAATGATGATGGATCTCCTTCGATAAAATAAATATCTTCTGGATAATCCTCATCACTTGCTGTCAGGCTTTCTAACTGCTGTTTAACCAGCGATAAGTCAGGTACAACAATCGCTTGCCTTGCTGGGCCGTAAAGCGCTGAAAAGTAAGGGGCATCATCTATGGTTACATCTTCATAAATTTCAGAGAGTAAGACACCATTAAATCGCTCTGAAAGCACAGATAGGCGACCATCATCAACGCCACTAGGTTGATTCAGTTGTTCAATTTGAACATCTAATTGATTACGTCTAAAACTAATTTGATCTCGCTCAGCAACAAGCACACGCTCTTTTTCAAGTAACTTTTGCATATGTTGTGTAACATCTTGGCTGTTACTAAAAGTTTCGCCTGTTTGTTCTTGCAAAGCAATTAGGGAATCTTGAGCTTTTAACCATAATGGTGCTTTTTGGCGATAATCAGCAATTTTCGATTGAATCTGTTCAAACTCTTGTCTAGATTCAATTCTTTTTTCACTCGATTTGTTAGCAAGCTCTGCGACTTCGTCTAATTGCATTTCAAGCTCTTGCTTTAAATCATCAAGTTCATCGTAATTAACTTGACGATTAATGCGTTTACAAAATTGTGTTAATAATGATTCCGCCTCTTTCTGCTCAAAAAAACGTTGTTCAAGCTCATCTAGTTGTAACTGTAAATGTTCGGCTTGTTCGGCTTGGTAACATTGTGATGGCCATTTTCTTAACGATTCTTTTGCTGCAACAAACGCATCACTACGAGTCACATCACCAACTAATTTAACCACCAATTGATAAGCACGATCAAACTGATTAATTGCCGCATCAGATACACTTAATTTTTGTTCTAGCTCAAGCACTTGTTCGGTAATTTCTTTTTGCTTTTCATCAAATACAGCAAAATGATCTTCAATATTGCTAATGCTTAGTTTTGGTAGTTGGCATAATGATTGCGCATTTTTTAGTGCTTGCAACGCTTGTTGATATTGAATTGCACGTGTTTGTTGAACATCAAGTGCTTGCTGGTAATCTGCTAGCTGGGTTTTGATTTCATCAACTTCTTGTTCAGTTTGTTGAACTTGATCACGATAAATTTGATATTGTTCATTTGCTTCAAGCACCACTTCATTTTGCTCTTCAAGCTTTAAATTTAGATCATCTAAATCAGCTTGATAGCGATCGATCTTCTCTTGTTGACGCAATGCGGCTTGCGCTAAATTCAGGTGATCATTAGCAGCTTGTAAATCCGTTTCTAAATCGCTTTGCGCTGCTTGATGTTCTTTAAGCTCTTTCGCCATTTCAACTTGACGATATTGATTGCTAATAAGCAAATCTTGTGTTTTAAACATATCACGGCGCAAACCAAGTACTGATTCAATATGCACTCGGCGTTCGTTAGCATGGCGCATATAATCAGCGGCGACATAATTAGTCGATTCACTAATAAGATGTTTGAATAAATCGCGATCCGATTGCGTGACTCGAATAGCCTCTAAAGTCATTCGGTTTTCACGTAATGCCGCTTCCATATCTTGAAAGGCTTTACGTACACCGCTATTTTCAGGTAATAAATAGTCACGCAGTGAGCGGGTAATAGCACTTGAGATACCACCATAAAGGGAAGCTTCGATCAAACGATAATACTTGCTTCTATCAGATGGAGAACGTAATCGTTTTGGTAAAAGACCAAAATCAAACATAACTGAATGATAATCAGTAATAGAGTTAAATTGTTTAAAGATAATGCCTTCCATCAATTCAACTTTTTCTTTTAACTCTGGCAACGACAAAATACGTGCCTGTTTATCATTTAATCTTTCTGTTACTAGTTCAGTTGGGCTTATATTTACCGATAAGCCTTGCAATAAAAATGGTTTGATATCAACTTTTTTGTCACGCCCTGCTACTTGCTGTAATCGTACACCACAAATAATTCGTTGGTTACGAGAGTTAATTACATCAAGCATAGAATAGCAAACGCCTGGTTTTAATTTACCATGCAAACCTTTATCTCGCGATCCTGATGTTGCCCCTGCTTCGGTTGTGTTTCTAAAATGTAATAAGGTTAAGTCGGGAATTAATGCTGTAACAAATGCTGCCATCGTGGTGGATTTACCCGCGCCATTACCACCCGATAGCGTTGTGACTAATTGATCAAGCTCAAAAGTTCGCGCAAAAAAACCATTCCAGTTAATTAGCGTTAATGAGTGAAATTTACCGTGGCCAATCATGTTTATTCTGTCTCCTCATTAACGTCTTCATATTGCTCTTCATTATTATCATTATCTAAGGTAAGTGATGATTCAATTTTAATTGCTTCTCCATCTCTAATTAAGCGTAATTGGGCTTCTTGTACATCATCACCACTACGTACATCTGCCCCAAAGCGGAAAATAGCTTCGTTGATACGAAAACGATTACTATCGTTACCAACAATAAAAAAGATCATACCCAGCCGGCGTAAACGATTTAACGCTGTTTTCACTTTATCAAAGAGTTTTTGGCGGTCCAAATCAGATCCTGTTGAACGTTGGTTCACTAATTTAAGTAATTTACTTTCATCAGCTAACGAAACTAATTCATCAAACAATTCTTGTAGGGTAAAAATACCTTCATGAGCCAATCGTTCTGGGCTTAAGTATAAATAGCAAAGTACCTTGCCAACAAGCATATCAAGTTCAGAAAGAACTGAGCGAGGAATTAATGTTGTAGAACGAGGGCGTAGGTAAAAAAAGCCTTCTGGCGCTCGAATTAATTCAACATTATAACGTTGATAAAATTGTTCAAGCTCAAGTTGGAAATCCATTAGAAAGGCATGATGATCAAGCTCATCAATGCCAATATGGCGCCCAGAACGCAGTAAACTATCAAGCTCAGGGAAGATGGGATTAGCAATTGCTTGCGCCAATTTAACTGGCATATATTTATCAATAGACGCTTGAGAGCTTGCGGCTATACGCTCCTTAACTTCATCAAGATGATGTGCGGTTCGTTGTGTTTCAAAATCGTTAATATCTGTTGATGACATGTGCTTGCACCTTAGCTCCATAATCGTTAATAGGCTTCCACTCAGCAGGAATTCCAAGCAAGTCATCTTCGGCAATACCTAGACGAATAGCTTGCTCAATAAATAACCTTGCAATATCAAAGTGTTGTTCGCGTGGGAACTGTTCCAAATAGCTATAAATGGCAAGACCTATATCAAGTGGTTTATGTTCTTGCTTAAAGACCAATAAATTTTGCTCAATATGAGCAATTATATGTTCTTGAATCTCTTCAATCATTTCAAATTCAAGTTCTGACGGTAATTCTCCTGTTACTTCTGCTTCATGTAAAGCTAGTTCTTCATCACGCATATCAAGTAAGCGATCGGCATTAGCGAATGTCAGTGCCCAAGGCAACTCAAAATATCCTTGTATCGATTTGCGTAAACGCTGTGAAAACACACGATTTTTATCTAAGTCAATAGCAGTACGAATAAATTTATGAACATGGCGATCATAACCGATCCAAAGGTCTATCGCTTTTTGCCCCCAACCAATAATTCGATCTAGTTTACCTTGTAAATCCATAACAACATTGTTAATTTTATCAAGATCAGGATTATCAAGCGTCGCATCTTGTATTAAAAGCAAACTGGCTTGCAATTTATCCCCAGCCGCTGCTAAAGTGTCTTGTAATTCGCGCAATGTTTGCGATGTTTCGGTGAGCAAACCTTCACAACTACTAATCGCCGCTTGCCAATCTTGGCTTAATAATGCCGAAATATTTTGCTTCACATCAGCTTGTTGCTCATCCATTACGCGTTGTGTGATATCGATACTATCAAAAATCTCAGCAACTGAATATTTTAACGGTGCAAAAACATTGCGATGCCAATGTAAGTCATCGCCACCTTCAAGTGCTGCGTCAGCAGCTCGTTTTAACTCTTGTGCAACAATAGAAAGCTGAAGAGATAAACGTAACGTGGAAAACTCCCTCTGACGGATATAATAGTCGGTAATACCTATTCCTAAAGGTGTTAAACGATAGATAGAAAACCCATCGGTCATTTCACTGGTAAATCGAGTAATAAACCGCTGTCGGACTAAATCATTAATTGCATTATTGGCACGCACAGTAATGGTATCTTCACTTTGCTCAAAAATTTGTGAAACATGCCTAAAAGCGTCAATTAATTCCGATTCTGTCATCTCTCCATCAAAACGCTCGCTGTTTAATACAGCAATAGCTAATAAAAAAGCTAACCTTTCAACAGGCAAGACGATCGAAAAATCATTCTTTTTTGCCCAAGAGACCAGTTCTGGCACTGATTGGGAAAAATCAATCATAAAAAAATCCTTAATTTAAGGAGAATAAAATCAAAAACACCACATAGTTTTTTATCTTGCGGTATAAACGAAAATATTGCCGATTATATAACAATATAGAGTAAATTTGTAATGATATTCAATGAAAGCGTCAAAACCATACCATTAAAATTATAGCTATTTAGTAATGACTTCATAATAATATTAATTAATAAATATCACTAAAATAATTTAAAATCTTATTTCTTGAATAAAAAATGGATTCCCTACTCGCACACAAAACTATTTATGCTAAAATCAATACACATTCAATAAACTAACATAAGGACGTAACGAAATGCATATCGGTATACCTAAAGAACGGTTAGCCAATGAAGCTAGAGTTGCCGCTACCCCTCAAACAATTGAGCAACTGTTAAAGCTTGGTTTTACAGTTTCTGTAGAGCAAGGCGCTGGACATGCTGCTCATTTTGAAGACCAAGCTTTTATTGATGCTGGAGCCACAATTCAAAATACGCAAGATATTTGGCAAAATGATCTCATTTTAAAATTTCATGCACCAACAGATGATGAAATTGCTTTAATGAAAGATGGATTAACACTCATCAGTTATATTTATCCAGCACAACACAAGGAACTATTAGAAAAATTAGCAACTAAAAATATTACTGTGATGGCAATGGACTGTGTGCCTCGTATTTCACGCGCACAATCTTTAGATGCATTAAGTTCAATGTCTAATATTGCTGGTTATCGTTCTGTTATTGAAGCGGCTAACCAATTTGGTCGATTCTTTACAGGTCAAGTTACTGCTGCTGGTAAAGTACCACCAGCAAAAGTATTAGTTATTGGCGCAGGGGTTGCTGGTCTTGCCGCAATTGGTGCAGCAGTGAGCTTAGGTGCAATTGTCCGTGCTTTTGATACCCGCCCAGAAGTTGCTGAACAAATTAACAGTATGGGCGCCGATTTTTTAGAGCTAGACTTTGAAGAAGAAGCTGGAACTGGTGATGGTTATGCAAAACAGATGTCAGCAGCTTTTATAGAAGCAGAAATGGCTTTATTTGCAGAACAAGCCAAAGATGTGGATATCATTATTACCACAGCACTCATTCCAGGTAAACCAGCACCGAAACTTATTTCTAAAGAAATGGTTGAATCAATGAAACCAGGAAGTGTTATTGTTGATTTAGCTGCGTTAACTGGCGGTAACTGTGAATTAACTAAACCCGGCGAAGTTTTCGAAACAGATAATAATGTAAAAATTGTTGGTTATACTGATTTAGCTAATCGTATGCCAGCTCAAGCATCTCAACTTTATGGGACTAACATTGTTAACCTATTGAAGCTGCTAGCTAAAGAAAAAGACGGAAACATTGATATTAACTTTGAAGATGTTGTTATCCGCGGTGTTACCGTTGTTAAAGATAAAGAAATTACTTGGCCAGCGCCACCAATTCAAGTATCAGCTCAACCACAGAAAAAAGTAGCTGAACCAATAGCCAAGCCAGAACCAAAACCAATGGATGTTCGTAAAAAATACGGTATTTTAGCTTTGGCTATTATTGCTTTCTTCTGGCTTGCTCATTCCGTTCCTGAAAGCTTTTTAGGTCACTTTACTGTGTTTGCGTTATCTTGTGTAGTTGGCTACTACGTAGTGTGGAATGTCACACATTCTTTACATACACCACTAATGTCGGTAACAAATGCCATTTCCGGTATTATATTAGTCGGTGCAATATTACAAGTCAGCGATGATAATGGCTTAACAACGGCAATTGCCTTTGTAGCTATTTTGATTGCTAGTATCAATATTTTTGGTGGATTCTTTGTTACCCAAAGAATGCTGAAAATGTTCCAACGTGATAAGTAAAGGAGAGCATAAATTATGAGTAATGGAATAATTCAAGCAGCCTATGTTATTGCTGCATTACTTTTTATTTTTAGCTTACGAGGTCTTTCTAACCAAGAGTCGGCCAAATCAGGAAATATCTACGGTATGATTGGCATGGCAATCGCCCTTATCGCAGCGGTTGCTAGTATCACTGGTGGGCTACACTGGATAGTTATCGCTATGGTTATTGGTGCGGCAATTGGTTTATATTTAGCTCAAAAAGTTGAAATGACACAAATGCCAGAACTGGTTGCCTTACTTCACAGCTTTGTCGGCATGGCCGCCGTGCTTGTTGGTTTCAACAGCTTCTTAGATCCTCACATCCAAAATTTTAGCGGCGGTGAACTTAGTGTTCACTTAGTTGAAATATTTGTAGGTGTCTTTATCGGTGCAGTTACTTTCTCTGGCTCTGTTGTCGCCTTTGGCAAATTAAATGGTCGCATTAGTTCTAAACCGCTATCCATTCCAAACAAACATTATTGGAACCTAGCGGCAATTGTTGTTTCTATCATTTTAATGTTTAGCTTTGTTGAACTGAAAAGTGGTGCAGGTGCAACAATTAGCTTATTAGTTATGGCAATTATCGCTTTTGCTTTTGGCTTCCATCTTGTTGCCTCAATTGGTGGTGCTGACATGCCTGTTGTTATTTCAATGCTAAACTCTTATTCGGGTTGGGCTGCTGCTGCTGCAGGCTTTATGTTAGGTAATGATCTTCTTATTGTAACTGGTGCATTAGTTGGTTCATCAGGCGCAATTCTTTCATATATTATGTGTAAAGCAATGAACCGTTCATTTATTAGCGTTATCGCAGGTGGATTTGGTAGTGATGGTAATATAGCAAATTCATCTGATGAAGAACAAGGTGAGTACCGTGAAATGCAACCCGCTGAAGTTGCACAAACATTAAAAGATGCCCGCTCTGTTATTATTGTTCCTGGCTATGGTATGGCTGTTGCGCAAGCACAAGGTGCTGTAAGTAATATTACAGAAAAACTACGAGCAATGAATATTGAAGTGAGATTTGGTATTCACCCTGTTGCAGGACGCTTGCCTGGACATATGAATGTGTTACTTGCGGAAGCCAAAGTCCCTTATGATATCGTCCTTGAAATGGATGAAATCAATGATGACTTCCCTGACACCGATGTCGTTTGGGTTATTGGTGCAAATGATACTGTTAACCCAGCAGCAGAAGAAGATCCAAATAGTCCAATTGCTGGCATGCCAGTTCTTGAGGTTTGGAAAGCAAAAACGGTAATTATTTCTAAACGATCAATGAATACCGGTTATGCAGGTGTGCAAAACCCACTCTTCTTTAAAGAAAATAGTTATATGCTATTTGGCGATGCGAAAGATAGCGTTGAGAAGGTGCTACAAAACCTTTAATGAATTACGGCAAATATTACTGTGGCGCTTGCCACAGTAATAACCGAAAAATAAGCTTTTGCCGCCTATCTACAAACTTAAATGCTAGAAATTCATACCATTAATATTAACTAAATTAAATAGTAACTAAATTAGCAAAATAATATTAACCTTTTCTGTTAGTGCCAACTGAGCAAATGATTTATTTAGTTAAAATAATTTTAGAAAAATACAGGTTTCATGTATGAAATAGCCTTTCTGCTAACAGTTATCTTTTTTAATTTGTTCTTTATGATAAAGATAATACGCTCCACGGGACACCATTCGAAGCTGAAAAATAAGATCTTCAATTAGTTTTTGACGCTGGACTATGTCAAAATCAATGGCTTCAGCACCAGCATTAAATGCAATAGTGACCATCGCTTCGGCTTGCGCTTCGTTATAATGGTGAGGCATTTGGTTGGCATTATCAAGATAATCAACAAGCTCAACAATAAAGTGTTGAATTTCGCGCGCAATAGCAGAGCGAAAAGCAGACGATGTCCCTGCCTTTTCACGAAGAAGCAATAAAAATACTTTCGGATTTCTATCAATAAATTCAATAAAAGTGGTTACTGATGTCTGTAATACACTACCACCTTTTTCGATACGTTTACGTGCTTGGCGCAACAATTGACGAAGCGTTAAGCCACTTTCATCAACCATGGCTAAACCAAGCTCATCCATATCACGGAAATGCCGATAAAATGAAGTAGCGGCTATTCCTGCTTCACGCGCTACTTCTCGTAAACTTAAACTAGCAAAACCTTGCTCTGCATTAAGTTGATTAAATGCGGCTTCGATTAAAGTACGGCGAGTTCTTTCTTTCTGTTGAGCTCGAACACCACCAGTCTTGATATTTTTCATCTAATAGCTCAATTCTGATATTCCTACATCCTCGAACATTAATTTGCTGATTTTAATAATTGCTCTTTTTCAGCAAGTACTTTTGGCATATGCTCACGGATAGTCTTAGCTATTGTTTCATAGCGAGAGCGTAATGGTGAACCAGGGCGATAAATCAAAGTAATACTACGTGATGGTACTGGGTCTGTACAAGGAATATAACAAATATTATCACGAATTCGCTCATTAGGCGCAGCAAGTTCTGGAAATAAAGTGATACCACGACCCGCAGAAATCATACTCCTTAGCGTTTCAAGACTAGTCGCTTTGAACTGTTTATCTTCATCAATGCCAACTTGAAAACAATACCCCATTGCGTGATCACGCAAGCAGTGGCCATCTTCTAACATTAAAAATTTATGTCCTTTTAAGCCAGATAATTTAATGGTCTTTTTATTTGCTAGCTCGTTATCAGATCGAACAGCTAAAAACATCGGTTCCTCAAATAAAGGCAATTCAATAAATTGAGATGTCTCTTTAACTTGCGCAACAATAGCGCAATCAAGCTTACCACTTTCTAACTGGGCAACAATACTAGCCGTTTGTGCTTCATGTAAGTAAAGTTCTAATTTTGGAAAAGATTCATGTAAAACGGTAATAACATGAGGTAAAAGATAAGGCGCTATAGTAGGAATTAATCCGATATGCATCGGTCCTGACATTTCTTCACCTTGACGGCTTGCCATTTCTTTTAGAATTTGAATATTACGCAAAATCTCTTTAGCCTGTTCAACTAGCATCATACCTGTTTGTGTAAATAATACTTTGCGGCTCGTACGTTCTAATAACATTACGCCTAATTCATCTTCTAATTTTCTAATTTGGCCACTAAGAGTTGGTTGACTCACATTGCAAGCATCTGCTGCTTTACGAAAATGGCGAAATTCAGCTAACGAAACAAAATATTCCAAATCACGAATATTCATAATATCCCCAATAAGTTATTAGTTAATGGTATATACTCAAATAGCTTCCATATGTAAGATTAATAGCATTAAAAATGCGCTTTATAATTTCTTAAATTATAATGCTTTATAAATAATATCCTACGAAACAAATAAACAAGAAGAAGTTCTGAGTATAGTTTTATTTCATCTTAATCAGTTAGTAAAAAAACACTAACCAATGCAAAACGAAATTTGTCGTTTTTAATTAGGTATTACTAATATTACTATATTAAGTACTATTGTTGATAATTATGTTCAAAAAATCAAATATAATATTTAAATCATTTTGGAAAAATCATTTTATTGAGAGAAAAACATCAATTTTAAGAAACATGGAAACTTATTAGCAATTACGATATAATCACACACAATAACTATTTTTAAGCCAAGATACTTTTTTGAGGTGTGCTATTTTTAAACAAGTTTCACGTTTTTATCAAAAGTTTTTCCGTCATGAAGATAAACAGAAAATGGGCTATGTGTCCATTCCACGTAATGAACATAATATATCCCGCAAAGAAATTAGTGAAAATGCATTAAAAGTCCTTCATCGATTAAATAAACAAGGGTATGAAGCTTATTTAGTAGGTGGATGTATTAGAGATCTCATTTTAGGCAAAACACCAAAAGATTTTGATATCACGACTAATGCAACACCCGAGCAAATTCAGAAGCTTTTCCGTAACTGTCGTCTAGTGGGAAGACGATTTCGCCTCGCTCACATTATGTTTGGCAAAGAAATCATTGAAGTTGCGACTTTTCGTGGAGATCATGCGTCTCAAGAAGGACAAACTAATATATCTAAACGTTCACAATCAGGTATGCTGTTACGAGATAATGTGTACGGAACTATTGAACAAGATGCAATTCGCCGCGATTTTACCATGAATGCCCTTTATTATAGTATTAATGATTTCACTTTACGTGATTATTGCGGAGGATTGAAAGATTTACAAAAAGGTATTATTCGATTAATCGGCGATCCACAGACTCGTTATCGAGAAGATCCTGTTAGAATGTTAAGAACTGTTCGTTTTGCTGCTAAATTAAATATGGCAATTGAACCAGCTACTGCTGAACCAATTAAACACCTTGCACCTTTATTAAAAAATATTCCGTCTGCTCGGCTTTTTGATGAGTCTCTTAAACTATTACAAGCAGGCAATGGCTACAAAACTTATGAGCTACTGAGAGAATATTGTCTTTTTGAGCAATTATTTCCGATTATTGGGCGGTTTTTTACCAATAATCAAAATGGTTACCTAGAAAAAATCATTGCGCAGGCTCTAAAAAATACCGATTATCGTATTGCCAACAATAAACGGGTCAACCCTGCATTTTTATTCGCTGCATTTTTCTGGTACCCAATTATTGAGCAAACACAAGCAACCTGCGTTGAAAGTGGCTTACCATTCCATGATTCATTTTCGATGACAATTAACGAAGTGCTAAGTGAGCAATGCAAAAATATTGCCATACCTCGACGTTTTACCTCTACAATGGGAGATATTTGGCGCTTGCAGCTACGTATGAAAAAACGAGAAGGTAAACGAGCATTTGTTATATTAGAACATCCTAAATTTCGAGCAGCTTATGATCTGTTAGAAATGCGAGCCTCAATCGAAAAAGGAGAACTCTTAGAACTGGCTAAATGGTGGGATGAATTCCAATACTCTTCGGTAGAAAAAAGAATATTGATGGTAAAACAACTTAATAAAATCAATAAACGCAAAGTGAAACGTTAATTTTTAATTCGCACTTTTATAAATAATCGTTATAATGTTGAAATTAAAATAATCATAATAATTTTATAATCATTGATGAAAAAATTAACGCCTTCTCTTATTGCACTAACCATCACTATTTCTTTGTATAACAACGCTAGTTATGCTATAGATTTACCGAAAGCTGTTAGCAATAATCCTCAATGCCTTGTAGACGTACCTAGGTTTGATCGCCCTTTAGTCAATGGAAATATAAATACCTTACCAGTCAATGCTGAAGCTAATCAATTCGAAGCGATTTATCCAAATATTGCCATATATCAAGGTGAAGTATTTATTGAGCAAGGTAACCGCACTGTTCAAGCAGACAAAGTAACCATTGACACCAATGATGATAATAATCGAACTGTAACATTAGAAGGAAATATTAATTATCAAGATAATTTGATAAAAATGAAAGGCGAGAATGCATCAATGAATCTCAATAACAATGATGCCAATATGAGCCCAAGCCAATATCACCTTGTTAATCGACTTGGTCGCGGTAATGCTGATCAGATGAATTTTGAAAAGAACCGCTATGTTATTTTAAAAAATGGTAGTTTTACATCTTGTCCTGTTAATGATAGTACATGGAATATTAAGGGAACAACGGTTATTCATGACAATGAAGAACAGCTACTAGAAGTTTGGAATGCGGTATTTAGTGTTGGTAAAGTCCCTGTTCTATATTCACCTTATTTACAATTACCAACTGGCGATAAACGTCGCTCTGGATTATTGATGCCTAATTTTGGCTATGACAGTACTGATGGCATTGATTTTTCAATACCAATCTATTGGAATATTGCACCAAATTATGATGCAACTTTTACGCCGAGAATTTTACAAAAACGAGGTGTACAATTACAAACAGAATTTCGTTATTTAAATGAAATAGGTTTAGGCACACTTGCATTTTCTTGGTTGCAACATGATAGACAATATGACGCAGATAGAAAAAATCATTTTAATGGCAACAATTATGATGATAATAAACATCGTTGGTTATTCCATTGGAAAAATGAAGAATTAATTAACTATAATTGGCGTTTTTATACTGATACAACGCGTGTTAGCGACAATCAGTATCTTACCAATCTAAACTCTAAATATGCATCCCAAACTGCTGGCTACTTAACACAGTTCTATAAAATTGCTTATAATGACGAGAATTGGGATCTTACGCTAGGCTATAAGCATTTTCAGCCATTTCACTCTGAATTAAAAAATTCACTTTACCAAACCGAGCCACAATTAGATATTAGTTATTATAATAATGATTTGGGACCTTTCAAGTTTAGAGCATTTTCTCAACTATCCCGCTTCTTGACATCGGGTCAAAAGAAACCTAAAGCATGGCGAGCACATCTGGAACCAACGCTTAATTATACCTTAACCAATTCTTGGTCATCATTAGCCACCGAAGCGGGTTTTATGGCTACTCACTATAAACAAGATAATATTAAAAATTATATTGATCAATATAAATACTTAGACAAAAACGTAAATCGTTTTTTACCTAAATTTAGTATTGACGGTAAAGTCATCTTTGAACGGGATATGCCTTATCTCCATAACTATACTCAAACCTTAGAACCACGAGTAAAATACATCTATATTCCATATCGAAAACAATCAAATATTTGGGCATATGATTCCACTATACTGCAATCAGATTATATTGGCTTATTCAGAGATCAGCCTTATAGTGGCCTAGATAGAATTGCTTCAACTAATAAAATATCAACGGGTGTAACAACACGAATTTATAATCAGAATAAAGTTGAAAAATTCAACTTATCAATTGGGCAAATTACTTATTTTACCAAATCGAAAACGAGTGAACACAATAATGATTTAGACGAAAACTCTGACACTGGCAGTATTACTTGGGCATCAGATAATTTTTGGCGCATAAATGATGACATGATCTTTAGAAGTGGGGTCCAGTATGATACTCGAATTGATACAATTTCATTAGCTAATGCGACATTTGAATATCGACCTTCTGCAGATAAGTTGGCACAATTATCTTATCGCTACGCAAATCGTAACTATATTGATACTGTTGATAAAAATTCTGCTTATAGAGGTTACAAACAAGACATCTCCCAAGCAGGAGTGATGACAGCGTGGCCATTATCACAAACAGTCAGCGCTGTTGGATCGTATTATTATGATGTAAAATTAGGGCAATCCGCAGATGGTTTTGTCGGATTACATTATAGTGATTGTTGTTGGGGAACAACAATACAGTATGGTAGAAAATTAACAGATTGGAACAATACTTCTCGTAGAAGCAAATATGAAAATAAATTGTCTATTAATTTCGAATTGCAAGGATTAGGCAACAATCGAGACACCAAAGCCAAAATGCTAAATTTCGGAAAACTACCATATACAACAACATTTGAATAAGATATTTCTGTAAAAATGATAGATAACCAATAAATTTATTGCAAGCAGTGAATGCTGCAACAACAAAATGAGTTGAGTGAAGATGAAATTATTAAAACTATTTATCGCTTTAAACCTAAGCGTAAGTTTAGGTGTTTTAACACCATTATCTGCCAATGCTGCACCTAAAGTTGTAGAGCAAGTTGCTGCAATTGTAAATAATAACGTTATTTTAGAAAGTGACGTTAATGACATGTTAAAAACAATTAAAGCTAGTACCGATTCTAGAAACTTACCCAATGATAAGGTGCTCAGACAACAAATCATTGATCGTCTAATTATTGAAAACCTAATTTTACAAAAAGCAGCTAAAGCTAAAATCACTGTTAGCGATGACGAGGTAACTAGTGCTATTAACAGAATCGCTGCCCAAAATGGCATGACTATCGATCAGCTTCGAAGCAAGTTGTCAACAATGGGGATCAGCTATGGAGCGTATCGTGAAAGAATCCATAATGACATGTTGATTGAAGAAACACGAATGCATGAAGTAAGACCAAGAATCAAAGTTTCAGAAAAAGAAGTTGATAACTTAGCTAAAAACATTGCTCGTCAACCAACTAATAATATTGATGTAAAAATTAGCCATATTTTGATTTCTATTCCAGAAAGAGCATCAAAACAACAAATAGATAATGCAACAAATAAAGCACGGGATATTATTAATCGAGCTCAAAAAGGGGAAAATTTTGCTAAATTAGCCACTTCATATTCAAACGATGATCTTGCTTTAAAGGGTGGTAGTATGGGTTGGCGTAAACTTAATGAGTTACCGACTATTTTTGAAGAACGCTTAATACGTGCAGCAAAAGGCAGTATTATTGGCCCTATCCGCTCTGGCGTGGGTCTGCATATTTTAAAAGTTGATGATACACGTTCAGAAGCACCAAAAACAATTACAGTCCAAGAAGTAAATGCTCGTCATATTTTGATTAAAACAAATGTGTTAGTCACAGACCAAAATGCAAAACAAAAACTTGCTGATATTCGTAAATCAATTACTAGTGGTGCAACAACTTTTGAAGCAGCTGCTAAAGCTAATTCTGAGGATACAGGTACAGCGAGTAAAGGGGGAAACTTAGGTTGGAACCGTCCTGAGATTTATGATAGCGGTTTTAGAAATGCACTAGCTCAATTAAAAAAAGGGGAAATAAGTCAACCAATAAAATCATCTTATGGTTGGCATTTAATCGAATTAATCGATACAAGGCGGATTGATGGGAAGAATGCCATGGAAAAGGCACAAGCTTATCAACTTATTTTTAATCGTAAATTTGTTGAAGAGGCCCAAGTGTGGATTCAAGAAATAAAAGGTGATGCCTATATTAAAATTACAGGTGAAGATAAACATGAATAGCCGTGTTCATCAAGGGCATTTTGCCCGCAAGCGATTTGGGCAAAACTTTTTACATGATAATTATATTATCGAAAATATAGTTGCAGCTATACAGCCCAAAAAAGAGCAGGCTCTAGTCGAAATAGGCCCTGGCCTTGCAGCATTAACTGTACCGATAAGTCAATGTGTTGATCATTTGACCGTTATAGAGATCGACAGAGATTTAGCCAACAGATTAGTGGAAAACCCACTATTGAAAAAAAAACTAACTGTCATTGAACAAGATGCACTGACCTTTGACTTTAATCAACTAGCTGAGCAATTAGACAAACCATTAAGAGTATTTGGAAACTTACCTTATAATATTTCAACACCTTTAATGTTTCATTTATTCGAATATGCAAATATCATTACTGATATGCATTTTATGCTACAAAAAGAAGTAGTAACTCGCTTAGTTGCTGCTCCTAATAGTAAAGATTATGGTAGATTGAGCGTCATGGCTCAATATTATTGTCAGATCATACCTGTTCTCGAAGTTCCACCAACATCATTTAAGCCAGCACCAAAGGTTGATTCAGCTGTTGTTAAATTAATTCCTTATAAAGAAAAGCCTTATATTGTTAATGATATAAAAATACTTTCTCGTATTACGATGGAAGCATTTAATCAACGACGTAAAACTATTCGTAACAGTTTAAGCAACATGTTTACTGCTGAACAGCTAGAGGATTTAAATATTGATCCAAGTTTACGTGCAGAAAACTTAACAGTACAGCAATACTGCCAACTTGCAAACTCATGGTGTTAACTATATGGCAAACTTACTTATTGGCGATATTCATGGGTGTTATGATGAATTTATGCGAGTACTTGAAAAAGCAAAATTTTCATCATCAGACACGCTATGGCTAACCGGTGATCTAGTTGCCAGAGGGCCAAAATCATTAGATGTCCTAAGGTTTGTTAAACATAATGCCAATCAAATTCGATTAGTATTAGGTAATCATGACTTACATTTATTATCAATTTATGCAGGTGTTACTGTTTCTAAAAAGAAAGATAATCTTGAATGCGTAATCAATGCGCCTGATTTTGATGAATTAATGAATTGGCTACGTAAACAACCATTGGTTCAAATTGACGAGTCACTAAAACTAATTATGACCCATGCTGGTATTTCACCACAATGGGATCTTGAAACACTAAAAAAATGTGCCAATGACTTGAACATTATGTTATCTAGTGACTCTTATGCCTTATTCCTTGATAAAATGTATGGTAACTTTCCTGATGAATGGTCGCCTGAACTAAAAGGTTTAGATAGACTGCGCTATATTGCTAACGCATTAACTCGCATGCGTTTTTGCTATGAGGATGGTCGCTTAGATTTTTATTGTAAAAAGTCGCCCGAGCAAGCACCGTCAAAACTTAAACCTTGGTTTTTATTATCAAGTAAAATTCCAAAAGAATATAGTATTGTTTTTGGGCATTGGGCAGCGTTAAACGGAAAAGGCACACCTGAAACCATTTACGCACTTGATACAGGGTGTTGTTGGGGTGGAAAGTTAACATGCTTACGATTTGAAGATAAAAAATATTTCAAGAAACGTAATATTGAAACAAAAAGCTAAAGTTACTATTAAAAAGGACCAATTATTATGTCTACTTTATCTGTCATTAAATCAATATGGAAAATAATTAACTTTATTAGAGAAATATTTCTTAATCTAATATTTCTAATAATTATTATTTTAATTTTTAGTGTTATCACATTAATCAAAGAAACACAAAAACAAGAAATTGTTCCACAATATGGAACTTTGGTTTTGGATATTGAAGGGATTATTGTTGATAACACCCTCTATAGTGATGAAATTTATGCCTTACAAAATAAAATTTACGGCAAAAAAATAAATACCTCCCGTGAAAATAGTTTATTCGAATTGACGCAAAAAATAGCTCAAGCGGCCAATGACCCAAAGATTACTAGTATGGTCCTAAAATTAGATAATTTTGTTGGCGCAGACATGAGCGCTCTTCAATATATGGGTAAATATTTGGCTAAATTTAGCGAAGCTAATAAACCAATTTACGCTTTTGGTTCGAGCTTTAATCAAAGCCAATATTATTTAGCAAGCTATGCAGATAAAATCTATTTGACACCTATTGGAGCCGTTAATGTATATGGATTAGCAGCCAACAACCTATACTATAAAACCCTACTTGATAATTTAAAAATCAACACACACGTTTTTAGAGTGGGTACTTATAAGTCTGCTATCGAGCCATTCATTCGTAATGATATGTCTGAAGAAGCAAAAAGCAATACGACTCGTTGGCTAACACTTATGTGGAATAACTATCTTGACGATATATCAACCCAACGAAAAAAAGCTAACACACAATTGGTTCCGGCACCAGATACTATGTTAGCTAATTTAAAAGTAGCGAATGGAAACATGGCTCAATATGCTATATCTAATGGATTAGTTGATGTCATTGCATCTAACTACCAGTTTGAGTCCGAATTGACTCAGAAACATCAATTAAGCATTTATGATTATCAACTTAAATCAAAAGATAAAGAGTTAGATAATGATAACAAGCCACTTATTGCAGTTGTTTTTGTCAACGGTACTATTAGCAATGGAGAAAACAGTAGTAATATTGCTGGTAGTCAAGACATTGTAGAACAATTAAGAAATATTCGTAAAAACTTAACTAAACATAACATACAAGCAGTAGTATTGCGAGTAAATAGCCCTGGAGGCAGCGTAGATGCATCAGAAGCAATCCGTAGTGAATTGGATGCATTACGTAGCTATAAAATTCCTGTTGTCGTCTCTATGGGCGGAATGGCTGCATCAGGTGGATATTGGATATCAACCGCATCTGATTACATTATTGCAAGCCCAAATACCATTACAGGCTCTATTGGTATCTTCGGTATTATTCCAACATTTGAAAAGTCATTATCTCATATTGGTGTTTACAGTGATGGAGTAGCTACCTCACCGTTAGCGGGAAATAGCTCAACGCAAGAACTACCTACCGAAATGAATCAACTAATTCAAATGAATATCGACAATGGCTATCAAACATTTATTTCTTTAGTAGCAAAAGCAAGGAATATGACGACTGAGCAAGTTGATAAAATAGGACAAGGCCAAGTTTGGTTAGGCTCAGAGGCAAACAAAATTGGGCTTGTTGATAAATTAGGTGACTTCGATGACGCCATTGAAACGGCTGCAACATTGGCTCATATAACCGATTACGAAATTGACTGGCAAAAACCAAATGGAAATTGGTTTAATGCATTTTATTCAAATATGATAGCAATGTTGCCTCAATCAACTGCTGAAATAGTTTTTGAACAACTACCTGAAGCAAAACAACTTAAACAGCAGGTTTCTTTATGGAGTAAGTTTCACGACTCTCAAAATCGATATATTTACTGCTTGAATTGCGCCGATGTGCGTTAGTAATAATTTATCCGCCTAATGGCGGATATTTCCTCTAATTTAATCTAATTTATTGCTTAAACTATTTTTCTCTGGTTGAAAAAAATAGCGCATATGATTCATAGCCTCATAAATGTATTGATAATTCGGTGTTTCATTAATTTCACGATTATGTAAATCCATATGATGACTAATACCTAATCGATTCACAAGATAGATATTACTAGATGTCTTTACCGCATAAGAACTATAATTTGACATTAAAAGCCAGTTACGATCGACGATGGAGCTAAATAAATCATAACCTGTCGAATAATCACTTATATCATTTTTCACATATAAATAGTGTTTCATTAAGGTTGGAACAACATCTTCATGACTAGTTAGTTTTCTGCTATTACCTTTGATTTTTTCTAACTCTTTTCCTCCAATGATAATAAAAGGGACTTTTGTTTGCGCATCCGTATAATTACCATTATGCCCCCAAAATCCTAATTTATTATCATTCATCTCTTGAGAATGATCGCCAGTAATGACTACTATTGTGTCTTCTAATGAGTTTGATTTAACTAGTTCATCGTAGACATTTTGCAATAAAGAATCGTCATAATAAACACTTTGCTTATAGCGATTAAAAATTGGCAAAGGATCGGTGTCATTATTCAATGTCATATAATTTAAATCACCAATAGGTTTAAATTTTACCAATGAATCGGCAGGGAAATCATAAGCGTGAGGAGCATCATAAAATAAAAATGAAAATGTTGGTTTAGAAGCATCTCGTGTTTTATACCATGCCAGCCAATCGTCTGTGATTTGCTTATCTCGACTTGATGCCGAACCATCTTTACTACTGATTCTTAAATTTTTGATAGTGACAAATACGGTTCGATCAAACTCAGGAGCAGAAACTTTAGCTGACGTAAAGATGCCAATATTATAATTTTCTTTCTGTAATGTAGTAATAAATAGTGAAGGAATACTATTTCGTAAAAACGCATCCCAATAGGTACCAGGAATACCATAAAACAATCCAAAAATACCAGTACGTGTTGCATTACCCGTTGAATAATGGTTATCAAAAACTACACCATTATTTTGCTTAACAAAACGAAATGTATTAGGAGAAATTTCTTCACTAAATGTATCATATCGCCAAGAATCTAAAACAATAAACATAATATTTTTAGGTTTATTATTATCTGGATTAATCACCAGTGGATTTTTTGGATAATAAACACTGGCATTACTATTGTCCTTATTATACACAACTTTTCTTTGCCCTTTTTCATCAAAAAAACTCATAATTTTTTTTGATGTAAATGGGCGATAAAGTGGAATATATTCTTTTACTGCCATAATAGGCGAATAAGCATAATAAAATGCGATCATATGCACTACATGACTAATCAAAAATGAACTAAAAAGAAATATTGTTGATAGTAAGATAATTCTTGATTTTTTTTGCGATAAAACCAATTTATTATTAACAAAATAAAGAATGAAATACTCTGCACAAAATGAAATAACAATAAGCACAAGCATTAAAAGGTAAGTCAACATTGAAAAATCAACAGTTTGACCAGAAAAAACCATCGATAAAACAGATTGATTTATATGAAACCGGTATTGTTCAAAAACAATCGTATCAATATATAATCCAATTTGGAAAAAACTAAATAAAATAGCAAGAATGATATTACGAATAAATTGCTTAAGTAAAAGCAGAGGAGTACAAATAATTAAAAGTAGCAAGTAGGCAGAGAAGAAATGCCCCAATACCGCAAATATTGAAAATACCATCCCTAGCCAATGAAATGAGCCCCCAGGAACAAGAAAGAATCGAATTGCTATTATTGATGAAATAAAGATATTAATTAGAACAAAGGGGTATAATTTTTTCATAGTATTTGTTATCAAGAAGTTCACTTTATATTATATGAATATTACAGCATTTTATACTTAAAAGTGGTTCTTTCTTGAAACTTTTTAACAAACTAGCACTGCTAAATAAATTTCTCATAAAATATTAACAAAAAGGGCTCACTTTAGGAGCCCTTTTCACTTAATTGGAATAAAAAAATTATCGACGATCGGCAAAGATTCTCAATAACATAATAAATAAGTTAATGAAATCGAGATAAAGCGTTAATGCTCCTAAAATAACAAATCGTCTAAACATATTGGGGTCATCTTGTGATAATTGATCGCCTAACTCTTTAAGTTTTTGTGTATCATAAGCCGTTAACCCAGCAAAAACAAATACACCTATATAAGTAATTGCCCACATTAATGGCTGACTATGCATAAAGATATTTACTATTGAAGCAATGACAATACCAATTAACCCCATAAACAAGAAACGTCCAAATCCTGATAGATCTCGTTTAGTGGTATAACCGTAAAAAGCCAAAGCAGCAAACATACCAGCTGTAATAAAAAATACGCTTGCTATCGAAGATGATGTATAAACAATAAAGTAAATTGAGAACGTACAACCATTTAAAACTGAATAAAGCATAAATAACGTTGTCGCAACAGCCCCAGAAAGTCGATTAATTAAGCCAGAAATGACAAAAACTAATCCAATCTCAGCAATCAACAATACCCACATGCCTTGGTATAATAAGTTCAAAAGCTCAACATTACTAGATGCATACCAAGCCACCAAAGCTGTTAATAACAATCCAACTGTCATCCAACCATAGACATGGCTCATATATGTTTGAATACGGCTACCTGTTTGTTCAATGATTGAACCATTAGGCGAATAATTTTTCATTAATAACCTCTCATTAAAAAGAATGATATAACTTTGTATCATTATAACCTAAATTATATCTAAAGCCATTTTTTCAATGCCTCTTTATCTGTTTTTTTAGCTTCTACCCAATTTTGCCCGTTAGGTGTTCTTTCTTTCTTCCAAAAAGGCGCTTCGCTCTTTAATATATCTATAATAAACTCTGTGGCAGCAAATGCATCTGAGCGATGTGCACTACTCGCGCCCACAAAAACAATTTGCTCATTGGCATTAATTTCACCCACCCGATGAATTATTGCTATTCGGCTTAATTGCCAACGTTCTCTTGCTTGAGCTGCGATATTAGCTAGCACTCTTTCTGTCATACCTGCATAATGTTCTAAAAATAGGCTTATCGTTTGCTTTTCAAGACTACGAACTTTGCCCATAAAAGTGACAATAGCTCCATCTTGCGGTAATTGAGAAAGCCAATCATTAAGCTGATTAACATCAATAGGGTCGTTATTAACTTTGATAAGATCCATAATGCTATCCTCCTGTTACAGGTGGAAAGAATGCAATTTCATCGTTTTCTTGAATAATATAATCAAGATCAACCAAAGTTTGATTTACTGCACATAAAACAGCACTTTCCGTAAAAGCCAATAGCCACCGATCACCGCGTTGACTTAACTGCTCAATAAGATGAGAAACTGAAAGTTCATTAGCATCTAACATAACACACGTAGTTCCCACTAATTCTCTAATTTGTGCAAAAAAAATAACTTTATTCATCTTATCTCTACTAACTTTTTAGGCTATAAAATCACCCGACTTACCACCACTTTTGGTCAGCAAGCGCACCTGAGAAATCACTATATCTTTTTGTACAGCTTTACACATGTCATAAATAGTTAAAGCAGCGACAGAGGCTGCAACCATTGCTTCCATTTCGACACCGGTTTGCCCATTTAATCGACAAAAAGATTGAATCTTAACACAATTGTTTATTCGATCTGGTTCGATTTTAATTTCAATTTTACTCAAAAAAAGCGGGTGGCAAAGCGGGATAAGCTCCCATGTTTTTTTAGCCGCTTGAATACCAGCAATTCTTGCCGTTGCAAAAACATCTCCTTTATGATGTTTACCATCAATAATCATATTCAGTGTTTCAGTTTTCATTAAAACCAATGACTCAGCACTTGCTTCTCGCATTGTTATCTGCTTATCTGAAACATCAACCATATGAGCATCACCATGTTGATTAATATGCGAAAATGATTTGAGCATTATTTTATCCTTTACAATTTATTCTCATTAACTATAGCCAAGATAGCAAATTTTACGAATAGTTACCACTATTGCATATTAGTTTACCAACTAATATATCTCGGTGAACAAACAAATTTTTCTGTAATAATAAATTGCCTTTGATAGCTTTTGCGGGTTAAGTAAAAACTGCGTACAATATAGCTTTATATTAATCGTAACATTTGTGATTTTTGATGCTTATTGCTCATATAGCCTTGCCTGTACCACTTTACCAACTGTTTGATTACCAATTGGCGAAACCTGCACAGATTGGAATGCGGGTGAAAGTGCCTTTTGGCAAACGTAACATAATAGGAATTATTGTTAGTATTGATGAAAAAACTGAGTTTGATATAAAAAACTTAAAATCAATTACGACAGTTATTGATACAGAGCCTGTTTTTCCCCCTTCTATCTGGCAATTATTAGAGTGGGCGGCTAGTTATTACCATTATCCTATTGGTGAAGTTTTATTCCATGCTATGCCTATTTTACTCAGGCAAGGGCACCAAGCAGTCAAAGATGAGGCAAAACGATGGCAATTAACAGCATTAGGAAAACATATAGATCTGCAATTGTTATCTCGTGCTCCAAAACAAAAGCTATTATTATCTTCATTTAGAAATAATACTATACCTGATACGAATGTAAATAGTGCCACGTATAACGAATTACAAAAGAAACAACTTATAGAACAAGTCACCTATCTGCCTAGTAATATTCAATGGCAAACAAATTTTTCAACTAATGTTAGTTCTATTCAGCTAAATAAAGAACAGATCCATGCTATAAATGCAGTGAATGAGGAAATTAACCAATTTAAGGTATTTTTGCTAGAAGGAGTTACTGGTTCGGGTAAGACAGAAGTATATCTAAATGTGCTATCGACTATCTTAGCAGCAGGGAAACAAGCGTTAGTATTAGTTCCTGAAATTGGCTTAACACCACAAACAATAAAACGTTTTAAACAACGCTTTAATGCACCTATTGATATTTTACACTCAGGATTAACAGATAAGCAAAGGCTTAACGTTTGGTTAAGAAGTAAACGTGGAGAAAATGCTATTGTTGTTGGTACTCGTTCATCACTTTTTACCCCATTTAAAAACCTAGGAATGATCATTATTGATGAAGAACATGATAATTCCTATAAACAGCAAGAAGGTTGGCGTTATCATGCACGAGATTTAGCAATCATTCGAGCTAAATTTGATAATATTCCAATTATTTTAGGTTCAGCAACCCCATCTCTTGAAACACTTAATAATGCGCAAAACAAAAAATACCATTTATTGCAATTAACAGAAAGAGCAGGTAATGCAACATTAGCTAAACAATCAATTTTGGATATACGTGGGTTAATGCTTACTTCTGGCTTATCTCAACCTTTAATTGAACAAATAAAAAAACATTTGTCTAACAACAATCAGGTAATGTTATTTTTAAATCGTCGAGGATTTTCACCACTATTGATATGCCATGATTGCGGTTGGATTGCCGAATGCCCTCGTTGTGATAGGCCTTACACATTTCATCAAAAACAAAAAAAACTGATTTGCCACTATTGCGATACGCCAAGAACAGTGCCCAAACAGTGTCCAAAATGTGGCTCTACACATTTAATGCCAATTGGGTTTGGAACGGAACAACTTGAACAACAACTTGAAGTGCTTTTTCCTTACATCAAGATCAGCCGTATTGATCGCGATACAGTTAGTAAAAAAGGTTCATTAGATACCTATCTACAAACGATCCAACAAGGTGGTGCACATATTTTAGTTGGTACACAAATTTTGGCTAAAGGGCATCATTTTCCTGATGTTACTTTAGTTGGAATTATTGATGTCGACGGTGCTTTATTTTCAAGCGATTTTCGTGCAACTGAACGATTTGCTCAAATTTATACTCAAGTATCAGGAAGAGCTGGTCGCGAAGCAAAAGCGGGGGAAGTTATTTTACAAACTCATCATCCAGATCACCCCTTGTTGAACATTTTACTAACGAAAGGCTATCAACAATTTGCTAAACTAACACTGCAAGAGCGCCAACAAACACAATTACCGCCATTTAGTTACCAAGCATTAATTCGTGCTGCAGATCGGAATAACCATTATGCTCCTGCATTTTTACAGCATATTCATGATTGGTTAAAAGTACATTATGGGCCTGCTTTATGGCAACTTGGACCAATGCCAGCTAGCCAACCTAAGAAAGCAGGTTACCATCGTTGGCAATTACTCCTTCAGCATACAAATAGACAACAATTACAACAAATATTAGATCAATTATTAATAACAATCGCTAAATGGAGTGAAACATCAAAATTGAGATGGAGTATTGATGTAGATCCTATCGATAATTAGCGTAATATTATTTCCACCAATACCAATTGGTGGAAATAATAAATTATAATGTTATTTTACCAGCATTTTTGTCCAGTGTTGCCTGTCCGATACCTGAAACTTCTTTTAACTGCTCAACTGAAACAAAAGGCCCAAATTTTTCTCGATATTCTATAATCTTCTGAGCTTTATTCGGGCCAATTCCACTCAACACTTTTGATAGCTCTTCTGCTGTTGCAGTATTTATATTTACTTGAACAATTTGTTTTTGTTCCTGTTTTATTGGCTCTGGTGTTGTAGAAGCCGAATCGGCAAAACTTGTGTTTGAAAAAATAAAGCTTGATAACATAATACATAATAATGGAAATACTTTCATTTGATTAACCTCTTAAAATAGTTACGCAAATAAATTTGCTTTACAACTATCTCACTTAATCAAATGAAAAAATTTCATGAATAATAAAAATGAGAAAAGCCACCTAGGTGACTTTCCATTTTTGCTATTATTTCTACTATTTTGGAGGTTAAATCACAAATTTGCATCAGGCATAATTTCTATCTTAGCCTTAGAACGTATATCTGTGGCAAGATAATAATGCATATCATTAAGTAATATAGGTAATAGTTCTGAAGAAATATCTTTGTATTCTTTTGGTGTATCTACCTTAGTTAGCGCAACAATATACGCTGTTTTATCATCCAAAAGTTCCGCACCATAAACAGGTTTTCCTGATGCTAAAGGGTGTAAATTAAAAACCATATTAACAACGTTTTGATCAATTTCGGTTGAATTTCGATTCAACGTATATTTTTTTGCAAACTGTACGTTTTTAGCACTTCCTTTTTCATTTAGTTGAACCAATGCATTATCAATATTTGATTTAAATTGTTTTTTAGCCATTTCTGCAAAAAGCTTTTTATGGATTTCATCTTTAACTTCATCAAAAGGGGCAATGCCTTCAGGGCGATAATCAACTGTTTGTACAACAAAATCATACTTTCCATAATTTCTATCTGCTGTTATTAAATCAGAAATTTTATTAGTTGCTTTCTCATCAACAATCATTTCGTCACTAAAAATGACATCTCTCACTTCAGGATGAGAAGCAATCGAAAACTTATCATTGAAAGTGATCCAATCCGAAGTTCTTACTTCAAGACCAACTTTTTCAGCAAGTTCTTCAATGTTCTTAGGAGATTTTTTCAAAGCAGCATTAATCATTTTTTCTTGCTTTTCTAAAGCTTGTTGTATTTTTTGCTTAGTTAACTTTGAATCAATTTGATATTTTGCATAATCATAATCCATAAATTTTTTAGGTTGCATACCATCCAATTTTACTATCACATACCCATCATCCACAGCGATTGGCAAGGAAGTTTTACCTACTTTATTCAACTTAGCATCTTTAAGAAATTTAGGTAAAGAATCATCATCAGCAAACCAGCCCAAAAAACTGTTCTCACCATATGGAGAGGTATGATTATCTTGTTGGTTCGTTTTAACCATCTTTTCGAAATCAGCTCCAGAAGAAAGTTCTTTAGCAATTTTATTAGCTTGTTCTTTATCGGTTACAAAAATTATACTGTAAGCTTTCTTTGCTGGATATGAATAATTTTTAATGTTTTTATCATATTCATTTCTTAAATCACTTTCAGTAACAACAATTGTTTTTCTTATTAAGTCTTCAGAAGCCACGATATATTTAACTTTTACTCGTTCACTTTTAAAAAACTCTTTGGGATGTTCATCATAATATTTTTGTTCATCATCTAACGTAACATTTAATTCATCAATACCACCTATAGAAGTATCAACTAAAGTAGCGTATACATTTCTAGTTTGATTTTTGAGTGAGCCTATTTCGGAGTCATTTGGCAAAACAAAGCCACTATTTACTATAGCATTAACAGTTTGTTGTTGTTGTAATACGGTTCTTATAATTTCGGCATAACTATCTGGAGTGAAATTATTTTCAGCAAGAAGATTTAAATAAGTTTGATTATCAAATTTACCATTTTTGAAAAAGTCTCTTTGTTTCTTAATAAACTTTTTAATCTGATCATTACTAATAGCTACACCAATACTTTGCGAAAACTTATAAGCTAAATAATTATCAATTTGATGAGATAATACATTACGGCGTATCTGCTTAATAAAAGAACTTTCACCGCCAGCCTTTGCTGTTACAGCTCTTGCTTGGGCTTCAAATTCAGCTCTGCTAATACCCTCACCATCAACTTTTGCTATGTACAGCTGCTGATCTCGTGGGCTATTACCACCGCTAAAGCCCAAAAATCCGACGCCTGTGAAAATAAAACATAAAATAATTATTGCAAAAATAATCTTAACAAAAATATTATTTGCTGCTGTTCGGATTGTTTCCATCATTTCTTGCGATTCTCCATATACCTAATGTTGAATTTTGAAAGTATAGCACATTTAACTAAATTGGCTATTGCCAGAATGTTAAGCCTCAAAAAAAAGATCAACATAAAGTTGATCTTTTTTAAAATTATAAGATAGATTAATTTAATCTAACAGAATTCCCAACATTATTTTTTACTTTCTTTATAGCTTTTTTCGCTGGTTGCTTCAATGTGACTTTTTTATCTATTGGCTCTATACCTAATGGGTTGTTTTTTAGCGCAATTGTGAGCACTTCATCAATCCATTTTACTGGGCGTATATCAATTTCAGATTTCACATTATCAGGGATTTCTTCCAAATCTTTAACATTATCCATTGGAATCAATACCGTTTTAATTCCGCCTCGGTGAGCAGCTAATAACTTCTCTTTTAGTCCCCCAATAGGTAATACCTCTCCACGTAATGTTATTTCACCCGTCATCGCAACATCCGAACAAACAGGATTACCTGTTAATGTTGAAATTAATGAGGTACACATAGCTATACCCGCACTTGGTCCATCTTTGGGAGTTGCACCATCTGGCACATGTACATGGATGTCTCGCTTTTCATAAAAATCACTATTGATACCCAATTTTTCTGCACGAGATCGAACAACTGTCAAGGCTGTTTGTATTGACTCTTGCATAACATCACCTAATGAACCTGTATAAGTTAATTTTCCCTTACCTATTACACTTACTGATTCAATAGTAAGTAAGTCGCCCCCTACCTCTGTCCATGCAAGACCAATAACCTGACCGATTCGGTTCTCGTTATCCGTTTTACCATAATCGAAACGCTGTATTCCCAAGAAATCTTTTAAGTTATCTTGTGTCACAGTTACTTTCTTCAATTTGCTGTCTAACGCCAATTTTTTAACAACTTTACGGCAAATTTTTGCAATCTCTCTTTCTAAGCCTCGAACGCCTGCTTCGCGCGTATAATAACGAATGATTCCAATAATGGCTGAGTCATCAATACTAATTTCTCTTGATTTTAAGCCATTGTTTTCTATCTGCTTAGCGATCAAATGTTGCTTAGCAATATTCAGCTTCTCGTCCTCCGTATAACCAGAAAGGCGAATAACTTCCATTCTATCCAATAATGGCGCTGGAATATTCATAGAATTAGCAGTTGCAACAAACATTACATCGGATAAATCGTAATCAACTTCCAAATAATGGTCACTAAATGCATTATTTTGTTCTGGATCAAGCACTTCTAATAATGCTGATGCAGGATCACCACGCATATCAGTTGCCATCTTATCAATTTCATCTAGTAAAAATAATGGATTTTTAACCCCCACTTTTGCCATACGTTGAATCAATTTACCTGGCATCGAACCAATGTAAGTGCGTCTATGCCCTCGAATCTCAGCCTCATCGCGCACGCCACCTAATGCCATACGAATATACTGACGTCCTGTTGCTTTAGCTATCGATTGACCCAGTGATGTTTTACCTACTCCTGGGGGACCAACCAAACATAAAATAGGTCCTTTCACTTTATTAACGCGACTTTGAACTGCTAAATATTCTAAAATTCTATCTTTTACACGTTCAAGTCCATAATGATCTTTATCTAAAACTTTTTGTGCCCCTTCAATATCTTTTCTAACTTTACTACACTTATACCAAGGAACTTGAATCATCCAATCAATATAACCTCGAACAACCGTTGCTTCTGCGGACATTGCTGGCATCATTTTTAACTTATTAAGTTCAGCTAATGCTTTATCCTCAGCCTCTTTTGGCATTTTAGCTTTAGTGATTTTTTCTTTTAGCTCTTCGTATTCATCAGTCTTATTATCTATATCACCTAATTCTTTATGGATAGCTTTAATTTGCTCATTGAGATAATACTCTTTTTGAGCTTTTTCCATTTGCTGTTTAACTCGTTGCCGTATATTTTTTTCAACTTGTAATAATTCAATTTCTGATTCCATCAATGAAATAAGCAATTCAAAACGTTTAGCAAGGTTAACTGTTACTAAAATCTCTTGTTTTTGATTAACTTTTAAAAATAGAGTAGCAGCAATAGAATCAGCTAAATGAGATGGCTCTTTAAGTAAACGAATAGAATCAACCACTTCCTGAGCTATTTTTTTATTAAACTTTGAGTACTCATCAAAATTAGATAAAGTTAAGCGAATCATAGCCTCACTTATATCTGAAGCCATTTTTGTTTCACTTAATGGTTTAACCTCAGCAATGAAAAATTCATTGTCGTCATGCTCAACTACATCAAGCATTTTTGCTCGTTCAACACCTTCAACAAGAACCTTCACTGTTCCATCAGGTAATTCTAGTAGCTGTAAAACATTAGCTACAGTTCCAACTTCATATAAATCATCTATAGCAGGATCATCTTGAGATGGATCTTTTTGGGTTACAAGAAAGACTTGTTTATCCATTTCCATTGCCCTTTCCAAGCAACGTATTGATTTACTTCGACCAACAAAGAGAGGGATTACCATATGAGGAAATACAACAACATCACGTAATGGTAAAATAGGCATAATTATATGTTTAGTTCGTTTTATATTCATTTTATTCTCTCTAGTAGTACAAACCCATTAGATAAATATTGGGATCGTTTTTAGATATTCAAGCCTATCTTTTTTGATTAAAATTACACTAGTTATGAAACATTATTAGCAGTATTGGCAACTTTAGTATTAATTCTTAGTTTACATGTTTTGCCATCATATTTATGATGGCAAATTTATATTTTAAGCAGAAAGTTCATCACCTTCACAATGTACTAATTTCGGAGCTTGAGATCTTTCAACAGTATCTTTGTCTACAATCACTTTTTTAATAGTATTCATTGATGGTAAGTCATACATTGTATCCAATAATATATTTTCCACAATTGAACGCAAACCTCGTGCTCCTGTTTTTCGTTGCATCGCCTTTATAGCAATAGCATCTAGAGCTTCTTTAGTAAACTCAAGCTCTACACCATCTAACTCAATTAACGTTTTAAATTGCTTAGTTAGGGCATTTTTAGGTTCAGTTAGTATATTAATTAAGGCATTTTTATCCAATTCAGATAATGTACCAATAACAGGTAATCTTCCAATAAACTCTGGAATTAAGCCAAACTTAACTAAGTCTTCAGCCTCGATTTGAGCTAATAGTTCCGATTCAGAAACTTTATTTTTAGTACTTTTAACCTCAGCACCAAAACCTATTCCTGTATTAGTTGATACACGATTTTCGATGACTTTATCCAATCCACTAAATGCACCACCACAAATAAATAGAATTTTTGAAGTATCAACTTGTAGAAACTCTTGCTGAGGATGCTTACGCCCACCTTTTGGAGGAACTGAAGCAATAGTACCTTCAATAATCTTCAACAAAGCCTGTTGAACGCCTTCGCCTGATACATCTCTGGTAATAGATGGATTATCTGATTTTCGTGAAATTTTATCAATTTCATCAACATAGATAATACCCCGCTGGGCTTTTTCAACATCATAATCACAATTCTGTAATAATTTTTGAATAATATTTTCTACATCTTCACCAACATAACCAGCTTCAGTTAATGTTGTCGCATCAGCCATGGCAAAAGGCACATCTAAAAAACGAGCTAGTGTTTCAGCTAATAACGTTTTGCCACTACCAGTAGGTCCTATGAGCAAGATATTACTTTTGCCTAATTCAACATCACCGCGACTCGCATGACTACGTAATCGTTTGTAATGATTATAGACAGCGACAGATAAAACTTTTTTGGCTTTCTCTTGACCAATTACATATTCATCAAGATGCTCTCTGATTTCATGTGGTGTTGGCAGTGTCTTATTAATAAATTCTTCATAGGAAAGAGAACTTTTCGTTTCTTCTTTTAATATCTCATTGCATAAGCCTATACATTCGTTACAAATATAAATAGATTCTGGCCCAGCAATAAGTTTACGGACTTCATGCTCACTTTTACTACAAAAAGTGCAATAAAGTAATTTTTCTGAACTTTTCTTATTCACTTTTACCACCTACCTAATATTAAGATCGTTTACTAAATATGGCATCAACTAGGCCATATTCAACTGCTTTATCGGCAGACATAAAATTATCACGATCAGTATCTTTTTCAATCACACTAATATCTTGGCCGGTGTGCATGGCTAAAATATTATTTAAGCGGTTTTTTACCTGTAAAATCTCTTGTGCATGTATTTGGATATCTGAAGCCTGCCCTTGGAAGCCACCTAATGGTTGGTGAATCATTACACGGGCATTAGGTAAGCAATAACGTTTACCTTTAGTGCCAGCTGTTAAAAGTAATGACCCCATTGAACATGCTTGTCCTAAACAAATTGTGCTGACATCGGGTTTTATAAATTGCATTGTGTCATAAATAGCCATGCCAGCAGTAACGACACCACCAGGTGAATTAATATATAAATAGATATCTTTATCAGGATTTTCAGCTTCTAAAAATAACATTTGAGCGATAATCAGATTTGCCATATTATCTTCAACTTGCCCAGTCAAAAATATAACTCGCTCTTTTAATAATCGTGAGTAAATATCATAAGCTCTCTCACCACGAGAACTTTGCTCAACAACCATTGGAACAACACCCATATATGATTCTAAAGGCATTTTTATCTCCTAATTAACAAAATAGCCCAAACAGACAATTCTTATTTGGGCTTTATAGTGATCTTTTTATATAAAATGAAAAGACTAGTAAGTTAAGCTGTTTGCTGATTCATTAATTCGGAAAACGAATAATTCTTTTCTGTTACTTTGGCACTAGCCAACAACAGATCGACAACTTGATCTTCTAGTGCTACCGCTCGAATATTATCCATCGCTTTTTTATCTTTACGATAATATTCTAAAACTTCTTTTGGATCTTCATATGCAGTTGCAATTTCATCAATTAATGCCTGAACACGCGATTCATCTGCTGTTAATTTATTGCTTTCAATAATTTCGCTAAACAACAAACCAGTAACAACGCGTTTTTTAGCCTCAGCTTCAAATAATTCTTTTGGTAATTCCATACCTGGTTTTACATTACCACCAAAACGAGATAAAGCTTGCTGACGTAATACATCAACCTCACGGTCAACTAATGCCTCAGGCACATCAATTTCATTATTTTTAACCAAACCATCAATAGCTTGAATTTTGACTTTATTGCGAATTGTCGCATTGAGCTCTCTTGTCATGTTCTTACGAACTTCAGATCGTAAGCTTTCAATAGTGCCATCAGCAATACCGAAGCGTTTAATGACATCTTCTGTAAGTTCTGGCAATTCTAGCTCTTCAACCTTTTTAAGTGTTGCCGCAAATACAGCTGGCTTACCTTTTAGATTTTCAGCATGATAATCGTCAGGGAAAGTCACATTAATTTCAAACTGATCACCCGCTTTATGCCCTATAATTGCATCTTCAAAACCAGGAATCATACGACCTTGCCCTAATACTAATGCAAAATCATTAGCCTTACCACCTTCAAATTCGGCATCATCAACTTTACCAACAAAATCCAAAGTAACACGATACTGCTCTTTAGCTTCTTTATCTGCTTCTTTCCAAACACCTTGCTGTTTGCGTAAGGTTTCAATCATAGTTTCAACATCCGCATCAGCTACTTCAGCAATAGGTTTTTCAACTTCAATTTTATCTAAATTTTCAACTTTGACTTCTGGATAAACTTCAAATTCAACAGTAAAGGTATAATCTTCGCCCTTTTTATATTCTTGTGGTGTATAAGTTGGAGCACCAGCCGGATTTAATTTTTCTTGAATAATTGCTTCAACAAAATTTCGTTGCATTAAGTCACTTAATGCATCTTGTAAAATAGAAGCACCATAACGTTGTTCAACAATTTTTAAAGGCACTTTTCCCTTACGGAAGCCATCAATACGTACTTTTTTTGCCGTATTAATAAGTTCTTTATCAACCGCTTTCGTAATATCTTCAGCTTTAATTATAATTGATAAACGTCGACCTAAACCTTGTGTTGTTTCTACCGAAACTTGCATCTTTATACCTCGAAATTATTGAATATTATCTGCCCATATTTATATAAAAACGATAACTGAGCTAAAAAATTTAAAAATAGGCGTGCATTATACCGACCGCAACCGCTTACGTCGAGACATTTCACTGTTTCTTCTCAAGTGCCTTCAAACGTTTATTCATTTCGTCAATATGTAAAACTAATGAAGCCGTTTTTCGCCAAACTTTATTTTCTTGCAATGGAATACCTGATGAATAAATCCCTGGTTCAGTAATTGGGCGCATAACCATACCCATACCAGTTATGGTAACTTGATCACATATTTCCATATGCCCATTAATAACACTTGCACCACCAATTAAGCAATGACGACCAATAGTTAAGCTCCCTGCCATAATAACGCCACCAGCAACCGCTGTATGATCCCCGATAATATCGTTATGAGCAATCTGGCATTGATTATCTATAATAACGCCATTACCGATAATAGTATCATCAAGCGCTCCCCGATCGATTGTCGTTGAAGCGCCAATTTCAACGTTATTACCAATAACAACTCGACCTAGTTGAGGAATTTTAATCCACTTACCTTTATCATTAGCGTAACCAAATCCATCTGCACCAATTACAGTTCCTGATTGAATTAAGCAATTGTCGCCAATAACACAATTATGATAAACAGAAACATTAGCCCATAATTTTGTTCCTGCACCTATTGTGGTATTTTTACCTACAAAACTACCAGCACCTATAACGCAATTATCGCCTAACACTACACCGCTTTCAATAACTGCGTTAGCGCCTATTGATATATTACAACCTAATTTAGCTGTTGAATCAATCACTGCTGAGCTAGCGATATCCTTAGCTGGAGCAGGCGTAGTATCAAGATATTGTGCCAATTTTGCATATGCAAGATATGGATCTTTAACAATCAGAGCTGCACCATGCCAGAATTTAAGGCTTTCTTCTGTCATTACAACAGCAGAAGCCTTGCACTCTAACAAATTATTTTGTAATTTTTTGTCAGATAAAAAAGTAATTTGACCTGACATTGCACTTTTCATTGATGCAATACCAGTGATAGTTAAATCAGCATCACCGTGTAATTTAGCATCAAGTTGCTTAGCTAGTTGCTCTAAACGAAAAGCAAACATTATTTTTTAACCTTTGCCAATACTTTATCTGAAATATCAACCGCATCTGAAGCTGATAATGTAGCTTCGGCTTTTAAGATAAGATCGTACTTTTCTGTCTCAACAATATCTTTAACAGCTTCTTGGATTTTAGTTAATAATTTGCCTGCTTCTTCTGTTTCACGTTTACGATAATCAGCTGAAAAAGCTTTCGCTTTATTTTCAAAATCAGAAATCACCTTATTTAGTTTAGCTTTTTCAGAAGAAGACAAAGTTAAGCCATCTTTTTTTAGGCGAGCAGCGGCATCACCAGCTTTCTTTTCTTCGACTTGTAATGATTTGGCTCTTGCTTCAAATTCATTATCCAACG
Source organism: Gilliamella sp. WF3-4 (assembly GCF_001690275.1). GTDB lineage: Bacteria > Pseudomonadota > Gammaproteobacteria > Enterobacterales > Orbaceae > Gilliamella > Gilliamella apicola_C. The sequence continues at coordinate 42,897 of NZ_LZGW01000045.1, read as the reverse complement.
CCTTACCGACCGATTCACGTTGAGGCATACGTTGTAAAACTGACATAACATCAACCACACCAATTTTAATTTCCGCATTTGCAACGCCTGCAAAAAGAAATGCTAAACTAACACCAAGAATAGATATAATTTTCTTCACTTTAATCACCTATGTGTTTTTTATTTATAACATGGAATTACCATGTAGACCCTATATTAAATTGGAACTGTTGTGCTGAATCACCCTCATATTTCTTAAGTGGTTGAGCATAAGAAAAGACCAAAGGACCTAATGGTGACATCCATTGTACTGCAATACCAGCCGACATTCTAATATCCGATGGAGAACTATAATCTGGAATATTATTTCCTTTTAGTTTCCATTCGGTATCCCATACAGTCCCTGCATCAAAAAATAACGATGTCCTAATATTATCAGCATATTTTTCACCCGCAAATGGGGTTGGAACAATCAGCTCTGTACTAGCAAAAGCTATAGCATTACCGCCTACTGCATCTTTTGATTTTGTACACCCAGAGGTATTATCTAAACTATCACACACACCACTTTTATTAAGATATACTGCTTTAGGACCAACAGTATTGGATTTAAAACCACGTAATACTGATGCTCCTCCAGCATAAAAGTTTTCGTAAAATGGTAACTCTTTACCACCAAAACCACCTCCATAGCCAATTCTTGCTCGCGTTAAGAATATCCAATTATGGTCATTGTCAATCGGATAATAGTAAGAGGCATCTGAAACCAGTTTATAGAATCGGTTATCAAATAATGGCGCAGTGAATTTAGCGCTAGCTGTCATTTTTAAGCCATCAGTTGGGAAGAATCCACGATCTAAAGAATTATATGTCCAATAAGCGCTTAGTAATAAATCATTAGTATCGAAAGAAATAGAATTTTTATTTTTCAAATTTTCGCCCATGGAGTCAAAATAACGCCACATACTATATTGCGCTTGCATATCGGACAAATTATGATTAGCGTATTCGGCACCAAAACGAACAAAATTATTTTCACTAATAGGGAAACCTAAATTAGCTGAAGCGCCCCAAGTCTTGCTCGCATATTCTGACTCATCATCTTTATCATCGTTTTTATAGGTGTTATAGTAAATGCTACCGCCTAAACTTACACCATCAACAGTAAAATAAGGATCAACAATAGAAACAGACGCTGTTTTATCTGTATCAGTAGTGTTAATATCAAATGAGACACTATTACCTGTGCCTAACCAGTTATCTTGAGAGATACCTGCATTGAAGCTAAGACCGCTATCAGAACCGACGCCAACACCAAATTTGATACTACCCGTATTACGTTCAGCAACTTTATAAATAATATCAACTTGATCATCAACACCAGACACACGCTCGGTATTTGCTTCAACAGTATCAAAAAAGCCAAGTCGATTTAAACGTTCTTTACCTAATTCGACTAACCCGTTACTTAACCAAGCTCCTTCCATTTGTCGAAGCTCACGACGGATTACACTTTCGCTTGTTACGGTATTTCCTACTATCTTAATATTGCGAACATAAAAACGCTCACCAACATCAACAAGAACAACTAATTTAGCCGTATGTTCTGAATCATCCATTTCTGGCTGAATGGAAACTTTTGGATATGCATAACCAAAATTAGCAAGTAAACGTTTAATGCTATCCTCAATTTCAGTAATTTTTTTACCATTATAAAGCTCACCAACGGTTACTTTTTCGTTAGCGATTTTAGCAATTGCTTCTTTATAATTTGCAAAATTACCCATAAACTCAAGTTTAGAGAGCTTATACTGCTCACCTTCATGGATATTAATTGTAACGTAAATACCTTTTTTATCTGGCGTTAAACTAACTTGTGTTGACTCAATATTGAAACGAGCATAACCACGATTTAAATAAAAACTTTGTAACTCATCCAAATCAGAGGCTAATTTTTGTTTTTGATATTTACGATCACCAAGCATATTCCACCAAGGTACTTCATCACGCAAGGTAAAACGTGAAATAAGTTCTTCTGATGAAAAAGCCTTAGCTCCAACAATATTGATCTGATCGATTAATGCTGATTTACCTTCAGCAACAACTAATTTTAAATCGACACGATTACGAGATAATGGAGTTACAACAGCTTTAATTTGAGCATTATATTTACCAACACTGTAATAAAAATCTTCTAAGCCTTTTTCAATACCTGAAAGCATAGTGCGATCTAAAGCTTCACCCTCACGAATGCCTGAACTATCTAGATTTTTCTTAAGCATGTCATTTTTAACTGACTTATTACCAGAAAAACTTATACTAGCAATAGTTGGGCGTTCTTGAACATGAACAATTAACCGATCACCATCACGAGAAATAGTAATATTATCAAAGTTTCCACTAGAATAAAGCGATTTAATTATACGCCCTAAATCCGCTTCATTAACATAATCACCAACTTGGATTGGCATTTCAAGTAATGCAGCTCCAACAGTGACACGCTGTAAACCTTCAAATTTGATATCTTTTACCACAAAATCATCAATACAAAATGCGTTAGGACTATATACTGCTGTAGTACTAAGCAACAAAGATGCTATAAGTAATTTATTTATTTTCATCGTAAATATTTATGCCCTCATTCCATCACAACCGTAAAATATCATTAAATAGTGCAATTCCCATTATTACCATTAATAAAAAAAAGCCAATACGAGAAAAACGCTCTTGTGCTTTATTTGATAAGGTTCGCCCTCTTATTTTTTCAAGTAATAAAAAAACAAGATGTCCCCCGTCTAATATAGGTAATGGAACAAGATTGATAACTCCCAAACTTATACTTATAAAGGCTAGAAAATATAAGTAAGAAGTAAAACCATAACTTGCTGTTTGCCCTGCGCCTTTTGCTATTGTTATTGGGCCAGATATATGTTCTAGACCAATAACACCCGTTACTAATTGATAAAGCGAACGAATAGTTAACTTTGTAGTTAACGCCGTTTGCGCTATACCTTTATTAAACCCTTCGAAAAAACCATATTGCACAACTTTTACATCAGTTGTAGGATATAATCCCGCAACACCTTCCCCGTTTTTTTGAACGGTTGGCACGAGTGTAAGATAAATATCTTTGTTTTCCCGATTGACCTTCAACATCATTGTTTGAGCTTTTTTAATCGTGTTGGAAAAAAACTGCCAATTTGTATATAGCTGATCATTATAACCAATAATTTTATCGCCAACACGCAAACCTGCACGTTCTGCTGCCGAACCTGATACAATTTTACTCACAATTGGATAAATTTCCACCTCTTTAGGAACAAAACCAAATGCGGTAATAGCTGAGTCTTTTTCTATATCAAAATACCAATTGCTAATATCTACACTTTTCTTAACTTCTTTTTTTTGATCACTATTATTGGCACCATCAATATAGGTGAAAGACATATCAGTCTTCCCCATTAGAGAGATTAAAGCCAAGTTTACATCTTGCCATGTTTCAATTTTGATATTATCAATAGTTTTCAATTCAGCACCAACTGGAATTGCTATTGTGGAAGCAGGTGTGTTAGGTATCACTTCCTTTATTTTAACAGGATAAACATTTACACCTATTAAAAAAATAATCCAATAGCTTATCAAAGCTAACACAAAATTAGCAAACGGACCTGCAAAAATAATTGCAGCCCTTTGCCAAATTTTCTTTTGATCAAATGCCAAGCTATTGCTATTGCTATTGCTATTGCTATTGCTATTGCTATTGCTATTGCTTGATAATGCTGTTGATCTGGTATTTAACATTTTAACATAACCACCAAGTGGAATCATAGCAATTACCAATTCTGTTCCACTTGAAAATTTATGTGACCATAATTTTTTACCAAAACCAATTGAAAAACATTCAACTTGAACCTTACATAAGCGAGCAACATAAAAATGCCCAAACTCATGAATAGTAACTAGTATACTAATCGTAATAACAAATAATAACAGTGACCACAGCAAAATCAATCTCCATTTATAATAAATAAAAAGATAATGTAGTAAAAACAGGAACAGCAGCAGTTAAACTATCAATACGATCTAAAATTCCACCATGACCTGGAATTAAGTGACCACTATCTTTTATACCTGCTTCACGCTTAAACATGCTTTCAGTTAAATCACCTAAAACCGAAACAAAAATTGCCGATAAAGAGCTAATAAAAAATGTACTAAATGTCATATCAAATAAATTAAGTATATAAGCAATGATACTAATTATGATAGCCACACTTATACCACCAATAAAACCTTCTATGGTCTTACCTGGAGAAACTTTTGCAGCTAATTTTCGTTTACCAAATGCGCGTCCTGCAAAATAAGCACCTGTATCTGTTGCCCAGACCAACACAAAAACATAAAGTAAGCAAACTGCACCAGTATAAGAATTAGACATATAGTTAATTGCTCTTAGTTCAATCATACCAATAAAAAATGGCACTATCGTAAAAAAAGCAAATAGTAGCTTTATAAAAGTTGAATTAATAACCGTTGAATCACTCCAGTATTTGGTTGTATCTGGATAACTAACCACCAAATACAAAGCAATTAGCCACCATATAATTGATAAAGATAAAATCACAGTGTATAGCTTTATTTTTAATTCAACTGAATTTGGGATCAAATAAAGTATAGTTAATAAAACAACGATTGAAAGAGCAAATATTAATTTTGAACGTTTTTTAGTAATATGAAGAAACTGAGCCCATTCCCATGCAGCTAATCCACAGACCAAAATAATAGTTAGAGAAAATACAGATAAAGGAACAAAAAAAAGAACGACTATGACAAGTGGAATAAGCACAGCTGCAGCAAGTATACGATGAATTAACATAAATGATCCTTAATTGCGAATGCCACCAAAGCGTCTCTCTCTGGCATTAAATGCATTGATTGCTTCATCAAATAAAGTTTGGTTAAAATCAGGCCATAAAGTATCGGTAAAATAGAGTTCAGAATAAGCAATCTGCCATAACAAAAAATTACTGATTCGATATTCTCCCCCAGTACGGATAACTAAATCAACATCAGGAAATTCTCCCATACACATTATTGAAGCAAAACGATCTTCTGTTACTTCATCTAAAGTGATCTCACCGTTAGTCACTTGGGTAGCCATTTTTTTTGCCGATTGCAAAATATCCCAACGCCCACCATAGTTGGCGGCAATATTTAGTACTAAACCTGAATTGTTTTTGGTTAAATTTTGCGCTTGAATAATCATATTTTGTAAATTATCACTAAAACGAGATATATCACCAATAATATTCAAGCGAACATTATTTTTATTCAAACTTTTGATTTCTCGTTTTAATGCATAGATAAAAAGGGAAATCAGAGCGGAAACTTCATTGGGTGGGCGCCTCCAGTTTTCACTGCTAAATGCATATAAAGTAAGAACTTTAACTTTTAAAGTTGCCGCGTAAGCCACAATTTTCCGTACCGTTTTTAATCCTGCCCGATGACCAACAGCGCGTAACTGGTTACGTTGCTGAGCCCAACGACCATTACCATCCATAATTATAGCCACATGACTTGGAATACCTCTTTTTTGTGTCATGCGATATCTCGTATTGTATTAATCATTGTATTAATTATATCATCTTGGTCAATCAACGCGTACCATAAACAACAATTGTCTTGCCATGAGCTGAGATTAAATGCTGATCTTCAAGCATTTTTAAAATTCGCCCCACCGTCTCACGCGAACAACCAACAATTTGACCTATTTCTTGGCGTGTAATTTTTATTTGCATACCATCAGGGTGTGTCATAGCATCAGGTTGTTTAGCAAGGTTTAAAAGCGTTTGCGCAATACGCCCAGCAACGTCTAAAAAGGCTAAATTACTGACTTTTTCAGATGTGACTTGTAATCGACTTGCCATTTGACTGGCAAGATGCATTAAAATATCTGGATTGACTTGAACAAGCTGTTTAAATTTTTTATACGAAATTTCTGCAACCTCACAACTTGTTTTGGCTTTAACCCAAGCAGTTCGCTCAGTACCTTCTTCAAAAAGTCCCAACTCGCCCAAAAATTGATTTTGGTTTAAATAAGATAAAATCATTTCATTACCTTCATCATCCTTAATCAATACTGCTACAGAACCTTTTAAAATGTAATAGAGAGTTTCTGCTTTTTCGCCTTGATGTATAAGAGTACTCTTAGCTGGATATTTATGAATATGGCAATGAGATAAAAACCATTCTAACGTTGTATCCGATTGCTGTTTACCAATCATTATTCCCACCTCTCCATTTAATTTACAACAATAACACTATAACAAAGTTACACAATAAATTATATACAAACAATCATTTTAACCATTATTTGATTGGCTTAATATCCATTGTTTCGTGCAATTGCGACCAAAAAATTGCAACAGAGCCATTAATTAATTGCAGTTTAACTTCATCAACCTTTTCTTGTAGTGATTTTTCTTGTAAACCGTAGTCAGTACCTTCGCGTAATACAAAATATTCAATTAGATTAGTTAATGTTTGTGGATCGAGGTCTTGCCAAGGAATAATCATATATTATAACAATAAATTCAAATTATAATTATTTTATAACAAAGCTTAGATAATATAAAGCATACAAAGTAATGCTTCATCACTAACAAAAAAACCACTCAAAAGAGTGGTTTTTGATAGCAACATGGCTTAACTTACTTTGTTCTAACTGCAAGTTTATAACCTTGAATACCAGCCTTATAATCTGTTGAGTACAGGCTATTATGCTTAGCTCCAGAATCTGAACCTAATAAGATAGCATCGTTAACCCCTACTTTATTATATGCGCCAGATAGAGCAACTGCATCTGCTGCGTTTACTCCCTCATATGCACCAGTTACGTACCATTCATAAGTATATCTTGAGGTATAATCCCCATTATCTGCTGTATCCTTCACTACTACCGCAAATTTTTCACCATATTTAGGACTAACCGCTGTAGTTGCATAATCAACGGCTTCTTCTAGATTACCAGCTGCATCTAACTTGTAAATATAGACTTGATACGAATCAGATTCAATTGGCCCACGACCAGGGTGATTAGGATCAATCTTACCAGGACCTGTTGGATCTGTTGGGTTACCTGGGTTGTCTGGACCTGGACCCGGGTTAGTCGGATCAGTTGGCGTTACATCTGGAGGATTACTAGCAAAAATATCACTTACAGTTATCCATTGGTTTGATAGAGGGTAACCAAAATCTGTTCTTTCTAAAATTTTAAAACCAATTTCAGTTTTACCAGCAAAATCGTTAGTAATAGCGAATGAAATTTCACCTACTCCGTCATTATTATACGTTGCACTGGCTGTTACAGGTACAGTAACCCATTGATTATTTGTATCTCTAACAAAAACTTTTAAGGAGTCTTTTATTCCTGAAGTATCTGTATCGCCATCTGCATCGATCAATTTATATTGAATGTGAATTGTATCGTTAACTTTAAGTGTGTCGTTGCTAGTAAGAAGACGGCCATCACGTTTGAAAGAGACCGCCATTGTATGCTCTGCTGATGAGTCGTCAGCTTTCATTACAGGTGCATTACCGGCGATAACTGCTTGGGTTGTCCCACCTATTGCAAATGCGCTACTTGCTGCATAGCCAGCCAAAAGCAAGCCTAACGCAACTTTTTTTACTGTAAAATTTTTCATGTTTAACTTCCTATTTTTCTATCAATTAACATGTTGTATTTATATAAATACACCACTTTTACTGGTGTTTCCTTTTGATTAACGATACGGCTCGATAATCAAAATTCTTGTTCTATTACAAGACAGTTACTTGTAATTTAAATCCTTGATCGCCTGCACACGCAGAAGATGGTGCCGAAATTGGGCTGAAATCTAATAAACTGGTTGGCGCATCTGCTACAGCTTGAATACTAGTGCCTGATGTTGCATAACTGTCATTTATCCCCCTTATTTTGTAAGGTGCATCTTTACCCATAGCAACGTTAAACCATGGTCCTTTAGGATGACTAATAACATCATGTTCCAATAAAGTCGCATGAGTACCAGGACAAGCTTTATCATTTGAACCAACTAATGACCAAATAACAAACGGATCAGCAATTGGTGTATTGTTTGTGGTAAACGCTTTAACATAGTATTCATGACCAACTAACCATTCTTTTGGTCCTGCTGGGGTAAACTGAAGTATAGCCCCTTCACTTTTAGCAACTAATGTTCCATCTGCCTTCCAAACTTCAATGTAACCTGATTTACCGCCAGAAAAATTAACAGCAGCTTTATTAAATGATGAACCAAAACCGTATTGATCTAACGAAATTGAAAAATCAACTATTCCCTCAATATTTGAAGCCACATCTAAAGTATAACTGTCACCAATCACTTCTATGCCCGCTGCGGTTGAAGCATCAGATGACACTTTTTGACCTTTTGCAACTTTCTCAAAGGATTTGACAATCACGCAAGGTTTTTGCTCTGGGCATTCGTTTACATCGCCCGAAGTACCATTAATTAAAGCTATTTTTTCACCGTTACTCGTTGCAGTCCATAATGCTGAAAATTCTTTAAATGTTCCTGGTATACGATCCATTATTTCATTATCACTAAAGCCATCTACATCATCAAATGAGTTGACTGAACCGTTGTCTACCTTTGGCTTAACAAGCGTTGCCAATACTGTCAAACTACTTAAACCATCAGCTCTTTGAGTCGCTAAGGTTGTTTTATTCCCTGAACTATCAACTGCCCAGACGCCAACTTTACGCATTGCTGGATCGGGCAATACCTCAAAGCTGACTGCATTAGATGTTGCGGATTTACCACGACTATCTGTAACTGATACCGATAAAGAATATTTACCATTTGTGCTCACTGGACGACGTTGGCCATTTTGATCAACATAACTTGGTGCAACAATTTGCCAGTTATTGGTATCAGTAGGAGGATTAAGCCATGAAGAAGCAGAACATGTCCCTGCTGCTGCACATAAAAAACCACCTCCAGCATCAATTTCTAGCATATCACCAGACCATACTAGGCTTGATAAATCCTTAGCATTATGAACACTAATACTTAATGGATAAGTTTGTCCTTCGATCAATTGCGTTTGTTCAAGCCCTAGATCGACAGACATTTTCTTTTCTTTATATTCAAGAACAATATAGTTATTACGGTCAACTAAATCATAACGGCTACCCTTTAAAGAACGAGCTGATTGAACCATATCTGGATCCAATTGATCTTTTAATGGCGTGCCTATACGATAGTTCATCGTTAATTCTGCTTTAGTTGCCTTTTTATTATCTTGACCCCGTTTATGTTCAGCTTTAATCGTGAAAAGAGGAACTGGCGTATAATCAAGACCAACAGTAATGGCTCTTGGATCTTTTTGTAGATTATCTTTACCAAATAAAGCTACTTTATCACCATAGTATTGCTCATACATCAGTGATCCGCCTAAATGCGGATATTGTGGTAAATACCCTTGGAAGCGAACATCAAATCCCCTCGCTGCACGTTCTAAGTAATCATCGAAATCCTTAGAATCTTTCCAATCAGATAATGGATGATAATAGTTAACCGCAAATTTCATGTAATCACTCCACGCTTCAGCACCAATACCTAAGCGGTTGTGATCACGCTGGAAATCATGATCAAAAAATACGTTATAACCAAGTAACCATGTTTTATCAGCAACATCCCAACGTTGACCAATACCAAAGTTACCTATACGGCGCTTATGCTCATATTCTTGAAATGATATTTGGCTAAATATTAATGTATCTTCAGAATCATATAATGGGCTAAATAATTTTAGGTTAACGTTATTAAATTCCCCTTTATCACTCAGATCAAATTGCAACTGAGCGGTACCAAAACGCCCTAAAAAATCCTGTACAGCATTACGAACTGGATCAACAACTTGGCTTTTAACTCCATTGCGTACATAACTTTCGGCGTAATCTCTACCTTTATTTTTTAAATGCCCTGATAAACCACCGTTGTCTGGCGAAGTGATTTGCTTCCAATCCTGACTAGCTAAAGTTTGCAAAGTTGAAGCAATTTGCGTTGAAAGTGCATCTTTGTCTTTTTTTACATCATAGTTATCATCTGAGCCAAGCTGAGGCAAATTAACATGTTTGTCATCTTTGTCATCTTTTATTTTAATTGCCGGCAATAAAGGAGAGTTTTCAGGCAAAACAATGCGCTCACCGACATTAACAACATCTTTTTTATCAAAACGCCCGGCGTTCATTGCACGTAATTCTGAAATAGAGATACTACTTAAAAGCGCAATCTGATAAAGACTACGTTGCTGATTATTAATCATTTCACGAGCTTTTGAGCCATCTTTTAATTCAATTATCGCATTGCTATCTACAGGACCTTGCGATACCTGAGCATCAGTAGCATAAGCAGATTGCCAACTTAATGTGGCAATTACAAATGCAGAGATAATTGTTAAATTAAGATTCTTTCTCATCTTAATAGTCCTTATATTCCACCGACAATGCCCATAACATAAAATTTATAGCCAATATCAATTTATCTTTATTAAATATCAATGTTATTATTTATTAATATATTTTAGAGCACGGTTTCTTCTTTTGTGCTTTACATTTCTTTACAAAGCTTACTTAAGTTTTGCAATTCTATTACAAAAAAGTCATTTATCAAAATATTTTATTACTTTTTTTGATCTTTTTTTATTAGTTTAGAATTTCTTTATATAATTCAATTTATTAATTTGTATTTTTTTGCTAATTTCATTACATTTGATTATATCTTTATGAAAAACAATGATTAAATAACGCCCATATTTTACGTAGGATGACATAAAAAATGTTAAAAATAATAAGCTAAAAATACTATTTCAATAAAAACTTAAATTTTGGGATTAGGTCTTTATGTAATATTTCTGCTCTTTTACAACAGCTATTGTTGTTTTATTGTCCTTCATTATAAATCTCTAAGTTTTCAGGCTCTTTAGATTCTGAAGATTTTTTACTTTCAGTTCTTTTTTGTTCTAATAATGACAAATAGTTATCATCAATCCCTTCAGTAATATATTTTCCATCAAAAACAGAACACTCTAAATGATGAATATTAGGATTTTGCTGTGTAATTGAATCAATTAAATCAGATAAATCTTGAAAAATAAGTTTATCAGCACCAATATCTTTTGCTATTTCATCAACCGTTCGATTATAGGCAATAAGTTCACTGGCAACAGGCATATCGATCCCATAAACATTGGGGTGTCTAATTTCTGGTGCAGCAGATGCTAAATAAACTTTTTTGGCACCAACTGAACGGACCATTTCAAGAATTTCCTTTGAGGTTGTGCCACGAACAACAGAATCGTCAACTAATAGTACATTTTTGCCTTCAAATTCAATACGATTCGCATTGAGTTTTCTTCTTACTGATAATTTACGTGTGCTTTGTCCTGGCATGATAAAAGTGCGACCAATATAGCGATTTTTAACAAATCCTTGGCGATAAGGTTTGTTTAAAATACGTGCTATTTCAAATGCCGCATCGCATGATGTTTCGGGGATAGGGATGACAACATCAATATCAATATCTTTCCACTCTCTCGCTATTTTTTGCCCAAGCTTTTGCCCCATCAAAATACGTGATTGATAAACCGATACGCCATTCATTAATGAATCTGGTCTTGCAAAATAAACATATTCGAAAATACATGGGTAATATTGAGGATTGTTGGAACATTGTTGAGAATATAATTGGCCATCTTGAGTAATATAGATGGCTTCGCCTGGCTCGACATCTCGCATAAATTCAAAATCAAGAATATCTAATGCGACGCTTTCAGATGCAACCATGTATTCGACTTTTTGATTTTCAAGAGTACGTTTGCCTATCACTAAAGGGCGAATCCCATAAGGATCACGAAAAGCAACAAGACCATGGCCAATAATCATCGCAACACATGCATAGGCACCTTTAATAATGTTATGTACATGATGTATTGCGGTAAAAATATTATCTGCGGTTAGAGGATAAGTTGGGAATTTGTCGAGTTCGTGAGCAAAAATATTGAGTAAAACTTCAGAATCAGAATTCGTGTTGATATGCCTTCTTGCTAGCTCAAATACTTTATTGCGTATTTTTTCAGTATTGGTTAAATTTCCATTGTGGGCAAGAGCAATACCATAAGGTGAATTAACATAAAATGGTTGCGCTTCGGATGGATTGGAACTACCTGCTGTTGGATAACGAATATGCCCTATGCCCAAATTACCTTGCAACCGTTGCATATGATGTTCTTGAAACACATCTCTAACTAAGCCATTTGCTTTGCGTAAACGAAAGCGATTTTGATTATCAATAGTCACAATCCCTGCGGCATCTTGCCCTCGATGCTGCAAAACAGTCAATGCATCATAGATCGATTGATTAACAGTACTATACCCTACAATACCAACGACACCACACATGCTATAGTTACCTCGATTTATTGTACTAAAAAAGAAGAAGACTGCTGTATAAAATCAAAAAACCAACGAATAATAAAATGAAAATGTGGAATTAGCTGCGATTGCACCCAGTAAGGTGATTGCGATAACGGTGTAAAAGTATCAACTAAAAAGAGTATTGCAGCAACAACTAAAACTCCTCGTAGCACACCAAAACAGATACCTAATATGCGATCAGTGCCAGATAATCCGGTTTTTTGAACTAATTGACCAATAACATAAGACACTATCGCACAAACCAATAGTGTAGTAATAAAAAGGAGAACAATAGCTACTGCAATACGTATTATATCGCTATCAAAATAAGTTAAATAATCGGTAATATAGATATAAAATCGGCTGGAAATAAAAAAAGCTAAGATCCAACTAATTAATGATAATGCTTCTCGTATAAATCCTCGCACAATGCTAATCAATGCCGAGAATGCAATCACTCCGATAATCGTAAAATCAATCCAATTCAACATAATAATTCACAATTTTATATTAATAATATTTTATTTTAATTACTGTTTACAACATAAAAAAACGATAGCAACCAATAAAACAGAACTTAATTCGCAACGATCATACCTTTTAATTTTGTTAGATTACTTAAGTTAATAATGACTTGTTCTGCTTGCTTTTTATTAGCATATGGGCCAACCTGTAACTTAATTAACTGATCAGGTTCAGGCTTTTGTGGTATTGTTCTAACGTTATAATTATTTAACCTTAATAATGCAACTAATTCTTCTATTTTTTGCCTATTTTTCAAAGCAGTAAGCTGGATCATATAAGGTTTAGGTTCTTGTTGCGAAGTTGAAGAATTAGCTATCGTTGTTGAAGTGTCGATATCAACAATATCTGGCGAAACAAATGAACTTGGATTTTGCTCTGAGTCTGATATATAAGAATCTTTTGACCTATCACTGGTTAAATTGTCATCAAAATCATCTGGGGATTCTACTTCACGGTTTTGCTGAGTAATCACTTCTGGTTGCAAAATAGGTGTTGTCGAAGTTCGTAAGTTGGATTTATCCGTTATAATGGAAGGGATAATTGCTGCGATAATAAGCAATAATGTAGCAAAACCTACAAGGCGATTCCTTACTTTATTTTGGTTTTTGGGGCTAATTTTTTGATTGTTCACCATGTTCAATTTCACTTAATGCTCTGTTTCAGCTAAAACCTCTGATACCGTATGAAATGAGCCACATACCACAATAATATCATCCTCTTTAGCATCTTGAATTGCTGTTTGATAAGCAGTAGAAACTGTATCAAATGTTGATATATTAAGCTCACCTTTACTTAATAAGTGCTGTTTTAATACTGCTGCGCTACAACCTCGCTCACCATAAAGTGAAGCGCAATACCATTTATCACCTTTTAAAATGGACAACGTACTTTTAATATCTTTATCTTTAAGCATACCAACAACAAATCTAACTTCACTAATACTTGGATATTCCATTTTTAGTTTTTCCAATTGTTGTGTTAAATAGCCTGCGGCATGTGGGTTATGTGCGACATCAAGGATCACAAGAGGCTTTTTTTGAATAATTTGAAAACGCCCAATCAATTTAGATTTTGCCAAACCTTTAGTTATTTGTTCTTTGGTTATTTTAAGTGATGAGTAACTTAAGGCAGCAATTGCGGTTGCGGCATTAGCTAAAGGAACATCGGCAATAGGTAGATTGTCATATTGCTTTATTGGTGATTTAAATGTCCAAGCATCTTCGCTAACTTGTTGATAGTGCCAATCGCCATTGACCGCATGGATAGGACAACTGGCTAATTTAGCTGCATTTAAGATGGATTCAGGTATTTCTGGCTCGCCTACAATAGCAATACTTTTAGGCTTGAAAATACCTGCTTTTTCTCGTCCTATGCTTTCACGGGTTTCCCCTAAATAATCAACATGATCAATGCCAATTGTGGTAACTACGGCTACATCAGCATCAACAATATTAGTTGCATCAAGCCTCCCACCAAGCCCAACTTCTAATATAACAACATCTAATTTTGCTTGTTTAAATTGATAAAGCGCAGCCAATGTTGCATATTCAAAATAAGTAAGCGATATATCGCCTCTGGCTTTTTCTATTTCTACAAAGGCTTTTATGGTGTTTTGTTCACTTGACTCTTGATTATTAATACGTACACGTTCTGTAAACCGTAATAAATGAGGTGAACTATAAACGCCAACTTGTAAGTTAGCCTCAAGCAATATCATTTCAAGAGTTCGGCATGTTGTGCCTTTGCCATTAGTGCCTGCAACGGTAAAAACATAAGGTGCAGGTTGTAATAAATTTAGGCGTTTAGCTACCGTTTTGACTCGTTCTAAACCCAAATCAATAGTTGTAGGATGTAATTGCTCTAAATAACAAAGCCATGTACTTAAATCGGACATGGCGTTGGGTTGTTTGTTTTGCATACTCAATTAAACTGTCTCGTTTAGAGTAACATCATTAAAAGGATCCGGCTGTTTCATCAGTTTTGTTATTAAACTGGCAATCTTAGGTCGCATATCTTTACGATGAATAATCATATCAATGGCGCCTTTTTCAAGTAAAAACTCACTGCGTTGAAATCCTTCAGGCAATACTTCACGTACAGTTTGTTGGATCACTCGTGGCCCTGCAAAGCCGATTAACGCTTTAGGTTCAGCTATATTAATATCGCCTAACATTGCCAAACTTGCCGATACCCCTCCCATTGTGGGGTCGGTCATGACTGAAATATAAGGTAAGCCTTCATCTTGCATTTTGGCAAGAATAGCACTGGTTTTTGCCATTTGCATTAATGAAAATAATGCCTCTTGCATTCGTGCTCCACCGCTTGTTGAAAAACAAATTAACGGACATTTATCGGCAATAGCTTGTTCCGCTGCACGAGTAAATAATGCACCAACAACAGAGGACATCGATCCACCAATGAAAGAAAACTCAAAACAAGCGACAACGACAGGTGTACCAAACAATGTCCCCTTCATTACCACCATTGCTTCTTTTTCGTGAGTTTCTTTTTGTGCAGCAGTTAAGCGATCCTTATATTTTTTAGTATCTTTGAATTTTAAGATATCTTTAGGCATAAGATCTGTGCCAATTTCGACATCTGAACCATCGTCTAAAAAGCGGTATAAGCGCACACGGGCGGGAATATGCATGTGGTGATCGCATTTTGGACAGACTTCTAAATTAAGATCCAGTTCAGCCTGATAAATAACTTGCTCACAGTTACTGCATTTTGTCCAAACACCACCAGGAATATTCGCCTTTTTATGATCTGACGATATATTATTTTTACTAAGAATTTTTTCAATCCAGCTCATTATGATTCTCTCATTCTGGCACTCTTTACAAATTTCGGAGTATTGTACAATACTTTGTACTAATTCTTAATAGTTGTTTTTATTTTTATCTTATTTTGTAAATAAATTTTGCTAGAAGACATAACCTTTAAAGAAAAATGTGAAGCTAAATCTGTCATTAAAGTCAAATTAAATGCAATTGATGTGCAAGTAGGCAGTTTTAGTTAATGTAAAAAATATCATTTATTGCTTAATAAATATAATAAATATGACCAAAAAAAAATATTAGTATATAATTAGTAGAAGTTTATTTTCCATTTTTCAGATAAGGGGTTATAGATGGACAAGGAAAAAGCAAGCGCATCGTCATTTCAAGATGTATTAGAATACATTCGTCTATCACGTCGTTTAAATAAATTAAAGCGTGAAATATCAGACAATGAAAAGAAAATTCGTGATAACCAAAAACGTGTACTCTTACTTGAAAACTTAAGTGAATATATTAAACCTGATATGACTTACGAAGAGCTTCAAGCAATTATTGCGAATATGAAAAGCGATTATGATGATCGTGTTGATGATTATATTATTAAAAATGCCGAAATATCTAAAGAACGCCGTGAAATAAGTAAAAAAATGCGTACTTATCGATCAAATTAATATCTATGTTTTTATAAGTAGCGTCCTTTTTAGTTATGGACGCTATTTTTATAGCATGAAATCAGCCTCCAGCTAATTTTACTTTGAATCCTTTTTCTTCTAACAATGATTTTAGTAAATCTCGTTTATCACCTTGAATTTCAATAGCACTATCTTTAACTGAACCACCACAACCACAGCGCTTTTTTAATTCAGCAGCTAACTGTAATAATTGTGCATCGTCTATCTCAAATCCGGTAATTACACAAACACCTTTACCTTTACGGCCTGAAGTTTGTCGCTGAATTCGAATAATGCCATCTCCCTTTGGACGTGAAATAGCTGGCTTTGTCGGTTTAATTCGACCTTGATCGGTTGAATAAATAATCGGGTTATCAGACATAATTTAATTAACTCTTACTTGTATCAAGTGTGGCCAAAATTGTTTTTAACGCTTTAGCTGGATCTTCTGCTTGAGTAATTGGCCGTCCAATGACTAAGTAATCAGAGCCAGCAGCTTGAGCACGTTGAGGTGTCATAATACGGCGTTGGTCATCAGGGTTACTACCCGCAGGCCTAATACCTGGTGTCACTAATTTAAAGTCACTACCTAAACGCGTTCTAAAACTTTGTACTTCTTTTGCTGAACAAACTACCCCATCAAGTCCACAATTTTTAGCTAGCATAGCTAATTTAGTTGCTTGCTCTAAAGGCGATGCATTAATACCTATTTCTTGTAAATCGGTCGATTCCATGCTGGTTAATACTGTCACAGCGATTAATATTGGCGCATCTTTACCATATGAATAAAGAGCATCTTTAGCTGCTGTCATCATGCGCGCCCCACCACTCGCATGTACATTGGTCATCCATATACCTAAATCAGCCGCAGCAGTTACGGCTTTAGCAACCGTATTTGGGATATCATGAAATTTAAGATCTAAAAAAACGTCAAAACCTTTTTGCATAATTTGCTTAATAAATTCGGGACCTGCGTGTGTAAAAAGCTCTTTACCTATTTTAAGACGACAATCTTTTGGTTCAACACGATCAATAAAATTCCACGCTGATTTTACATCTGCAAAATCAACAGCAATAATAATAGGTGATGGCATAACTTATTTGTTCCTTTTAATCAAAATTTTTAGCTATTTTTTCTAACAAATTCATTCAAATCAGCATAAAAGATACGAGCACTTTCTTTATATCCTTTTAATGTTTGGTGAACTAAATCTGCACGCGCAAGCCCACGTTTTCGCCACTGCTTAATAGAAAACTGACCACCCATTGCCACTTGCCAATCCCAAAATAACGTTTTTTCAGATTTAGCAACTTGCTTTTGAATAGTCATTATCTTTGCAAAAGATTTAGGCATATTTTTTTCATTTGCCATAGTGTCTGGGGGTGTCATTATTAAAATAGCAGCATTAGGCAATGTTTCGCGAATCATTCTGATATTATTCACTAAATTTTTTCGATATTGATTACTGTCTAATGTTTCATCAAAACTTTCATTGGTACCATATGCTAGGATCACTAAATCACTTTGCGATACAGCAAGTTCTTTAAACCAGTTTTTTCCCCACTTTTGCCAAATGGTTTGTTTAGCGCCATTAGTCGCAATGGGTGAAACAACAACACCAGATTGTTGATTACAAGTTAACCAAATACCACCCAGTTCCATCTCTTTTTGGCCTTTGATAACTAAAGGCATTTTAGATAAAACCGATGCAGTTTGCCAAACCTTTGGGGTTGGTGTATAGCTGAAGTTAATCTTATTGTTATTAGCATCATAAAGCGATAGTAGGTTTGAGTTGTTTTTTAGTGTTTTAAAGGTCAATTTAACTTGCCAATTTTTATTGCAAGATCCTCTTGCTGTAATTTGGACAGTAGCAGAATCTTTAATGGGTTTAGCAATAAAACCACCCATGGGAAAATCAAGATTACTTAAAGTTCGGCTACTTAGCATATCCCAATCTCTAGCTCGCCATGTAACCGCTGCATGGCTTTGCCCTTTTATCGCTATAGGCGTTATCCAACCAATACCTGCGTTGCCATACTTTTTTTGCATTAATGTTCTAAATTCACCAGTAAAAAAGTCGGCTGCCACATGTGAATCGCCAAATTGAGTAATATTGATTACTCGGTTAGTTTTTTTATGATCCGCTAACGAGTTCAAACGCGCTGCAAATTGTTTAGCGTTAGGATCCCCAAAATCAACAACAGTAGATGTTTTACTTTCAGCTACACTACAACCAGTAATCGTTATTGCAATGAGGGCTATAATATATTTTAAAAATTTAATCACTATGGGTGTCCTCTAATTCTTTATAAATTATTTTTTCCATAATGGCCTTTGCTAGAATTTTTTGGCCTGTTGGCGTAAAGTGAACACCATCATCAACCCTTACCTTAACTTTTGCTTTATTGCTTTCTACGAAATTACTAAATTTTTGATACGTACATCCCAATAAATCATTTGTCATTAAGAAATGTTGTTGGACTTTTTCTAATTCGGACTGATATAAATTATTTAGATAAACCATCGCATTATTTAATTTTGGTTTGCGCATACAAGGCGCTGCCAGCCAAAGTATTTGAACATCATGCTCTATGGCACTATTTAAAATAGATTCAATACGCAAACGGTAGTGTTCTTCCCACAAGCCGGATTGGAATTTAGCATATTTGACATAGCCTTTAACTGGAAAATCCCAAGGATCATTTGCGCCAAGAAAAACAACAAGCAATTTAATTGAAGGATCTGCAATTAGATTATCACTAATTGTTTTTGGCCAATCAAAAGCACTCGGATAAGCAAGCCCAGTGCTCTGTTTGCTCAAATCAAGGCTTTCTATTTTATACTGCTTGAATAGCATTTTTTTAACATATGGTGCAACACCTTGCATTAAAGAATCACCAGCAAAAAACACCTTATCATTGCTTGTTAATATAATGGGTTGTGGCTCAACTGGTACTGTGTCTTTTTGTGCTTTTTGATTTTCATCTTGCTGTGCTAGGTCTGTTTCGGACACGTTGTCAGTATTGACTCTTTGTCCACTTTCAAGTTTTGCATTCTTTAAAGCATCAATTGTCTTATTTTTAGCATCTTTCACCGCAACATCAAGCAACTGAGAAAACGGAGGAAGTATGTTTATTGATATATATTTTTGAAAATCCTGTTCGTCATCCTTGCTTGTTTCAAGCTCTTGTATCAAACTTTCTTGGTTTGCAAGCGTATTATTATTCAACAAATCGGTATGATACACTTGCTCGCAATAAATCAATATTGATTTGTAGTAAATGGCTATTAACGCAATAGCGGTAACAAACATTATCAAAAATACATAGCGAGTAGACAAAAGATTGCTAGTAACAACAAGAGATGAATTTGTTTTCTTATTTTTTTTACAATCTTTTTTAAGCGTATTTTTATGCTGTGATTTATTACGTTGCCGTTTCAAATTCGGTTTGGATTTTTTATTATTTTTTGAAAACGATTTTTTATATATTTTCATAATTAAGCATCATTAAAAATTAGCGTAAATAAAGTTTGGCATTCCTGATGGTGCAATATAAATCGTCAGCCATAAAATCAAAATAAAAACTAAAGGTAAATAGTAATTCGGCATTTTAGTCAACTGTAAAATAAACCACTCAGTCAAATTTTTACACATTGGGTAGGCAAGGTAGATGACACAAATAACCAAAAACGCCCCAACATGATGCGGTTCTATCAAGAAGTTATGCGTTAATGCTGTCAAATAATCTACAGCATCAGATAAACTTTCACTATTAAAAAACAGCCATGTAAAACAAATATAGTGCCATGTTAATAACCGTGCCATCAGTGGCGAACGCGCAGCTATCCAACCTTGCCCCAAATAACGGTCGCCAATGTTAAGTACCACAATACCAATACCATGACATGCCCCCCAAATAATAAAATTAACGCCAGCACCATGCCACAATCCCGATAATAACATGGCTAACATGACATTAATTTGAGTGCGTATAAATCCTCGACGACTTCCGCCTAAAGGAATATAAATATAGTCACGAATCCAACGTGATAAACTAATATGCCAACGTACCCAAAACTCTCTCAAATTCAATGACAAATAAGGAAGATTAAAGTTGATTGGCAAACGAAAACCTAATAATAGAGCAATGCCAGTAACTAAATCAGTATATCCAGAAAAGTTTAAATAAATCTGTATTGCATACGCATAAAGGCCAACTAATAAATCAACCACACTAAATTCTAGTGGGTTAGCAAATATAGGTGTAACCCAATGCTCATTAACTAAACCACCTAAACAGTAAACCTTTATCACAGCTAAGATAAGTAGCGTAAATGCGCGAAATGGCTCTAAAATTTCACGCGGTTGATTAACATTAATTTGAGGTAGAAAGTCTTTTGCTCGGTTAATAGGGCCTGCAATAATACTTGGGAAAAAGGACAGAAATAAGGCAAAATCCCAAAAATTAGCAACAGGTAACTCCTGATTTTTTACTGAAACTAAATAACTTATTGAATGAAAGGTGTAAAATGAGATCCCAATAGGGATTAATACCGTAATAGCGGGAAGCAAAATCGGTAAATCTAATAAATTAAACAGATCTTGTAACTCGTAACGGAAAAAATCAAAATATTTAAATAATGCTAGATTAATTATAGATACGCATAACCCTAAAATTAACCATCGCTTGGCATTGCGTTCTGATGCTGCGATCATCACAGAAAAAAAATAGATCACACAGGTATAAATAAAAAGGATGAGTGAAAATCGCCAGCTGTAACTACCAACAATCAGGTAACTTACAACTAAAAGCAGAGTATTTTGTGTTTTGGGTGATAAGCGACAACCCCAATACAAGGCAAAAAAAGCGATAAAAAGTAAACAAAATTCAATAGATAAATAACTCACTACGATCCTTTTAGCTTAAATGTGTGCTTTTTTGAAGCATTAATAAAATTTTTATAAACAGCTTAGCTTTTTGCCTCGCTAATTAATTCGGATTGAGCAAGTACATTATAAATAATCAGCTCCTTATTCAATCCTGTAATAGTCAATAACTGATTTCTTGCTTGTAACCATAAATGATAAAGAGCAGAAAGCTTTTCATTATTTTGAGTCGCAAGTAATCGAACTAACGGGACTTGATCACGATTAACAATAAAGCGCCCCGCTTTTTGCTTTGCTTTAAGCGCATCGCTTAATAAAGCGCAAAACCAAATAATTCGTTCAATAAAATCTTCATTATCAAAGGTCTTTGCTAATTGCCAATAATTATTTTGAGGAATAACCTCTAATAATTGGCTACAAAACACGTTTCTTTGTTGCCACTTTTCTGGTGCTAATAGTGCGATAGCTCTTAGTGGCGCATTTTCGCTCAATAATAACGCCGAAGCAAGCTCATTATCACTGCATTGTTGATCATGTTTATTTTTTAACCACTCAATAGATTGTTCTAACTTTGGAGTTGGTAAAAAATAAGAAAAACAACGGCTATGAATCGTAGGTAATAATTGGCTATTATGCTCATCACTTAAAATAAAATATGTACTGTCTGGCGGTTCTTCTAACGTTTTTAGTAGTGCATTAGCCGCTGCTTCAGTCATTAAAGCGGCATGTTTTATCCAAATAACTTTGTTACCGCCTTGCTGGGATTTTTCGTAAATCTTGCTAGATATATTACGTATTTGATCAATACCTATTGATTGCTTACCTTGTTCATTAGTTATCGCATAATAATCAGGGTGATGATGAGACAAAAACAATTGGCAACTGTGGCATTTAAAGCACGGCTCCAATTGCTGTGAATTTTGGCATAACAAACGGTTGACAAGATTTTCAATAAATTCATTTTCACCGCTACCTTGGACATAACTAATTAATAGCGCATGATGAGCACGCTTATGCATAATACCAGAAGCCAATTGCTGATAAGGTAGCAAAAGCCAAGGATAATCACTTAACATCATTAAATATTAACCTGTTTTGTTAACCAATCTATTAAAATTTGTTCAATTTGCTCAGCTACATTGTCAATTGATTTTGTAGCATCGACCATCCTAATCGTTTCATCTTGTTTGGCTAGTTCTAAATAGCGTTGATGAACTCGCTTAAAAAAAGGTAGCGACTGTTGTTCAATACGATCGAGATCGCCCCGAGATCTTGCTCGCCGCAAACCACTTTCAGGATCAATATCCAAATACAAAGTCAGATCAGGTTTAAAATCACCTAATACTTGTTCCTTTAGTGTCATCATAAAAACTTTATCTAACTGACGCCCTCCACCTTGATAAGCTTGCGTGGATAAATCATGACGATCGCCAATAACCCATTTACCCGCATGCAGTGCTGGTTTAATCACATTGTCAATCAACTGAATACGTGCGGCATATAGCATAAGTAATTCAGCTTTATCAGTTAAAGGCTCATTATCTAAACCATTTTTAATAATATTACGTAAAGCTTCAGCAATCGGCGTACCGCCTGGCTCACGAGTGAATTGTATATCATCAATATGATGTTGATTCAAAATGCGAGCAACGATATTAATCGCCGTCGTTTTACCTGCGCCTTCAAGCCCTTCAATGGCAATAAATTTGCCTGTCATACTAAATTCCTAAATTATTTATAATAAATCTGCATTTATATGCCATTATATTGTACGCCATTTTTGCTAATTATTTTAGACAGCATTATTAATAATTTCTTTTAGTTTTACAGTAAATATTATAATAACAACTATATTGTTAAACTTTCCGTTAATTGTAAACTATTTATAATAAAGAGAATATTAAACTTATAATTAATACAATAACAACCAACCAATAGATATTTAATGTAGCAATAAAAATCATTCAGAAAACCCATTGATTTTATTAAAGTTTTTATTTTAATTAAATTTCTATAAAATAAATGAAACATATAACAAATACAGCTTTACCTCTGTGGGTACAAGGAACACAGCTTCAGAGGCTTTCTGAGTTAATTTCTCAGCGGTTTATCCCTGTACCTACAGGGAACACGCGCATACTAATCCGCCTGCCCTCTTTGAGGGCGGTTTATCCCTGTACCTACAGGGAACACTCTAAATATAGATATTTGTTTTATTTAAACTTATATCTGCTATTAAATTCTACCAAATTTTTCTAATTTTTAAAGAACATTAACTTATTGATTTTTAATAGGTAAAAATGATACTAAGCGTAGCCCATCAAGATCTACCGGAACTCTTCTATTGGTACCATAGGTTTGAAAATCAAATCCTGATTCAGTATTAGTTGCCCAGGCAAGGACAACATTACCGTCTTCTGCGAGTTTAACAATTTGTTGCCATATCATTTCTCTTATCGGTCTTGATATATCACCAATATAAACCCCTGCCCTAATTTCAAGTAACCAAATGGCTAAACGGCCTCGTAATCGAGCTGGAACATTTTCAGTTACAACAACACACATACTCATTATTAGCGACTCCTAAAACCGCTATCGGCAAGAGATTGAGGTTCGGGAATAGCGGGGGGTTGAACATTGTCTGGAGGCGGTGGTGGTTCAATGCCACCGGCTGACAAAACTTCTTCAATAAGAGGGATTAATGTTGCTAATGTTTTCTGGCTTCTAAAAATTTCGCGACACGCAATTCTAACTTCGCGATCAGGATCGCTCTTATTCTTTGCGGCGATTTCGAAAGCTTTGGGAACGACAGTATCAAATTTAATAATATCAGCAATATCATAAACAAATGATAGTGGCTTGCCACTATGCACAAAACCAATTGCCGGAGCATAGCCTGCTGCCAAGACAGCGGCTTCCGTAATGCCATATAAGCAAGAGGTGGCTGCACTTATACATTGATTAATGGTATCGCCTTTTTGCCAATCTTTGGGATCATACTTTCGCCCATGCCATTTTACGTTATAACGTTTAGCCAATAAAGAATAGGTTTCTCGCACTCGTGCGCCTTCAATTCCTCGTAATTGTTCAATCGAACGACGACTAGGTGCAAGTTCACCAAATCGCAATTCAAACATCTTTTTAACCACTTTTAAACGTAAATTATCATCTAAAGCCAATTTAGCTTGATAAAGCAGTTTGTCAGATCTTGCTCCACCGGGTTGACCTGATGAATACATTCTTACGCCAGCTTCACCAACCCAAACTAGCAAGGTTCCGACCGTTGCTGCTAACTTGACTGCGGCATGTGAAACGCGAGTTCCAGGCTCAAGCATTATGCATGCTATAGAGCCTACTGGAATATGTGTTCTAATACCTGTTTGATCGATTAATACAAATGCCCCATCTAAAACATCAATTTGTCCATATTGTAAAAAAATCATTGAGGTTCTATTTTTTAAAGGAATAGGATTAAGAGGAACATAAACCATAGCACCCCCCATCCTATTGATAATGTTTTATCAAGAATAAGCCACAACCAAATCCTTTACTTTTACCAATACCTCGATAAATTGTGTTCAAAAACAATTCTGTATCCGTCACCGTTAACACCCCTTGATAATCAACGGTGCTATAAGTAATCGGTTTAAGATCATTTCTTTTACTAAATTGCTGTTGGTTATAACTGGTGACCGTGCAATGTACTTGTTGATCATCTGTTGTTAATAATGAAAATCCTCTGGTTTCACTCTGTTTTATTAACCAGTTGATTGCTGCATCATTTTGTCGGATTTTTATCTCTTTTGAACTTAAACCTTGTTGTTTTGCTAGATATTTAGCATTCATCATTACATCACTACGTTTACCATTTTTAAATACCACAGGATTAGCTCGTAAGGAAAAAATCAATCTCATTCCAACAATTAATTTGGGTTGATATGGTTTAGTTTCTATTGAAAATAGATCATGATTTGAGAGTGGCTCGGTTTCCGATAATAAATAGTATTGATAACCTTTACCTATTTGTTCCTCATGGAATAAAAAGGCGCGTTTATCCTGATTAGGGAAGAGTTGCCATAACCATTGATGAATTGCATAAGGCCCCGAATTTTGCATTTTCTGATGTAAAACATCATGAAGCCGATTCAGTTTTAAAGTAACTCGAGAAAAATACATCTATTCACTCCCTTTCAAATGGCCTGAAAACTGCTGACGGTTAATAAATTGCCATCGATGACGATTTATTGGTTGATCTTGTCGGCACTGAATTTTAATGACATCAAATCGATCTTCTTGATTGTTCTGTTCCCAATAATATTCATCCGCAGTGCCTTGTAATAATTTATTGATAACAGGATCTTGACGATGGCAATCTTGGTAATGTTTATCAGCAAAAATAAAAGCATCGCTCAATGTGCCTTGGCACAAGATAGGCGATAATGGCAGTGATAATGGTGAGTTTTTTCTGCCTGCATATAATGGAAAAACGGGCTTAAGTAATGCTTGTTGTATTTGCTCTAAACGATAGGGCGCCTTGTCGGTTTCAGACATGACAATTTGATAATAAACGTCATTATAATATTCACGCTGTGATAATAAGGTTTCTAGCTCAAGAGGGCTTTTTCGTATTTCGTCAAAACGGGTATGCCATACTTGCTTTTTGTTCGCTTTAGGTGCTTGTACCGTTTGAAAATCTCTAAACCAACTATTACTAGCAATAAAAGGACGAATAGCAAAATGATAATGCAAATTAAAGTTATCAATTTGTTTATCGTCACGCCTTATACCAAGTGCGGCAGCCACTATTCCTAATAAAGCCGAACGTGAAGGGATGATATTGCTGTGGCGAACTTCACCAACAGCCGGTTCGCCCCATGAGGCAAAAGGGGCATAAATCTGAAAAATAAGATGGTTTATCATCTTGTCCGCTCTCCTATTTTTGCGCAACAAAATCTAATGCAGCACTCAGTGTTCCTTCTCCTGTTTCACTGTTGAGAATATAGCGGCTATCGGCACATTGCCCATAAACTTTATCAAATTTATCACGTTGCTCTTCTAAACGGGTAATCGCATCATTCACCATATCTTGGCCACGAATTGGGTTAAAATAGGCCACAGCTAAAGAGCGCGGTTGTTGGGAGCCTTTTTCTATTAATAGATAAGAGGTATATGCTCTTGAGGCAAAACTATTTTGCATACCAGTTGGAGCCACTTTTGTTGCCGATTCGGTTAAAGCTTTTAAGGTTTTTTCTACTAATGCCTCATCACCATTTAAATTTTCTAGTAGTAAATCACGGCTGATACAAACATAGGTGTAAAATAGTGCTGAAGCAAATCCTCGCTCACCCAGATGAGCAGAACCAGCATCAACATCGTTATTATTTAAATCATCAACAGCAGTAAAGAAATCATCTTCTATCGTAACCGTACTTACACCTAATGCATGAGAAACTTGGCACGCGGCTTCAATATTAAATGCTGGGCTCTCTGCTAACATTCGTCCAAATAATGCTACATCAACACTACTATTCTCTTTACGCAGTAATTTTACTTCATCATCGCTAGGCTCACGTTTTTCATTAATCAATAATTCCACTAATTGCTTGATTGCTTGTTGCTCATTACTGCTAATATGCACCAATTGTTCAATCTCTAAATTAGTTAATGGATCTTTAGGTGATTTTTCATTTTTTACTTTACCAAACTGGCTTGCTATTTTGATGGTACTGTCTTTGGCTATTTTTTCAGAAATACCACTCTCAATCATTGGCGTATATACCCAATCTCGCGCAAAACGACGTGAACGAACACCAATATGATCGCTTAGTGATTGATAAAAAAAGTCCGAGGTTCGCCAAGCTCGCTTTAAACTTTGTGATGAAATACGTAAACGATCGGTGTTGCCCATTTTGGCTGTTTTTGGTCGCCCTAAATCATCACGGTTTAAATTTGAAGGCGCATAAGCAGTTAATAAGTGTAATTGAATAAATGTAGTCATGATGATTATTCCTTAGAATTATTTTTTGTTGAAGAATAGTCCATTGCCCAACGAACAGAAAGGCGTTCAAACGGATTAGTTTTGGCTGATGAATTATGCTTATACTCTCGCTCATACCACTCTTGCATCCATAAAAAGATGCCGTCGGCAAGTGAAATAAGGTTAACACCTTTTTCGCCACGTATTTTTACCGCACGAATCAAGCGACGACAAAATTCTTCAGGCGTTTGACTTTCGCAAAGCTGTTCAAATCGTAACGGAGATAAAAAGTTATGTTCACCACCTTTTACTTTTTCACTTAATTGTGCGGCAAATGGGGCTTTGTCATTATTAGCTTGAGCAAAAGCAGCAGCATTGACAAATATCTGTAGTGCTTGATACTGAACATCCGTTTGCGGCAATTTGCTATCGTTATGAATAAGTGCCTTGGCTAAAATCATATAGCCTTCTTGTAAGATTATAAATTCAGATAGTGCATTCCGACGTAATTCAGCACGCAATTTACGTCCATTGTAGCTAATACCATTAAATGTACATTGCCTTAGCTGCAACATAGAAAACCACTCATCGATAATCTTTTTATGGTTATCATTTAAGATCATCAGCTTTTTTTGGATAGTGCCTGACATGTTGTTCTCCCCCACATGCAATCAAGACGATTTGTTATTTTTAATCTTTTTGATATTTCTCAGTTTATTAAAAGCTTTAATTAAGTTTTCTCTTGCGGTGATTTTTTCAGAACTAATCATGAGTTGATCTGGGTCAGCAAAAGCAGCTTTATCATAAACTTGTGTGATATATTTCAATAAGGTATTGGTCCAATCGAATAACAAAGGAAAGCGACCATTTGGGTTGTCTTTCTCTTTAATCAATTGTTTAATATATTGATAAAAAGGTGTTTCAGTTTCCTTCCAATAAGCGATATCCACTGTGCTTGATTGCTTGTTAATACTACTCATCGCTTTACGGAGTATTGGCAAGGTATCTTTGCTGAAATCTAGCGCAAGTGTTATTAGTTCTTTAATATCGCTATCCAAATCATCAAATATTGCATAAACAGGGAAAGTATGTTCATACCAACAACGAGCCTTCATATTGTCAAAATCATAGCCAAAACACCAAAGATGATATTTTTCTGAAGCTCTCAATCCACGCGAATAATGAACTGCAACTAATCGGGCTGACTGAGTTTCGTCATTGGTACTCACCATACCTAACCAATCACGATAAATTAATCCTCTCGGTTGGCCTTTAATCGCAATCGGTTCCCCCGTTTTACTGTCGGTCCGATAAGGCGATAACGGATGTCGCCAATTTTTATATTGAACACCGTAATTTTTTGTTTGATACTGACTAATAAGCTCGGACGATTTTTCACCACAAAGGTCACAATCGCCTTGCGTGGTATTTTCAAAATCAAGCTCAATGCGGCGAGGCATCCCCCAATATGCTTGGCAGCAATTAGCTTGCTCAGGGAATACACTTAAATTTTTGGGCGGTTCGCTAGTTACTGTTTTGTTTAACCACGGGAAGACGGTTTCATCATAATGTTGAGGTTTTTCATCATTATCGAGAGGCATCACATTTAGCCATAACTTTTTCCATAATGGCGTCGATGTATCGAGTGCGGGCATCATTAAAGTGGTAATCGGCCCACCACCACGCAAACTAACGCGATGCCCTTGTCCTCCCGACGGGGCATTAGTTTGTAAAGTAAACAGTGCCATAACAGCGCAATGCGGGCAGATCGCTTTGACAAAATCACGTTTAATAAAATGGTCAGTATTCTTCTTTAATGCGTTTTCACCCGGTGCTTCAACCAATAAGCCCGATATTGGTACTTTATTACCATCTAATGGCGTAAAATCTTGCATAAATGCCGGTTTATGTTCACCAAATTGCATGGCCTGTTTAGCAGGTTTAAATGCTTCATCTAATTGTGATTGAGTAATACCTTCATGCCAATATTCTAACCATTCATCATTATCTTCAGGAGAAAAAGTGGTTTGTAGCAAACCGATAAGAAATTGGTATGCAGCACCTTGGAAGTCAGGTCTAAAATAGGCCAAATCGGAGAGGGTTTCGTCAGCAATTTGGCTAGGCTTAATTTTACTTATTTGACCATTAAAATGTCTCACGGGGATCCATTCTTCGTCTAAAAGAGATAAACAGAACAAAACTCACTCCTTTTATTGATAATAAGCAATACATTATACCGCTTATCTTTTTTGTTTTAAATCCAAAATTTAATGAAGTTGTTTTCTACAGTTAAGTAATAATATGTAGTTACTATTAAATTAACACACAAATTCTACAACAACAATAATTTTTACAAAGACAGTGAGCAACAATACACATTCAAGTATGGCATATTATAAATATAAAACACCTTTAGTTATATGTTACAATTAGCTATCTGAATAATCGTTCCTTATATTAATAGGGATAAACCAACAGTTAGCAATAATTGCGATCCGTTCCCCACATTCGTGGGGATTTTTATTTTATCGCCAGTGAGTTAAGCGGGAGTTATTAGTCTAACGAAAATTAACCTAAAAAAATGTGATCTTAGCTTCTTTTTTAAAAAACTTACTTGTTTGAACTTGGTTGGAAATTGACCATGAAAATAATATATCGATTAAACCAACGCACTTTCTGCCTAGGCTATTACATGAAAAACCGATATCATGCATGACTTTAATTTGACTGCTTCAATGGCTTAGTGTTTATAATATTGCATAAAATACTAACCACTCGAAACATCAATTACATAATAATGTTACACACATTGAGAAATGTTATGATTAAAAAAAATAATGATCTAGATAACAGCAACAATTTATCTGAGAGGCTTGATTCACCTAAAGAACAGTCTTCAATTCTGTCAATCCTTAATAAATTAGTTCCCTTTTCAATGATTTGGGTCAGTTTAGTTTTAATGTTTGGTGTTATTTGTATGTACACCAATGCCATGGGGCAAGACGAGTTTTATCGTTTTATCTTTTTTTTACGTAGTCCTTTTATTATTGTGCTCAATAGCATTGCATTGTTGGTTGCTATTTTTCATTCAATCTGTTGGTTTAATTCCATTCCTAAAACGCTATTTTTATATCGTACTGCTAAAAAATCACAAGCTTATTTAATTATTATAGGGTTGTGGATAGCAACAATTTTTGTGTCAGCCTATTTGCTGTTATTTATCTTAAGATAAGTGGTATTTAATCAATGAAAAATCAAGAAATCCAAGCTAGAAGCACCAATGGAAAAGTTGTAAAAGGGCTATTTGCGCTAGGGGGTACATGGGCGGCTGTTTTTTCTCCCATTGTGCTAATAATTATGATATTTATCATCCCTTTTGGTGATGCAGCAACACGTTCTTATATTCTTAAAATAGCCAATACGGAATTTGGCAAGATCTTTTTATTTTTGATGATTTCACTACCTATCTGGTGTGGATTACAACAAATTTTAACCATTTTGCATAAGTATAATATTCACCCAAAACGCGAAAAACTACTTACTTTTAGTTTAGCATTGGCATGGACAGTTCATGCCATTTATGTCTTATTTATTCGGATATAGCAAGCATTTGAAAATTGCGACAAAATAAAAAGCGTTATTAATCAATTAACGCTTTTTTTATTTTTGGAAACTAATAATAAGTAATTTCGCGAATAATATTAGTTTGTTTGTTATTTTTAGATTTTTTGGCTGTAAGCCAATCGTTTTTTTCATTAAATGTTAAAAATTGAGTGACATAATGTGCTAATTCTTTACCAGCAGATAGATAAGATGTTTCTATAGTTGTTAAACGATGAAGGTTGTTATCATACTGATACAAAAAATCACTCTCGTTTTGCATATTATTACTAAATTGATAGCGCACTTTCGCTAATTGGTGTGTTTGGTATTCAAATGTGTAGGTTGAAGCTCCTTTTTGCTCTTTCCCTGTATATTTGCCATTCTCATCAACTTCTTTGAGTTGCCATTGGACATTTTTATTGATAAGGCAATTATTACTATCGTAAACATAGTTATCGGTTTCAAAAAAAATGAAATCAACCGCTTTTTTAGTCTGTTGTGATACAATAATTTTACCTTGTTCATCAGTATTAAATTGGATAATGCTATTGGTTTTATCTTCAACATCTTCAATAATATTTTCCCAACCCGATTTATTTTTTTGTAGGTGTTCAGAATAGATTCGAACGTTTTTATCTAAATAAAGATCATAATGGCTTTTTATTATTTCTCCGTTAGTATCATATTTTAATGCATGTTTAGCGTTCGTACTGTTAGTTTCAGTAGTTAATTTAGTGGTTAATGTTCTCACCTCGTGTTTAATGCCTTGTACAGGGGAATCAATATAATCAAGGATCTGAAAAATATAGTTATTGGCATTCACTGTATTTTGAGTAGGATTATCACTACAAGTTAACGCCGTGGCGTTTATTGATGTGAGTGATAAACAGAGTGTTAATAAAAAAAATCGTATTTGTTTTTGCATCGTGTTCCTGCTGAATAATTTATTGTATGCTTTTACCTTTTGCCCATTAATAATGCATCATCCCAATTCACTTTTTTACCTTGTTTTTTATTTGATTGGCTGTCATCTTGATGAGTAAATTTTTCTTCTTTGTTTTCATCTATCAAAGTGTTACTCGCTCTACGAGGTGGTTTATCTAAAAAAGAAAGTAACTCTTTGGTGTATTCTTCTTCAGGAGAATAGAAAATCTTTTCTCGTGAGCCTTGCTCTATAATTCTACCCTCTTTCATAACAACAACTTGATGACACATTGAGTAAACCAGCGCTAAGTCATGGCTAATAAACAGGTAACTGAGCTGATGTTTTTCTTGCAATGATTTCAGTAAATTAATAATTTGTTTTTGAATTGTATGATCTAAAGATGAAGTTGGCTCATCTAAAATTAACAATTCTGGCTTTAAAATTAAAGCTCTAGCAATAGCTATTCGTTGGCGCTGCCCACCAGAAAACTCTGTTGGATAGCGATAACGCATATCGGGATCTAGACCCACTTCTTGCATAATATCAATAACGGCCTGCTCACGTTGTTTCTTACTTTGTTTTTTGTGCGTCATTAATCCTTCACTAATAATCTGTTCAATATTAAAACGAGGATTAAGTGACGAAAACGGATCTTGGAATACCACTTGGATACGACTTCGGAATGGCAATAATTTTTTGCCAGTTAGATTTTGTATCGGATGGCTATCAAATACAATATTACCTTGTGATTTAATCAACCGCAAAATAGCTAGTGCCGTTGTGCTTTTACCGGAGCCCGATTCACCCACAATACCGACCGTCTCGCCTTGATGTACAGCAAAACCAACATTATTGACAATTTTCTTTTTAGTTTTTTGAAAAAATCCCTTTCTAGCGATTACCTCAACATCCAAATGGTTAACATTAAGCAGTATTCCTGGCGTATTAGGCAATGGCGCAGGATCGCCACTCGGTGCTGAATTTAATAAGGTACGAGTATATTCATGTTCAGGACGTAAAAAAATGCGTTGCCTATTATTATACTCAACGATTTTCCCTTGCTGCATAACAGCAACTTTATCCGCCAGTTTTTTGACAATGCCAAGATTGTGTGAAATAAATAATAGACTCATATTTAATTCATTTTTTAGCTCTTTAAGCAAGCGAATAATTTGTGCTTGTACCGATACATCTAGGGCCGTAGTTGGCTCATCGGCAATTAACAATTTGGGATGAGTTAAAATGGCCATGGCAATCATAACTCGTTGCCGTTCTCCGCCCGACAGTTGATGAGGGTAAGAGGATAATTTACTTTTTGGATCTTTAATGCCCACCCGATCAAGATATTGCAAAATTTCATTACGTGCGACATTTCGGCGCATGCCTCGATGTAATGACAGCACTTCATAAAGCTGTTTTTCAACCGTGTGTAGTGGATTAAGTGACACCATCGGTTCTTGGAAGATCATGCTAATTTGATTACCACGCACACTTTGCAGTGTTTTGTCTGTCGCATGTAATAACGATTTTTCTTCAAACAAAATATCCCCTGTGGGATAAGTCACTTGATCTTTACACAGTAAACGTAAAATAGACAACGCTGTTACACTTTTTCCCGAACCAGATTCACCAACTAAGGCTAATGTTTCTTGTTCATGGATATCAAAACTAACATTGCTTACTACTTGGGATTCAGCTTGAATGTTACGTTTAAAAGCGATACTTAAATCCTGAACGGATAATAAAGGAGAACTCATCGATACACTCCTTTGTTTGGATCAAATGCATCCCTGACTGCCTCACCAATAAAAATAAGCAGCGAAAGCAAAGTTGCAATGATTAAAAATGAACTAATACCAAGCCAAGGTGCTTGCAAATTATTTTTACCTTGTAGCA
Source organism: Gilliamella sp. WF3-4 (assembly GCF_001690275.1). Lineage (GTDB taxonomy): Bacteria > Pseudomonadota > Gammaproteobacteria > Enterobacterales > Orbaceae > Gilliamella > Gilliamella apicola_C. Next base: position 9,150 of record NZ_LZGW01000045.1, on the reverse strand, counting down.
ATAAACGACCAAGAGACGGCGAATCAATAGGCAAACCAAAACCCAAAAAATCTAGCGACGTTAAGGTGGTAATTGATCCACAAAGAATAAATGGTAAAAAGGTTAATGTTGCCACCATCGCATTAGGTAATATGTGACGGAACATAATTTTAATGTCACTAACCCCCATAGCTTTAGCTGCACGAATATAATCAAAATTGCGGGTACGTAAAAATTCAGTACGTACAATTCCCGCTAACCCCATCCAACCAAATAAAACGGTAATACCAAGCAACCACCAAAAATTAAGCGGTAAAATACTAGCTAATAGAATAATCACAAATAATCCAGGTAAACCACACCAAATTTCAATAAATCGCTGACCTATCAGATCAACGATACCACCATAATAACCTTGAATCGCACCAATAATAACACCAATGACAGAAGTAAATACTGTCAAAAAAATGGCAAAAAACATTGAGAGACGAAAACCATATAAGATATTGGCAAACACATCAAAACCCGCATCAGTAGTGCCTAACCAATGTGATGATGAGGGCGGCGTTGGAAAGGTATTTGCCGTATCATAAATTAATGTACTATAACTGTAGCGAAATGGTGCCCATAAAATCCAACCATTAGCTTCTATTTTCTTTTGTACAACAGGATCAAGATAATTGGCTTGTGTTTCTAATTGACCACCAAACTGTGTTTCTGGATAAAAATGAAAAATCGGTGAATAGTAATTATCCTGATATTTAATAAAAATAGGTCTATCGTTAGTAATAAAATCAGCAAATAAACTAACCACAAATAAAATTGAAAATAACCAGAGTGAATAATAACCACGACGATTATGTTTAAACCGTTGCCAACGTTGCTGATTAATAGAATAATTTTTGGTCATTATTTGTGTGCCTCAAAGTCAATGCGTGGATCAATCATCATATAAGATAAATCCGATAAGAGTTGAGTGATGAGCCCTATTAACGTAAAAATATACAAAGAACCAAAAATGACTGGATAGTCACGTTGAATAATAGCTTCATAACCCAATAAACCAAGCCCATTGAGCGAAAAGATAATTTCAATGAGTAACGACCCAGTAAATAAAATACCAACAAAAGCAGCAGGAAAGCCTGATACAATCAGTAACGTTGCATTACGAAAAACATGTTTATATATAATTTTTCGTTCACTTAAACCTTTAGCTCGTGCAGTAATGACATATTGTTTACGAATTTCATCTAAAAATGAGTTTTTAGTCAGCATGGTGAGCGAAGCAAAACCACCAATGACCATTGCAATGGTGGGCAAGCAAATATGCCATGCGTAGTCTTTCACTTTGCCCCAAAAATCAAGTTGTTCAAAATGATTTGAAATAAGCCCTCGTAGAGGGAAAATATCCCAATAACTACCGCCCGCAAACACCACAATTAGCAATACAGCTAATAAGAAAGGAGGTATAGCATAACCAATAATAATTAGTGTGCTTGTCCAAAAGTCAAATATAGAACCCTCTTTCACCGCTTTACGAATGCCTAAAGGGATTGAAATTAGGTAAACAATTAGTGTGCTCCACAGCCCCAACGAAATCGAAACAGGTAAGCTTTTAACAATTAACCCTAATACCGATTCACTTTTAAAAAAACTATTGCCAAAATCGAATGAAATATACTTTTTGATCGTGTCAACATAACGTTCAAATATTGGTTTATCAAAACCATACTGTTTTTCAATCATTGCGACAACTTGTGGATCGAGCCCTCTTGATCCTCGATAGCTAGACTCATTCTTATACTGCTCAATTGATGTCGATGAACTAATGCTTCCAGGTAATAATCCTTGTCCTGCTTGCGATCCATTTTCAATCATAGCAAGCGCCTGATCGACAGGCCCACCAGGGGCTACTTGCACAATAAAAAAATTGATAGTTAAAATCACAAATAATGTTGGGATAATCAATAGAAGTCGACGAATAAGATAATTGAGCATATTAATGTTTCCGATTTTTAGGCAGGCTAGCTGCTTTGTTAGCATCATACCACCAGCTATCAACGCCTATTGCATAAGTCGGTTGTATGGCTGGTTGCCCAAATTTGTTCCAGTATGCATAATACGTTTTACTGTTATACCACATTGGAATCATGGGGTACTCTTGCGTTAGAATTCGGTCAAGAGCTCGCCCTAGAGGGATTAATGCTTCTTGATTATCTACATTTTTGGTAATTTCAGCAATAATGCCATCAATCGCCTTGTTATGCAAACCCGATGCGTTCCACGATGAATTAAGATACTCGCTCCCCCAAAGTATCTGCAAATTAGAGTTTGGGTAATTGACGGCATAATAATCACGAGCAACCATATCATAATCACGCTCACGAACACGGCGTAATTGTTGTGCTGAATCTAATAAGGTAATTTTCATGGTGATCCCTAAGCGCGCTAAATTTTGTTGGAAGGGAATTGCATACTTAATATCACTACCAAGATAACTAATCAGTTCAAATTCAAAAGGTTGCTGTGTTTTAGTGTTAATCAGTTTACCTTTTTTAATTACCCATCCAGCTTGTTTTAGTAATTCAGCAGCTATTAATAAATTATCACGATTAAAACCCAATCCATCACTTTTAGGTACATAATAAGCATTACCAAAAGCACGCTTTGGAATAATATCTTTATAAGCATTTAACCATTTTAGCTCTTGTTCGCTAGGCTTGCCGATTGCTGCATAGATTGTGTTTTCAAAAAAACTATAAGGCCTTTTGTAACTGTCATAATAAAATGCATGATTTAACCATTCAAAATCAAATGCCAGTGTGATTGCTTCACGCACTTTAACATCGTGAAACAGATCTTTTTGCAAATTAAACGCTAACCACTTAGTATCAGTTGCCGTTTGAACGGTTTTTTCTTGTTTAACAATGTGGTTAGCATCAAAATATTTTCCTTGATATTGAGTAAACCAGTTTTTAGGTTGATCTTCAGCTCGTAAATCATATTCACCTGCTTTAAAGGCCTCTAACGAGATATTATCATCCATATAATAGTCAATTCGTTTTTCGTCAAAATTATCTAACCCTTTATTAATCGGCAAATTACGTGCCCAATAATTGGGATTACGTCGATAAACAACATATTGCCCTAATTTATATTCGCTAATATAGTAAGGACCACTACCAATTGGTGGGGTATTTAAAGGTTCAGCAAGATCATGATTCTGCCAAAAATGTTTTGGCATAACTCGCATACCACCGACAAATGAAAATAATTTTTCACGATCAGAATTAGGGATATCAACACGCAAACGATAATTATCTATCACTTTAACGGTAATGCCTTTATTATAAACACGATATTGAGGCACACCTTCGGTCATAAATTTGTGAAAAGTAAACGCAACATCCTGTGCAGTAATTGGCTGATCATCTTGAAAACGAGCATTTGGGTTAATTGAAACTTCAGCCCAGCGATAACTATCAGAATAAGTTATTGAAGTAGCAATAAGTGGATAAAAACTGGTAATATCATCGGCAGTATTGGTAAAAAGTGTGTCATATAACGATCCCGAACTCCGCTCAGGAGCTCCTCGGCTAGCAAAACGATTAAAATTATCAAAAGAGCCAACTTCAGCTAGCTTAATCGCACCACCTTTGGGTGCATTTGGATTGACATAATCAAGATGTTGAAAATTAGCTGAATATTTAGGTTGACCTGAAAGTGAAAAAATCGTTTTATGATAAATTTTTTCAGTTATTTGGCTAGGACCAACAATATCAATTGGTTTATCCCCAGATAATTGAACTGGGACATTAACATCCTTGTTTAGCTCAGTTTGAGGCTCTCGTTGTTCTTCATCGGCAAAAGCAGGCGCAGAACAAATAACTAGACTAGTTAGGCAACTCAAGATGAATAATGTTTTTATAGGTTGTTTAATTCGAATAATCATCCCAATTCCATTAGTAATTTATTTAACAATAGCGTGTTTACGCTACTTTTTTATTTTAACATATCTAAATCATTTAAGGTGATAACACTGCCCTCAACTCAGGCTGTCTATTTTGCCAAACTTCAACTAAATGAGCAAAACCTAATTAATAAAGTTGATATAAAATGATAATGTTAGGTAAAAAGATACCTTTATTTTTACATAAAACAAGTTATATTAAATCAATTATTAAAGAATAAACATCATAAAAAAAGACAAACGTTATTAAACATATCTATTGCCAAACGTAATGAAGGGATAAAATCAATGACTGAATCGTTTTATCAATATTGGGGAAAATGTCGACAAAGGGACAATAGCGATGATAGCGATGATTATCACCTACTGGCTTATCACAATTTAGATGTCGCTGCTTGTGGATACCATATTGTTAAAAAGAATTATTTTTATTCTGCTGAATTATTTGAGCAACTTGGCTTCTCATCAGATGAGATGGAAAACGCAGCCCTTTGGTTTGCCTATTTTTTAGCTTGGCATGATATTGGTAAATTTGCTAATGGGTTCCAGCAATTATTCAAGCATAATAATCCCAAGCTCGTCGCCGCCGATCCAGCAAAAAGTTACACTACCCGACATGATTCGCTTGGTCACTGGTTATGGCAGAACTATTTAATTGAAAAATCAGAAATACAGCTAGAATCATACAATTATAATATTGAACAGGTATATAATATCTGGTTATTAATCATGACAGCCCATCATGGTAAACCGCCAATATTAAAGCCCGATGGCAACTTATCATTTAACGCACAAGATAAACAAGCTTCATTAGATTATATTAAAGCAATTAATCAACTGTTTATCGTAGATAATAATTTAGCCAGTTACCACACCCGCTTTTTTGACAAAACATTCCGTAAAAATCTTAACAAACTAAGTTGGCTATTAGCGGCAATAACCGTTATTAGTGATTGGTTAGGTTCCAACCAACAATTTTTTCCTTTTTCTTCAAATGTGATGGAGTTGTCAGAATATTGGTTAAACTACGCTCTAGTTAGGGCTGAAAAAGCCGTAGCGACTTTACCTCAACAATCCCCTATTATGCCCTTTAATGGTATTGAAAATTTATTTCCATTTATTGAAAAACCAACCCCCTTGCAACAGCAAGCATTATCTTGCCAACTATCAGATAATGGCCCAGAGTTATTTATTATGGAAGATGTTACTGGAGCGGGAAAAACAGAAGCTTCAATGATTTTGGCGCATCGATTAATGGCAGCAGGGAAAGCACAAGGGATTTATATTGGCTTACCAACTCAAGCTACCGCAAATGCAATCTATCAACGCACGGCACAGGTATATGGGCAATTATATCGATCTAACAGCCATCCATCGCTTGTTCTAGCTCATGGTGCAAGTTATATGAATCCCAATTTTACCCAAACAGTCATTAATTTGGATAATCTTAGTCAACCCAAATACCTCACAAATGAAAATTCCGCGAGTAGCGAGTGTAATGAGTGGTTTGTTGACACACGAAAAAAATCATTGCTTGCTGAAGTTGGAGTTGGAACGCTAGATCAAGCTTTAATGGCAGTTATGCCGTTTAAACATCAATCGTTGCGGCTATTAGGACTACGACATAAGTTACTGATTTTAGATGAAGTTCATGCTTATGATAGTTATATGGCGAAATTATTAGAATCACTGTTACAGTATCATTTTTCACAAGGAGGGAGTGCGATTATACTTACCGCAACTTTACCCTTTTTTCTACGTGAAAAATTACTTAATGCTTTTTATAAAGGATTAAATTCAAATCAATCGCCTTTAACGCTAAATTCAGATTTACCTTTTCCTTTATTGACAAAACTCAATCAACAAGGCTTAGTCGAACAAGCAATAGAGACAAGAGATGAAGTAAAGCGGCAAGTTGATATTAACTGGATTGATAGTATTGATTCTGGTATAGAAAAAATTAAGATTGCCATCCAGCAAGGGAAAATTATTTGCTGGATAAAAAACAGTGTGGCTGACGCAATTAGTTTATATCAACAACTACAACAAAATTTGAATCTTGATAGTAAGCAAATTTTGCTATTTCATAGTCGCTTTGCATATTGTGATCGCTTGGATATCGAACAAAAAACGTTAACATGGGCAGGAAAAACCTCAAATCATGCAATTCGCTCAGGAAAGATCATCATTGCAACTCAAGTCATTGAGCAATCATTAGATCTCGATTTTGACGAAATGATTAGTGATATTGCCCCAATTGATTTATTGATACAACGTGCAGGTCGTTTACAACGACATGTACGAGATAAACAAGGAAATATCAAACTATCCACAAACCAAAATCAACCTTGCGATGATCGAGATAAACCAATATTAACGATATTTGCGCCAACTTGGAATGACAATCCAACCGAAGAATGGCTAGATTACCCAGAATTTGGCAATACTAAGTATGTTTACGCTAATCATGCTTATTTATGGTTCACGCAACGAATCTTACGTCAAAAAGGCGCCATAAAAATGCCCGAAGATGCCAGATTACTCATTGAATCAGTTTATCATAGCGATCTTGAGCCTCCTGAAGGTTTACAAGCGGTTTTTTATAAAGAATTAGGACAACAACTTGGGCAAAGTTCACAAGCTAAAAGTATGATATTAAATTTTAAAAATTGTTATAGCCGAGCGCAATTCAATGCTGAATGGGATCATGAAATTGAAGTATCTACCCGTTTATCAAGAGATAATATTGATCTTTATTTAGCTTATCAGCAAGATGATAAAATCGTTCCTTACTGTAGTAGTAGTGAATATGCTTGGGAACAAAGCCATCTTACAATTAGTGTATCAAAATGGAATAGAATAAAAAGTGCAATTCCACAACTAGAACAGCACCATCTAGAAAAATTAAGGCAAAAGATACATAGGCCTAATGCAATAATTGTTTTAATTGAAAAGGAAAAAGTATCTTGTTTTTACACTAAAGAATTAGGCTTTTATCTCAATTAATTAATGCGGTAGATTAATCATATTTGATTAACCAAAGCTAAAATATTTTGGATGGCAGTTTTTGCTTGGTGGCTATTTTTTCAACATGATGATCCAGTTAACAAAGCGCCTTTGTTTAATATTTCATCTAATGTGGTGTTACGTCGTTTTTCGAAAGAGTCTAATTCCATTTGTTGCAATCTTTAAATAATTTTATCACCAACAAATTTTAGTTCTAAAATTGCTAGGTTTGGTATGCTTTAAAGAATGTTACCATTTATTAAATTGGTGGGCCAAGGGAAACAGAATCATATAGATAAACACACTGGAAATACTGAAAGATTAACTTTTAAAAATCGAATCGTATACCTAAACGTATACCTAAAACAAAAAGTGACCCCAATATTAGGTATTTTAATCTTGCCGAATTGAAAGGTTAAAAAAAATTGGTTTTAGAATTTTGACGGTGTAAAAATTTATCTAGGTGAGCGGTATCCGTTAATTATGTTTTAGATTTTTTATACCTCCCCCCCATAAAAATAAAATTTTATAAAAAAGTGTTCACGGTGTTCACTACTTGCTTGAAGCCTTATTCTAAAAGGGTTTGAGCGGTGAACACTTAATGATTTACTATTCACAAGTGTACACTTTAGGTATTCACTCAATAAAAAACCGCCAATTAGGGCGGTCTTATTTTAGTGACTCAATTTGAGCTACTAGTTAGGATCTTCGGCTTTAGGTAGCCAATCTTGACTAGTGTTAATATTAAGCTCTACGTTGGTTCTCATCCCTTTATTTGCTCTTTTACGCATGTAGTCTTTACCGTTTTCTTTCATTGCATAATTAAGTGATGTGCCAAATTGCGTTAGTGATAGCGGATTGTTTAAACCTGTATTGCGAATGTATTCAATATAAGCATGGTATAAATATTTTCGGGGGTTAAAGGGCATTATTCCCATATTGCCAATAAACATACCATTGGGGTAATCAAGCGCATCAAGATAACTACAAAAATCCACTAAATGATCGGATTCGCGTTTAATCGCCGTCGCTTCGTCTGATTGTTGTTGCTGGTGTAGTCTATCTTTAGCTTCTGTTGGGCTGGTAAACTCATTTAATAGCAACCTCACAATTGAGGGTAGCTCTTGCTCTATTTTGCTGACCAAGTCTAAGTCTCTTTCTTTTTCTGGTATCACCTCGCCAAAGTGGAAGATAACTCTACGTCGTGATATGCCACCATTTCGTTCGTTAAATCTCATTGCCTCGTTATTGATAACCAAGACTACCGCAGGGATTTTACATGAGTAAGGTTGCTTATGTTTTGGGTCTATTGCGACTTCATCACCACCAGTAATCGCTTTTAACCCTGCGCCACTGCCCATATAACGCGGTTGGTCGGGTAAGATGACTAATGAGTAGCCTACAATTAAAGCCCTGTCCCTTGCTTTTTCTAATGCGTCCATGGTGCCTATTACGGTATTGTTTTTACCTGCTAACATCGTTGCTATTTCAGCAAAAACACTTTTACCGCTACCGCCTCCGCCTGTAATCTCTAGGAATAATTGCCAGTCATGACGGTTGGCTAATATCATATATAGCGCAGCTAAGATATTTTTAGCTTTATCTTGATTGCCTGATGCTCTTTTTAGCCATTTAGCAAAATTTGGCGTGTGAGTATCGAAAGATTCCTTTTCTTTGGCAGGGTAGTAATCAATATCATTACTGACCAATAGCCAGTCTTGCTTATTGTGCGGTTTAAAGGTTTGTTTTTTTAGCTCGTATACACCATTTTTAAAGCAGATTAAATCTTTCTGAGACGTTCCCATTATTGGTAGGGACAATCTGAGCGATTCAACCGCTGAGCTAATTCTTATGGGATTAAATGGTTCGCCTGATTGAGTAAATAAATCGGCTAGGGTTCGCATTAGCATTTTATCGCTGATGGGTTGCCATGCGTTATCTTGATAGTAATAGATTTCATCTGTAGTAAGATTAATTGCAAGGTTATTGTCATAATATTGATTGAGTAGTTCGGCACGCTGACTTGATGCCATTTGTGATAGATTCATGCCTGATAAATCTTTTTGATTAGTCGGTTTAGGTAAATTGGTTACGCTATCATCAGCATGAGCTAACATTTGATTAAATGAAACTGACATTTTATCAAGCCCAAATTGTTGCCTATAATCATCCCAATCACATTTATAATCTGTATC
>NZ_LZGW01000044.1 GCF_001690275.1 Gilliamella sp. WF3-4 | reverse complement strand
TAATAATAACAAAATAGAGACAGGTATAAAAAATCAGATCTGAGGGAATTTGACGAATAAAGGCACAGTAGTTATTATTAGCATAACTTAAGCGACGATCATGCAGGGGTACACTATAAGGACCTTTATCCAGATCACCAAACCAACCAAAAATTTGTGGACGGTATTTTGATGGCATTTTATTCTCCTTTTATTTATTCTTCATGAAATTGGTTACTGATTCGGTTAATGATGAGCGGAATTTCGCCATCATCTTGTCCATTAGGGCAGATATTGATTTGATAGTTATTTATTAGATCATAAGCAAAGGTACCCGCTACCCAGGTTATCAGCGTTAGATCACTACCTGGCTGGTTAGAATCGGTTTTTTTTACTTCAATTTTTTCAATATCGGTAAAATTAGATTGCCATACCGCTTTGCCCATGCTTGCCAAACTGCAATGGCTTTTGGGCTATTGCGTTATATTGTGCCGTTGTTTAATTTCGGCGAGCTCTTCTAATGATGTGGCATTAAATGCTTCTACCATCCATTCAGGCCAGCCTTGGCCGTCAATCCTATGGGCTTTAAATTCCGCCTCTTGATCTGATCGGTATTCACCATCATCAATATTGGCTGATTTATAATACACCATAAAACTATTGATCCATCCCCAAACAAATGTACTACCAGCGCCTGCTCGGGCAGGATCTAGCATGATATGATCAATCACTTGATGCGTACCGGGTTGGCACACCATTAACACAGTCGAGCTTAAAGCATTACGCGACATATTATGGATAATAACACCATGCAAATCATCCCAATCATATTCTTTTATTCGGCGTTTTTTCGGTTGTAAAAATACTGCAGGATGGCGTAAAAACTTAAAGTTAAAAAAGTAACTTTCGTTAACATAGACTTTACCCGTTTTACGGTTAAATATAATGGGGCTACCACGGCGAGAAAAAACGTTTTGGTAGAGCTCTGGAAGAGCATATGAATAGATAACAAATGAACTTAATAACATACCAAATAATACTATAAAAAAAACCTTTAATTCAGATTTTTTTAGTAATATTGAAAAAAAATCAAAACTAAAAAAGACTAAGACCATAAACATTAAAATTAATGATATAGATAAACACAAATAAAGAATCTGATCAGAAGGAATCTTTCGAATAAAGGCACAGTAGTTATTATTGGCATAACTTAAGCGACGATCATGCAGGGGTACACTATAAGGACCTTTATCCAGATCACCAAACCAACCAAAAATTTGTGGACGGTATTTTGATGGCATTTTATTCTCCTTTTATTTATTCTTCATGAAATTGGTTGCTGATTCGGTTAATGATGAGAGGAATTTCGCCATCATCTTGTCCATTAGGGCAGATATTGATTTGATAGTTATTTATTAGATCATAAGCAAAGGTGCCCGCTACCCAAGTTATCAGCGTTAGATCACTACCTGGCTGGTTAGAATCAGTTTTTTTCACTTCAATTTTTTCAATATCGGTAAAATTAGATTGCCATACCGCTTTACCCATGCTTGCCAAACTGCAACGGCTTTTGGGCTATTGCGTTATATTGTGCCGTTGTTTAATTTCGGCGAGCTCTTCTAATGATGTGGCATTAAATGCTTCTACCATCCATTCGGGCCAGCCTTGGCCGTCAATCCTATGGGCTTTAAATCCCGCCTCTTGATCTGACTTATATTCACCATCATCAATATTGGCAACATCACAAAAAAACATAAAACTATTGATCCATCCCCAAACAAATGTACTACCAGCGCCTGCTCGGGCAGGATCTAGCATGATATGATCAATCACTTGATGCGTATCGGGTTGGCACACCATTAACACAGTCGAGCTTAAAGCATTACGCGACATATTATGGATAATAACACCATGCAAATCATCCCAATCATACTCTTTTATTCGGCGTTTTTTCGGTTGTAAAAAT
>NZ_LZGW01000043.1 GCF_001690275.1 Gilliamella sp. WF3-4 | reverse complement strand
AAATGCTTCTACCATCCATTCAGGCCAGCCTTGGCCGTCAATCCTATGGGCTTTAAATTCCGCCTCTTGATCTGACTTATATTCACCATCATCAATATTGGCTGATTTATAATACACCATAAAACTGTTGATCCATCCCCAAACAAATGTACTACCAGCGCCTGCTCGGGCAGGATCTAGCATAATATGATCAATCACTTGATGCGTACCGGGTTGGCACACCATTAACACAGTCGAGCTTAAAGCATTACGCGACATATTATGGATAATAACACCATGCAAATCATCCCAATCATACTCTTTTATTCGGCGTTTTTTCGGTTGTAAAAATACTGCAGGATGGCGTAATATTTTAAAGTTAAAAAAGTAACTTTCGTTAACATAGACTTTACCCGTTTTACGGTTAAATATAATGGGGCTACCACGGCGGGAGAAAGCATTTTGGTAGAATTCAGGAATAGATAGATATAAAGCGACACAACAAGTAATAAAACCAATTATCCCCATTATTGTTAGTTTGTCACCAATTTCAGAATCATTGAACCAAAAAATCATTATAAAAGAACCAACTGTTAATATACTTCCCAAAATAGTAGCAACAAAATAAAGGCAAGCATAAAAAATCTGATCATTGAGATCCTGACGAATAAAGGCACAGTAGTTATTATTGGCATAACTTAAGCGACGATCATGCAGGGGCACACTATAAGGGCCTTTATCTAGATCACCAAACCAACCAAAAATTTGTGGACGGTATTTTGATGGCATTTTATTCTCCTTTTATTTATTCTTCCTGCTTCGGTTAATGATGAGTGGAATTTCGCCATCATTTTGTGCATTAGGGCAGATATTGATTTGATAGTTATTTATTAGATCATAAGCAAAGGTGCCCGCTACCCAGGTTATCAGCGTTAGGTCGCTATCTGGCTGGTTAGAATCGGTTTGTTTTACTTCAATTTTTTCAATATCGGTAAAATTAGATCGCCATACCGCTTTGCCCATGCTTGCCAAACTGCAATGGCTTTTGGGCTATTGCGTTATATTGTGCCGTTGTTTAATTTCGGCGAGCTCTTCTAATGATGTAGCATTAAATGCTTCTACCATCCATTCAGGCCAGCCTTGGCCGTCAATCCTATGGGCTTTAAATTCCGCCTCTTGATCTGACTTATATTCACCATCATCAATATTGGCTGATTTATAATACACCATAAAACTATTAATCCATCCCCAAACAAATGTACTACCAGCGCCTGCTCGGGCAGGATCTAGCATAATATGATCAATCACTTGATGCGTACCGGGTTGGCACACCATTAACACGGTCGAGCTTAAAGCATTACGCGACATATTATGGATAATAACACCATGCAAATCATCCCAATCATACTCTTTTATTCGGCGTTTTTTGGGTTGTAAAAATACTACGGGATGGCGTAAAAACTTAAAGTTAAAAAAATCACTTTCATTAACATAGACTTTACTCGTTTTACGATTAAATATAATAGGGCTGCCACGATGGGAAAATAGATTATGATAGATTTCTGGAATAACAAAATACATAGCAATAAAGCATAAAATAACACCACTTAACGCAGCTAAAAACATGTTAGTTTCTAAAATTGGATCACATAAATAAGTCAATATAGATAATATAACCACTGCAGAGCATAAAAGAATAACAGCAATGATGTAAATACATAAATAAAAAACTTGATCAGAAGGAATCTTACGAATAAAGGCACAATAGTTATTATTGGCATAACTTAAGCGACGATCATGCAGGGGCACACTATAAGGACCTTTATCTAGATCACCAAACCAACCAAAAATTTGTGGACGGTATTTTGATGACATTTTATTCTCCTTTTATTTATTCTTCCTGCTTCGGTTAATGATGAGCGGAATTTCGCCATCATCTTGTCCATTAGGGCAGATATTGATTTGATAGTTATTTATTAGATCATAAGCAAAGGTGCCCGCTACCCAGGTTATCAGCGTTAGATC
>NZ_LZGW01000042.1 GCF_001690275.1 Gilliamella sp. WF3-4 | reverse complement strand
TCCACAAATTTTTGGTTGGTTTGGTGATCTAGATAAAGGCCCACGTTTAGTGCCCCTGCATGACGATCGCTTAAGCTATGCCAATAATAACTACTGTGCCTTTATTCGTAAGATTCCTTCTGATCAAGTTTTTTATTTATGTATTTACATCATTGCTGTTATTCTTTTATGCTCTGCAGTGGTTATATTATCTATATTGACTTATTTATGTGATCCAATTTTAGAAACTAACATGTTTTTAGCTGCGTTAAGTGGTGTTATTTTATGCTTTATTGCTATGTATTTTGTTATTCCAGAAATCTATCATAATCTATTTTCCCATCGTGGCAGCCCTATTATATTTAATCGTAAAACGAGTAAAGTCTATGTTAATGAAAGTGATTTTTTTAACTTTAAGTTTTTACGCCATCCCGTAGTATTTTTACAACCCAAAAAACGCCGAATAAAAGAGTATGATTGGGATGATTTGCATGGTGTTATTATCCATAATATGTCGCGTAATGCTTTAAGCTCGACCGTGTTAATGGT
>NZ_LZGW01000041.1 GCF_001690275.1 Gilliamella sp. WF3-4 | reverse complement strand
GCCATATTGAGGTTGGCATTTTGGGCTTGCACTGCAATATCGCCTTGGTTGGCAAACAGTTTCATGCCTGATTTATGGGCAAATAGCCCTATCGCTTCGGATGAGGATACGGTGACGTTTTTTAACGCATTGATATCGGTTTGATTTTCGCTAGTTAGGGTTAAGCTGTTGTTTGTTGTCAGTTGGATGTTTTCAGGGCTAGTTAAGGCAATGCCTTCTTGCGCATAGGCCAGTAGGCCACTTTGGGTTAGCTCACTTAAGTTGGCTTTAAGCTGGTCTTGACTGTCGGTATCCGCGCTGTGTGCGTCGGACTGGGTAGCGGCATTTTGTAGGGCTTTGGCAATCGATAAGGCATTTTCCAGTTGGTTTATTGCCGCTTGCATATCCAGTTGTTTGCCTTGCGCTTTCGGCTCGGTTTGGGTGGTTAAGTATAAGCCTTTGTTGGCAGCAATCGCGCCCCATTCATCCGTGCGCAGTTCAAAGCCTTCACCGCGTTGGCTTTTTTTATTATCGACCAAATGCCCCAAATTAAGCTGAGTTTTGCCGTATTCGGTGGCGAGTTTGATATGCTCTTGTCCGCGTTTATCATCCATGCGCAGTTTGTTGTTGGCGGGGGTGCGAATGACATTGCGGTGTTTGTTTACCGTAGTCACATGGTCAGGGTGGGCGCTGTCGTGCATGGCATGGGCAATATACGGCCTATCGGGATTGCCATTCATAAAGGCAATCGCCACTTCCGTGCCGTCAATTAACGGGAAGTGAAAACCATAGGTGTTACCCGAATAAGGTTTGGCTAAGCGTACCCATAAGCTTTCATTGCCCTTTTTCCATTCTTTTAAGTCAAAGTTGAATTTAACTCGGTAGCGCCCGTGAGTGTCAATATAGCCGTAGGTGTCATTATCAGGGCTAGTCACTCGTGCGGGTAAGGTGCCACTGACTTGTGGCCAGCGTATGGGCGCGGGGCGATAAGGTTTTAAGGCTTGATAGGGAATGGCGGTAAAGGTAAGTGCATAGGCATCAGTACGGTTACCTTGCCCTTGTACACTTAAAATGAGGATACCGTCATTAATATTCGTTAGCGGACTGCCGTTGATATTAATCCATTGACCGGGGGCAAGGTTATAGCGATTACTCTTACCTTTAATGATAATTTGCTGGCTAATCGCCTGCTCATGGCGGATTTTGGCATACCACTGACCGCTTTCAATGGTGTTATCTTGTTCAATACCGTCATCTTGCGGTGACGGGTTAGCGGTTTGTGGTTGGTTGGAGTTAGCGGCTTTATCATTTGGCTTACTCTGCTGACCTTGTCCGCTTTTATAATGCTCTTCGTAACGGTAATCAGTGCCTTGCGTGGTGGAGGTTTTCGGTTGGGTGTTGATATCGGTGAGTAAATCGGCTTTGGCATCACGGTAGTTATAGTCTTGAACGGTCACTGAGGCGGGTACCACTTCGCTATGTAAGGTGATATCCCAAACACTTTCTATGCCCGTATCGGCCATACCACTCGGCGGTTTATAGTCGATATTGGCCACCTGTGCATAGCCTTGTTCATAATCACTTAACACCATCACATCACAGTCATGCTCGGCGTGGGTTTCAAAGCGGAACCAGATACCGACATCGGCCAATAAGCGTTGAATAAATTCCAGGTCACTTTCTTGCCACTGGGTGATAAACTCCCGTTCAGGATAACTGTCTTTGAGCGCTAACCGGTAATCAATGCCGGTAAAGCCGTGACTGCGTAGCACTTCTTCAACCACACTGACCACGCTTTGATTTTGAAATATAGCACTATTTTTCCCTATCGCTAAGCGAGCTAATCGGGAAGATAACACGACTTGGTAATGAGCTTCATCTTTATTGACTGATAGCTGGCTAAATTCAGTGATAACCCCATGCAAGGTGCGTTTATTCGTCACGGCGGGCAAGTCGCTTAACGAACGAATAGCGGAAGTTAATGGCTTGTTAATAACAGGATTAAAG
>NZ_LZGW01000040.1 GCF_001690275.1 Gilliamella sp. WF3-4 | reverse complement strand
ATCGGCACCCGTTAAATAGTTCCCGCCTTTGTCTAAATCGCTTATCCAACCAAAAATTTGTGGACGGTATTTTGATGGCATTTTATTCTCCTTTTATTTATTCTTCCTGCTTCGGTTAATGATGAGCGGAATTTCGCCATCATCTTGTCCATTAGGGCAGATATTGATTTGATAGTTATTTATTAGATCATAAGCAAAGGTGCCCGCTACCCAGGTTATCAGCGTTAGATCACTATCTGGCTGGTTAGAATCAGTTTTTTTACTTCAATTTTTTCAATACCGGTAAAATTAGATTGCTATACCACTTTGCCCATGCTTGCCAAACTGCAACGGCTTTTGGGCTATTGCGTTATATTGTGCCGTTGTTTAATTTTAGCGAGCTCTTCTAATGATGTAGCATTAAATGCTTCTACCATCCATTCGGGCCAGCCTTGGCCGTCAATCCTATGTGCTTTAAATTCCGCCTCTTGATCTGACTTATATTCACCGTCATCAATATTGGCTGATTTATAATACACCATAAAACTATTAATCCATCCCCAAACAAATGTACTACCAGCGCCTGCTCGGGCAGGATCTAGCATAATATGATCAATCACTTGATGCGTACCGGGT
>NZ_LZGW01000039.1 GCF_001690275.1 Gilliamella sp. WF3-4 | reverse complement strand
GACGGCTCGAGCAGGTACGAAAGTAGGTCATAGTGATCCGGTGGTTCTGAATGGAAGGGCCATCGCTCAACGGATAAAAGGTACTCCGGGGATAACAGGCTGATACCGCCCAAGAGTTCATATCGACGGCGGTGTTTGGCACCTCGATGTCGGCTCATCACATCCTGGGGCTGAAGTAGGTCCCAAGGGTACGGCTGTTCGCCGTTTAAAGTGGTACGCGAGCTGGGTTTAGAACGTCGTGAGACAGTTCGGTCCCTATCTGCCATGGGCGTAGGAAAATTGAGAGGGTTTGCTTCTAGTACGAGAGGACCGAAGTGAACGCACCGCTGGTGTTCGGGTTGTGATGCCAATTGCATTGCCCGGTAGCTACGTGCGGAATAGATAAGTGCTGAAAGCATCTAAGTACGAAACTAGCCTTGAGATGAGTTTTCCCTGAAGAGATTCAGTAAGGTCCGTTTGAGACTAAGACGTAGATAGGTCAGGTGTGTAAGTGTAGTGATACATTGAGCTAACTGATACTAATGAACCGAGAGTCTTAACCTTACAACTCGGAGTTGTTTTGGAGTTACGCGATAGGATGATTGAAGTTGATGATTGTATAGAGATTGACTTTAAATTGTTTAATAAATGAGAGAGCAGTTTGTTCCGGATTGAGAGATTGTTGTGGATATGAGATAATACACAGTAATTGAGAGAAGAGAAGACAGGATATGTCTGGCGGTAATAGCGCGGTGGTCCCACCTGACCCCATGCCGAACTCAGAAGTGAAACGCCGTAGTGCCGATGGTAGTGTGGGTATTACCCATGTGAGAGTAGGGTGCCGCCAGACTTTTAAATTTTATTTATATTAACATACCAAATACGGTGGAGCGGTAGTTCAGTTGGTTAGAATACCTGCCTGTCACGCAGGGGGTCGCGGGTTCGAGCCCCGTCCGTTCCGCCACTTCCATTTAGGGGCGTAGTTCAATTGGTAGAGCACCGGTCTCCAAAACCGGGTGTTGGGAGTTCGAGACTCTCCGCCCCTGCCACAAGATAGCATTTATGTTTTAATTTTAGCCAATTAACCCATTTTATCTGTATAAATAAAAGAATTTTGTTTACAGATTAACTTTGTCAATTATAATTCCCGCCAACTACTTTTACAATCTAGAGGATAGAACATGGCTGAGAGTTTTATGAGTCAACAACGTTTTTTCGATAATAAGAATTATCCAAGAGGATTTTCTCGCCACGGCGATTTTACTATTAAAGAAGCTATGATTTTAGAAAAGCATGGTTGTGCTTTTAAAGATCTTGACACAGAAGCTAAAAAGCCTACCACTGCAGAAGAAAAATCATTTGTAGAGGTTTGCAAAGGTAAAAAAGAGCCATCAACTGATTTTGAAAAAACATGGTTGAAGTATCTTTCTCGTATCAATAAGCCAAAACGTTTTCATACATTATCTGGTGGAAAACCACAGGTTGATGTAACAGACGATTTTGTAGATAGTGATGACTAATTCTTTAACCAATATTTTTGTGTAATTGAATTAGTAACCGATCCATAGAGCGATAACTTAATGCTTCTGAAACATGTTTTCGTTCTATGGTGTCTGATAAATCTAAATCTGCGATTGTACGCGATACTTTTAGTATTCGGTGCCATGCGCGAGCAGAGAGGCCTAATTTAATTAAAGCTTGTTCTAAATATTCATTATTTTCATTTGATAATTGGCAATAGCATTGAATTTCATTTGTGCTTAATTGGCTATTTAGTTTGCTGCTTCTTTTTAATTGAGTATTTCTTGCTGTTAGAACTCGTTGTTTTATTGTTTCAGTTGATTCTTCTGAAGTTACTTTTTGGCTTAGAGCACCTTTAGGTAGTAAAGGAACTTCAATAGAAATATCGAACCTGTCAAGAAATGGCCCTGAAAGCCGATTCAAATAGCGAATAGTTTGTTGTGGTGTTGTTCTATTATGTGTGCCTTGATAATGTCCTGTTGGGCTTGGATTCATTGCGGCTATTAACTGAAATCTAGCGGGAAATTTTATTTTTGCATTTGCCCTTGAAATGATAATTTCTCCCGACTCAATGGGTTCTCTTAAAGCATCTAATACTTTTCGATTAAATTCTGGTAATTCGTCTAAAAATAATACACCGTTATGCGCTAGAGAAATTTCTCCAGGTCTAGGGATTGTTCCTCCGCCAACAAGTGCTGCAGTTGATGCGCTATGGTGAGGTGCTCTAAAAGGTCTTTTACGCCAATTTTTTATTGATCCATATGAACTGACAAGGCTAGTTATTGCTGCACTTTCAAGTGCTTCATCATCAGATAATTGAGGTAATAAAGAGGTTAAACGCGTTGCTAACATAGTTTTTCCCGTACCTGGAGGTCCAATTAATAATAAATTATGTCCTCCCGCTGCAGCAATTTCTAATGCTCTTTTGGCGTGTTCTTGCCCAATTATATCTTGTAAACTAGCTGGGTTATTGTTACTGTCTTGATATTCACGATATTGAACTGTTGGTAAATCAATTTCTTTATATAAATATTGGCATAATTCTAGTAAATTACTGGCGATTAATGCGTTGTTTTGGTGAATTAAAGAAATTTCTGATTGGTTTTCGGTGGAAATAATTAATGTGCGATTTTTCTTTTTAGAGGAAATTGCAGCAGGTATTGCGCCTTTTACGGCTCTAATATTTCCTGAAAGAGCTAACTCCCCCAAAAATTCATAATGTAATAAATCTTCTGTTGGAATTTGTTCTGTTGCGGCAAGAATAGCAATAGCTATTGGCAAATCAAAGCGGCTTCCTTCTTTGGGTAAATCTGCTGGAGATAAGTTTACCGTTATTTTTTTAGCTGGAAAGGTAAAACCACTATTAATAATGGCACTTCTAACTCGATCTTTTGCTTCTTTAACGGTTGCTTCAGGAAGACCAACTAATACAAAGCCTGGTAACCCATTGCTAATATGAACTTCAACGTTTATTAATGGTGCTTGTATTCCAATAGAGGCTCGAGTATAAATAATTGCAAGTGACATAGTTTCTAATTATTAATTAATATGTTTAATTTTATTATTATCATATTAGAAAATATCGAAAACCCATTAAAGCTATTTATTAATGGGATATAACACACAAATAAATAATACGATTTTGCAATGATTTTAATTTGTTTTATTTAAAATGCGTTTTGAAATAAGTAATGATACAAAAAATAGGCAAGTATTACTTAATACTATAGAGGGACCTGTTGGGGTGTCATAAACAAATGAGAATAGCACTCCAGCAACTACCGATAGCATTCCTACTATTATTGCAATTAACGCCATTGTTTCGGGGGTTTTTGAATAATATTTTGCTGTTGCGGCAGGAATGATAAGTAAAGATGTAATAATTAGCGCTCCAACAAATTTCATTGACAGACCTATGGTTAATGCTAGTAGTAAAGTCAAAAGCAATTTTGTGAGCTGTACATTAATGCCATGGCTAAAAGCTAATTCTTCGCTTACAGTGATAAATAAAATGTTATTCCATCGCCAAAATAATAAAGCTCCAATGAATGCTACACAAATAATAATCTGATAAAGATCTGAATATGTTACTGATAAAAGATCGCCAAATAAATATCCCATTAAATCGATACGGATATTGTCCATTAAACTAATTACTACTAAGCCTAGTGATAAGGCACTATGAGCTAAGATACCAAGTAATGTATCAATTGGTAATTGTTTTTGTGCTTCTAACCAAAGTAATCCGATAGCTAGTAAGAGTGTGACAAAAATGACTGCATAAAATAAATTGATATCCAACAAAAAGCCAAATGCGATACCAAGTAAAGCAGCATGTGATAAAGTATCGCCAAAATAAGACATTCTTCGCCAAACAACGAAAGTACCTAAAGGCCCAGTTATGCTAGTTAAACATAATCCCGCTAATAAAGAAGGTAATAGTAATTCAATCATTGTTTTTTCCTTCTATAACTTGGCAAAACAATACGCTTATTTTGCTCAATAGATTGTTTACAACAATCATGTTGGTGATTGTGATGATGTTTATAAATAGCGAGTTGCGAGGTTTCATGTTGTCCAAAAAGAGAAATAAACTCTGGATCATTAGAAACAATTGCTGGTGTGCCAGAGCAGCATATATGATGATTTAAGCAGATTACTTCATCGGTTTTTGCCATGACCAAATGAAGATCATGGGAAACCATTAACACGCCGCAATTGAACTGTTTTTTTGCATCAGCGATTAAATCATATAATAGTACTTGGCCATTGACATCTACCCCTTGAGTAGGTTCATCAAGAATCAGTAATTGAGGGCGCTTAGCTAAAGCTTGAGCGAGCAAAACACGTTGCAATTCACCACCTGATAATTGATGCATAGATTCATTGATTAAATATTCAGCTTTTACCATTGATAATATATTAAAAATATCCTTTTTATTTAACTGACTATTAAGACACATAAAACGTCTAACAGTAATAGGTAGCGTTGGATTTAAGTTGATTGACTGCGGCACATAACCAATCGTTAAGTTAGGTAAGCATGTGATTGTTCCTGAGGCGTATGGCATTAATCCTAAAATAACTTTCACCAGTGTCGATTTACCCGCTCCATTAGGACCAAGTACTGTAATAATTTGATTAAGATGAATGACTAACGAAACATCATATAATATTTTTTGATGGTCAATTTGCACCGAAACATTATCAAGCGAAATGAGAGGAGTCATTTTGTTAATCACCCTTGTCTATAAATATGTTATGTTATATTATAACAATAATTAACTCTATTTTACCATACATAATAAATATAGGAAAATTGTATGAAAAAATATATTCTACTAAATAGTAAAAATTTAGTTTTCTTAATGATACTTGGTTCATTAATGTTTATTCAAAGTATTGTTAATTATGCTAATGCGAAAGTTATTTCGTCTGTAAAGCCAATAGGATTTATTGTCGAAGCAATCGCTTCAGGAGTAACTGATAATGATATTTTACTTCCTGATGGCGCATCTCCACATAGTTATTATTTAAAACCATCTGATTTGGCTAAAGTTAAATCAGCTGAACTTGTGGTTTGGGTTGGCAAAGATATGGAAGCTTTTATGCCAACAATATTAAAAAGTATTGATAAGCAAAAACAAATTGAATTAATGGCAATACCAGAGATTAAAGTATTGCTTCGAACAGGTCATGAGGATCATGAACATGAAGATACTCACTCCCATCCTATACCTGCTAATGGTCATCATGGTGAATATGATGAACATATTTGGCTTTCACCTAAAATTGCCAAGGTGATTGCGCAGTCAATCCATGATCGACTTATTACCCTGTATCCAGATAAAAACGCATTGATTGATGCAAATTTAAACGAATTCATCATAAAACTTGCAGAAACAGAACAAAACATTGCAAAAAAACTCATTAACGTACAAAATAGAGGGTATTTTGTGTTTCATGATGCTTATGGGTATTTTGAATCGCAGTTCGGATTAAAGAATTTAGGCAGTTTTACTATAAATCCAGCAATTCAGCCGGGTGTTCAAAAGGTTTATGCAATTCAACAGGCGCTCAAAGAGCACCGAGCAGTATGTGTATTTCGAGAGCCACAGTTTAGCCCTGCAGTTATTGAAAAAATAGTGAATGGAACAGATGTACGTATTGGAGAGTTAAATCCATTAGGAACGGGTATTGCTCTTTCTAAAGATGCATATTCACAATTTTTAGCAAAATTAACAGAGCAACTGTTGGATTGTTTAGATAAAGACTAGTTTTAGAATAAATAGTTAAGGTTAATTTTGGCAAGACAAATAAAATCACCTGATATTGAAAAAAATAATTTTAGAAATACCTATTTTTCAATATTAGGTGTTCTTTTCATTGTTATCTTATTTATCGTTCTGTGGAATCCACTCAATTTGAATCGAACGGTTTATGTTCCTTTAACGCCTCAAGCTGAAACGACTGTAAATGATAACACCCATTCTTCTGTTGTTATCGATGATGGAAAAGTTGAGATGATAAATGGAAAACCTTCTACAGTTACTGAATCATCAGATATTCCTGAAGATGAGATTGTTAAAGATGAATTAGATGACATTGTTGATGATAAAGATAATACTGTGCAATACACTATTGCACGAGGGGATACCCTGCATGATATCTTGATTCGTTATAACGTTAATCGAAACGACATCTATCAGTTAACGACAAAATTTAAACAACTTGCAAATTTGAGAATAGGTCAACAAATTAGTTGGACGACTGATGATAATCATAATTTGCAAACTTTTAGTTGGACAATCTCCAGTAATAATATTCGAATTTATGAAAAATCGGGCGATAAATTTGTAGAAAGTTCAGAAACAGTTGAAAGTGTACCACAAAATATTGTGATAAAAGGTGATATTAAAAGTAGCTTTGTTGCAGATGCTCGCAAAAATGGATTAACCAGTAATGAAATTGGCGTGATTACTCGTGCTTTGCAATGGCGTTTAGATTTTCGTCGTTTGCAAGTTGGTGATAAATTTTCAGTTGTTTTAACCAGAGAGATGCATGGTAATCGTTTATCTAATAGTCAGCTGTTAGGTGTACGCATTAAAAATGGTACCAAAGATTATTACGCTATTTTAGCAGATGATGGTAAATATTATGATATTAATGCGAACAGTTTGTCGCAAAGTTTTTTCCGTTATCCATTAGCAAAGCAAGCTAGAGTTTCCTCTGGTTTTAACCCTCGTCGCTTACATCCTGTTACCGGTGCGATAACTCCACATAATGGTGTTGATTTTGCAGTGTCTCGTGGTACACCAGTTTTATCAGTTGGTAATGGTGAAGTAGTTATTGCAAAGTATAGTGGTTCGGCTGGTAATTATATTGCTATTCGGCATGGGCGTCAGTATATGACAACTTATATGCATTTGGATAAGATTTTAGTCAAACCTGGTCAGCAAGTTAAACAAGGTGATAAGATTGGGTTATCTGGGAATACAGGGCGTTCTACAGGACCTCACCTACACTTTGAGCTACACATTAATAATAAGCCGGTTAATCCATTGACAGCAAGTTTACCTATTTCGGAAGGGTTGACAGGTAAGTCAAAAAAAGCGTTTTTGTCGAAAGTTAAAACCATTAGCTCACAGCTAGATTTTTAAATTCATACGTTTGTTTTATGCTTCAAAATCGATTTTACCTGAAGCTTTTTTTACAAAAAGAAGACCGCAATATCCTTAAAAAATTATGTTATGATAAGCTAATTTTTATTGGATAATAAATATTAGGTGCAGTTTGAACACGTCAACTAAAACATCAAAAAAACGGTCTCCCAAAAATTCTCCAAAAAATAAAAAAAATAAGAAGTCTACACTTTGTCGCCGGTTTTTGACCTTATTATTTAAACTATTTCTTGTCATTGCAGCTGTGGCTATTGTTTACGGCGTTTATCTTGATCAACAAATCAAGGAGCGAGTTGATGGTAATGTGTGGGAGTTGCCAGCGGCAGTTTATGGGCAAATTATAGATCTTGAGCCTGATAGTGAATATAGTCTAAATGATGTAGTGACAATGTTAGAAGGTGCACAATATCGTCAGCAAGATACAAAAGCCAGCCGCCCAGGTGAGTTTATTGTAAGTAATAATGCTGTTGAGGTTTATCGACGACCTTTTACATTTCCTGATGGTGAAGAACCGTCATTTAGAGTTAGTATTACTTTTTATGAAAATCGTATAGATCGCATTACTAATCTAGAAACTGGGCGCGATTTTGGATTGCTAAAAATTGATCCTAAATTAATTACCATGATGCATTCTCCAAATGGCGAGCAACGATTATTTGTTCCATTGAAGCAGTTTCCTGATTCGTTATTGCAAACATTGGTTGCTACAGAAGATAAGCGTTTTTATGATCATCATGGTGTAAGTTTATATTCTATCGGTCGTGCTATTTTCGTTAATTTGACTACTGGCCGCATCGAAGGAGGCAGTACCTTAACCCAGCAAACTGTTAAAAACCTTTTTCTGACTAATGAACGTAGTTTAAGCCGTAAAATACGCGAAGCCTATATGGCTTTGATTTTAGATGGCCGTTATAGTAAAGAACGTATTTTAGAGCTTTATCTAAACGAAGTTTATTTTGGGCAAGCGGGAGGAGAAGAGATTCATGGTTTTCCATTGGCAAGTCTTTACTATTTTGGGCGGCCAGTTAATGAACTTACATTAGATCAGCAAGCAGTGCTGGTTGGTATGGTAAAAGGCGCTTCGTTATATAATCCGTGGACACAACCTCAACAAGTTATTGAGCGCCGTAACGTGGTGTTAAAACTTGCTCAGCAACAAGGCATAATTGATGATGAGTTGTATAACTTATTAAGTCAGCGCCCACTATCAGTGCTACCCAAGGGTGGTGTGATTTCTCCGCAACCAGCATTTATGCAAGTTGTGCGTAGCGAACTGCGAAGGCAATTGGGTGATAAAGCAGATCATTTGTCAGGTATGAAGATTTTTACCACTTTTGATCCGGTAGCTCAATCTGCAGCAGAGCAAGCGGTGACTAACGAAATTGACAAATTGCGCAAATCAACGAAAAAAGAATTACAATCAGCAATGGTTGTAGTTAGTCGAGAAACAGGGGAAATTCGCTCAATTATTGGTAGTGCAGACCCACGTTACCCTGGTTATAACCGTGCTTGGTTAATGCAAAGAGCGATTGGTTCATTAGCTAAACCATCAACGTATTTAACTGCACTTGGGCAACCTGATTATTACCAACTTAATACATGGCTTAATGATAGCCCATTATCGGTTAAGCTTGATAGTGGCGGGTATTGGCAGCCTAAAAATTACGATCGTAAATTCCGTGATCGTGTTATGTTAGTGGACGCTTTGGCACTTTCATTAAATGTACCAACGGTTAATTTAGGTATGGAATTAGGGCTGGATGCAACGAAAAATACTTTACAAGCATTAGGAGTTCCTACGGATCGTATACCTAATTTACCATCAAGATTGCTTGGTGCATTAGAATTAACACCATTAGAAACAGCTCAGATGTTTCAAACTATCACTAATAATGGGCAACGTTCTCCGCTTACTATTTTAAGATATGTATTGACTGATAAAGGTAAGCTAGTTTATCAAAGCTATCCACAACAACTTCAGGCAGTGTCTCGACAATCAGCTTATTTGACAACTTATGCTATGCAACAAGTTGTTAGTTCGGGCACATCTCGTTCATTAAAAGCTAAATACGGTTCGTTTAATTTAGCTGCTAAGACGGGGACAAGCAATGATTCTCGTGATAGCTGGTTTACAGGCGTTGACGGCAGGAATGTTGCTGTTATTTGGATTGGTTTAGATGATCATTCACCAATGAAATTAACTGGAGCTACAGGAGCGCTGAAAATTTATAGTGAATATTTACAAAACAATCCACCAAAGAAATTGGTATTGCCGATACCGCAAAATGTTTTTATGGTACCAATTGATAGTAATGGTCAGTGGCTATGTAATGGCGATGGTGTGCGTACTTTACCCGTATGGATCATTAACCCTAAGGATTTATGTTCTGGAAATAACCAAATGATGGCCACTGAACAGGTACCCAATTGGGTTACAGACCTATTAAATAATTAAGAGGGGGAATAATATGCCTGAATTACCCGAAGTTGAAACAAGTCGTCGAGGCATTTTGCCATATTTAAAAGGACAGATTATACATAAAATTATTGTTAGACAACCTAAATTACGCTGGCCTGTCGATAGCGCTATAAGTAATGCACATGGACAGGTTATTTTAGATATACAGCGTCGAGCTAAATATTTATTGCTACAACTATCTAATAACTGGATCGTAATTCATTTAGGTATGTCAGGTAGTTTACGTATTTTACCAAAGCCTCAAAAAGCACAAAAGCATGATCATATAGACCTCATTTTAGAAAATGGTGTTACATTGCGTTATACTGATCCTAGGCGTTTTGGATCTTGGCTCTGGGCAAATTCGCTAGACGAAATACTGCAATTACAACATTTAGGTCCAGAACCGTTAAGTCATGAGTTTTCAGCTATATATTTATTCGAAAAAGCCAAAAATAGACAGGTTTCCATTAAAAGTTGGATTATGGATAACCATATTGTGGTTGGCGTTGGCAATATTTACGCTTCTGAGTCATTGTTTATGGCGAAAGTCAATCCTAACCGTAAAGTAAGCTCATTACAATTAAATGAATTTGAAAGGCTTGTTGCTGCTATTAAGCAAGTTCTTAGCAAATCCATTGAACAAGGAGGGACAACGCTCAAGGATTTTCTTCAATCTAATGGAAAACCAGGATATTTTGCACAAGAGCTACAAGTTTATGGGCGCAATGGCGAGCGATGTCTAATTTGTGGTGCAGAGATAAAATCGCAAAAAATAGGACAACGCAATACCTTTTATTGTGAATATTGCCAAATATAGCAACGTTAGCTCTACCAAATTATTATTTTTTGTGATTAGTTGCTAAGAATTTTAAATATTTTGCATGTATTGGCTCCCTTTCTTTTACAAAAATATCTTTTTAAGCCCTTTAAACCTTATTTAAATAAGATTAGTATAAGCAACTACAATTAAAGAAGTTATTTTTGTTACTGCGTTGATTACTTTATATAGTAAAACCATTAATATTACAGAGATCTTTTTATTTTAAAGGCTATGGACTTGTTACCTGTTATCAGCTATCTTTTTGCTGAATCATTGTTTATAGCTTGTAAAGTTTAATATATGGGGGGCAATTAGCTGTTGTATCTTAATTTTCAAAGGTTTTGTTTTCTTTTTTACGGGTTTATATTTTATTTAACTCAATGTGTCTTATTTTTATTAAGGAATTTAAGATGATCAAATTCGCTTTTCGCTTTTTGACAACTTGTTTTATTCTATGTTTTACCACGATGGCTAATTCTGAGGTAAGAATTATTATTACCGATGGCGTAAGCTCTGCTAAACCAGTCGCGGTTGTGCCATTTAAGTGGACAGGCTCTGGTCAACCACCACAAATTATAGAAGATATCGTTGCTTCAGATTTACGTAATAGTGGTAAATTTAATCCTGTTGAAGTTAATAGTATGCCACAAAAACCAACAACAGCTTCTGAAGTTACGCCTGCGGCTTGGAATAATCTGGGGGTTTCTGCGGTAGTTGTCGGTTCGATTCAGCCAGATGCCTCAGGAAAATACCTTATCAATTATCAATTAGTTGATATCGTAAACCGTCCAGGTGCCGTTTTAGCACAAAATCAATATTCTATTGATAAGCGTTGGCTCCGTTACGCTGCTCACACTGCAAGTGATGAAATTTTTGAATCATTAACCGGTATTAAAGGTGCTTTTAGAACACGAATTGCTTATGTTGTTAAAACAACCAAAGGACCTTTTTCACATGAATTAAGAGTATCTGATTATGACGGTTATGATCAAATTACTGTTCATCGTTCCAAAGAGCCATTAATGTCTCCAACTTGGTCACCAGATGGTAAAAAAATAGCCTATGTAACATTTGAAGGCGGTCATTCTTCATTAGTTTTAAAAACATTGGATAGTGGCGCTGTTCAAACAATTGCGTCTTTTCCACAACATAATGGTGCGCCAGCGTTTTCTCCAGACGGCAGTAAATTAGCTTTTGCCTTATCTAAAGGGGGAAGTTTAAATTTATATATGATGGATTTAAGTAGCAAAAAAATCACGCAAATTACTTCTAATCGTAATAATAATACAGAACCATCTTGGATGCCTGATAATCAAACTATTGTTTACACTTCTGATCAAGCAGGTCGCCCTCAACTCTATAGTATCAACATTAATAGTGGTGCATCTCAAAGGCTAACTTGGGATAATACACAGAATCAAAATGCGCGGGTATCACCTGATGGTTCTTTTATTGCTATGATATCAACCAATAATGGTGAACAACATATTACTCGATATGATATAAGCACAAATACCTATCAACGTTTAACAGACACCTTTTTGGATGAAACGCCAAGCATTGCGCCAAATGGTACTATGATCATTTATAGCTCATCACAAGGATTAGGTACAATTTTGAATCTAGTTTCAACAGATGGTAATTTTAAAGCAAGATTACCAGCAACAGATGGGCAAGTAAAATTCCCTTCATGGTCGCCATATTTATAAGAAGAGGTTATAATATTGCACAATATTGCAATTATTAAAATTGTGTAAAGCACAAGGGCATTATAATATATACCTCTAATCGTTCTGGTTGGTAACGGCTGTTACTTTGAAGTTGGTTAGGTGTGTAAAAATACAGGTAATAATTTATTTAAACAAAAGGAGTTAATACAATGCAATTTTCTAAATTTCTTAAAGTAGCCGCGGTTGCTTTACCACTAATTACTGTAACTGCATGTTCGTCTAATAACAGTAGCAATGTAGCTGGTGTTGCAAGTGGTTCTTTATCAAAAGAAGCTTTAGAGCAATTAAATAAATTACAACAAATCAATACAGTATATTTTGATTTTGACAAATATAATGTTAAATCTGACTATGCAACATTATTAAATGCACATGCAATATTTATTCGTGCAAATAACGTGAAAGTAATTATCGAAGGTCATGCAGATGAACGCGGTACGCCAGAATATAACATTGCATTAGGTGAACGTCGTGCTGCTGCAGTTAAAGCATATTTACAAGGTAATGGTGCTTCTGATAGCCAAATGGAAATTGTATCATATGGTAAAGAAAAACCAGCAGTATTAGGCCATGACGAAGAAGCTTATGCTAAAAACCGTCGTGCTGTAGTAACTTATGCTATCAACTAATAGCATTTTATAACGGCTGATTATTCAGCCGTTTCTTTTCTACATTCATGCTGAGTAATATGATATGCATAAAAAAACACTCGTATTGTTCTTATTTCTTTTATTCACTGGCTGTGCAGCAGGCAGTTCAGAATCGGATAGAACTATTCAGGCACAAGGCCAATTATTAATACAAAATCAGGAAAGGATTAATGATTTACAAGCTGAAGTGGATGCGCTTCGAGGGCAATTAGAAGAAACTAGATACCAACTTAATCAGACGATAGAACGTCAAAAAATGATTCTTCAACAAATGGTTGGTGGCTCGGGCGTTTCTGCAAATGCGAACACTTCTGAGGATAATACTTCTTCATCAACGGCAACAACGCCATCATCTGATTTATCTGGTTGGGAAACTTCGGGTCGTGATAAGGCTGATTATAATTTTATCATGCAGTTTGTTAACGATGGGAAAAAAAGTAATGAGGTCGTTGCGGCATTTCAAAAATTTATAAAAGCTTATCCAAAGTCAGGTTATTTAGCTAATGCTAATTATTGGATAGGTCAACTTTATTATAAGCAAGGAAATAAAGATCAGGCTTCATTTTATTATGCAACTGTAGTGAAAAAGTTTGCGACCTCTTCCAAAGCTGCAGATAGCCTATATAAAGTTGGTTTGATTTTGCTTGAGAAAGGCGATAAGAAAAATGCTAGAATCGTTTTTCAACAAGTTATAAGTAAATATTCTAAAAATAAAAACGTTGTTGATCAGGCTAAAAAAAAGTTAGCATCGCTAAAGTAAAATGTACAAATAACCATCTGTTAAATAGAAATATCAATAAAAGGGTTGCGTAACATTATAATTATAAGTATTATACCAACCCGAAATTACTTGAAACCTTAAGGAATTAAGTAGTTGTTTTCTGAAATGGGTTGTTAGCTCAGTCGGTAGAGCAGCGGACTTTTAATCCGTTTGTCGAGCGTTCGAATCGCTCACGACCCACCACTCTCTCTAGAAAATCCATCAATCCATCAATCCATCAACCAATTATTTTTTATTAGCCCTTTATAAAGCTTGCTAAGGTGTTAATGAAATAATTTTATTTTGTATTAACAATGTTGGATTGGTGAGAGGATTGCTTCTTATCGTTATCGAAATGCTTCGTAGGTGGAAAAAGGGAGATATATCCCTTTTTAAGGTTATTTATTCTTGGCTGCTAATTCAATAATTTTCATTGTTACTTCAAATGATTTAAGAAATGATGATAATGGTAAAAATTCAAAGCATGAATGGAAGTTATGAGCGCCAGTAAAGTAATTTGGCGTGGTAAGCCCTCTAGCAGAAAGAGCAGAACCATCGGTTCCTCCACGCATTGCGATGGTTTTTGGTTGAATATTGAGTTGTTCAAATGATTGATAAATTAAATCAATACAGCGACGGTCATTACCTAAATAGTTAGCGATATTGCTATAGGTATCGGTAATGTTACACTCAATTTTTGCTTTTGGATATTTTAAGCTAATAAAACGTATAACTTCTTGTATATAAGCCTTACGCGCCTCATACTTAGCTAAATCAAAGTCACGAATACTCATTTTTAATGTTGTGGTACTTTGATTACCAACGATATCATTAAACCAAAAATACCCTTCTTTGCCTTCGGTATGTTCTGGTGTTTCAAAGCTATCAAAACAGTTAATAATGTCATTGGCAATGCCGATAGGATTGATTAAAACATTTTTAGCAGACATAGGATGAGCAGAGATGCCTTCAATTTCAATAATGGCTGAGCCAGCATTGAATGTCTCATAAACGACTTCACCTAACTCACAACAATCGATTGTGTAAGCAAAATCAGGCTTGAAACGGTTTAAATCCAGTTTTTTTGCACCATTTAAGCCGACTTCTTCATCGGGTACAAAGGCAACATAAATATCGCCATATGTATAATTTTGTTGTTGTAATTGCTCTAACATAGTCATCACAATGGCAATGGCTGCTTTATTATCCGCACCAAGTACGCTGGTACCATCAGTGACAATCAATTCATCATTGAGATATTTATTCAGTTCGGGATGCTGATCGACTTTAAACCAAATATTTTTATCTTTGTTTAATAGAATATCTTGGCCAGTAAAGGTTACTCTCTGTGGCTTAACTTTATCTGATAAGGCAACATCGACAGTATCAAGATGGGCAACATAGCCAATTTTAGGCGCATTTGGGTTATTGCCGGGGAGCTTAGCCGTTACAATACTATGTTCATCAAGATGAACATCTTGTAGATTAAGCTCGATTAACTCTTGTTTAAGTAATTTGGCTAATTCTGCTTGCCCTAGAGTTGAGGGCACATGTGCGCAACCAATAGCGCTTTGGCTTGGAACGTTGACATAGCGTAAAAAACGTTTAACTAGTTGTTCGGTAATATTCATAATATTTTGACTCCTTGTGGTGACTAATTATTTACTGGCGGGTAAACATAACCGCTATCAAAACCAATTGGTAGGCCGAAGAACCAAAAAAGTAATAAGTTTATCGTTAATGCAATAAGCAGTGCAGCGGTATAAGGAATCATCATTGAACTTAATGTACCTACACCTGTGTTTTTACAGTATTGCTGGCAATAGGCAATAATCAGAGGGTAAAAAGCAAACATAGGCGTACTAACATTAACCGCAGAACTAATGCGGTAAGCGGCTTGAGTTAATTCTGGCGAGATACCAACAGACATAAGCATAGGCACAAAAATCGGCGCTAAAATAGCCCACTTCGATGATGCCGAGGTAATTAACACATTTAACATACTTGTTAGAATGATCACACCAAATATGGTTACAACTGGAGGCAGATGCAGTGCTTTTAATAAATCGGCGCCACCAATTGCAATTAATGTTCCAATTTGTGAATGAGAAAAGACATATAGAAATTGAGCACAAAAGAAAGCAAAAACAATGAATGGAATAAGTGATTTAGTGATATTTTCCATTGATTTTACTATATCGCGTGATGATTTAAATGTACCAGTTATAAAACCATGTATTAAGCCTGGAATAGCAAAAAATACAAATAATAATGGCACAATAATTTGCATAATTGGAGCCTTATTGCTTGTCATGCTTCCATCAGATGCACGCAATAAAGAGTTTTCTGGTAACAATAATAAAATTAAACCAATAGCAATAATTATAAAGACAATTGAAGCTACTTTGAAAGCACGATTTTCAACGGGTGTAATCGCTGGCGAGTTGGCAATGTTATCTAATTTTAGATCACTATTTAAAGGCATGGTTGCATTTAATCGAGGCTCGACAATTTTATCGGTAACAAACCAGCAAGCTAATAATACAAAAAAGGTACCGCCAAAACTTAAGAAATAGTTACAAAGTACATTGACTTGATAAGATGGATCAATAATTTGTGCTGCACTTTGAGTAAAACCTTGCATGATTGGATCGATAATAGATGGTGTATAGCTTGAACTAAATCCACCAGCTAATCCAGCGAATGAAGCCGCAATCCCAGCTAACGGGTGGCGACCAATTGCATAGAACATCATAGCCGATACGGGCATTAAAATCACATAAGCTGAGTCAGCAGCAATGTGGCAAACCATACTGACAAAAATCACTGATGGTGTGACTAAATTTTTCGGGGTAATAGCCAGTAATTTTTTGAGTAGCACATGGATATAACCACTGCTCTCAGCAATACCTATGCCTAATGTCGCCACAATTGTAATTCCAAGCGGTGGAAAGTTGATAAAATTAGGTACCATCTTAGTAAAAAAAGTAACAAGATGCTCAGGCGCTAACATATTAACAACAACAAGCTTATCTTGCGTGACAGGATTAATATAGTTAAAACTCACAAAAGAAAGCAATAGCGAAGCAACAAAACAGATGACTAAAGCATAGAAAAAAAGAGTGGTT
The DNA here is from genome assembly GCF_001690275.1 of Gilliamella sp. WF3-4. Taxonomy (GTDB): domain Bacteria; phylum Pseudomonadota; class Gammaproteobacteria; order Enterobacterales; family Orbaceae; genus Gilliamella; species Gilliamella apicola_C. The sequence continues at coordinate 42,264 of NZ_LZGW01000039.1, read as the reverse complement.
ACATCGGGGATTTTGTTTCCAATTCGTTCAATAGTATTTAGAAAACCCCCTGTTCTTATTGGTGACGGATTTGTTGTCTGATTCATAATAAAATTAGTGTAAATATTGTTCGAATTGACAATCTAACACATATTTATAATGTGGGCAAATAACGTTGTTTTATACTGAAATTATCCTTTTTCTGAATATTTTTTACATCACTATTTTTTACCTAATTGATGTGGTTGGTATTGTGTCAAAAGTGCATTCCAAAGATGAACAAAAGATTAATTTTATAAGAGATAATGTTAAATTTATACGCTAGCGGCTTACCTAATAAAAGGCAAAGTTTATTGAAAAAAGCATGGTGGTTTTAAGCGATAGTTTGTAGACTATGCATCATTATCCGTTTTAGGTTGTATACTTTGTATATAAATTAAATATGAATCTTTTAAAATCTTTAGCAACCGTAAGTTCCATGACAATGGTTTCCCGTGTATTAGGTTTTGTGCGCGATGCCATTATTGCGCGTTTTTTTGGCGCAGGCATGGCGACCGATGCTTTTTTTGTTGCTTTCAAATTGCCTAATTTGCTACGGCGTATTTTTGCTGAAGGCGCCTTTTCTCAAGCCTTTGTGCCCATTCTGGCTGAATATAAGAATCAACAAGGTATTGAGGCAACACGTACTTTTGTTGCTTATATAGCTGGGCTTTTAACCTTAGTATTAGCTTTTGTCACCTTAATTGGCGTTGTTAGCGCACCTTTTATTATAATGTTAACGGCTCCCGGATTTATGCAAGAGTCAACCGAAAAATTTGAGCTTGCAACGACCATGTTGCGTATAACCTTTCCTTATATCTTTTTTATATCACTGGCTTCACTTGTTGGCGCGATACTCAATACATGGAATCGCTTCTCTGTTCCTGCTTTTGTTCCAACACTATTGAATGTCAGTATGATTCTATTCACGCTATTTTTGACTCCTTATTTTAACCCTCCAGTATTAGCGCTTGCTGCATCGGTTGGTGTAGGTGGTATTTTGCAATTACTGTATCAGCTTCCCTATTTAAAAAAAATTGGCATGTTAGTGTTGCCACGTATTAGCTTTAAAGATAGTGGTGTTTGGCGAGTCTTGAAACAGATGGGACCGGCAATTTTAGGGGTGTCAGTAGGGCAAATCTCTTTAATTATTAATACGATTTTTGCCTCATTTCTAGTTTCAGGATCGGTCTCATGGATGTATTATGCAGACCGCTTAATGGAATTTCCTGCTGGCGTGCTTGGCGTAGCATTAGGTACGATTTTATTACCCTCGTTAGCGAAAAGTTTTTCTAAAGGTGATCATAAGCAATATTCTGAGGTATTAGATTGGGGATTGCGGCTTTGTTTTTTACTGGCTTTGCCAAGTACCGTGGCATTAGGCGTTATCTCTCGTCCTCTTATATCAACATTATTTGAGTATGGGCAATTTACCCTAAATGATACCTTAATGACACAGCGAGCCTTAGTGGCTTATTCTATCGGTCTACTTGGATTGATTTTAATTAAAGTGTTAGCACCCGCATTTTATTCGCGTCAGGATATTAAAACTCCCGTCAAAATTGCAATTGTTACGTTAATTTTAACACAGCTAATGAATCTTGTTTTTATTGGGCCATTACAGCATGCAGGCCTTTCACTATCCATTGGTTTAGCCGCTTGCTTTAATGCTGGATTATTGTATTGGCAACTGCGTAAAAAACAACTTTATCAACCCCAACCTGGTTGGTATCTCTTTTTAATTAAAGTCATTATTGCCGTAATATTAATGTCCACAGTGTTATGGTCTGGCTCACAGCTATTACCTGATTGGTCAACGGGTTCAATGTGGGTTCGTATAGGGCGATTATTTTTATTGGTAATTGTTGGCATCGTTGTTTATTTTGCATCATTGATTGCTATGGGATTTAAGATTAAACACTTTATTAAACGAATTGATTAATAATAAACGACCGGTAAAGATAAATTTCATTTTTTCAAAAAAGTATCAAATAGTAAAAATCATTAATTATAAAACTAATGAGGAAATAGGATGAATAAGGTCTCATTTTTTACACTACCTATTATAGGTAGTCTAGTTTATTTTTTATTGAGTTGTTTTTTTTCGATGTATTTCGCATTTTTGCAATACAATTACGAAGCTTTTTGGGACGCATTTCAGTTACTAGATTTTGATACTTCAATTTATTTCTATCAAAATAAATTTGTAGATACATTATGGGTTTTTAGCGTGTTGTCGCTTGTTTTGCATTACGCTAATGTTCATATTGTTAATAAAATCAATGTAATACTATTGATTTTTATGATGATGATATTTTCAATAATTGCTGCATTTATTCAACAAACTATAATTGTTTATTACTACGAGATACCTATTTTCCCGATAATAATAATAGTTATCTCATCAGTTATTTTTTGCGCTTTGCTATACAGCTTATTAATTTACTATTTAACAAATTTCTTTGAAAAATACTTTATAAAAAGCAAACAGTCATTTGCAATTACCGCAACTAATAGCTCAACTATTCACTTCATTTTATTTTCAACGTTTATTGGTTTTATTTTGATTAAAGGGTATGAATTAATCACTAATGCTTTTGACTTAATGCTTAGTGGTTTTCAAGAGTCTTTGTATATTGGTGCTATATTGCTTGGACTGTTTTTGTCTAAAAGCTGTTTTAAGCAACCCTTTAATAAAATTCAATCAGAAAAACTCATTAAAAGTATTTCTGTGTCTGCCATGATGATTTTTATTTGCGACATTCTTTATTTTACTTTCACGTACAAAATGCCGATAAGATATTCTATTAACGCTAATGTATTGATACATGCAGGTCGTAGCCTACTCCTATTGGTATTGCTTATTATGCTAATTTGTTTGATTATTAATAAAGTGACTAAGCATTATTTTTTAAAACAAAAATAATAAAGATCAAATCAATGGTTTTTCTGGCTGATTTTAAAAAATGATTTGTTTTGAGGGTAGCGGTAATTTTGAGCTTTGAGGATATATAATAAGCGATTGATGATAACGCTTGAGCTAGGGGATTTTATGCTAAATCGCCTAGCCCGCGAAATGGTTGCCGAATGCGGCCTGCACTGTCCATCTCGTTTACTCGGTTTTACGCATCGGTACCGATTTATTCCTGACAAAATTATTTCCGATAAAATAGCCTTAGCCAAACATTCTTGTTTGACGTGCTAACCTTGCTTTGTCGATGGCACATTATGACGTCGAATAAGGTACGACATTAACCACCGTTGTAGATAAAAAGTGGGTGATTTTTATAAAAAAAGTAAAGCAAAAACTTAAATAAAATCAATTGGTTTTCTGAATGTTTTTAGCGTAAAATGAAGATTATTGGGATTGTGTAGTTTCGAATGTGCTAACATTTGTTATATTTTTCGGGGTAATAGCCAGTAATTTTTTGAGTAGCACATGGATATAACCACTGCTCTCAGCAATACCTATGCCTAATGTCGCCACAATTGTAATTCCAAGCGGTGGAAAGCTGATAAAATTAGGTACTATCTTGGTAAAAAAAGTAACAAAAGTAACAAAATACATCTAGTTTCAGGATCGGTCTCATGGATGTATTATGCAGACCGCTTAATGGAATTTCCTGCTGGCGTGCTTGGCGTAGCATTAGGTACGATTTTATTACTCGTTAGCGAAAAGTTTTTCTAAAGGTGATCATAAGCAATATTCTGAGGTATTAGATTGGGGGATTGCGACTTTGTTTTTTACTGGCTCTGCCAAGTACCGTGGCATTAGGCGTTATCTCTCGTCCTCTTATATCAACATTATTTGAGTATGGGCAATTTACCCTAAATGATACCTTAATGACACAGCGAGCCTTAGTGGCTTATTCTATCGGTCTACTTGGATTGATTTTAATTAAAGTGTTAGCACCCGCATTTTATTCGCGTCAGGATATTAAAACTCCCGTCAAAATTGCAATTGTTACGTTAATTTTAACACAGCTAATGAATCTTGTTTTTATTGGGCCATTACAGCATGCAGGCCTTTCACTATCCATTGGTTTAGCCGCTTGCTTTAATGCTGGATTATTGTATTGGCAACTGCGTAAAAAACAACTTTATCAACCCCAACCTGGTTGGTATCTCTTTTTAATTAAAGTCATTATTGCCGTAATATTAATGTCCACAGTGTTATGGTCTGGCTCACAGCTATTACCTGATTGGTCAACGGGTTCAATGTGGGTTCGTATAGGGCGATTATTTTTATTGGTAATTGTTGGCATCGTTGTCTATTTTGCGTCATTAATTGCTATGGGATTTAAGATTAAACACTTTATTAAACGAATTGATTAACAACAACCAATAATTAAAATTTTGTTAAAAATTTTAGGTAACAGGAACGTTTAAGTAAAAATTAATAAGCAAATAAGATGAATAAAGTGTCTTTTTTACTCTCCCCATTATTGATGGTGTAGTTTATTTTTATTGAGTTGTTTTTTTTCGATGTATTTCGCATTTTTGCAATACAATTACGAAGCTTTTTGGGGCGCATTTCAGTTACTAGATTTTGGTATTTCAATTTATTTCTATCAAAATAAATTTGTAGATACATTATGGGTTTTTGGCGTGTTGTTGCTTGTTCTTCATTACGCTAATGTTCATATGGTTAATAAAATATAATGCTATTGATTTACATAATGATGATATTTTCGATAATTGCTGTATTTCTTCAACAAAAAAGTAGCGTACTATTAATCAATAGGTTATGATTCAAGTGCTTTAAAGCAAAGAAATACTCATTAATTGAGTGATTTTTAAAAATTAAATAAAAACATAAAATTAATTGATAGGATAATCGGAATGCGTTATCATGACTGGGCTATGGTCTGCCAAATCTACGCCCAAAATCTTTTTTATTTTCACTATAGTCAAAATCAGACTCATTTCTTATTTTTATCACCGAAGTTATCGAAATCATCACGCTTAGTAAAGTTGTCGGATATATCGGTGTTTTTTTTGTGGAGGTTGCGTTTTTTACCTTTTTCATTTTTCTTCTTTAACCTATCTAATTTATTTAGGTTACCTAAATCACATAAATTATTTAAATTAACTAAGTTCTCGCTGTTCTTTGCGCCACTGCTTTTATTGTCATATACGCAGGGTTCTCAGGCATTAACGGCGCATACATCAAGGGAAATTGAGGGTAAGGCACCGTATTTAACGTTTGATGATGGGCGAACTAAGGTGACTTCGACAGATAATCTATTAGCTATTGAGTTGCCGGATGGTACAACCCTCAAGCCATCAACTAACACATCAAGTTCGAAAAATCCGATACAGCTAGTTAATGGAGCTACTTTTAATGATATACACATGGTGGTGCCATTATCGGTAAATACAGTCAGTTTAAATGACTTAATTACTCAAGGTAATTGGGGAGATGACGATGGGGATGGTCAGGGTACTAATGGTGTTACTGCGATGGGGAGTGTATCGGTGAGTTTTACTGATGCGGATAATAATACTGTAAGTCGTAGTGATGCATTAGATATTTGTAAGGCGCCTTATAAGATGACATTAAGTAGTACAGGAGGGGATTTACAAACAAAGTACGGGTTACCTAATACAAGAAATTTTAGTAGTCAAACAGTGACGTATTATATTACTCCGTATAGTGGTCCTCGTATTTGTTTTGTCAGGCCGAGTACTCATTCTTCCTCCTTCGAACCCTCTGGCATGGTTCCTGATAAGGGATTTTTAGTTCAGTCAACAAGTTCGTCATCTTATGGCCTTAATTTTCCAACAACGGGGGGGGATGGTTTGTATTTTGATTTACTCATAGCTGGGGTTGATGCGAGTCAGTTGACATGGTCTTCAGTCTCGCGTGGAGGGATAACAGCTACGGTGAGTTGGAGACTGCCAAAACAAGGCGGCGAAGAAGATTCGTGGATTGATGATGAAGATAGATCCAGTTATGTAACGCGAGTAACTTTAACGGGACCTAGGGCAAGTGATGCTCAAATGCAGTCAGATAATCCTAGCCCTTTAACCATACCATCTTTGCCACAGACATTTGAGTTGGTGGGTAGAGATAGTAGTGGGAATGAGGTGAAGTATGGATTTGTGTTGAGGCAGTGGTTTGTCCATCGGGGTGATAAATGGGATTATTGGTCTAACCAAATATCTTGGTGTGGTCGTTTGGGTTATCGTGCGCCAAAGCTCAAGGAGTTAACTAACGCGAAGTGTGGTTCAGATGATCGGTTTCCATGTTATGATGGCATAGATGGTGCCACGCCGTCGTCAAATACACGGTATCACACGAGTTATATAGGCGCAGGATTTTTCACGGAGTGGGACGACGTAGAACTTTATTTCGATGAAATGAACTACGAGATGAGCTTCAGAAGTTCAACCTGGACAAGCGACGCTACAGATAACGGTGTCATCTTTCGTGTCGATGGCGGTACTGTCTTCCTCGATGATGGGTCGCACCGCAATTACATTTATTGCACCACACCTTAGCTTTTATTTCTTAGCCCTTACCCCTTAGGTCGTGGAGAGGGAGATGGTGCAAACAGAGGATAATTTATTAAAGAATAGCGCCCTAGCGTAGTTGGGGCGCTTTATTGAGAGTACGTTTGTTGTGGTTTAAATTCGAAGTTTATTTTGTTCAACAAAGCTAATACGTCCGAAACCACTGCCCCCAATCAATTGTAATCACAAAAAAGCATTGATTTATTGAAGTTTTCTGATGAAATGGCTTATTAAAAACTTCAATAAAATCAATGACTTTTCTGACCGATTTTTATACTCCCCTATCCCCCTACATCGTTATAATAAATGAACATCAATTGCTATTTTGTTATTATCTAAGGAAGTTATTTGGGCGGTTCTACGTTAAGAAATCACAGATTTCTTGCTGTGATTTGAGTGTTCTAATATTTTGTAGGACGTCTGCTGCTTGAGCATAGTGCTGTTTTAAGTAAGTAAGCCACTGTTTGATGCGTGCAGAATGATAAAGTGGTTTAACGTCATCAATGGAGGATGTCGCATAAAGGATTAATATTTCCATCACTTGTTGCCAACTGAATGCTGATTGTTCAGTTCTAATCATATTGGCTAAGTTCGGAATCGTTAAAATACCACGGCCTAGCATAATATCGTTAGTTTGGCTTTGATTTATGCAATTTTTTGCATCCTCAATAGAGAAAATTTCACCATTGGCAATAACAGGAATATTTAGCTGTTGCTTGATTTGGCCTATTGTTTGCCAATCTATTTTTTCGGCTTTATAACCATCTTCTTTGGTTCTGCCATGAATAGCAATTTCATTGGCACCGGCAAGTTCAATGGCGCTAGCGATTTCGTTGCAATGTGATTTATTATCCCACCCTAAGCGAATTTTGACTGATAATTGATTTGTTGCCCCTATTGCTTGCCTGACTTGGCTGACAATATTAAATATCTGTTCGGGATATTGTAATAAATAAGCGCCTCCGTGACTGCCAACCACCGTTTTGGCGGGGCAACCAAAATTGATATCTATTCCATAAGAGCCTAACTCAATGGCTTTAACGGCATTTTCAGCCATCCATTCTGGTGATTGCCCAAGAATTTGGATGCGAACTGGCGTGCCTGATTTAGTTTTACCATTATTGTAAAGTTCGGGGCATAGGCGGTAAAAAGTCCGATTAGATAATTTGTGATGTGTCACTCTGATAAATTCCGTCACACAATAATCAAATTGGTTGATATTGGTTAAAAGTTGCCTTACTTGATAATCAAGTACGCCTTCCATGGGGGCTAAAATTATTCGTTTAATTTTCATTGGGGAAACCTAGTTGGTTTTATCATTGCCACAAATACGACAATTTAGTTGTTTGGTGAGTTTAATTTGGTTAAATTCCATAGTCATGGTATCAATCATTAATACACGTCCAATTAATGGTTTTCCATATTGGGTTAGTACTTTTATCGCTTCTAAGGCTTGCATTGAGCCGAACATGCCAACCAGCGGTGCCATGACGCCAGTTTCAATACAAGTTAACTGATCTTTACCAAATAAACGGCTCAAACAGTGATAACAAGGTTCATTAGGCTGATAAGTAAATACGCTTAATAATCCTTCCATACGGATCGCAGCGCCAGAAACTAGAGGTTTTTTTATTTGAAAACAGCAACGATTAATTTGCTGGCGGGTAATTAAATTATCTGTACAGTCAATGACAATATCATGTTGTTTTATTAGTGAAATTAAATGGTTATCATCGAGCTTTTGATTTACTGTATCAATAATAATATTTGTATTGAGCTTGTGTAATGTTTGTTGAGCTACTTCTACTTTGTATTGATTAATCGATTTGTCAGTATATAAAATCTGTCGATTTAAGTTAGATTTTGATACGGTATCAAAATCAGCTAAGGTTAATTTACCAACACCAGCAGCCGTTAAATAAAGTGAAGCAGCACAACCTAAACCGCCTAAACCAATAATAAGTGCTGAGCTATTTTTTAAGATTTGTTGCTTATCAATATCAAAGCCTCGTAGGGTTATTTGCCGGTCATAACGAAATAACTCTTGATTGGTAAGCTGTTGCATATGGTATTTGTGTTGTTAGTGTTGAAAACTATATTATAATTATAGCAGAAACTTGGCACAACAAAGTGCCAAGAGTAATTAAGATTATTTATCAAAGCTAGATAAGAATTTTAAATATTCGTCCTTAGTCATTAATGGTTTATACTCTGATATTAGTTTTTGTGCTGGTTTAGCATCATCATAAAGTAAATCGATAATGGTACAAGCCATCATCTGTGCAGGACGAATATAAGCCATCTCTTCATCAAATACGGTGTAATCTTTACCATGTAGCACACCTCTAACTGAACCAATCCACGGGTGGCTAACTGGCATAATGTGGGATAGATCGCCTGTATCCGTGCTTCCTGTCATATGAGGGGCAATAGAAACATTTTCTTCACCAATTAATGCTTCAGCATTATGTTTTAAAAGCTCGTTAAGTGTTGGATTATTATTTAATGGTAGATAACCAGGCAAATCTTTAATTTCACAGGTTGCACCAACAGCCATTGCACCAGCTTTTAAGGCGCGATTAATTCGTTCATTAGCGTCGATCATAGCTGGAACATTGCCTGCCCGTACATAGCTTTCCATTCTTACATCACTTGGTACCACATTGACTAAGTCGCCACCTTGAGTAATGATGGGGTGAAATCGAATATAGTCTTTTTCTTGAAAGGTTTCGCGTATGGCATGTACGCCCATCATTCCCATCATAGCGGCATTTAAGGCATTTACTCCAGCATGTGGCGCTGCTGCTGCGTGCGACGCTTCGCCTTTATATTTAATCAGTTTGCCGATAAAACCATTACTGGTTGTTGATATTTCAATAAAACCATCTTGGCGGTCATTGGGTACGCTAGTTAAGTGTATTTGTAGTGCCATATCGATATCATCAAATTCACCGCGCGAGATTAACTCTGGTTTACCGCCAATATATTTGATTTTACCTTCCTCAATAAGGCGATTACGATATGTGATTTCAACATATTCTTCAGCTGGAACCGCAAAAGGTACTACATCCCCCGCTAAAAATTGCATGGCGCCAGAATCTATTAGCCCCATAGTCACAGCCATCATATTGGCAATTTGAGCATTATGACCACAGCAGTGTGCCGCGCCAGATATTTCATCAGCAGCAGGATGATCAGCGCAAATAATGGCATCAAGCTCCCCTATAACAGCAATGCTATACTTACTGCATTTGCCCCCTTTTAAGCGGCCTTTTACCCCCGTTATTGCTAATTTATTTTTAAATGGTACGCCCAGTTTTTCAAAGCTTTCTTCAACTTTTTTGGCCGTCTTGTGTTCTTTGTAACCAAGTTCAGGCTCTGCCCAAATTGATTCGGCGACCGCCTTGATATCGGCCTTACGATTTGCAATAGCAATACAAACCTTCTTTTTAAGTTCTTCTTTTGTCATAAATTAAATCCTAATCCAAATTAGATAACACCTTCCCAATGTAAGGTGATTTGCGCAATGATTGCTGCAAAAATAAAGGTACCTGAAAACACCGCTAAAGAAACCGGAATGATTCGCCACGAGATATTTTTAAATAATGCTAAATCTTTGCCAATAGCAAGCCCTGCATAAGCAAGTACCGGAGTACAAACAGCCAATAAAGAAACCTTGTCAGTAATTGAAACAATCTGCTCATGAAAAGGGAAAATAGGTGATGAAGCGGTTGCTGCAACGACTGATACCCATAATATGACAGGCAGTTTGTTGCATAAAGGAATCTTGCTAATAATATATCCAACAATTGATATGGCAACTAAAATTGATAATGCTTCTATTGACTGCATAAAGTCAATTTTATAGCCAACAGTATTACCGGCTGCCATAATAATGGCAACTAAGATCAATAAAAAAACTGTTTCTAAAAACTTCATTATAGTGCTCCTTCTTTATGACAATTACGACGTAAACGGCTAAAAGTGTTATACAAGAAAGAGGCAAAAGGTAATGAAAATAATGTATAAATATAAATACCAACAATGCTAGACATTAAGTTCGCTGTCGTGGCATAGGCTTTAATATCTTCACTTATTTCTGGATAAAGATCACTTATTGGTGCCAGTGACGCAGCCATCATACTACCACTTCCAACGCCTGCGCCCATGGCTAAGGCGTAAGGGTGGAGAATATCTAATTTTGCCATCACACTGGCTAGTATACTCATCCATATAGCACCATAAAGTGTGCCACAAATATACATTGCCATAACACCTCGACCTTCGGCAGAGTCCAATCCGTATTTATCGGCAACAATTGCGATATTGGGTTCACGGGCAACAGAGTAGGTTGCTCCAACTGCTTCGCGTTTCATACCTAGCATCATTGCTAGTGGTAAACCAAGTAAAATGGTGCCAGCAAAATGACCTAACTCTTGAAAGATTAATGCCGATTTTGCATCTTCTAGAATCATTTCTATTTTTGGCCCCACAGAAAGCCCCAATTTGGCGATAAGTAGCATTAACGTTACCATCATGATGGCGCTAGCATGATTCATATTTTTTAGATTTAATATTTTAAATTTTGGTAGGCTGATTATACCGCCAATAATCATGGCATATAACATGGGATATAATGTGATAATCCAAATAGATTGTTTGCCAATAAACTCACAGAATAAAACGACTATCATTGCGAGTAAATGCACTTTGTAGTCTTTTAAAATTTCCATTCCTGCTCCTTTTTTATTTTTATCTATTTTATACTAGGGTCGCCCCTAAGGTATTTTGAAAATGCTTTAAAGCCCATTGATGGCCGATAGGATCAAAGCTTGCAACTGCGTTTTTGTGAATAACTATTTTATAACCTAAGTTATAAGCATCAACAGCCGTATGTAAAATGCAAATATCAGTACAAACACCAATTAAATGAATTTCAGTTATATGTCTTTCGCGTAAGCGAAGATCGAGATCTGTGCCACAAAATGCTGAGTAGTGGCGTTTATTGATCCAATAAATATTGGTTGAATTTCGCTGTTTTTGATAGATTTGCTGTAAATGGCCGAATAATTGTTGTCCAACTGTTCCGACAATATTATGAGGTGGGAAGAGTGAATTTTCAGGATGATATGTATCTGAAGGTTCATGGGCATCAATAGCAAAAACGACAAACTGATTATTTTTAATAAATGATTCAGTTATATTTAATATTTCGGGCTCAATTTGTTGACCCACAGAACCAGTAGTTAACGCACCATCGTCAGCAATGAAGTCATTAGTGTAGTCAATTGAAATTAAAGCTTTCATATCAAGTTAATAATATCTAAATCATACTAAAGCTTAGTAATAAATATTTGATATGACAAGTTTTAAATGAATCATTTTCCGATTTCATCAAGAAAAAAGGAATTTAATTTTGTTATCCTATTGAATTTAAAATAATTTGTAAAATTACCTATAAAGTAAAATTATTATCATCAACCGAGTATAAATAAATTAAATAGTGATTATTTTAAAACATAGGCTTTATCCCCTGATAAATTGCTCTATAATAATTGCTATTTTTGACAATTGCACACAGGATATATTTAATGAGAACAATTTATTGCGGACAACTAAACGCAAATTATATTAATCAAGACGTCACATTATGTGGATGGGTCAATAAACGCCGTGATTTAGGTGGAATGATTTTTATTGATATGCGTGATCGTGAAGGAATTGTGCAAGTTTTTTTTGATCCTGATTATCAACAAGCATACCAATTAGCTGGCGAGTTACGTAATGAATTTTGTATCCAAATTAAAGGCAAGGTAAGAGCAAGACCAGAAGGGCAAATTAATAAAGATATGGCGACAGGTGAGGTTGAAATTTTAGCCACCGAGTTGACTATATTTAACCGTAGTGATGTTTTACCGCTTGATTTCAATCAAAACAACAGCGAAGAACAACGTTTAAAATATCGTTATATTGATTTGCGTCGCCCTGAAATGGCAACGATTTTTAAAACTCGGGCAAAAATTACCGCTTTTGTTCGCTCATTTATGAATGAACATGGCTTTTTAGATATCGAAACACCGATGTTGACTAAAGCAACACCTGAAGGCGCTCGTGATTATTTGGTGCCAAGCAGAATTCATAAAGGTGAGTTTTACGCACTACCGCAATCACCACAACTATTTAAGCAATTATTAATGATGTCAGGATTTGATCGATATTATCAAATTGTAAAATGTTTTCGTGATGAAGACTTACGTGCTGACCGTCAACCTGAATTTACCCAAATTGACGTTGAAACATCGTTTATGACAGCCGAACAAGTGCGTGATGTTATGGAACAGATGATCCGTGAACTTTGGTTGCATGTAAAAAATGTGGATTTAGGAAAGTTCCCTATTATGACTTTTGCTGAAGCAATGCGTCGTTATGGTAGTGATAAACCCGATTTACGTAATCCCCTTGAAATTATTGATGTGGCTGATTTGGTTAAAGATGTCGATTTTAAAGTGTTTTCAACACCAGCTAATGATCCTAAAGGGCGTGTAGCTTTACTTTGTGTACCAAATGGTGCGCAATTAACTCGTAAACAACTTGATGAGTATACACAATTCATTTCGGTTTATGGTGCTAAAGGTATGGCATGGATTAAGGTTAATGAACGTAGTAAGGGGTTAGATGGTGTACAAAGCCCTGTGGCAAAATTCTTTAATGAATCGCAAATGGAAGCATTACTTAATCGCGCCAGTGCTAAAGATGGTGATATTTTATTATTTGGTGCTGATAGCTATAAAGTGGTGAGCGATGCACTAGGGGCATTACGTTTGAAAGTCGGTAAAGATTTAGCGTTAACCGATGAAAATAAATGGGCTGTACTTTGGGTGGTTGATTTCCCGATGTTTGAAGAAACCGATGAAGGGTTAAGTGCGATGCATCATCCATTTACGTCACCAAAAGATTATTCGCCAGAAGATCTTATTAAAAATCCTGAGAATGCGGTTGCTAATGCCTATGATATGGTCATTAATGGTTATGAAGTTGGAGGGGGATCTGTCCGTATTCACCGTAGTGAAATGCAACAGGCCGTTTTTTCAATTTTAGGTATTAACGAACATGATCAACGTGAGAAATTTGGGTTTTTACTTGATGCATTGAAATACGGTACGCCACCACATGCAGGATTAGCCTTCGGTTTAGATAGGTTAAGTATGTTATTAGCCGGAACGGATAATATTCGCGATGTGATAGCATTTCCTAAAACAACTGCGGCAACTTGTTTACTTACCGATGCGCCAAGCCCAGCAAATGCAGCAGCTTTGACTGAACTGGGTATTGAAGTAAGTAAAAAATAGTCATATTTGATGCAAAAATTTAAAAATCCTGAATCTGTTCTGGTAGTCATTTTCTGCCAGACAACAAAACGTTGCCTTATGTTACAACGCCAAGATGATCCCCATTTTTGGCAATCAGTAACAGGTAGTATGGAGGCTCATGAATCGCCACAAGAAACAGCAATTCGTGAAGTTTTAGAAGAAACAGGTATTGATATTCTTGGTCAAAATCTTGAATTAATTGATGTAGAGCATATCGTTGAATTTGAAATTTTTCCACAATTCAGGCATCGATATGCGCCAGATGTTACGGTAAATAAAGAACATTGGTTTTATCTTCCTCTTATTGACGAGATAACGCCAATACTTACCGAACATTTAGCTTATCAATGGCTTAAGATTGATGATGCCGCCAATCTTACTTTATCTCCCAATAACAGTGAAGCTATCGGTAACATTCATCGTTTGATTGAATCGAATTAAGAGGTAGGAAATGAAATCGAATCTATATGCTATTGTGTTATCCTTTTTATACTTTTTTGTATCAACTAGCCATGCAGATATAGACATAAAAAAATGTCAACCTAATCAAAATGATCATGTTATTTTTAATGATGATGATGATAAAATCGCTAAAAAAATCATTGATTATAAATTACATGATCAATCAGAAAAACACGAATATATTATTATTAAGATATTTGCTAATGAAAATCACGATGATCGCAATGATTGGATCGCTTCTTTTTTATTTGATGATAAATTTGAACAATATCTCCTTTACCAAGTTGATCAGAATCAATTTATTGATATCGATGAAAAACAATTTGACGCTTTATCATCTAAAATTATTGAATGTAATCAAGATAAACAAACGCCTATATATAGGAAGGTTTTGCCGTAGTTAGGCTATATAGTTAGGTTATGTAGTTAGACTGATAAATAAGTGAGTATTAAGGATTAAAAATATTCTGGGTTTAGTTAACTCAAGGTTAGTTAGTAATAGAGAGTCATAATAAATGAATTTTTCAAATTTTCGGGATTTTTTAGATTATCTTGAGCAACACGGTGAGTTAAAGCGGATTTCGTTCCCTGTTAACCCTTATCTTGAAATGACCGAAATTGCTGATCGCATTTTACGTAGTGAAGGCCCAGCTTTATTATTCGAAAACCCAATTGGTTATGATATGCCTGTTTTATGTAATTTGTTTGGCACAGCTAAACGTGTTGCGATGGGAATGGGGCGCAAAGATACTTCAGCTTTGCGTGAAATTGGTGAGCTATTGGCATTTTTGCGTGAGCCCGATCCACCAAAAGGGATACGGCAATTTTTTAATGTCTTGCCTAAATATAAACAAGTACTAAATATGCCTGTTAAACGTCGTTCATCGGCGCCATGCCAAGAGATGGTTTTTAAAGATGATGATGTGGATTTGACCCGTTTACCTATTATGCATTGTTGGCCTGATGATGTGGCACCATTGCTGTCTTGGGGATTAACTATTACCAAAGGTCCTTATAAAGAACGGCAAAATGTGGGAATTTACCGTTTGCAATTATTAGGTAAAAATAAACTAATTATGCGCTGGCTTTCACATCGTGGCGGAGCACTTGATTTTGCTGAGTGGCAACAAGCGCATCCTAACGAGAGATTTCCTGTTAGTGTCGCTATTGGTGCTGATCCCGCAACTATTTTAGGTGCAGTGACACCAGTGCCAGACACGTTACCCGAATATGCTTTTTCAGGATTATTGCGCGGTAGTCGAACAGAGGTCGTCAAATCGTTATCAAGTGATTTAGACGTTCCTGCCAGTGCCGAGATAATTCTTGAAGGTTATATTGATCCTAATGAGCTAGCATCAGAAGGACCCTATGGCGATCACACGGGTTATTATAATGAGGTAGAACAATTTGCTGTCTTTACGGTGACGCATTTAACTCACCGTAAAGACGCCATTTATCATTCAACTTATACAGGCAGGCCACCAGATGAGCCGGCGATAATGGGACTGGCGTTAAATGAAGTCTTTATTCCAATTTTACAAAAACAGTTTCCTGAAATTGTTGATTTTTATCTACCGCCTGAAGGATGTTCATATCGTATTGCGATTGTGACAATTAAAAAACAATATCCTGGCCATGCTAAAAGAATCATGATGGGAGTGTGGTCTTATCTGCGACAATTTATGTACACTAAATTTGTGATTGTCTGTGATGATGACATTAATGCCCGAGACTGGAAAGATGTGATGTGGGCGATTTCTACTCGCATGGATCCACAGCGTGATACGACTTTTATCGATAATACACCGATCGATTACTTAGACTTTGCTTCACCAGTTTCTGGATTAGGCTCTAAAATGGGATTGGATGCCACGAATAAATGGTCTGGTGAAACAAATCGAGAGTGGGGCAAAATCATTAAAAAAGATCCTAAAGTTATTGCTCGAATTGACGAAATCTGGAATGAACTTGGTTTATAGTATTATCGTTATCGCATTTTTTATTATGGTAAAGTTAAAAAACTCATTAGGTGTGATACAGAAGAATAGAATTGCAAAAGACAAAATGCGCATTAAAGAATTTATTCCTATAAATGAATAAACAGTATATTGAAGATAAAAATAATGCGCTAAATAATTTTCTTTTTAAAGATGGCAATAATATTGATATCGTTGTTCAATCTTAATCAAATTTTTTGTTATCGACCTTATGTGGCATGATGATTCAACTTTATTGATTAATAATGTTTTATTTTAAAAATAGTATAAATAAAATAACCCAAATAAGTCTTAAACAAAAACTATTCCTTTTAGATGCATTTATGTATAATTATAGGTAACCTCATAAAAATTAGAAAAAATGAAAAAAATCAAGATATTATTTGTATTGTTATTATCCATTTCTTATTGTGTACAGGCCACCAGTTATAAGGCACAGCCAGATGATACTCAATTAAAGCTTAAAGAATCAGATTTATTGCTTCCCGCTTTGCGTTTATCTGCAGAAAAAGGTAATGCAGAAGCACAATATTCGTTAGGAAGTGTTTATAAACAAGGCTTGGGCGTTGAAGTTAGTGATGTTCGTGCTTTTTTCTGGTATAAAAAAGCAGCAGAACAGGGGCTAGCTAAAGCACAAAATAATCTAGCATTAATGTATCAAAGTGGCTTGGGTACTAATCGCGATTTTAATGAAGCCGTTAAATATTTCAAATTAGCGGCAGATCAAAATTATGCATTGGCTAAATACAATTTAGCTTTAATGTATCAACAAGGTGAAGGTGTTGAAAAAAACACATTGACCGCAATTGATTATTTTACACAAGCAGGTGATAGCGGGATTTATGACGCTTATTTAAATCTTGGAATTATGTATTTTTTTGGTGATGGCATAAAAGAAGATCGTATGATTGCGGCTGATTGGTTTAGTAAAGCAGCTAAAGAAAATATGCCAGAAGCGCAATATTATTTAGGACTAATGTCAGAAAAAGGAGATGGTTTAACCCAAGATTATATGGCTGCTAGTTATTTTTATACACAAGCAGCAGAACGGGGGCACGTACTTGCTATGTATAATTTAGCTATTATGTACGCCACAGGTACCGGAGCTAAACCTGATAATACGCAAGCAGCATATTGGTTTACTAAAGCTGCCGAAGCTGGCAATGCCGATGCTCAATATAATATTGGTGTAATGTATGATGTAGGTGGTGGTGTTTCTAAAGACGATAAGAAAGCCGTTGAGTGGTATCTAAAAGCGGCAGAGCAAGGCAGTGTTGATGCACAATATAATTTAGGCATTAAATATCTAGAAGGTAAAGGCACAGATCAAGATAACGATCGTGCCATTTATTGGTTTACTAAAGCTAGCGAACAAGGAGACCAAGACGCTAAAACCTATTTAGAACACTTATTACCTAAAAAATAAAAGTGCTGTATTTTTGCTTTATCCAGAATTTCGCATACCAGCTGCAATGCCAGAAATGGTGATCATGAGCCCTTGTTCTACTATAATATTGTCATCGCCGCAGTGTTTCCGTGAACGGCTTAATAACTCTACTTGTAATAAGTTTAATGGCTCAATATAGGTATTACGCAAGGCTACAGACTGTGCGATCCAAGGCAAATCAGCCATTAAACTAACATCATCGGTGATCGTTAGCACAGTATTGATATCTTGGGTTAACAAATTTCTTAATTCTTCGCCTAGTGGCCATAAAGCAGGATCGACCAAACGTTGCTCATAATATTCGTGGATATCAGGCGCCGATTTGGCGTAAACCATTTCAAGCATGCCTAATCGAGCATTAAAAAAAGGCCACTTGTGATACATTTCTTTAAGAAGCTCTTTTTTTCCCTCCTCGATGACAGATCTCAGTGCGTTACCGGCTCCAAGCCAAGATGGTAGCATTAATCGGTTTTGTGTCCAGGCAAAAATCCATGGAATAGCACGTAAGCTTTCAATCCCCCCTCCCGTTCGACGTTTTTGTGGTCTGGAGCCTAGTGGTAATCTGCCTAATTCAACCTCTGGCGTTACCGCTCTAAAATAATCAACAAAATCAGCTCGTTCGCGTACATAACTGCGATAGCAATTGCAGGAAAGTTCCGACATTTCATCCATAATATGGCGCCATGCTTGTTTTGGTGCTGGTGGGGGCAATAAATTGGCTTGTAAAATCGCTGAGGTATAAAGCATTAGGCTACTGAGAGCAACTTCTGGTAAACCAAGTTTAAAACGAATCATTTCACCTTGTTCGGTAACTCTAAGCCCACTTTTTAACGATCCAGGTGGTTGAGAAAGTAGAGCTGCATGAGCAGGCGCACCACCACGACCAATTGAGCCACCTCGACCATGGAATAATACTAAATTAATATTATATTTTTCAAATAAGCTAACTAATTCTTCTTGCGATCGATACTGTGCCCAAGATGCGGCAAGTGTACCTGCATCTTTAGCCGAATCAGAATAACCTATCATCACCATTTGCTTACCTTGGATTTTGTCACGATACCAAGGTATATCCAGCAGCTTTTGCATAACCGATTTAGCGTTATTTAAATCTTCTAATGTTTCAAATAATGGCGCAACAGGGATATACTTTTGGCAATCAACGATTTTCAATAATAAGTAAACAGCTAAAATATCTGAAGGCGCCTTAGCCATTGATATTACGTAAGAAGCAATTGATTCTTCGCCTGCTTTTTTGATAACTCGACAAGTATCTAATACTTCTTGAACTGTTTCATCTGGTTGCCAGTTATAAGGTAGTAATGGTCGGTTAGATTGCAACTCAGTTAATAAAAATACTTGTTTTTCTTCCTCTGACCATTTTGCATAGCTACCTAAATTCAGTTCTTGGGTCAACGCATCAAGTGCCTGAATATGTACAGAACTATCTTGACGAATATCTAATCTAACCAACTGTAAACCAAAGCTTTTTATCCGCCGTAAAGTATCAAGTAATGGACCATGGGCAATTGTTGACATGCCATTATCAATTAATGATTCATAACAGGTATAAAGTGGCGCCCATAACTGTTCATTTTTAATTAAAATATCTCTAGGTGGTAGTACTTGTTCATTATTCAGTAAAGCTTCAATATAATTGTGAGTTTTTATTAAACGAGTGCGTAACTGTTTCATTACGGCTCGATAGGGCTCGGAAACGGTTTTGTTCTTTTCATCTAATAGATCGATAACAGATTGGCTACATTCTGTCATTGAAAGTTCACGGACAAGTATTTGAATATCAGATAAAAATAATTCAATTGACTTTAATCTAGCTTGTAACATTACTTTTTCTGTCACTTTTGCTGTCACATTTGGATTTCCGTCACGATCACCGCCCATCCATGAAGTAAATTTTATGGGAACATGTTCAACGGATAGTTGTTCATCAAAAGTATCAACCAACTGGTCATTAAGTTCACGTAAGAATAAAGGCACGCCTTGCCATAAACTATCTTCAATGACAGAAAATCCCCATTTAGCTTCATCGATTGGGCTTGGGCGTTTTTTTCGGATTTCATCGGTATACCAAGCTTGGCAAACTAACTGTTTCAAGCGCCGCATAATCCGTTCTATCTCATAATCAGCTAAATCATCATGATCAAGCTGAGATAAACAGTTATTAATTGCGGTATAGGTGTTTATCATGGTTCTACGATTGATTTCAGTTGGATGAGCGGTTAATACTAATTCAATTGATAAATCATTAATTGCTTTGGTAATGGTTTCATTTGAAAAATTAAGTTTTTTTAGAGTACTAAATAATTCAGTCATTTTTTTAGGGCTACTAGAAGCTTCCCCATGCGGTGAAATACCATAATACTCAGCAGCAGTGTTAACTAAGTTCAAAAATTGGTTAAATGCGCGTGCAACATGCAATAGATCATCATCATTCAGATTTTCAATTAATTTGAGTAGCTCATTATGTGCTTGAACGTTTCCTTGTTGAGCTGATTTTGATAATTGTCTTATTTTTTCGACTAAATCGAATGTTTCATTGCCTGTGGCACGTTTAATCGCATTGCCTAGTAAAGTACCCAGCATATTGACATTACTTCGCATTGAGGAGTATTGGTTATTCATGATTTTCTCGTTTTTGATTTTATTATGCCTAAGATCCTTTAAAATGCATGAAAAAAATGGCAGTTTAATGACATCGGTATAATTGTTGGTTAACTTGCTTAAGATATATACTTTATAACAATGTTGCTTTGAATTTAAATAATAAAATTTTATGGTTTTTATTGTTTTTAATTGTTTTAATTATATTTACTTCAAAATATTAATAAGTAAAAATATTTCTTTAATTTTGAAATGTTCGTCTAAATAGTATTTAGCTGGTTTATTTTTCAGTGAACACAGTGTTGCAAACTGTATATTAATATCATTTGGGTATATACTAACAGTATTATGAATATGTATTGGATAATTAGATGATCGCTGTTTTTTATATCGCGTCGATTATTGCTGTTATTGCTAGTATAAAAGTGATTAGTAGCTTGCGAGTTGATAAGGCAATTTTGTACCTTATTATTTCGCTGTTTGCTTCAGCGTCGATATTTATTCTACTTAATACCTATTTTTCTGCTGTTATATATATATTATTGTTTATTGGTGGAACAACGGCTCTTTTTTATGTTGTCGCTTCAATTTTGGCAATTCGTGTTGATAATATAGAAACAAAAAAACAAGGCATTAGCCCCAAAATTTGGTTAGGGCCATTAATTTTAGCTTTTATTTTGTTAGTCGCGCTTATTTATGGTGTAGTAACGGCCAACTATTCGGAGCTGAAAGAGTCTCATGAATTAATGCATGAAATGTCTGTATATGCATACATTTTAATGGCTGAATTAGCTATATTTTTATTATTAGGTGCAGCTGTGATTGCTTATCATTTTATGCATCGGCTGTTGTCGGAGAAATAATATGATCCCACTTATGCATTGTCTTATCTTTGCTTCTATTTTATTTGTGATCGGCTTATTAGGGGTAATGATTCGACGCAATCTCTATTTTCTGTTGCTTAGCCTGATGATTATGAATAATGGTGCAATCGTTGCGTTGTTTTCGGCAAGTAGTTATTGGCAACAATCTGATGGACAAGTACTTGCAATACTCGCGGTAATAACAGCCCTAGCAGAGATTTGTGTTGGGCTAGCATTAATGATGAAACTATTCTACCGCCGAAAAACCTTAAATATTGACTCACTGAGTGAGATGAAAGGATGAATCTACTTTATTTAACTATCATTGTTCCCTTGCTTTCTTTTTTTGGATTAATTTGCCTAGGGAGGCATATACGCTCAATTAATGTAATAATTATAGGCATCAGTACTATGCTCATCATTGCATTAATTACGGTATTTTCATGTATTGATTTTTATTCAAATACAGTGCCCGACATGACGCTAATCTATACTAGGCTATTATGGAATTGGATTTCTGTTGGTGATTTCGTTATACCTTTATCTTTGACACTAGATGGTTTATCACTAACTTTTTTAGTGCTAATCTCATTTTTTGGTTTCTTGATCTATTTTTTTGCAGCTTGTTATTTGACGTTAAGAAAGGATATTTATACTTTTTATGCTTACAGTAACTTATTAATTGCTAGCATGTTAACTATTATATTAGTTGATAATTTATTTGTTATGCTAATTGGTTGGGAAGGTGTGAGCATAAGTACTTACTTACTTATTGGTATTTACTATCAACAAGCGCGTAATGGCTATGCTGCAGTGAAAGCATTTATCGTTATGCATTTAACGGATATATTTTTAATCATTGGTATATTTTTACTTTATCAGACTTTAAACACATTAAATATTCATGATGTTTTGGTGCAAGCACATGATAATTTAGCGGTTGATTCAGACATTATATTCTGGATAACTTTAATGTTATTCCTTGGAGCAATGAGTAAATCTGCACTGTTTCCCATGCATTCATGGTTTGCCGAAACAACATTAGCGCCAATGCCTGCGGTAGCTTTATTACAGTCATCAACAGTTATTTTAGCTGGGGTATATTTAGTTTTAAGATTAAGTAATTTGTTTATGATGTCGAGCGATGTTTTAGCTATTATATCGATGATTTCATCATTAACGATATTATTTGCTAGTACTATTGCATTAGTGCAGTACGATATTAAACGAATTATCACGTATATTAATTTAGCGCAAATTAGTTACCTTTTTTATGCTTTTTCAACACAAAGTTGGAATTTGTCTTTGAATTGCTTAATTAATTACTCCGTAACAAGCACATTGTTAATTTTAGCCTCATCTATTGTAATTAAAAAATGCCAAGGTGAGCGTGATATAAGCAAATTAGGCGGTTTAATTAAATCTTTTCCAACGCTGTATATTGTATTTTTGTTAATTATGCTTTCACTCAGTGCTATTCCTTGGATTTCGGCATCATTTTATATCAAAGGAGATATCATTTGGGGAGTAATGGCGCAGGGTAGATTAATATCTGGAACGATTGGTCTGATAGGTATTTTATTTTCTAGCTTAGGCATTTGGCGTTTAATTTCAATGGTATTTTATCATAAACAAAGATGGTATGATTTTACAAAAATAAAATGGATAAGCTATAGCCCAATTTTTATCTTATTGGTATTTACTACCGCTTTATTTATTCATTTTCCGTTACCGATTCATGGCATTATTCCATTAGGCAAGTTAGATACTAATGGGCAATTGCCTTTTCAACTACTATTAGCCGCAGTGACAGGTTTGAGCTTTCTTATTGCCTACATTTTATATGTGCGCCCTAATAGCGAAGTGCGAGAAGTACTTAATACACCAATGATTAAATTATTTTTACGTTTGTGTAATAGTGATTGGCGTTATGATTATTTATTAAATTGCTTATTTGTTAAACCTTATATCTATCTAGCTAAATTATTAAAAAAAGATCCTATTGCTTTATGGGATAATTGGATAATGTTGGGCATAAAAAAAATAAACGCATTTATCGTTGATCTAGAAAATGGGCAAATTAGATGGTATATGGTTTCGATGGTTATAGGCAGTATTATTATATTAATGTTACTGATTTTCATTTAATAAAGGTGTAATCATTCATGTTGTTATGGCTTGTTTTTTTACCTGTAATAGGCGGATTTGTTGGTTGGTTATGCCATGCATGTTTACAAAGAGGGGTAGTTTCCATCAACGTACAAAAGCGTTGGTCAAAATTACCCATAATTGTCGCATTTACCACAATTTGTATTACATTATCGATAGCGATTGTATTATGGATAGATGCCGCTGAAACACTAAAGCAAGGCGCAAACTGGGGAAAGGAAATTAATCTAGAGTGGATCCCATTACTAGGCATCCGTTTTCATCTTGTTTTAGATGGCTTATCAATGGTTGTTATTACCTCAACATTATTTATTGTATTATTGACTATTGTTTATTCTAGTAAAGAAAATTTAAACAATCTTGGTTTATTTTACCTGTGCCTATTATTTATGACATCAACCATTATGATGTTGTTTGTCGCCACTGACTTATTTTTAATGTTCTTTCTGTGGGAAGCTGTGGCAATACCGGTCTATTTTTTGATCTCCTTATGGGGGCGCCGAGATTCGAGCTCGCAATTACGCTTTAATGGGGCAAGCAAATTTTTGATTTATACCCAATTAAGCAGTTTGCTCATGCTAATTTCAATCGTTTCATTGGCACTAATCAACTGGAACTTAACAGGTCATTGGACATTTGATTCTCAGGAATTAATAAAAACACCAATATCAAGCCATACTGAATTTTTACTGATGTTAGGCTTTTTAGCTGCTTTGATAGTACGCATTCCTTTTGTTCCCTTTCATGGTTGGCTTGTTGAAGCCCATATTGAATCTTCAACAACTGGCTCAATGATGATTAGTGGATTATTACTCAATACAGCAGCATTTGGTTTATTACGTTTTGTTATACCACTATTTCCTAATGCTTCAATCATGATTATGCCATTGATGTTAGCTTGTGCACTGGCTACTGTTGTTTATGCAGCATTGCTTGCATTCAATCAAACCGATATTAAAAAACTTGTTGCTTATATTCATATCGCTTTAATGGGATTTGTTACTGCAATAATCTATAGCGGTTCTATTATTGCTTATCAAGGTGTAGTTATCCAGATGATAGCCATCAATTTAGCAATCGTTGGTATGTTTATAATTAGTGGGTTATTGGTTGAATGTTATTCCACTCGGAATATAAACCAGTTCACTGGGTTAAAAGGACGAGTGCCTTATCTATCTTCGTTAACTTTATATTTTATATTAGCTGTGTTAGGTATTCCAGGTACAGCTAATTTTGTTGGTAATTATATGATGTTACTTGGTAGTTATAACACATTTTCTTTTTATACCATTTTGCTAGTAATTGGCTTATTATTATTGTCTATTTCATTTATCGTGCGTATGCAGCCAATATTCTATGGCGCCGCAGATAAAGAGGCTTCCACAAAACATCTACTTAGTAAAAAAGATATTTTGTTATTATCAAGCATCTTAATTGTCCTTATTTTTATTGGTTTGTATCCACAACTGATTTTAGATATGTCTTATTCTATCATGAATCAAACACAACAATACATAACCACAGAACGAGTGGGAGAGTAATAATCTATGATAGCTTTATCGCCTATTTTTGTACTAAGCATTGCCATCATTGTTGTGTTATTTTCATTATTTGTTTTTAAAATAAGCACTAAAGGATGTACTATTTTAACTATTTGTGGATTAACATGTGCGTTAGCTTGTTCCGCGGTAGTTGGCTATAAAATTTCATTTAATGCACAAGCTATTGCAGATATCAGTAGTGATAATATGCAATTATCGGTATCAGTTTCAGACGCCAATAAAGAACTAACTCCATCAACTGAAGAAACGATAGCAATTGATACTGTGTCTACTGATGATGTGGACAAACAAAATGAAAACATTGATGACAACGTCAACAACAGTAAGATTGATAAGACAAATATTGATGCTAATTCAAACACTGATAATAGTTCAATAGATGAGTGGAAAGCGCACCATATCACTGCACTTTTTACTTGTGATGGTTATGGGTTGCTTTATACCAGTTTGATTTTAATGATATCTATTGCTGTAGCCTGTTTTGCTTATCGTTGGTTCCGGCAAGAAAAGATTCATCACGGACTATTTTATTTAATCCTACTTTTCATGACATTAGGTGGAGTAACACTCTTATACGCAAGCCATCTCATTGCATTTTTTATTGGGATTGAACTGTTATCTATTCCATTTGTAGGGTTAATTGGCTATCAATATACACAGACTCATTCATTAGAAGCAGCAGTTAAATACATGATTTTATCTGCTATTGCCAGTGTATTTTTATTGATAGGGATTGCATTTTATTATGCAACTACTGGTGAGCTAACATTCAGTGGGCTAAGTTATCAACTCTCAACGATGACTTACCCAAGTACATTATTACTGATGGGTGTTTGTTTGATGTTAGTTGGTATTGGTTTTAAATTATCTCTCGTTCCATTCCAACTTTGGCTACCCGATGTTTATCAAGGCGCACCAACGGTTGTTGCTTTATTATTATCAACAGTTGGAAAGGTAGCAGTTTTTTGTGCCATTGCTAGGCTGTTTTTATTGGCACCGATTGTGAACAATGAAACAATCCGTATTATTTTAGTTATTATGGCTTTTTGTTCTATTTTATGGGGCAATCTATTGGCATTGATGCAAAGTAGCTTAAAGCGAGTACTTGCTTACTCCTCAATTGCACATTTTGGCTATTTATTTACAGCGTTAATTGCTGTGCAATATCAAGTACTTGCGTTAGAAACTATTGGCGTTTATCTCATTGGCTATATTTTAGCTAATATCTGTATTTTAGGCACAATCAGCTTAGATTCCCATTCAGATGAACTACAAGATCATGAAAATGAGATCGATCTTTCAGGTCTATTTTGGCGAAGACCAATTCTTGCGCTAGCTATGGGGATTGGTTTTTTATCTTTAGCTGGTACACCATTAACCGCAGGTTTTGTCGGTCGATTTTTACTGGTGCTATTAGGTGTTACAGCAGAATTATGGTGGTTAGTTGCTGCTGTAGTGATTGGTAGTGCATTAGGACTTTATTTTTATGCTCGCTTAATTATCAATCTTTATATAAAACCAATTAACTGTGATGGAAAAATGTTAAGTGGAGCCTCGATTAAGTTAAAATGGACTAATATTAGAATAAGCGAATTAATCATCGTATTATGTGCCTTATTGACGATGCTTTGCGGAATTTACCCTAAATGGTTATTTAACTTAGTTAGCATGGCTCAATATTTAACCACATAATGAGCCTGTATCAGCTTCCTTTAATTCAATAGTGGAGTCATATTAACTAAAATAAATAAAACCAGCATTTTATCCTAAAGCATATGTTTTCCTAAGGCTTTTTGACAAGAAATAGTTAATAACAGATTTATTTATTATGTTATAATTCTGACCTTTAAAAATTTATTTTAATCAAGAGGACCAGTATGGACTTTTTAATCTCTAATGCTTATGCCGCAGATGGTAGCCAACCCGGTGGCGATTTTTTCATGCCAATTATGTTAGTTGTGTTTGGTTTATTTTTCTATTTTATGATCATGCGTCCACAACAAAAACGCGCAAAGGCACATCGCGATCTTATGGCTTCTATCTCCAAAGGCGATGAAGTATTAACCAATGGCGGACTTATTGGTCGTGTATCAAAAGTCAACGAAAATGGCTACATAGCGCTAGAATTAAATGATACTACTGAAGTTGTGATCAAGCGTGACTTTATCACATCAGTTTTACCAAAAGGGACAATGAAATCGCTATAATAGGGATCATCTATTATTGTTCATTGTATTGATTATCTAATTCCACAAGAGAATATGTCGTGTTAAACCGCTATCCTTTGTGGAAGTACATTATGTTGGTCGTTGTAATTTGCCTCGGCCTTCTTTATGCACTTCCAAATATTTATGGTGAAGATCCTGCTATACAGATTTCAGGCTCAAATACTGCTGAAATTAATGTTGCTACGCAAGATAAAATCAGAAAACTTTTAGCTGATAATCACATCGAGACTAAATCATTAATTTATGAAAATAAGTCAATTTTAATTCGCGTTGGTGATAATGATACACAGCTTAAAGCAAAAGAGCTCATATCAGAAGCATTAGGTGAAGAATATATCGTTGCATTGAACTTAGCACCCGCAACACCAACGTGGCTGACAGCATTAGGTGCTGAGCCTATGAAACTCGGTCTTGATTTACGTGGTGGCGTTCACTTTTTAATGGAAGTCGATATGACAACCGCATTAAGTAAGCTCACTGAACAATCTATTGAAAACATAAAAACTGAATTTACAAATAGCAAATTAAATTATAAAAAAATCAGCAAAAATAGTAATCAACAAATTGTATTACAATTTGATAATATGGATGATCGCAATAAAGGTATTACTAAAATTAATGGATTGCGAGATTACAAAGTAGCTTCTCAAACAGACAGCAGTATTGTTGTCGATATCAGTGAACAACGTTTACAACAAACTAAAAATGATGCTGTGCAACAAAATACCACTATTTTACGTAATCGTGTTAATCAACTAGGCGTTGCCGAACCTATTGTTCAACGCCAAGGTGCTGATCGTATTGTAGTTGAATTACCAGGTATTCAAGACACCGCGTTAGCTAAGCGTATTTTAGGGGCAACAGCGACGCTTGAGTTTAGACAAGTTAACGAAGAAAGCACACCAAATTTACCGGCCATTATCAATGGTGATATGCGCGTTCCTTATGGTTCAGAAATTCAGTATATGGAAAATGGACGTCCTGTATTACTTTATAAACGTATTGTATTAACAGGAAATCATATTACTGATTCTTCATATCGTGTTAATCCATATGGATTACCTGAAGTTGCTATTACGCTTGATGGCACAGGCGGTAAAAAAATGTTTGATTTTACTCAAAAAAATCTTCATAAATCGATGGCAACCTTATTTGTTGAATACAAAGATACAGGAAAACGCGATGAAAACGACAAGCCGATTCTTGAAAAACAAGAACGAGTTATTAACGTCGCGACTATTCAAGGTATTTTTAGTGATCGTTTCCAAGTAACGGGTATAGGTAGTATTGATGAAGCTAAAAATTTATCACTATTATTACGTGCAGGGGCATTAATTGCACCGATCCAAATTATTGAGGAACGAACTGTTGGGCCATCCATGGGGCAAGAAAATATCACCCAAGGCTTAGAATCTTGTGTATGGGGTTTGGCGGTTTCAGTTATTTTTATGTTAGTAATGTATCGCCTATTTGGTGTGTTTGCTAGCCTTGCATTAGTTGCAAACTTAATTTTAATTGTTGGTGCAATGTCTTTACTTCCTGGGGCAACGCTAAGCATGCCGGGTATTGCTGGTATTGTATTGACCGTAGGTATGGCTGTTGATGCTAATGTACTGATTAACGAAAGAATAAAAGAAGAGCTGAGTAATGGTCGAAGTGTGCAACATGCAATTAATGAAGGATATGCAGGAGCTTGGAGCAGTATTTTTGATGCCAATCTTACTACTTTAATTACTGCGGTTATTCTTTATGCAGTTGGTACTGGTTCAATTAAAGGCTTTGCTATTACGTTAGGTATCGGTATCGTTACATCAATGTTTACATCGATTGTTGGTACTCGCGCATTAGCCAATCTTATTTATGGCGGTCGTCGCGTTAATAAGTTATCAATTTAGAGGTTTATTGTGATTATTAATAAAAAAGAAAATCATGATGTTAGAGAATTAAATCATGGTCGCAGAGTCCTCGACTTTTTAAAATTTGGCTTCGTTGCTTTTGTTATTTCTATGCTCTTAGTTGTAGCGTCTTTTGTCGTTATTTTTGTTAAAGGATTCAATCTAGGACAAGACTTCACTGGTGGAACAACAGTCGAGCTTACCGTAACAAAAAATGTTAATCTTGATGATATTCGTAATAGTTTACGCGATGCAGGCTATCATGAGCCGATAGTACAATATTACGGTAGTAGTAAAGATATCATCATTCGGTTACCTTCGGCTAAGCAAGAAGACAATACCTCATCGGCTATTGATAATGCGCTAGGTACAAAAATTTCCAATTTAATACATAAAGATATTGATGCAGATGCTCAAATCAAACGTATTGAATTTGTAGGCCCAACTGTTGGCGCTGAACTTGCTCAAGATGGTATTTTGGCAATCTGTGCCGCGTTAGTTTGTATTTTAATCTATATTGCATTCCGTTTTGAGTGGCGATTTGGTACTGGAGCGGTTGTTGCTTTAGCGCATGATGTCGTCATTACTGCAGGTTATCTATCACTATTTCAACGAGAATTAGATTTAACGATTATTGCTGCCATGTTATCTATTATTGGTTATTCACTCAACGATACTATTGTTGTCTTTGATAGAATTCGTGAAAATTTTAGAAAGATACGCCGTGCAGAACCTTATGATGTAATTAATATCTCATTAACGCAAACGTTGCATCGTACTTTAATGACATCAGGGACAACACTTGTTGTGGTGATTATTCTATATATCTTTGGTGGTTCAATGTTAAAAGGATTTTCTGAAACATTAGGGGTAGGTATTGTGCTTGGTACCATCTCATCAATTTATGTGGCGGCTTATATGTCACTTAAATTAGGCGTAAAAAGAGAACACTTTATGCCACCAAAAATTGAAGCAGAAGGCGCTGATCAACCTTCAATATTACGCTAATTGTTTAAACTCTGCCATTAATTGGCAGAGTTTCATTAGACTATTTTTAAAACAAATGATACCAAATTGATTGACACCTACCCTTTAGTTGCATATTATTAGCCATAGTTTTATCCCTTTCTTTTGGGGCCATAGCTCAGCTGGGAGAGCGCAACGCTGGCAGCGTTGAGGTCAGGGGTTCGATCCCCCTTGGCTCCACCAAATCAATAAACAGCAATATTCTTTAAAACCCATTAAAGTACACTAAACCCAATAACAACAAGCCTTAAAAGCGATTTTATTATCCAGTAAGTATCATTAAGGTACATTTACAACCAAATTTTTTAGGTATATGCTTAGGTATACGAACACAATATACCTATATATCGTATACCTAAAATAATTATGGCTAGAAAAATACATCCATTAACAGACACCCAAATAAAGGCCGCCAAGCCAAGAGATAAAGATTATTCGTTATTTGATGGTGGTGGTATGTATCTCTTGGTTAAATCGAATAATTCTAAAATCTGGCGTTTTAAGTATACGCGCCCGTATACCAAAAAAGGCGCATTAATTAGTTTCGGTAGTTATCCTGAGGTTTCACTACAGCAAGCTAGAAAACAAAGAGACGAAGCACGTGAATTAATTAAGCAAGGTGTAGATCCTCAAGAGCATAAAGCAGAACAAGAACAACGCAAGCATGACGAAATTACTAGTACCTTTAAAAAGGTAGCTGCTGATTGGTTTAAGGTCAAAAGCGGTAAAGGGTTAGCTGAGAGTACGCTAAAAAGAACATTGGAATCTTTAGAATTACACCTATTCCCTTACATTGGTGATAAATCTATTTTTAAACTTAAAGCTAAAGATTTTATTCAAGCAATGGAACCGTTAAGAGCGAATGGAAAGCTAGAAACCATTAAAAGACTTTGCCAACGAATAAATGAAATCATGTTCTATGCGGTTAATATTGGCTTGATTGATGCTAACCCAGCAGCCAAGATAAAGGATGCTTTCGAAAGCCCTGTAAAAGGACAAATGCCAACAATAAATGCGCAAGAGCTGCCCCAATTTATGCAATCCCTTGCTATGGCCAGAATCGAATTACAAACGCGTTGCTTGATTGAATGGCAATTATTAACAATGACACGCCCAAATGAAGCGGTAGGGGCAAAATGGCAAGAGATTGATCTAGACAATTGCTTATGGGTTATTCCTGCCGAAAAAATGAAAATGAGGCGAGAGCATACTATTACACTCAATAAGCAGGCTATGGCTATATTATCAATTATGAAGCCTATAAGTGGGCATAGAGAGCATATATTCCCAAGTATGAAACCGCCTTATACAACCCCGATGAATAGTAGTACTGCTAACATGGCAATAAAGCGCATGGGATATAAAGATAAGCTTGTTGCGCATGGCTTAAGAGCTTTAGCAAGCACGATATTAAATGAGCAAGGCTTTGACCCTAATATTATTGAAGCGGCACTAGCCCATGTTGATACTAATAGCGTCAGGCGAGCCTATAACCGTGCTACTTACCTAGAACAGCGCAGAATTATGCTTGACTGGTGGGGTGACTTTGTCGAGCAAGCAAGCCAAGGAAATGTCTCACTATCAGGTAACCGCAATTTAAAGCTAGTTAATCATTAACCATATCGCGCTATTCATACCGTGCCCCATATTTGGGTTACGATAAAACCGTAACTCAAATTTGAGTTACTCACTTCAATAACTTTATATTAAACCACTCCTCATATCTGAGGGGTGCTTTTTCAAATGTCATCCTTTACCTATGCCAATGATTAGGTTGTTTTTATACTTACCTCCCCATAATCTTAAACTTTTAATATAAAGTGTTCACTACTATTCACCAATCTAATATTAATTTATATATATCAATATATTATATACTTATTATATATATTTTTTGGTGTTCACTAGTATTCACTACTGTTCACTACTATACACATTATTAAAATAATCTTGATCCTGTAATTAACTAATTGAAATATAAATATATTTATATAAACCCATTTATCCATGAAAATAAAATCATTATTAATCATGTGGTTAATTTATGGTGATTTTTAGGTTGATCCAGGGCGGAATTAAAAGCCTAAATGCTTTATGGTGATTTCCACCATGCAGGTATTAAATTTGCAATCAGCTAAAAAGCCAGCAGGTTTATTACATTGGCTCGAGCTATTCATGGTTACCCATTTAGTAATAGCAGTCAAAAAAATTATTTCAATTCGCGGTTTTGCATAAAAAGTAGGGTGAGCGGTTTTAGGCGTGTAGAGTTATAGAAATTTGCTACCCCCTCCTATTGGCTGGGCTAATTTTGGACACGTTAAAAAGCAATCTAATAATTTGCCTTATTAGGTTATAATAGCTTTATTATTAGTAAGTTAGATGGCAATATGGTAGGAAGAAAATCAAAATTAAAGGACATGTTAGAGCTAGGGCAAGAGTATTTGCATAAGCAGGGTTATATCAATAATGGCGAAGTGATCCCCTCTGTGGCTGGACTGGCTTTATATGCTAACTGTTCAAGGTCAAGTTTATATAATTATGCAAGTTCAAGCGAAGAATTTAAGGACATGTTAGAACTTATCAAGGCACGCCAAGAAGTGGAATTAATTAATAAAGGCTTAAAAGGCGAATTTAACGCGAGTATTGCCAAATTGATGCTTGCTAATCATGGTTATTCTGAAAAGCAGATATTAGATCATCAATCTATGGGTAGTGGCATTACAACCAAGTCCAAACCAATGCGTATTGAGCTAGTAGCACCATAATCTAATAGATAATCACTAGTACTTATAAAAAGGTATCCAAGCAAGTATCCAGCGAAAAGGCACCTAATAAGTGGATACCAATTTCATCATACAAGCCAGTTAATAAGTTAGCGCACTCCAAAAGCGTACTTAATAGATACGTACTAACCATAGTTATATATCTTTGGTTTAACGAATGTGAAATCTGATGAACTGGTACGCACTAAAGAGGTACGCACAAAGGTACGCACCAAAAATATATTTAACGAATAGCAACTATATAGAAGATCATGCTGAAATAATTACTACTTCTCGCTTCCATAAAAAAATGGAGGCAGCTTATCCTTTATTATGAAGATAGCTATAATTGTAGTATCTTCTGTGGGGGGGAATTTAAAAATCCCGATAAAGGCTTATTATTTTGCTGATAAACGTGCTTTATGTTTTGAAGCAGCGCGACGGCTTAAATATTTATTGCTGTTTTTTGCAAATGCTCTCATTTCTTTATCTTCAAGTGTTATTTTAATTCTGTAATTCTAACATAATTAAGTTGTGTTCATATATATTCAGTTATATACTTTTAAACACAGGGGATTATTAGATCCTGTATATCTATTAAATGGTTGCCGTCAATTTATTTAAGTGCGATTTTTATTTTAACGAGATAATGAATGCAAAATATCCAAGTAAATAGATATCCTGCATTGAATAAAATTTTGTGGGACTATCAAGGAAAAACAATTCCAGAAGACGAAGCTTTCAAAATTTATGAAAGAAGATGGTGCTTTATTAAAGATGTAAAGCTTGCTGCCAATGAAAAAAAATTAATCCATAAACTTATTAAAGAGTACGGAAATGGTTATTTCCTACCTACGTGCGTCTAATTTATGCCATATAAGTTAACTCATCACCAAATAATAGCGCATTTATTAAATAATTTTAATGCCGATTTTTTAGTTGATAACAATATTTATTTTGGCGGTGGAACTCGAATAGCATTAGAATTAAATGAGTTTAGAGAATCAATTGATATAGATTTATTGTGCCCTACTATTGAATCCTATAGAGCAGTAAGAAATACGGTAACCTCGGATAGTTTAGGACTCTTGGTTAAAAGAGAATTTCAATATATTAGAGAAATATCTTTTGACCGTTATGCCGTGCGTGCATTTATTAAAGAAAATCCAAAGCCCATAAAACTTGAAATTGTTAGCTTTGAAAAATACCAGTTAACAGGAAAACAAGATAAATTGTTTCCTATACCATATTTAGATAAACAAAGCTGTTTCTACACTAAGCTTTTAGCTAACGCCGACAGAGCCACACAACCACCATATAAAGATATCATTGATATTTTATTCATGCTCCATTGTTGGGGAAATATACCTCAATCTGCCTTATTAAATGCAAAGATGATTTATGGTAATAGCATTATAAATGGGTTAAAGATAGCGGCTAATGATATAGAAAAAAATAAAGAAAAATATTCAATAAATTGTATTAATTTAGGTATATCTGAACAAAATACAAATATCATACTAAATGAAAGCTTGAATAAGCTTTTATCCTATTTAGAAAACCAAAAGTAATACCCCCTATTTTATGTATAAAAACACAGTGCTATAATGTACCTAACTGTATATTACTGTATTATTTGCGTCTAGGCTGATCCCCGAACATTCGCAACCCTAGCGAACTGGCGCAAATATCTATTATGGGCGTGAGGGGCGTATGGATGATAAAAAAAATAACATAATTTTACCTTATGTTGAAGCTATAAAAATCAAAGAAGTTTCACTAGCCTTAGATTGTTCTATTGATGATATTATCGAATGGGCACGTCGAGACTTAATAAGCTTATATATTGATACTAGTTCTCTTTATGGTGAATTAAGCATTTCCTGTAGAAGAGATGCTCCAGTTATAAATAATTATATTAATTTGCTAAATGAAATTAACAGGAAGTATCCAGATTATAACCGCAAAAGCGTTACAGATTTTGATTTTCAGGATTTATTCAAGTTACTACCTGTAAATAATAGACCTTTATATCGAGGTAAATTCTTAATGGATAAATATCTAAGAAATGAAAGCGATGAAGATTATTTTAAATTAAGATTTATAGGGAAAGGTGAGGGTTTTTGGATATTTGATTATTATAATTTAAACCGCCAAAAAATAAGAACTATTAACTCTCAAGAGTTTTTTAAAGTAAAAAGTTTAAAATTAAACTATAAATATTATGATGCACAATCATTACCTCAAAATTACGCGAAAGGTTTGCGAGCAAGTTTCTTGTTATTAGATGAGATTCTTGTTTCTAGCGATGAGTTTTATATTCATAATCACGATTTTAATAATTTAAAAAATAATAAATTTGTTCAAGGTAAAAATGATATTAATAATATAAAGGAAAAATCACTAAATATAGGTAAGCCACCCCATTTTTATAAGAAGTTTGCCATTGATACGGCTTACTTAACCAGAAAGAGAAACCCTCAAAGCAAAGTTGCTGATATAGCAAGGAAAATACACTTTACAATTATTGATAATTTTAACTCTGCAAATCCCCCCACAAAAGACACTATTTCTAACTGGCTTTATGAAATAAAATTAGGAAGACCTACAGAGAAAAATAGTAATGATTTTGAGTTAGTTATTCCTGATGAATGGTGTGATTATTCTGAATAAAATGGAAACTAATTTAGTAAAATGGGAATTATATCATTTTAATATATAGCGGTATTCAATGCCTAGTTATTGATAGTTAATCAGCTAATTTATTAGGTTTTTTCCCATTTTATTAAATGGTAAATTTTAATATTTAATGTAATGCATGTTTGTTTATACAGTTATATTCTTATAGCATCTTTTAGATACAGGAGAATATAACTAATGACCAATCAAATCCTATCCAAACAAGAAGTAAAAACCTTACTACATTTCAAATCTGACACTAGCCTTTACACGCTAGAGAAGAAAGATAAAACTTTTCCGCAAAAAATTAGAATCGGTTTACGCCGTGTTGGCTATCGAGCTGATGAGATTTACTCTTGGCTTGAATCTCGCAGAGTAGAACGTCGCGAGGTAGCATAATGGTGATAAAACAAAACCCTCTATATCGCGAAATAATCGAGGGCTTAGATTGGAGCTTAGACGCCTCCAATCATAGCCAATCTAATTATAAAAAGCTACCTAAAAAGCCGAGAGCTTACCTATTAATTGCGTGTACTGGTGACAATGGTATTACAGAAAATGAGATATTGCGCACCTGTAGGCTTTCTAGCGGTAGAAATTACTGTTCAGAACTAGAAAGAAAGTTAGGCATCACATTAAAGCGCATGGATGAACCTAATACCGACGGAATAGGATCACATTATCGCTATTACCTAGCCAATAGGGAAGATGCTCAAAAGGTAGTTAATCTGATTCTTAGTTATGAAAATAGCTTATTAACTGATTCAGATATCAGCCAAATTTTAGCACTTTACCCAAGCAAAGCAGCTTAATTAATTGATTTTATAGCAAAGCTCATTTTTGAGCCGACGGTATCCCCTTGCCTAAATTTAGCTAAAAGAGGGATTTTTCGACAAGTTAGGAGTAATACTTATGACAGAGTTTAATCATTTAGTACCAGTAACGGAAGCACAATTCAACGGCAAATTACAACAAACAGTTAGCGCGAAAGATTTACATAATTACTTAAAAGTAGGAAATGATTTTTCAACATGGATAAAGGGAAGAATAAAAGAATATGGGCTTATTAAAAATGATGATTTTTTAATCTTTGATTCATCAAAATTCAGGAATCAAAGTACAAATAATGAGCAACAAATAAAATGGACAACTAAGCGAGGTGGAGATCGTAAAAGTACAGATTACATTCTCACAATTGGAACCGCTAAAGAATTGGCGATGATTGAAAACAACGAGAAAGGACGAGCAATAAGAAAGTACTTTATACGTTGTGAAGAACACCTTAAAGAAATCGCACCAGCAATCCAGAAGAAAGCGCTTAATCGATTAAAAGCACGTTTAAAAGTCGCAGATTATAGCCGTCCTATGTGTGACGCTTTAACTATACAGCGATTATCCCTAGGCAAGGAGACCAAGCCACATCACTATACTAATGAATTTGATATGATTAATCGTATTGTACTTGGCATGACAGCAAAGGCTTACCGAAAAGCTCATAATCTCACGGGTGATATTCGCGACCATATTACTGAAGAACAGCTTAATCACTTAGCTTACCTTGAGAAATCCAATATCACGTTAATAGATATGGGTTGGAATTATGAAAAACGAAAAGCAGAACTCATCAAGCTATCACAAAGCTACATGATTCGGTTATTGGGTAAGGTGGCTTAATTATGATGACTACACACCCATTTAACACCCTAGCAATAGGGCAATATACCCAAGCCCTAAATAATCGCTTATATTGCTATTTTGACGGGATTAACGCCATCCAAAAAGTGAAATCATTCTTCTTGGCTAGTAATGAAGATTTTCTTGATATCACTACGCGCCTAAAAACTCATTGCATGGGGTTGAATTTTAAAAGTGGATTTTGTCAGTCCATAAAGAAGAGAAAGGGAAAGCAAATACCACCAATCAGTGGTATTAATTTAAAAGATTATTTCTTATCTAATTTAGCTAGTTTTTCGCGACAAGTAGCAATAACCCAAGCGGAAAAGTTAGTATTTTCTTTCTTGGACTGTTCGTCTATTTGTTCTATTAAATCATGGGGGAAGCGGATATCTTTACGTTTTGATTTACTTGTTTCGTTTGCCATATTAATTATTCATAAATTATTAATACGGACAATATACACGAAAAGAAAGAGTAAAAATAGTGTTGACATGTGCGGACAAAATAAAATATATTGTACGGACATTTTTGGAGTTAACGTATTAATAAAAGCAATAGCCCAAAGAGTTTGCGCCTCAATGAGCTATCTAACCACAAACATTAAACGGAGTAATGCTATGGCTAATAGTAATGATACCCTACGCCCTAAAAATGGGCAACCTGACCTATCTAATTTAATTTCTGTCTTAAATCTCTATCAAGCAGATGTTCCAACACATCATTTATTACAAGCTGAGAATCATTTTGAAGAGCTACAGCAATCTATTCTATATGGAATCGGTGCGATTGGTAACCTGATGTTTTGGGCTAGTGAAAATGAGAGTTATTCCGAAAAGAACTTTAAAAGCGATATGCGAGATATTGGCTATTTGCTAGCACAATTAAGGGATGTTGCTTGTTTCGCTTCAAATCAAATTAACCTACTTGATGCCACACAAAACCATAAGGGAGGTAAATAGCATGTTGAAAATGAATTATAAAGAAAAATTCAATCATGAATCTAAACTTTTTAAATTCTACGACCTCACTACGGCCAAAGTATTTGAGGCATTAGCGCCTACAGAACAACAAGCACGCAAAAGCCTAGGCAAACCCTCACTTATCTTTATTGCCAGAATTCGCTTATATCCAGTTATTGAACAAGCTAGAAGCTTTGGAGGTTATCAGTATGGGCAATAATAACTCTCAAATAATAAATAACATCGAAGCAAAACTTATTCAAGTTCGGAGCGTGGCTAAAATCGCTTTGGATAACACTAATTATAAGTGCGCAGGATATGACGAGCCTTTTATCGAACAAGCCGACATGAGTAATTTACTGTGGGTTATCGTTGATTTAGTAGAGCAAGCTTTTGATGAGTTACAAGAGTATGGGTTAATGGAGGATAAAAACAATGGCTAATATCTCACTGGACGCAATAAATACTATCAATACAAAATTAGGACAAGCTAACGCTATCACCACGCTTTTAATGGCTGATTGTGATTCAAACGCGCCAATTAACGAAGAATTACGCTCCTATGCCCTTGATGCTGTATCAGACTTAATTAACGATTCTAAAAAGCTGTTTAGAAGCGAAACCGAGCGCAAGGAGGCAAAGAATGAAAGAGTTTGATTTTGTCCATAACGATGACGGCACTATTACCGCATTAAGGCTCAAAAATAACCGATATATAGCGCTGATTTCTTTTGGCAAAGCTGAAATTCCTAACTTACTTGCCGATGTCACTAAGCGGCTTCCACCCGAAGTTAGGCGATACATGACACAAATTAAGGGGGATAAATCATGAATAATCAGCAAGAAGTAACAGCAATTCATCATAGTATCGTTGATTCTACCATGGCGATAATAGCAGGTTTATTTTTAATTGAGCAGATTAATAAAAGTGGCGCCAAGGTGTTTATTCATGACGGTATCAAAATTGATATTGATAAAGATTTAATTGTGTTAGGGCTAAAAATGAATCTTAAAGATAGTTTAATTGAAGACTTTGGCGAAAGTGATGGCTTAAATCGCACCTATGGACTACTAAAAGAGATGTACAGCGAAAGCAATGATAAACCTATGGCACTAACACAATTAGGACAAGAAATGCTTGCATCGTTATTTATTGATTTAGCCGAAGATATTAAAGCTGAATCTAGCTCGACAATTCATTAAGGGGATGTGATGAAAATCAATGAAATTACAACCCAAGCTATAGGTAAATGGGATTATATCTTTCAATCATTAGGTATTGAAGTGGGTAATGGCAAGCATTGCCCTTGCCCTGTCTGTGGCGGTAAGGATAGATTTAGATTTGATAACCAAAATGGTAGAGGTACTTACATCTGTAACCAGTGCGGTAGTGGTGACGGCTTAGAGCTTATCAAAAACTATTGCCAATGTGATGCTAAAGAAGCATCGAGTAGAGTAGTGGAGTGTTTAAATCTGCCTAATCAGAATAACAAAATACGGGAAAATCTCGTATTTAGGAAAATAGATTCCGAACAATTGCATAACGATAACATACCAGATAATCCCGTATGTAAAAAGGTTGAGTATTTGCTATTTAAAGCAACATTAGGGCAATCGGAATACCTGACCAAGAAAGGATTAACCTTTGACTTACCCTTGTTAGATAACGGGCGTATTTTTGTGCCTATGCTAAATCTTCATAATGAATACACAGGTGGCCAATTTATTGAAGTAGATGGTCGTAAGCACTTAATGAAAGGTTCCAATAAAAAAGGGGCATTCACCTTGGTCAGCTCAAAAATGAGCACACCTGCCGAGGTGTACGCAAATTTGCTCACACATAATGAAATTATTATCTGCGAGGGATTAGCGACTGGAATATCAATAACGGAATTCCGCCATCAATCTATGGTTATATCCGCCATTGACGCAGGCAATCTTATTCATGTGGCTAAGTCTATTCGTGAACTAAATCCGACCGCTAAAATCATTATTGCAGGTGATAACGATATTGGTCATGATAAAAATACAGGTAAAGAAAAAGCAATAGAAGCAGCTCAAGCGGTAAATGGCTATTACTCCGTTCCTGATACAGATTATAAATGTGATTGGGATGATTATAGGCAACAATTTGGGCTTGATAAAATGTCAGTTTCATTTAATCAAATGTTAGCTCATGCTGATGATAGCGTAACCAATTTACCTAAACCGACTAATCAAAAAGATTTATCAGGCATGAATCTATCACAAATGGCATCAAGTCAGCGTGCCGAACTACTCAATCAATATTATGACAATAACCTTGCAATTAATCTTACTACAGATGAAATCTATTACTATCAAGATAACGCATGGCAACCCATCAGCGATAAAATGCTAATGCGAACCCTAGCCGATTTATTTACTCAATCAGGCGAACCATTTAATCCCATAAGAATTAGCTCAGCGGTTGAATCGCTCAGATTGTCCCTACCAATAATGGGAACGTCTCAGAAAGATTTAATCTGCTTTAAAAATGGTGTATACGAGCTAAAAAAACAAACCTTTAAACCGCACAATAAGCAAGACTGGCTATTGGTCAGTAATGATATTGATTACTACCCTGCCAAAGAAAAGGAATCTTTCGATACTCACACGCCAAATTTTGCTAAATGGCTAAAAAGAGCATCAGGCAATCAAGATAAAGCTAAAAATATCTTAGCTGCGCTATATATGATATTAGCCAACCGTCATGACTGGCAATTATTCCTAGAGATTACAGGCGGAGGCGGTAGCGGTAAAAGTGTTTTTGCTGAAATAGCAACGATGTTAGCAGGTAAAAACAATACCGTAATAGGCACCATGGACGCATTAGAAAAAGCAAGGGACAGGGCTTTAATTGTAGGCTACTCATTAGTCATCTTACCCGACCAACCGCGTTATATGGGCAGTGGCGCAGGGTTAAAAGCGATTACTGGTGGTGATGAAGTCGCAATAGACCCAAAACATAAGCAACCTTACTCATGTAAAATCCCTGCGGTAGTCTTGGTTATCAATAACGAGGCAATGAGATTTAACGAACGAAATGGTGGCATATCACGACGTAGAGTTATCTTCCACTTTGGCGAGGTGATACCAGAAAAAGAAAGAGACTTAGACTTGGTCAGCAAAATAGAGCAAGAGCTACCCTCAATTGTGAGGTTGCTATTAAATGAGTTTACCAGCCCAACAGAAGCTAAAGATAGACTACACCAGCAACAACAATCAGACGAAGCGACGGCGATTAAACGCGAATCCGATCATTTAGTGGATTTTTGTAGTTATCTTGATGCGCTTGATTACCCCAATGGTATGTTTATTGGCAATATGGGAATAATGCCCTTTAACCCCCGAAAATATTTATACCATGCTTATATTGAATACATTCGCAATACAGGTTTAAACAATCCGCTATCACTAACGCAATTTGGCACATCACTTAATTATGCAATGAAAGAAAACGGTAAAGACTACATGCGTAAAAGAGCAAATAAAGGGATGAGAACCAACGTAGAGCTTAATATTAACACTAGTCAAGATTGGCTACCTAAAGCCGAAGATCCTAACTAGTAGCTCAAATTGAGTCACTAAAATAAGACCGCCCTAATTGGCGGTTTTTTATTGAGTGAATACCTAAAGTGTACACTTGTGAATAGTAAATCATTAAGTGTTCACCGCTCAAACCCTTTTAGAATAAGGCTTCAAGCAAGTAGTGAACACCGTGAACACTTTTTTATAAAATTTTATTTTTATGGGGGGGAGGTATAAAAAATCTAAAACATAATTAACGGATACCGCTCACCTAGATAAATTTTTACACCGTCAAAATTCTAAAACCAATTTTTTTTAACCTTTCAATTCGGCAAGATTAAAATACCTAATATTGGGGTCACTTTTTGTTTTAGGTATACGTTTAGGTATACGATTCGATTTTTAAAAGTTAATCTTTCAGTATTTCCAGTGTGTTTATCTATATGATTCTGTTTCCCTTGGC
>NZ_LZGW01000038.1 GCF_001690275.1 Gilliamella sp. WF3-4 | reverse complement strand
ATCAGGGTTCCCCCCATTGTGCAATATTCCCCACTGCTGCCTCCCGTAGGAGTCTGGACCGTGTCTCAGTTCCAGTGTGGCTGGCCATCCTCTCAGACCAGCTAGAGATCGTCGCCTAGGTGAGCCCTTACCCCACCTACTAGCTAATCCCATATGGGTTCATCAAATGGCGCATGGCCCGAAGGTCCCATGCTTTGGTCTCTCAACTTTATACGGTATTAGCAGTCGTTTCCAACTGTTGTCCCCTTCCATTCGGCAGATCCCCATACCTTACTCACCCGTCCGCCACTCGTCATCAAGTGCAAGCACTCATGTTACCGTTCGACTTGCATGTGTTAAGCCTGCCGCCAGCGTTCAATCTGAGCCATGATCAAACTCTTCAATTTAAAGTTTGATGCTCAATAACTGTCTCTGACATATTCAAATGAATCTTCAGTGTCACTTATCAAGACTTAATTTTTTAGTCCGTAGACTTTAATCTTTTGTCTCGCAAGTGCCCACACAGATTGTCTGTTTCTTATTTTTAAAGAGCTAACAGCTTTTTTAAATCAATCAACTTTTTGTTAATTTACTTCGCTGTCTCAAGGGTTGCGTATACTACGCTAACCTTTTTTATTCGTCAAGATCTTTTTTCAAAATTTTTGATCTTAATTTTTCACTAACTCGCCCCAGCTTTTCGCTGACGCCGTGTCAGTGGATGCGCATTATAGGGACTTTAAAAATTCGCGCAAGGGGTTATTGTGCATTTTATTCTTGTTTGCGTTTTTTTTATTCAAGATGAGCTAAAAACAAACTAAAGTTAGTTATTGTAAATGCAAATTTTAATATCTTTGCTAGTTAATTATATTTTTTATAACAGACAAAATAACTTCAAATTAAAACACTTTATTAACTTAGAATAAAAAATGCCTTTTACATTCGCTCATCCTGCTATCATATTACCTCTATATAAGAAACCCCACCTATTTTCTATGACGACTTTAATTATTGATAGTATGGCGCCCGATTTTGAATACTTCTTAAGAATGGAGGTAAAAAGCACTTTAAGTCATAGTCTAGCTGGTATATTTTTATTTGATTTATCAATGACCCTAGTTATGACTTATATTTTTCATTTTATTGTCCGAAATACTTTAATTAAAAATTTACCTAATTTCTTTTATAGGCGATTTGCTAATTATTTAACTTTCAACTGGAATAAATATTGCTGTCAGCATTGGGGGGGGTGCTTTGTTCAACTTTCAGTTTATTACAAGATACTGTTAATATAGGGAAAATGGAAATTCCAATTTATAAATTATTACAACATGGTAGTTCATTAATCGGTATGAGTTTGGTGGGACTATTTATTATTTACCAATTGTAACATCTAAACAGGATAAAGTTGATTTTCCATATTGGAGCTTAATAGTACTTATTACTTTGCTTATTTTTATATTTGGCAGCTATTCTTTTTCTATAAATCAGCTAGGTATAACTGTTGTTACTTTTATTAGTGCCTGTTTTATTGGATTAACCATTGCCTCACTAAGACTTAAAAGTATCACTTTAATACAGCGTTTAATCTAAACACTGTATTAGTTAAAACCACAATCAAGATTGGTTTTTTATTCTTTTTGGCAGATCAGCCAAACTATCAATAACCCAATCAGCTTGTTCTAATGCTTCTTCTGTTATGGTATCACCCGTTTTTACTAATACGGTTTTTTTAACACCCGCTTTTTTACCCGACAATAAATCAGACACTCTATCCCCAACCATATAGGAATTAGCAATATCAATTTTTAGTTCTTTGGCTGCTGTTTGAATCATACCGGGACTTGGTTTGCGACATTCACAGTTATCAATTAACGGATCATGAGGGCAATAATACACACCATCTAAATCAACACCGCGATCTTGTAGTGACCAATCCATCCATTCTGTCAACGTGTGAAATTGTTCTTCAGTAAATATGTTTC
The DNA here is from genome assembly GCF_001690275.1 of Gilliamella sp. WF3-4. Lineage (GTDB taxonomy): Bacteria > Pseudomonadota > Gammaproteobacteria > Enterobacterales > Orbaceae > Gilliamella > Gilliamella apicola_C. The sequence continues at coordinate 77,377 of NZ_LZGW01000038.1, read as the reverse complement.
GGGCAATACCTGATTGGTTTGTTGTGATGACTAACAAAAAACCCATTTTCTTGAGCTCTTGCATCGCATCAATAACACCATCAATGAAATGAAATTTATCAATGGTATGCACATAATTATAATCTACATTAATAGTACCATCTCGATCTAAAAAAATAGCTGGTTTCATATTGACTCTTTTCCTTTTAATTTAGGTATTGCTCTACTTCGCATAGCATATTATCGATTGACTTAGATGTCTAGACGTCTTAATATTCGCCTATTCACATTTTATTTTTATATATTATGATACAGTTACAACATATTTCGAAAATATTCGAACATAATAAAACGCCAATTCATGCATTAAAAGACATTACAATACATGTTCCTCAAGGAAAAATTTATGGTGTTATCGGTAAATCAGGGGCAGGAAAAAGCACACTTATTCGTTGTGTTAATCTTCTAGAAAAACCGACTAGTGGTAAAATTTTTTTTGATAATCAAGAAATAACACATCTATCAAATAGAAAGTTAATCAAAATACGTCAAAAGATAAGCATGATTTTTCAACACTTCAACTTACTTTCTTCACGGACAGTATTTGATAATATTGCATTTCCTCTTGAATTAAGCCAAACCCCAAAATCAAAAATCAAGCAAAAGGTTAATGAATTAATTGAATTAGTTGGCTTAGCTGAAAAAGCCGATGCTTATCCTTCCAATTTGTCTGGCGGTCAAAAACAACGTGTTGCCATTGCCCGAGCTTTAGCAAGTGAGCCCAAAGTTTTATTATGCGATGAAGCAACAAGTGCCCTTGATCCTGAAACCACTCGTTCAATTTTGGCATTATTAAAAGATATCAACCAAAAATTAGGACTAACCATTTTATTAATCACACATGAAATGGATGTAGTAAAACAAATTTGTGATCAAGTAGCAGTGATCAGCAATGGAGAATTGGTTGAACAATCATCGGTAGGTGAAATGTTCTCACATGCAAAAACAGATATTGCACGACAATTTATTCAATCAACCTTGCATCTTAATATCCCTGATGATTATTTAACAAGGCTATCACCTGAGCCAAAAGAAGGGCTCAATCCTTTAGTACGTTTAGAGTTTACGGGAGTTTCTGTCGACTCCCCCTTGTTATCGCAAATTGCTAAAGAATTTGAAATTGATAGTAATATTATTAGTGCACAAATGGATTATGCAGGGGGGGTTAAATTTGGCTTAATGCTAGCAGAAATGAAAGGGAACCCGAAAAGTATGGCACCAGCAATTCAATTTTTAATAAAAAATAATACCCAAGTAGAGGTTCTCGGCTATGTTTGATTTTATTCCTTCCTTTAAACCTTTCGAATCACTATTTCATTATTTATCCCAATACAGCTTTTGGGGTGACTTTGTTGCTTTTTGTTCATCATACAATGGTTTTAATCAAGCTATGCTATTGAAAATGGCACAAGCCACTGATGAAACCCTTTATATGATCTTTCTATCGGGTTTTTGGGGAACAGTGATTGGATTACCTATTGGAATATTGCTTTATACAACACGCAAAGGGCAGATCTTAGATTGCTATATAACTAATAGTGCTATTTCATTTATTACTAATATATTTCGTTCTATTCCGTTCATTATACTAATTGTATGGATTATTCCTTTTACCACGTTGTTAATGGGAACCTTTATAGGTAAACAAGCAGCTGTAGTACCGTTAAGTATTGGTGTATCGCCATTAATTGCACGCATGATTGAAAATGCATTGTTAGATGTACCTAAAGGGTTAATTGAGGCGGCTCGCTCAATGGGAGCAACACCATTTCAAATTATATATAAGGTTTTATTACCTGAATCATTACCTGTAATTGTTAATAGCATGACGATTACCTTAATTACTTTGACAGGATACATTGCGATGGCCGGAGCCGTTGGCGCTGGAGGTCTTGGACAACTAGCTATTCAATATGGTTACAACGGCTACAAGCCTGCTATAATGAATACTGTTTTGGTTATATTAATTATTATTGTCTTTATTATTCAATTTATTGGCAATAGGATTGTTAAACGAGTTACACATCATTAATTTTGGGAGAAATATATGTCTATTAAAAAGCTAGTACTTATTAGCACATTGGTAAGTGCATTTTTTTTAACTGGCTGTGATAATAATAAACAACCAGCTACAACAGATAACAAATCAGCAGAGCCTGCTAAAGTAAGTTCTATCAAAGTAGGAGTGATTTCTGGTCCTGAACAAGAGGTTGCCGAAGTAGCTAAACAACAAGCAAAAGATCTTTATAATTTAGACGTTGAACTAGTTATTTTTAACGATTACGTTACACCAAACCAAGCATTAAATGATGGCTTAATTGAAGTAAACGCGTTCCAACATAAGCCTTATTTAGATGAGCAAATAAAAGAACGTGGCTATAAATTAGCTGTTGTTGGAAACTCATTTGTTTATCCAATTTCAAGCTATTCTCGCAAATTAAAACCGATTGAAGAATCAACAGAAACAGGTGAAGGTGTAAAAGTGACATCACCACGCGGTGAAACCTTCTTTATTCCAGCTAATTCAACTATTGCCATTCCTAATGACCCAACCAACTTAGGACGAGCGTTATTATTATTACAACATGAAGGCATGATTACAGTTGATAAATCTAAAGGTTTATTGCCTACTGTACTTGATATCACTAGCAATCCTTACAACTATAAGATCGTTGAACTTGAAGCACCAATGTTGCCACGTTCATTAGATGATGCTCAAGTTGATCTTGCAATTATCAATAACGCCTTTGCAGGGCAAGCCAACTTAACACCAAGTAAAGATGGTATTTTTGTAGAAGATAAAGAATCCCCTTATGTTAACATTATTGTTTCTCGTGAAGCTGACAAAGAGAATGAAAGCATAAAAAACTTTGTTAAAGCATACCAAACTGACGCAGTGGCAGAAAAAGCTAACCAAATCTTTAATGGTGGCGCTATTCGCGGTTGGTAATAACTTACAATAAATACTTATTACTATCAATTCCGCCGGCTTCTGTTATCGGCGGAAAGCTATTAGCATAAAAGCTATTAGCATGAAAACGATTAGCATAAAGAACATAAACCAATCCACTTAAAAATTTTCTATAAATCAATAAACAATGACATATCAAATAAAGCCAATCGGCATAATCCGTTCCCCTTATAGTGAAAAATTTGCTGTGCCAAGACAACCTAATTTAGTTAACGCAGGACAAGGCGAGCTTTACTTATTAGCGCCTTACAATGATCCCGTCAGTGTTAAAGGGCTGGAACAGTTTTCACATTTATGGCTATTATTCCTATTTCACCATATTGCTCCTGAAAAATGGAGATTAACCGTACGCCCTCCGCGTTTAGGCGGCAATAAAACAATGGGAGTATTTGCGACACGTTCACCATTTAGACCTAACCATATAGGGCTTTCTGCTGTTGAATTAAAAGACATCCTTGTTGAAAATAAACAGGTCATTTTAAAACTAGGTAGCCTAGATTTAGTCGATGGCACACCAATTATTGATATCAAGCCTTATATTCCTTATTGTGACAGCCATTCAGATGCATTTGCAGGATACGCACAATCTACACCAGAAGAAAAGCTAACTGTTACATTTTCACAAAAAGCACAATTAATTTTAGATTTACAAAAACAGGATTATCCTCAGCTCACTGAGCTCATTACCCAAGTTATTTCTCAAGATCCAAGGCCTGCCTACAAACAAAAAAAAATTAATGAACAAACCTATGGACTGACGCTTTACCATTTTAATATTAAATGGAAGATCAGTAATCAACACGCTCTTGTTGAAGATATCTATATAGATAATATATGTTAGTTAGACAAAAATTTAGATCAAATATGTTCTTTATTCTAAATTTTTATTAATGAAAAGCAGGTTTATCAGTGTCTTTAATAAAAAATTACATGAAACTGTTAAAAAAATTGGTATCTTTTGCCAATTCTGATAGACTAAATGCGGGTTTAATTTCCCTATATTTCACTTTGCCACTAAAACTTTATAAGTTTTAGTGGTTCTTTTTATCTGCAATATCAATGATAACTAAAGTTATGTTTGCTTCTCATTTCGGCAATATCGATTGAATCAAATAAATAATGCTTTCCGCAATAATCACAATGAATATCAATTTTACCGCCCTGTTCAGCTAGAATTTCATCAACTTCATTATTTGGTAAGGTCATTAAGCTATTCTCGCAACGTTGGCGTGAACATCCGCACTTAAAAATAATATCCTGTGTTTCAAAAAGGCGTACGTCTTCTTGATTATATAGGCGGTATAAAATCTCATCAGTAGGAAGCTGAAACAGCTCATCGCTAGTCATTGTCTCAGTTAATGCACTAAGATGCTCAAATGATTCATAGGTGTTTTCATGAGCGGGCAAAACTTGCAATAAAATGCCTGCTGCCATTGGCTTATTATTATACGCTCCCGTTTTGACAAATAAGCGCGTTGGCAGTTGTTCCGATTGCATAAAATAGTTTTCGATACAACCAATAAGCGTATCTTTTTCTAAGCCGACAATTCCTTGATAACGCTCACCGTGTTTTGGTGTGATAGTGATAACAACATAACCATTACCTACCATATCTTTAAGCGTCGCATTATCAGCGATCTCGCCGTTAACTCGAGCAACACCACGTAACTGTTGTTGATCATTACCATTCACTACCGCTAAAGATAAAGCGCCATCCCCCTGCAACTGCACAGCAATATCACCTTCAAATTTTAGTGTTGCGGTTAATAAACTGGTTACAACCAACAATTCACCAAGTAATTTTTGTACCGCAATTGGGTATGAATGATTATCTAAAATCGCTTCATACGTCTGCTCAAGACGGGTAATTTCACCACGAATCGGATGATTATCAAATAAAAAACGATTTAAAGTATCCATATTAATTGTTGTCACCTTGTTGCCTATTGTATTTAAATTTAATCAAATCGCGCCGCTCCTTTTTATCAGGTCTTCTATCGGGATGCGGCATTGTCAATGCATTGAGTTTACGTGCTTGTGCCATTGCTTCTCGTTTAACAATACTATCGGCAGTTTCTAGATAAAGTTGTTGAGCTTCAGTAGCAGTTTTTCGTTGCTCGCTAATAGCTAAAATTTGAATTGTTTTTTGATCCAAACCCTGGCGAAGCGTTAAAATGGCCCCAACTTCAACAATTTTACTTGGTTTAGAGCGCTGACCATTATAATGTACCTTACCACCTTCAACCATTTCTCGAGCTAATGAGCGAGACTTATAAAATCTTGCAGCCCAAAGCCATTTATCTAATCTTACAAGCAAAATAACACCCTCATATCATACTAATTGTTGAGCTTTCACACTCAAACACACATAGAAAGCGCATCTTATACATCTTAACCAGTTATATAACGATGCTTTTATAAAAATCAATGCTCAAGATTGATAATATAATCATTTCCCTCGTTTGTCGAAAACACCCCTGCAAAGCTAAATGGTCGAAATTGTCCATGTAAATTAGCTGAATAATTTATCGCTGTTGGAGGTTGCTTTACCAATTTCCAGTCTTCTAACAACGAACTGGTGATATTATATGCATTAAATTTCAAAGATAACGGTTCATTTTGCAACAGATCAATATCCACTTGGGATTCGATCATGCCACTATCAACTAAAGAGCCAAAAGTTAATAAAGCATGATGTTGAGAATCAAATTTTAGAACCAGATCTGGATAACGAATATCAATTTTATTGAACGAACCTTTTTCTGATTTAAAAAACACAGTGCCTGAAAATATGCCTAATTTTTGATTTTCAGCTAAAACAACATTTGAACCTGAAGCTTGAAAATTATATAGGCTAAACGGGAAATCACTGTATTTTCTAATTATTAAACTTTGTAAAATATCAAGCTTATCAACTATAATATGCTTAAAAATATCGGGTAACACGGGTAGCTCAAATTTTTCAGGAACGTCATAATTGATATCGGCTAATGTTAATTTCTCTAGCTGTAGGTCATTATCTTTCCATTTTCCAGAAAAATTTATACTGCCTTTATTCCATTTCGCTAACGCTTTTTGAATCGTCACTGCTTGATTATCGGATGATAATTGAACCAATACCGACGAAAATGACTGCTCATGTAAAACAACATTATCAGCATTAAAAGTAAAAGAACTTTGCTCAAAACGCCATTTATCATCATAACAAAGATTGGTTGCTTCAATATTGCCTTTCTCAATTAAAAAATGAGGCAATTGTATACTACTTTCAAGTATTGATAATTGCTTAATAGTTAATTTTGGCAAAATATGGGAATAGTTGCTCCAAAACACGTCATCTGTTGATTGAAAATTGATATTATGTAACTTTAATTGATCAATATTCAAACTATTATCAGCAAGTACTTTTAATTTACTCACAAAAAAGCCATTATGAATATTTCCACCTAAATTAGTAATCGTTGTAACACCATCGCGATGGAACCCTTGAATAAGTAGTGATTTTATTGGAATTTGATTCACTAAAACATCTTGTGAAGAAAAATCAAATTGATACTGACCTGCTCCCGATGAAATAAAAGGTTGAATGCCCCCATTAATTTTATTGAATGAAAGTTTGTCTTTTCCATTATTGACCAGTACATCAACGTTTGAATTAACAAATTTTAGCGTATTGCTTGAAAAGGCATAGTGGCCAAAGTGAGTATCAGCAACCACACCGTTAATAATGGTAATATAATTAAAGTGGGATAATTGCCAAAGATTGCTTTTATCCAATCCTATCACTAATTTAGGAATATGAATAAATTCTTGCTTATTATCGCTCACCACAACTTCATCAAAAGCCAATTCATAGAAATTTGAAAACGAATGATGAACGTTGCCGATTGAAATTGTATAAGAACTTAATCTAGATAATTGCTGACTAACTACTTTAGCGCCAAAAGAGGTTTGCACAACAAAATAAGACAACAAAACTAAAAGCCAAAAAATGAATAGAAAAATGATGATATAAAATCGTAATCGTCGCATAAATAAATTTAATTGTTATAATGAACTATGAATAATTGCATTACGATAACTGATTTTAACCAAAATAGCACCTCATTGCGTATAAATGATTTGTGGTTAAGTTGGTTTTACAGTTAAGATATAAACTTTCATTATATGTTTTTAAATAATAACTGAACAACTCACTTTCCCCTTCTTTGATTAAGATAAGGGAGAGTTATTTTTATTTACTATAAGTAAAAACGGGAGATACCTAGATGAAACAAATCCCAATGACGGTTAAGGGAGCTGAATTATTACGAGCCGAACTTGAAGAGCTCAAAAATGTCAAAAGACCACAAATAACAGCAGCCATAGCTGAAGCAAGAGCTCACGGCGATTTAAAAGAAAATGCTGAATACCATGCCGCAAGAGAACAGCAGGGCTTTTGTGAAGGCCGTATTCAAGAAATTGAAGGCAAACTTTCACAAGCACAAATTATTGACATAACTAAAGTAAAAAATACTGGGCGTATTATTTTTGGTGCAACAGTAACCGTTATCAATGTAGAAACAGACGAAGAAACAACCTATCGTATCGTAGGTGATGATGAGGCAGATTACAGGCAAAATCTTATTTCAGTCAATTCACCGATTGCTAGAGGTTTAATCGGCAAAGAAGATGGCGATACAGTACAAATTAAAACGCCAGGTGGTGATGTGGAATTTGATATTATTAAAGTGGAATATATCTAATCTTCAATACATTATAAATAACAAACAGGGCTGATAGCCCTGTTGTCGTATTTATTTAGGTAAAGTGATTTTCTTATCTTCACTTGGTCTAAAAATAGTAAAATTAGAACCCACCAATTGCACTGGCAAAGCCTTGGTTTCACGAATAATGGCATCGCAAATAAGCTTTTTAGTTTCACGATCTTCAGCAGAAACCTTAATTTTAATTAATTCATGGAAATTTAAGGCATTGTCAATTTCGGCAAGTACACCTTCGGTAAACCCGTTAGCACCAATCATGACAATAGGTTTTAAATGATGGGCTTCGCCTTTTAAGTACTGTTTTTGTTTATTCGATAAATTCATTAAATTTTTTATCATATTAAGTTGCAATTTTGTTATTCTACCCTTATATATATTTGTAATCAATAAAGTGACCTCTTTAGATTAAGGATTTATTCGCAGTGAGTAACAAAAAACGCTCTGCAAGCTCAACACGTTGGCTCAATGAGCATTTTAATGATCGCTTTGTACAACAAGCGCAAAAAAAAGGGCTACGATCTCGAGCGTGGTTTAAACTTGAAGAAATACAAAAAAGTGACAAATTATTCAAACCAGGTATTACCGTTGTTGATTTAGGTGCAGCTCCTGGTGGTTGGTCACAATATGTTGCATCACTTATAGGTAACAAAGGTCGCATTATTGCTTGTGATTTGTTACCAATGGATCCCATTGTAGGTGTTGACTTTTTGCAAGGTGATTTTCGGGACGAAGCCGTTCTAAAAGCGTTGCTCGAACGAGTTGGTGAAGAAAAAGTTCAGGTTGTCATGTCAGATATGGCGCCAAATATGAGCGGGCAACCCGCTGTTGACATCCCCAGAGCCATGTATTTAGTAGAGCTTGCATTAGAGATGTGTAGAGATGTGCTTGCGCCTAATGGTAATTTTATTGTCAAAGTGTTTCAAGGTGAAGGATTTGAAGAATACCTAAAACAAGTACGTTTGATGTTTAAAACAGTCAAAATTCGTAAGCCAGAGGCTTCGCGAGCTAGGTCTCGAGAAGTTTATATTGTTGCAATGGGGATGAAGTAGCCAGTTGTATAATTTTGTAGTACCATACTTCGTTAAATTTAGTCGTAACTGTTAATTTTTATGAGAGGTTTTTCTTTTGAACGACATGGTAAAGAATTTACTGATCTGGGGAGTTATTGCTGTAGTATTGATTACTGTATTTAATCAATTCAGTTCAATATCTAATAGCGGGCCTCAAGTCAATTATACCCAATTTAATTCCGATATCACAGCTGGTAATCTCCAAGAAGTGCATATTAAAGGACGTGAAATTATTGCCACAACCAAAAATAAAGGCAACTACGTTACTTACATCCCGTATTTAGATGAAAAACTAATGGATGACTTGTTAGCCAACAAAGTACCTGTCTATGGTGCACCTGATGAAAGACCAAGTTTAATAATGAGCATATTTATTTCTTGGTTCCCTATCATTTTACTTATTGGGTTCTGGCTCTTTATGATGCGCCAAATGCAAGGTGGTGGTAGAGGTGGCCCAATGTCAGTTGGCAAAAGCAAAGCCAAAATGCTAACACCAGACCAAGTTAAGACCAAATTTATCGACGTTGCGGGCAGTGAAGAGGCAAAACAGGAAGTCACTGAAGTGGTCGATTTTTTACGAGATCCAGGTAAATACCAAAAACTAGGTGGACGAATTCCAAAAGGTATTTTAATGGTTGGACCTCCAGGTACAGGTAAAACATTACTAGCAAAAGCAATCGCTGGCGAAGCCAAGGTGCCTTTTTTCAGCATGTCAGGTTCAGACTTTGTTGAAATGTTTGTTGGTGTGGGGGCATCACGTGTCCGAGATCTATTTGAACAAGCTCGCAAACATGCGCCTTGTATCATCTTTATTGACGAAATTGACGCTGTAGGCCGAAAACGTGGTGCAGGTTCAATGGGCGGGCATGATGAACGTGAACAAACATTAAACCAAATGCTAGTTGAAATGGATGGTTTTGAAGCCAATAGTGGCATCATTATCATTGCAGCAACCAACCGAGCCGATATTTTAGATCCAGCCTTACTCCGTCCAGGTCGTTTTGACCGCCAAGTACAAATTGGCTTACCAGATATGAAAGGCCGAGAACAAATTCTTGCAGTGCATGTGCGTAAAGTGCCTCTAGGATCTGATGTTGATTTATCGGTACTAGCGCGTGGAACGCCGGGTTATTCTGGTGCAGAATTAGCGAATTTAGTCAATGAAGCGGCTTTATTTGCTGCGCGTCGCAATAAGCGTGTGGTCACAATGGATGAATTTGAAGAAGCTAAAGATAAGATTAACATGGGCACGGAAAGACGTTCATTAACCATGACTCAAGAGCAACTTATTTCAACCGCTTATCATGAAGCAGGACATGCCATTATTGGCTACTTAATGCCTGATCATGATCCTATCCATAAAGTCACCATTATTCCACGTGGGCGCGCACTGGGTGTAACCTTTTTCTTACCTGAAGGCGATCGAGTTAGTGAAAGTCGCGAAAAACTGGAAGGCGATATTGCAACTCTTTATGGAGGACGACTTGCAGAAGAACTCATCTACGGTGCCAATAAAATTTCTACTGGTGCCTCAAATGATATAAAAGTTGCCACACAATATGCACGAGCAATGGTAACACAATGGGGGTTTTCTGAACGCTTAGGCCCATTATTTTACGAAAATGATGATAATTCATACGGCCGACCTAAAGATATTTCTGACGAAACAGCGAGAATTATCGACGAAGAAGTCAAAGCCATTATCGATCGTAATTATCAACGAGCTCGTCAAATATTAACTGACAATATCGATATCCTTCATGCAATGAAAGATGCGCTAATGAAGTATGAAACCATTGGAGCAAAACAAGTTGCAGATTTAATTGCTCGTCGCCCGATTACAGCGCCTGATGATTGGACTGAAAGTGACGAACATGCAGCAAGCAAAATACCCAATGAAGGAAGCGACATACCGCCTCAATCAAAAGGTTAATAAGCTCAAATAAAATATAACGCGCTACGGCGCGTTTTTTATCGGTAAAATAAAAATAGATGATAAGTAAATTTACCTGAATAAAACAACAAGCAAGCTAAAAATTTAACTCAACCTAGTTGATAAGTCTCAATGCCATTTAAATTATTGCATTATTAACACTAACCCTATAAGGCTTTTAATCATGGAAATACATTTTAAAAATCAAGTGATGGATCTTTCATTCCCACAAGTTATGGGCATTATAAATATGACGCCAGACTCGTTTTCTGACGGTGGGACTTATAACAATCTTGATGATGCCATGCGCCGGGTTGATAGCATGATTCAAGCTGGAGCAACATTTATTGACGTAGGTGGCGAATCAACACGCCCAGGTGCAACCGAGGTTTCCGTTGATGAAGAGCTTAACCGTGTTATCCCACTCGTTGAAAAAATTGCTCGTTATTTTGATGTCTGGATATCGGTTGATACCTCAAAACCACAAGTCATGACAGAATCTGCTAAAGCAGGCGCTCACCTAATCAATGATATTCGAGCCCTTACAGAGCCTGGCGCTATTGAAGCCGCTGCACAAACAGGGTTACCTGTTTGCATTATGCACATGCAAGGCGATCCTAAAACCATGCAAAATGCACCACACTACCAGCAAGACATATATCAAGAAGTCGACCTATTTTTTGCAAAGCATATAGATCGTTGCTTAAATGCCGGTATTGCTCGAGAAAAAATCATACTCGATCCTGGTTTTGGATTTGGCAAAACGCTAGCCCATAATTACCGCCTATTAGCAATGCTTGAAAAGTTCCATCATTTCAACTTACCCTTATTGGTTGGCATGTCTCGAAAATCGATGATTGGGCAAGTATTAAATGTACCGCCACAAGAACGTACTCTCGGCAGTGTTTCATGTGCCGTAATTGCAGCCATGAAAGGAGCCCAAATTATTCGTGTACACGATGTTAAAGAAACTTTTGATGCATTGCGGATTGTTCAAGCAACGCTTGCAGAGCAAGGCTAATAGGTTGGCCAGTTGAAAACAAGGCATTTGCACTAAAAAACAGTCAGAAAAACCATTGATTTTATTTTTCTAGGCTGCACCATGAAGTGCAATTCGCCTTAACGCCTTAAAATAAAAAAAGACTGGCTTTTAAACTTATGCCGTTTTCTCTTGGGCGTGGGTTCAATAAATATGGTATTTTCTTTATTGTAACTACCCCCTAAAATAGTACAGCAAAAAAGTAGAAAATTCTCTATGATAAAAGAAAAGGGGATTTAATGATGAAAAAATGACTGAACATCAAATCGTAGCTATTTTAAAAGAAGCTGAAGCGGGTATTCCCGTTAAAGAGCTGTGCCGTAAATATGGTATGGGCAATTCAACTTTCTATAAATGGCGAGAAAAATATGGCGGTATGGAAACTTCGGATATCAAACGTCTAAAAGAACTCGAAGCGGAAAACCGCAAGCTTAAGCAGATGTTTGCCGAACTGAGCTTAAAATCTCAGCTTCAGGAAGAAATCATAAAAAAGCTTTAGTGCCAACTGGGGCACGTAAAACGTGGGCACAGCAACTACAAAAAAATCATTCAGTCACTATTACGATGAGTTGTGCCATTGTTGGTTTAAGCCGTTGTGCTTACTATTATCAATCTAAGTTACAGGATGATTCCGTGATTATTTCGGTGTTGAATGCTATCACAGACCGGCATTTACGCTGGGGCTTTCCTAAGTGTTTTAATCGTATCAGAAAGCTCGGCTATCAATGGAATCATAAACGGGTATATCGGGTGTATTGTGAATTAAAGCTTAATCTCAGGGTAAAGCGTAAAAAACGCATTCCTCCACGATGTCCGGAAAGGTTATTAGTCCCCAATAAACAAGGTGAATGCTGGTCAATGGATTTTATGAGTGACAGTAGTCGTAATCAACGTCGCTTTAGGACATTCAATGTCATCGATGACTTTAATCGTGAGGCGTTAGGTATTGATATTACAGTAAGCTTATCAGCACGTTACTTAGATAAACAGGCCGAATATCATGGGTATCCATTAAAAATACGGGTCGATAATGGGCCAGAATTTACAGGAAAAACCTTTACCAACTGGGCTAAATTACATGGTATAACTATTGATTATATCCAGCCCAGTAGCCCTTATCAAAATGGCTATATTGAACGATTTAATCGTACCTATCGTACTGAAGTACTCGATTTATATCTATTTAATAATCTAGAACAAGCAAGAAAGGTAACCGAAGAATGGCTAACCATTTATAACACCGAAAGACCGCATGAGGCATTAAATAACATGACACCGATTGAGTATAAAACACTAAAACAAGCAGCATGATTTTCTACGTGAGTTGTGTACTAAGTTTGGGGTATTTACATTAATTATGTTTCGAATTTCTTTTTTATCTCCCAATCTATTGTCAAAAAATGCTCATTGAGTCATTGATCTATCTCTTTTTATTCTTTTCAGCTTGTAATAATATGAAAATCGAGTATCGTTTCTTCCTAGAAAAATGATTATAATGCATAACAATCACCAAATTGTGGTGATGCGACGTAGCTAGTATAAATTACCTTTCTATTGCCTTCACTTCACTGGGTTTAAAATTACATTTCATGTTTTAATCCAGAAAAAAATAAAAACTTCAATAAAATCAATGGATTTTCTGAATGATTTTTAAGCGCCAAATATCCCATTTTTAACCCCCCCAATCGGCTGTGGACGGTTGTTATTTGGCATCAGAATAAACCACCAGCGGAGCAAGCATAGCACACCCGAAAGCATACAAATAAATATCACTCCTTGCTGATTAAAGATTCTTGCTAAAATTTGGGGTATAATTTCTATTATCTTTTAATTATGGATATAACGCTAATGCCACATATAACTAAACCATTAAATATTATTTTTGCTGGCACACCTGATTTTGCCGCGACTCATCTAAAGGCGCTAATTGAGTCTCATCATAATGTGATTGCTGTTTTTACTCAACCCGATCGACCTGCTGGTCGTGGTAATAAGTTAACAGCAAGCCCTGTTAAGCAATTGGCTGTTGAGCATGATATTACTGTTTATCAACCAGTAACGCTTAAAAATGAAGAAAATCAAAAAATTATTGAAAAATTAAATGCTGATATTATGATTGTTGTTGCTTACGGGCTGATTTTACCACAATCTGTACTTGATATGCCTAAATTAGGCTGTTTGAATGTGCATGGTTCATTACTACCACGTTGGCGTGGTGCAGCACCTATTCAACGTGCTTGCTGGGCTGGCGATCAAGTTACAGGTGTTACTATCATGCAGATGGACGCAGGGCTTGATACGGGTGATATGTTATATAAACTTTCTTGCCCAATTGAGCATACCGACACCAGCGCATCACTGTATGAAAAACTAGCCCAATTAGGACCACAAGCGCTACTTGATACATTAGCCTTAATCGGCGAAGGAAGAATCCAACCAGAAAGGCAAGATTCATCACAAGCAACCTATGCCGAAAAACTTTCAAAACAGGAGGCAAAACTTGATTGGAGTTTACCTGCTAAGCAACTTGAACGTTGTATTCGCGCTTTTAACCCATGGCCAGTTAGCTATTTTGACATTAATGGTGAGCCGATTAAGGTATGGCAAGCCGCTGTTGTTGAAATTGACACAGAACAACCCGCAGGCACTATTTTAAAAGCAGATAAAAATGGTATTTGTATTGCAACTAGCCAAAATGCATTGAATATAACACTTCTACAACCTGCAGGTAAAAAACCGATGTCAGCGCAAGATTTATTAAATTCTCGTAAAACATGGTTTGTTGTTGGTGAACAACTAAGCATGGGTTAACAATACGTAGGCTCACAATCTAAGCGCTAATATTACAGGATTTCATCCTGTAATATTTATCGTTTTCTCGCCAAAAGTGTAGCAAACCTTAATTTTATTCGGTTACCATGAATATCTGTTTTATGCAATTGGCCAATATCTTCATTATATTTTATGATCTCCCAATCTTGATAGTAATTTAATAATTCTTGTTTTTTAAATGTGAATGAAAATCCGATAGAACATGGGTAATCATCCGTTGACATTGCGCAAACAATTAAATTATAACCGCCATATTGGGTAACTTGTTGCATATTATGAATAATATCTGGAATTTTATCGGGTTGTAAAAACATCATCACAACAGTTGAGATAATTAGATCATATTCACCTTTTAAGTTTGCTTGGTTAATATCATAAATCGTAGCATTTATACGTGGCAAATTTTCGTTTGTAATAATTTGTTGTAGATTCTCAATACTTGATTGAGATTTATCTACCGCCTCTACATCAAAGCCTAACCGCTGAAGATAAAGCGAATTACGACCAGATCCACAGCCAAGATCTAACACCCGCCCCCTAGGAATAAATTGACACGCTGACACGACTTCAGAATGCGTCTTAGTCATTTGGTACTTTTTATGCGTGTAATCCTCGGGTTGACAATAAAAAGCGAGTTGGCATTGTAGGTCATTTGACACCTTGGCAATACGGTGCCACTGCTGAGGCAATACAAATGGTGGTTGATGCTCAATATCATAGTGATGTCGACTTATGACCTCGCCTTGCTCAGTTAGCATTTCAAAATCCAAACTACCAGCAATAATATGTAATTTTGCCCAAGTGCCCGCTTGGGTATTGTGCTTTTCGCTAAATGATGGCGGTAAGTTTTGCGCATCCCAAATTGGCAACATTTTATAATTAACTAAGTTTTTCAAATTGCATCATCTTTAAAACAAATTAATAGTTAGCTATTATAGTCAATGGCTAAGCACATAAACAACTCACAGTAACACAAGATAAAATAACAACAAGTTGCGAAACATAAATTTATTGTGGCGCAATTGCCGTTATCAACATATAATCGTCACTATCCTAATCTATTAAAGTAGAAACATTAGAGGAATAATTTATGGGATTTTTAGCAGGTAAGCGCATACTGGTTACTGGTGTTGCAAGTAATCGTTCTATTGCTTATGGTATTGCACAAGCGATGCATCGTGAAGGAGCTGAATTAGCTTTTACTTATCAAAATGATAAATTAAAAACACGTGTTGAAGAATTCGCTGCTGATTTTGGTTCTAAAATCGTTTTACCTTGCGATGTCGCTCACGATGATAGCATCACTGAACTATTTGCAGAACTTGCAAAAACTTGGGATAAATTTGACGGATTTGTCCATGCTATTGCTTTTGCACCTGGCGATCAATTAGATGGCGATTATGTTAACGCAGTAACTCGTGAAGGGTTTGCTATTGCGCATGACATCAGCTCTTATAGTTTTGTTGCGATGGCAAAAGCATGCCGATCGATGTTAAATCCAAATTCAGCTTTAGTCACTCTTTCTTATCTAGGTGCTGAACGTGCGATTCCTAACTATAACGTAATGGGCCTTGCTAAGGCATCATTAGAAGCCAATGTTCGTTATATGGCAAATGCCATGGGACCAGAAGGTGTGCGCGTTAATGCCATTTCAGCAGGACCAATTCGTACGCTTGCAGCATCTGGCATTAAAGACTTCAAGAAAATGTTATCTCATTGTGAATCAGTCACGCCAATTCGTCGCACAGTTACTACCGAAGATGTGGGCAATTCGGCTGCGTTTTTATGCTCAAATCTAGCATCTGGCATTACTGGCGAAGTCATCCATGTTGATGGTGGGTTTAGTATTGCTGCAATGAATGAGTTAGAGCTTAAATAAGCTTATGATTTTTCTCTCTCGCCTCTGGCGGGAGAGATTATTCTAGTTATTTATAAGGAATACTATTTGATTACATCTTATATGGGATGATATTGAGCGTTAAACTTGTCTTATTGACTCGAATACTGCATCAATTCATTACAGAATTTAGAGGATAATCAGCTGTTATTTGCCAATAATATAAACAATTAACTGCGTTATGCCAAAAGCTCCTCATCAGTAATTCAAATAGCTTCTATTGGACAAGAATCCCACAAAAACAATAATTATCTATCAATTTTTTTATTTTAAAAAACTTCATAAAACAATTTTATTTGATCATCGATTAAATCATCTCAAAGTTGGACTATTTCTAATATCAATTATCTAGCTAGCGCCAATATTAGAATGAGATCTGTTTATTAAGGGATATTTATCACTTCATCCTGATTAAATATCGAAAGTGAGTAAAATACCTTTATCAAGAATAATACCCAATATTTTTATTTTATTTGAATAAATTGCTTTCATAATGCTACTTGATCATTATACTTTCCTAAAATATTTTTACAAAATAAAAGAGAAATTAGCATACAGATAATCTTTTTTCAGCTAAAATCTACAGCTTATTTGCTCGTTATAGCCCGTTGGAGATAAAATGAAAATAGCAAAAAACACAGTAGTAAGTATAGCATACCAAGTTAGAACGAAAGATGGCGTTCTTGTTGATGAAGCAACAGCAACTGCTCCGCTTGAGTATTTGCATGGCGCAGGAAACTTATTACAAGATCTTGAAAAAGCCTTAGAAAGTCATCAAGTTGGTGATAAATTTGAAGTTGAGATAATTAATGCATATGGTGATTTTAATGATGCACTTGTGCAAAATGTTCCTCGTGATGTGTTTGTCGGTGTTGATGAATTAGAAGTTGGTATGCGCTTTTTTGCTGATACTGAGCATGGTTCTTTACCAGTTGAAATTACCGCTATCGATGGTGATAATATCACGATTGATGGTAATCATATGCTAGCGGGACAAGATCTAAAATTTAACGTTGAAGTATTAGCTATTCGTGAAGCCACAGAAGAAGAAATAGCCCACGGTCATATTCATGGTGAGCATGGTCATGATCATGGTGGTTGCGGTTGTGGTGGCCATGACCATGAAGATGATGATAGTGGTTGTTGTGGCGGAGGCCATGGCGGTTGCGGTTGCCACTAAGTTGTCGTCGTTTAGGATGTAATGATAAAAAGCGCTATATAGCGCTTTTTATTTGCCAGATATCCAAAATATTACTTAATAATTTGTGAAATAAATCCCAATATTTTACAACACTGTTTTGTACTGTTAATTTTTCCGTTAATAATCTAGATTTTGCTATTATTGGAATTTAGCATTATGTCTTCACAACCAGCTTCGTTGATGCCACGGGAAAAGCTGTTAAAATTTGGCGTTGAAACTCTCAGTGATGCAGAATTACTTGCACTTTTTTTACGAACAGGCACCAAAGGCTTACCTGTTTTAGAACTATCACAAAAATTGTTAAATGAGTTTGGTTCTTTTTATAATTTAATTAATGCAAGCCATAGTGATTTTTGCAAAAAGCAGGGGTTAGGCACAGCGAAATACACCCAACTAAAAGCTGTTGTCGAGTTGTCACATCGATATCTAAAAGTTAAAATATCCAATGAAAACTCACTGACTTCACCAGCACTAACCCACCATTATTTAGCTAGTCGTTTGGCAGATAAAGAACGTGAGGTTTTTATGGTGATTTTTCTAGATAACCAAAATCATGTTATTTCATCAGAAGAAATGTTTATCGGTACCTATAATTGTGTAGAAGTTCACCCTCGAGAAATCGCTAAACGAGCATTACAATATAATGCCGCTGCATTAATTTTGGCACACAACCACCCTTCAGGCATAGCCGAACCAAGTCAAGCTGACCGTGCGCTAACAGTAAAAATAGATCAAGTTTGTAACTTGATTGATATTCGTATTATTGATCACCTTGTAATTGGTAAAGGCGAATATGTCTCTTTTGCCGAACGGGGATGGATTTGATAGCCATTTTTACTTACAATATAGCATTATATGCATACATAAGCCTGTTTTTATGAATCAACAACTAGAATTACTTGAAACTAAAGTTGCTTTTCAAGAAGTTACCATTGAGGAATTAAACCGTATGGTAACAACCCTTCAAGCAGATATCAGCAAATTAAAAGAGCAATTGACTTTATTATCCCAAAAGCTACAAGCAACACAATCATCGAATATTGCCAACTTATCGGAAGAAACACCACCACCTCATTATTAGCTAACTATACTTACATCGATAATTGTTATTCACCTGCCTTAGTTAGTTGATAATTCTTTAGCATCATTTAACTGACAACTAACTTTAAATAAGGTTGGCACTTTATAATTTAAAATATAATTACAATAAGTGTAAATGAGAAAATAAAAAACCGGCATATAGCCGGTTTTAATACGCAATGATTTAATAATTATTCAGCTGTTGCTTCTGCTTCTACTGCAGGGCGATCAACTAATTCGATATAAGCCATTGGAGCATTATCTCCATCACGGAAACCACATTTTAAAATACGTACATAACCACCAGGACGGGTAGCAAAACGTGGGCCTAAATCTGAAAATAATTTCTTCACTGTATCTTTATCACGGATACGAGCAAAAGCCAGACGGCGATTAGCTACGCTATCGCTTTTGGCTAGCGTAATTAACGGTTCAACAACACGACGCAACTCTTTTGCTTTAGGCAATGTAGTTTTGATGATTTCATGTTCAACAAGTGAACTTGTCATGTTACGAAACATTGCTTGACGATGGCTGCTATTTCGGTTCAGTTGACGACCACTTTTACGATGGCGCATAACTTTATCCTTCTTATATAAATTTTATCTTAGTCTTCAACAATACTTGCTGGTGGCCAATTCTCAAGACGCATGCCTAAAGATAAGCCACGAGAGGCGAGCACATCCTTAATTTCAGTAAGCGATTTCTTACCAAGATTAGGAGTTTTAAGTAACTCAACTTCAGTACGTTGCACTAAATCACCAATATAATGAACTGCTTCTGCTTTTAAGCAATTAGCAGACCGAACAGTTAATTCCAAATCATCTACTGGACGTAAGAGAACTGGATCAAATTCCGGTTTATCTTCTTTCACTTCTGGTTGACGCACATCACGTAAATCAACGAAAGCTTCAAGTTGTTCAGCCAAAATAGTTGATGCACGACGAATAGATTCCTCAGGATCGATAGTCCCATTTGTTTCCATATCGATAACAAGCTTATCTAAATCCGTACGTTGTTCCACACGAGCAGCATCAACAGAATATGCGATACGCTCTACAGGGCTATAACATGCATCAACTAACAAACGACCTATTGGTCGTTCTTCATCTTCTGACTTAACGCGAGCAGAAGCAGGGACATAACCACGTCCTCGTTGTACACGAATACGCATACTAATTGAAGCATTGGCATCAGTAAGATGACAAATTACTAAATCAGGATTAACAATTTCAACATCACCATCGTGAGTGATATCAGATGCGGTTACTGCACCAATACCTGATTTATTTAACGTCAGCATAACATCATCTTTAGTATGTACACGCACTGCTAATTTTTTTAAATTAAGCAAAATATCAAGTACATCTTCTTGAACGCCTTCTTTAGTACTGTACTCATGCAGAACACCGTCAATTTCAACTTCGGTTACTGCATATCCCGGCATAGATGATAATAAAATGCGGCGTAGTGCATTACCTAAAGTATGACCAAAACCACGTTCAAGTGGCTCTAAAGTCACTTTGGCGTGTGTTTGGCTGTATTGAACAACATCAACTAGGTGAGGTTTTAAAAACTCTGTTACAGAACCCTGCATTATGTCCTCTCTTAAGTGCTAAACTTTACTTAGAGTAAAGTTCGACGATCAAATGTTCGTTGATGTCAGCAGATAAATCTGAACGTTCTGGTAAGCGTTTAAATACGCCTTCCATTTTGCTAGCATCAACTTCTAACCATGTTGGTTTTTCACGTTGTTCAGCTAACTCTAAAGCGGCTTTAATACGTGCTTGTTTTTTTGACTTTTCGCGAACACTAATCACATCTTCAGGTGAAACTTGGTAAGATGCAATATTTACAACGCGACCATTAACAAGAACAGCTTTATGACTAACTAATTGACGAGCTTCAGCGCGAGTAGCACCAAATCCCATGCGATAAACAACGTTATCTAAGCGACGTTCTAAAAGACCAAGTAGGTTTTCACCTGTATTGCCTTTAATACGCGCTGCGCTTTTGTAGTAATTACGGAATTGACGTTCTAAAATTCCATAAATACGTCTAACTTTTTGTTTTTCACGTAACTGAACACCATAATCTGATAAACGCGGTTTACGCGCACCATGTTGCCCAGGAGCTTGTTCTAATTTACATTTACTGTCAACCGCTCGGACACCAGATTTAAGGAATAAATCTGTACCTTCACGACGACTTAATTTGAGTTTTGGTCCCAAATATCTTGCCATTTTATTTCTCCAATAATCCTAAACATTCAATGTTTAATAAATTAAACACGACGTTTCTTTGGTGGACGACAACCGTTATGAGGAATCGGAGTAACATCAGTAATGTTAGTGATGCGATAGCCCGCAGCATTTAATGCACGAATTGTTGACTCACGACCAGGACCAGGTCCTTTTACCATAACTTCCAGATTCTTAATTCCGTAATCTTTGACAGCTTCAGCACAACGTTCCGCTGCTACTTGAGCTGCAAAAGGTGTTGACTTACGAGAGCCACGGAAACCAGAACCACCAGCGGTTGCCCAACCTAACGCATTACCTTGACGATCGGTAATAGTTACGATTGTATTGTTGAATGATGCATGAATATGAGCTATACCATCAGAAACTTGCTTTTTTACACGTTTACGTGTACGAACAGGTGTCTTTGCCATTTAATTATACCTCAATTATTTCTTGATTGGCTTACGCGGTCCCTTACGGGTACGAGCGTTAGTCTTTGTGCGTTGACCGCGAACAGGAAGCCCACGACGGTGACGCATGCCACGATAACAACCAAGGTCTAATAAACGCTTGATACTCATAGTTACTTCACGACGTAAATCACCTTCAACGGTAAATTTAGCGACTTGTTCACGTAACTTTTCAATCTGATCTTCAGATAGTTCTCTGATCTTAACATTTTCAGGAATACCGGCTTCAGAACAAATTGTCTTAGCACGGGTAGCTCCAATACCATAAATCGCTTGTAAAGCAATCACAGCATGTTGTTGATCAGGAATGTTAATGCCTGCTATACGGGCCACTATGCACTCCTTTATTGTTAATGTTTAGCAAATTCACCATACTGAAAAGCCCGTTTTCAGGATACTCAAACGGTGAATTCACAACTAAATCTAAGCTGGCTATTCTAGCCAGCTTTACTATACTTTGGCAAGTAAAATATGCAAATCAACTTCTAGTTAAATAAATTAACCTTGACGTTGTTTATGTTTACCTTCAACGCAAATAACACGAACAATGCCATTACGTTTAATGATTTTACAATTTCTGCATAATTTCTTGACTGAAGCACGAACTTTCATATTTTTCTCCGTAACTTCTGGCTAACTTATCGACCGTAGCCTTTAAGATTCGCTTTCTTTAACATTGACTCATAACGATTTGGCATCATTAAAGTCTGTACTTGTGCCATAAAATCCATGATTACAACAACAACAATTAATAACGATGTTCCACCAAATTGAACCGGAACTTTCATTGCACTTGTCATAAACATCGGAATCAAACAAACAACAGTAATATATATCGCACCAATTAGTGTTAAACGAGTCATCACTTTGTCAATATACTTAGATGTTTGTTCGCCTGGGCGGATACCTGGAATAAATGCACCAGATTTTTTAAGCTGATCTGCTGTTTCCCTCGGATTGAAAACCAATGCTGTATAAAAGAAACAAAAGAAGATAATTGCCGCCACAAAAAAGATTATATATAACGGTTCATCATGAGAGAAATATTGATAGATAAGTACCATAATATATCTCCAGCCTTCACCATCTCCTTGGAACCAAGAAGCCATCATAGATGGTAACATAACAATTGTTGAAGCAAATATTGCAGGAATGACACCTGCCATATTAATCTTTAATGGTAAATGCGTGCTTTGCGCCGCATAAATACGACGACCTTGTTGTCGCTGTGCATAGTTAACAACAATACGACGTTGACCACGCTCAACAAAAACAACAAAATAAGTCACACCAACCACTAAGGCAGCGACCACTAATAGTAAAATCGGATGCAGTGAACCAGAACGAGCTTGTTCAATAGTTTCATAAATTGCATGAGGAAGACCAGCCACAATACCAGCAAAGATAATGATCGAAATACCATTGCCTACGCCTCGCTCTGTGATCTGCTCACCTAGCCACATAAGAAACATAGTGCCAGTAACTAAGCTAACCGATGCAATAAAATAGAAAGAAAATCCAGGATTAATCACTACATGACCATACTCTGGATGATTAGGTAAACCAGTCGCAATACCAACAGCCTGCACTATCGCTAACCCTAATGTGCCATAACGCGTATACTGACTAATTTTCTTACGACCTGATTCACCTTCTTTCTTCAATTCTGCCAATTTAGGACTAATTGTAGTTAATAGCTGCACTATAATCGATGCAGAAATATAAGGCATTATCCCTAAAGCAAAAATTGAAGCACGGCTTAAAGCACCACCAGAGAACATATTGAACATACCAACAATACCATTTGAAGATGCTTTTGCTAGTAAGTCCGATAACGCTTTAGTATCAATACCAGGAACTGGAACATAAGAACCTAGACGAAAAACAATAAGCGCTAAAAGCACAAACATTAAGCGTCTTGTAAGCTCACCGCTACCACTTCGTGCTCTTTGAAAATCTAATCCTGGTTGCTTTGCCATCTTTCTAATTATTCCTCAATTTTTCCGCCAGCAGCTTCAATTGCAGCTTTAGCACCTTTAGTTACTCGAATACCACGAACAGTTACTGGTTTAGTTACTTCGCCAGATAACATGATTTTTGCATATTCGATATGTGAATTAATCACATTTGCAACTTTTAAGCTATTTAAGTCAACAATATCGCCTTCAACCTTCATCAAATCAGAAAGACGAACTTGAGCTGTAACTAAAGCTTTACGTGAGGTAAAACCAAATTTTGGTAAACGACGATATAAAGGCATTTGACCACCTTCAAAGCCACGGCGAACGCCACCACCTGAACGAGATTTTTGACCTTTAACACCACGAGTACCTGTTTTACCTAACCCAGAACCAATTCCTCGGCCTAGGCGTTTCGGTGCATGCTTTGAACCTTCAGCAGGAGATAAAGTATTTAAACGCATTACTATTACTCCTCAACTTTAACCATGTAATAAACTTGGTTTACCATACCGCGAATTGCAGGAGTATCCTCACGCTCAACAGTATGACCAATACGACGTAATCCTAATCCAACTAACGTTGCTTTATGCTTCGGTAGACGACCAATAGAACTACGGGTTTGTGTAATTTTAATTGTTTTTGCCATGGTTAATTACCCCAAAATTTCTTCGACGGTTTTACCACGCTTAGCAGCAACCATTTCTGGTGATTTCATATTTTCTAAGCCATCAATAGTTGCACGAACCACATTAATTGGGTTAGTAGAACCATATGCTTTAGCTAGAACGTTACGAACACCAGCAACTTCTAAAACGGCACGCATCGCACCACCAGCGATAATACCAGTACCTTCTGATGCTGGTTGCATATAAACACGAGAACCTGTGTGAGCACCTTTAACTGGATGCTGTAAAGTATCGTTGTTTAAAGCAACATTAATCATATTACGACGTGCTTTTTCCATTGCTTTTTGAATTGCTGCTGGCACTTCACGTGCTTTACCATATCCAAAACCTACGCGGCCATTACCGTCACCAACAACTGTTAGTGCAGAAAAACTAAAAATACGACCACCTTTTACGGTTTTAGAAACTCGGTTAACTGCGATTAGTTTTTCCTGCAGTTCACCAGCTTGTTTTTCGATGTTTGACATCTTTAACTCCTACCTTAGAACTGTAGGCCAGCTTCGCGAGCAGCATCTGCTAGCGCCTGAACTCGACCATGATATTGGAAACCTGAACGATCAAATGAAACTTCTTTGATATCTTTCGCTAATGCACGCTCTGCAATTGCTTTACCAACCGCCGCTGCTGCATCTTTGTTTCCGGTGTATTTTAAACTTTCACTGATAGCTTTTTCTAATGTAGAAGCGGCTGCCAGTACTTCTGATCCGTTTGGTGCGATAATTTGCGCATAAATATGACGCGGAGTGCGGTGAACTACCAAGCGAGTTGCAAGTAATTCATGCATCTTGCGACGCGCTTTAGTTGCACGACGGATACGAGCTGATTTCTTATCCATAGTGTTACCTTACTTTTTCTTAGCTTCTTTAGTACGCACAACTTCATCTGCGTAACGAACACCTTTACCTTTATAAGGTTCAGGACGACGATAAGCACGGATATCTGCAGCCACTTGTCCAATTAACTGTTTATCAGCACTTTTCAGTACAATTTCAGTTTGAGAAGGACATTCAGCTGACACACCTGCAGGTAATTGATGTTCAATTGGATGTGAATATCCAAGAGATAAACCAATTGCATTACCTTTAACTTGTGCACGATAACCGACACCAACTAGCTGAAGTTTTTTAGTAAAACCTTCAGTAACACCAATAACCATCGCATTAATCAATGCACGAGCCGTACCAGCTTGAGCCCAAGCATCAGCAAAGCCATCGCGAGGAGCAAATTTAATTTGACCCTCTTCTTGATTAATCACAACAGCATTATTTATTGTGCGAGATAACTCGCCATTTTTACCTTTAATCGTAATTACCTGACCATCGAGTTTTACCTCTACGCCAGCAGGAACAACGACAGGTGCTTTTGCAACACGAGACATTTTTTTCTCCCTTACGCTACGTAGCAGATAATTTCACCACCAAGACCCGCTTGGCGTGCTGCACGATCAGTCATAACACCTTTAGAAGTAGAAACAACTGCGATACCTAATCCAGCCATAACTTTTGGCAATTCATCTTTACGCTTATAAATACGTAAACCTGGACGGCTAACACGTTTAATACTTTCTACAACAGCTTTGCCTTGGAAATATTTCAAAGTAATTTCCAATTCTGGCTTAGTGTCACCAACAACTTTATAGTCCCCGATATAACCTTCTTCTTTTAGCACATTGGCAATTGCCACTTTTAGCTTAGAGGAAGGCATGGTGACTGCAACTTTATTCGCAGATTGACCATTACGAATACGGGTCAACATATCTGCTATAGGATCTTGCATGCTCATCTATAACACTCCCCTGATTACCAACTTGCCTTTTTAAGACCAGGAATCTCACCACGCATGGCTGACTCACGAACCTTAATACGGCTTAAACCAAACTTACGAAGGAC
Source organism: Gilliamella sp. WF3-4 (assembly GCF_001690275.1). Classification (GTDB taxonomy): domain Bacteria; phylum Pseudomonadota; class Gammaproteobacteria; order Enterobacterales; family Orbaceae; genus Gilliamella; species Gilliamella apicola_C. The sequence continues at coordinate 51,300 of NZ_LZGW01000038.1, read as the reverse complement.
GCCATGAGGACGACCAGTTTGACGACAACGACGACGTTGACGTGATGGACTAGAATCACGAGGAAGCGTTTGCAATTTAAGCACTGCATTCCAACGATCTTCATCTGATGCATTAAGATCAGAGATAATCGCTTTTAATTCTTGACGCTTTGCAAAATATTTTTCTGCTAGCTTTACGCGTTTCTTATCGCGTTCAATCATTGATTGTTTAGCCATTATGCCCTACCTTACTTACGAAATGGGAAGTTAAAGGCAGATAATAAAGCTCGGCCTTCTTCATCTGATTGTGCACTAGTTGTGATAGTAATATCTAAACCACGAACACGATCAACTTTATCATAATCGATTTCAGGGAAAACGATTTGTTCACGAACACCCATGCTATAGTTACCACGACCATCAAAAGATTTTGCGCTTAAACCGCGGAAATCTCGAGTACGAGGAAGAGCAATATAAACTAGACGTTCAAAAAATTCCCACATACGTTCGCCACGTAAAGTGACTTTACAACCAATAGGATACCCTTGACGGATTTTAAAACCAGCAACTGATTTGCGCGCTTTAGTGACAAGTGGTTTTTGACCACTGATTGCTGCTAAATCTGCAACAGCATTATCTAATAATTTCTTATCAGTAATTGCTTCACCCACACCCATATTCAAGGTGATCTTTTCGATCCGAGGGACTTGCATGACAGATTTGTAGCCAAACTGTTCTTGCAGTTTATTTACTACCTGTGCTTTGTAGTAATCATGCAGTTTCGCCATCGTACACTCCAAATTACTTAATTGATTAATTCATTAGTAGACTTATAAAAACGGACTTTTTTACCGTCTTCAAAACGAAAGCCTACGCGATCTGCTTTGCCTGTAGCTGGGTTGAAAATTGCTACGTTAGAAACATTAATTGCTGCTTCTTTTTCAACAATTCCACCTTCTTGATTTAATGCAGGTACTGGTTTTTGGTGTTTTTTCACCAAATTAATACCTTCAACAATCACTTTACCTGTAGACAAAACGCTTTTTACTTTACCGCGCTTACCTTTATCTTTACCGGTTAACACGATAACTTCATCTTCTCGACGGATTTTCGCTGCCATTACCCGCTCCTTACAGTACTTCTGGTGCTAATGAAATGATCTTCATAAACTTCTCAGAGCGAAGTTCACGAGTGACCGGTCCAAAAATACGCGTACCAATCGGTTGCTCACTGTTATTGTTTAAAATAACACAAGCATTACGATCGAAACGAATGACAGATCCATCAGGACGACGAACACCTTTTCTAGTGCGCACTACAACAGCTTTAAGCACATCACCTTTCTTAACTTTACCACGAGGAATTGCTTCTTTAATGGTAACTTTGATGATATCACCTACCGCTGCATAACGACGGTGCGAGCCACCGAGAACCTTGATACACATTACACTACGTGCGCCAGAGTTATCGGCAACATCTAGCCTAGTCTGTTCTTGGATCATTTTAATGCTCCGTATAAATAAATTATTGTCTAATCTACCTTCATCCACCTCAACTACCATGGATAAGAATAGACAACCAAAAACCCACTTATGTGGGGCGTATAGTATAACACCACTCACATAAAATGGATAGCATAAAATAAACGGCTACTAAGCCGTTTATTATATTATGTACAGTTTTCAATCAAAAAGATTAAATAACTGCTTTTTCAACGATTCGAACAAGAGTCCAAGATTTGGTTTTTGATAATGGACGACACTCTTTAATTTCTACAGTATCACCAATACCACACTCGTTGTTTTCATCATGTACATGCAATTTAGTCGTACGTTTAATGAACTTACCATATAACGGATGCTTCACTTTACGTTCAATAGCTACAGTTATAGATTTATCCATTTTGTCGCTAATAACACGACCTTGCTGAGTACGAATTTTTACTTCAGTAGTCATTTACGCACCCGCCTTCTCAGTTAATAACGTTTTAACACGTGCAATATTACGACGCACTTGTTTTAACATATGAGTCTGTGTTAACTGACCTCCAGTTAATTGCATACGTAAGTTAAATTGCTCACGTAATAAATTAAGAAGTTCAGTATTTAACTCTTCAACGCTTTTTTCGCGTAGCTCTTTTGCTTTCATTTACATCACCGTCTTAATCACAAAGGTGGTTTTAATTGGCAGTTTTGCAGCTGCCAACGCAAATGCTTCACGAGCAACTTCTTCCGGTACACCGTCCATTTCATAAAGGACTTTACCTGGTTGAATCTGAGCAACCCAGTATTCAACGTTACCCTTACCTTTACCCATACGCACTGCAAGTGGTTTTTCAGTAATTGGTTTATCAGGGAAAACTCGAATCCAGATTTTACCTTGACGCTTAACTGCACGAGTCATTGCACGACGTGCCGCTTCGATCTGGCGCGCAGTCAAACGACCACGACCTACAGCCTTAAGACCGAATGTACCGAAACTAACATCAGTACTTACAGCAAGACCACGATTGCGGCCCTTGTGCACTTTACGGAATTTTGTACGCTTTGGTTGTAACATCAGCGACGCTCCTTATTGTTTTCGGCCTTTGCGCTGCTTTTTCGGTTGAGCAGCAGGTTGTTTTTCTGCTTGTTCAACGGCAGCCATACCACCAAGGATCTCACCTTTGAAGATCCACACTTTAACACCAATAATACCATAGGTAGTTAATGCTTCAGACAATCCATAGTCGATATCAGCTCGTAAGGTATGTAAAGGCACACGACCTTCACGGTACCACTCACTGCGAGCAATTTCAGCGCCGCCTAAACGACCACTTACTTCAACTTTGATACCTTTAGCACCCGCTTTCATTGCGTTTTGTACCGCACGTTTCATAGCGCGACGGAACATAACACGGCGTTCTAACTGAGAAGTAATGCTGTCAGCAACTAATTTTGCATCAAGTTCTGGTTTGCGAACTTCTGCAATATTAATTTGTACCGCAACATCACGCTTCTCTTTTTTGTCTTTATATTTATTGACAATAGAAGCTACGGCATTACGTAATTTTTCAACGTCCTCACCTTTTTTACCAATCACAATCCCTGGACGAGCGGTGTGAATAGTAATTCGAACGTTAGTTTCTGCTGAACGGTCGATCACAATTTTAGAGATTGACGCTTGAGCTAATTCTTTATTTAAGAATTCACGCACTCTAAAATCACTTTCTAAATTATCAGCGAATGTCTTTGTACCCGAATACCATGTAGATGTCCAAGGCTTGACAATGCCTAATCGGATACCATTTGGATTTACTTTTTGACCCATTGCTATTCTCCAGCCTAGCGATCTGAGACGATCACGGTGATGTGACTCGTACGCTTCAAAATTCGATCTGCACGACCTTTCGCACGAGGCATAATGCGCTTCATGGTTGGACCTTCGTCTACGAAAATTTTCGCAACTTTTAGATCATCAATATCAGCACCATCGTTATGCTCTGCATTAGCAATAGCAGACTCTAATACTTTTTTAACAAGTACAGCCGCTTTTTTATTGGTGTACGTTAAAATATCTAGTGCCTGAGACACTTTCTTACCGCGAACAAGATCTGCAACTAAGCGAACTTTTTGTGCAGAAGAACGAGCGTGGCGGTACTTTGCAATTGTTTCCATCTCTTTCTCCTACTTATTTCTTCTTAGCTTTCTTATCAGCTGCGTGACCGCGATAAGTACGAGTCGGCGCGAATTCACCCAATTTATGACCAACCATTTCATCGGAAACATAAACTGGAACGTGCTGACGACCATTATGGACAGCGATGGTCAAACCGATCATGTTAGGAAAGATCGTTGAACGACGGGACCAAGTACGAATTGGTTTCTTGTCCCCGCTTTCCACCGCTTTCTCTACCTTCTTCAGCAAGTGTAGGTCAATAAAAGGACCCTTCTTGAGAGAACGTGGCATAGCTAATCCTCTATATTAATTATTTCTTATTGCGACGGCGAACAATATACTTATCAGTACGTTTGTTGCTACGCGTTTTCAATCCTTTGGCTTTTTGACCCCATGGAGACACAGGATGTTTACCAAAGTTACGACCTTCACCACCACCATGTGGATGGTCTACCGGGTTCATTGCTGTACCACGAACAGTAGGACGAACACCACGCCAACGCGTTGCACCCGCTTTACCTAGTACGCGAAGCATATGTTCTGAGTTACCCACTTCACCAATAGTGGCGCGGCAATCAGATAATACTTTACGCATTTCACCTGAACGTAGACGTAATGTTACATAAGCACCATCACGTGCAACGATTTGCACATAGCTACCAGCCGAGCGAGCAAGTTGTCCGCCTTTACCTGGTTTCATTTCAATGTTATGCACGGTAGAACCGACTGGAATATTGCGCATTGGTAAACAGTTACCTGTTTTAATTGATGCATCAACACCAGATTGGATCTGATCACCTGCTTTTAAGCCTTTAGGCGCTAAAATATAACGACGTTCACCGTCTTTATATAAAACCAATGCAATATTTGCACTACGGTTTGGATCATATTCCAAACGTTCAACAACTGCTGGAATACCATCTTTATTACGCTTAAAGTCGACAATACGATAATGTTGCTTATGACCACCACCGATATGACGGGTAGTGATTCGACCATTATTATTGCGACCACCAGTTTTGCTTTTTGAATCAAGCAACGGTGCATAAGGCTTACCTTTATGCAACTCTGGGTTAACCACTTTAACAACGTGGCGACGACCCGGAGATGTAGGTTTACACTTAACAACTGCCATTGTTCTTACTCCTCCGAATTACTCAGCGACGCCAGCAAGGTCTAAATTTTGACCTTCTGCTAAAGTAACGTAAGCTTTTTTCCAGTCGCTACGGCGACCGATTTGTTGACCACGACGTTTAACTTTGCCTTTAACAACAAGTGTATTAACGTCATCTACTTTAACTTCAAATAGTTGTTCAACTGCGGCTTTAATCTCTCTCTTAGTAGCATCTTTAGCAACTTTCAATACTAATGTATTTGTTTTTTCCATTGAAATAGATGCTTTTTCAGAAACATGTGGTGCTCGCAGGACTTTAAGCAGACGCTCTTCACGAATCATGCTAACATCTCCTCTACTTGTTTAACGGCATCAACAGTGATAACCACTTTGTCAAATGCAATCAAACTAACTGGATCAATACCTGCTACATCACGCACATCAACTTTATGCAAGTTACGTGCTGCTAAGAAAAGATTTTCATCAACTTCAGAAGCGATAATAAGAACATCATTAAGATTCATATCATTCAATTTCTGAGTTAATAATTTAGTCTTAGGTGCTTCAACAGTAAATGTTTCAACCACAACTAAACGTTCTTGACGCACTAATTCAGAGAAAATACTCTTTAATGCACCACGATACATTTTACGGTTAACTTTTTGGCTATGATCTTGTGGTTTTGCTGCAAATGTTACACCACCACTACGCCAAATTGGGCTCTTAATAGAACCTGAACGAGCACGACCAGTGCCTTTTTGACGCCATGGTTTTTTACCTGAACCAGCGATTTCTGCACGAGTTTTTTGTGCGCGTGAGCCTTGACGAGCAGCAGATGCATAAGCAACAACTACTTGGTGAACTAACGCTTCATTAAACTCACGTCCGAAGGTAGTTTCGGAAACAGAAAGCGCTTGCGCGTCTCTTACTACTAATTCCATCTCTATCTCCTCGACGTTAAGCCTTGATTGCCGGTTTAACAATTACGTCACTATTGATTGCACCAGGAACTGCACCTTTAATTAATAAAAGGTTACGTTCTGCATCAACACGCACAATATCTAAGTTTTGAACTGTTACACGTTCATTACCTAAGTGACCTGCCATTTTACGACCTTTAAACACTTTACCCGGAGTTTGGTTTTGACCGATAGAGCCATGACCACGGTGTGCCAAAGAGTTACCATGAGTCGCATCTTGAGTACGGAAATTCCAACGTTTAGTCACGCCAGCAAAACCTTTACCTTTAGATGTTCCAGTAACATCAACTTTTTTAACGTCAGTAAAAATATCAACGTTAATACTTTGACCTACAGTAAATTCACCTTCTTCAAAACGGAATTCCCATAGACCACGACCAGCTTCAACGCCAGCCTTAGCGAAATGACCTGCTTCAGGTTTATTTACGCGGCTTGCTTTTTTACTGCCAGTAGTAACCTGAATAGCTTGATAACCATCATTCTCAAGGGTTTTAACTTGAGTAATACGATTACTTTGAACTTCTACTACGGTGACAGGAATAGAAACACCCTCTTCAGTGAAGATTCGTGTCATTCCTACTTTACGACCGATTAAACCAATCATTGTTTCGACCTCTCAATCATTCAGCCTAGGATTAACCTAAACTGATCTGCACATCAACACCGGCAGCAAGATCTAGACGCATTAAAGCATCAACTGTTTTTTCAGTTGGCTCAACAATATCAACTAGACGCTTATGAGTGCGAATCTCATACTGATCACGCGCATCTTTGTTAACGTGCGGAGAGATCAATACAGTAAAACGCTCTTTGCGTGTCGGTAATGGAATAGGACCACGAACCTGCGCACCTGTGCGCTTCGCAGTTTCTACAATTTCAGCAGTTGATTGATCAATCAAACGATGATCAAACGCTTTTAACCGGATACGGATTCTTTGGTTCGACATGAGACCAGAGCTCCATTATTTAAAAGTTATAACAAAAGACTACTCCTCTTTCCCTGTTTCGATTGACAGGAGAGTGTAATCCGTTCTTTTTCGTAACCCCCAAATCGGGAGTATTGTCGATATAATTAGCTATTTTCTGTTGTAGAAATTATATCTTTTCATCATTTGTTTATATAAAGGCAATAAACAAAGTGGGCTGATTATACTCTGTTAATTAACTAACGGCAAGAAATAAATACAGATATTTAGAATCGAAAGATATGGCTGTTCGCTTGATTATCGGTTCAAAATTATGAAATTTAAAACGAATCACCAAGCTTAATATTATTCTTTACATCAAATTATAGATAGGTAATCATTCTGACTATTAATTAATGATCTTCTTTGGCGTGATTAAGGCTATATCTTGGAATTTCGACTTCTAGATCTTCATTCGCTACACGAGCTTGACAACTTAAACGGCTATGAGGCTCAACTCCCCAGGCTTTATCTAACATATCATCTTCTTGCTCATCACTTTCCTCTAGTGACTCGAACCCTTTACGAACAATACAGTGACATGTAGAACAAGCACAAGACATCTCACAAGCATGCTCGATTTCAATATCATTGCGCAATGCCACGTCTAAAATAGATTCACCTTCCTGCGCTTCAACAGTTTTTCCTTCAGGGCAAAGATCGGCATTGGGTAAAAAAGTAATTTTTGGCATAATAATCTCGTTAGTTAAATATCATCAACTTTATGGCCAGCTAAGGCACGATGGATTGACCTATCCATTCGTCTAGCGGCAAAATCTTGTGTCACACTATCAACAATTTTAATGTGCTTTTCAATTGCATCACTATCATCTGACTCGCGTGCTATTTGCAATTGGCGCTGAGCGACTAAAATTTGGCTAAGTTCGCTATCGTTTAATAAATCAGCATCTTTGTCTAAAGCGCCTTGTAAACTCTCTAGCACGCGTGCTGCTTCAACTCTTTTTTCAGCAAGCATTCTGGCTTGTTTATCTTGCTGTGCATGACTAATTGAATCTTGAATCATGGTCGCAATCTCTTTATCGGTCAGACCGTAAGAGGGCTTAACTTGAATTGTAGCTTCTACACCAGTTGATTTTTCCATCGCTGTAACACTTAATAAACCATCGGCATCAACTTGAAAAGTCACCCGTATATGTGCACCACCAGCAGGCATAGCAGGAATTCCCCTTAACGTAAACCGAGCTAAGGAGCGACAGTCGGCAACACTTTCACGCTCACCTTGCAAAACATGAATCATCATGGCTGTTTGACCATCTTTAAAAGTGGTAAATTCTTGCGCTCTTGCACATGGAATAGTGCTATTACGAGGAATAATCTTTTCGACCAATTCCCCCATAGTTTCAATCCCTAAAGACAATGGAATAACGTCAAGTAGCAACATATCAGAATCAGATTTATTCCCTACTAATATATCCGCTTGAATGGCAGCTCCAACAGCAACAACTTTATCTGGATCAATAGACGTTAACGGCTGGGTTTTAAAATAATCACCAACTAATTCTCTTACTAACGGTACGCGAGTAGAACCACCAACCATAACGACTTCAAGCACTTCATCCACGCCTATTTGCGCATCTTTTAACGCCCGACGGCAAACAGCCAAAGTGCGTTTAACTAATGACTCTATTAATTGTTGAAAATGCTGACGAGTAATAGTTAATGATTGATTATTAAGTGTAAATATAGCAGCATCTTCATTGCTCAGTAATATTTTTATATCCGTCGCTTGATTACTAATATTTTGATTAATAATAGGATCTATATTATCGGTTAATCCAAATTCCTTTTTTATATAATCAGCAAGCAACCTATCAAAATCATCGCCACCAAGAGCAGAATCACCGCTGGTTGCTAGCACTTCAAAAACGCCTTTATTTAGGCGAAGAATCGAAATATCAAAAGTTCCGCCACCTAAATCATAAACAGCAATGACCCCTTCTTTTTTAGAATCTAAGCCATAAGCAATGGCGGCGGCAGTTGGTTCATTTAATAAGCGAAGCACATGTAAACCAGCTAATTTTGCTGCATCTTTAGTTGCTTGTCTTTGGGCATCATCAAAGTAAGCTGGCACAGTTATCACAGCACCATCAATTTCACCGTTTAAACTTTCTCTTGCTCGTTCGGCGAGTGCAATCAAGATATCAGCAGAGACTTGTACTGGATTGACCTGACCATTAGGCAGATTTAATAACGGGACACCACTTTCTGTTTGCGAAAAGGTATAAGGAAAATGGGATTGTTCTATATCTGCTAAACTTCTGCCCATTAATCGTTTAACAGAACTAACCGTATTTTGAGGATCATTTATAGCATTGGATTTGGCATATTTACCAATGGTAATAACAGGGTTATCATCATGATCAACGCCGTAATGTACAACCGATGGCAACAATGAATCACCTTGCAAATCGGGTAAAACCTCGGCTTGCCCACTACGAACCGTTGCTACGAGTGAATTAGTTGTACCAAGATCGATACCCACTGCAATGCGACGCTGATGTGGCATTGGTGTTTGTCCTGGTTCACTAATTTGTAATAATACCATTTAATCTATCTCTATTGATTCATCACTTATCGTAAATTATAAATCAAATTGTTTGTCTTGTAACTTTTCGATTTGTTCAATCAATCGAGCTAGATAACGAAGCTTATAGATTTGATTAAGCGCACTTTGCCAATCTTGTTTTACTATGTCTTGTTTTACTATGAGTTGTAATAGTTGGTTATATACCATTTTTTCACGTTCGATAATTTCTTTATGAAAGTCATCTAATGCTTGAAAATTAGCTTGGTTTTCAATACTATCAAGCTTCTCACGTAAAGCAAATTGCTCCATTAAAAAATCGGCATCATGAATGATATTTTTTTCTGTGGCAACATCAAAACCTTGCAAAGATAGATAATATTCCGCAGCTTTAATTGGATTTTTTAAGATTTGATAACCATCATTAATCGCTGCTGATTTTTGCACAATTGCCACTTTATCACTATCGGTTGCAACAGCAAAATTGTCTGGATGGTATTGCCGTTGTAACTGCTGATAGTGAGTTGTTAACAGCGCTACATCCACCGGTAATTGAGGTGGTAAATTGAATAGCTCGAAGTAATTAACCATAACTAGTCCAACTACACATTAAAGCTTTCGCCACAACCGCATTCGTGCTTTGTATTAGGATTATTAAACTTGAAACCTTCATTTAATCCTTCTTTAACAAAATCAAGTTCAGTACCATCAATATAAACTAAGCTCTTTTTATCCACGATAACTTTGACATGTTTATCTTCAAAAACACTATCATCATCATTAATCACATCGGCAAACTCTAAAACATAGGCCATACCTGAGCAACCGGATGTTTTAACACCTAATCGTAATCCAACACCTTTTCCACGATTAGCCAGAAAAGCTTGAACACGATCAGCAGCGCTATTAGTCAATGTGATTGCCATTAACGTTGTCCTTTTTTCGTTTTATAGTCATCGATTGCTGCTTTAATCGCATCTTCGGCTAAGATCGAGCAGTGAATTTTAACAGGCGGTAAAGCCAACTCTTCAGCAATATCCGTATTTTTAATCGCTTCGGCCTCATCTAATGATTTACCTTTAATCCATTCGGTTACTAAAGAGCTTGATGCAATTGCGCTACCACAACCATAGGTTTTAAACTTAGCGTCCTCAATAATGCCATTATCATTCACTTTGATTTGTAAACGCATTACATCGCCACACGCAGGCGCCCCAACCATGCCACTACCGACATTAGGATCATTTTGATCAAAAGAACCTACATTACGAGGGTTTTCATAATGATCAACAACTTTTTCACTGTATGCCATAATTTGCTCCTAATATTAATGGGCTGACCATTTAATTTTTGTTAAATCAACACCATCTTTAAACATTTCCCAAAGTGGCGATAAATCTCTTAATTTATCAATAGAATTTTTAATTAATTTAATCACATAGTCCACTTCTTCTTCAGTACTAAATCGACCCAATGAAAAACGAATTGAGCTATGTGCAAGCTCATCATTGAGCCCTAATGCACGTAGCACATAAGAAGGCTCTAAGCTCGCAGATGTACACGCCGAGCCAGATGAAACCGCTAAATCCTTTAAAGCCATCATAAGCGATTCACCTTCAATATATGCAAAACTCACATTTAAAATATTTGGAACACTGTGTTCTAAAGAACCATTAAGGTAAACTTCTTCGATATCTTTTAACCCATTCCATAAACGATTTTTTAGCGCTAAAAGGCGAGGCATTTCAGCTGCCATTTCTTCTTTGGCTATATGGTACGCTTCACCCATGCCGACAATTTGGTGCACAGGTAACGTGCCTGAGCGCATACCGCGCTCATGACCACCGCCATGCATTTGCGCTTCAATTCGCACACGAGGTTTACGTCTTACATAAAGTCCACCAATTCCTTTTGGGCCATAAATCTTATGACCAGAAAATGACATTAAATCAACTTTTAACTTGGCCACATCAATGGGTAATTTACCTACAGATTGTGTTGCATCAACATGAAAGACAATGCCCCGTTCACGGCACATTTCACCAATTTTCTCGATGTCTTGAATAACACCAGTTTCATTATTAACATGCATAATAGATACAACAGTTGTATCACTACGCATTGCAGCAACAAGCTTATCTAGATCAAGAATACCATTAGATTCCGGTGCTAAATAAGTTACTTCATAACCTTCTCGCTCAAGCTGGCGACAAGTATCAAGCACAGCTTTGTGCTCAGTTTTACAAGTAATAATGTGCTTACCTTTTGCTTGATTAAAATGAGCAGCGCCTTTGATCGCTAAATTATCCGCCTCGGTTGCACCAGATGTAAAAACAATTTCTCGTGAATCAGCACCAATAAGATCAGCAATTTGATTGCGAGCAATATCAACTGCTTCTTCCGCTTGCCAACCAAATTTATGAGAACGAGATGCTGGGTTACCAAAAACCCCATCAAGGGTTAAATACTGCATCATTTTTTCAGCAACTCGAGGATCAACAGGGGTTGTCGCTGCATAATCCATATAAATAGGTAGTTTCATTAATCACTCCCAATGACAAATTCTATATTCTATTTTTATTAATTGATCTGAACGTGTTGTATATTACTTTGTCGGCTAGCAACGGCTTTAACTTCTTTATCATTAACCAATTCACTTAACGTAATGCTAGTTAAAAAGTCCTCAATCCGCTCACTTAGTTCATTCCACAATGTGTGAGTTAAACATCTCACACCACCTTGGCATCCATCTTGCCCATGGCATTTTGTTGCATGCACTGTCTCATCAACAGCTTTAACAATTGAGCTAATCGCAATTTGATCCATAGAGCGACTCAATATATAACCGCCACCAGGACCTCTAACACTCTGTACTAAGCCATTTTTACGTAAACGAGCAAACAATTGTTCAAGATAAGAAAGTGAAATTTCTTGACGTTCTGAAATCTCTGCAAGTGATACAGGCCCTGAATCAGCATGTAATGCAACATCAAGCATTGCTGTCACCGCATATCGTCCTTTTGATGTCAATTTCATTAATCATTCCCCTATGCGTTATCGCTTTATTGTATATATCCGTTTAATTTAGTCAAGTATTTAGTTGAGTATTTTAGTAGGAATTAAGCCGTTAGTTGATTATCGACGAATCGTAACAGAATATGCTAATCTAACGAACTAAATTAATATAGGAGTTAAGGGATGAAATTAGTATTACGTTATTTTTTGATAATATGCCTACTTTGTACATGTAGTATTTACACAGGTAGTGTTTACGCAGACAGGTCGCAAAAGGAGCAACGAGAACATTATCAAAAATGGCTTAATTCCTATCAATCGCTTAATTTTGAAGACCAACAAATATTGCTTTCTAGCATAAAAAATTATCCATTATATCCTTATGCTGCTGTACAGTTTTTTCAAAAAAATATCAAATTGGTTTCACCTGAAATGGTAAGTGACTTTGTTAACCAATATAAGGACTTTCCATTAACAGACTCACTAATACAATCTTATCTAACAGAACTAAGTTCTCGTCAAGACTGGAATTCAATCGTTTCTTTTCCAAAAGATAATTCTATTCTCTCTAATTGTCGCTATCAGTATGCATTACTACAACAAGGAAATAACCAAGCTACCTTTAGTACTACCGAATCATTTTGGAAGACTGGCAAAGAGCTTCCTTCTGCATGTGATCCATTAATCAACGCTTGGACTCAAGCAGGTAAACGAACAGCTAATTTAATACTATTACGCATTGAACTTGCTATTGAAGCAAATAATTTAAAATTGGCCAAATATTTAACGAACCTACTTGATGACAACAACAAAACAACTAAAATCAATTTACTCGCTGTACTTGATAATCCCAAAAAGTTAGAGGATTTTTCAAAAAATATTAAAGCTAGCACCTTCACTAAAAAAGTAGTCTTAGCATCATTCCCTCGCTTAGTAAAAACTGATATGAATTTAGCTGCATTGTTATTGCCAAAATTAGTTAAACAGCAGGCGTTAACTGAAATAGAGCAAGCTGAATTACAAAAGAGTTTAGCCAACAGCTACTTTAAAGATTCCGCTACTAATGAACAAATAAAATGGCGTGATAGCTATATTACTAAATATCATGATACGGCATTGGTCGAAAAGCGTATCCGCCTTGCCATAGATACCTATAACTTTTCTGATATTGCCTATTGGCTAGCGCAATTATCACCAGAAGATCAATTAAAAGAAGAATGGCAATACTGGCAAGCTCGAGTATTACTCAATAATAAACAAACAAATGAAGCTAATAAAATTTTACAAGCGCTCACAAACAAACGTGGGTTTTATGGCATGATAAGTGCACAAACACTTAACCAACCTTATTTACTTAAAAACCAATCGCCAAAGATTACACAAGCAGAAATATCAACATTAAAAGCCAAATATGACAATCAACCTTATGTAAAAAGAATTAACGAATTACGTTATTTTGGTATGGTATCAGAATTAAGTAACGAATGGCGTTATATGTTGAATCACCAAACAAATAAAAGTGAATACTTAACATTATCTCAATATGCCTTACAAAAAGGATGGGGGGATCTTAGCATTCAAGCAACCATTGTTGGCAAGCTTTGGAATAACTGGACGGAACGTTTACCCGTTATGTATAAAGACTTATATAACAATGCATTAAAAAATAAAAGTATTCCGCTTTCTTATGCTTTAGCGATATCTCGTCAAGAAAGTGCTCTTAATAGCACCGCCAAATCGCCGGCTGGTGCTCGCGGGTTAATGCAATTAATGCCAGCGACAGCAAAAGAAACAGCTAAAAAAGTAGATACAGTGACTTATGTCTCATCGGCACAATTGTTTGATCCTAAAACCAATATAGAATTAGGCACTTCTTACCTAAATACCGTTTACCTACAAAATAGTAATAATCGTATATTATCTTCAGCAGCTTATAATGCTGGCCCTAATCGTGTAAAAAAATGGCTTAATAACAGTAATGGTAAACTTGACGCAGTCGCATTTATTGAAAGCATACCGTTTACAGAGACACGTAATTACGTAAAAAACGTATTGGTATATGATTATATTTATCAAACAATCTTAGGAAAGAAAGATGTCAATATTCTTAATCCCAATGAATTTAATCAACAATATTAATGGTGATTACAATGAAAACTAAAGAATGGAAACAAACCGTTGAACTATTACACCAAGCATTTAACGATGGTTATTCACTTGATATATTAAAGTTATTAATGACGGCTGATGAACGCGACGCTTTAATTACTCGCGTTAAAATTATACATTCATTACTTGATGGTTCAACCAATCAGCGCCAGCTCAAAGAGCAACTTAAAATTGGGATTGCAACAGTAACTAGGGGATCAAATAGCCTTAAAGAGGCAACTCCAGAATTCAAAAAATGGTTAGAAAATATTTTACTAAACTCAGATAACTAAATACATCGGTCAATATCTATCTACTGCTTTTTAGATCTTGTTATAACACATTTAGTCGCTATAAATTTGGTTGGATATTGACTTCACTTTCTGTGACAACCGGCACACAATAATCACACTCCATATGTGTAATATTCTTAATCGATTCAGTAATGTCATTATGATGATTATGATGAATTTCAATTACACAACTGGAACTGCGCAAACGTACCTTTAACGCTGGCATCGCGGCTAAATGCACTTGCGAAATAAAATCTCTAAACTCATCAGGAGCGCCAATATATTTAAAACAAAGATATAAACCACCCTCACTTACAAATTGTTCTATGTACTCAAGATTATTATTCTGATCTAAGGCAATGGTATAAAAAAGATCTCGCTCATTGTCATTATCTTTACTTTTTAAGATCTGATTAAATGCATAAATTTTATCGGGTAGATTCTGATTTTTGTGTGTACAGCGAGATAAATAATTATTAAAAAACTGCTCTCGGAGTTTAATTTCTTCATCTAGCAATCGACTTAATGTACAATTATTTTTATAGGTAATTCCCCAAAAAGTTTGTTTTGGCATATTAACAAATTTTGGCTCAGGCAATAAAAGCTGATTTTTATTTAGCTCAATAGCTGGTGTTAACCCTGTAGGATCCCAATATTCTCCTCGACGATAACTTGCTGGCGTTTCATTAAATTGTTTTTTAAAAGATCGGGTAAATGTTTGCTGAGAATCAAAACGATATTGCATTGCAATATCTAAAATAGGCTTACTTGTCATACGTAAAGCAAGCGCTGCATAAGTTAAACGGCGATGACGAATATAAGTACCAAGAACCTGACCAGTAACTTCTTTAAACATGCGTTGTAAGTGCCATTTTGAATAACCTGATTTTCGTGCAACATGATCAATAGATAATGGTTGTTCCAAATTCCTTTCAATCCAAACGATAAGATCTGAAATAATACTAACTTGATTCATAAAACCCCATCATAATGTCAAATGGCAAACATCAACCGATTATGACTTAATCCTAGCAATAAGCAAGGTCTAAGTAAAAATTATTTTCTTTCAAATTTAGCAAAAAGAATGGGCGCCAGCTTGGTGTTCTGTAATATCTCTAACACCTGCCAGTTCAGGAAACTCTGCCATTAATTGTTTCTCAATGCCTTCTTTTAAAGTGTAATCAACCATTGAGCAACCATTACAACCACCACCAAATTGCAATATAGCATAGTTATCTTCTGTCAATTCAACTAAGCTCACATGCCCACCATGGTTTGCCAATTGTGGGTTAACTTGAGCTTGAATCACATAATTAACGCGTTCAATTAATGGGGCATCATCAGCCACCTTTTTCATTTTCGAGTTTGGCGCTTTTAATGTCAATTGTGACCCTAACTCATCAGTCACATAATCAATGACAGTTTCTTCTAAAAATGGTGCACTAATATCATCGATAAAAACTGAAAAATCATTAAATTTCTCTTCTATATCGCTATCTTCTACTGTATCAGCTGGACAATATGAAACCCCACATTCTGCGCTTGGTGTGCCTGGGTTCATAACAAACACCCGAATTTGTGTTCCATCCGGTTGATTAGCAAGCAATTTTTTAAAGTGCTGTTGAGCTGATTCAGAAATAGTGATAATAGACATAACCCCTCACAGTAATGTAATTAGGTACAAATAGACCTAACATCATTTATTATAATAGTTGACTAACTTTCTTGGTTATTATAGGGATTGTTTAGGATTTTACAATACTGTACGGCACAAACAAACAACATGAACGCTTGTTGCACCACATTTTTTTAATTGTTGGCTAATGGCATTAATTGTATTACCAGTTGTGACAATATCATCAATAAGCATTACCGATTTGTGCGAGAGATCTTGGCGACACATAAAAAGTGTTTCGACATTCGTAATTCTTTCGGTAAGAGATAGATTTTTTTGATCACGTAAATTTTGCTTACGAGATAACAAATGAGGGTAAAAATCACAATTTAGCCATCTAGCAATCGGTTTTGCCAATAACTCGGCTTGATTAAAACCTCGAGACCAGTAGCGAATGTGATGTAACGGCACACAAGTCACCAAATCAGGTTTAATTAAAGCACCTGCTTCTCGTCGTTGATACCATGCCAAAAACATTAATCTTGCCAATGCAATATTTAATTCAATTTTACTGTAGAACTTAAAATGATGAACCAATTTTTTTAATGGATTAATATAATCAGACACAGCTATCAACTCATCCCAGTGCGGTTGCTTTGCCCGACATCGATAACAGATATCAGTCGATAAAGAATGCGGTAAACAGCATCGATGACAAACCTTATAAAATTTAGGTAGATTTTTAACACACTGACAACAAATGCCATGATGGAGCAAAAATAAAGGCATATCACACAAAACACATCGCATAAGATTTAATAAACTGTTTGTAAAAAATTTCAGATAATATAACGTGTTAATATAAAACGGTAGCAACCCAAAACAACAATTGGCTATAAGAGTGCCACTTTGCCTACTCGAAATTATCAAGACACATTAATACAATAGAAATATTACTTACGTTGTATACAAGAAAATACGTCTGCGAGTTACAACACAAAAAATTACCTAATTTTTCATAATAGTTATTTATAATAATCAAATATCCAGTATAATCAGCCAACTTCCACAGGATAAAGGAATTAATATATGGAAAAAATCAAAATGCTATTTATTACAGCATTACTCGCTTTATTTTCTACCGTTGCTTTAGCTGATACCAAAGTATTATTACAAACCAGCATGGGGGATATTGAACTTGAATTAGACAGCGAACACGCACCGATCACTACGAAAAACTTTCTTGATTATGTTAATAGTGGTTTTTATGAAAATCTAACTTTTCACCGAGTCATTCCTGGTTTTATGATTCAAGGTGGTGGTGCTGATGATCAACTAAAATTCAAAGACAATAACCCACCGATTAAAAATGAAGCGAATAATGGCTTAAAAAATGAGCGCGGCACAATTGCAATGGCAAGAACCAGTGATATAAACAGTGCAACTAGCCAATTTTTTATCAATGTTGTCAATAATGATTTTCTTAATTACCAATCACCAGAACAATATGGCTATGCCGTATTCGGTAAAGTAATTAAAGGGATGGACGTTGCCGATAAAATCGTCGCTGTTCCAACTAAACGTATGGGACCCCATCAAAACGTACCTGTTGAGCCTATTTATATTAAAAAAGCTGTGGTGATTGAAAGCAATTAAACATTAATACTTGCTTAATAAATAAAAAGCCACTTTTACAGTGGCTTTTTTAGCTTTCTGATAAATTTAGAGATTATTTAAGGTGACTAAGCAAATTAGCAACCGTCCTAATCCCTACTCCTGTTGCCCCTGCTGCCCATAAGGCGGTGGCGCTTTTACGGAATGTTGCTGAACAATCGATATGTAGCCAATTTTTCTGATAATTTTCAATGAAATGTGATAAAAAGGCCGCAGCGGTACTGGCTCCTGCGGTATTAGGCAATCCTGAGTTTGCCATATCGGCAAACGATGATGGGAATTGAGAACGGTGAAATTCTGCTAATGGTAATCGCCAGAATGCTTCATTTTCAATATGGCTACTAGCTAACAATTGGTTAGCAAAGTTATCATCAAATGTAAGTAATGATTGATAATCATTACCCACCGCAATTTTTGCCGCACCTGTAAGGGTTGCGCAGTCAATAATATAATGTGGTTTGTCATTATCGGCACAAATTAAACCATCAGCTAACACAAGTCGTCCTTCAGCATCGGTGTTATTAACTTCTACCGTTTTACCGTTACGGTAATGAATAATATCGCCTAATTTAAATGCATTACCGCTCACTAAATTATCGGCACAACACAAATAAAGCTTGATACGCTGATTTAACCCTCTTGCAATCGCCAAGGCTAAAGCACCCGTTACTAGTGCAGCGCCTCCCATATCAGCACGCATTGATTCCATAAAGCTACTTGGTTTTAAGCTATAGCCACCAGAATCAAAGGTAATACCTTTACCGACTAAACAAGCAACAATTGGCGCTTTAGGGTTTTTAGTCGGATTATAATCAAGTTCAAGAAAAGCGGCAGGCCTATCCGATCCCTTACCTACCGTATAGATCCCCATATAATTGTGTTCTTTTAAAGCTTCGCCTGAAATAATTCTATGATCAACATCAGACGAGTAAGTACTAATTAACTTAGCGGCTCTTACCGCTAACTCAACAGGGCTTAATGTCTCGGCTTGCTCATTAACAATATCCCGACACCAATCAATAATCTCTAAGCGATGTTCCAATTCTTGTTCGTCTTTAGTATCAAGTTTTGGCCCAATTACTTCAGCGCTTTTTTTAGCATTACGATAACCTAACCAAAAATGCCAACAAGCTTCAAGATCCCAATCTTCGCCAACTAACTTAACTGAATTGATTTCTTGGCTATCTAGCTTTCGCCCTGCACGTTGAATCATATCCAAACGACGTTCAGCTTTATAGTGAATAGTAATAGTATTATCTGAGAAGCTCAGCAGTGCGTCTTTTCCCCACTGGGTTGGAGCCTCTTGATTAGAAAGCAAAATTGATAACATTGACATAGTAAGTACCTTAATCATTTATGAAGCGGAAACAATGGATTAATTCTAATCAGAAACATGTTAATATAGCAAGTAAAGTTAAGCATAAATAAGGATTAGTCATGAATTGTATTGTACCAATAAAAAATGGAATTAATTTTCGCGATTTAGGCGGTATTAAAACAATCGATGGTCGCCAAATTCGCTCTGGCATGTTATACCGTTCAGGTGCCTTCTCACTTATTACACCAGAAGAGCAAAATTTTTTATGTGATGAATTAAATCTGCATTATATTTTGGACTATCGCGATAATGACGAAATTACACGGAATCCCGATAAATTATGGCAAAATACTCAGTATATTAATGTACCTGCTAACCCTTTAAACGATACCGTCACAGCAAGTTTAACAAGTGAAATAGGAAATAACCCATTAACGCTTAAAAAAAGCTCACCATTTGATTTTATGATTAAACTTTATCAGCTACTTCCTTTTAATAATCTTGCCTATCAAAAACTTGCATCAACGTTACTTAACGCACAAGGAAAACCATTAGTACAACATTGTGCCGTAGGTAAAGATCGCACAGGTGTTGGCGTTGCGCTAACGTTATTTGCTTTAGGCGTGAGTGAAGAAACTATCATGCAAGATTACTTATTGACTGAAGAGCTTTTATCGGATTATCGAGAAAATCTATTAAGTCAATACAAACATAAAGTAACGGCTGAAGAGTTTGAAAACCATAAAGTGATTTTTGCGGCTAAAAAAGAGTACTTAAACGCCGCCATTAACGCAATCAAACAACGTTATAACACGATTGATAATTGGCTAGAGCAGGAGTATGGATTGGATGAGAATAATAAAAAAATCCTGAGGGATAAGTATTTAATTTAAAAGATGATGTCGAATACGCATATTGAAAAATTTTTGAATATTTTATTATTAAGGAGAATAAATGGCCATTCCTGATTATCAAACATTGATGTTACCACTTTTAAAATGGTTATCTGATGGAAAACCTCACACAGCGAGAGAAACCTATAATCACTTAAGTCGGTTATTTAAATTAACCGCTGATGAGATGAGTCAGGAACTACCCAATAGCAATCAACCTATTATTGAAAATCGAATTGGCTGGGCTAAAACGTATCTTAAAAAAGCAGGGTTGATTAATAATACCCAGCGAGGTATTTGGCAAATAAGTGAACAAGGCTCAAGGTTTTTACAAACTAATCCCTCTAAGTTAACCAATCAAGAGTTATTAAATATTCCTGAATTTTTATCATTTAAACAGCTATCGCACTCATCAGAAAATCAAACCAAACAAACTGAAGTCAATACGGATGAAAATACACCAACAGAATTAATGGATTCTTCTTATCAAAAAATACGAGAAACATTAGCCGCAGAATTACTTAATTGCATTAAAGCTTGTTCACCAGCGTTCTTTGAACGTTTAGTTGTTGATGTTATGTTAGCATTGGGTTACGGTGGCTCTCGCCATGATACAGGAAAGGCAACACGTTTAACCAAAGACGGCGGGATTGATGGCATCATCCAAGAAGATAAACTAGGGTTAGATATGATCTATCTACAGGCTAAAAGGTGGGAAACAACCGTTGGACGACCTGATATACAAAAATTTGCTGGTGCGCTACAAGGCGAAAGAGCCAAAAAAGGCGTTTTTATCACGACTTCTGATTTTAGCTGTGAAGCAATCAATTACGTTAAACATTTAGATGTAAAAATCATTTTAATTAATGGTGCTAGATTAGCTGAATTAATGATTGATTACAATGTGGGCGTTTCAACGAGACAGGTTTATGAAATGAAGCAAATCGATAGCGATTACTTTGAAGATGCAGATTAAAAATCCCACTATCGTTATCTAACTTGAAATATTTTTCAAATTCTGGCGTAATATTGAAGCCTAAAATAGACACAATAAAAACTTAAATAAAATCAATATGTTTTCTGACTGATTTTTTACCATGTCGATTTATCGTTCTTTCTGACACATCATAGCCCTATATGCCTGATATCGTGCACTAAGCTTAATGCGACTAAACGTGCACCAAAATGGTTAGCGATTTTCAGTTAATGAAAGAGGGGCATGAGATAAGGCATAATCCCCCACCTATTGTTTAAGCTCTACTAAGTGTTTTGACTATAATGAGTTGTTCTATGATTGTTATTTATATCATAGAAGTGATATTTGTCCATTTTGGGGTGGCCCATCAAATAAAATTTAAGGTATAACAATGATGATATCTATTTGCCATACTAACCGCGTGGCAACGTTCTATCCTTTACGATTGCAATACCAATTGCTTAATCGGTGCATCACAATTAACAGAAAGATGAATATCACCAATTTGTTGATACTGATAATAAAAGTCCTGTCCAAATGGGGCGTTAATTAACTGGTTTTCAATATCTACTTTTACCGATCTTATTTGCCAAACGCCTTTAGCATATAATTTCAGCGCAGATTCCTTTAATGTCCAAAGTTGCCAAAAGGCGGTTAATGTATCGCTTTGTTTTAGCATCCATTGATATTCTTCATCAGCAAAAAAATTTTTGGCGACATTTACATAATTGTGACGCGGCCGAGCAACTTCGATATCAAGCCCTACCTTGCCATTTAACGATATCGCAACCGCGACCCAATCTTGGCTATGGCTGATGTTAAAATCAGGAAGATGTGGCTCTAAAAAGCAGGGACGGCGATTATCGCCAATGATCATCATCGGCAAATTAGCAATTTGACAATATTGTTTAAGTAAATTCGCTAAAATTGATCGACAAACTAAAAACTGTTTTTTCCGTGCACCATTTAATAATTGAGCATCATTAATGACTTGTGGTGACAGTAGTGAATAATTCACTTCTGCTGTATCTAAATGGGCAAGTTGGGCAATTAACATGTTGGATAAGCCAGTTTAAACAAAAATTATTTTTTACTATTTTAACAGCATGCTATGCTAACTGTTATCGAAATTTATCAGATCACTAAGGATGCGTCATGTCTTTACAAACAAAATTAGTTCATGCTGGTCGAAAAACTCGCTACACCCAAGGAGCGGTAAATTCTGTTATTCAGCGAGCTTCATCGCTGGTTTTTAACTCAATAGAAGCCAAAAAAGAAGCCACAGAAAATCGAGCAAAAGGGGCTCTATTCTATGGGCGCCGTGGCACATTAACCCATTTTGCCCTACAAGAAGCCATGACCGAAATTGAAGGCGGTGCAGGTTGCTACCTTTATCCTTGTGGGGCCGCAGCAATTGCTAATGCCATTTTAGCTTTTGTGAAAAATGGCGATCATATCCTTGTATCTGAAGCCAGTTATGAACCTACTCAAGAATTTTGTGAACATATATTAAAAGATTTTGGAGTAGAAACCGATTACTTTTCGCCACTAGTTGGGAGTGATATTATCAAATATATCAAACCCAATACTAAAGTTGTATTTTTAGAATCACCAAGCTCACTTACGATGGAAGTCCAAGATGTGCCAGCAATCGTTAAAGCCATTCGCAGTGTGAATCCTGAAATCGTCATTATGATGGACAACACTTGGGGAGCCGGCGTGTTATTCAAAGCGTTAGCGCGCGGCGTTGATATCTCAATTCAAGCTGGCACTAAATATTTAATTGGTCACTCTGACGCCATGTTAGGTACCGCGGTTGCCAACCAACGTTGTTGGGATAAGTTACGTGAACGATCTTATTTAATGGGGCAGATGTGTGATGCCGATACCGCCTATATGGCAACGCGTGGATTACGAACCCTAGCAATTAGGCTCAAGCAACATCACGAAAGCAGCTTAAAAGTGGCAAATTGGTTAGCCAATCATCCTAAAGTGGCAACCGTCAATCATCCAGCATTAGAAAGTTGCAAAGGGCATGAATTTTTTAAACGCGATTTTAGTGGTGCCTGTGGTCTATTTTCATTTGTCCTTAAAGAACATTTAAGCGATGTCCAATTATCTGATTTTTTAGATAACATGACCTACTTTTCCATGGCTTACTCATGGGGCGGATTTGAATCATTAGTTTTAGCTAATCAACCTGAAGAGCTTACCAAAATACGTCCAGTATCAGGGATTGATTTTAAAGGTACATTAATCCGATTACATATTGGTCTTGAGGATCCTGATGACTTAATTGCTGATCTTGCCGCAGGCCTAGATAGAATCGAACGACATAAAAATAAAGTGAATGCGTTACAAAGCTTGGTATAAATAAGCATAAATTAGTATAAATGGATAGCAGATGAGCCATCAAAGCCAAACACAAATCGACAGCATGGTTGAACAAACTATTTTACCACACCTAAATGGCCGGCAATCGCTACTCGTTGCCTTTAGTGGTGGCGTCGATTCGACCGTATTAATGCAAGCATTAGTCAATTTAAAGCAACAGTTACCACATTTACAACTTAGAGCAATTTATATTCATCATGGTTTAAGTGCAAACGCTGATAACTGGGCGGCACATTGTCAACAACAATGCCAAATTTGGCAAGTGCCATTAATTATTGAAAAAGTCAAACTTGATCGACAAGCAGGCAATATTGAAGAACAAGCCAGAAATGCACGCTACCAAGCCATTTATCACCATTTACATCATGATGAAACCTTGTGCACCGCACAACATCTTGATGATCAGTGCGAAACCTTTTTTTTAGCGCTAAAACGTGGCAGTGGCCCAACTGGCTTATCTGCAATGCCGATTGAAAACGGCAACCATCTTCGACCACTATTAACCATTACACGTGCACAAATTGAAGCTTATGCTAAACATCATCAGCTTAACTGGATAGAAGATGAAAGTAACCAAGATGATCACTACGACCGCAATTTTTTACGCTTAAAGGTATTACCACACCTTAACCAACGTTGGCCACATTTTTCGCAAATGGTGGCTCGTAGCGCTGAATTATGCCAGCAACAAGAAGCATTAATTAATGAATTATTATTGGCTGATTTTAAACAAGCCACAACCGAGCAAGGGCAATTGTGTTTAACACCATTATTTGGCTATTCAGAATATAAACGTAATGCCATTTTACGCATGTGGTTTCGATCGCAACAAATCAACATGCCAAGCCAACAGCAACTCACCTTAATTTGGCAAACCGTTGCTTTAGCTAAAGAAGATGCCAATCCCCAATTTATATTACATAACAAACAAATCCGTCGTTATCAAAACCAGCTTTATCTATTGCCATTATACCAAAACATTGAATCGCAAATGCTTAATTGGGATTTAACGTTGCCGTTAACACTCCCTGATAATGTGGGGCAATTACAGGTGAATTATCCCCCCCCTTTACCTTGCCGTTTACCCCATGCAGATGAGCAAGTGACCGTTCGATTTCATGCTCAAGGGCAACTACAGATTGTTAATAGAAAAGGCTCAAGAGCGATAAAAAAGCTATGGCAAGAACATCATATTCCACCTTGGATGCGAACACGAATCCCAATGGTTTACTATAATGAACAGCTGATCTGTGCGGTGGGCGTTTTTGTCACAGAACAAGGAAAAGGCACACAAATCGGTTTCAAACTCATCAATAATGGCTTATAGGTTTTATTGATAAAGTTTGATACGCAAAACAATAATATATTTAAAAGATTAGCTAAAATAATCATATTTGTTAAAACCAATATAGCTTAGTTAAATAAATAAAAGCGATTAAGGTTAATATGATTATCAGCAAATATTAGGATTTATCATCATGATGCTTCTATCTGATTATCTAAAATCTACAGATATTGAATTAATCCATAATAAGTTAAAAAAACTCGCCATGACAAGCTTAACGCACATTCTTAATAATAACTACACCGAATTAGAGCTTAATACGAAGCAAGATATCAAAACACTAACTTTTCAAGAAAGCCTAAGTGTAATTTTAACGGGAGATTATACTGAACCTGTTTTTCAAATGAGCCTAAAAATTTATAAAGATGAAATGTATCTTGGTTATTATCACTATTTGACAACATTAGACCTTACCTTTGTTGATGAATTCTTTGTAATCAGATAGAATCAATTATTTGATTATATATCAATTAGATATTAAATTATGATAAAAAAATTACATTTATTAAGCTACTGTCTTTGCCTGTTACTACCATTAAAAACGCAAGCTGTTGTTGTCAATGATGTGACAGGCATGACACCAGTACAAGTCGCGGCTATTGTTCAGCCTGAATCCACCCAACAAGTTGCTGAACTGGTTAAAAATGCCTCGGGTCCAATCAGTATAGCTGGTGGCAAATACAGCATGGGTGGACAAACTGCAATAACAGGGGCTATCCAGATAGATACCAAAAAACTTAACCATGTGATTGATTTTAATCCTGAACAAAAACTTTTAACCATTGAATCAGGTGCCAACTGGCGCCAAGTGCAAGAATTGATTGATCCTTACAACTTATCAGTGAAAATTATGCAAAGTTATGCCAATTTTAGCATTGGTGGATCACTCAGTGTTAATGTGCATGGTCGCTATATTGGGGAAGGCCCTATAATACTATCAGTAGAAAAATTCAAAATTGTACTGGCTGACGGCTCAATAGTCATCGCCAGCCCAAAAGAAAACTCAAATATATTTTATGGCGCAATTGGTGGTTATGGCGGTTTAGGAATTATTACTGAAGTCACATTGCAACTTGTTGATAATGTTAAAGTTAAGCGCATCAGCGAAGTCATGCCAATAACAAAATATTACTCGTATTTTACTCAACATATTCGTTCTGACAAAAGTGCAATATTCCACAACTCGGTAATGTATCCACCTGATTTTGAAACAGTCCGCGCCGTTACATTTAAACAAACTCAAGAGCCATTAACTATTTTAGACAGGTTAAAACCTAATACACAATACTCGCGGACTCAGGAACAAAAAATAAAAATCGTCACCTCATCAACTTTGGGCAAACAGTTGCGTAAATTATATGATGAAGTTGATTACACAAAACAACCTGTCATGTGGCGTAACTATGAAGCAAGCTACGATGTATCTAATTTAGAGCCTATTGCCAATAAAGACAAAAGTTACGCACTAGAAGAATATTTTATCCCAATAGAACGATTTGATGATTTTTACCCAGAACTCATTGCTATTTTGAAAAAACATCAAGCTAATGTCATCAATATTTCGATTCGTCATGCTAAGCCAGATAGTGGCTCGCTACTAGCATGGGCTAAAACTGAAGTGTTCGCTTTTGTTATTTATTATCAGCAAGCGACTGATGAAAACAGCAAAAAACAAGTAGGCATCTGGACTCGAGAACTAATAGACGCCGCACTAGCAAACAATGGTAGCTATTATTTACCCTATCAGTTGCATGCAACAGCTGAACAGTTTCAGCGTGCCTACCCACAAGCAGCACGTTTTTTTAAACTTAAAGCACAGTTAGACCCAAACAATAAATTCAGCAATATGATGTTAGATAAATATCACCCTAAAAAAGCTGAGTAAGCAACTGACAAAAGCAAAATAGCCTATTGCGGTATTGATGCTTAAACATAGACATAAGCTAAAATATTTTAACAACATTTATACGAATTTATTGAATTGATTAATGATAACGAATAATAAAGGAGGCCATTAGCCTCCTTATGCTACCACCAACTTTATACGATTTATTTTCCGCTCTTGGCCTTCCAACGTTTGAGTAATAATGCATTGGTAACCACACTCACACTACTTAACGCCATCGCTGCGCCAGCAATCATTGGGTTTAAATAACCTAGCGCCGCTAATGGAATACCAATCAAATTATAGACAAATGCCCAGAATAAATTCTGCCTGATTTTATTATAAGTTCGACGCGAAATATCAATCGCATCAGCGATTAAAAATAAATTGCCTCGCATCAGCGTAATACTTGCTGCATGCATTGCCACATCGGTGCCCGTTCCCATAGCAATACCGATATCGGCAGCAGCCAAAGCAGGCGCATCATTAATACCATCCCCGACCATAGCCACTTGATTATTGGCTTGTGTATAGCTTTCTTTCTGTAATTGATAGATATAATTTGCTTTGTCTTGAGGCAATACTTCAGCAATAACTCGATCAATAGCTAACTGATCACCGACATAATTTGCTGCTTTCTGATTATCACCAGTTAACATTACCGTATTAACATGTAGTTGATGAAGCGCATCAATTGCACTTTTGGCTTCATCTTTAATCGTATCAGCAAAGCCTAATACCGCCAAAATCACTACATTGCCTTCTAACTGTTGTTTAGCTAAAAATGAAACGGTATAACCTTTGTTAGTTAATTCGCTAATTTTATCATCCATATTCATAAAATAAGCGTTTAATGACTTCATCCAACGCAAACTTCCTAAATAATATTCGGTATTATCAAGGGTAGCCATTACACCTGAACCTGTTACTGAAGTCATATTTTGCGCATAACGAAACTTTCCTGCTTTACTTAAAATCGCCTTAGCTAGTGGATGCTCACTACCCGCTTGCAATGATGCAGCAATCGACAAAATTTGCTCGGGCGTCTCGCTGCTTATAATATCCATTTCGACTAATTCAGGTTTGCCCATGGTTAAAGTACCTGTTTTATCAAATGCGACCGTATTAATACTGTGCAGTGTTTCTAATGCTTCGGCATCTTTAAATAAAATACCATGACGAGCAGCTACTCCAGTACCCACCATAATGGCTGTTGGCGTTGCCAGCCCTAAAGCACATGGGCAAGCAATCACTAACACCGCAACACAATAAAGTAATGCTTGTTGCCAATCATGCGATATTATTCCCCATGCCAATAACGTAATAAGTGCAATTAATAAAATCATCGGCACAAAAATCGCACTAATGCGATCAACAATGCGTTGAATCGGCGCTTTTTTTGCCTGAGCTGATTCAACCATTTCGATAATCTTCGATAGTGTTGAATCGGCCTGAATGGCGGTCGCTTTAACAATCAATAATCCTTCACCGTTAATCGTGCCACCAGTCACCACATCGTTAACCATTTTATTGACAGGCAAACTCTCACCAGTTAACATCGACTCATCGCTACTTGATACACCTTCTATCACAATGCCATCAACCGCAATACGATCACCAGGTTTAACAATAACAATATCACCGACTTTAACTTGGCTTATTGGCAAACTTACTTCCTGATCACCACGCCTAACTAAGGCGATATCCGGCCTTAAAGCACAAAGTGCTTCAATCGCTTGTGTGGTCTGATGTTTAGCGCTTGATTCTAGCCATTTTCCCACCAAAATTAAGGTGATAATCACCACTGATGACTCAAAATAAAGATGTTCAGTCTTTCCCGTTATAAATTGATAAACCGACAGCCCATACGCCGCACTAGTGCCGATAGCAACCAGTAAATCCATATTGCCTGACAACGCTTTAACCGCATTAAAAGCACTTCGATAAAATTTTGCCCCCAAACCAAATTGCACTATAGATGCAATAACCAATTGCAACCAAGCTGGCATCATCAAATTCAAACCAAACAAAGCTAATAACATAGGGAAGACAAAAGGAATGGCAAAAATAATAGCAATAATAATTGGGTATATAGATGATTGCCTTTTAGATTTTTTTTGCTTATCCGTTGATTCGGTAATTTCAACTGCATGATAACCGGCTTTATCCACTGCCGACATTAAGGCTTCCAGCTTAACAGAAGCATTAGCATTAACCGTTGCTATTTCGGTAGCAAGGTTAACGCTAACATCAATCACACCATCTACTTTCTTGAGTGCCTTTTCAACGCGCCCAACGCAAGATGCACAGCTCATTTCTTCGACAATAAAATTGTATTGGACAGTTTTCATTCAAATCATCCCCCACTTATTATTTATGTTGTTGGCAATCAGTATATACCCAAAATAAAAAAGGGGGCACGAAAATAAGCATAAAACAGCAGGGTAAGATTAACCCTGCCTTAGGAAAACAAAGAAAGGTTAATTACGAAGATTTTCTGGCCATTCGTTTTGGGTAGAAACCAATAAATCTTTAACAACACGAGGGTTACCCGCCACAATATTACCAGAAACCATATAGTTATTTCCGCCAGCAAAATCAGTAACAACCCCACCAGCTTCGCGCAAAATAAGCTCACCAGCTGCGATATCCCACGGTTTTAAACCAATTTCAAAAAAACCATCTAAGCGGCCAGCAGCAACATAAGCAAGATCTAACGCAGCCGAGCCAGCACGGCGAAAATCACCACATTTAACAAACAATTTTTGTAAAACAGTAAAATAACTATCGCTGTATTGTTTCGCTTTAAATGGGAACGCAGTAGCAAGCACACTGCCCTCCAGATCCTTGGCATTACTAACACGAATACGATAACCATTAAGCTGAGCACCTTTACCACGAGCAGCGGTAAACAGCTCATTACTCATTGGGTTATAAACCACAGCAATTTCGGTTTTACCTTTAACTCGGGCTGCGATTGACACAGCAAAATGTGGAATATTTTTGATAAAATTAGTCGTACCATCAATTGGATCGATTATCCACTGCGTATCAGCATCATTCCCTTTCGCCAAACCACTTTCTTCAGCAATAATAGTATGATCAGGGTAAGCTTTTTTGATTGTCTCAATAATCAAAGCTTCAGCTGCACGATCAGCATTAGTAGCAAAATCATTAGTGCCTTTGGCCTCAATCTCGATTGAACTTGGGTTTTCATAAGCCTTAATGGCAACATTCCCTGCTTTACGAGCAGCACGGATAGCGATATTCAGCATCGGATGCATAGTTTTCTTCCAATTGATGATGTTAAAGAACGGGAGGACGAATCAATATGATTATTGATCATCGTATTAAACAATAATCCCGTTAGTATAAAGGTTTTACAGCATCTTTGCCAGCCTGTGTTTGTATTGATAGGTAAAATCCACACAAGCTAATCCTTAGGAGTATTTGTAATGGTGACCTTTTCGTGTATATTTTAGATGCGCTTTGCCATCAGGCATAAAATAAGTTCCATACTTAACTAGCCCACCTTCTTTAAAATAACAAACAAGTTCATATCCAAGCACCATTGTATCATTACTTTCTTCAGCAATGTTAACCTCGATCGATGCAAGTCTTGGCTCATACTTTAACAATGCTTGTTCAATCGCTCTCATTAAAACATAAGCTGATGATGGCAAAGCCTGAAAGATTGTTGACATGTCAGGTAATCCATAGTCTGGCAAGTGCTTTATAGCACCAGCTCGGCTATTTAAAATACGTTCGATATTATCCATCACGCTGATAATTGTTTGTTCATTTTCAGCCACATCATCAACCGCTATACCTGATTGAAAATAACCATAAAGTTGGTCATACAACGATGCACCCATTTATTTTTCATCCACCAATTTGATTGTATATTGACTTGCTATTATTTCGCGTGGCTTTGTAATGTTTAAATCTCCTCGTTTTAAAACAAGTCGCCAATTATCTTCATTTAAGTTTGGCTCTTTATAAAGAGCTGCAATACCAACCGCTTTGGCCTTTTGATCAAATGAAACATCAATGGAACTAGCAGTATTTGGTTTTAATACAATTTCTTTACTTTCAATCATCGACTCCTTTAATGCATCACTATCTTGCTCAACTATTTCTTGATAAGAAACACTATTAAAAGCATCAGTTTCTTTTAATTGATAAATACGAATCACAACAGGTGAAGAGTGACCATCATCATCCATATTTAATTCAGATCTTGCTGTAATATCTAAATGTAATGTTCTCACATCCCATGTAAAAATAGAGTTACTTAAATCAGCAGCCTTTTCCGAGACTCTTTGTGCTATACCACAACCTGTTAGCCATATAGTTAATAAAATAGCAATCAATATATTCATTATTCTCATATTTATTTCCTTTCTTTATATTATGCTGCATAACTAATTCCAGAATAATACCCTAAATTTATAGCGACTTCATCTGGAACCGATTTAGCATTTACTGTTTTTTTATTAAATGATGCTGTTTGTCCTAATCGACTATTTTTAGATACCAATTGACTACGAGGTAAAAATTGGCGTTGAATATAGAGTGTCATTTTAGCATCAACTTGATAACCTAAATAAGCGCGTAACAAAGCCAACAGGTCGCGATATAGTTGCCCTCCAGGAAGTAAATCTGCAATTTGGTTTTCGTGTTGCGGCGTAATTGCGATATGAACGGTTTGATTGCACTCTTTAAAGCGAGATCCTAATATAGCACCACCATCTAAAGCTGCTCTTTGTCTCCCTTTGCTTCCTAGCCGAGCAGGATTATCAATTGATTGCCAGACAGGAAAAAACTCACTTACAACAACTTTTGCATCATTGACTAATACACGAACTAACCCGACTATTCCTTCTGCGGTGCGCGTTTTTTGTGTAATTAAACCTAATAATGCTAAAAAACGCGATGATGGGGTACCAACTTGTTCTGTTGCCCCTTTTATACCGAATCCTGTTAATCCAAGTAAAGATAGTGATATTGGATCTTTTCCACCATCTAAAAAGCTTGCTGGGTAATGATATTTCAACCAAATTCGATAAAACTGCGTTATTATACGATGGTTAAATATATCTAAAAAGTCTGTCATAGCTTGGTAATTTTCTTCACGACGAATAATATTATCAAGTAATCCTAGTGGTAATACTGCATCAACACCGTACAAACCTAAAAATCGAGTTCTAACTGTGGCTGGCCGATTAATATAAGGCGCTCTCTCTATATATTTAAGCTCACTTGCAGGAAAAGACATGTCTATTGATGGCGCAAAACGCAAAGGATCCGCAACTGGAGTTTCATGTTTACCCAACACCGGCCCATCTGCATAAAT
Organism: Gilliamella sp. WF3-4; assembly: GCF_001690275.1. GTDB lineage: Bacteria > Pseudomonadota > Gammaproteobacteria > Enterobacterales > Orbaceae > Gilliamella > Gilliamella apicola_C. The sequence goes on along the minus strand of NZ_LZGW01000038.1, from coordinate 19,148 downwards.
TTGTTCAATTAACTGACAAAAACGGTAAAAATTCAATTTTGGCAGTTGTTTTTCAAGAGCCTGCATTAAAGGGCTGTTTTCGATGCTTTGCTGTGGTGCCATACAATTTTATTTCCTGTAGGTAAAAGAATAATCACTAATTGTGTAAATAAGTTAACATCGGCATATAATGCAAAAAACTGGTGTAACAACTCACCAAAAAGCATCACATCACCTTCACCTGTAAACTGATAACTGTTAATTGTCACCTCAATTTCTATTCCTCGCTGTAACATCCCTTTTTCAATACGTTTAATCATTCGGTGGGATACTTCTACTATCCCCTCTAAACGCCGACGATTTAATTCGTTATCGGTCCAATCATACAAAGCAAGTGTCCCACGTAACACTTCGGCATTCATTAATGACAAATAATTAGGTGCTAAATGGGATAATACTCGCCAATAAAAACGATCTTCTGTTGGTGGATAGCAAGGTAATGTTGGAGAACATAAATTCTGTACTTTAGATATGCTGTTTTGAGAATAGCACAGCTCATGAATTCGAGCATTACGTAATGCTTTACGTGGTAACATACCGTTAGTACCCGTTACTCGTAATGATAACGTTTCGGCCTCAAGCTCCTCTTCTTTACCCCAAGTTTTGCCCCCCAAAATTAACCAAGTATCATGCAAACCTGATGCACCTTTACGAACTCGAGTATGATAATACCTTTCTGGTGCATCATGTCGTAACATACCACCCCGATGTTTAAAACTGGTAAAAGGCACATAATGGTAACGTCCATTACGAGTGATAGCTTCTACATGTTCGACAGAATGAATCTCAACATGCCCATCTTGGCGCAATAATGGGCGAAGCAGGTATTCACTTTCTAATTGGTTAACAATAATAGGATCGGCTTCCATCTCAAACAAATTAATGACAGGTACACAATGCAGACGAATATTACCATGGTCAAAAGGCATATCACTTGGCCAAGCTTGGTTAAGCAATAGTTCAATGTCTATGTAGTTACACTCTTTCGAGAGCTCACAAGCATTTAACCCATGCAAATCAACAAACATAAATTTTTCGCGAAAAGCAAAATACTCTAATAAAAGTTGATATCCAGCAAAAGCATTATCGGGTTTTAGCCACAATCGCTCATCTTCACCAAAACCAACAGGTGTTATTTTTCCTTGGAAATTTATACGCTCTCCCGGTCGATTTGCATAACGAAAATGTGTTGATGCAACTTGTTGGGTTAACATGTAATGTAATGTTGATGCAATTGGCCCATCAGCATTCAAATATAATCGTAGTTGAGATAAGTCAAGTTGTTCAAAATCGGCTAACGCACTAAAACTTAGGCGAAGCGTAATCATACTGCGACCATCATGATGGATGCCAAGTTTGGCTTGGCTGATGTTCATAGGTTGTAGCTTCACCGCTTGCGTCGTACGATATGGGCATCTTGTGCCCGTCGGGCCAAGTGGCTCTGTTTGCACTTGCAACCCCATCGGGATAACTTCAGGGCGAGATAAAGACTCATAATTTGGCGTCAACTCAATAATAGATAATGACGGAATCAGCCGTAAATAGTGAGGCCAAAGTAAGCTAACTAAGCTTTCGGTAAGTTCAGGCAAATCATCATCAATCTTCTGGCGTAATCGCCCCGTTAAAAAGGCAAAACCTTCAAATAATCGCTCCACATAAGGATCGCGATCACCAACTCGATCTAAATTAAGTTGGCTTGCTCTATCAGGATGAATTTTAGCAAACTCTTTTCCAGCTTCTCGCAAGTAGCGCATTTCAGATTCGTAATAACGTAAAATTAGATCATCCATTATTTATCTCTTTATTTTCATATTCGTTAGTTTGATTATTTTTTATAGTTTATAAAATTACATCACACTTAATGCTCTAGCTGGATCGAGTTCGGTTAGCTCTTGCTGTAACAACTCTCTTAACTCCAATAAATGTGGCTTTATTATCTCTTTGGATTTATTTTTTTGCTTAATTAAACGCAATAAACATCGCTTAACATCAAATAATAATTCCTGCTCCCATTGTAATAAAGTTAAAGACTGCTGTTGATTATTTAGCCCAATTAATAAGTTTAATGCAATATCTTGTTTACCAAGCTGTTCTGCCACTCTCGCCTGAGTATAGCGCAACAAATATCGTTGTTTAGGAGAGCGCAGTAATGGCAAATTTTGTAGCCAATAAAATGCTTTTTCTAAGTTTTCAGCATGAGCAAGCTCAAGAGCTTGTTTTTCAATTTCGTTCCAATCATTCTCGCCAGATACAGCTATAGGTACCATGCTGTCACCTTCATCTAAATGATGAATGCGAGCATTATTTGCAATCCAGTTTAATGTTTCATCGTCAGCAAATGGCATACCATTTTCAAAAAATAGGCGCTCAATACCATTTAGCCGTTCTAACATTAAACCAATGTCCGTTAAATAAATATCAGCCCATGATTGATAAGGCTCTCCCATTTTTTGTAGCGACATTACCGTTGCTCGTTGCAAGTCTAACCAGAAATGGTTAGCACTTTCCATAAAAGCCGCTTCAACACGCTCAAAAAGTTCTGTCCACTGTTGTTGAAGAATTAAACGGCTAATATGTTGTTTAAGCTCTGTTCTTGGTGCTGGTAATCGCGTTTTTCCTCTATGATCAGCGGGTGGCAAATCAATAACCGTATCCCACCTAAGCACTCGTAAAAAACGACCAGCAGCAAGGTACCCTTCTGGTTTTTCACGCAAAAAAGAGGCCATTTTACGCGCCTGATCGAGTACATCACGTTGAGAGCTGATCTTTATTTCGGTTATATTTTTAGCTGGTTCTTGCTGCGGAGAAGAAACTGGCGTAGCTGAAGCTGTATTTTCTACACTGGAAAGTTTAACCGATTGATTTATACCACTATTAAAAAAGTGAACTAATGCAGATAAGTTAGGAGGATCGATAGATTGATCAGGATTATCGCTAACAAATAACTTTTGGCAGCAATGATCAATTTGATTTAATGCAACAATAATACGCGTCAAACAATGCTCAGATAAAGGTTGCAAGTGAGTAAGCTGATCAATAAATTTTGCATTAGCAAGCCATTCTATCGCGTTTTTACGGATATTTTGCCGTGAAGGATAAATTGATGAGCCAAATTTATCTAATAATCCAGCTAATAGCTCAACACCATCAGCAAACCCCTCAGCACCATCTATATATAAACGAGCCAAACAATAATAAGTTACAACACGGATATCTTTACTATGTTGTTTTAATATTGTTTCACTTTCCGTAACAATCAGAGAGTAATCAATCCCTGATAATTTTGTGATCTCTTCTTTAATATTTTGAAACGTATCGTGATATGTTAGGTCTTCTCCTGTAGGCTTATCGGGCGTAATTGGTTGTAACCAATTATCCCAATGTTGATTTAATTCTACTTTCACTGACTCATTAGGAGCTTGTTGCCCCAAAAAACGGCTTAGTAATTGGCTAAACATAATAATAATCCAACATTTTATTTTAATTAATCGTTATTCAAATACCGTTTTCGGTAAAGTAAAATTACGCAACTTCAATAACGTTAATGGCCCACCACCTAACTGAGTACGTAAAATGAATTTTAACTTACGGTGATCAGGCGTTTTCCAAATAAGTTCATAGCGACTTGAATCTAACGGTTTAACAGATGCAGACTCAAGCAAACGAATCCATGCCCAATCACCGCCATGATATTGATAAAGTCGTAGTCCTGAGGTATCACTACTCCAGCTTAATTGTGAGTAAGATGAGTATCCATCACCAGGCCAATTGAAGCGCTTCCATGTAGGGGTTTGATTAAAATAATCTATTTTTTGTTTGTTAATCAACAATTCGGTCCGCGCAATTTTGTTACCACTACGTGGCATCAGATCAAATGACAAAGCCACATCCCCTGTTGCAAGTAATTCTGCCGATATTTCATTAAATAATTTTAATGTATCAAGAAATTTAGGCGAAAAGTTAAGGCCTTGAGCATTTACAGAGTTAACAACCCAGCTTCCCCCTTTCTTTTCTAATACGCCACTTAGTTCACTGGTAATAAAATTATCAATAAGGCCTGTATCGGCACGCAAAAAACGTGCAAGTTCAGCTAATGATGCCTCGTTACCACTATTTTTAAAAGGATAACGCCCTGCAAAAGATTTTTCCCATTGGCTAACAATATAATTTTGCCAAACCTCATTAAAGCTATTGGCTGCGGGTGCTAACACCACTTGCCAAGATTGTTCTAATGGTTGTTTAAATAGGCTATAACCAAATCCTGACCACTCTTCACCTAAATTAGCAGCAATTAAATTACCATAATCTCGTGTTTCGGTTAAATCAATTGAAGTACCTTTAAAAACACTTTTTGCTAATCCTTGCATCATGGCCTGAGGGTCGGCACTATTAGCTATATTTTGTAATTTTAAGCGAACTTGTGTAATACGTAATAAGTAAGTTTGTAAAGAAAGCCCATCGGTATTTTTACTATTAAGCAAGCTAGTAACCGGTGAAAATGTAGCAGTTAACGGCCCTGACGCTTCGTTATTTATCGGTAATCCTGTTTTTGATTTATTCCCAATCAGTTCTTGCGCTGAACGAATTAAGTTATCTGATAACCCGTCCCCCGAATACGCCACTTCAGACTGATATTTGACCACATTAATTAGAGCAATTAAAGGGGACTGCCGAGTATCAGCAAGTAAGGTAAGTTGTTCAATAACATCTGAAACATTATTAGATGAATGCCATTGTATCGTATTTAGAAAATATTGCCATGCAGCACCATACTCACTAAAATACCGATCGGTAAGTTGTTTTTTTAACGTATCAGGAGAAATCGAAGCAGTTAAATCGCTTTCTCCATCACTCAACACCCAGTCAATTTGTTCTTTGCGATATTTTGCCATTTCAGCAATTTCGCTTTTAATGGTGTCATCCCAAGCTTTGCGGGTATAAACGCCGGGTATTTCAACATCGGTTGAAAACAGCATTTGGCTGTCTAAGCCTTCAAGTAACTGATTCAAATTTTGATTTGCATAATGTTGGCTCGCTCGCTGAATCAATTCTTGATAAAGAGTATTAAGTGCATTTTGCACACCAATTTTATTAATTAAAATTTGCCTAACATCTTTAACTAAACGCGCATCATTATTTTGTGCCCAATTAGGGTGTAGGTTAAGCATTTGCCCCCAAAAGCGAACTAAGTCGGGCATCAACCTTTGCCAATCACCATCACTCACACCTTCTGGCGTACGCCATTTTTTTGTGGCAAATTCACTCAAATAAAGCCCATCGCTCTTATCTGGGCGACCCATCATTAAATAGGCTTTTAACACATCATATGCTGAATCGACCAATTTTTCCCTTCTAGAATCACCAGGCGGTAATTCGGTTAATAAAGTCAAATAGTCAGTCATGATATTATGAAGTGGCGTTGCAATATTACGTGAGTTAGTTGCACGATAGGTAAGCCACATTCTTTTAAGCACTTCATCATTATGATTTAAACCAAAACGATAAAATAAAGGAGCGCCTTTTTCTTGGCGATAAAGTAACTGTTCTAGATGTTGTTGTAACTGATGCTGTATCTGTAACCGTGAGGTATAATCTTTCTTAATCGAACCGTCCGCTTGCTTTACAAGCTCAAAACTATCATCAATGAGAGATGCATTTCGAAAATATGAAGTACATAGTGCTATACACATTATTCCCATAAATGAAATTACAGCATAACAGGACCAAATATCCCATTGTATCCCCATTCGCCGACCCATTTGTGCGTTGGCATCATCTCGAATAGATTGCCATGTCGGAGTCATTGCTAAGGAATGTTCAAAAATAGACGTTTCTTCATGGGTCTGTGATTGGTGAGGAGTAAAAAAAAGCCCACGAACATTCGGAGAATAAGGAAAGGAAATCAAAGAAGTCAAATAACGCTTAATATTAGAAATATCGCGCTTAACCAAGTCTTGGCTTAATTTGAGTAAAAACGAATAATTGGTATTATCTTTGATTTGTCTCACGCCTCGTTGGCTGCATTCTTGAGCTAATTGATTAAGAGATACAACAACCGGCTCCATTGCCTCTTGTTTTAATTCAGTAAAAAGCAAACCAACACTTTGTTCTATTCGCCCTTTTTGTGACCATTGGCTTTGTTGTCCTGCAACTAAATAAAGTGGCGGACACCATTTTAAAGCCTTATTGCGAGCTTGTAATTTTAGTACAGCCTTTTCGAGCAATAATTGTTGCCGGCGATTATTATCAAGGTACTGTTTAGGTGTAACCCAAACAACAGCATCTATTGGTTTAGTAAAAAATGGCAAAATACGCGAAAAATGCTTTTTTAAGGCTTGCAACCACGGTATATTTGGCTCATCTTGAATATCACCACCGTATACCATTAACGTATTATCGCACAACTGCCACTGATCTTTTGGTAAATTAGGTAACAAAAGCTCAACGTCGGAATGAAAACCTAATACTAAACATTTGCAAATTTTATAACGCCAAAATGGTCCTAAACGATATCTACACTGTTTTTTAATATCCAAAAATTCAGCAAATGGCTGTGGCTCTTTTGGTTTTTTATTTTTGACGGGATTGAGAGATTCACGCTTAGTTTTGTCTTTTGCCCACAATTTATAGCTATTTGTAATAAGAATAGGGGTTAGCAGTAAACCAAATAACAATAACATCCCTTGTATCCATAATTGAGATTTTTCTCTTACTGTTGCATAGCCAAACCAATCCCCCCAAAAAAAGAGCCCTAACGCTAACAATAGTGCAATCAATAATATAATAAAAATTAAGCCAATCCATTTCCATTTATTTTTCATTTACGACTCCCTATCTATTGTTGTCACAACTGAAAATAACCATTGATTATGGTTCATTGCAGCAATTAAATTATTTTGTTTTGTTTTAGTTACCATTTCACATGCCAATACCAATGAAAGCCAGTAAGATAGCTCAGTTTGATTACCAGCAATATTTTCTAAGTGATACATCAGTTCAGGAGATATATCCCATTCCGCCAACTGTTTAGCAACATTAACTTCTTGTTTTTTATCTAAATTAGAAAACCAAAGTTGTTTTACCTGATGAATTACTGATTGCATTTCAGCCATCTGCTGAATGCCTATCGGCATATCTTGAGTTATCATAGGTCGTAAAATTTCGTTTTTGCCAATATCAATAGCTAAATCTTGATAGTATTTTTTATCAGTAAATAAAAAAGCACATATGAAAGCAGAACCCGATGAGCCAGTATTATTGATAATGATTAATTGTATGGAGGATTGAGGGCTTTCTATCCGCTCAATTAACTTGTCAGTATCTACTTGACTCATAATCTGATAAGACATCGTATAAGGTTGTTTAATTTTTGCATTTTTATAAGCAACATCGATATCTTTTTCAGAAAGACCATATGATTCAGGTGACGAGTAAACGATAATATTGATAAATTCTTTCGGAGAAAGTAAAGATAATACATCTTGCATTGAAGAAAATAAGCTTTCAACACATCCAGCCATATCAAAATCATCATTAAAAATTAACGGTTTATTTGCATGAGAAGTCAGATTTTGACTATTCTCCATAATATCGTCTATGCTGATTTTACTCGGTAAAGCATAAAAACTATTAAGAACAATTAATGATTGCATTGCCCACTCTTGCCAATTTTGTTCAATTTGTTTTTGCTCAAGTTGCCATATTTCATATTCTTCTTGCGCAAGACCATAAAGATAAAACCGAACACTAACAGCAATGCTTCCTATTGCTGCCGAAATAAATGCAATACTTAACCAAAACGTCCATTGCAAAAAAGAGTTTTTATCAGGCCACATTAATGCAAGCACAATGCCTGTAATGAGAATTAATAGGATAAAAAAGAATAACCATCTTCCAAGATGTAATGCTTTTGGTGCTTCTAGCGGATCAATAACAGTAGGTTTAGGCCAAGACATAATATTTATTCCATTACCGCTGAGCTAATTGTAGAAAGCACTTTACAGCCACATTCACATAAACATTGATCAATAACTACAGCTTTACCATCAAAAAGGCTCATTTTAGCCCCTTCGATAATTTTATTTATACCATGTCCCTTTTTAGGGCAACTTACAAGATCACCAATTAAAGCAACTGGTTTGCCTTCAATGATTGCCGTTGAAGATGCAGATATTACAGACCCACCATGTGTTGTTGGGTCACCTAATCGAACCACATTTTTTCCCATTGTTTTTATTCCTTAATTTTTTATGTTTGTTACTAATATGATTATTGATTTATATGTAACATGTTAGGTTTGACTAAATTATAACTTCATATGACAAATTTCTATACCATTGTTTTTCAAAAAATCATCGCCTAGAACAGATAAAGCCAGATAGGTTGGCTATTTATGCCATGATCACATCTTTGCTTACTCTTCTATTTTATTTAATAATTTAAACACTCATATCTGTATAACACTTTTCCTATATATTCTTTTTAATAGTAAAAATTTGCATCATAATTATTTGATAAATATTTAGTTACAGGTTAATTTTCACCAATTTTAATCTTTCTTTGGTGGCCTAATTTTCTAACTTTTTATTGGTCAATTGCCTTGCATTAATTTTTTACGTCTTCCCCCGCTTAGGCCTTTAAATCTTTACTTAAGCATTTTTGCCTTTATTTTATAATTGCCTTTTAATGTTATAAACATACCAATATAACCACCAATAGTAATGCTATAAGAAACCAATAAATCCAAAATATTGATTGCTTAAATTGATAATATCATGTACTTCATATGTGGATAAAATAATACACTCATAACAACAATAATAAGCAAAAATGTTAATCACAAAAAATTTAAAGCTATACATCAAATCACTTATTTTACCACTAAGCTCATATAAGCATATTAAAATTAGCTATTTTATAATAGCTTATGATGATCATTTCGTTATTCAAAAATCACGTTAACGCCCTTCTCTGGATTGAAAAAGCAATTCCCTATCTAGCCTTGATAAATCATTCGATCTTTATATGTAATTTTTTATTCTAAGATTCACCTTTTAGCTTAATTGTGGATATGGTACAACCAGAATAGTAATTTGGGGGGGGATGCTACTACTACAAGCTGTTTATTTTTACTTTCCAATACATTTTTAACCGCTAATGCGATTAACCGCCACCGACGCAATTCCTAGTACAACCAATTTAGCTATCAACTTAAAAAATACGCTTCAATTTAAAACTCATATGATTTAAGTAAACCAATATTGCTTTGTTTTCATCTTTTGTTATTCCACTAGTCCAAAAAACATCATAATCGTTATCTGCATTACGCCCACAATAACGCGTTATCAAGAGTTTTTAGTATTGGCGTTTGCTCACAACAATAAATCTTAATTGATAATTTCCTAAAACCAGATAACGAATAATCAGTAATTGCCAATTCACTTTTTCTTTTAATTACATTTATCGTATATATTATAACGTTATAATATTTATTATGAAGTTAATATTTCACCAATGTTTTTCTACATATTTTACGTAAAAATAGGTTATATACATTAAAATGTCCCCTGAACTGCTGGATAAAAACGCACTTAGATCCTTGGTTAGCTCATTACATTGATCACGTTTGGCATCTTTACTAAAGCAGCAACGATCTAACCATTTTTGCAACGCATTATCGTCAAAGATGATAATTGCGATAGTGGCTACTGTAAATACTCCAAACTTAGTACACAACTCACGTAGAAAATCATGCTGCTTGTTTTAGTGTTTTATACTCAATCGGTGTCATGTTATTTAATGCTTCATGCGGTCTTTCGGTGTTATAAATCGTTAACCATTCTTCGGTTATTCTCCTTGCTTGCGCTAAGTTGTTAAAAAGATATAAATCGAGTACTTCAGTACGATAGGTACGATTAAATCGTTCAATATAGCCATTTTGATATGGGCTACCGGGTTGGATATAATCAATGGTTATATCATGTGATTTAGCCCAGTTTATAAAGGTTTTTCCTGTAAATTCTGGCCCATTATCGACCCGTATTTTTAATGGATACCCATGATATTCGTCCAGTTTATCTAAGTAACGGGTAATCCTTCCTGCTGGTAAGCTTACTGCAATATCAATACCTAACGCCTCACGGTTAAAGTCATCGATGACATTGAATGTCCTAAAGCGACGTTGATTACGGCTACTGTCACTCATAAAATCCATTGACCAACATTCACCTTGTTTATTAGGCACCAATAGCTTTTCTTGTGTTCGTGGGGGATACGTTTTTTACGTTTAGCCCTAATATTAAGGTTCAACTCACAATACACCCGATAAACAGGTTTATGGTTCTATTGATATCTCAGCTTTCTGATACGATTAAAACATTTAGGAAAGCCCCAGCGTAAATGCCGGTCTGTGACAGTATTCAACACCGAAATAATCACGGAATCATCCTGAAACTTAGGTTGGTAATAGTAAGCACAACGGCTTAAGCCAACAATGGCACAGCTCATAGCAATAGTAACTAAATGATTTTTTTGTAGTTGCTGCGCCCACGTTTTACGTACCTTTGCGGGCACTAAAGCTTTTTTATGATTTCTTCCTGAAGCTGGGATTTTAAGCTCAGTTCGGCAAACATCTGCTTAAGCTTGCGGTTTTCCGCTTCGAGTTCTTTTAGACGTTTGATATCCGAAGTTTCCATACCGCCATATTTTTCTCGCCATTTATAAAAAGTTGAATTACCCATGTCCTATTTACGGCACAGCTCTTTAACGGGAATACCCGCTTCAGCTTCTTTTAAAATAGCTACGATTTGATGTTCAGTCATTTTTTTCATAATTGAATCCTCTTTTACTTTTATCATAGAGAATTTTCTACTTTTTTGCTGTACTATTTTAGGGGGGTAGTTACATACCCAACCTTGTATCAGTACCCCTTGTTGATTCAATGCCTGAATATAACGCCATACCGAATAGGGTTAGCATCATCGACCGCCATTAAACTCTCATCCCCCGATGTGTCAAGTAATACCGTGCGTGGAAAGTAGACGGTGTTGCTTTGGGTAAATTATCCAATGAGCTAATGGTGGTAATTCACTATTTAACACTCGCTTCATGTTAGATAAAGGGATTTTTTTAGGCTTGTCAAAACGTTCGGATTGGCTGACATTATGGATGATGTAACCTATAGCTTCTTCTATCTGAAATTCTATTTCTTTGTCACCCATATTTCCATTGTCAAATCGATATATAGCCTATGTTAGCTAGTAAAGAAAAGTTATCACTAATAAATAATTTTATTGTATTTATTAATAAAACCATATTTAATCAAAATAATCATCGATTAATAATTCGCTAGCATTGATACAAAATTTTCTTTCTTCATTATTGCATTGGCGAGTAAATAACAATTTATTATTATCCTCGGATTTCTTTTCAAACTTACATTCAGAATTTGATAAAGTGTATTTTTTTTTATCTGTATATTGATATAAATCAGTTAAAATGACATGATTAAAGTAATCTTTAGGGCAATATTTTACTTTCTCTGCTGTCTTTTTTTCAGAATCAAAAGCAATAAAACGACCTGTTAAGTTTAGATAAACAAATTTATCTTGTTTCTTATCATAAGAGTAATAAGCGTCAATGATATTTCTTTCATTAAGGCTTTCTGTAGTTTTAGAAATGTAAAAATCATTATCTTTACCATCAAAATTAGCATCTCTATCTGTATTTATACTAGTGAAAGAAAGAAAACCAAAATCTTTCAGATTATTGATTGTTTGAAATAAACTACCATCCTTTTTCCTGTAAATATTGATCCCGACAACTTGTAAAAATTCACCTTTCTTCTTGGAAATAATAGTTTTAAAGTAATAATCTTTAGTAGATTCTCGTTGTATAATTTCTACATTATTAAATTCCACATTTTTCTCTAGTTTTAAATTATGGTCAACAGCATTAACATGTGTTTTAAAATCATAGTCAAATTTTTTATTTAATTTAAATGTGCCATATAATTTTGACTCACATTCTAATGTTTTATTAAAAATAATGGTGCTATCCTCATCAAAATCAATATTTTTTATTACGATAGTATCTATGCTCGATGTGCTAAAGTTTGTTTCAGGAATGTTAAATATTATACTTTTGTCATTTTGATATTTATTAGTACTATTAAGTTGTTTGGGTTCATAGGTTTTATTATCTATATAGATAATATTAATGTCATCCTTATAAAAGGCATCAAAATAGAATTCTACTTTATACTTATCTATAGTGCCTTCATAAATACTATAATTTGCAAATACAAAATTAGAAAAAAACACCATGGTAAAAACCATTCTTTTTATACAAATCATTCCAACCTCACTTTTAGATTATTTTCCCTTTTTTCGTCTATAAAGTGCTTCTTTGGGCTTAACTATATTTTAATATTAGCGTTTCATTTTAACCACTAATGAGCAATAAATTTAGGAGGCAAGATTGAATTGTTCTTTATAAAAAATAAATTTCTATTCATTTGATTATGGCTCATCACCGACCTCTACGACCGCCTTTTCACAATCTTGTCTTTCTTTTTTAGTACACTTTTTTTGAAAAAACTTTTTATTATCATAAGCAATACAATATTGATCTAAATAATTATATTTTTTAGTGTTTTCATTAAAATAATACATTTTATTTATGGTGATACTTGTTGGATCTATAAATTCATTACCGCAAGTTTTAGTACTAGTCGCGATTTTTTTTTCTGAATCAAAACGAATGGTATATCCTTCTAAATTAGGATCAATAAATTTATTTTGCAATCCATCATAAATGTAATAGGTTTGTGGGACATTAGCCGCATGTGCTTCGCCATCAGCAAGTAAAAAATCATTTTCATTACCATCAAAATCAAAATCGCCTATTTGAATCGCATTAAAAGCAAAAAAACCATAACCTTTTATATTATTAATTGTCTGTACTAACTTGCCGTTCTTTTTACTATATACGTTAACTCCTGTGATTGTAATTTCTCCTTTCCTCTCTTTAGATATTAAAACTTTAAAATAGAATTCTTTGGTTGAATTCATTTGTAAAAATTCAACATTTTTAAATTCAGTGTCATTAAATATTCTCTCAGCATCTTTTTCTTTTACTTTATCTTTGTCATCCCACGGCCATGCTAAATTATATTCAAAAACTTTTTTCAACTTAAAATCACCAAATTCATTTAAAGATCCTATTAAAAAATCGTTTTGGGATTTTGTTTGATTTTCGCTAAAATCAAAGTTTTTTATAATCAACGAATTTATGTTATCTTTTAAATTAATAGAATAGTTTTTAAAATAATAGTTATCATCTATTCTTTTAGGTAATCCTAAGTATGTAATTTCGTGTGTTTCATTATCAACGCAAATAATGTGAAAATCATCGTCAGAGATAGCATACATATAAATTTCTACTTTTCTATCACCTATATTTCCAGTATATACACGATAGATAGATTGAGCTAACTGCGGTAGCAATAGGATTATTATTAATAAATATTTTATTCTGTTCATGTATTTCTACCTTTATTTTTGAATATAATACTTCTTACCATTTATTACCGTTTCTGTTTGATCGTCTATATCTATATGATTTAAATTGACAAAAAAATCAGGGGGTATCTTATAGCCTAATTTTCTTTTTTGAGGATCTTTTTCATTTTTCTCTAGAGATATATTATTATCAATATTCATAGCAATTTCTAAATGTAAATGAGTATTAGGAAGCCCTTTCGAATTTCCTGTGTCGGATGTATAACCGATATGATCACCAGCTTTAACTTTGGTACCTTTTTGTATTCCAGATACTTTTAGATCTTCATGTAAATGGCAATATCGAATATAAAAATAATCACTGTTTATATCAAAATCGCTCGCTTGTATAAACTCATTTTTTCCTTTTCCTGAAAACTCCAACGTATAATCGTTTCGAGATGCGCGCAAATCATCACCTTTCACTTTTAAAACGATTACATACGTGATCAAGTGTTTGCTAATAACCACAATGTATATTTTGGTTTGACTTTAACGTAATAATGACTCGTATCCCTGACAAATTTTATCCCCCCGACCTTGCTGGTAAAAAACCAGTTGGTTTAGATGCTTGAATTAGTTTTGCGTCTCATTCTACTAACAAAATTGTCTTTTTTCTTTCTGGTGATTTATCTGCTAATACTCAGATATTATTGATAAATTCAGGTAAATCATCACAGGTAAAGAGTTCTATGTGTGCTAAGTTTTATCTTTCTTATTTTTTATAATTAATCAGGAGAGAGAACTGTTATTAATTTTGTTTTACCGTTCTGATAAATAAAAGTATAAGTTGTTATGCCTCCTTGAAAATATTGAGTAATTTCTAGTTTATTTTTACCATACCATTTGTAATCAATATCCACATCTCGGTCCTCATAGTTAACAGAGAAATTTTCGCCCACTTTAATTTTCTTTCTAAATACCTTATCAAGATCAAAACTCATTGCATTATAAACATCCAAAATAGTCATATTGTTATAATAGCAAATATCCGTATAACTCATATCAACTTGTTCTAATGCAATACATTTTGTATTACTATAATAATTATTAAGGTTTTTCTCTTCTTGTTCTGGTAACCGTTGGTAAAAAACTAATTGTTTTTTATAAGTAACCATTAATTCATTGTTATCAAGTTGGATAATATTCATGTAATCATTACGGTTACAAATTTCTGATAAACTATCTCTATCATTTGTATAAATTTTAGCGAAATTAGTAGTGGTTAGATGATATTCTTTTAATTCATCACTATAATTTTTAAAAAAATTATGTTTATTTAATTCATTATTTATATCGCCTTCACTTCCAGTTAATTCTTTAAAATCGCAACCTAAAAATGTTATCTTTTGCTGATTATCTATAATCAAATTACTTAATGATTTTTTTATGTTTTTGTCTGTTTCAGGAGTTAATTTCTCATTGATTAATCTATAATAATTGTTATTTGAATCAAAATCTGATGCATAAACAACTTGTGATAATAAAATTAATAATAAGATTTTTAATATAATATTTTTCATACTTTTATTCCTAATTATTCAGGGTCAGCCCAAAGCTGTTACTGTACCCTTCTTTTAATAATTAGAGGGTCTAATAAACCTGCACACTTCTGGTATGGTAAGTTTGCTCTATTGGTGAATGGATTTTTCAAATCTAAAGCGTTTTCACCTGAATAATATTCTAAATGCAACATATAAATAATGCGATCATCAATAATTAATAATGGTCTATATTTTTTGTTTGCTTAGAATTAATTTCAATGGCATGGCTACTTTTTGGTTATAAAATAACTTAAATGTCAGATTAAGCAAAAACTATTGCGCTAATCCTCTTTTATTGAACTAATTAACACTAGTTGATCATTAATAAAATTATAGTATCTTTTTCTGTAACCGTTTTTATCTTCATTTTCATCAGGATCTGCTATTATTCCAGAAATAACAATCAAGCTACTATCTAAATGATATTCTATTAAAAACTCGTTTTCTCCATTTTCATCTTCTATTAAATAAGCATTAGGTAAACCAATAACTTTGTTTGATAGTAAGTTGCTAATTTCTCCGCAAATAGCACCACCGCCACATCCATAGACCTTTACTAAATAATGATAAGCAAAGTTTGCATTTTTTATTTTTATTTTTGTTTTAGTTTTAATAGTAAAATCGTTAAAATTTAAGTTAATATGCTCTTTCTCTTGAGCTATGCAAGTATAACTAGTTGAAAACAGAATAAAACATAAAATAGAATACTTAAATATTTTCATATTTATCTCCAATTTCCGTTTTTTGATTCTCTCAATGCTTCAACCATTTGATCTGGAAGTATATGAGCCGAATTTAATCCATCACCTTGGTAGTATGATGAACCTTCAAAAGCAGCAACTCGTCCTCCACTTATTGCTTTACCTTTACGTACCCCAGCTGATGCAAACTCTTTAGCCCAATCATAAATTGCATCTTCAATATCACCATTATGTTCTAAATATTTTATTATGTTTTTTCTTTTAATTTTTATTAAATATTCTTCAAATAAAGTATCTTGTGTTTCTTTATTATATTTCAGTGATAAATCTAACTTTAAATAAGCTACAGCAGCTTTTAAAGTTTGTGGAATTATTTGAAAACGTCCTGCAGCAAATATTTCCCTTTTTGTCTGCTTATCAATTAATTCTTCTATTGTCATAGAGGTCAAGTTAGTATTAAAAAAAGCCCTTAATTTTGGTTTGGTTTGGTTTGGTTATAAGCTGAATAATCATTATTGGATTCTACTTTTCCTAATAATAAAGCAAACGGACTTTCTGCCCAACACTTCTTTTTTTCAATTATTTTAAAATAATCCACCATTGCCACGGGATGAATAAACCACGCCTTGCCGTCTGCGGATAGATTGGACAGTTTAGGCGTATTGGCATCAGTGTTTGCGGTTGGGTTTTGAGCTTGTGCTTGTGCCACTTCTTTCCACCACAGTGACGGTTTAATGCGTTGCTCTTTTTCTATTTTCCAATTAGTTTGAATATATTTAAACGCTTCGTCCACCAACTTGAAGACATAATCACGTAGGTAAGGTTGGGTGATGCCGAGCTCATTTAAGCCTGCTTCAATCATCTCTTTTTTCTGTTGTCTCTCTTCTTCAAACAGTTCATCAACTTCGTTCCATTTGCTTAATGCCTCATCGGCATACCATTCACTTTCATATTTTACCAGTAAATGCCCTATCAGCTCTGCGGCCCAACTTCTGCGTAGCGCTTCCTTTAAATCCCTTTCTGTAAAAGTAGGTGGCGGTAGACCTTTTTTTCGTTGTGTTGAATATATCAGTGTTCCTGTCAAAATTTGGTGTAATGCGTGCATCGCTGGCGTGTAATCTTCTAAATCCAATTTCGCCACTTTATTTTTGCCAATCTTGTTAGATAATTCACCTATCGAGGCTTTTTCTTCTATCGTTTCAAACCCAGGCCAGTGCCATGGGCTACACCGTTTGATATGTGCTTGCGCATTGTCTTTTATATTGACCCAACCGTGTATCATTAGGCTTTGCTTATCCAGTGCTGTCACTTTTACCCATGTTGTGTTGTCTTCATCTATCGCTATCAAGCCGTCATGCGCTAATGCATTGAGCGATAGGGTGCGTGAGCTTAATACCGTATTTTTGTCTTCCTCTGTAGGGATGTTCGCTAATGATAACGGAAAATCATGCCAATAACTTGCGCTTGAATTGAGTTGACCATCTTCGCCTTGAAGGTGTAATACATTATCTAATTCTATCCAGTACGGCTTGTTTTCAAGCATAAAACGAATTGTAAAAAAATCCTCATTATTCGCAGGCTCAGAATAGACGCTCGGTAGCCTCGTATCTTGTTCTTTTCCGCCACTAACTAACTCAACTTTATCGGGGATATCTTCCTCGGTTAATTCAGGATAACGTGAATGGTACATTAGCATTAAATACTTTTTCTCGCTCGCCGTTAAGATGTACGATTGCGATGCGTCTTTTTTCGCCGGTATTTTTCCATTAATACCATTAACTACCTTGTCAATCTCCGTGCCGAATACTGACTGCGCGTTTGAAGTATAAAAAAATCTTGCGGGAAGATTAAAGGTATAGACCGGATTGATTTTAATATAGTAGTTTTCGGTATTATCGGTAAAATGAATCCCCACGCCAGGGCTTAAACAACCTGCTAGTTTAGCAGCTTTAACTAATTGGGCCTCTTTTTCAACTAATATGATTGTCTTTTCACTTTCCAGTAATCCATCTGCTAATGCTCGTTTCATGGCAAATCATTAATACCTTTGTGCTATTGCGTATACACTAACTCCTCTTTTTTTGGTTGTCTGTAAGCCACAAAATAATCTTTACCTACAATAAATAATGTATTGTTCATATAAATGGCTTGATTGCCATTTAATAAAAATTTAGCTATAGGTAGTTCATCAATATTTTCAAATGTGGCATATTCCAATTCGTTACTGATATCAATGTGATATTTTTTAAAATTTTCTACTTGCTGTTGATATAATGCCTCATTATCAAAAAATTGTTTTGAATTAGTCTTACCAAAGTTTACCGGATAAACTTGTTGATAATTAACACAAAGTTTTTTTTCATTAGCGTTTAAAGTTAATGTCGCACTATCAAGCTCTTCTAATTGACCACCCTCAAAACGTAAATAATTATTAGCTTGCTTACTTGTTAACAAAAGACTTCTAGCCGAATGTTTATTTGGATCTTTAGTAGCCCATTTGCTATAGCAATTAGACGTAACCGGTATTTCTTGAAACTTTCCTTCTTTTGTAATTTGAAAATGTTGTATTTCTATTGTTTCATCTTCAAAGCGTTGTTGGCGTTCAATGGAATAGTTTTTGTCTATATTGTAACCCCCAAAACCGGCTGGATACATATTTGTTGCCTCATCTCTTGTTGCGCCATAATAATTTTTTAATATTATCTTATCTAAAAAATCATATTGTTCTGATAAAAGGTAAAGATAAATTATTTGCTCTTCATTTTCTTGTGTGCCAGTTATTAAAATTGGATTTATCACATTATTAATTTGAGGTAGCTTTATTCCATTTAAATCAATTAAATAATTATTTAACTGTTCATATAAACTATCGTTATCGAATAAGTTTAAATAGTATGCAAAACTTCTTGATATATTTTGAGGATAATTATAATAATTCTCATCCTGAATGAATTTCGCTGATCTTTTAGAATTAATTGGTAAATCTAATGAGGGAAATTTATTACTTAATTTTTGAAATGAATACTTGTTTTGGGGTTTTAAAAAAGATGCAACAAAAGATTCATTGATAAATAATAACTGATCATTTCCAAAAATCAATCTATGCTTTGGCAATAATAATTTAGCTAAATCAACATCTAAAACATCATCGAATTGTAAATAATTTACATCACCATTCGGTAAAATAAATTCGTTGATAATTGGATTTTCAATTAGATTTTTTGTGAGCAATTGGGATAAATCAGATGTTCGATGTACGCTGACATTATACTGGTTATTATTAATATAAATGATATTATTAACTA
>NZ_LZGW01000037.1 GCF_001690275.1 Gilliamella sp. WF3-4 | reverse complement strand
GGCTTTCCTAAATGTTTTAATCGTATCAGAAAGCTCGGCTATCAATGGAATCATAAACGGATATATCGGGTGTATTGTGAATTAAAGCTTAATCTCAGGGTAAAGCGTAAAAAACGCATTCCTCCACGATGCCCAGAAAGGTTATTAGTCCCCAATAAACAAGGTGAATGTTGGTCAATGGATTTTATGAGTGACAGTAGCCGTAATCAACGTCGCTTTAGAACATTCAATGTCATCGATGACTTTAATCGTGAGGCGTTAGGTATTGATATTGCAGTAAGCTTACCAGCAGGAAGGATTACCCGTTACTTAGATAAACTGGCCGAATATCATGGGTATCCATTAAAAATACGGGTCGATAATGGGCCAGAATTTACAGGAAAAACCTTTACCAACTGGGCTAAATTACATGGTATAACCATTGATTATATCCAGCCCGGTAGCCCGTATCAAAATGGCTATATTGAACGATTTAATCGCACCTATCGCACTGAGGTACTCGATTTATATCTATTTAATAATCTAGAACAAGCAAGAAAGGTAACCGAAGAATGGCTAACCATTTATAACACCGAAA
Organism: Gilliamella sp. WF3-4; assembly: GCF_001690275.1. Classification (GTDB taxonomy): domain Bacteria; phylum Pseudomonadota; class Gammaproteobacteria; order Enterobacterales; family Orbaceae; genus Gilliamella; species Gilliamella apicola_C. The sequence goes on along the minus strand of NZ_LZGW01000037.1, from coordinate 83,023 downwards.
GACCGCATGAGGCATTAAATAACATGACACCGATTGAGTATAAAACACTAAAACAAGCAGCATGAGTTAACCAAACAAGCGCTATAAATAATCTTTTCTTCATAGATAGGGTGGAAAGTTACTCTATTAGTAACTATGATACCAGATTCGGTGCCGGAAAAAGCAATTGTATTTTACTCATTATTGTAGCTACTTTATTAATTGTTATTGCCTTTTATGAAAAAGCGTATCGACTTATTTATTTTTAATTTATTCACATTTTTTCTTATATTTATATGGGATCGGTTGATAATAATACTAAAAGATGAATAAACAAACTCAAAAATATAAAAGATTAATTTAATGTTAACCCAATTGTAAATACCCCAAACTTAGTACACAACTCACGTAGAAAATCATGCTGCTTGTTTTAGTGTTTTATACTCAATCGGTGTCATGTTATTTAATGCCTCATGCGGTCTTTCGGTGTTATAAACCGTTAACCATTCTTCAGTTATTCTCCTTGCTTGAGCTAAGTTGTTAAAAAGATATAAATCGAGTACTTCAGTACGATAGGTACGATTAAATCGTTCAATATAGCCATTTTGATAAGGGCTACCGGGCTGGATATAATCAATGGTTATACCATGTAATTTAGCCCAGTTGGTAAAGGTTTTTCCTGTAAATTCTGGCCCATTATCGACCCGTATTTTTAATGGATACCCATGATATTCGTCCAGTTTATCTAAGTAACGGGTAATCCTTCCTGCTGGTAAGCTTACTGCAATATCAATACCTAACGCCTCACGGTTAAAGTCATCGATGACATTGAATGTCCTAAAGCGACGTTGATTACGGCTACTGTCACTCATAAAATCCATTGACCAACATTCACCTTGTTTATTAGGCACCAATAGCTTTTCTTGTGTTCGTGGGGGATACGTTTTTTACGTTTAGCCCTAATATTAAGGTTCAACTCACAATACACCCGATAAACAGGTTTATGGTTCTATTGATATCTCAGCTTTCTGATACGATTAAAACATTTAGGAAAGCCCCAGCGTAAATGCCGGTCTGTGACAGTATTCAACACCGAAATAATCACGGAATCATCCTGAAACTTAGGTTGGTAATAGTAAGCACAACGGCTTAAGCCAACAATGGCACAGCTCATAGCAATAGTAACTAAATGATTTTTTTGTAGTTGCTGCGCCCACGTTTTACGTACCTTTGCGGGCACTAAAGCTTTTTTATGATTTCTTCCTGAAGCTGGGATTTTAAGCTCAGTTCGGCAAACATCTGCTTAAGCTTGCGGTTTTCCGCTTCGAGTTCTTTTAGACGTTTGATATCCGAAGTTTCCATACCGCCATATTTTTCTCGCCATTTATAGAAAGTTGAATTACCCATGCCATATTTACGGCACAGCTCTTTAACAGGAATACCCGCTTGAGCTTCTTTTAAAATAGCGACGATTTGATGTTCAGTCATTTTTTTCATCATTAAATCCTCTTTACTTTTATCATAGAGAATTTTCTACTTTTTTGCTGTACTATTTTAGGGGATAGTTACACAATGACACGATAATCAAATAGATTGGCTATATACAATGTCAGTATTCTTATCTCGCACATTAATATTTTGCAATCAAATTTTGAAGAGTAAGAAAAATGTAGTGCCAATTGTTAGCAAAGAAGCCTCTACAAAAAACTTAATATCTCAAAGGCTTCTTTTTCTATCTCGATTAACAAACGTTTTTATTAACAATTCTCCTTTCTTCATCCTCAGAACCGATGTAAAACTGTAGGGCTATGTTAAATTAGTCAGTGGTTATCTTACTTATTCTAAACAAATAAAGTTATTAAAAATCTACCAAGTAACACAGGCAACCCTATCGCTATTTCCTTGGTTAAAATAAAAATCTACATCGCCAATTTGTGCATAAACATTATATCTTTTTATTGGTTCACCATTACTTTCTTGATATGTATCGATTACCCAGTAATCACCAAACAACCAATCTGTTCCACTATAATCATAAATAATTCCCCATTCATTAAATAACCCACCTACCCATTTACCTGTGTACTCATTAAAATAGCTGATTCTACGCTGATAAGTATTTCCCTGCCCTGGGGCACCTAAATTCCAGCCATGCCCATTTGCATTAGTATAATCTTGTATTGCAGGAACAGCATACTTTTGCGATAATGTGGATAAAGAATCACAAAATGAAATAGCATTGCTATAATGCATGTCTGTATTTCCAGATTTTACAATATACCAACGATCTATTTTAAATTGATACAACAAGTTTTTTTTGACATCACGATAAAGTTCAAATCTCGAAGGTTTAAATGTTTTGTTGCTTGAATCTTTTGTTGGTCCTTTTAAGGTCACCAAAACAATATTACTATCTAATGCACCATTTTCAGCCATTAATGATAATGTAATACCTGATCCCGAAACAGATTTGACTGTACTGCTATTGATTGCAATCATTTCTCTTGCTGTCATACCAGTAAGTATTAGCTTAAAAGATAAGTTATTTGCCCCAGTAGTAGGAAAGTTTTTTGAGGCATTCTTAAGGCTTTGTACTTTAAATCCATTATCTGGATCCCATTGTTCCTTTGGTCCCGCATATTCTTTCTTACCATTGTTTAAATTAGGTTGTGCATAACAAACCAAAGGCACATCAATTTTTGGTTTAATATAATAAGAATGGCTAGCTCCTTTAAAATAGCTTGTTTTAGGGTCGCCATATTTGGTGGATAAAAGCACATCGGTAGAACTAAGCGTTAATTTATAGGGTGCTTCGCATGGGTCTAATGCATTATTGGGGTTAGCTTTGACTTGCTGAGTAATATCGACGTTTTTATAATTTTCCCACCTCACTTTTAATTCACCTGATGCTTTAGCATCACTATCACCATCGCTATCAGCCCAATAATGGTATGGCTCTGCGATTAACGTATCGAACGAAACAGATGGATAATTTTCATTGCCTGCAGAAGGAAGAGGAATTACGCTTTGGATACGGTTAAAGGTGTTGATACTATTAGGTAATTCTATTGGTTTATCGGCGCTTGAATTATCTTCTTCAGGAGAAATCAAGCTCCCATCGGATAATGTAATGCTTAATAATTCATTTAGTGTGGTAATTGGTGTTACTCCACCATCTAATGTTAAATAAGGTTCATGACCATGAATCACTTTTACCGTTGTTGCCGATAATGTCGCCATGGAATTATTAGATATTATTATACCCAACAGCGCTATTATGGTTCCAAAAGTATAATATTTAAATTGGATTATTTCAACTGCAACAGACGTCTTTTTAATTTTGCTATTTTTACTGAATATTGAGGACTTCTTCGTACCACTAAATGCGAAGAAGTACGAAATACCAATTAAATAAGATTTATTATTAAAGGAGTGTACTAAATAATTAAAAAACAAAGATTTCAGCGAAATTAATTTGTTATTTAAGCATTTGTTTGTCACTTTCTTCATTTTAACACTCTCCATTCGATAATTCAAGTTTTATAATAAAAATCAATATATTGCACTTATTGTTAAAATACTTTTTAATGCATCCTGTTTTTAAATCATTCATAAAAAACAGGATGGTTGTAATTCAATCTGAATTTGACGGTATTATCATCCAATAATAGCATGGTTTTATAAAAACATCCTATAATTTTTCCTTAAAATTTATAAGGATATCTTGTGTTTTGATTGTTAATTATTAAATAATAACCATATCATAACTTTGATTATATATATGTGAAAATTAGCTATACCATTTAAATAAATGATAAAAAAAGAAAGTATCGAAAAGAAAAATAAAACGAAAAATACTTATAATTATAGCTTACCGCCACCGCTGGTAAGAAGAGTGTTCAATATTCTATGTCATTTCGGTAAGCTAGGTATAAAAAAGGAAATGACACCAGTCCCAAGATTTAGCCAATGATATAACCTTTAATCGACGCAAGGTAAAAGTTCAAAGACAATATATTACAAAACCTTTATGAGTGATTTGAAACCTGTCTACAAGGCGGTGTCTCGTGATGTGGCAATTGATGCGTTAGATGAACTTGAGCGAATATGGAGCGATAAATATCCATAGTTATTCAGTCGTGGCGCCGTAAGCGGGATAATTTATCGGCTTATTTCCGCTATTCTGAGCCAATTCGTAAGGTGATTTATACCACGAATGCTATTGAGTCTATTCATCGACAATTTCGCAAATTAACAAAAACGTTTTTCCTAATGAAAATAGCTTGCTCAAGCTGTTATATTTGGGGGGCATTGAAAAATGCGGAGAAAAAATGGACAATGCCTATCCAAAATTGGAATTTAGCATTGTCACAGATGATATTTTCTTTTAATCGTCTTGATAAGGTGATCTCTTTGTGAATTAACCTGACACAGAATTATGATCACTCTCCAAAAATTTACTCACAAGTCACTTTTTTACTCGCTCAACAAACATCATCACAACAAAAGCAATAACCGTTAAATAGATGATAAAGATCCCATAGGTTGAAAGCATATCAATAAACGAGCGCCCACGCATAGCGCAGTCACGGAAAAATCGGAATAACCAAACTAATGGAAAGGCATGGCTGGCATAATAGGCCCAAATTGGCATAATTCCGACTGCCATGGTTGAGCCGCCCATGATGAATCCCGGTGGCACTAAAAATATCATCCGGCTTGCCCCTTCGCCAGGATGGTTAGTGTTCCAAGAAAGTAAAAATCCTAACCAGCCAAATGCAAGTCCTGTCATAAATACGCTAGGTACGAATGCAAAATAGTTACCATCAAAACGCAGTTGTCCAAAAATGACCAATATGGCGGTAATTAACGTTAGCGCGGTGGTGTAAAATAGGGCATAAGGCACGGTTCGCGCCAATAGTGGCAAAAATCCACGTTCGACAACGGTATTCCACATTCCTGTGCTTTTTAAGCGGCCGATAATCATTAACGATGTTAGTCCATAAGTCAGCGACGAGAAGAAGTAAACAAAATAAATAATTGTCGATATTGTTGATGAGCTCGCCGGGTTAAACATGTAGCGTGTTTTTAATTGCATTGGTGATAAAGTCGCTTCGGTTGCTTCTCTTCCTTGCCCTAATGCAGCAACTTTACCAACGCTTAATTCTACCCCTAGCTCAGGAATGATTTCGTTAAGACTTTGCATGACTTTAGCGTTTTGTGCATCATTCGTATCATCAACAAAGTAACCTAATTTAACCGTTTGATCGCCTTTCTTTAATGACTTTTCCAGCCCTTTAGGGATATATAGCACCCCTAAATTACGATCGTGTGAAACTAAGGTAATTGGGTTTATTGGTGAGTGAATGACCTCAGATATTTCAATAAAAGGCGAGGTATTCACTTTGCTGATTAGTTCAGTGGAATAATTCGAACTATCTAAATCAATAACCGCAATTTTTCCTTCAAAAACAGAGCCATGGCTCAATACCATTGAAAAAATAAGCGACACGATAGCGGCTAAGCCCAAACACACTTTATAATAAGGGATGAAGTGGCCTGATAGCATCGCATCAAGCTCTTCAAGCATAGATTTAATGATGTTTTGCATCATTGATTAACCTCAAGTGTCATTCCAGTTAATAATTTAGGAATGGATTCTATATAAATTCTGACTTGGTAAGATGTTAAATCGGCTTGGCCGCGTTCGCGAGTCATGCGTAAATCAGCAAACGAAGGCGCAGCGGTTGCAAAACGTACGGTGCCTTTTACTGTTTTGTCGAGTGCAATAACATTCGCTTTTACCTGAGTACCTGGCTGATAATCATTAACCATTTTTTCGTTAACATAAATATCAATATATTTGCGATCAGTTTCTAACAATACCGCAGGCGCACCAGCCGGCACCATTTCACCATCTTCAAACATCAGCTTTAGTACTTTGCCATCCTCTGGTGCAACCAATGTAAGGCGGTTGTAATTGACTTTGAGCTGTTTTAAATCGGTTTCAGCTTGTGCTAATTGAGCTCGGATCTGAGCAAGTTGATTTTGACGATTTTGCAATTTTTGTTTAGCAATTGTGATTGATTGCAATGTCATACCGGTCGCATTTCGGGTTTGTTCAAATTGCGTCATTTGTTCAGGGGTTGCGCCAATCATTAATGTTGACAATTGACTTTCAATCTGGACAACTTGCATTTTTGTGTTGATGTAGGCATTGCGTGCTGCGTCGAGTTGCGATTGTGAAGATCCACCGGCTTTTCTTAATTGAGTATGGCGTTGAAATTCAGTATTAGCCAAATCTCGAGCTGATTTTGCTGCCTCTAAGCCTGCTTTGACTTCTTCTATTTTGCGCCATGTTGATAGTTCATTAAGATTGATTTCGTTTTCAGTGATTTCGATTGCTGCTTGTTCTTGATTGACCGCAGCGGTTTGGCTATCGACCAATGCTTGTAAGCGATCAATAGATAACTGGGTATCAATATCTTCAAGTTGCATTAAAGGATCGCCTTTTTTTACGAATTGTGATTCTTGGACAAATCGTTTTATGACCTTCCCACCAACATTTTGGAATGCAATATTGATTTCATCAGCAGTTAATACCCCTGATTTGATACTTTTTGCCACAGTGACGGCATCGTTTCTGGAACCAAGACAAATTAGTATTGAGCCAAAAAGAAGTAGCAATAAAAAGATAACAGGGATTTTAATGTTTTTAGGTAAATTATTGAAGTTTAATTTATTTTTCATTTATTTAGTCAGCTAAGTATATGGTTAAAATATTACGATTATTAATAAATACTAGCAATTATTTCCGCAATAATTTGCGCAACATTGCAATTAAAGATTCTTGCTCTTGTGGATTTAAGACTTGAGCAAAAGCGCGAATCGATTTTAAGTGATCAGGTAATGCTTTTTGAATAAGATTCACTCCCGTCGTGGTGAGCGTGATGAGTCGGGAGCGGCCATCTTGTCCACTTTTCGTCATTGATATTAAAGGATCTTGGGTAGCTAACATTCGTTTTACCATTACCGAAACGGTTGCCGGTGTAACGCCGACTCTTAATGCGAGCTCGCTAGCACAAGTTTCTCCTTCACTATACAAGGACATTAACAACGCAAATTTTCCTTCAGATACATCATAATCTTTTGCCAGTTGCGCATAAATATTTGAGCGAATTAAATCGGCGGTAGTGATTAAACTAAGGACAAGATCGACACCGGAAACCTCAATGGTTTCATCAGTAAATCTTTGCGCTTTTGCTAAAGTTTCGCGTGAAGGAAGTTTTCTTGAATTGTAATTCAATTATCATTACTCAATTTATTTAGTCGGCTAATTATATAAAGTTAATTATAATTGGCAACTTTTTTAACTATTTTTTATGGGTTGGTTATGGGAGTGGAGTCGATATTGTTTTATAACTAATTGTCATTGTTGCTTATTTTCAAATAAACTTTTTTTAAAATAGCCTTATCTTTACCACTAAAGTAGTAATCCTTGAGAGTAGTTATATTCTGTACAAAGTTTCATACAATGTGAACAAAATAAAAATTAAATGATTAAATTAAAATAAATTTGGAGTTGTTGTATGAGTAAAACCAACCTCGTTATCATTGGTAATGGAATGGTTGGGCATCGTTTTGTTGAAGAGTTAATTGATAAAATGTCGCCTAATCAATTTAATATTACTATTTTTTGTGAGGAGCCTCGCCTTGCTTATGATCGTGTTCATCTTTCCTCTTATTTTTCCGGTCATACTGCCGAAGCACTTTCTTTAGTGCGTGAAGGGCTATATGAAGAAAATGGCATTAACATATTACTTAATGAACGCGCTATTTTAATCAATCGTCAGCGTAAAGAAGTTCATTCACAGACGGGGCGAATTGTTAGCTATGATAAATTGATCATTGCAACAGGATCTTATGCATGGGTTCCACCGATTAAAGGCGCTAATGGTTTAAATTGTTTTGTTTACCGAACCATTGAAGACCTTGATGCTATTGCTGAATGTGCTAGTCACTGTAAAACGGGGGCTGTTGTTGGTGGTGGCTTATTGGGGCTTGAAGCAGCTGGTGCATTAAAAAACTTGGGAATACAAACACATGTTGTTGAATTCGCACCAGTATTAATGGCAGAGCAACTTGATGTAATGGGAGGCGAGCAGTTACGCCGAAAAATTGAAAGTATGGGCGTTAGCGTTCACACTAGCAAAAATACCCAAGAAATTATTCACACACCATCGGGTAAAATTATGCAATTTGCTGATGGCACATCACTTGAAATTGATTTTATTGTTTTCTCAACAGGTATTCGCCCGAATGATCAGCTTGCCAAAGCATGTCAGCTTGAAATTGGCCAACGTGGTGGCATTGTGGTTAATGACTATTGCCAAACTTCTGATCCTGATATTTACGCTATTGGTGAATGTGCTTGTTGGCAAGGCAGAGTATTTGGTTTAGTTGCACCAGGATATAAAATGGCGCAGGTTGCCTTGGCGCATTTAATGGGTGAGCAAACTCCATTTGAAGGCGCAGATATGAGCGCTAAATTAAAATTAATGGGAGTAGATGTCGGCAGTATTGGTGATGCTAAAGCGAAAACAATCGGTAGCCGTAGCTATGTTTATTTAGATGAAACGGTTCCTGTTTATAAAAAATTAGTTGTCTCTCAAGATAATAACAAGTTATTGGGCGCAGTGCTTGTTGGTGACACTTCAGACTATAGTAATTTATTACAATTAATGCTTAATGATATGGATCTGCCAGAGCACCCCGATACTTTGATATTGCCTGCTCATGCAGGAGCAAAACCTACGATGGGCGTTGAAGCGCTTCCTAATTCGGCTCAAATTTGTTCTTGTTTTGATGTAACGAAAGAAAAAATTGTTAATGCAATTAATGCGGGTTGCCATACCGTTGCAGCAATAAAAGCCGAAACGAAAGCAGGCACTGGGTGTGGGGGGTGTATTCCCTTAGTGACCCAAATCCTTAATATGGAATTAGCTAAACAAGGGATCGAGGTTAGTCACGCATTATGTGAGCATTTTAAATATTCTCGTCAGGAGTTATACCATTTGATTCGTGTTGAGGGTTTAACGTCATTTGATCAAGTGATTAAAAAACATGGTCAGGGCTATGGTTGTGAGGTTTGTAAACCTACCGTTGGATCGTTATTAGCCTCAAGTTGGAATGATTATATTCTTAAAGATGATTTAATCCCTTTGCAAGATAGTAATGATATTTTCTTGGGAAATATTCAAAAAAATGGTACTTATTCGGTGATTCCGCGTAGCGCCGGTGGTGAAATTACGCCAGAAGGGTTAATTGCTGTTGGTCAAATAGCTAAAAAATATCACCTCTATTCTAAAATTACTGGTTCACAACGTATTGGCTTATTTGGTGCGCAAAAAGATGATCTTCCTGCTATTTGGAAGGAGCTTATTGATGCCGGTTTTGAAAGTGGCTATGCGTATGCTAAAGCATTAAGAATGGCAAAAACTTGTGTTGGTAGCACATGGTGCCGATATGGTGTGGGTGATAGTGTGGGTTTTGGCGTTGAGTTAGAACATCGCTATAAAGGTATTCGGGCACCGCATAAATTTAAGTTAGGTGTATCTGGTTGTACGCGTGAATGTGCCGAAGCCCAAGGTAAAGATATTGGTGTGATTGCTACAGAGAAAGGGTGGAATCTTTACGTTTGTGGTAATGGTGGTATGAAGCCTCGCCATGCTGATTTACTTGCGGCTGATCTAGATAAAAATACGCTAATTCAATACATTGACCGTTTTCTTATGTTCTATATTCGTACCGCTGATAAGTTACAACGTACATCCGTCTGGCTTGAAAATCTAGAGGGGGGTATTGATTATTTGCGTAGTGTTATTGTTGACGATAAGTTAGGGATTAATGCTGAACTAGAAAGCGAAATGGCGCGCTTACGTAAATTAATGGTGTGTGAGTGGAAAAAGACGGTTGAAAATCCTGAAAATCAAGTTCGATTTGCTCACTTTATTAATAGTAATCAGCGTGATGAAAATGTGCAAATTGTAGCGGAGCGCGATCAGCATCGACCTGCTACAGCAGAAGAACGTAAAATAATGTTAGGGGAATAGTATGAGTCAATGGATAACGGTTTGTAAGCTTGATGATATTTTGCCAGGCACCGGAGTTTGTGCGCTTGTTGGTCATGATCACGTTGCTATTTTTCGTCCATATAATAATGCTGATCTTTATGCGATTAGTAATATTGATCCTTTTGCTAAGGCAAGTGTGTTATCGCGAGGCATTATTGGACAGCATGAAAATGAGCTATATGTTGCCAGCCCACTAAAAAAACAGCGTTTTCGTTTAAAAGACGGTTATTGTTTGGATGATGAACAATATTCTATCGCCTATTATCAAGTGAATGTTAATGATGATGGTACTGTGCAGGTTAAATCAAATTAAATATCTTTTTAAGAGGGTAAAAATATGTATACAGAGACAATCAATAAATGTGCTGCTAATGCAGCGCGTATTGTTCGCTTGGCAAAAACCAATCCATTCGGTTTTTGGGTAAGTTCAGCCATGGCGGGTGCTTATGTAGGTTTTGGTATTATTTTAATTTTTACTTTGGGTAATTTGGTTGAACCTTCAATAAGACCTTTAGTTATGGGGGCGACATTTGGGATCGCATTAACGTTAGTGGTAATTGCTGGATCAGAATTATTTACTGGGCATACCATGTTTTTAACGCTTGGGGTGAAATGCAAAAAAATTACACACACGCAGATGTGGTTAGTATTGCCACAAACATGGCTGGGAAATTTAGTTGGTTCAATTTTTGTTGCGGCACTGTATTTTTATGCGGCAACGCCTTTATTATCTACCGATACTAGCCTTGTGCATACTGCGGCTTTAGCAAAAACATCGGCCGCGGCTTGCCCATTATTTTTTAGAGGTGTGTTATGTAACTGGCTAGTTTGTTTAGCAATTTGGATGGCTAATCGTGTTGAAGGGTCTGCAAAATTTATTGCAATTTGGTGGTGCTTGTTAGCATTTATCGCTTGTGGTTATGAGCACTCAATCGCCAATATGACGCTTTTTTCGCTTTCTTGGTTTGGTAACCATAGTGATGCTTACACGCTAACTGGAATTGGTCATAATCTATTATGGGTATCATTAGGAAATATTGTTTCTGGTGCGTTATTTATGGGGCTCGGATACTGGTATTCAACGCCTAGAGCTGAGCGACCTTAATTACTGCTGAATAAAAAGTTGGTTATTCAACTCATTAGCTTAAATCGGAGGGGCGATATAGCGAATTTCCCCTCTTTCAATAAAGAATGTTTAATTAGCATTGTGTTTGGCGTTGATTGTTACAAGTCATACAAAATAGCAAGGCAATTAAACACAGAATAATGCATAGAGTGCTATTGTTAGATTGATTATCAGTAAATTGTTAAAAAGATGTTTTATTTTGAGGTGTTATGGATTATTTCCCCTTATTTTGTAAGTTAGAAAACCGTGATTGTTTGTTAGTCGGTGGTGGTGAAGTTGCTGAACGTAAAGCGCGGCTATTACTTGAAGCGGGTGCACGTCTTACGGTTAATTCTCAATCGTTTAATGAGCAATTTATGTGTTGGCATGAACAACAGCAACTTACCCTAGTTCAAGGGGAATTTAATGCACAATTACTTGATAATAAGTGGCTGGTTATTGCTGCCACAGATTGCCAAGATATTAACCAAAAAGTGAGCCTTGAGGCTGAAAAACGGTGTGTTTTTTGTAATGTGGTTGATTCTCCTAAGGAGGCTAGTTTTATTATGCCTTCAATTATCGATCGCTCGCCTATTATGGTAGCCGTGTCTTCAGAGGGGCATGCTCCTGTTTTGGCTAGATTATTGCGTGAGAAATTAGAATCTATTTTGCCCGAACATTTAGGAAAACTGGCTAAATATTCCGGTTATTTGCGCAATAAAGTTAAAAAAACCTATCAAACAATCACTGAGCGCCGTCGTTTTTGGGAAAGGTTGTTTTCTCATGACAGGTTGGCTCAAGCAATTGCAAATAATGATTCTGAGCGTGTTGAGAAGCTCACTAATGAGTTATTTGATGCCTCGCTTGATTCTCGAGGCGAGGTTGTGTTAGTCGGAGCGGGTCCTGGTGATGCTGGGTTATTGACTTTAAAAGGATTACAACAGATCCAGCAGGCAGATATTATTGTCTATGATAGATTAGTCTCAGATGAAATTATGAATCTTGCTCGCCGAGATGCTAAACGTATTTTTGTTGGTAAACGAGCCGGATTTCATTGTGTGCCTCAAGAACAAATCAATCAAATTCTTTTACAGCAAGCTAAAAAAGGTAAGCGTGTTGTGCGTTTAAAAGGTGGCGATCCGTTTATTTTTGGTCGAGGTGGTGAAGAGTTAGAAACATTATTTAACGCTGATATTCCTTTTTCGGTCGTGCCAGGCATTACGGCAGCGTCGGGGTGTTCTGCTTATAGCGGCATTCCATTAACGCATCGAAGTTACGCGCATAGTGTACGGTTAATTACAGGGCATTTGAAAGATGGTAGCCACCTTGATTGGCAAAGTTTAGCAGCCGAAAAACAAACACTGGTTTTTTATATGGGTTTATCTCAAGCTGCAAACATCGAAAAACAGTTAATTAAGCATGGTATGGATGCAAATACGCCAGTTGCCATTGTAGAAGAAGGTACAACAACGAAGCAAAAAGTTATAGCGGGTTTGTTATGTCATTTAACGCAACTATCATTACAAGCTTGCAGTCCGAGTTTAATTATTATTGGGCCGGTTGTGGCATTACGTGAAAAACTGAGTTGGTTTTCTGATAGTAATGGGAACAGCTAAATTAGTTTTAGTTGTGCGCAATGCTACGATTGTATTTTTTCGTTACTTATAAAAGGTTCAGTTATTCACTTTAAAAAATGGCTAATGAGATGAATCATTAGCCAATGAATAAAGTATCTACTAATTTAATACGGCATGGTGCCTGCTAAATAATAAGACAAAATATTAGGTCGGTGTATCGACATCATCCCAATCCGCATTTTCAAAGCAAGTTAACCAATTTAATGCATAATGGCGCTCTTGAATAACGTCACTTATTATTGAAGCGGGTGGTTGCTTATCTTTCATTTGATAATCTGTGGTTATCCAATGTAAGCGGTAATGTAAATCTAAAGCATCTAACAATTCACTAACTGGTCTTAAGGTTACTGTAGAATTATCTTGCTCACAGTGTTGCATCCCTTCGTCAACTAACGATGAAACATTACAGATGGTATCAGCAAAAGGAAGCTCAGATTGCCACTTGATTGTCCATTGTAAAGGTAATAGTGCCTCATATTTCCAAGACATATCTATTACATCTTGCTCTGTTGGTTGCTCGCTATAAATAAAGTCACGTTCATTATTTGATAAAGCCGCAAACCCCGTTGGGCAACGTTCTTTAAATTCCATCGGATTAATCGGATCATTTTCTCGAAAACTTTCGGCTTGAATACCTGTTAACATTATCGCTAAAGCACGTGCAGCGACTTCTTCTGGTGTTCTAAGTATGACTTCTGATTCAGCAATAACCGGTGGTAAATGTGTCGGTGTATGCAATCCTAATTTAGCTAAATACTGCTCCGTTTTTGCTTTGCGCTTTAATGCTTCTGGTGGGTAAGGCATAACTGCATCTAAATCAATATCCCCATCAGGATCTTGTAAGACATCGCCATCAGGATTTCGAATCGTGCCATCTGGCATCAATATAATGGCATTTACCTGCCACCCCCAAGTAGTAAATTTATTGAAATTATCTTCTTCAATCTCAAAGGCCCATTGGTGTTTAACTCGTTGGATATGACGATACAAAGCATAACGACGTGAATTCATCTGCCCATCGCCTGCTTGCATGACATAACCGATAAAACCATCAAGGTGTTTCATCAATTCAGGATCATCTAATCCACGATGATATAAACGTTCACAAGGGAAATCAATGGCTGGTGGGTGAGTGACTGTCGAATAAGCATTAATCAATATTGGCATTTCAAATATTCCTATTGTAGATTTTGTGTGTATGGCTATAAATAGCAGCTATTTATTTGCACAATTCTATTATAAGTTATCATATCTTTCTAGTTTTCAATGCTTTGTTTGATTTTTGTGATGTTTGTTATTTTGTTAAATGAATAATGTTATTTACTAATTCGCCGAACAGGAAGTTTTTATGTTATAAATCGTTTTACCCTATTAAACAAAGATAACGCATAACGATTTATCTATTTTTATTTTTCAATGGATAAGATTATTCCTTACTTTGTAGATACCATACGGTCATTTCCATTCGTGATTTAAAATTAAGTTTTTTGAATATGCTTTTGATGTGTACTTTTACAGTACTTTCTACGATACCTAGCTCTTTTGCAATTAATTTATTCGGCAGGCCTTGAACTAATAAATTAAAAATTTCATTTTCTCTTGGTGTCAACAGGCTTACATCGTGAGTTTGATTAGTAAGCTGTTCTTCACCATGACGCATGTAATTGAGGATAATATGTGAAATCGCATCATCCATAATTAGCTTTCCAAGCGAGATTTCTTTGAGTGATTTTAGAAAATCCTCTGGTTCCATATCTTTTAATAAATACCCATCAGCACCTGTTTTTAGTGCCGTGATAATATCTTCTTTTGCGTCCGATACGGTGAACATAATAATGCGACTTGCGATGTTTTTCTCCCGTAAATAGCGCAATATTTCTAGCCCATTGACATCTTGCATATTGATATCGAGCAGAATAATATCAGGATCGAGCTCTTGGGCTAATTTAACCCCTTCGATACCTGAGCCAGCTTCTCCCACAATTTCAAAATGGTTTACTGTGTTTATTAATTGTTTCACGCCATTTCTTAACATTGGGTGATCATCAATAAGAAGAATTGAACTATTTATTTGTTCCATTTTTTACTCATCTATTTTTTTAATGGAATGGTTTTGTTTGCTTTAAATGCTACCATAATTTGTGTTCCTACATGAGGTTTGCTGTTGATTGATAAATTGCCATTTAGTATTTCAACCCTATCACGCATAATAATTAGTCCATAACGATTATCCTGTTTAATATTGTTTTGTAAACCAATACCATTATCTTCAATACAAACAGAAACAATTTGGTCATCATTCATTTTTAAATTGACAGCGACTTGTGTGGCTTTTGCATGTTTGTATATATTATTTAGCCCTTCTCGAATAATCTGTAATAAATGAAATGCATATTTACTATTAATAATATTAAGTGGTAATTGGTATTCAAATTGAATATTGAATTGTAATTTTTGGTTAAACTCTTCAATGAGTTCGATTAAACTTGCATAAAAGCCTGTGCGATTGAGACGTAAACGGAAAGAGGTAATGAGTTCTCTTAATTGTGAATAAGTAAGATTGATCTCTTTACGCATGGTTGCCAATAAATCAATACTGCTTTGCGATGTGAGATCTGATTGCATTTGTAAGCAACTAAGGTGTATTTTTAAACAAGAAAGTGATTGTGCTATCGAATCATGCAGTTCTCTGGCCATAGCAGAGCGTTCTTTCATTAATAAATATTGTTTCTGTTGTTCTATTTTTCTCTCTAGCTTCATTGCTGTAGTCATTTGCTCAATGAGCCCCATAATTAAGCTTTCTTGCTCATCGGTTAATATTAATCCCGTTGGTTGCAAAGCAAATAATATCCCATATTTTTCTCCGTTTTCTTGAAGATACCAATGGCGTTGAAGGTTTTTTTCGGAACCATGCTTGGACGAGATTAAACATGCATTGCATTTAGGGCTTTGGCAATAAGGTAATTTTTGCTCGTTATCGTAACTGGCTTGTTGATAATGCTCAGGATCATCGGATTCATAAAAGCGAATTTGAAAGTGAGTTAATGGCACTAACTCTTCTAATTGACGTAGGATTTTTAAAAAACGGGCACATAATGGCTCTGAAGTATGTAGTTGCTTCGTTGCTTGGTATTGAAATGAAACGATTTTATTGGTTTGTTGTAGCCTGGCTGTTTTTTCAGCAACTTGTTGTTCTAGCAATAAATATTGTGATTCGATCTGCTCTGACATCCGATTAAAAGCCAGCCCTAGTAAATCAAACTCATTTTTTGGGGTTCTAATATTAAAACGTTCTTTAAAATTGTGATTTGTAATAGCTTCAGCCATATCTAGTAGCTTTTGCCATGGTGCAAGCAGGTAATAACGCAAGTAATAAATTTGAACAATTAAAAAACAGACAATAATGGCAATAAATAATTGTTGTAATTGAGAAATATAGTAAATTTTACTTTCGGTTTTTTGATCAATCTTATGCACCAAATGGTTGATACGAGTCACATAGTTTTCAATGTCAGTTTTTATCTCATTCAATTTTTTTGCTTGCTGTATTTTAATGGCAATGTGAGTATTCCAATCAAGTTGTAATTGATTAAATTCATTCATTAAGTCATAACGTTTTAAAAGCATTAAATGCGGTTGTGATGAAGCAATATCACTAAATATATTTAAACGGTCATACTCTCTTTCATCCAGTGGTATCATAGTAAGCAATTGGTAGTTTTTCATTCTCAGTAGCCCCAATTGATTTACCATGTATGCGCCACCTTTGGCATCGTTGGCTACCTGAATTGAAAACGATAATGCGACTAAAGCAATCATTCCTAAAAAAAACAATAATAGCGTTAAACGGTTAATAATTGATGCGGTGTGGCCAATTTTTCTTTTCGGTGTATAAGCACTCATCATTATTTTATAATTTGTTTTGGGTAACTAATAATTTATGATTATTGTAGCTTGAAAAAAGTGTACCGCTGATCTTTTTTGTAACTTTTTGCGATCTTTTGGTAAACAGCGCTTGCAACAAGCATAAATTTTGCGTAAAATTCACGCCCTATAAGATTAATCAATGCAGACATATATGTTTAATCAAGTAATCGTCTGCTTTTTATTGCGGAGTTAAGTATGTACGCAGTTTTCCAAAGTGGTGGTAAGCAACACCGAGTTAGCGAAGGGCAAGTCGTTCGCTTGGAAAAAATTGAAGTCGAAACAGGTTCAGAAGTTGTTTTCGATAAAGTTTTAATGGTAGCAAATGGTGAAGACATCAAAGTTGGTGCTCCGTTTGTTGAAGGTGCAACAATTAAAGCAGAAATTGTTGAGCACGGTCGTGGTGACAAAGTGAAAATTGTTAAATTCCGTCGTCGTAAACACTATCGTAAACAACAAGGTCACCGTCAGTGGTTCACTGATGTGAAGATCACTGCAATCGCTTAATAGGAGTATCGCACAATGGCACATAAGAAGGCTGGTGGTTCATCACGTAATGGTCGTGATTCCCAAAGTAAACGTTTAGGTGTTAAACGTTATGGTAGTCAAGAAGTTCTTGCGGGTAATATTTTAGTTCGTCAACGCGGAACTCAATTTCATCCAGGTACCAATGTAGGTTGTGGTCGCGATCATACTCTATTTGCCTTAATTGATGGGCAAGTAAAATTTGAAGTTAAAGGACCTAAAAACCGTCGTTATGTTAGCGTAGTTGCAAATAGCTAACTTAATAGCGGGTCAAAAGTTATAAAAGCCTCACAGTTATTGTGGGGCTTTTTTCTTTTCTTTAAACGCATATAAAATCGATAGCGATATGATAAAACAGCAAAATGTTAAATTAGGTTTTGCACTTGCCATGTTAACTGCGGTGATGTGGGGTATTGTGCCAGTTGCAATGAAATATGCACTAGTGGTTGTTGATCCCTTGACATTAGCCTGGTCTAGGTTAGCTATTTCAGCGCTTGGGATTACCATTTGGTTGGCTTACAAAAAGCAATTTCCTAGTTTAATGATGTTTAAAAAACGCCGTCGCTTTATTTTATTGATAATTGCTGGATTTGGATTGCTGGGTAATTTTGCTTTATTTGCTAGTGCAGTTCAATACCTTTCAGCCACAACAGCCCAAGTTGTTGGGCAAACTGGCATTGTGATATTTATGGTGTCAAGCGCTTTAATTTTTAAAGAGCGACTAAGACCAACTCAGATCATTGGTATTTTAGTCTTACTAATTGGGTTAGGGCTATTTTTTAATAAAAATATTGCAGATCTGTTTTCTAATATGTCTTCGTATGGTATAGGGGTTTGGCTTGGTTTACTTGCTTCGGTCTCATGGGCTTGCTATGCACTTGCTCAAAAGGTGTTATTACGTAAATTACGTGCAGAACAGCTACTTTGGTTAATTTACCTTATTTGTACCGTGTTTTTAATGCCATTTACTTCACCAAGCAGGATTGCAAATGCTGATGCAACGCAACTTTTTGCAATTATATTTTGTGGTTTAAATACTATCATTGCATATGGTGCGTTAGTGATGGCAATGGAGCGGTGGCAAGCGGCACAAGTTAGTGCTATAACAACCCTAACGCCATTATTTGCACTTGTCTTTTCAGATCTGTTTGCATTAATTTGGCCTGAAAAGTTTGCTATGCAATATTTAAATATTTTAGGTTATATTGGCGCAGTGTCTGTTGTTGCGGGCGCAATGTTTGCGACCATTGGGCATTATATTTGGCATCCAAGAAAAGGCTGGCTAATTAACCGCAATAAAGGGGAAGAATAATGAAATTTGTAGATGAAGCTTCAATTCGAGTCGAAGCTGGAGATGGTGGAAATGGTTGTGTTGGTTTTCGCCGAGAAAAATATATACCTAAAGGTGGCCCTGACGGTGGTGATGGTGGTGATGGTGGTGATGTATTTTTTATTGCTGATGAGAATTTGAATACACTTGTTGATTTTCAGTTTGAAAAAAATTACCGTGCTGAACGTGGTCAAAATGGGCAAGGCTCTGATTGTACCGGTAAACGAGGTCGAGATATCACTGTTAAAGTGCCTGTAGGAACGCGAATTACGGATAAATATACTGGTGAAGTTATTGGCGATTTAACGCATCACCAACAAAAAGTATTGGTTGCTAAAGGTGGCTTTCATGGCCTAGGAAATGCACGTTTTAAATCATCAGTAAATCGTGCGCCAAGGCAAAAAACGGACGGTACGCCAGGCGAAAAACGCGATGTGTTATTAGAGTTATTATTACTTGCTGATGTGGGGATGTTAGGCTTACCTAATGCGGGTAAATCAACGTTTATTCGTGCTGTTTCAGCAGCCAAGCCAAAGGTAGCGGATTACCCATTTACAACATTAGTGCCTAGCTTGGGTGTGGTTAGAATGGATAACGAACAGAGTTTTGTTGTTGCTGACATTCCCGGATTGATAGAAGGTGCATCTGATGGAGCAGGGCTTGGTATTCGTTTCTTAAAGCATCTTGAACGTTGCCGAGTGTTAGTACATTTAATTGATATCGCACCAATTGATGGCTCTGATCCGATCGAGAATGCAAAAGTCATTATCCAAGAACTACATCAGTATAGTGAAAAACTAGCTAATAAACCGCGTTGGTTAGTGTTTAATAAAATGGATGTATTAGGTGCTGAAGAGGGGGCAGAGAGAGCGGCTGAAATTGCTAAGGCACTTGGTTGGCAAGATAAATATTATACTATTTCTGCAATTAACCACGAAGGTGTAAAGGCTTTATGCTGGGATTTAATGGAATATATTAATGCACATCCACGTGAAACCGAGCAGGCAGAATCATCGCCAGAAAAAGTGGAGTTTATGTGGGATGATTATCATCAACAAATAATGGATGAAGCTTTTGATGATGATGAAGAATTTGAGGATTGGGACGAAAGCGATGAAGAGGGTGTTGAGTTTATTTATCAAAAATAATAAGGATGATTGTCTTAATCTAAAATAATTTATTCATTGCGTGAAATCGTATTATAAAAGCAGAAGGGAAAGCTTCTGCTTTATTTTTTTGTATTGAGCAACTGTAAATTTATTATTTATAAAATAAGAGAATAATAAATTTATTGCTATGTAACTAGAAGTAGTCAAAAAAACGCTTGATTTTAATAATGATAATCATTATCATTAATTCGTACTTTGTTAGAGCGTAGAAAGGCTTCTGGAAAGTATGACATTGCTCACATTGCTTCCAATGTTTGCCAGCTTAATTAAGCTGGCTTTTTTATTTTACAGATAGCAGTTTAGTGGTAATCAACCCAATATTAAAATTAGTTTTCTTTTCTAATTTATTGCTAAATAATTTTGGGTATTGCACTTTAACATTTTTCCTAACCTCTCTATACCTATTTATCTCTATCATATGATTTTTTTGTTTTTCCATTATGTTGAATATTTAGTCATCCATTTTATACGGATATTTTTTGCTATGAAAAATGAGTGTAACAAAGATATATTTTATGCGACAACGTCAATATTTTGTTCGACAACAATGATTGCTTTGTTAGCTATATGTTGTGAGTCGTATAACAATAAATATTATGAAATAATATGATTGAATATTTTTGAATATATCGATGAGATATATGTTATTTTAAATATTTGTTAATTCATTAATATCAAATAAAATCAATAATGCAGCACTACCACCAAACTCTTTGGGGGCTTGATGAAAACAGATAATACGTGGATGTTGTGCAAGCCACAGTGGTGTTTGTTTTTTTAGTATATTTTTACCATGACCATACATAATACACGCACAATGCGCTCTTTCTCTTAAACATGCAGCGATAAGGGCTGCAATTTCTTTTTTAGCTTCTTGTTGAGTAAGCCCGTGCAAGTCTAAAAAGAATTCTGGATTATAAAATCCACGGCGCAATTTTTTTACTTCGTAAGGATCAGCATTTTCTCTGCTATAGCGGATAGGATCTTCTTGCAATAATGGTTGGTAATTATCGGAAAAGTAAAATTCAGCATGATCTTTTTCATGTTGTAATTTTTTTGTTTCTACCGTTTTTTGTGAGCGTTTTATCGGTTTATGAATAACGGTATCTTGCTTAATCTTTTTGATATTACCAATACTGTTTTTAAATAAGTCGATATCTTCATGATCTAATTTAAATTTATTTAGCATGATTCTCACTCTGGGTAAATTTTTTCTTTAAATTCGCATAAATCTTCAATCACACAAGAACCGCACCGAGGCTTACGCGCAATACAGGTATAACGGCCATGCAAAATTAGCCAATGGTGGCAATTGATTTTGTACTCTTTAGGTACAACTTTCAGCAATTTTTCTTCAACAGCCTCAACTGTTTTTCCAGGTGCAAAACCAGTGCGGTTGCTGACTCGAAATATATGAGTATCAACGGCAATAGTTGGCCAGCCAAAGGCTGTATTTAAGACAACGTTAGCCGTTTTTCGTCCAACGCCAGGCAGTTCAATAAGCGAATTAAAATCTTCTGGCACTTCGCCTTGATATTTATTAACTAAAATTTGGCATGTTTTTATAATATTCTCAGCCTTACTATTATATAGCCCAATAGTGCGGATATAACTTTTTAATTTATCAATACCAAGCGCCAAAATTTGCTCAGCAGTATTGGCAACAGCAAACAAGGGTTTAGTGGCTTTGTTTACACTCACATCAGTTGCTTGTGCTGAAAGCACAACGGCGATTAGTAGCTCAAAAGGTGTTTGATAAATTAGCTCTGTTGTTGGATCTTTAATATGATCCTTTAGTCTTTCTAAAATTTGGATTCGGGTTAATTGTTTCACGAAATAATGATATTAAAAGTTATTTAGACATATTATATACTTTTATTTATTGTTTATCTGTAGGTCATTGTTAGTTTTTCTAGAGTTATAAACAATAAAATTGGTAGTGTACTAATTGATAGTGTACGAAATTACAGATTGTGATTTGAATTTATTTGAAAAATTATATCGGTTTTATTTATTTGCGTATTTACATTCATCATCACTGTCTTTTTAGCATGCTGATTTTATGGTAAGCTAGCCGACTCTTTTTAATTTCATCAAATAAGGTTTTTTTTAATATGTCCTTACCCATGATTGTTACCTTTGCTGTGTACATTTTAGGAATGATTGCGATTGGCTATTTTGCGTTTCGATCAACGCAGAATTTTGGTGACTATATTTTAGGTGGGCGTCGTATTGGTAGTGTTGTGACTGCGCTTTCGGCGGGTGCATCTGATATGAGTGGCTGGTTGCTGATGGGGTTACCAGGTGCGGTTTTTTTGTTTGGTATTTCTCAAAGTTGGATTGCCATTGGACTTATCATTGGCGCATACCTCAATTGGTTATTGATTGCTGGGCGATTGCGTGTTTTTACTGAAGTCAATCATAACTCTTTAACATTACCTGATTATTTTGCGCGGCGATTTGATGATAAAAGTTCTTTGCTTCGCATTATTTCAGCTTTGATTATTCTTATCTTTTTTACCATTTATTGTGCTTCGGGTGTGGTTGCTGGAGCAAAGTTATTTGAAAGTACATTTGGTATGAGTTACGGCTGGGCTATGTTAGCTGGTGCTGGTGCAACAATTATCTATACCTTTATTGGTGGTTTTTTAGCAGTAAGTTGGACAGATACCATTCAGGCTAGTTTGATGATGTTCGCCCTTATCTTAACGCCAATTATGGTTATGGTAAATGCAGGTGGTTTTTCTGATGCAATGGTATATATTGAATCACTTAACCCTGATTATACCAATTTATTGGCTCATATGGATTTTATTTCTGTTATTTCCTTATTAGGTTGGGGGCTTGGTTATTTTGGTCAACCTCATATTTTAGCTAGGTTTATGGCGGCTGATTCTCATGAAGTTATGAGAAACGCGCGTAGAATTAGTATGACTTGGATGGTTTTATGCTTAGGTGGTGCAATTACCGTTGGCTTTTTTGGTATTGCCTTTTTTGCTCATCATCCAGATTTAGCTTATTTGATTAATAATGGTAAACATGAACGTATTTTTATTGAGCTATCTAAGTTGCTTTTTAATCCTTGGATTGCTGGTATTTTGCTAGCGGCTATTTTAGCGGCAGTAATGAGTACATTAAGTTGCCAATTGCTGGTTTGTTCAAGTGCACTAACAGAAGATTTTTATCGTGCATTTTTTAGACCGAAAGCAAAACAAAAAGAACTTGTTTGGGTTGGTCGTATTATGGTGTTGTTAGTTTCAGTTATTGCTATTTTATTAGCCATTAATCCAAATAATAGCGTACTTGATTTAGTGAGTCACGCTTGGGCTGGATTTGGTGCGGCATTTGGACCTATAATCATATTTTCTGTTTTTTGGTCTCGTATGACTCGTAATGGTGCTCTAGCTGGAATGATAACAGGTGCTGTAACGGTATTGCTATGGATTAATTTTAATTGGTTTAATCTTTATTCACTTATTCCTGGGTTTGTTTTTTCTTCTATAGCAATTATTATTGTTAGTCTTATTGATAAAAAACCTAACAATATAGTGGAAGATCATTTCAAACAAGCGTATAAACGTTATCATAACAAAACAGAATAACATTTTATTTAAACTAGAATATAAACGTAATAAATTTAATAGGTAAAATATCATGACAAAAAATGTGATCAAACAACTACAGGAACGTGGGCTGATTGCTCAACTTACCGATGAAAAAGCGCTAGTAGAACAAATTGAGCAAAATTCAATTGCGCTTTATTGTGGTTTTGATCCAACTGCAGATAGTTTACACCTCGGCCATTTAGTCCCATTACTTTGTTTAAAACGATTTCAGTTAGCAGGCCATAAGCCTGTAGCTTTAGTCGGTGGGGCAACAGGATTAATTGGTGATCCAAGTTTTAAAGCGGTTGAACGTAAACTTAATACTGAAGAAACAGTGGTTGAATGGAGTGAAAAAATTAAACAGCAAGTTTCTCCATTTCTTGATTTTAATTGTGGTGAAAATGCAGCCATTGTTGCCAATAACTATGATTGGTTTAGTGGTATGAATGTACTGACCTTTTTACGTGACATTGGCAAGTACTTCTCGGTTAATGCGATGATCAATAAAGAATCAGTTAAACAACGTATTGATCGCGATGAGGCGGGGATCTCATTTACTGAATTTTCTTATAGTTTATTACAATCTTATGATTTTGCTTGTTTGAATAAATCGCATGATGTTGTTTTACAAATTGGTGGTTCTGATCAGTGGGGTAATATTACTGCTGGTATCGATTTAACCCGTCGCTTACATCAAAAACAGGTTTATGGTTTGACTGTACCGCTAATCACTAAATCAGATGGTACCAAATTTGGTAAAACAGAAAGTGGTGCAGTATGGTTAGATCCGAAAAAGACAAGCCCTTATAAATTCTATCAGTTCTGGATCAATACGGCAGATGCTGATGTGTATCGATTCTTAAAATTCTTTACATTTATGCCATTAAGTGAAATTGATGCATTGGAAGAAGAAGATAAAAATAGCGGTGTTGCGCCAAGAGCTCAATATGTGCTTGCTGAACAAGTTACGCGCCTTGTTCATGGTGAAGAGGGTCTGGTTGCGGCAAAACGTATTACAGACAGTTTATTTTCTGGTAAATTAGCTGACCTATCAGAAGCTGATTTTGAACAATTAGCTCAAGACGGTATGCCAACGCTAGCCGTTGATTCGGAAGTTGATTTACAACAAGCGATCGTTAATGCACAGTTTGCTCCTTCAAGAGGGCAGGCAAGAACGATGATTGAATCTAATGCTATTTCTATTAATGGTGAACGTAATACAACAACAGATTACCGTTTTGCTGATAGCGATAAGCTCTTTAATCGTTATACTTTACTTCGTCGTGGTAAAAAATATTACTGCTTGTTAATTTGGAGCTAATTTCATGAAAAATATTTTATCGATTCAGTCTCATGTGGTATTTGGTCATGCTGGAAATAGTGCAGCTGAGTTTCCTATTCGTCGATTAGGTGTCAATGTTTGGCCTTTAAACACCGTACAATTTTCTAATCATACTCAATATCGCCAATGGACTGGAACGGTAATGTCGGCGTCTCATTTAACCGAGATTGCCGATGGGATCAATGAGATTGATGAATTAAAACGTTGTAATGCGGTGTTAAGTGGTTATATGGGTTCGCCAGAGCAAGGTAATGCCATTATTGAAATAGTTAAAAAAGTAAAAGCTGTCAACCCTGATGCCATCTATCTTTGCGATCCTGTAATGGGACATCCAGAAAAAGGATGCTTTGTTGCTCCTGGGGTATCTGAATTTTTATGCAATACAGCACTGCCTATGGCAGATATGATGGCACCAAATATCTTAGAACTTGAAGAGCTAAATGGCAAACAACGGATTAATAATGTTGACGAAGCAATTTTAGCTTGTCGTGAGCTATGCAAAAAAGGACCTAAAGCTATTTTAGTTAAACATTTAAGCAGAGCTGGTTATAAAAATGATCGTTTTGAAATGTTGCTTGTAACTAAAGACGAAGCATGGCATATTGATCGTCCATTAGTTGATTTTGGCGTAAGGCAACCAGTTGGTGTTGGCGATATGACTAGCGGGTTATTTTTAGCTAATATTTTACTGGGGAAATCATTGGTTGAAGCCTTAGAACATACTACTTCAGCTGTCTATGCTGTTATGCTTGAAACGTTAAGACAAGATGAGTATGAGTTACAATTAGTGGCAGCACAACATGAAATTGAAAAACCAACACAATGGTTTAATGCAAAAAAAATTGATTAGTTGTAGAATATGTAAAGAAGGTGTTTTACAGCGGTTAGTATTAAGTTTATGAGGGGATAATGGACAATATTTCACTAGGAGTGATGCTCACTGATTTACGAGAACAAATGGGATTAACTCAAGATGATATTGCCAATAAAATTCATGTGCGGAAAACGGTAGTTGCTGATATCGAAAAAGACCAATTGCCTCACGCCCCTCTTGTTTTTGTAAAAGGTTATATTCGATCTTATGCCGATATTGTCGGTTTACCTGTTGATCAGTATCAACCTTATATTGATGAGTTAACCCAACAATCTAAATCTCAGCAAAAGAAATACCAAACGCAAGCATTTATAACTAAAAAGCCAGGAAAGCTCCCCTTTATTTTTATTGGCTTATTTATTCTTTTTTGTGCTCTCGGTATAACGTTATATTATGTGAATAAAGAAAGTAAAAATAACCTTATTGAAGTAAGCCATTATATTTCACCATCCCCATCTACTCGTGTTAATAGTTAGCAAATTTTCTTATTCTCATACAGACATTTGTCTTAAATCTTGTTAAGATTGCTGGCTAGTTATTTTGTAATATAGTTAAGAGTGTATGAGCCATCAAGATTCGCCAATTTTTAGACGAGAATCTACCCGAATTTATGTCGGTAATGTCCCTATTGGTTGCGGAGCGCCAATTGCGGTTCAATCGATGACAAATACTCGTACCACTGATGTAGAAAAAACCGTAGCCCAAATTCAAGCGCTTGAGCGTGTTGGTGTGGATATTGTGCGCGTTTCCATTCCAACGATGGATGCAGCAGAGGCATTTAAATTTATTAAACAACAATCCAAAGTTCCGCTCATTGCTGATATTCATTTTGATTATCGTATTGCTTTAAAAGTGGCGGAATATGGTGTTGATTGTTTGAGAATTAACCCTGGTAATATTGGTAATGAGTCAAGAATTAGGGCTGTTGTTGATTGTGCCAAAGATAAAAATATTCCTATACGCATTGGTGTTAATTCGGGTTCGCTGGAAAAAGATATTCAAGAGAAATATGGGGAACCAACACCAAAAGCGATAGTTGAGTCAGCAATGCGCCATGTTGATATACTTGATAGGTTTAATTTTGATCAGTTTAAAGTGAGTGTAAAAGCTTCAGATGTATTTACTGCAGTGGATGCTTATCGATTGTTAGCGAAGCAAATTAAGCAACCATTACATTTAGGTATAACTGAAGCCGGTGGCGTGCGTAGTGGTGCTATTAAATCGGCGATTGGATTAGGGTTATTGTTATCAGAAGGCATCGGCGATACGCTCCGAGTATCTTTAGCCGCAGATCCTGTTGAGGAAGTTAAAGTCGGTTTTGATATATTAAAATCACTGCGTATACGGTCTCGGGGTATTAATTTTATTGCATGCCCAACCTGTTCTCGCCAAGAGTTTGATGTGATTAATACAGTCAATATACTAGAACAGCGATTGGAAGACATTATTACACCAATGGATGTATCTATTATTGGTTGTGTGGTCAATGGTCCAGGGGAAGCATTAGCTTCAACTATGGGAGTTGCTGGCGGTCATAACAAAAGTGGTTTTTATGAAGATGGTGTGCGTATTGGCCGTATCAATAATGAACAGATGATTGATGAATTAGAAGCTAAAATTCGTGCTAAAGCATCCATGTTGAAAAATAGAATTGCAGCAACTGAATTATAATTTTACTAAATAGCGAATAAATAAATGACTGAGAAAAAGATCCAATCAATACGAGGAATGAACGACTTACTTCCAACAGATAGTGCAAGTTGGCAACAAATTGAAAAAATTGTCAAAGGCGTATTAAATAGCTATGGTTATAACGAAATTAGAACACCGATTGTTGAAGATACGGCACTATTTAAGCGAGCTGTTGGTGAAGTCACTGATATTGTTGAAAAAGAGATGTATACTTTTAACGATCGTAATGATGAAAGTATAACGCTGCGCCCAGAACTCACCGCAGGTTGTGTTCGTGCGGGGATTGAGCATGGTCTTTTTTACAATCAAGAGCAACGCCTTTGGTATTTAGGACCAGCTTTTCGTTATGAAAAACCTCAAAAAGGACGTTATCGCCAATTTCATCAATTTGGTGTAGAAGTATTTGGACTAGAGGGTCCAAACATTGATGCGGAGCTTATTTTATTAACAGCTCGTTTTTGGAAAGCGCTTGGTATTGAACAATATACTTCTCTTGAGCTTAACTCAATTGGTTCGTTAGAAGCCAGAGCCAATTATCGAAATGCACTCGTTGCTTTTCTTGAACAATATAAAGATAAATTGGATGAAGACTGTGTGCGTAGAATGTATACTAATCCATTACGCGTACTTGATTCAAAAAATCCAGTGGTACAAGAGCTACTAAACCAAGCTCCTCAACTATTTGATTATATAGATGAAGAGTCCGAAATTCACTTTGAAGGTTTATGTCGATTATTGGATAATGCTGGAATCAAATACAATATTAATCAAAGATTAGTTCGTGGGTTAGATTATTATAATCGTACTGTTTTTGAGTGGGTCACAAGCAGTTTAGGTGCTCAAGGTACCGTTTGTGGTGGTGGTCGTTATGATGGTCTGGTCAGTCAACTGGGTGGTCAACCAACACCAGCTGTTGGTTTTGCCATGGGCGTTGAGCGTTTAGTGTTATTAGTTCAGGCGGTTAATCCAACATTAAATTGCGATAATTCGATTGATATTTATATGATATCATCTGGTGATGAGAAGACAATTGCAGCCACACAGAGTGTTGCTGAGCTGTTGCGTGATGGTCTACCTGATTGGCGAATTATGACAAATTACGGTAGTAGTAATTTTAAGAAACAATTTGCTAAAGCCGATAGGTTAGGTGCTAAAATAGCTGTTATCATTGGTGAAAATGAACTAGCTAATCATTCAGTAATGATTAAAAATTTACAAACAGGCGAACAAGTTGAAGTTGCACAAAAAGACGTAGTTCAAACTTGCTTGTCAATTAAGTAAAAAATAGGAGAAAAACGTGAGTCATCAATTATCGAGTGAAGAACAACTTGAAGAGATAAAGGGCTTTTTTGCTAAAACATGGAAAATTATGGTTGCGGTTCTTGTGATCGGATTATTCGCTTTTTATGGCTGGCGTTATTGGCAATCTTGTAAAGCTGAAAAAGCGATAGAATCATCAGATAAATATGAGCAATTACTTACTCAATTAGATGATAATAAGCCAGATTCAGTTAATGAATTGATTTCTTTTGCGAAAGATGACGATACTATTTACAGTGTGTTTGCGAATTTACGCGCTGCAAAATTTTATGTTGAAGTATTAAAAGATTACCCTGGTGCACAAGCATTATTATCTGATGTATTAAAGAAAACCGATTCAGAGCCTGTCAGAACCATTACCCATATTCGTATTGCACGCTTACAGTACCAACAAGGTCAATATCAAGACAGTTTAACATCGTTAAGCAATGTAACAAGCGAAAGTTGGGGAGCTGTTGTTAATGATATCCGTGGTGATGTGTTAGTTAAAATGATGCGTTATGCAGACGCAGTTAACGCTTATAACGTTGCTCTAACTTCTAATCCAACCAAAGATTTAGAAGGAAATATTAAAATGAAGTTGAATCAAACTGAATATTTGCAATCAAAACAACAAGTTGAACAAGAAGCCCAAGCAGCTAAAGAAAAGGCAGAACAAGAAGCTAAGGCAAAACAAGCTGTAACTGACGAAAATAAAAATTAATTATCCTGCGATAAGGGGCTATACAATGAAGTTATCAAAATATCTTTTTACTGGTGTTTTAATGTTTTCACTTGCTGGGTGCTCTTTATTCGGTGGGGACGAAGAAATTGTTCAAATTTCACCTTCACCG
Source organism: Gilliamella sp. WF3-4 (assembly GCF_001690275.1). Taxonomy (GTDB): domain Bacteria; phylum Pseudomonadota; class Gammaproteobacteria; order Enterobacterales; family Orbaceae; genus Gilliamella; species Gilliamella apicola_C. The sequence continues at coordinate 53,555 of NZ_LZGW01000037.1, read as the reverse complement.
AAAGTGGATAACCAATTTTCTATCCAACAAGTGTGGAAAAATAGTACGGCTGGCAATACTCATATTTACTCATTATTAGGACCAAGTAATTATGATAATGCTATTTATGTCGCCAGTCGTAGTGGACAAGTTAAAGCCATTGATTTAGCTAGCGGTAATACTATATGGGATGTAAATTTATCTCAAAGTACCTTTTTTAGTAGTAAAACAGCACTATTTTCAGGGGGCGTAAGTGCCGATGATAAATATGTCTATGTAGGTAGTGAGCGTGCTGTTGTATATGCATTAGATCGCTTAGATGGGAAAGTGGTCTGGGAAAAACCTGTAAAAGGTGAAGTGCTTGCTCGCCCTGTATCTTCTCAAGACAAATTAATTATTCATACAGCAAGTGGTATTTTGCAAGGTCTTAATCGCGATACCGGTGATAATTTATGGGATGTTTCTTTCGAAGTTCCTGCACTGTCGTTAAGAGGTAACTCTACACCAACGATTGCCCATGGTGCAGCCATTGTTGGCGATGATAATGGTCGAGTAAATGCTTACTATATTAACGACGGCCAATTAATTTGGCAGCAACGTATTTCTCAGCCATCAGGCTCTACTGAAATTGCTAAATTAAATGATGTTGACTCTAGTCCTGTAGTTGAAGGTAATTTAGTCTATACTGTTGGTTATAATGGTAGTGTTGTTGCACTCGATTTAAGTAATGGTCAGCCTGTTTGGCACAAAGAACTTGGCTCTATTCATAACTTTGCGGTTGATACACATCAATTATTTGTTATTGATCAAAATGATAATGTTCAAGCGATTGCTAAGAACAGTGGGGCTGAGCTTTGGACTCAAACAAGTCTTTTACATCGCCAGTTAACAGATCCTGTTATCTACCAGAATTATGTTGTATTTGGTGATTTTGAAGGTTATTTATATTGGTTGAATGTTGAAAATGGCGAAATTGTTGCTAAGACAAAAGTCAGTAGTAGTGGATTAATTTCGAAACCATTAGTTGTGGATAATAAAATTATTGTTCAGGCTAAAAATGGTGATATTTACGCATTCACAAAAAAATAAAGTAATTGAGAATAAATATGATACCTGTTGTCGCACTAGTTGGTCGTCCGAATGTTGGAAAGTCGACTTTATTTAATCGATTAACTCGAACTCGAGATGCCTTAGTAGCTGATTTCCCTGGATTAACGCGTGACCGTAAGTATGGGCGCGCAGAGATCAAAGGGCATGAATATATCGTCATTGATACTGGTGGTATTGATGGCACCGAGGATGGGGTTGAAAGCTTTATGGCTGAACAATCCCTACAAGCAATAGAAGAAGCAGATATTGTGCTTTTTTTAGTTGATGCAAGAGCTGGTGCTATGCCTGCTGATCATGCCATTGCTAAACATCTTCGTTCTCGTCAAAAAGCAACATTTTTAGTTGCTAATAAAATTGATGGTATTGATGCTGATAGCGCTATTTCTGATTTTTATAGTTTAGGATTAGGTAACATTCATCCGATTGCAGCAAGTCATGGTCGTGGTGTTAATGTGTTAATCGAAACGGTATTAGATCCTATTTTTCATTTTGAAAATGATCAGCATGAGGTTTTGTCTGATGAGCCTACCGATGATGAGCTTCTTGATGCTTATGATGATGTTGAAGATGATGCTGAGTCACTGATTAACCAGCCAATCAAAGTTGCTATTGTTGGTAGACCGAACGTTGGTAAGTCAACACTCACTAATCGAGTTTTAGGTGAAGAACGCGTCGTTGTCTATGATATGCCGGGTACGACGCGTGACAGTATTTATATACCTATGACACGTGATGATCGTGAATATGTCATGATTGATACCGCAGGTGTTCGTAAACGCGGAAAGGTTACCGAAACTGTCGAAAAGTTTTCAGTTATTAAAACATTACAAGCAATTGAAGATGCTAACGTTGTTATTTTGGTTATAGATGCCAGAGAAGGTATATCTGATCAGGATTTATCATTACTTGGTTTTATTATTAATAGCGGGCGATCACTTGTGATAGCCGTTAATAAGTGGGATGGTTTATCTCAAGATATCAAAGAGCAAGTAAAGTCAACGTTAGATGATCGGTTAGATTTTATTGATTTTGCACGTGTACACTTTATTTCGGCACTTCATGGCAGTGGCGTTGGTAATTTATTTGATTCCATTCAAGAAGCCTATGATTGTGCAACGCGCCGAGTTAATACCGCTTTATTAACCAAGATTATGCAAATGGCGCAAGACGATCATCAGCCACCTTTGGTTCGAGGGCGTCGCGTTAAATTAAAATATGCACATGCGGGTGGCTATAATCCTCCAATTGTGGTGATTCATGGTAATCAAGTTGAAGATTTACCTGATTCTTATAAGCGCTATTTAATGAACTACTTTAGACGATCGTTAAAAATTATGGGGTCACCAATTCGAATTCAATTTAAAGAAGGAGCCAACCCATTTGAAGGGCGTAAGAATAGTTTGACGGCTTCTCAACAACGTAAACGTCGCCGTTTAATGAAACATGTACGAGGTCGTAAATAGCTGATGACAACAAAAAAGAGCGTTGATGGTGGCGGGCAAGAAGGTATTTGCCCAAAATGCCATAATAAAATGAGTACTGTGTCGCCACAACATTACGACTGTCCTTATTGCAAACAGCATTACCTAGAACAGTATGTCTGCCCCATTTGCCAGCAGAGTGCTCAAATGGTTAAAGGTTGTGGCGCTATAAACTATATTTGTCACACTGATGGCTTAATCTCCAGCAGTAAAGTGATATTTCATTATTTACCAGAATAGAAAATTGTATCTATATTTAAAGCCATAAGAGGTTATTTTATGCGAATTATTTTATTAGGCGCACCAGGAGCAGGAAAGGGAACTCAAGCACAATTTATTATGCAAAAATACGGTATTCCCCAAATTTCAACGGGTGATATGTTACGTGCAGCGGTAAAAGCGGGTACGCCTCTTGGTTTGCAAGCAAAAGAGTTAATGGATGCAGGTAAATTGGTTACCGATGAGCTTGTTATTGCATTGGTTAAAGAGCGTATTGCGCAAAGTGATTGTGCAAATGGGTTTTTATTAGATGGCTTTCCACGTACCGTTCCGCAAGCAGATGCAATGAAGGCGGCTGGCATTAACGTTGACTATGTACTTGAATTTGATGTGCCCGATGCAGTGATTATTGATCGTATGAGTGGCCGTCGTATTCATGCTGCTTCAGGTCGTGTTTACCATATTCGCCATAATCCGCCAAAGGTTGAAAACATTGATGATGTGACAGGTGAGCCCCTCACCATTCGCAAAGATGATAATGAAGAGATCGTTCGTAAACGCCTTGTTGAATATCATGATTTAACTAAACCACTTATTAATTATTATCAGCATGAAGCAAAAGAGGGACGCACAAAGTATTTCCGTGTTGATGGAACACAGCCTGTCGCTCAAGTAACAGAACAATTAGCGAAAATTTTGGGATAATTCGTTATCGATTAAAAGCGCAAGAGGGTTAACATGATCTTGCGCTTTTTTAATTCATTAGGTTAATTTTTCTATTTATACAACAATAAACTAAAAGACAAGATATCATAAACTTCACTAAAAAACATTCAGAAAAGTTATTGATTTTATTAAAGTTTTTATTTTTGGTAAAATATGGATTTTACTCAATTTTTTAGCTATCGGATTGATTCAACTCAACCTATTTTATAATCAATAGAGAGCCTTATTTGTGAAAATAAGACTCTATTTTTAATAAAAAATAAAATATTATAAAACCATTCTAACAATATCGATTTCGCTTAATTCTTTATAAAGATTTTCAACTTGATCAATATGAGTGGCATTAATAGTAATTGACACAGAATGATAATTACCTTTGCTACTTGGTTTAATTGATGGCGTATAATCACCAGGAGCGTGGCGTTGAATCACTGATACCACTTTGTCTACCAGCTCTGGCTTTGCTTCTCCCATGACTTTATAGGTAAAAGAACAAGGAAACTCTAATAATTCATTTAATTTTGTTTTTTGCATAATTGTATTTTTCTCACTTAATTGGAGCAATGTATCAGTAAGACTACTAAGAATAGTCACTATATATAGGCAATTTAGTCTTCTTCAAGTAATGAAATATAAACATTGCTTTTTAAAGGCTATAATTTGATCTATGATAAGAAAATTCTAACAGCTTGATAAATGTATCTTGCTATTCATTCTCTATAAGGTTAATACAATATGTTATCTCAGCTCAGTGATAAAGAACCTTTCGGAACATTATTAGGTTATGCGCCAGGTGGCGTTGCCATTTATTCTTCTGATTATGAAACATTGGATCGAACCCAATACCCGACTGATGCATCATTTCGTAGCTATTCTGGGTATGAGTATATGGGATATAAATGGCAATGTGTTGAATTTGCAAGGCGATTTTTATTCTTAAATTACGGTATTGTATTTACTGATGTGGGTATGGCTCACGAAATTTTTTCACTACGCTTTTTAAGGCAAGTTGTTAACGAAGCCATTTTACCTTTACAGGCGTATGCTAATGGCAGTAAAAAAATACCAGAAGCAGGATCTTTATTGATATGGGATGATGGCGGTGTATTTGATAGAACAGGTCATGTCGCTGTTATTACTGAAGTGTTTGAAGATAAAATTAGGATAGCTGAGCAAAATGTAATACATACCCGCTTACCCATTGGGCAACAATGGACGCGCGAACTTAAAATGACAGTGAGCAATGAGGGCTATCAATTACATGATACGTTTGATGACACGAAAATCTTAGGTTGGATGATTCAAACTGACAAAACCGAATATACTTTACCACAACCAACAATTCCTAAGCCTTTACTGGAAATCCACAGTGCTCATATTAAAAATGAAAGCCAATTTGCTAAAAAATGGTTAAATGAATCAGACCCATTAGAAAGTGCGTATGTATTAGCAGCAGGTCATGCGATTAGCCATGATGATCAATATCGTTATTTCACCATTTCAGAAAGTGCCGAACAAGAGTTAATTCGGGCAACAAACGAATTACATTTAATGTATTTACATGCTACCGACAAGGTGTTAAAGGATAATAATTTATTAATTAATTTTAATGTTCCTGAAATATTATGGCCAAGATTACGTCTTTCTTGGCAGCAACGCCGTTATCAAATGATTACTGGACGATTAGATTTCTGTATGGATGAGCGTGGCTTTAAAGTTTATGAATATAATGCCGATTCGGCCTCTTGCCATACGGAAGCGGGGCATATTTTACAAAAATGGGCAATCCAAGCGGGATTAACCCGAGGAACTGATCCTAGTTGTGGCCTACTTAATTCTTTAGCTAACTGTTGGGTGCATAGTGACGCCGAACCTTTTGTTCATATTATGCAAGACAATGATAGTGAAGAAAATTATCATGCACTATTTATGCAAAGTGCTCTTACTCAAGCTGGATTTAGTAGTAAGATTTTACGGGGCCTTAATGGGCTATGTTGGGATAAACGTGGGCGGCTTGTGGATGATGAAGGCCGTCAAGTAACTTGTGTCTGGAAAACATGGGCTTGGGAAACGGTTTTAGAACAGCTTCGAGAAGAAAGTGAAGCACAAGTTGCTGGGTTACCTATTCGTACAGGGCACCCTGAAAATTCAGTGAGATTAATTGATGTATTATTACGGCCAGAAGTGTCTGTTTTTGAGCCATTATGGACGGTTATTCCAAGTAATAAAGCTATTTTACCTGTGTTATGGTCATTATTTCCTAACCACCGTTACTTATTAGAATCGACTTTTGAACTTAATGAAAACCTAATTAAAAAAGGTTATGCTATTAAACCGATCGCAGGACGGCGGGGTAGCAATATTGAATTAGTGAATAGTAAAGAACAAGTGCTTGATAAAACACAGGGTAAATTTGTAAAACAAGAAAACATCTATCAAGAATTATGGTGTTTACCTAAGGTCGATGATCGATATCTACAGTTATGTACTTTTACTGTTGGTGGGCATTATGGCGGTGCTTGTTTACGGTCAGATCCTACATTGGTTATAAAAGGTGAAAGTGATATGCAACCATTACGCGTTTTAACAGATGATGAGTTTATAAAGTGAGTTTTTATAAAGAGGTTGCAGATAATTTATACGTTTTAGTATAAAACAGAAATAATAGCAATTGTGCTTATTGGATAAAATTAACCGGATAATCGCGTGGCTTTTTTAAAATAATTTTTATATAACCTATTATTTTTTATGATGAATTGATTGTATTTTGAGTTAAAAAACAGACGAAAAGCTCATAATATCGGCTAGCAAACCAATTACAACATTCAAGTTTTTCTGTTAGAATTGATATAATCCTATAAAAAGATAAATAAAATTAAGGAATAAAAAGGAATATATGGCAAATACATTACTTCGAAGTGGTGATATCAAAGATTTCAAAATGTTAGGGCATGATGGTAAGGCTGCCTATCTCGTTGCAACTCAAATCCGCGAAATGTTTCGAGTTAAATTAGGTAAGCAATATGCTGATTGTTTAGCTATCCCCCAACGTAATGATCAAGGCAATATTATTGATTGGTATATTCCTTTTGACTCAGACCAGCCTGATGGCCAATATTATATCGTACCTTGGAGCTCTGCTAGCGAGTCTGAGCAAGAATCAGCACTAACTTTGCTTAGAGAATTTGAACATAAAGTGATGAATTTCGGTAAGCAACTAGCGAGTAATCCTAATTTAGAAGGGGATCAACTCCTTTTTAGCCGCCTTATTTATGATCCCAAAAATAATGCCGACAGCGCTGAGCCTAATTTGATGGCGATACGTTTTCCAAGTAATCAATTTGTTTATATCGTTAATGACAAACCCGTTATTACTTTTTGGGGATTTGTTTATCCGCAAACACCTCAAGTTAATTCTCCATTCTATTGTTTAGAACCCGCAAAAAAAGTTGCATCAACAGCAACGGTGCCTCCAGTTCAGACACCTATTAATAATAAACCATGGTGGAAGCGTTGGTGGATATGGTTACTGGGATTATTACCTTTATTGTTGCTTTTGCTAGCATTGTTTTTATTGCGTGGTTGTTGGTTAAAACCTGAAATATCGATTAATCCAAATTTGTCTTTAGAAAATGCTCCAATTAATCAAGCAGAAAAAAATGAACAACAAGATGAGAAAAAACCTAACGTTGCATTAAAAACTGAGCCAAAAGATGTCGTTGTAGAAAATCGGTTAGGCGCGACCAATAACGTGATACCAAATGACACAGCTTTAGGTGATACGAATAATGTTAATCGTGTTCCTACTAATGCTGATGCAACTGGTGATTCGGTTGATCATCCTGTACCAGCTGATAGCACAAATGATGATAAGAATACTCCAAAACCAGATGCTAAAGATAATGAAAATGGGTCGGTACCATCTCCAGATCTGGATAAAACTGATGGAAAGGATGAAAAATCCAATGTTCCCGATCCGGATAAAAAAGATAATGTTGACGAGAAAAATAGCCAAGATGGCACTGACCAAACGACTTCTCCAACCGATAAAAATAATAAATCAGATTCGACTTCAGCTGCTGATCAGGCTGACCATTTAGCTTTGCCTACTGATGCAATCAAGCAAGGAACCACCGATTTCTTAAATGGTCAATGGTCTGCAAACGGGGGGATCCAAGATAAAGCTACCGGCAAGCCATTGCAATTAAGTTATAACTTTAATGATGGCAATGGTGAAGTGACTATAACACGTAGTGATGGTGTAAAATGTACAGGTAATGTTAGCACTGGCATTAAAAACGCTAATTTAGATATAACAGGTAACACTGAGGCTGTTTGTAGTGACAATACCAAATATCAATTACCAAAAATTCAATGTACGCAAGGCAAGGATAATAAAGCCAATTGCCAAGGAATTTATAATAATGGGACTGCATTCCCAATAACGATGAAAAAACAATAAAGGTTGTATATGCTTCCAGAATTACGCAATTATGGTCAAGAAGTGACACTTATTATGAATAGCGGTATTCAGTTTCTTGACTTTGCTCTTAAAATTGATTGGAAAGATAACTATTGGCGCAATAGAGTTAATGGTAACTTTATTGATCCCTCCGAAAGTGGCGCACTGATTAGATTGATTGAAGATGTGGATAATGGTCAATTTTTTTCGCCAGATAATCCAACATTTGCCGTTAATCCAACACAAGAAATAAGTGTTGAGCAATCGTTAAAATTATACGACGGTATTTGGTTACCAGTGCCTGTTTTACGCTCAATACCGCCTGAACGCTTTGATAAAGGACCTCATAACTGGAGCCGAGTTCGAATTGTTAGTATTCCTGAGGGGGAAGATCCCGATGGTAATACACATCGAATTACTTTTGCTTTTGATACAAAAGTGTTTGCTAATTTACAAGATGTGGCTTACCTTGCACCAACGGAAAATGATGTAATGACTGGTGCCGTATTTAGTTTAGCACATCGTTCAGATCACATTTCCTGGTATTTAGAACTAAAATGGATCACCAATTGGTTAATTGATCTTTTTCAAGAGTTGGCGGGTGATCCCCAGCGCTTAAAAATTCACAGAGATGATCTTAATATAGAGATGAAAAATAAAGCTTATTATGGTCATTATCTTAATATCATCCATTTACTTGCCGACTCATTACATTTACCGACAATTAAAATTGTCTCAAATACTAAAAATGATTTGGTGAAATCAATTCCTGTTGACATGATTTTAGATGTAGGAAATTCTCGCACTTGCGGCATTTTAATTGAAGATCATGTTCAAGATAAAGATAGTTTAAACCATCGTTATGAGCTTGAAATTCGGGATTTAACGCAACCAGAGCATATTTATAATGAACCATTTGAAAGCCGAGTAGAATTTTCCCAAACCTTTTTTGGTAAAGAGCATTTTTCTTTGCAAAGTGGGCGACGAGATACGTTTCGTTGGCCAAGCATTGTTCGTGTTGGTCAAGAAGCAAGCCGGCTTGCCAGTAGGCGGGAGGGCAATGAGGGGGCAACTGGGCTTTCAAGTCCAAAACGTTATTTGTGGGATCAAGATAAATACGAACAAGGTTGGCGTTTTAACTCTCATTATGTCAAAAGCGATCATGAACCGTTTGCAACCGCAGAGCCTTTTTCAAGTTTAATTAATGAATATGGGGAAGCGTTACACATTCTTAGCAATGATATTCAAGAAGAATATGATCGCAAAATGCCCGTTTTCCATCCAAAATATTCTCGCAGTTCTTTGATGACATTTATGCTCTGCGAAGTATTAATGCACGCATTAATGCAAATCAATAGTGTTGCCCAACGTAATAAACTTGAACATGCTAAAACACCGCGTAATTTACGTTCAATTATTTTAACGATTCCTCCAGCGATGCCTAAGCCTGAACAAGCTATATTCAAAAGCTGTGTATATCAAGCAATCGGCTTGGTTTGGAAAAGCCTTGGTTGGGATAGTTCAGATGACAATATTGACTTCAATAATCCAGAGCAATTACAAAGTGTTTGGCCAAATATCCCTGAAGTTTATATTCAATGGGATGAAGCAACGTGCGGTCAAGTTGTGTACCTTTTTAATGAGACACAAAATAATTATAATGGACGTAGTGAAGAATTTATTGCTTCCATGATTCGCCCAGACAAAGAAAATAAACAAAAACTGACCATTGCAACGGTTGATATCGGCGGTGGTACAACCGATTTAGTCATTAATGATTATCAATTAGACTACGGCGTCAGTGCACAAACCAATAGTAGTAATGCCTATATCGTACCTACACAACGTTTTCGTGATGGATTTAAAGTTGCTGGTGATGATATCTTGCTTGATATTATCCAAGATACCGTGTTAACGGCTTTAACAATTGGCTTAAAACAAGCGGGCATTGCTGACCCGAATCCAATTTTATCCACAATTATTGGTTCGCAACAACTATCTATACAAGATGCAGTATTGCGTCAGCAACTTACTTTACAGTTATTTACGCCTGTTGGTTTACAAATATTAAAAGCGTATGAGCTTTACGATCCGTTACACGCAGAACAGCATGTGTATCGCTCTACCTTTAGGGAATTATTACACCATAACATTATGACGGATAACGTGCTTAGTTTTATTAATGATCCAATTAAGCGCGCATTAAACAATCCTGATTTTTCGGTGCTTGATTTAACTATCGAAATTAACTTAAAACGTATTCATTATTTGTTTATTCGTGGTGATTATTACAATATTTGTAAAACCTTTGATGCACTATCGGAAATTATTAGCTGTTATCAATGTGATGTGCTTTTATTAACTGGTCGCCCTTCGCGTTTACCAGGTATTCAAAGTTATTTTCGATCACGGTTATCAGTACCTGCTGGGCGAATTTTACCATTACACGGGTATCACACCGGTAGCTGGTACCCATTCCATAAACAAGAACGTATTGATGATCCTAAAACGACAGCCGCAGTGGGAGCTATGCTGTGCTTTTTAAGCAAGAATTTACGATTACCTAATTTCTATTTTAGATCATCTAATATGGATTTATATTCAACTGTTAAATACATTGGGCTGCTAGATAATTTGAATATGATTAAAAAGGAAAATGTCTATTACCAAGATATTGACTTGGATAATCCTGATTATGATTTTCCTGAACTATCATTTGAAATTAGAGGAACCACAAGGCTTGGATTTAGGCAGCTTGAAGTTGACCGTTGGCCTGCATCGCCTATCTATATTTTGACAATTGAAAATAGTGACGTGGCTAAACGATTGAGTGCTGAAGGTGTGGTGTTACAAGTGACTTTAGGTATAAAGAACAAACAAAAAATGGTTGAAAATTTTTATATTAAAGATTTAAAAGCCTCTGATGGGCGGGCTTGTAATAAAAATCAGGATATTAAACTCAGCTTAAACACAATGGTTAACTCTGGTTTAATTAGTGCACAATATTGGCTTGATAGTGGAATGATAAAACGATGAATAACTTAAATGAACAACTTCCTAAATCTTGGGATCAGGTCTATCAAGCGTCCGCAAAGGCTATTGAATGGGTGCATCAAACACGTCATTCATCCAAACGTTTAAATAGTGAAGCCGATAATTTAATTCTGGATTTGCGCCGTTTGCGTAATAGTGCAAAACGATTAGGTGATGTTTCTGCCAAATCTGTTGCAGTTGGTTTTTTTGGGTTATCACAAGCGGGCAAATCTTATCTTATTTCAGCATTAGCCGCTGGTGAAAATGGTAAACTTGAAACCATTGTGGATAATGAAGTTCTCGATTTTATCGATCACGTTAACCCAGTCGGAAGTGGCAAAGAGGCAACAGGCCTTGTTACCCGCTTTAGCCGTATTGCCAAAGGTGGTATACCTAACTATCCATTAGAATTGAAATTATTTAAAGAGATAGAAATTGTCAAAATCTTGATAAATGCTTACTTTAAGGATTTTGATCAACAAAAAGTCTCCAATAAAATTGAGTTAGTACAGCTAAATCAGTTGATTCAACGTTTAGAAACTAAAAAACAGACCAGTTATGTAGGTGGCGTTAACGAAGACGATATTGTTGATCTTTATGACTACTTATCTGAAAACTTTGGCAATTCCCTTGATGAGTTGAAAGGGGGATATTGGGAAAAAGTCATCCTTTTGCTCCCTTACTTACCAATAGCTGAGCGAGGGGAGTTATTGGCTGTTTTGTGGGGTGGGCTTGCCGAGCTCACTACAATTTATACTCAATTAGCCACAACACTATCGAGTTTAGGTCATGTTGAAACTGTGTATGCGCCACTTTCTGTATTAGTTAAAGATAATAATGGCACTAAATCACAAATTGACAGTATTATGAATGTTGATATTCTTGAACGATTGAACACTAATAAAGATTCATCAGTGACCATAACGCCGTTCAATGGAGTGCCGACAGATATCTCTTTAGCTCAACTGGCTTTTCTAACCGCTGAATTACTCTTCCCTTTAGTTAATAAAACCAGAGTGCCAACATTTGAAAACGTCGATTTGCTCGATTTTCCTGGATATCGTGGTCGCTTAAACTTGGTTTCAGTTTCAGATGTTAAAGAAGGTAACCCTATTGCTCAGCTTTTATTGCGAGGCAAAGTTGCTTATCTTTTCGAAAAATACACAGATAGCCAAGAAATGAACGTGCTAGTTGTTTGCACTCCGTCAGATAAACAATCTGATGTTAATGATGTAGGTCCCGTTCTTGAGCGTTGGATTGATAAAACTCAAGGTGAAACTGCTGAAAAAAGAGCCACTAAAAAAGCGGGTTTATTATGGGCAATCACTATGTTTGATAAACGCATTGGTACCTCATTAACACTATCAGAAGATAATCTTAAAAATAGTTGGGGTAAAGGTGGTTTGCTACAACAAACTATTTTAGAACGCTTTGGTAGTTATGATTGGCTAAGTAACTGGTCCAACGAGCATAAATTTAATAATGTCTTCTTAGTTCGCAAACCTGGATTTGATGTGCCGTTTTTAAATGTCGATTCAAAAACTAGCCAAGAACAAGCTTATAATGAAAATTATCAAGATAAAATGAATGTATTAAGAAGCACATTTATTCAAAATAGTGATATTAAAGAATATGTTTTTCAGCCAGAGGAAGCGTGGGATGCTATGCTAAAACTCAATGATGGCGGTATAGGGCGAATTAGTCAATATTTAGAACAAGTTGCTATAACTGAAGTTAAACAACAGCGGATTGTTGAACAACTTAATGAAAAAATTGATTACATTATTAATATGCGTTTTGATACTTGGTATCAAGCAGATAGTAATGAAGAGCTCGTTAAGAAAAAACAAGTTATCGCTAATGTTGTTAAAGAACTACAAAATAAAGCTTTATTATTAGGCGAATTACTTAAAACGTTTGAATTACCCGATCAAACAATTCGAGCACTTTATCATTCTAATACGATAGAAAATGAAACACAGCAAGATAGTAATGATAATTTGTTAGATAATTTATCAAATGCTTTCGGATTAAATGCGGATTTTGAATTATTTTCTGATGTGAATTCATCGTTAACTACCAAACAAGCAACTATATTAACAACAGAATCAAAGTTTGCAAAAACGGTTTTTTCGGCATGGTTAGAGCATTTAAGAAATATCGTTTTAGATAAACATATTTTACAGTTTTTTGGAATTACTCAAAAATCACTTTCTTTTATTATAGAAGAACTTATTACTGCTGCGAATCGCATGAAACTTGAAGCAAGTTTAAGTGAGCATATTTTGAATAATGAAAATATGGGTAATAAACGTGATGATCTTGAGTCTAGGCAAATCAGTACTATTCATAATTTACTGGCAGACTTTATTGCTTGGTTAGGTTTTATTCAAGGTCAAGTAACTGATATACCAATGAGCAAAGTTAATCAAGGTAAGCCAATATTTTCTTCACCATTAAGTGAATTTAATGTTCAATCATCGCATTCATTACCAAAGCTAGACGATAATACTAAAAATTATTCTCAATATGCGATCTTTGATTGGTTTATTGCGTTTGCGGTGCTTGCGCAAGAAAATGTAGGCCACCATGCAGGGCGAGAAATTAGTCAAGAACAAAATAGTCGATTAGGCGAAATTCTTGGTTTTTTCAAGCAATCGCAGATTAATTAAAAATAAATAATAACGTATTGAATAAATATAGTAAATGAGCCTTTTTGAATAAAAGGCTTATCACTCGATAGAGTGAATGATGCTCAAAATGTGGGTGTAAAATAGAGGATATCATGGCATTAAGAATTGAATTAGACGGTTATAAACCCGGTGTTGCGAAGTTTTTAGCTCAAAAATGGAAAGGCAGTGCTGAAATTGATATGCTTATACAACGTAATCAGGATGGGTACTATTTATCTGATTTGAATCAGTGGGCTCCTGAAAAAAGCTGGCATACAGTTGAAAATATGTCTGTAGAGAATGAACAGCTAACAGGGCAAGTCAGTGAATGGTTGGTTGACACTTTGTTGTCACAGGGAAATCAGGTTCGTTTTCTTATACAAATTCGTGATAAACAAAATGAGAATTATATTGATGGCGGGGTTGTTAGTATTGCTGACACCGTGTTTGCATCAACGGCATTAAATGTGCAGGCAGCATTACCTAATGACGAACCAGTTATAGCAAAACCAGAATTAGCAAACGAATCTATTGTTGAAGAAGAGACGCCATTAATTGAAGAGTCCAGCATGGATACTGAGAAGACAATGCTGGCTGAACCTGTTGAAACGGAAACAATACCAGAGCCTGAACCTGAAATACCGCTTGAATCGGTTAAACCGAAAAGTCGCTTAGGATTAATCGTTGCTATTATAATTGGTTTTATGATGTTAATCGGGATTGCTTTTGCTACTTGGTATTTTTTCTTTTTCAAAAAGCAATCACAACCAATAACACCGGTGCAAATTAGTGCCCAATGCAGTTTAAATAATGGTTTTACCAATGACTTAACTTTTATTCAACAATGTTTACAAACCAAGCCAGAAGTTGATGCAATTATTCAGATAATTACTGAAGCTAAAAAAGCTGAAAAATGTAATATTGCTCAACGATTATATGCAAATCAAGCTCAGCAAAATGCGAAGATTGCTATACTTTATGCTAAAGAGTACGACGAGAAGTTTTATGAAAATAATAGTTGCTTTAAAGCAGATAAAGAAACCGCTATTTATTGGTATGAAACATCTTTGAATCATGATCCTGATAATACCTTAGCCAAAAATCGCTTAGCTGAATTGCAAAAATAGTGAGGAAAGGATATGAAAAAAATAGCAATTTCAAAACTCGTTATTGGTCTAAGCCTCGCTTGTGTACCTTGGATAGCTTCGGCAGCTGAACCGCTCAAACAAGAAGGTAAAAAAACCTTATATCAGCGTGTATTAAGCACACCAACGTGTGAATTAAAAAATAATATTACAGATCCTACCGGCAAATCTGTGCCAGCATTTTCTCGCTATTATGTTTATGAACGTAAAAACGACAATAATCAGCAATGGCTTAAAGTTGGGCCTGATTCTTATGGAAAAGCGATAGGTTGGATTAATAATTCATGTGCAGTTGCTTGGAATATGCAAATGACATTAGTTTTTACAAACCCTGTTGATCGTGATCCTTTGTTATTTTTCAAAGATAAGGCTGCATTAACCGCTATTGTTGATGCTGATAAGCCAGAGGTTTTATTAAAGCCTATTCGTGACACGTTAAAAGCCAATAAGCCAGCTTCAGATGTGGTTGCTCAAGAGCCTAAAGAGTTTGTTGATTTTAAAAGTAACTTCTATTTATTACCTATTTTACAAGGTGAAGAGGTTATGAATGGGCAAGGTTTTTATGAGCGAGTGCTAGAAGTAGCATCAGTAAGTAAACAGGATTCATTGGTAAAAAATAATACAAAACCAGCTAATGGCCAAACTACTGATGATAGCACTAATCAAGTTGCTCCATTTAAAGCCGCCATTGTGTTTGTTATTGACTCCACTATTTCAATGGATCCTTATATTTCAAGAACTAAAGAAGCGGTAACGCGAGTTTATCAGCACATTGAAAAAGAAAATTTACAAGATCAAGTTAAATTTGGATTGGTTTCATTTCGATCGAGTTTAAAGGCCTCGGATAAACTTGAATTTGTTTCTAAACTTTTTGCCGATCCCAATAAAGTGAAAGATAAAGAGGATTTTAAACAGCTAAGCGCTTCGCTTAAACAAGCTTCTGTATCAACCGCATATTTTGCCGAAGATTCTTATGCTGGGGTTGCTCAAGCATTAAATGATATTAATTGGAATAGCTTTGGCGCGCGTTACATGATTTTGATAACAGATGCTAGTGCAATTCCCGGTGATGATAAACTTTCTAGTACAGGAATGGATGCTGCGCAATTAAGACTTGAAGCTCAGCATAAGGGCGTCGCTATTTACGCACTACATTTAAAAACGCCAAGTGGTGAAAAAGATCATCAGATTGCTGCAACGCAATATTCGGATCTAACTTATAATGATTTCATTCATAAATCGCTTTATTATCCTGTTAATGCGGGAGATGTACATCAGTTTGGCCAAAAAGTTGACTTGCTGGCAAAAGCCTTATCAGAACAAGTTAAGCTTGCGTATAAAGGCGAGGCTTCTGTCGGCAATGCACTTAATGCAAAAGATGATAATTCTGATATGTTAAAAGATGCATTGCTACTCAGTAAGGCCATGCAGTTAGCTTATTTAGGCGATACCAAAGGGACTAAAGCACCAACCTTTTTTAAAGCATGGATTGCAGATAAAGATTTCGTTAAACCGACGATTCCAACAGCCGAGCCTCGTATATTATTAACTAAATCGCAACTTAGTGATTTGAGTGATATTGTCAGCAAAATTGCTAATGCGGCTAATGACGGGTTAATTTCAGCCGATGATATGTTTTCCCAGCTTCGTTCTGTTGCTGCTGCGATGGGGCAAGATCCAAGCAAATTAAAATCAGATTCGGTGACCAAAATTGCTGACTTAGGTCTGCTTGGTGAATATCTAGATAATATTCCATATAAAAGTGATGTGACAGGGCTTGATCAAGATACTTGGAAAAGCATGAGCGGACTTGAGCAAGAAAAATTTATCCGTAATTTAAATAGTAAAATTCGTTACTATCAAAAATGTAATGCCGATGTCGATCGTTGGATTTCGTTAGCCGAAGGCAGCGACCCTCGTGAAAATGTTTATCCTATTCCATTAGAAATGTTGCCTTAGATATGTTAACTATTAAGCAGTTATCTATTTTGCGCTCAACAGGTAAATCCTTTTTTAGTGTTTGCCTGCCAGAGCTAACCGTCAAAGCTGGTGAAGTTGTTGTTATTCAGGGCGATAGTGGTGCAGGCAAAAGCACATTACTTGAAATGGTAGGAATGATTTTAAAACCAGATGAAATTGGCCACTATAAATTGATTGTTGATAATTATGCAATCGACATTGCAACGCTAATCGAGCAAAACCAGCTTGATAAACTGGCTGATATTCGAGCTCAGTATTTGGGTTTTATGTTACAAACAGGTGGATTACTACCTTTTTTGACAGTTCGTGATAACATTTTATTATCATTGAAGTTATTACAAAAAAAAGTGGATAACAGCCGGTTTGATTATCTAGTGCAAAAACTTAAAATTGACCATTTGCTAAACAAATATCCTAAACAGTTATCTATTGGTGAAAGGCAACGCGCTTCTTTTATTCGTTCCATTATTCATAAACCGGCATTATTACTTGCCGATGAGCCAACCTCGGCATTGGATCCCTATAATGCAAGTTTACTTTTTGATTTAATTATTGAGCAAGCTCAGCAAGACAATATTGCTGTGATGATTGTAACGCACGATTGGCAACGCATTGCAAGCAAAGGGTTATTTACTTTATCAGCTAACTTAACTTCCCCCCAATCCTCAGTATTTTTACCATTACAAGATAAGGCGTAAAAAATGACTAAAGCAATATTAAAATGGTTACTTGTTACTCGCTTATCTTTAGCTGACTTATGGTATGACAAAAAAGTTTCGTTTTGTATTATTGCCTCGGTGATCTCAGTGATTACGCCATTATTATTGTTATTTAGCTTAAAATATGGTGTGGTTTCTCAACTTAGAGAACAATTACTTAATGATCCACAAAATTTAGAAGTCAAAATCGTTGGTAATTTACAGTTTACGAGTGAAATGTTTGAGTGGATAAAAAAACAGCCTGAAACGGCTTTTGTTATCCCTCTAACACGCTCATTAAATACACAAGCTGATTTAATGAAAGATGCGAGTCATTTTGTGAATAATGCCGAAATTATTCCTACGGCTACAGGTGATCCAATAACAGAAGCTACGCCTTTGCTTAATAATAAAAATCAAATTATATTAAGCGCATTATCGGCAGAAAAAATGCAAGCAACTATCGGTAGTCGTGTGAAAATGGTGATAACAAGGCAGCTTGATGGAAAACTGGAAAAAGGCATAACCACATTAGATGTGGTAGATATTATTCCCGAGAGTCGTTATAGTCGAGCAGCTGCTTTTGTTTCTTTAGATTTACTTATTGCCATGGAAGATTTTTATGATGGCTACCAAAGTGATATTTTTTTAACGTCTACTGGGCAATCAAATCCGCCAAAACATACTTCGTTTGCGCGAGCCCGTATTTATGCCAATTCACTAGATAATGTCGCCCCATTAGCCTTTAAATTACGAGAAAAAAATATAGAAACGCGTACACAAGCTAATGCGATTGAAAACATGCAAGCAATCGATCGAGTGCTCAATTTTATTTTTAGTGTCATTGCAATTACAGCTGTTTTAGGGTGTATTTTGTCATTTACAGGGGCATTTTTATCAAATATTGAACGTAAACGCAAAGATATTGCCTTTATGCGATTACTTGGATTTCGTTCAAAAAGCATTATGCTTTATTTAATCAATCAAGCAATGATTTTAAGCTGTTTAGCTTTTGTTATCTCTTGTGTGCTTTTTGGATTAGGAAATAGTGCCTTTAATTTAGTTTTAGGTAAAAATTTGATTTCACAATCCGTGGTGAGTCAATTACAATTTTATCATCTTATCGTTGCTTTTTTACTGACTTTATTTATATCAAGCGGCGTTGTGGTTATAGGAGGGCGACGTGCTATTAAAATTCAACCAGCAGAAAGCTTACGTGAAGCATAGTTATCCCCAATGTATTCGATTGGCTTATTGGGGATTGGCTACAATAAGCTTACTTCCCTCATTAAGCTTTGCTGAGCCTTGGGACAGTAAATTTTATAATCCCAAACCAGCCAAAGATGATGTCATTTTACCCATGCCGTGTGATGGTAGTTTAGTGATGAAAAAGGTATTTACTCCTACCAATAAATCGTTAGATGATGTCAAAGTTATTTTAGGAAGTAATCAAAAAGAGCTTGGTTTTGCTGAATATGCGACACCCAACTATATAGCAGGAAGTTTTTCTGATGCAGGTAAAGAACGGTACTATTTGATAGGTAAATATGAAATTACCGTATTGCAATATCAATCTGTAATGAATGACACCTGCCCAATACCTAAAGTGAACCTCTCTTTTCCTATCACTGATATTAGTTGGTTTGATGCTATAGCTTTTACGAATAAATATAATCGTTGGTTAATTGAAAATCGGTCAAAGCTAAAATCAATTAGTTTGCCTAATGGTTATGTCCGTTTACCGAATAATACCGAATGGGAATATGCTGCACGAGGTGGTTCGAAAGTAACCGAATCAGAATTTCGTGAATCACGGTTCCCAATGACGGGTAATCTTGAAAATTACGCGTGGTTTTCTGGTGCCAAGTCAGCTAATGGAAAATTACAACTTATTGGACGGCTTGAACCTAATCCGCTAGATTTGTTTGATATCTTAGGTAATGCAAGCGAAATGATGTTTGATTCGTTTCGAATGAATAAGCTCGATCGTTATCATGGTCAACAAGGCGGTATGACAGTGCGTGGTGGTAGTTATTTGACACCTGAATCATCAACTACCAGTGCTTTTCGTACCGAAAAACCTTTTTATGATGATAAAGGTGCTTATAAGAGTAAAGATGTTGGGTTTCGTTTGGTTTATACAACAGAAGTGATGAATTCTAGTGATAAAATCAAAGAGTTAGAAAAAGAATGGAACCAATTAGGTAGCGAAACGGAAAGCTCAGAAAATGCTAATGTTGTTAGTGAGCTTGAAAAAATCACCAAACAAGTGGAAGACGAGAAAACGAAAAAAGAATTAAATCAACTTAATACACTGTTACGTAGTGCTAACCAAGCTCGTGATGAACAACGAGATCGATCCATTCAGTCAGCATTACAATTAGGTGCATTTTTGTGTGCGAATGTTTCTGATTTAAGCAGTAAATTTGAGTATAATGACAATTTATATAGAACCATGGCTAATGAAGTTTGCGATCCAAAAGAAAGCGATACTTTAGATGATGATAATATGTGTTCAAAAGTGAAGCTAGATAATTTGAAACAAGTTGTTGATGAGTCTAAAAATGCTCGGGACTTTATATTGAAATATTATTCCGATACTATTGTTAATACTGCGTCAAATTACGAGAAAATTACTATTAATGATCAAGTTAGCTCTACTCAATTTATTTTAGAGAATAGTGGCAAAGCTAATATGAGTGACTATTTAAAACTCTATTTCAAACATATTAATCAATATATTGAATCGGGGAAAATTGCGAGATCAGCTTGGCTACAAACATGCAATGAAATAAAAGGAAAAAGATGATGAATAAAATTATAGTAACGCTGTTTTTGTGTGTATCGCTTATTTTAACTGGCTGCCAAGGGGGGGGAGGAGTCAGCTCTAGAAATGCCGATCCTGCTCTAACGAAAAGTAACACGGCTAAGTTTTTTAGTAAATCCGCATGGCAGTCTTGTGCTGTTGGCGCGGGTTTAGGCGGTATTGGTTGTATGTTAGCAGGTGGAAAAGCTGGCGTTTGTATTGCATCAGCTGCGGTTGGTTGTGGTGTGATGATGGGCGCTAACTATTATCTTGACAGTAAACGAGCAGAATATGCTAATGCCGAAATGCGCCTTGATGTTTATATCCAAGACATTCAACAAAATACTTACGAAGTTCAAGCAGTAACTGAAACAGCTAAAGCTGTGTTGGATAAAAATTTAGCGACTCTTAAAGTGTTAAATAATCAAATCAAAAAAGATACGTTAAATAAAAGACAAGCTAAAAATGATTTAACGCAAATTGATGCTAATATTGCCTATTTAAATGATAAATTAAAACGCATGAGAAAAGTTGAAAATGATTGGGTTTTAATCTCTTCTCAAGAACAACAATCAGGCGTTAATGTATCAAAACTCGATAAACAAATAAGTCAATTACATAAACAAATTACAGTACTTGAAAATCAAATTAATCTTGTTACACAACAACGTTCAGCAGTTAAGGTTAGCTAATTATGAAAAAAACACATCTTCTATTACTCAGCCCACTTATTTTTTTAGCTGGTTGCTCAACGACTCCCGAGCAGTGCGATCCGACTAATACTAACATTGGTATTATGGATAAAATTAGCTGTAATTATTCAGGAAATTACCAAGCTCGGATCGATCAGAAAAAGCAAATTCTGGAAAATGAAGTAAGAGCGAATCAGCAATTTAAAGAAATCTATGCGGCAATTGAAAAACAGAAAAACGATACCTCATTAAGTGTTAAACAAAAACAAGCGCAACAACAAAAATTGAAAAATGATTTAACTAAATTAACAAACGAAGTTAAACAAAAGGCTAAAGGTCGTGATGATCTACAAGCTCAAGTTAAAGACATTGAACAGCAACTAAAAAAAGCTAACAATTCAAATAATTCACAAATTGAAAAGCAAGTTGAGTTAGAAACGTTAAACAAAAAACTTCAACAGTTGCAAAAGGCATTAAATATATAAATTTTTGTTTAATCGCTTTTTTATAACAGTATAAGAAATAAAAGGAAACAGTTACGCAATGCAGCGAATAGCAAGGTTTATGTGTGATCATAATAATTCCGAAAAGATGTCTTTATTAGATCAATATAATTCTTTGCTAGCGCTGCTAGAGCCACATTTAACCGAGCGTACTTTTTCAATTTTAGCTATACCGAGATTGATTAACGATAATCAATATATTGGTTGGTATACCCTTTTAGAAGGGCAAGCTGTCTTATTGAGTGAGATTTGTAATCAATCACAGAAAAGTAAGATAGAAAAAACATTGCAAGATCGTATTAACGATATCGAAGCAGTGGTTAAGTCAATGCCAATAACTGCTGAGCAGCAAGGATTTATTTCATCATGGTTACCTAGAATTAAAAGCTTAGGTAACCCTATTTATGTTATTAATGACGAACCCGTTATCATTAATAACTTTGAAGATCCGATTTTGCCTCCCGCGCCACCTCCTATTATTCCACCAAAAACATTCTGGCGCTGGTGGCATTTTTTACTTTTAGCTTTATTATTGCTTGGTCTGTTTGGGCTCCTTTGGTATTTATTTTGCCCATATGAAAAACAAAAGCCTGTGGCTCAAGTTGCTGAGCCAGCCATTACTCAACCAGTAGAAGAAAAGAAACCAGAACCTGTTGTGGAACCCCGCAAAGAAGAAGTTGAACCAGTTGTAAAATCGACATCAGAGCCAACTTCAGAACCAACTTCAAAGCCAACGGTCGTTGCACCTAAGAGCTGTATCGCCCGTGAAGAGATTGTCAGTAACAGTGATGCACCTAAAATGGTTATGATATTTGATAATTCAGCATCAATGATGTTTACATTGATGGAGTCTCAAGCTGCTATTAATAAATTCTTGAATACAGAAGATTTAATGTCGCCAGAAGAAGCTGAGGCTTATATAAAACGCATGACACGCCTGCCTAATCGGTTATCAAGTAGTAAAAAAGTAGCATTAGCAAGCATTGATAAAATACAAGCAAACGTTGATATTGCATTAGTCACACTCTCATCTTGTCCTGTAGCACAAACTACACCGTTTTATAGTTATGACAATAGAAGTAAGTTAAAAAATAAAATTAACAGGTTAAAACCACTAGATAATAACAGTGCAACGCCATTATATAGTGGCATAAAACAAGCCAGCAAAATGCTTGATGGTGTAAACCGTGATGATTACATATTAGTTATTAGTGATGGTCAAGACAATTGTGCCAAAGCTAATATTTGTTCGTTAGCGAGCAAAATAGCCACTCAACAGCCGCGTTTAAAGATAAATATTGTGGATATTGCTGGGAAGCATAAAATTGATTGTGTAGCTAATAAAACTGGCGGTAAAGTCTATGTAGCTCAAAGTCCAGCACAGATAGTTGCACAAATGAATAGCGCCGTTTCAAGTATGAATATTAGCAAACCACTATGTGAATAATTATTTTCAAATGATGCTATATAAATGTATCTAGCATCATTTGTATTTCTGTTTATGGGCATGTTTCAAAATGAGTACAGTTTTAGTCTAAAATTGAACTATAAGGGATTAAATTAATAATGCAGCGAATAACTCGGATAGCTTTTGAACACCATGACTCCGAAAAGATGTCTTTATTAGATCAATATAACTCTTTGTTAACACTGCTAAAACCGCATTTAACAGAGCGTGCTTTCTCGATTTTAGCAACACCAAGATTGATTAACGATAATCAGTATATTGGTTGGTATACGCTTTTAGAAGGGCAACCTGCTTTATTGAGTGAGATTTGTAATCAATCACAAAAAAGTAAGATAGAAAAAACATTGCAAGATCGTATTAACGATATCGAGTCAGCAGTTAAGTCAATGCCAATAACTGCTGAGCAGCAGGGATTTATTTCATCATGGTTGCCTAGAATTAAAAGCTTAGGTAACCCTATTTATGTTATTAATGATGAACCCGTTATCATTAATAGCTTTGAAGATCCGATTTTGCCTCCCGCGCCACCTCCTATTATTCCACCAAAAACATTCTGGCGCTGGTGGCATTTTTTACTTTTAGCTTTATTATTGCTTGGTTTGTTTGGGCTCCTTTGGTATTTATTTTGCCCATATGGAAAACAAAAGCCTGTGGCTCAAGTTGCTGAGCCAGCCATTACTCAACCAGTAGAAGAAAAGAAACCAGAACCTATTGTGCAACCCCGCAAAGAAGAAGTTGAACCAGTTGTAAAATCGACATCAGAGCCAACGGCCATTGCACCTAAAAATTGTGTTGCTCGTGAAGAGATTGTCAGTAACAGTGATGCACCTAAAATGGTTATGATATTTGACAATTCAGCATCAATGTCATTGACGTTGATGGAATCTCAAGATTCTATTAATAAATATTTGAACACTGATTTCTATTCAATGTCGCTAGAAGACGCTGATGCCTATGAAAAACGCATGACACGCCTGCCTAATCGGTTATCAAGTAGCAAAGAAGTTGCATTAGCAAGCATTGATAAAATTCAAGCAAACGTTAATATAGCATTAGTTACACTCTCAGCTTGCCCTGTAGCACAAACTACACCGTTTTATAGTTATGATAATAGAAGTAACTTAAAGAATAAAATCAACAAGTTAAAACCACTAGATGATAACAGCGCAACACCGTTATATAGTGGGATAAAACAAGCCAGCAAAATGCTTGATGGCGTAAACCGTGATGATTACATATTAGTTATTAGTGATGGTCAAGACAATTGTACCAAGGCTAATATTTGTTCGTTAGCGAGCAAAATCGCTACCCAACAGCCACGTTTAAAGATAAATATTGTGGATATTGCTGGGCAACATAAAATTGATTGTGTGGCAGAGCAAACTGGTGGTGAAGTTTATGTAGCTCAAAGCCCAAAACAAATAGTTGAACAAATGAACAATGCTGTTTCAAGTATGAATATTAGCAAACCGCTATGTGAATAATTATGTTGAAATAATATTATATAAATGCATATAGCATTAATTGTATTTCTGCTTATGAGCATGTTTTAAAATTAATGTAGCTTTAGTGTAAAGGTAAAATGTAAGGGATTAAATTAGTAATGCAACGAATAACTAGAACTGTCTTTGAACATAATAATTCAGAGAAGATTTCTCTACTAAACCAATATAAATCCTTACTACTATTACTAAAGTCACATTTAACTGATCGTACGTTTTCAATTTTAGCAACACCAAAGTTAATTGATAACAATAAATATATTGGCTGGTATACTAATCTTGAAGGTCAACCTGTTTTACTTGATAGTATTGCTAATGAATCACATAAAAATCAAATAGCTAAGACATTACAAACACGTATTAATGATATTGAACAAGCTGTTAAATTGATGATCTTAAGCGATGAAGATCAGCGTTTAATTTCGTTTTGGCTTCCAAGAATTAAGAGTTTAGGTAATCAGATTTATGTTATAAATGAAGATCCTGTTATTATTAATGCCTTTGAAGAGCCTGTTATGCCCGCACCGGCTCCTGTTATTGTGCCTAAACCATTTTGGCGTTGGTGGCATTTTTTACTTTTAGCTTTATTACTGCTTGGTTTGTCTAGTTTCCTTTGGTATTTATTTTACCCCTTTGATAAAGAAAGGGCAGTTGCCCCTCAGCAGCCAGCGCCAGTTATTTCATCATCTGTTGAAACAAAACAAGTAGAACCTAAAACAGAGCCAGTTGTTGAACCACAAGATCTTTTGCCGACATCAGAGCCTGCGCCAATTGTAACATCTGAGCCTAAACCAGAGACAGTGCCTGTACCTGAGCCAGCACCAAAGGTAAAAAATCCACCTAACTGTATAACCAAAGAAGAGATGAATAAAGATCCTAATCCATCTAAAATGGCAATTGTGTTTGATAATTCATTATCCATGACGGTGACATTGAATGAATCGCCATCAGAAGTGGAGCAATATTTTCAATATTTGACTTATGGTTATAGGAATATGTCCGAGCAGGAAAGAATCCAATACGAAAAGCGAATGACGCGCTTACCAACTCGTTTATCAAGTAGTAAGAGTGTGGCTACATCAAGCATTGATAAGATACAACCGAACATTGATATCTCGCTTGTGACACTAACAAATTGCCCAGCAGCATATGTTTCGCCATTTTATAATTATGCTAACCGAGGAACACTAAAGCGTAAAATTAAAAAATTAACACCAACTGCAGCAGGAGGGGGAGGGACACCTTTATATAACGGGCTAGAAAAAGCCAGCAAAATGTTAGATGGTGTAAAACGTGATGACTATATACTTATTATTAGTGACGGCGAAGATAATTGTACAAAAAATAACATTTGCACCTTAGCGAATTATATTGCTACGCAAAAGCCTAGGTTAAAAATTAATATCGTTGATATTGCCGGTGAACACAAAATAGACTGTATTGCTAATGTCACTGGTGGCAAAGTTTACATTGCTCAAAGTCCAAAAGATATGATCAAACAGATGAATAAAGCGGTTTCAAATTTGAAAATTAATAGACCAGTATGTCAATAAAAAAACACAAAAAATAGTGGATTTATTAGCTAATTTATTGATATAGATTATTGATAATTATGCTATCATCTATTTTTTATTTATAAATTATTAAGCGTTATCACAAGATCTAAGTAAAAATTTTCACAACTTGATTTAGCGTTTAATATTTAGTTTTGTCAGCTATTCATTCGGTACACTTCGTGTTTGTTCCAAATTATTCAAAAAGCATAAATATTGGCTAATACTATTTGTTCATTAGTCATTTAATTTTTTATGCGGAACCATTCTTAACAAATCCTTACAAATATTTTAATCGCAAAAGTGGTCAATTTTTTTTCAAACGTTATAATTCAGGTGATAACAAATTAATTTAACTTATTTTACTAGCCAAAAGTTATAACAGAGTTAAATAAAACAGATAAGTAATTGAGGAAAGGAGTATTTTGTGCATTACCGCGATAGAATGCAGCAGCTTTATGTTTTAAATCTATTAAATCACTATTGTAGACAGGTTTTCTCGTTCACTTCATTAATATTAGTAAAATTCCCTATAACATTATCCCTGTTATTGCTATTGCCGTTTTCGTTCGATTCTCAGGCATTATCAGCTACCACAACAAACACGATTCAAGGTAGTGCGCCTTATTTAACGTTTAATAACGGTAAAACAAAAGTGATAAATACAGAAGATTTATTAGCTATTACCTTATCAGATGGCACTACCATTACTCCAATTACTAATACTTCAGCAACAAACCCAATCGTACTTCCTCGTGTTGGAGAGACTTTTGCTGATGTTGGCATGTTAGTACCATCAACAACTGATACGATAGAGTTAAAAGCACTTATTGATGCGCCTTATTATTATTGGGGTGATGATGATGGTGATGGGCAGGAGGTTAATGGCGTAACGGCTATGGGTAGCTTAACCGTTAATATTACAGATAAAAATAATCAGGTAGTTGGTCGCGCTGATACTTTAGATATTGCTAGAGCGCCTTATAAAGTAGTGTTAAGTAATACAAATAGTAGTTTAAGTACCCAGTATGGTGTACCTAATCGTAGTACTTTTAACGCTGGCACAGTGACTTACTACATCATTCCAAAATCATCACCAGCCGTTCTTTATGCTAAGCCTAATTTGAGGCTTGGCGGAAATAATGAACCAGGCTTTAATGGGTGGAAATTTGCTGGTCCAGCTAATATTTGGCAGCCAAACAGGGGCTTTCTTCCTCAATCTATAATACCGACATCATATAACCTTAACTTCCCAACCACGGGCGCAAATGGCCTATATTTTGATTTAGATATATCGGAAGGTACCCAATTGACTTGGCCTTCCATTACCGATGAGGGAATAACGGCTATTATGACACCCAATGCGAATGGCACCCGTGTGCGAGTTTTGCTAACAGGTCCTGTGGCAACTGATGATCAAATAAAGGAGGCAAACCCAGCTCGAATTTACACACCAGCCTTACCAAAAACTTTTGAGTTAGTTGGTTATGATAGTAGCGGTGCAGCAGTGATAAAATATGGGTTTGTGTTACAGAAGTGGTTTGTCAGCCGTGGTGAAAGGTCAGCAACCAACATCGAAACTGAAAATTGGTGTGCTAGTTTAGGTTATCGTCTTCCACAAGCAAAAGATCTTACTAATGCGGTCTGCTCAGGAGCAAACGAAACTATTTACTGCCGAAGTTTAGTTGGTGCCACGCCAGCATCAAGTGGCCATCATTATCAGCGTCAAATCGGTGCTGGATTTTTCTCTGAGTGGGGGGATATAACCCATTATAAAGGTGCTGGTATTGTAAATGCTTGGTTCTGGACGAGTGATCCCTATGGAGGATGGAGATTTCGTATCGATTCAACTTCTGGTGCTGCTGATGGAAGTTATCCTTACAGTCACAACAATGGGTTGTGTATCTATCCGTGATGATAATTAGCTTGACAAGCAGGATTATCAGCTAATTAAGGCTAAGCATTAAAGAAGTTGCCTCAACTTAAAATGGAGAAAAACGCAATGATAATATTGAAGAATAACGTGCTTATTATTAATGTTAATCAACAACAATAAGCGTCGTTTCAATATAAAGCTAAAAGGATCAAAAAGAATTCTATACTGAAACGCATACCTAATTAAAAATTTTTAACAAGATTCTGTTTTTCTTTATAACTTGTTAATTCAATTTGTTATTTCTCTTGTTTTAATCAATAAAAGACTAGGTTGGGTGCCTAGTCTTTTATGTTGTATATTAAAATAGCGTGACCTTTAAAAATCTAAATTGGCTGCTTTAAGAGCATTTTCTTCAATAAATAATCGACGAGGTTCGACTTCATCACCCATGAGAGTTGTAAACAATTGATCTGCTTCAATAGCATCTTTTATGGTGACTTGTAACATGCGGCGACTGGTTGGATCCATTGTAGTTTCCCATAACTGTTCTGGATTCATTTCTCCAAGGCCTTTATATCGCTGAATTGTTAAGCCTCGGCGAGACTCTTTAATTAACCACTCAACCGCTTCTTCGAAGGATTCAACTGGCTGTTTTCGTTCACCTCGTTGAATAAATGCGCCACTTTCAAGTAGATCTTTCAATTGTGCTCCAAGGTGGCAGATATTACGATACTCATTGCTATGAATGAAGACTTGATCTAAAGGGTAATGAGTATCTACACCATGGGTTCTGATTTTAATAATTGGCACATGTAGTTGTGTTTTTTCATTATATTCAGTTGAATAAAGGTAGCTACTACCATGTTGCTCCTTGTTGGATAATTTTTCAACAATAGTTTTTGCCCAATTTTCTGCCATTTGTTGATTTTGTAAAATATTTTCGTCTAATACCTCATGATACACTAATTCAGATAGTAGCGCTTTTGGATAGCGGCGTTCCATCTTGGTAATGAGTTTTTCGACTTTTTGATATTCAGCAATTAGCCTTTCGAGAGCTTCGCCGGCAAGCGCTGGTGCATGATCGTTGACGTGCAATGATGCGTCTTCAAGAGCTAAAGCGATTTGAAATTGTGTCATTGCTTCATCATCTTTAATATATTGTTCTTGCTTCCCTTTTTTGACCTTATATAGTGGTGGTTGAGCAATATAGACATAACCACGCTCAATAATTTCAGGCATTTGACGATAAAAGAACGTTAATAATAATGTACGAATATGTGATCCATCGACATCGGCATCGGTCATGATAATAACACTATGGTAACGCATTTTATCTGGGTTATATTCATCACGACCAATTCCACAACCGAGAGCGGTAATTAATGTTCCCACTTCTTGCGAAGAAAGCATTTTATCAAAACGGGCTTTTTCTACGTTTAAAATCTTACCTTTAAGTGGTAATATCGCTTGGTTTTTACGGTTACGACCTTGTTTTGCCGAACCACCCGCAGAGTCCCCTTCCACTAAGTAAAGCTCAGATAAGGCAGGATCTTTTTCTTGGCAATCAGCAAGTTTACCGGGTAATCCGCCTAAGTCTAAAGCGCCTTTACGACGGGTCATTTCTCGAGCTTTACGGGCTGCTTCACGGGCTCTTGCGGCGTCAATGATTTTCCCAACTACAATTTTGGCATCACTTGGGTTTTCAAGTAGATATTCTGCTAATTTTTCGCCCATTACTGATTCAACCGCAGATTTAACTTCTGATGACACTAATTTATCTTTGGTTTGTGAGGAAAATTTAGGATCTGGCACTTTGACTGAGACTACGGCAATTAACCCTTCGCGCGCATCATCGCCCGTTGCACTGATTTTGGCTTTTTTACTATATCCTTCGTTTTCCATATAGTTATTTAATGTGCGAGTCATTGCTCCACGGAAACCAGCTAAATGCGTTCCCCCATCTCGTTGAGGAATATTATTAGTAAAACAGTAGATATTTTCTTGATAGCCGTCGTTCCATTGCAATGCAATTTCGACACCAATGTTATCTTTTTCAGTACTAAAATAGAATATTTTCGGATGAATAGGGTTTTTATTTTTATTTAAGTATTCAACAAAAGCTTGAATACCACCTTCATAATGATAATGCTCACTTTTGCCTGTTCGCTCATCAAGTAATCTTATTGATACACCTGAGTTTAAGAACGATAACTCACGTAGTCGTTTCGCTAATATTTCATAAACAAATTCAATATTAGTAAATGTTTCAGGGCTTGGCCAGAAACGGACATAGGTTCCTGACTCAGTTGTTTCGCCAATAACTTTAAGAGGGGCTTGTGGTACGCCTAATTGATAAATTTGTTGGTGAATTTTTCCTTCACGATAAATAACTAATTCTAATTTATCTGATAAAGCGTTAACCACTGAAACGCCAACGCCATGCAAGCCACCAGAGACTTTATATGAGTTGTCATCGAATTTACCACCAGCATGTAATACAGTCATGATAACTTCAGCCGCTGAAACGCCTTCTTCCTCATGGATGCCAGTTGGAATGCCACGACCATCGTCACGCACAGAAACGGAGTTATCAGGATGGATAGTGACTTCAATATGGCGACAATAACCCGCTAATGCTTCATCAATGGCATTGTCTACCACTTCAAAAACCATATGGTGAAGTCCTGTGCCATCATCAGTATCACCAATATACATACCTGGACGTTTACGAACAGCATCAAGTCCTTTGAGTACTTTAATGCTAGAAGAATCATAAGAATTAGACATGGATTTCTCGACTTAATTGATTGTTTATATCATTCTATAAATTTACGAAATTATACCAGATTTTATGTAAAAAATCTTATCATTTTCATCGATCATATGGGTAATTTGTTCTTGGTTAACCGCGGTAATAAATACTTGCGAATTGGCTAATTTTAACCGTTTGGCTAATAACTCTCGTTTATGGTTATCTAATTCAGAGGCAAAATCATCAATTAGGTAAACACAAGCTTGAGTATTTTGCTTTGAATAATATTCACCTTGAGCTAAACGTAAAGCACACATTAATAACTTTAATTGACCGCGGGATAATAAGTCTTCAACAGGAATATTGCTGACACGTAACCGAATATCAGCTTTATGTGGCCCTACTGATGTATAGTTAAGCAGCTTGTCTCGCTCGTAGTGTTTGTTTAATATTTCAGCATAATCAGTGTCATGTTCCCAACCTTGATAATAGTGGCAACTAAGGTGATATTCAGGTAAAAAATCCAGGCAAGTTTGAATGATTTCAGGAAAAATTTGTTGCGAATAATTTGCCCTAATGTTGCTAATCTTTTCAGCAATGGGTACGATTTGTTTATCCCAATGTAATAATTGATTATAATTCTGGGATTGCTTTAATAATGCATTTCGCTGTTTAAATAGCCGTTTTAAATTGTTCCATAAATAAACAAATTCAGGGTAATGATGGAAGCATCCCCAATCAATAAATGCACGACGATATTTGGGGCCCCCTGTCAATAAATCAAATCCTTCTGGTGTGATTAATTGAATGGGTAATAATTTGGCTAAATCAGTTAATCGAAAGCCCTCATCACCATCTATTTTAATTTTATTATTGCTATTACGTGATTTTGCAAGACCAATTGAATGAACCTGTTGGTTGGTATTTTTTATTTCACTAAATAACACAAGTTCAGGTTGTTCGTGTTGGATAATTCGATTGGATTGTGTATGTCTAAATGCACGCCCGTGGCCAAGCATGTAAATAGCTTCAAGCAAGCTAGTTTTCCCACTTCCATTATCACCAACAATAAAGTTAAAGTGCGGCGATAAAGACAGTTGTGCATAATCAATATTACGGAAATGATGAACTTGGATTTTTGAAAGAGTCATATGCTTATATTATTCCGGCCGAAGCCGGAAGGTTAGATGGGGTTGATTATAAGCGCATTGGCATAACAACATAAGTGGCGGATTGATTATTAATATCTTCAATTTGTACACTGGATGTTGCATCAGTTAATAACAGTTGTACGCTATCACATTTCAATGTGTTTAATATATCAAGTAAATAGGTTACATTAAAGCCAATTTCAAGCTCTGATGATGCATATTTGACGTCAATGACTTCTTCTGCTTCTTCTTGTTCGGGGTTATTGGCCGTAATTTTTATTTGATTGTTATGGACATGAAGCCTAATTCCACGGAATTTTTCATTAGATAAGATCGCAACACGTGATAAGGCGTTTCTAAGCTCATCACAGGATACTTCAAGTGGTTTATCGGGATTGCGTGGTAATACGCGTTTGTAATCGGGGAATCTACCATCAATCAGTTTTGATGTGAAAGTGAAGTCTCCAAGGTTAACACGCAAATTATTATTACCAATTTGCATAGTGATTAATTCGTCGTTATCACTTACTAATTTGGCAAGTTCAAGAACCCCTTTTCTTGGCAAAATGACAGAGTAAGCCGTTTTAATATTCTGTTCAATTGGCTGGGCACATACGGCTAGTCGATGACCATCTGTTGCAACTGATTTTAATAATCCATCTTCAATTTCAAATAACATACCATTTAAGTAATATCTTACATCTTGGTTAGCCATAGAAAATTGAACAGCATCAATTAGCCGTTTTATGGTTTTTTGTGGAACGGAAAGATCAATATCACTTTGCCAGTTTTCTAAATTAGGAAAATCGCTAGCAGGTAAAGTAGATAAAGAGAACTTGCTACGACCAGATTGAATCACCAATCGGTTATCATCAACGCTTATCGAAATTTGAGCATCATTGGGTAAGTTTCGGCAGATATCAAGAAACTTTCTAGCCGGCACAGTTGTTGCACCTGGTTCGCTTGCCTCAATCAATGGTAAATGAGATATCATCTCTATTTCAAGATCTGTCCCAGTCATTGATAGTGTGTTATCACTTACTTGCAATAATAAATTTCCCAAAATTGGTAGTGTTGGGCGACTACTCAAAGGTGCACTGACAAGCTGCAATGGTTTAATCAGTTTTTCACGATCGATAATAAATTTCATAGTATTGATTCTTTGTTAAGTTGATAAAGTTCGAATTAAATTGGAGTAATCTTCTTTTATATTATTACTTTCTTCTTTTAATTCTGCAATCTTTCTACATGCATGCAATACCGTTGTGTGATCTCTGCCACCAAAGCCATCACCGATTTCAGGCAGGCTTTTATTAGTAAGCTCTTTTGCAAGCGCCATAGCGACCTGCCTTGGTCTTGCAACAGAACGAGAACGGCGTTTAGAAAGTAAATCTGATACTTTAATTTTATAATATTCAGCAACCGTCTTTTGTATATTTTCAATAGTAACCAGTTTTTCTTGTAAAGCTAGCAAATCTTTTAAGGCATCTTTAACAAAATCAATGGTAATAGCTTTCCCCGTAAAATTAGCATTAGCGATGACTCGGTTAAGCGCCCCTTCTAACTCACGAACATTGGAACGTAATCGTTTAGCAATAAAAAAAGCGACTTCTTCGGGCAATTTTATTTTATTTTCTTCTGCTTTTTTCATTAAAATTGCGACCCGAGTTTCAAGCTCAGGCGGTTCTATTGCGATGGTTAGCCCCCAACCAAAACGTGATTTTAAGCGATCTTCAACGCCATTAATTTCTTTTGGATAACGATCAGAGGTTAAGATAATTTGTTGGTTGCCTTCTAATAAAGAGTTAAACGTGTGAAAAAATTCTTCTTGAGATCGCTCTTTATTTGCAAAAAATTGGATATCATCAATAAGTAATGCATCGACTGAGCGATAATAATTTTTAAACTCTTCAATCGCATTATTTTGCAATGCTTTGACCATATCTTGCACAAATCGTTCAGAATGCATATAGACAACTTTGGCATTGTTTTTTTCTACCATTATTTGATTACCCACTGCATGTAATAAGTGCGTTTTACCTAAACCAGTAGAACCGTATAAAAACAAAGGGTTATAAGCTTTGCCTGGATTTTCAGCGACTTGTTTGGCCGCGGCCACTGCAAGCTGGTTTGATTTACCTTCAACAAAGCTATCGAAAGTATGTTTATGGTTTATACCTGAATGGTAGACATGATTATTCTTTGTTTCCTTTGTTGTTTTCCAAGCAGGCACAACATCTGCTTTACGTTGGCTACTTTGGGCTTTTTTATCAGTGGATATGGTTGAGCCAACTTCAAGAAATAATTTTAGAGAATCATCATTAAAAAGTTTATTTAATAATTGGCTAATGGTGGGTAAATATTTATTTTTTACCCAATCTAGGACAAACCTATTTGGCGCATAAATATAGAGTTTATTATCGACCATTTCCGCTTGCAACGGGCGAATCCATAAATTGAATTCCGTTGTAGGGATTTCTTCTTGTAATTGCGAAAGGCAATCTTGCCAAATAGCGGTAGGCACGGCAACTCCTTCAACTTTTCTTACTAACAATATCGTAAAGCATTATAATCTTTTTTGTGGATAATTTGTAGTTCTAAGGTGATATATAATTTAGTTGTTAACAAAAAAGATAGATAAAAAAACCCAGTTTTTAACTGGGTTTTAATCAATAAGTTAAGAAACAAAGATTATTTTGTTGATTTAATTACTTCAACTTCTTGTTCGTTAAGTGCTTTAACTTCAATTTCAACACGGCGATCTGGAGCTAAACAAGCTTTTAAGCTAGCACCACGAAGTGCATTACATTTAGTGCCAGTAACTGGTTGAGATTTACCCATACCTCGTGCACTAATAACGTGAGAAGGCACGCCATTGGCAACTAAGTATTTCATTACTGAATTAGCGCGTTGTTCTGATAGTTTTTGGTTGTAGCTAACTGAACCAATACGGTCAGTATGACCAATTACTACGATAGCACTTTCAGTTGGTTTGATCTTAACTAGATTTGTAAGTAAGTTGTCTAATGCTTGACGACCTTCAGCTTTTAAGTCAGCTTTTGCATAAGCAAATAGTACATCTTCATTTAACACATAACGGTTTACTTCAGTTTTTAATTCAACTGGTGCTGGAACAGCTGGTGCACCTAAACGGTAAGTAATACCTAAGGTTACAGTACCAGCATCTGGAGATGCGTCAGTCTTAGTGCGAATATGTTGAACATATTGGTATTCTAAACGAGTAGAGAAGTCTTCCGCAAAACGATAATCAACACCTAATGCGTAAACTGGAGATAGATGATTTTTTGTACCACCGTGGCCATACACTTCTCTCGTATCGCCACCATTTTTCCATTTAGCTATAGTTACCATCCCACCTGCACGACCATAGATATCAAAACCGTCAACGATTGGATAGCTTAATTTACCTGTCAAAGATACACCCTGAGCAGATACTTTGCTATTACCAGCCTTAGTTTTATCGTCGTTCCACTTTCTTTTATATTTAGCAGATCCTAACCAGTCATAGCCTAATTCAACGGCTAAATAAGGGTTTGCTTGGTAACCAAGAAAAGCACCGCCAGCAACATTGCTACGTTCTCCAGTCTTAATACCAACTTCATCTTTATCAAAGCCACGAACTTTATTTGCATCTAATCGATAAAGCTCTGACCAACCTAATTTAGCACCTGTATAAAAAGTGTTGTCTTCGTATGCTGCGTTAGCTGCAGTGGTTGTTAAACTTGCAACTGCGATTGCTAGAGCTAGGGTTGTTTTTTTCATTTTATTGCCTCAACTTATATGTTGTTATAGACGATGTTTAGTTTTTTGTTGCTTAAAATTTACTTCAAATAAAAAGAACAATTACTTATTTTTATATAATTATGCTACACATAATCTGACGCTAGTATAGCATAGATAATGGGCAAAGCTATATTTATTGCCATCATGATATGAAAATTTTTAAATAGTTTTATCAAATAATTTTGTTAATTGTCAGGTAAAAGTCATTAATTGTATTGGCTAAGGTATTAGCCATAATAAAAAAGTCTGCTTCCAGCTTTTTATCAAATTCATCTGATCCTATATCTTCATTTTCGTCTAAAATAATAGCATCAAATTTAATTCGTTTAAATGTTAAATCGCTATTAATGATAAAGCTTATGCCTCTTTCATCAATAATTTTAATCTTAGTTATCCATTTCCCTAAATCAAAATGGATGCGCATTTCATCACTAGTGATATCTTGATTTTTACAACTAATAATCCCATTACCTTCAAGAGGATCTTTAAGTTCGGCTTGATCACCTAATACAAATGGTGGAAAATTCAGATTTTCTTTAACCCATGTGGTCATGATTTGTTCAAGTGGTTTGTCAATAGACAATGGCGTTAATGCTAGTGAACCAAGCTCTTTGCGTAAAATTGCTAAAATATCTTCAGCTTGTTTAAAGCTACTACAATCAACAATAATGCGTTTATTGTGCGTATCGATCCATAGCCAATAGTGATTATATTTACTAAATGCTCTTGGCATCAAATCAATCATAACTTCGTCTTTTAAAGTGGCTTTTTCATTTTTACTGAGCTTTCTACTTAGTGCTTGCTCTTGTTTATCAATTTTTTCTAATAGCGCTTGTTTGATGACGGGAGCTGGTAATATTTTAGTTTCTTTTTTGATACGTAATAATAAATGCCCTTGCATATCGACAAGCAAATCATCTTGATTATTATCATGATAAGGCGAAACCCATCCCATCTTTGTGGTATCTAAATTACCGCAGGGGGTAAAAGGGTGAGACTTTAAGGCTTTTTCTATCGCATCTTTATTAAGTAGCGTGTCACTATTGAGTTGATAAATTATGGCATTTTTAAACCAAAGCATACTTTTCTATTTCCTGAATTTTGTGATGAAGATTTTATTTTGTTTAAACTGATACTAACTGATAGTGCGTAACAAGTCGTTATCTTTTCATTGTCAGTATCGATGTTTATGAATTAAAAATTATAAGATACACCTGCATAAATTGAGGCTGTTACATTATTATCAATCATTGGGCTGTTAGTTACATCGCCTGTCAGTTCATCAATATGAATGCCACCGAAAGTAGCAATATTATCGGTTAAAGAATATTGTGCACCAATTTCAAAGTAAGGCGTAACAGAACTATTTGAATTAAAATAACGCAAACCTGAACGTGAAGACTCTTTATGAGAAACGCCATAATAATAGGCATTATGTTTACTATTAGCCCAATTAATACCAATCGTGGGCGCAACAATTAAATTACCTTGTATGTAAGGCAAGGTATAGTCAGTATTCACTAAGATACTGTGACTTTTACCAAGAACGTCAGCGCCAATACTGCTTGAAAAAATCCCCCAATCAGTAATGATATCGTAATTTACTTCTGCCAATAAAGTAGAGTGACGGCTGTTAAGTTTTTTTAGCATGTGATTGTTAGCATCATGAGGTTTAAATTCATTAGCAAGATAGCGAGCACCAAATGATAGACTTTGATTATCGTCGCTTAATGCGTAAATACCGGTAGATAGATCATCAATAAAAAAGGAACCATTATCATAATCAATATGAGGAATAGGATAGAAGCTTGAGCGATAACTCTTATAGGGGGAATTAGACCAGCCTAAGCCGATACCTAATGATGTGGGATCGGCTGATGCAATTTGAGTATACCCTAAGGGAAACATTGATAAGATTGAAATTATGCAGCTTAAATTTTTCATTCTGATACCCACTTCTCGCAATATGACTCAAGACAATTATTGCAATAATTTTGCCTCTCGGGGTTATCGTCACAAAATCTATACACTAATCGTACATTGTTACAATCCATTTTCTTTAATAATAATGCCACATTTTATCGTGTTTGAATATGGATTAGTGAGATAAATTATGAGTAAACCAACTTTAGAGATGATTAATAGTCGCCCTGATGATGCGACTTTGTTAGCAGATGAAGCAAAATATTGTTCTTTTGGTGACACTGTTCATTACGTTGAACCGCCAAAAATCTTTGATGGTTGTGAAGGTAGCTACATGTATGACAAAGAAGGCAAAGCTTTCTTAGATCTACAAATGTGGTATTCAGCATGTAACTTTGGTTATGCTAATGAACGCCTAAACAACGTTCTAAAAAAACAAATTGATACCTTACCACAATGTGCCAGCCAATATTTGCACCCAACTAAAATTGAATTAGCTAAAACCATTGCTCAAGGTATGGAAAAACGCTTTGGCTACGAAGGTCGAGTGCATTTCAATGTAGGTGGGTCACAATGTATTGAAGACTCATTAAAATTAGTTCGTAATGCCTCGGGTGGTAAATCATTAATGTTTGCTTTCCAAGGTGGATATCATGGACGTACTTTAGGTGCTTCATCAATTACATCAAGTTACCGTTATCGTCGTCGCTATGGTCATTTTGGTGATCGTGCCATGTTTGTTCCATTCCCTTATCCATTCCGTCGCCCTAAAGGCATGACAGCAGAAGAGTATGGTGAACATTTAGTTGCTGAATTTGCGCGTTTATTTGAAACCGAATACCACGGTGTTTGGGATCCAAAAGTGGGGCAAGCAGAATATGCCGCATTTTATGCTGAGCCTTTACAGGCAACTGGTGGTTATATTGTACCGCCGCGTAATTACTTTAAAGGTCTTAAGAAAGTTTTAGATCAGTATGGTATTTTATTAGTCGTTGATGAAATCCAAATGGGTTTTTATCGTACGGGTAAACTTTGGTCTATTGAACACTTTGATGTTAAACCTGATGTTGTGGTGTTTGCTAAAGCATTAACTAATGGTCTTAACCCACTGGGTGGTTTATGGGCACGTGAAGAGTTAATTAATCCACAAGTATTCCCTGTTGGTTCAACCCATTCCACATTTGCTTCTAACCCATTAGGTACAGCGGTTGGTCTTGAAGTGTTAAAAATGACTTCTGAAACGGATTACGAAAAAATGGTAATGGAAAGTGGTGCATACTTCCTTGAAGGTTTAAAAACACTTGAGAAGAAACATAAAGAAATTGGTGAAGTTGACGGCCTAGGTTTAGCGCTTCGTGCTGAAATTTGTACTGAAGATGGCTTTACTGCCAATAAAGCTTTAGTTGATAAGATGGTTGATATTGGTATGTCAGGTGATCTTGATTGGAATGGTAAAAAAATGGGCTTAGTACTTGATATTGGTGGTTATTACAAAAATGTCATTACTTTTGCTCCATCGTTACATATTTCTCGTCAAGAGATTGATCAAGGTATTGAATTACTCGATCAACTTATTACACGTGCTAAAAAAGAACTTTAATTACTTATTCCTATTTTCCCCGTTAATTTTATTGGCGGGGCTTCTTATCGAATTGAATCAATTACTCGTTATATTGTTATGAAATACATCAATCAGTTAGAACCGAATGAATTAATCGACAATTTTTTAACTCATCCACCACAAGATTTTTCAGCTTGGTTGAGTGAAGATGGTGTGCCTGTTTTTTCTGCTAAGTTCGATTTACTTACTACTGCTGATGACAATTTTAAAAATAAAATCGAGAAATTACCATTTTCAAAAAAATGGCGTCACTGGTTACAACCCAAAACTTGTTTTGTGGGATCGACGGTTTCTGAAAATGCGTTGTTGACTAATGATGTTGATGCTAATGAGTTGGCGAATAATCTTAAAAAAGCCTATGCGAAGCAATATCCTTTTATGATTATCAAAGATATACCGTCTGCATCTCCTTTATTGAGTAAAAAAGATAATCAATATTCAACACAATTTATTTCAGCCTTAAAAGAACAAGGATTTATCGAAGTAGAAGGTCAGGCATTAGCTTGGGTGCCGATTGATTTTAAAAACTTAGATGAAGTTTTATCGCGTTTTTCTTATAGTCGCCGTAAAAATTTCAGACGTAAACTACGCTCACGCGAAAAACTGAGTATCAAGGTTTTGCATAGTGGTGATGAATCTTTTTTTAACGATGCTGTTTTAGATGAGTATTATCAACTTTATCTTAATGTCTATCAGCAAAGCGAAGTGCATTTTGATTTACTTACCAAACCCTTTTTTACGCAGTTATTACAGAGTAAAACGAGAAATGCGCATATTGTTACTTATTATGATGATGATCAATTAGTCGGTTATAATATCTGTTTTGTTGTTAACAATATGTTGGTAGATAAATATATTGGCATGGTTTATCCCAAAGCGAGAGAGTTAAATCTCTACTATGTTAGTTGGTTTTTTAATCTTGAATATGCGCTACAGCAAGGATTTAGTCATTATATTGCCGGTTGGACTGATCCAGAAGTTAAAGCCTCTCTTGGCGCTAGTTTTACATTATCAAAGCATTTAGTTTATATCCGAAATCCATTATTACGGGTGATATTACGCAAATTCATTGGTCATTTTGAAAGTGACAAGGAGAAAGTAGCATGACCTCCCCAATTATACTCAATTTTGATCACAGCGTCGGTCAGATTAATGATGCCAAAACAATTGATGTTAATAACTGGCAAGAGAGTATTCGCTTTGGTTGCAGTGAAAAAAAATTCAAACAATTTCAATCATTACTAGAACAATCTTTGCCTGAAAATTATGGCACGGTACTTATGGGCAGTGGCGATTATCACCATATTTCATTATTATTAATTGAAAATCTCGCTAAACAATATTCAGCCGAAAATCCAATTCAAGTTGTGATTTTTGATAACCACCCCGATAATATGCGTTATTTATTTGGCATTCATTGTGGTTCATGGGTTAGCTATGTGGCAAGTTTGCCTTTTGTTAGTCATGTACATGTGCTTGGTATTACCTCTAATGATATTGGGCTTACTCATTTTTGGGAAAACAGATGGGCACCGCTTTTCCATAAAAAGCTCACTTACTGGAGTTTAAACGTCAATACCGC
This sequence comes from Gilliamella sp. WF3-4, assembly GCF_001690275.1. Classification (GTDB taxonomy): domain Bacteria; phylum Pseudomonadota; class Gammaproteobacteria; order Enterobacterales; family Orbaceae; genus Gilliamella; species Gilliamella apicola_C. Next base: position 12,817 of record NZ_LZGW01000037.1, on the reverse strand, counting down.
TTGGGCGAGAAAAATCGGTTTGGCTCACGCGTTTCGACATTTTGAATCGCCAGATGATCTCATTGCCAGTTTTTTATCGGAACAATACCATTGTGCCCAGCCCATTTACTTATCGATTGATAAAGATGTATTAAGCGAAGAGGTGATCCATACTAATTGGGATCAAGGTCAGTTGCAAACTTACCATTTATTAGATACGATTTCCTCAATTAAACAACGCATTGTTGGTAGTGATATCACTGGTGAGTTATCAATATGGCAGCCATCGAGTTGGTTTAAGCGTTTTTTAAGCTCATTAGATAAGCAACCCATTATTTCATCTGACAAGCTAAATGAGTGGCAACAAGAACAGCATCAGCTAAATTTGACATTACTAAACGCATTAGCATTGTCGTTATAAAAAATTTCAAGGAAAGCAGGTTTGAGTATAATCCTGCTTTTTTTGAGTAATTATTTTTAGTGGGTTTGATTGCTGGATTCTTGTTTAGCCAATTTACTTTCAGCGATAGCTAAAAATAGAATTCCAGAAACAATGAGTATGGTGCCAACGAATTTGAACAAGGTGACTTGTTCGTTAAATAACCAAATTGACGCAATCATCACCGTAACGACTTCAAAGTGTGATGCGGCAAAAGCTGGGCCTACTGGCGCTTTTTTTAATAGCGTCATCCAAGTAAAGAAAGTTAAAATATACCCCGCTATTGAGATATAAATCCAAGGATTAGTAAATACGCGAATTAGCCATTCAATGCTCATTTCTAGCGGTTGAGCCTCAATAGCCGTCAATTTGAAGCTGCATTGCGCAATTGTGTCAAAAAAGAGCAATACAGAAAAACCAATAACATAGAATCTAGCCATATTAAGACATCCCTACAAAAACGACACCAGCAGTAATTAATAGCATTCCAATTAAGCGGTAAATAGTTAGTAGTTCTTTGAAAATAATGCGCCCAACCACCATGATAGTAATGATATTAAATGAAGCAAGTAACACCCCTTGAGAAAGAGGAACTAAGGTTAAAAAGGCTAACCATAGTAAAAATTCAGCAACGTAGGATATAATCCCAACCCAAATCCACTTATTTTTAGATAAATCGAGCCAGTAATACCAACCATCACGATTATTGGGTGCGATGGCTGCAAATTTAAAAGCGACTTGCCCTAATGTATCAAAACAGATATTACAAACCCAAAGTATGATAACTAATGGTGACATTATGCTTTTATTCCTTCTGCTATATTATCAAAGAACGAGGCGCATTCCTTAATCACTTCACGGCGCTGGCTATCGATGGTAATTAAATGATAGCTATCATTTAATACCACCAATTTTGTTGGCCCTGACACCTGTTTTTCAACCAATTTTGCATTAGTTTCTATATTGGCGATATCATCATTACCAGAATGCATAATTAAGCAAGGTGAAATGACTTTGGGTAATTGCTTGCGCATATGTTTTGCTAATAACTGCATCTCAGCAAGAGCCGGAAAAGGATTACCCGCAAGCCCTGCTGAGGCGGCATCACCGCTTAACATGCTTTCAGATACCACCGCCCGAATACGTTCATCTTTAAGCCCATAAGGCGGTTGTTCGATAAAAACTTTTTTTTGAAAAATACCTAATTTCTTAAAATAAACTAACAAGAAAAAGAGTTTTTTTGCCCATAATGGCATGCTCCAACCATCATAACGAAATGTAGGAGCTAACACACCAACGCCTTTGATTTGCTCAGGTCTGTCAGCTGCTAATTTTAGTGCTAGCAAAGCGCCCATTGACAGTCCTGCAACAAACACATTATCGACATGTTGGGCTAAATAATCAGCACCATCTTGCACGCTTTTATACCAATCTTGCCATGTTGTTTTACACAGATCTTCTTCGGTGCCACAATGCCCAGCGAGTTGGATGGCATAAACCGTAAATCCTGCTTTATGTAAACCATTGGCCAAAATTCGCATTTCATTGGGAGTGCCAGTTAAACCATGAATTAATAGCACGCCATTTCTGTTTCCAGGTAAAAAGTAAGATAAATCTTGAATTGTACTCATTAGTATTCCTTGTTATTTTACCATCGTGACGGGGATAACAGCATGTTTAGCCTGTTTTAATGCGGTGGTTACCTCTGCGAAGCTGGTAATTTTGCAGTGATTAATATGATTTTCTTTGCAATAATTAACTAGTTTATCTTTGGCAAACACAAAATCAACATGATGTGACACGCAGTAATCTGATGTGCCATCGCCGACATAGAGTATTTGCGGAAAATATTGCTGTTTTTTAACATGATGACATTTGCAATTGCCACTTTGTTTAATACAGTCTTTATTCGCATAAGGGAACTCTAGACGCCAACTGCGCAAATCATTATGCATCAATTTATTGGCGAAAATAGGTAAACGCGTAATGCCATGACGTTTTAAAATAAACTCAATTGCATAATCTAGCCCGTCGCTAACCACGTGAACAGGAATATTGTTTTGTTCGGCATAATTAATAAAAGATTTAAAATCCGCGTCAATTTCAATTTGAGATAAGACTTCATTAAGTTCATCGAGGCTTGCATCCATTAATGCAATTTGTTTGCTCATACATTCTTGAGAGCCAATTTTGCCACTTACCCACAATTCTTCAAGTTCATCACAACCAGCTTGCCCAAAGTGGCTCAGTAATGTATCTGTCACATCTTTTACACTAATGGTTCCATCAAAATCACACAAGACAATTGGCGTCTTATGTTGTGTATAATTTGGAGAAGAAAGGGAATTTGTTATTGATGAAAAAGCATCCATATTGATTTGATATAAAACTAGTTTATTTATAAATATTGGCGCAGATTTTCTCATAGAGTGGCAATAAACTTTGTAGACTCTTTGTATATGTTTTGTAACGGCCAATAAAATGTCTGTATAATGAGGCACCTCTAAATATCAGCTACGCAATTAAGAGCGCATAATGAGTGAACGTATATTAATCATTGAAGATGATCAACGGCTAGCCAATTTGATTCAAGTTTATCTAATTCGCCAAGGATACCTTGTGGAATGGCATAATAGTGGTAAAGGAGCCGAAGAAAAAATTCAACAACTTAATCCTGATTTGGTGATATTAGATGTCATGCTTCCTGAAAAAACGGGTTTTGATATCTGTCGTGATATACGTACATGGTTTACTAACTATATTCTCATCATGACGGCTAGCGAAGATAATATTGATGAAATTGTTGGGCTTGAATTAGGGGCCGATGATTATTTGGCAAAACCTGTTGAGCCAAGATTATTGTTGGCACGAATACGGGCTTTATTCCGCCGAAAACAGATAGAAACGGATAAAGAGCATACTAAAGAATGGATTGTGCCACACAATAATAAAACCCTTATATTTGATAATTTAGTTATCGATGGTGAAAACCGCAAAGTACTACTGCAAGAGCAAGAAATTGATTTAACCACCGCTGAATTTGATCTGTTATGGTTGCTTGCGCATAATGCAGGGATCATTTTATCTCGAGATGACATTTTTTCTCAGGTCAGAGGTATCGATTTTGATGGTAGTGATCGTTCAATTGATGCACGAGTTTCAAGGCTTCGACGAAAATTACTCGATGATCCAGATAACCCATCACGCATCAAAACAGTTCGAGGAAAGGGGTATTTATTTATGCGAGAAGGAGACAGCCATTGAGCCAACTATTAGCTAAACCGCTATTTTTTAATCGCCGAATTATATTCTACCTCGTCATCTTACTGCTGCTACAAAGTATTATTGCTTATGGTGCTTTACTTGTATTTGATTCATTACCTTCTTCATTAACGGATATACCAGATGATCATATTGTGTTTCGAGAATCTCAGCGTGGCACGGTCAACCTTATTCGTATGCAAATCAACCAGCATAAAGATCGCTCTCTTCAAGAAGTGGTTAACGAACTACAACCCTATTTTGCTTATCCTATCAAAGTACTGCCTGTAAATACTCCGTTATCCGAAGTGGTGCTTGACGAGCTAGCAAAGCTTGGGTTTTCTTATGATAGCGACAAAGAGGTCGTTTATATTGATGTAAAAGATGGGCATTTGCTCCAATTAGGCCCAATAGTTGTGCGGGATATTTTGGCATCCAACACTATGTCATTAACCCTATTTTTGATTATTTGGGCATTATTTAGTGCAATCATCTTTTTTATTTTAATTTATCTGGCTTTTAGTGCGGTTTGGAAAGATCTGGTCAATATTAGACAAACTGCCGAACAGCTTGGGCAAGGTAATTTAAAAGCACGAACTGAAAATGTAAAAGGCTGGTTATTTAAGCCACTTGCTAATGTATTAAATAATATGGGAACGCATATAGAACACTTAGTGAGCACTAATCAAACGATATCTCATGCCATGGCGCATGAATTACGCACACCGCTTGCGCGTATGCGATTTGAACTTAGCATGCTGGAAGAGTCTAACGACGAGCAAGAAAAACGACTTTTACAAAAAGGCATGAGTGATGATATTAACGAGCTTGAAACATTAATTACGGCTAGTTTAAATTACTTCAAAATGCAACAAAGTAATATTGAACTAAACCTAACACCCGTATCGCTAAAAGCGTGGGGTGACAAAATCTGCCAATCACTCACATTATTTAAGCCAAAAGGATTTGAACTCACTTGTAATTGCCAAGATGTGCAAGCGATAATTGATACTAATTTAGTTGAAACGATTGTTAAAAATTTGTTACTAAATGCCTTTAAATATGCAGCACATAAAGCGGTTTTAAATATCACTAAACAAGGAAATCAAGTCATCTTTGAGATTGATGATGATGGTACCGGAATCCCATTTGATGCGCGCGAAAAGATTTTTATGCCCTTTGCTCGGCTTGATACTAGTCGAACCCGCTCAACCGGTGGTTATGGGCTTGGTTTAGCTTATGTAAAATTAATGGCAGAATTTCATGATGGCAAAGCCTTTGTTGTAACCAGCCCGCTTGGTGGTGCAAGGTTTGTGGTTTCGTTAAAATCAGGTGATGCTTAAAAACAATTGTTCTTTATCGCACTTTGTAAAAGTGCGTCAGAAAAGTCATTAATTTTATTGAAGTTTTTATTTTGCTGTTTTTTGTAAAAGATCGTGCTTTTGGATGCAATAACGGTCTGTTTTAATTAAAAGATTTATTTACAAACCATTTTTGTTGTTGCAAATAGCTTGTTTTCCGTTTCAGAAATAGGAAAAATTTGTTATATTCTTCGATTAACATTACAAGTAATGACAAAGCTAATATTCTAAATTTGTTATTAATCAATATATCATCAGAGGTTTTTTATGAGCGGTTCATTACCGGCCGAGACAGATAATCGTCCAACTAACTTTATTCGTCAAATTATTGATGCTGATTTAGCGGCGGGAAAATATAAAACAACACATACCCGATTCCCTCCAGAACCTAATGGTTATTTACATATTGGCCATGCTAAATCCATTTGTTTAAATTTTGGTATTGCACAAGATTATCAAGGTAAATGTAATTTACGTTTTGATGATACCAACCCAGCCAAAGAAGATATAGAGTATGTTGAATCAATTAAACAAGATGTTCGCTGGTTAGGATTTGAGTGGGATGGCGAAATTTGTTATTCATCTGACTATTTTGACAAACTATATGAATATGCAATTGAGCTGATCAATAAAGGGCTTGCTTATGTTGATGAGTTGTCAGCTGATGAAATCCGTGAATATCGAGGAACACTCACTCAACCCGGCAAAAATAGCCCATATCGTGATCGTAGTATTGATGAAAACTTAGCACTTTTTATTCAAATGAAAGAAGGCAAATTTGCAGAAGGAAAAGCCTGCCTACGTGCTAAAATCGATATGGCCTCGCCATTTATTGTCATGCGCGATCCGGTGCTATATCGTATTAAATTTGCCGAGCATCACCAAACAGGCAACAAATGGTGCATATACCCAATGTACGATTTTACCCACTGTATTTCTGATGCGATCGAAAATATCACGCATTCACTCTGTACACTTGAATTCCAAGACAATCGTCGCTTATATGATTGGGTTTTAGATAATATTACGATTGAAGCTCGCCCTCACCAATATGAATTTTCAAGATTGAATTTAGAATATGCTATTACTTCTAAGCGTAAATTAAACTTATTAGTCTCTGAAAAAATTGTTGATGGCTGGGATGATCCACGTATGCCAACCGTATCAGGATTACGTCGTCGAGGTTATACACCAGCCTCTATTCGTGACTTTTGTCGCCGAATTGGTGTCACAAAACAAGAAAACACGGTTGAAATGAGCACCCTGGAGTTTTGTATTCGCGAAGATCTTAACGAAAACGCACCACGCGCAATGGCTGTGCTTGATCCGGTTAAAGTGGTTATTGAAAACTTTTCAGAAAACCTTGATGAAGTGCTCAGTATGCCAAATCATCCTAATCGTCCTGAACTTGGTCACCGTGAAGTCACATTCACACGTGAAATCTATATTGACCGCGCTGATTTTAGAGAAGAAGCCAACAAAAATTACAAACGTTTGGTATTAGGCAAAGAAGTGCGACTACGTAATGCTTATGTCATCCGAGCTGATCGCGTTGAAAAAGATGCTGAAGGCAATATTCAAACGATTTATTGTAGCTACGATCCCGCTACGTTAAATAAAAACCCTGAAGATGGGCGTAAAGTGAAAGGTGTTATTCATTGGGTTTCAGCAAAATTTGCCAAACCTGCTGAAATTCGCTTGTATGATCGCTTATTTAACACACCAAATCCAGGTGCAGCGGAAGACTTTTTATCAACCATCAACCCGACTTCTTTGGTAATTAAACAAGGCTTTGTTGAACCAAGCTTACAACATGCGGATATTGGGCATGCTTACCAATTTGAGCGCGAAGGTTACTTCTGCTTGGATAGCAAATTTGCAACTGAAGATAAGCTAGTGTTTAACCGAACAGTGGGCTTAAGAGATAGTTGGAACGAAGCATAATTAAACTTGCAATCATCGCCGGCGCAAGCCGGCGAATGATAACTAACTAGATGACTTTACTTTTCATGTTTAAATAATTTTGTTTGTTGATCTAAATAGCTGAGTAAATCAGGCATTCGGTATTTACCCGCCATTGATTGCACATTTTCTGCTGCACGCTCTAACGATATACCCATTGACGTTACATATAGTGGGTGTTTACTTTGACCACGAATAACTTCAATCAAATATTCACTATTCCCAGCAAAAGGTTTTTTAGCAACGCCAATAATTGGGATCATTTTGTTTAACGCATTATACAAATGCCCACCAAGGCCTATCTTACCGTCATTCAAATGGACATAGCCATCAATAACGATGGTTGAGATCTGGCTTAAATCAACTTTATTAAGCAGTGACATTATGCAAGGTAATTCACGTTGATAAAATTGACCAGATTGATAAGGCGCAACATTATCTTGATAATCGATGATTAAGCTTTCAACCGCATTTTTCGAATCAGCCCAATGATTAAATAAAACGCCGACCGATTTGGCTCGGTCATTAATGTAATAGACATCAATTGCAAGTATCATAGTGAGTTATATTCTCTTCAAAAATTATGTATAAGTAAATTAATACATTAAAACTAACCGCTTGAGTAACATAGCATAAACATTGACATTAATTCAATGTGATAATATTCATACCTTATTGGCTATTGTCTTATTTATTATTAACACTATTTATTATTAATACTATTGCTACTCAATGTGTTAAATAGCTTTGATAGCGTCTTTCAAAAACTTGTGCTGTGTCAGATATCATTTTGATATCACAATGCAATTGTAGTTGTAACGTTTTTAAATATGCCCAGACTTCTTGATTACGCTGTTCGCGCTGTTGATAGATAAGTGCTTTAGCCTGTTTATCTAATGCTTCTTCATTACGCGAATAATCTTTTTTCTCTTCAATTGTTAGGCTTTTTAAATGGGTAAATTGCGCAAGTTGTATTAATAAAGCAATAGGAAAGCCACGTTGCCGTAAATCAAGCTGAGTAATTTTATCAAGGGGCAAATTTTGTAATAAAAACTGGAAATTACTTTGATTAATATCAGCAATTATTTTCCCATTCACTGGCGAATAGTCAAACCATAGCCCTGAATTGGAGTCTAGCCTAATTTGGCAATGTCGTTTAGCTTGTATGGCCAATAATAATGTTAATAAGGCATGGTTACGCTCATCACATTGTTGTTGTTTACTGGTTCTTTCTTGTGCTGGCAATCTGTTTAAGTCATAATCCGTTATGCCACTTTCTTTAAAAAAGATACTTTTTAAGTTGGGCAACTCCATGAGTTGCGTGAGCACGGGTAAAGACAAATGTTCGGTGGACAGTTGTAATTTTTTAATGGCTCGAAAATGGGTGTGGTTAATAAAATAGTCAAAATTATCATCGCGCTGAATATTTATCTTGATCTCATCCGCTAATGGGTAATGCGCCAGTAATTCAGTTAGATTATTGGCTGGTAAAGGCAAATCGTCTCGTTTAACTAAATTACCTAAATGTGCGATATTATCAACCGCCAAAAAGCAAAACTTGATTTGGTTGTTATTGTTAAAATTAAAGCTAATATTTTCTTGCTCTCTCATAATAGGGCTGTGGTATTTAAAAAAACCGTAATCATCTTCAGCCGTGATCTTACCTTGGGTGATTTGGTACACTTTATGCAGTTTTTGTTCACGATGGTCATAAGCCAGCCCTGTAAACAGCACATCATTTAAAAAGTACAAACCGCTAATTTGTTGTAAATAACTTAACTCTACCCGCACAGGTAGGTTAAATGGGATGATATTATTTATATTATTCATTTTTATTCAATGTGTTAAATAGCTTTGATAGCGTCTTTCAAAAACTTGTAATGAGTCAGATATCATTTTGATATCACAATGCAATTGTAGTTGTAACGTTTTTAAATATGCCCAGACTTCTTGATTACGCTGTTCGCGTTGTTGATAGATAAGCGCTTTAGCCTGTTTATCTAATACTTCTTCATTAAGCGAATAATCTTTTTTCTCTTTAATTGTTAGGCTTTTTAAATGGGTAAATTGCGCAAGTTGTATTAATAAAGCAATAGGAAAGCCACGTTGCCGTAAATCAAGCTGAGTAATTTTATCAAGGGGTAAAGTCTGCAATAAAAAGTGGAAATTACTTTGATTAATATCAGCCACTATTTTCCCATTCACTGGCGAATAGTCAAACCATAGCCCTGAATTGGAGTCTAGCCTAATTTGGCAATGTTGCTTAGCTTGTATAGCCAATAATAATGTTAATAAGGCATGGTTATGTTCATCACATTGTTGTTGTTTAATTACTTGTTCTTCTTCTGGTAAGCGTTGTAATCGAGATTTACTGAAGCTATCATCGTCAAAAAAGATGCTCTTTAAGTTGGGCAACTCCATGAGTTGCGTGAGCACGGGTAAAGACAAATGTTCGGTGGACAGTTGTAATTTTTTAATGGCTCGAAAATGGGTGTGGTTAATAAAATAGTCAAAATTATCATTGCGCTGAATATTTATTTTGATCTCATCCGCTAATGGGTAATGCGCCAGTAATTCAGTTAGATTATTGGCCGGTAAAGGCAAATCGTCTCGTTTAACTAAATTACCTAAATTTGCGATATTATCAACCGCCAAAATACAAGACTTGATTTGGTTGTTATCGTTAAAGTTAAAGCTGATATTTTCTTGCTCTCTCATAATATTAATCGTTGTCAACTGCTTATAATGCCACTCAATCTTGCATCGGTTTCCAGTGTAGCTCATTTCATAATAGCGAATTAGCCCCGAGCCATCTGGGTACCAGCTGATCGTTTCGACAACATAGCCATCAACCCAGAACAATTCTATAGAGACAAAGCCATTGCGATAACAGTAGGTAATCCCGTTAAATAGTTTTCCTTGATAGAACAATTCATAATCATAATCATGCTCTTCATCAATCACATCATAATCAATTTTTATTGGGCTGTGGCATTTAAAAAAACCGTAATCATCTTCGTCCGTGATCTTACCTTGAGTGATTTGGTACACTTTATGCAGTTTTTGTTCACGATGGTCATAAGCTAGCCCTGTAAACAGCACATCATTTAAAAAGTACAAACCGCTAATTTGTTGTAAATAACTTAACTCTACCCGTACAGGTAGGTTAAATAAGGGGGTATTGTTTATTTTATTCATTTCTTTCACCTTTTCGTCCTGTATAAACTTTAATTTGCGGATCTAATATACCACTACAATTAGCACAGGCTTCAAATTCACGTAAAAAATCGTCTTCTTTGGCTGGGCGATTAGTTTTCAGGGTATATACTTCAATAGTACTTAAATATTCTTTGGGATCTAGTCCCCGTGCACGCAGTTGTTTAAACACATAATCGACAGCCAATATTTCAGCATGAGCACCTGGCATACCATCAAAGTTTGATAGATGATTTTTATGTTTGACTAAATAGTTTTTTATTAAATCTTCTGTTAATTTATCCATTTTTTCGTCAGGGTATAATCCGGCTAATTTTGATATATAACGGTCAATATCGATCACTTGAATCGGCGCCGAATTACCAGTAAATTTGTTTGTATCAGCAAAGACTACCTTAGCTTCAGTGGCTTGTTTCAACTTAAAAGGTAAATTGGCAAACTCTTGGGTTGTCTCAAATGTAATGCCTTCAACCATACATATTGCTCGAGAGATAGCGGTAAGCTCTTTCCAATCGCCATTTCCCAACCTTCTACTTCTAGCCATTTGCTTAAACCTACCAATATTGAAAGGATGTCTGCGCTCTCCAAAAAATGAGTCTATTACAATTTTACTTAAAGGTTGATCATCTGCTCTGGCTAGAACCTGTATTTTTTGACTACTTGCTAATTTATCAGGTAAAGCAAGTAGCCCACCGTTTAAAGCATAGTCTATTGCTTCAATGGGGTTATCTAAATTTATATGCTTGAAAAGTTCTTTTTTTAAAAACAATTCAGTCATAGGGGGTATAGTTAAATTATGTAAATAATCTTGGTTAATGACTAATATGTTGGGGAGCAACTTAGGGGGGGGGTGTTATAGTGTTGTCCAGAAAGGGTAATAATTTTAGTTCTTGTAATTGTCTAACTGCTGTTCTTGTTTCGGGTATTATGGCTAGTTGTGTTGATGATTCCCCGCCATGTTCAGTTGTTGTAATTTCGGGGATTCTTCGTGTTGATTGTGTTGTTGATTCCCCGCCATGTTCAGTTGTTGTAATTTCGGGGATTCTTCGTGTTGATTGTGTTGATGATTCCCCGCCATGTTCAATAGTTGTGATCTCGGTGGTTTTTCGTGTTGATTGTGTTGATAATCCCTCGCCATGCTCAAGTATTATTATCTCGGGGTTTTTTAGCATAGCATCAACTTCTTCTCTTGTCATTTTTCGAACTAAAGAAGCGTCTTCTTCTATAAAACTAAAACTGGCACGAGCACTTTTAATGTTGATGTAGGTTAATGCACCAACGGTTACTCCTGCCGCTATTAGCCTTAATATTCTTGATAGTTTTTCATCGGGGGGAATTGTTTTATCTTCTATGGTTGAATAAATGGCCGATGCAACGTCAGTCGAAATCATGATACCTAGGGCACTGTCTGCGGCTACTTGGCCAATAATCATTGCTTTAACGACATTGGGATTACTAATATTGCCCACTGACATCGGCAAGAATGCGTGTGGTTTCCATTTTGTTAAGATTTTAAGTTAAGTTAATAGGGATTTGGCTGATAGCATCCATAACCAGTTGAGCATTTTTATGTTTTCCAGCACTTCGTCCCACGATTTCTCGATTGCTTACATCAATAATCACACAAAGGTAATGCCATTGTTGTTTTACTCTCACATAAGTTAAATCAGTCACTAACACTTTTCGTTGTTGACCTACGGTAAACTCACGATTAAGTTGATTACTTACTGTTGATTCGTTGCTTTGTTTTGTATTAGCACGATATTTTAATCTGTTAAGTAAGTTGATGTTTTAAATCATCGGGTAAGAATTCTTGAAAATAATCGATTCTGCCGTCATTAAAGGTTATTTTGATATTACTATTTTGTTGTAGGGCAAATAAGGCAAGCGCTTGTGCTCGATATTGCTGTTTTTGTTTTTCAGCATAAACGAGATTCGTTTTATATACGGAAGATTCTCGATAATTTAATGTTTGTAAAGCAGGTAATTCAGCCAATCTTCCAATGGTTGAAAGTTCTATATTTGCATAGCATAACTCTAATTGCTTAACCTGATTTAACAGTCCACGATCTAACCATTGGTTAAATAATGAATCCTCAATTGACCAGATAGAGAGGTTATCGGCAAAAATATTCTGTTTTGCCAATAAATCATCAAAGGTTTTAAAATCAAGACCAAGATCATCTCGAGGCACTAATAATGAGACATAAGCATAATCACCCTCAATAATTGCTTGTTTAATCTGTTCTTGTTCATTGAAATGTAATTCTAAATTACCTGAATGATCTGTTTCTGCATAATCTAAATAGCGTGATTCAATCCTTTTACATGCATTATTTTCCCACTCCAGATACCAAGTTCTATCGCCAGTTGTTTCGGTAATATCAATATGTTTTTCTTCGTACCTTTTTATTCGACCTGTACCATCAGGATGATAACTAATATCTTTTACAATCCAACCGTTAATACATAGTGATTCACCTAATACAAATCCTGAAGAGTAATCATAAAATAAACCAGTAAAAGGCTTACCGTGATAAGTATAAGGAATATCATTCATTTCATAATCAAAGTCACCACTATGTAGCAATTCATAATC
>NZ_LZGW01000036.1 GCF_001690275.1 Gilliamella sp. WF3-4 | reverse complement strand
AGTTGATGTTTTAAATCATCGGGTAAGAATTCTTGAAAATAATCGATTCTGCCGTCATTAAAGGTTATTTTGATATTACTATTTTGTTGTAGGGCAAATAAGGCAAGCGCTTGTGCTCGATATTGCTGTTTTTGTTTTTCAGCATAAACGAGATTCGTTTTATATACGGAAGATTCTCGATAATTTAATGTTTGTAAAGCAGGTAATTCAGCCAATCTTCCAATGGTTGAAAGTTCTATATTTGCATAGCATAACTCTAATTGCTTAACCTGATTTAACAGTCCACGATCTAACCATTGGTTAAATAATGAATCCTCAATTGACCAGATAGAGAGGTTATCGGCAAAAATATTCTGTTTTGCCAATAAATCATCAAAGGTTTTAAAATCAAGACCAAGATCATCTCGAGGCACTAATAATGAGACATAAGCATAATCACCCTCAATAATTGCTTGTTTAATCTGTTCTTGTTCATTGAAATGTAATTCTAAATTACCTGAATGATCTGTTTCTGCATAATCTAAATAGCGTGATTCAATCCTTTTACATGCATTATTTTCCCACTCCAGATACCAAGTTCTATCGCCAGTTGTTTCGGTAATATCAATATGTTTTTCTTCGTACCTTTTTATTCGACCTGTACCATCAGGATGATAACTAATATCTTTTACAATCCAACCGTTAATACATAGTGATTCACCTAATACAAATCCTGAAGAGTAATCATAAAATAAACCAGTAAAAGGCTTACCGTGATAAGTATAAGGAATATCATTCATTTCATAATCAAAGTCACCACTATGTAGCAATTCATAATCGACTTTTACCATACCGTTAGTTCCAAAAAAGCCATAATCTCGACTACCAGTAACAATACCGTCGGTAATTTCATATACTTGATAAAGTTGATTATCTCGATGATCGTAAGCTTCGCCATTAAATGGCGTATCGTTATAAAAGTAGTCATTACTGCGCTTTTCTAGTTGATTGAGTTCTATTCTGACTATCATGATTTTTTAATCTGTTAAGTAAGCTGTTGTTTTAAATCATCGGGTAAGAATTCTTGAAAATAATCGATTCTGCCGTCATTAAAGGTTATTTTTATATTGCTATTTTGTTGTAGGGCAAATAATGCGAGTGCTTGCGCTTGATATTGCTGTTTTTGTTTTTCGGCAGCAACGAGGTCTATTTTATAGACGGAAGATTCTTTACATTTTAATGTCTGTAAAGAAGGTAATTGAGCTAATCTAGCAAAGGTAGAATATTCAATATTTGTGTAGGATAACTCTAACTGCGTTATTTGATTTAAGAGCCCGCGATCTAACAGTTGGTTAAATAATGAATCCTCAATTGACCAGATAGAGAGGTTATCGGCAAAAATATCCTGTTTTGCCAATAAATCATCAAAGGTTTTAAAATCAAGACCTAAATCATCTCTAGGTACTAATAAGGAAACATAAACATAATCATCCTCAATAATTGCTCGGCTGATTTGTTTTTGATCGTTGAAATATAATTTTATATTACCTGAATGATCTGTTTCTGCATAATCTAAATAGCGTGATTCAATCCTTTTACATACATTATTTTCCCACTCCAATAACCACTCTCTATCACCAGTTGTTTCGGTAATATCAATTTGTTTTTCTTCGTATCTTTTTATTCGACCTGTACCATCGGGATAATAACCGATAGTTTTAACAAACCAACCATCAATACACAAATGTTCGACTTGTACAAAACCAAAACTATATTGATAACATAAACCTGTAAATGGTTTTCCTTGATAAGAATAACGGATGTCGTTCATTTCATAATCAAAGTCACCGCTATGTAACAATTCATAATCGACCTTTATCATACCATTGGCTTCAAAAACACCATAATCTCGACTACCTGTAATAATACCGTCGGTAATTTCGTATACCTGATAAAGTTGATTATCTCGATGATCGTAAGCTTCGCCATTAAATGGCGTATCGTTATAAAAGTAGTAATTACTGCGCTTTTCTAGTTGATTCAGTTCTATTCTGACTTTCATCATATGGGAACCTTAATCTTTTTATATTATCAACACCTAGTGTTCAAGATTTAGTATAGGTTATATTTTTGCTGTATCCAATTACAAAAAGGCAATATGATTGTTATAAACTTTTCTTTATATGTGGATAAATAAGTGCATTGATTTCCTCATCAGAGTATACGCCTCCTCCCATACAAAAAGCACCTGGTAACTCTTTTATTTGACAAAAAGATAAATGATACGCTTGCATAAAGTAATTTATTACAAGAAAAGAATTAAAGTCACTAGAATCAACTCTATCCTTGATTAACTTTATTAAAAAATTAATCTCTTTACCTTTTTTAGCATTTTCTCTTAATAGTTCTAATAATTCTTCATTTAAATTCATTTTATAATTTCATTTTTGAATTTGGCTTTGCATATCAAGCAACGATGATTCAATCATGATTTTTAATCTATTAAGTTAGTTGATGTTTTAAATCATCGGGTAAGAATTCTTGAAAATAATCGATTCTGCCGTCATTAAAGGTTATTTTGATATTACTATTTTGTTGTAGGGCAAATAAGGCAAGCGCTTGTGCTCGATATTGCTGTTTTTGTTTTTCAGCATAAACGAGATTCGTTTTATATACGGAAGATTCTCGATAATTTAATGTTTGTAAAGCAGGTAATTCAGCCAATCTTCCAATGGTTGAAAGTTCTATATTTGCATAGCATAACTCTAATTGCTTAACCTGATTTAACAGTCCACGATCTAACCATTGGTTAAATAATGAATCCTCAATTGACCAGATAGAGAGGTTATCGGCAAAAATATTCTGTTTTGCCAATAAATCATCAAAGGTTTTAAAATCAAGACCAAGATCATCTCGAGGCACTAATAATGAGACATAAGCATAATCACCCTCAATAATTGCTTGTTTAATCTGTTCTTGTTCATTGAAATGTAATTCTAAATTACCTGAATGATCTGTTTCTGCATAATCTAAATAGCGTGATTCAATCCTTTTACATGCATTATTTTCCCACTCCAGATACCAAGTTCTATCGCCAGTTGTTTCGGTAATATCAATATGTTTTTCTTCGTACCTTTTTATTCGACCTGTACCATCAGGATGATAACTAATATCTTTTACAATCCAACCGTTAATACATAGTGATTCACCTAATACAAATCCTGAAGAGTAATCATAAAATAAACCAGTAAAAGGCTTACCGTGATAAGTATAAGGAATATCATTCATTTCATAATCAAAGTCACCACTATGTAGCAATTCATAATC
>NZ_LZGW01000035.1 GCF_001690275.1 Gilliamella sp. WF3-4 | reverse complement strand
AATATTGGCTGATTTATAATACACCATAAAACTATTAATCCATCCCCAAACAAATGTACTACCAGCGCCTGCTCGGGCAGGATCTAGCATAATATGATCAATCACTTGATGCGTACCGGGTTGGCACACCATTAACACGGTCGAGCTTAAAGCATTACGCGACATATTATGGATAATAACACCATGCAAATCATCCCAATCATACTCTTTTATTCGGCGTTTTTTCGGTTGTAAAAATACTGCAGGATGGCGTAATATTTTAAAGTTAAAAAAGTCACTTTCGTTAACATAGACTTTACCCGTTTTACGGTTAAATATAATGGGGCTACCACGATGGGAAAAAGCGTTTTGATAGAACTCTGGAAGTGCATATGAATAGATAACAAATGAACTTAATAACATGCCAAATAATACTATAAAAAAAATCTTTAATTCAGATTTTTTTAGTAATATTGAAAAAAAATCAAAACTAAAAAAGACTAAGACCATAAACATTAAAATTAATGATATAGATAAACACAAATAAAGAATCTGATCAGAAGGAATCTTACGAATAAAGGCACAGTAGTTATTATTGGCATAGCTTAAGCGATCGTCATGCAGGGGCACTAAACGTGGGCCTTTATCTAGATCACCAAACCAACCAAAAATTTGTGGACGGTATTTTGATGACATTTTATTCTCCTTTTATTTATTCTTCCTGCTTCGGTTAATGATGAGCGGAATTTCGCCATCATCTTGTCCATTAGGGCAGATATTGATTTGATAGTTATTTATTAGATCATAAGCAAAGGTGCCCGCTACCCAGGTTATCAGCGTTAGATCACTACCTGGCTGGTTAGAATCGGTTTTTTTTACTTCAATTTTTTCAATATCGGTAAAATTAGATTGCTATACCACTTTGCCCATGCTTGCCAAACTGCAACGGCTTTTGGGCTATTGCGTTATATTGTGCCGTTGTTTAATTTCGGCGAGCTCTTCTAATGATGTAGCATTAAATGCTTCTACCATCCATTCGGGCCAGCCTTGGCCGTCAATCCTATGTGCTTTAAATTCCGCCTCTTGATCTGATCGGTATTCACCATCATTGATATTGGCTGATTTATAATACACCATAAAACTGTTGATCCATCCCCAAACAAATGTACTACCAGCGCCTGCTCGGGCAGGATCTAGCATAATATGATCAATCACTTGATGCGTACCGGGTTGGCACACCATTAACACGGTCGAGCTTAAAGCATTACGCGACATATTATGGATAATAACACCATGCAAATCATCCCAATCATACTCTTTTATTCGGCGTTTTTTCGGTTGTAAAAATACTGCAGGATGGCGTAATATTTTAAAGTTAAAAAAGTCACTTTCGTTAACATAGACTTTACCCGTTTTACGGTTAAATATAATGGGGCTACCACGATGGGAAAAAGCGTTTTGATAGAACTCTGGAAGTGCATATGAATAGATAACAAATGAACTTAATAACATGCCAAATAATACTATAAAAAAAATCTTTAATTCAGATTTTTTTAGTAATATTGAAAAAAAATCAAAACTAAAAAAGACTAAGACCATAAACATTAAAATTAATGATATAGATAAACACAAATAAAGAATCTGATCAGAAGGAATCTTACGAATAAAGGCACAGTAGTTATTATTGGCATAGCTTAAGCGATCGTCATGCAGGGGCACTAAACGTGGGCCTTTATCTAGATCACCAAACCAACCAAAAATTTGTGGACGATATTTTGATGGCATTTTATTCTCCTTTTATTTATTCTTCCTGCTTCGGTTAATGATGAGCGGAATTTCGCCATCATCTTGTCCATTAGGGCTGATATTGATTTGGTAGTTATTTATTAGATCATAAGCAAAGGTGCCCGCTACCCAGGTTATCAGCGTTAGATCACTACTTGGCTGGTTAGAATCGGTTTGTTTTACTTCAATTTTTTCAATATCGGTAAAATTAGATTGCCATGCCGCTTTGCCCATGCTTGCCAAACTGCAACGGCTTTTGGGCTATTGCGTTATATTGTGCCGTTGTTTAATTCCGGCGAGCTCTTCTAATGATGTAGCATTAAATGCTTCTACCATCCATTCGGGCCAGCCTTGGCCGTCAATCCTATGGGCTTTAAATTCCGCTTCTTGATCTGATTTATATTCACCGTCATCGATATTGGCAGATTTATAATACACCATAAAACTATTGATCCATCCCCAAACAAATGTACTACCAGCGCCCGCGCGAATAGGATCTAGCATAATATGATCAATCACTTGATGCGTACCGGGTTGGCACACCATTAGCACGGTCGAGCTCAAAGCATTACGCGACATATTATGAATAATAACACCATGCAAATCATCCCAATCATACTCTTTTATTCGGCGTTTTTTCGGTTGTAAAAATACTGCAGGATGGCGTAATATTTTAAAGTTAAAAAAGTAACTTTCGTTAACATAGACTTTACCCGTTTTACGGTTAAATATAATGGGACTACCACGATGGGAAAAAGCGTTTTGATAGAATTCAGGAATGGATAGATATAAAGCAGCACAGCAAGTAATAACGCCACCAACTCCTATAAAACAAAGCATGCTACCGCTATCAGGATGATCATAATCCATAATAAATGTACAAGATCCGACTACTAATATACTCCCCAAAATAATAGCAACAAAGTAAAGGCAGGTATAAAAAATCTGATCATTGAGATCCTGGCGAATAAAGGCACAATAGTTATTATTGGCATAGCTTAAGCGATCGTCATGCAGGGACACTGAACGTGGACCTTTATCCAAATCACCAAACCAACCAAAAATTTGTGGACGGTATTTTGATGGCATTTTATTCTCCTTTTATTTATTCTTCATGAAATTGGTTACTGATTCGGTTAATGATGAGCGGAATTTCGCCATCATCTTGTCCATTAGGGCTGATATTGATTTGATAGTTATTTATTAGATCATAAGCAAAGGTGCCCGCTACCCAGGTTATCAGCGTTAAGTCACTATCTGGCTGGTTAGAATCAGTTTTTTTCACTTCAATTTTTTCAATACCGGTAAAATTAGATTGCTATACCACTTTGCCCATGCTTGCCAAACTGCAACGGCTTTTGGGCTATTGCGTTATATTGTGCCGTTGTTTAATTCCGGCGAGCTCTTCTAATGATGTAGCATTAAATGCTTCTACCATCCATTCGGGCCAGCCTTGGCCGTCAATCCTATGGGCTTTAAATTCCGCCTCTTGATCTGACTTATATTCACCATCATCAATATTGGCAACATCACAAAAAAACATAAAACTATTGATCCATCCCCAAACAAATGTACTACCAGCGCCTGCTCGGGCAGGATCTAGCATGATATGATCAATCACTTGATGCGTATCGGGTTGGCACACCATTAACACAGTCGAGCTTAAAGCATTACGCGACATATTATGGATAATAACACCATGCAAATCATCCCAATCATACTCTTTTATTCGGCGTTTTTTCGGTTGTAAAAATACTGCAGGATGGCGTAAAAACTTAAAGTTAAAAAAGTAACTTTCGTTAACATAGACTTTACCCGTTTTACGGTTAAATATAATGGGGCTACCACGGCGGGAGAAAGCATTTTGGTAGAATTCAGGAATAGATAGATATAAAGCGACACAACAAGTAATAAAACCAATTATCCCCATTATTGTTAGTTTGTCACCAATTTCAGAATCATTGAACCAAAAAATCATTATAAAAGAACCAACTGTTAATATACTTCCCAAAATAGTAGCAACAAAATAAAGGCA
>NZ_LZGW01000034.1 GCF_001690275.1 Gilliamella sp. WF3-4 | reverse complement strand
AAGTGGCTTATTTTTCAACGGGCTTTACCTTAGTCAGACACCAGTTACAAATGCCTAAAGTCGCAAAAGCAACCGACACGCCACCCTCAATAACCTTATACAGTTTATATATGCATCAACTCGATTGGTATGGTTATCAGCAAAAAGAACAAGAAAGCGATAGTCAGGTTACTTATCCCCATTATTGGCAAGCGAAAGCCGGAGAAGTGGATGAGAAAAACGCAGACACCATTGCTGGCAGCGTGATACGCGAAAATGGAAAAAACACAAAGGTTGTGGGGTTATTGCTTAAAGGCAGTAAAGTTCGTTTAGGTGAACAAAAAAGCGGTATGTCTGGTTGGTATAAAATTGTGTCGATAACCGCAGGGGCGGTGGTAACACCAGATGGCTTTCAACATGAATTGAGCAATATTACGGGTTATGTTTGGCATAAAGATATTGGCACAACAGCAAATGATAGACCGACAGGAAAAACCGCAGAAACCAATAAGGATTATGAAATCTGTCGAGAAGATAATAAAAAGGTGGGCAAACCAGAAGTAGAAATCAAAGGTATTGCTATCTATGGCACTGCGAATGACAGCCAAAAGTTAACTTATTTGCCAAAAACGGCGACTTTTGAATTTGATGGGCAAGAAAATGGTTATGCTAAAATCTGTAAAATTGGTAATTGTACTGTGCCGGCAGTTTTGGTTGTTGAAAATGGTGGGGATGAAGCGCCACATAAGGGGTATGTCAAATTAACCTCACTGATAGTGACCCAACTTAAACCTGAAAAATTAGATAAAGTGGTGGTATTAAAAGCGCCGGTGCCAATCGATAAAGGCGACTTTATAGGTTACATTGGCCATAATGTCAGCCAATCCGAACGTTTTGACGAGCCTAAAGTTGCCCCATTATCTACGATGAAACGTGCATTAGACAAGCAATTACCGCCAATGGCACACATTGAATTATTGACTTGTGATGATTTGCCCGCGTTTATCACTAAAACCCGCTCCTTAGCGGACAAGCTTCCGGAAAGTGAAAAGACAATCATATTAGTTGAAAAAGAGGCCCAATTAGTTAAAGCTGCTAAACCAGCAGGTTGTTTAAGCCCTGGCGTGGGGATTCATTTTACCGATAATACCGAAAACTACTATATTAAAATCAAGCCGGTCTATACCTTTAATCTTCCCGCAAGATTTTTTTATACTTCAAACGCGCAGTCAGTATTCGGCACGGAGATTGGCAAGGTAGTTAATGGTATTAATGGAAAAATACCGGCGAAAAAAGACGCATCGCAATCGTACACCTTAACGGCGAGCGAGAAAAAGTATTTAATGCTAATGTACCATTCACGTTATCCTGAATTAACCGAGGAAGATATCCCCGATAAAGTTGAGTTAGTTAGTGGCGGAAAAGAACAAGATACGAGGCTACCGAGCGTCTATTCTGAGCCCGCGAATAATGAGGATTTTTTTACAATTCGTTTTACGCTTGAAAACAAGCCGTACTGGATAGAATTAGATAATGTATTACACCTTCAAGGCAAAGATGGTCAACTCAATTCAAGCGCAAGTTATTGGCATGATTTTCCGTTATCATTAGCGAACATCCCTACAGAGGAAGACAAAAATACGGTATTAAGCTCACGCACCCTATCGCTCAATGCATTAGCGCATGACGGCTTGATAGCGATAGATGAAGACAACACAACATGGGTAAAAGTGACAGCACTGGATAAGCAAAGCCTAATGATACACGGTTGGGTCAATATAAAAGACAATGCGCAAGCACATATCAAACGGTGTAGCCCATGGCACTGGCCTGGGTTTGAAACGATAGAAGAAAAAGCCTCGATAGGTGAATTATCTAACAAGATTGGCAAAAATAAAGTGGCGAAATTGGATTTAGAAGATTACACGCCAGCGATGCACGCATTACACCAAATTTTGACAGGAACACTGATATATTCAACACAACGAAAAAAAGGTCTACCGCCACCTACTTTTACAGAAAGGGATTTAAAGGAAGCGCTACGCAGAAGTTGGGCCGCAGAGCTGATAGGGCATTTACTGGTCAAATATGAAAGTGAATGGTATGCCGATGAAGCATTAAGCAAATGGAACGAAGTTGATGACTTGTTTGAAGAAGAAAGACAACAGAAAAAAGAGATGATTGAAGCAGGCTTAAACGAGCTCGGCATCACCCAACCTTACCTACGTGATTATGCCTTCAAGTTGGTGGACGAAGCGTTTAAATATATTCAAACTAATTGGAAAATAGAAAAAGAGCAACGCATTAAACCGTCACTGTGGTGGAAAGAAGTGGCACAGGCACAAGCTCAAAACCCAACCGCAAACACTGATGCCAATACCCCTAAACTGTCCAATCTATCCGCAGACGGCAAG
>NZ_LZGW01000033.1 GCF_001690275.1 Gilliamella sp. WF3-4 | reverse complement strand
GTTTAAATATCCCCCTAAAATAGTACAAATCATAGGAGAACATATTATGTATCAAAAAATTTAGTGCAGAGTTTAAACAATAGGCAGTGGTTTGATATTGCTTTATCCACTTATTTAATGCGGATTTAGTGATGCAATACTCAGCAACAATATTCGTTTATTTTTTAGCATGTTGATATAGAATCACCATCTGTTTTTTTTTAATTGGTAAGTAAAACGGCGTTTTTTTCTTCTTGAAATGCGATTTGTCATGGGTGATTTCTTTTGTTTTTTTGTTTATCGTAACAATAACCTGATAAAACGGGTACTAATTAGTATAGCCAGTCCAAAT
Organism: Gilliamella sp. WF3-4; assembly: GCF_001690275.1. Classification (GTDB taxonomy): domain Bacteria; phylum Pseudomonadota; class Gammaproteobacteria; order Enterobacterales; family Orbaceae; genus Gilliamella; species Gilliamella apicola_C. The sequence goes on along the minus strand of NZ_LZGW01000033.1, from coordinate 3,089 downwards.
ATTTTGGTGAAGATCAATCAGATAGATAGTGAAATAAAAAGATGTTATAAAATTGGTGATAAATTAAAAAAGGAGCTTCGAAGATGAAAAAGGTAATAGCACCTGAACAGGAAAAATATGAAGTTATATATGAAAAAATATTATTCAATAAAATAACGGAGGCATTTTCTTGGCGAGAGCGTCCGAAAGATATGTGGGAATTAAGTTTTGAAACTGCAACAATAATAATGCCTGATGATGAAATAGCGCTAAAACAATTTTTGGGTAAGAATTGGCAAGATATCACTCTTGATATATACGTAAACTATGATGATGCTTTATATGTATTTACTCCATCAGCCTATGCTTATTATTTACCTGGGTTACTTATTACTTCAGCGAAAGCTATGGATATAGCTATAGCTGAAGATGAAGCTATAGTTAGAGCTGAGGCTGAAGCTGAGGCTAAAGCTAAAGCTATAGATATAGCTTTAGGTAGAACCAGAGCTAAAGTAAGAGCTAAAGCAAGAGCTATGGCCAGAGCTGAGGCTTTAGCTAAAGCAAGAGCTATAGGGAAACAAAAGGCAAGGATTAAAGATTTTGTTATAAATAAAATCGTATTTTGGATTATGGATTTTGAAAAAATACTGTCTGAGAGCCATCTATTTGAACGCTGGGCAACATTAACCATTGAAGAATATTTAGCAGTTAAAGCTTGGCTCATATGGGTTACAAGAGAAGATACATATCAAGATGATGAAGATATCTATCAAAATGATGAAAGTGTTTGTCAAAATAATGTAATGAATTCTTTAATTAGCCTAGACAAACTTATTGGCCTTGCTAAGCAACGAGAAAAATGACGCTGTAAATAAATTGTAAATACCCCAAACTTAGTACACAACTCACGTAGAAAATCATGCTGCTTGTTTTAGTGTTTTATACTCAATCAATGTCATGTTATTTAATGCCTCATGCGGTCTTTCGGTGTTATAAATGGTTAGCCATTCTTCGGTTACCTTTCTTGCTTGTTCTAGATTATTAAATAGATATAAATCAAGTGCCTCAGTGCGATAGGTACGGTTAAATCGTTCAATATAGCCATTTTGATAAGGGCTACCGGGCTGGATATAATCAATGGTTATACCATGTAATTTAGCCCAGTTGGTAAAGGTTTTTCCTGTAAATTCTGGCCCATTATCAACCCGTATTTCTAATGGATACCCATGATATTCGGCCAGTTTATCTAAGTAACGGGTAATCCTTCCTGCGGGTAAGCTTACTGCAATATCAATCCCTAACGCCTCACGATTAAAGTCATCGATGACATTGAATGTTCTAAAGCGACGTTGATTACGGCTACTGTCACTCATAAAATCCATTGACCAACATTCACCTTGTTTATTGGGGACTAATAACCTTTCCGGACATCGTGGAGGAATGCGTTTTTTACGCTTTACCCTGAGATTAAGCTTTAATTCACAATACACCCGATATACCCGTTTATGATTCCATTGATAGCCAAGCTTTCTGATACGATGAAAACATTTAGGAAAGCCCCAGCGTAAATGCCGGTCTGTGATAGCATTCAACATCGAAACAATCACCGAGTCATCCTGCAACTTAGGTTGATAATAGTAAGCACAACGACTTAAACCCACAATGGCACAACTCATAGCAATAGTAACCAAATGATTTTGTTGTAGTTGCTGTGCCCACGTTTTACGTGCCCCAGTTGGCACTAAAGCTTTTTTATGATTTCTTCCTGAAGCTGGGATTTTAAGCTCAGTTCGGCAAACATCTGCTTAAGCTTGCGGTTTTCAGCCTCCTGCTCCTTTAAGCGTTTGATATCCGACGTTTCCATTCCGCTGTATTTTTCTCGCCATTTATAGAAAGTTGAATTACCCATTCCATATGTACGGCACAACTCTTTAACGGGTACACCTGCCTCTGCTTCTTTTAAAATAGCGACGATTTGATGTTCAGTCATTTTTTTCATAATTAAATCCTCTTTTACTTTTATCATAGAGAATTTTCTACTTTTTTGCTGTACTATTTTAGGGGGTAGTTACACGATGAAAACATTTAGGAAAGCCCCAGCGTAAATGCCGGTCTGTGATAGTATTCAACACCGAAATAATCACGGAATCATCCTGCAACTTAGGTTGATAATAGTAAGCACAACGGCTTAAGCCAACAATGGCACAACTCATAGCAATAGTAACCAAATGATTTTGTTGTAGTTGCTGTGCCCACGTTTTACGTGCCCCAGTTGGCACTAAAGCTTTTTTATGATTTCTTCCTGAAGCTGGGATTTTAAGCTCAGTTCGGCAAACATCTGCTTAAGCTTGCGGTTTTCAGCCTCCTGCTCCTTTAAGCGTTTGATATCCGACGTTTCCATTCCGCTGTATTTTTCTCGCCATTTATAGAAAGTTGAATTACCCATTCCATATGTACGGCACAACTCTTTAACGGGTACACCTGCCTCTGCTTCTTTTAAAATAGCGACGATTTGATGTTCAGTCATTTTTTTCATAATTAAATCCTCTTTTACTTTTATCATAGAGAATTTTCTACTTTTTTGCTGTACTATTTTAGGGGGTAGTTACACGATGAAAACATTTAGGAAAGCCCCAGCGTAAATGCCGGTCTGTGATAGTATTCAACACCGAAATAATCACGGAATCATCCTGCAACTTAGGTTGATAATAGTAAGCACAACGGCTTAAGCCAACAATGGCACAACTCATAGCAATAGTAACCAAATGATTTTGTTGTAGTTGCTGTGCCCACGTTTTACGTGCCCCAGTTGGCACTAAAGCTTTTTTATGATTTCTTCCTGAAGCTGGGATTTTAAGCTCAGTTCGGCAAACATCTGCTTAAGCTTGCGGTTTTCAGCCTCCTGCTCCTTTAAGCGTTTGATATCCGACGTTTCCATTCCGCTGTATTTTTCTCGCCATTTATAGAAAGTTGAATTACCCATTCCATATGTACGGCACAACTCTTTAACGGGTACACCTGCCTCTGCTTCTTTTAAAATAGCGACGATTTGATGTTCAGTCATTTTTTTCATAATTAAATCCTCTTTTACTTTTATCATAGAGAATTTT
>NZ_LZGW01000032.1 GCF_001690275.1 Gilliamella sp. WF3-4 | reverse complement strand
ATCTTTAGTAGCCCATTTGCTATAGCAATTAGACGTAACCGGTATTTCTTGAAACTTTCCTTCTTTTGTAATTTGAAAATGTTGTATTTCTATTGTTTCATCTTCAAAGCGTTGTTGGCGTTCAATGGAATAGTTTTTGTCTATATTGTAACCACCAAAACCGGCTGGATACATATTTGTTGCCTCATCTCTTGTTGCGCCATAATAATTTTTTAATATTATCTTATCTAAAAAATCATATTGTTCTGATAAAAGGTAAAGATAAATTATTTGCTCTTCATTTTCTTGTGTGCCAGTTATTAAAATTGGATTTATCACATTATTAATTTGAGGTAGCTTTATTCCATTTAAATCAATTAAATAATTATTTAACTGTTCATATAAACTATCGTTATCGAATAAGTTTAAATAGTATGCAAAACTTCTTGATATATTTTGAGGATAATTATAATAATTCTCATCCTGAATGAATTTCGCTGATCTTTTAGAATTAATTGGTAAATCTAATGAGGGAAATTTATTACTTAATTTTTGAAATGAATACTTGTTTTGGGGTTTTAAAAAAGATGCAACAAAAGATTCATTGATAAATAATAACTGATCATTTCCAAAAATCAATCTATGCTTTGGCAATAATAATTTAGCTAAATCAACATCTAAAACATCATCGAATTGTAAATAATTTACATCACCATTCGGTAAAATAAATTCGTTGATAATTGGATTTTCAATTAGATTTTTTGTGAGCAATTGGGATAAATCAGATGTTCGATGTACGCTGACATTATACTGGTTATTATTAATATAAATGATATTATTAACTAGCTTAACTCGTAAATTATTCAAATAATTAGGGTTATAACTATCTTTTTTCATTAGATAATTATTTTCAATATATTTATCTAAAACCCAATAAGCTTGATTAATATCTTTTGCATAAGTATATGAAAAATTCAAAAAAACATATAATAAACAAACAAGTTTTGCTAACGATATATATTTTTTTATTATATAAAAATAAAATCCAAACATGTTATTAGCTTCCTAAATTTTTAACTAACTCTTGTAAATATTTACCATTGATATCTTTTGCTGTTTTGACAAAAAACTGATTTTCCAAAAATTTACTCTCAAAAACCCGAACATCATAATGAGCCCAAACGCTCGCTATACTTTAATTGTCACGTCCTCTTGTTGGATGGTATCTTGTATAGCTATTCTCTAAAGCAATACCATTAGAATGAAACCATCTGTATTCGGCATTTGTTTTTTCAGTTAAAATATCGCGAACTAAATCACAACAATTGATCCTTTCATCTCTACTGTGTTCAGATTTTGCTTTTTCTTTTTTAATGACATGGATATCAAGCGCTTTACCCATATGGTTAGTACTTTTTCGATTATTATAAATATTATCAGCCCAACATCGATAACCAGAAGATACGATTTCTACAGTCAAGTGTTGATATCGTTCATCTGAATCAATATAAAACATAATACTTCTTAATACCCAAAACAAAGTCCGATGTAAGCCTGGATATTCAATCCCATAGGCATAATTAGCACCTGTTTTTCCATTATTAGTTTTATTAAGCCCAAAACCATTACAAGTTGGCTCAGTCAGATTTTTAAAAGTTGAACATTGGCATTGAGCCTGTGTAAAAAATGAATCTATTGAATACTCATCTTGAAATCTATCAATTGCTTGTATAACTTGTATATCCACAACGCCAGTTTCCTCAACTTGCATATAATCACGTTGAAACTGTTTTATCATCCTTTCTGTTCTTTCAGTAAATTCATCGGTTGGTACATTGCCACCAAAACCTGCAAGGCGGATATTAATTTCCCGAATAACCTCATGCTTATCCCCTTTCTGAAAAAGAATCTCGCTTTTAGGGAAGTAATCTATCATCGCCACCGGATGAATAAACCACGCCTTGCCGTCTGCGGATAGATTGGACAGTTTAGGGGTATTGGCATCAGTGTTTGCGGTTGGGTTTTGAGCTTGTGCCTGTGCCACTTCTTTCCACCACAGTGACGGTTTAATGCGTTGCTCTTTTTCAAGTTGCCAGTTTGATTTGACATGCTCAAGGGCTTCGTCCAATTTTTTCATGGCAAAGTCTCGATGATAGGGGTCGGTTATACCGTTTTTATCTAATTCCGCTTCAATAACCTCTTTTTGTTGTTGTGTAACTATCCCCTAAAATAGTACAGCAAAAAAGTAGAAAATTCTCTATGATAAAAGTAAAAGAGGATTTAATGATGAAAAAAATGACTGAACATCAAATCGTCGCTATTTTAAAAGAAGCTGAAGCGGGTATTCCCGTTAAAGAACTGTGCCGTAAATAGGGCATGGGTAATTCAACTTTCTATAAATGGCGAGAAAAATACGGCGGTATGGAAACGTCGGATATTAAACGCTTAAAAGAGCTAGAAGCGGAAAACCGTAAGCTTAAGCAGATGTTTGCCGAACTGAGCTTAAAATCCCAGCTTCAGGAAGAAATCATAAAAAAGCTTTAGTGCCCACCAAGGCACGTAAAACGTGGGCACAGCAACTACAACAAAATCATTCGGTTACTATTGTTATGAGTTGTGCTATTGTTGGCTTAAGCCGTTGTGCTTACTATTATCAACCTAAGTTGCAGGATGACTCGGTGATTGTTTCGGTGTTGAATGCTATCACAGACCGGCATTTACGCTGGGGCTTTCCTAAATGTTTTAATCGTATCAGAAAGCTCGGCTATCAATGGAATCATAAACGGGTATATCGGGTGTATTGTGAATTAAAGCTTAATCTCAGGGTAAAGCGTAAAAAACGCATTCCTCCACGATGTCCGGAAAGGTTATTAGTCCCCAATAAACAAGGTGAATGTTGGTCAATGGATTTTATGAGTGACAGTAGTCGTAATCAACGTCGCTTTAGGACATTCAATGTTATCGATGACTTTAATCGTGAGGCGTTAGGTATTGATATTGCAGTAAGCTTACCCGCAGGTAGAGTGACTCGTTATTTGGATAAACTGGCCGAATATCATGGGTATCCATTAAAAATACGGGTCGATAATGGGCCAGAATTTACAGGAAAAACCTTTATAAATTGGGCTAAATCACATGATATAACCATTGATTATATCCAGCCTGGTAGCCTTATCAAAATGGCTATATTGAACGATTTAACCGTACCTATCGCACTGAGGTACTTGATTTATATCTATTTAATAATCTAGAACAAGCAAGAAAGGTAACCGAAGAATGGCTAACCATTTATAACACCGAAAGACCGCATGAGGCGTTAAATAACATGACACCGATTGAGTATAAAACACTAAAACAAGCAGCATGATTTTCTACGTGAGTTGTGTACTAAGCTTGGGGTATTCACACAGCTTTTTTATAATAGATATGATTTTGTGATGGGAAATTTTTTCATAATTGAATTCTATTCATTTTATTATAGAGAATTTTCTATTTTTATATGCACTATTTTAAGGTGTAGTTACATAAGTATACATAAAAAAACAAGCTAACCTTTATCAAAAGTAGTAGAATCAATTTAGTTAAATGTAGTGATATTTTTACACTAATTAATATTATGTCGCCCATTTATTAATATGTGCATGGGCGTAATAACAAATAAAATAGCTATTTTACAACACGAAATGGATTAGTTTTTGGTTTCGGTTGTTGAGGTGGAGTTTCGCATTGGTCTTGATGATACTGCGGTTCATCTTCAAATCCCATACCAATGCCATTTTCACGCGCATAAATTGCTTCAATAGCCGCCATCGGTACAACAATGTGTTGAGGGACACCCGAAAAACGAGCATTAAATTCTACTTGTTCGTTCGTTGCACAATATTGACCTACAGAATGAGGAGCAATATTTAATACAATTTGATTATTTTGAATGAACTCTTGAGGAACTATCACACCATATTTCGAAGTATTAACCACAATATAAGGTGTTAATTCATTATCTAGAATCCAGTCATAAAAAGCCCTAAATAAATAAGGCCGGCGAGGAGTCATTTGCTCAAGTTCCATAAAAAGCCACCTTGTCTACGATTATTACAAGTCAGATAAAATTATTATTATGATCTTATCTTTTTTTCGTCTTCTGTTAATGAATTAATGAAAGCTGGTCGTTCAAAAATTCGTGCCATATATGCCAAATAATTTTTTTCAGCAACTTTAGGTAACTCAATACCAAGCACCGGTAAACGCCATAATAATGGAGCAAAATAGCAATCACTTAGCGTAAAATCATCACTCATAAAATAAGGCTTTTCTTTAAATATGACCGAAATAGAAACAAGATCATCAAGTAAATTTTTACGTGCGAGCTGTGCTTCATTACTACTAGGATCATTAACAATAGTTTCATAAGCACTATACCACTCTTTTTTGATGCGATACATTGTTAATCGAGAGTTAGCACGAACAATAGGATAAACAGGCATTAATGGTGGGTGGGGAAAACGTTCATCAAGATATTCTAATGCTATATGTGGTTCATATAACGTTAGATCGCGATCAATTAATGTTGGGATTGAACCATATGGATTAAGATCCAATAATTCTTGAGGTAAATTATCTGCCGTTACAAACTCAATTTCCGCAGTTACCCCTTTTTCTGCCAGCACAAAACGAATCTGATGCCCGTAAATATCTGTTGTATCACAAAATAATGTCATCACAGAACGTTTATTAACAGCAACAACCATATTCACTCCAAATATGAAAAATTAAAATAAGCTTCATTGATTACTATTCTAACAAATTGAATAACAAATTTGTTAAAAAAATGAATTTTATTGTTATCTTTATTTTAAGAAACTGTTTTATGGCAATAAGATATCAGGTGGTATATACGTTTTAATAGAAAATGCTTTTTACTATATAAGCTAATTCCAATGAAAATAGTGTTTTTAGTTATGTGGATGTATTTACGAAAAAAAACCCAGCCTTGGCCGGGTTTTGAGAACTTTTGTAAAGTTGTATTAACGCTTGCTGAATTGTGGACGACGACGCGCTTTGCGTAGACCCACTTTTTTACGTTCAACTTGACGAGCATCACGAGTAACAAAACCTGCTTGACGTAACGCTGAGCGTAAAGTTTCGTCATACTCCATTAATGCACGAGTAATACCGTGACGAATTGCACCAGCTTGACCTGAAATACCACCACCTTTAACAGTGATGTAAAGATCAAGTTTGTCAGTCATTTCAACTAACTCTAACGGTTGCATAACAACCATACGAGCTGTGTCACGACCAAAGTATTGCTCTAATGAACGTTTGTTAATAACGATGTTACCACTACCTGGTTTGATAAATACACGAGCAGCAGAACTTTTGCGGCGACCTGTACCGTAATATTGATTATCAGCCATCTTCTATCCCCTTAAATATCTAATACTTGCGGTTGTTGTGCCGCATGATTGTGCTCATTACCAGCATAAACTTTTAGTTTACGGTACATTGCACGACCAAGAGGACCTTTCGGTAACATGCCTTTTACAGCAATCTCGATGACTTGTTCAGGATGACGTTCAATCATTTCTTTAAAAGTCGCTTCTTTTAGCCCACCGATGTAACCCGTGTGACGATAATAGATCTTATCAGTGCGTTTTTTGCCTGTTACAGCAACTTTTTCTGCATTGATAACGATAATATAATCACCTGTATCAACATGTGGTGTGTATTCTGCTTTGTGTTTACCACGCAAACGGCTTGCGATTTCAGTAGCTAAACGACCTAACGTTTTACCTGCTGCATCAACAACGTACCAGTCGCGTTTAACTGTTTCTGGTTTAGCTGAAAAAGTACTCATTCGTAATTATCCAATTTTTAATTAATCTCACGTTAATAAATCAGTTGATTTATTTACACTTTTTGATTGTTACTATTAATCAACACACCCCTTCAAGTGGTTATATTAATGCACACAACCTAAAACAACATTGGGAAAAACGTTGTCGTAACGTGGGTGGCGATATTATACAGAAATAATATAAAAGTGCTAGAGTGAAAATAAAAAATCATGGCGAGAAAGAAGCCTTACTGATAAACTTAAAATCAACATTAAATAACACAATATTTATACAAATGAACAAAACTATTCAACTTTCAGAAAAAGATTATATTAACAAAGGATTGCATCGTAAATGTTATCATTATCCTAGTGATCTTAATAAGTGTATTAAAGTAAATTATAATGATGGTGCCGAAGAGGAAACTAACCGCGAAATTGCCTATTATAAACATCTGATCAGGCGCAATATTTCATTTGAAGCGTTAGCTAAATATTATGGCTCGGTGTTAACCAATTATGGTCAAGGTCATGTTTTTGAACTTATCCGTGATTATGATGGAAAAACAGCGACATCACTTGAGAAATACCTTTCTGATGAAAAGTTAACACAACAATATTATGCTGATTTAGTGATTTCATTAAAAAATTTAAAATCGGCTTTATTAAAAAACCGTATTATTACTATGACAATAAAAAGCAAGAATATCTTGTTTCAGCGCTTAAGTGCTGATAAAAGTCGTTTGATTATTATTGATAATATTGGTAATTCGACGCTTATCCCTATTGCTAATTACATTTCTTTTTTTGCTAAAGCGAAAATTGAACGAACTTGGCAACGTTTTTTAAACTCAATTGTTAAAGAGAATAGCGATAATCGATTAATTACTCGTTTAGTTGATGAAGTGAAGCAGTCATCCTGAATTCTGCAATAACACCTTTTGCATTATCTGTTCTATTTTTTAAGGTAAATAGGCTTTGATGTAATTTAGCAATACGATTAACAATACTTAAACCAAGCCCTATACCATTATGTTTGCGATCCATACGAAAAAAGGTTTGGGTTAGCTTTTCGCTTTTAGATTCATCAATGCCGTTACCTTGGTCTTGTACAGTGATAAGGATGTCTTTTTTATCCTTATTGCAACTTACCAAGATTTTAGTCTCATTGGGGCTGTATTGATAACTATTTTCAACTAGATTACGTGTTAGTAGTCTTGTATCTCGTGCCGTCAAAATCAAAACTGGTGTTGTAATACCATTTTTTCGCCAATGCATTAGCAATTCAAGTCCATCACAATCAGGTAGCCCTAAATCCAAAATGATTAAGCTAAATTGTCCAAATTGGATATATTGTTCAGCTTGATTACCATTTTGTGCAACTTCACAGACATAACCGTTTGAAGTTATACCGTCGTATAGACCTTTTTGTAACAAACTATCATCTTCAACAATTAATATCTTCATTGTTCATTACCTTAATACCGATTTTAGCATTATTGAACATGCGCAATAATTTATTTTATATTGGGCTTTACATTGCTAAATCTGTTTATTTAGTTCAATAACGCGACAATCGATTAAGAAATTTATGAATATTTATCCCAAGCTTTTAATTAAACATGCGGATATGAGGCTCACAATAAATCCAACAATAACCCCTAATGACAATTGAATATCCAAAACATGTCACATAAAAATAATTGGAATTTATATTTTGACTCGTTAATCAAAAATAAAAGGTTGCTTGTAAATTATGCAAATAAACTATTTTCTAGATCTATTTAACCTAGTAATAATTTAACGCAAAAACCTTAAGGCAACCTTAAAATAAAAAAACAATTAAGAAATAAGGATAGAAAATAGATAATGTATTATTTAAAAAAGCATAATAAGTATTTTGGTAAAATCGAAGCCGCAAGATCAAGTGTGGCACAAATAATAAAATAAACTACAATGACAAATAAAAAGATTTCGGTTGGATAGACCATACTACGATTATTAATTTGTGTTGCAACAAAAGTAAATTCAGCCACCCCGACAATATAAGCCAAAGAAGTATCTTTAATAAGTGATACCCATTGGTTAACAAAAGACGGTAACATCATTTTAACGGCTTGAGGTAATATAATAAATATAATCACCTGTTGTTTAGTTAAACCTAATGAAAACGCTGCTTGCCATTGCTCTTTAGCCACCGCAATCATGCCGGCATGAACGGAATGACCAATGTATGCAGCACCTATTAAAGATAGAGCAAATATCACGGTTGCAATTGCTGGTATATCAACATGAAGCACCATAGGTAACAGAAAGTAACTCCAAAATATAAGCATAATAACTGGAATAGCTCTAAAAAAACTAAGCACACTAATTAATAAATTGTGTAAAATCCCTTTTAAAACCGTTAATCCTACCCCTGCCAAAATACCTAAAATTGTTGAAAACAAGATAGCGATAATACTTATTAGTAATGTTAAGAAAATACCTCCAGGGAAATTTCCCCACATTAAGTAACCTAAATTATGCCAAATAACTTCAAATCCTTTAAAGCCCATAAATAATCACACCTTACCTGTTTGCAATTGTTTTGTTTGATAAATATTGCCTAAAGTTCCAACTATTACTATTGTTATAATATAAAGTAAAGTTGCAATGGCAAAATCTTGAAAGGTTTTTAATGATTCAGTTTCGATTTGGCGTGAGGCATAAGAAAGTTCTAACACACCAATAGCCATAGTTAACGATGAATTTTTAATAATATTCATGTACTGACCAATTAAAGGTGGAAAAGCAATGCGAAAACTTTGTGGTAAAATAATAAAGCGCATACTTTGCCACCAACTTAAACCCAATGCTAATGCGGCTTGCTCTTGCGCTCCTCTAACTCCAGCAATACCTGCTCTAAACTCTTCGGCAATAAAAGCGCAGGAATAACAAGTTAAACTAATTGAGCCTATGATGAATTCAAATGATGGCATTTTCACTGAAAAAAAGAACAATTGAATTTGTGGTTCTTCAAATAACCATAATTTAAATTCGACTGGCAATAAACTACCTACCCCAAAATACCAAAAAAAGAGTTGAGGTAGTAACGGAGAATAACGAAAAATTGCGCTATACCCCATTACGATTATTTGAATGATTTTAATTCGACTTTGTTGAGCAATAACTAGTAAAAAACCCAGTAATGTTGAAAAAATAATGGTAAGCAATGAAATAGCCAACGTAACTAAAAAACCATCCCATAACCACCACAAATAACGTGGTTCAAGTAATTGCTCGTACATAACTACTGACCTTTACCTATTTTAAAATCACCACGAGGCATAGCCGATGTTGTTTCAGGTCCAAACCAACGGTTATGAATTGTTAATGCTTCGCCATTTTTTTCAAGCGTTAACAAAATTTGATTTACTTTATCTTTTAAACGAGTTTCCCCTTTTGGTATACCAACAGCTTGATATTCTTCAGTAATACTAAATGGTGAAATTTCAAATGCTGCTCGTTGCTCTTCAGGTAAATTGGCTAATAAGCCAATTAATTTTGCATCATCTTGAGTGATTGCCTGCACAACACCATTACGTAATGCTGCAAATGCAAATGGCGTATCATCATAAGAAATCACCTTAGCCGTTGGATATTTTTCACGTAATGTAATTTCCATAACTGTACCTTTATCAGCACCAATACGAAGATTTTTCAAATCGTCAGCTGATTTTAATACCCCCTTTTTTGCTACAAATTTTTGACCAGTCGCAAAATAAGGCAGACTAAAATCAACTGTTTTTGTTCTTTCATCAGTAATGGTAAAATTAGCGACAATTAAATCAGCTTTTTTTGATGTCAATAACGGAATTCTATTAGCGGGATTAGTTGGGATTAGCTTAACGTTAACGTTTAACCCTTTGGCTATCTCGTTAGCATAATCAACATCAAGTCCTGTAATTTTATTGGTCTTTTCATCAATGTACCCAAACGGCGGGTTACTATCAAATACCGCTATTTTGATTTCGCCTCGTTTTTCAATATCATCAAGCCGATCTGCGTAGGCAGAACTGGTACCTAATAGTGTGCTTATTAAGGTAATAGTCGTAAGTAATTTGGTTAATAATTTCATCTTGATTCTCCACTATAAAGGTTTTTATCTACGTTTAAAGTCTATCAATAAAGAATCAAATGAATAAATAGCAAATATTCACATGGTTATAACTTAAAGTTATATGGAGAATTATCTGATTAAGGATTTTATCAATAATGAATAAAACTAATAAAAGTTGGGTATCACATACCAAGATAGAAAATTTTACTAACTTTTACTAACGCAAGATGCACTAAATTAAGTTATTAATGTTCATTTTGGTGCAAATTAGCGTTATTGTGTGTTAATTATTCGCTTATCATTCCTTGGTGGTAGGTAATTATAATTATTTTTAATTAGTTTTTTTACTCGAAAACAGTAATTATAGGAACCATTCTTGTTATTAATAGATGTTGTTAGCCTATGGCATAATGTTTGCATTACTTACAAAAGTAGTAAAAATTCGTAAATAGGGTGGCCGTGTCGATAATTAAAAAAAACAAATTAAAAGGAGATAAGCACATGAAAGATCAAGATCATAGCAGTAGCGCCGTTGCTTTTGTTAAAAATCGGCGAGCTTCGTTAATCAGTGCTATTTTTTTAATGGCAACTTCAGCAATTGGCCCAGGTTTTATTACTCAAACAGCGACTTTTACTGTTACCCTTGGCACTGCTTTTGGTTTTGGTATTTTAGCCTCTATTATTATCGACTTTGTTGTTCAACAAAATATTTGGCGAATTGTTGCATTAACTAAAATGAACTCTTCGGATATTGCTAATGCGACTATTCCATTCAGTGGTTATGTACTCGCAGTACTGATCATATTTGGTGGGTTGGTGTTTAATATTGGTAATATAGCGGGTGCAGGCTTAGGTTTAAATGCACTTGTTGGGCTTGATCCTAAGTGGGGTGGTGCAATCAGCGCATTAGTAGCGGTTTATATATTTTCATCACGCAAAGCCAGCAATTTTATTGATCGCTTAATGATTGGTTTTGGTTTGTTGATGATTATTTTGACCTTATTTGTGGTATTTGCATCACATCCACCAATTGGACAAGCTTTAAAAGAAACCGTTTTTCCAAGCAATATTGATTTTGCCTCAATTACGACCATTGTTGGTGGTACGGTTGGTGGTTATATCTCTTATGCTGGAGCTCACCGTTTACTTGATAAAGGGATGGTTGGCGCTCAGCATATTAAATATGTTTCAGGCGCAGCAACAAAAGGAATTATAGTTGTGGGTTTGATGCGTTATATCTTATTTTTAGCCATTTTAGGCGTGGTAGCAAGTGGTGTCACTATTGATATTTCAAGTTATGCTGCCAATCCTGCATCGCAAGCCTTTCAGGCAGCTTTGGGTGAATTAGGATTACGGATTTTTGGATTAATTTTATGGGCTGCTGCAATAACTAGTATTATTGGTGCTGCTTATACCTCAATGACTTTTATTACTCCTTTTAGGCGTTCTATTACTGAAAAGCAACGCCAATTTGCAACCACTATTTTTATTATGGCTTCTCTGGCTATTTATTTAGCAATGGGAACCGCACCTGTATCATTATTGGTTTTTGCCGGTGGTTTTAATGGTCTAGTATTGCCAATTGGTTTAACTATCTTTATTTATATTGGTTGGAAGCGTGCCGATCTTATGTCAGGCTATCATTATCCTAGATGGTTATTGTGGTCAGGTCTGATTGTCTGTGCCATTACTTGGTATATGGGGGCGATGTCTGTAGCCACTATCTTTAACTATTTAAAATAGAAGGACAATATGACAATAACTAAATTTATTGATTTAAATAGTGATCTTGGCGAAAGTTTTGGACAATGGAAAATGGGCAATGACGAGGCAATACTAAATGTTGTTAGTAGTGCTAATATTGCTTGTGGGTTTCATGCTGGTTCGCCAGAGGGTATTTTAAAAACCTTAAAAGCCGCTAAGGCGAATAATGTGACGGTGGGAGCCCATGTCGGTTATCCTGACTTAGTTGGTTTTGGTCGCCGTAATATGGACATTGCCACCGATGAGCTAAGCGCTGATGTAATTTATCAAATTGGTGCACTTAAAGGATTAGCAAAATCGATTGGTACCAACGTTCGGTATGTGAAACCACACGGCGCATTATATAATACTATAGCACATGATAAACGTCAGGCAATGGCGGTAATTAATGCGATTTGCCTTATTGACCCTTCGTTGATTTTGGTTGCTCTTGCTGGATCACCACTCATTGGATGGGCTAAAGAAAGTGGTTTGTGTGTAGTTGCTGAAGCTTTTGCTGATAGAGCGTACTGTGCTGATGGAACATTAGTTTCTCGCAAAGAAGCTGGTGCTGTATTACACGATCCTGATTTAGTAGCTGAGCGTATGCTACAGCTTGTTAATGATGGGGGAGTTACCTCTGTAGAGGGGCAGTTTGTGGATATTAATGCTGAATCAATTTGTGTGCATGGCGATAGTGCTGGAGCCTTAGCTATGGCACAAAAAGTACGGGAGAAATTACACCAAAATGGCATCATAATAACCCCATTTGCCAAGACAGTTGCTGCTTAAGTTGGCTATAAATTTATCTTTTAACATGATACAACAAAATAAAATTTATATATTTGGTAATTAGGACTTGATCTATGTATAGAGGTGCTTAATGAGATTTTTACCCGTTAATCTTGATGCGCTTATTGTTGAACTCAAAAGCCTTGAACAAACAATGGCGTTGACTGATGCACTTCAACATGTCGTTTCACATTGGAATATAGAAGAAATAATCCCCGCTGCACGCACGATATTAATTCGTTATAATCCCATTGTGACTGATGCTAATACGCTTGCTAAGCATATAGCTCAATTGGATATTGCAGAACATGTAATGCAATCTGGCGAATTGATCATAATACCAGTTAGGTATAATGGCGAGGATTTATCTCAAGTGGCTGAATATTTAGGGATAACCGTTAGTGAAGTCATTGCCAGACATACCAATAATGAATATCAAGTGGCTTTTTGTGGTTTTGCTCCAGGCTTTGCTTATATGGTAGCTAAAAATGCTGAACTTAACGTGCCACGCCGTCAATCACCAAGAGTTCGTATTCCTGCTGGCTCTGTTGCATTAGCGGGTGAATTTAGCAGTGTTTATCCCCAAGCAAGCCCTGGTGGTTGGCAACTTATTGGAACAACTGATACAGCAGTGTGGGACTTAAACCGTGATCAACCTGCGTTATTGAAGCCGGGTAACCGCGTTAATTTCATTGATGCTAGTAAGTCATCTAAAAAATATTATTTACCGGCTGCTAAAAAAGCCAATAAAAGCATTAGCCAACAACAAGATATTAAAATATTAGCAACGGGATTACAAACACTCATACAAGATAAGGGTAGAATTGGTCAGGCAGCGTTAGGTATTTCTGAGTCTGGCGCCATGGATAAGGGAGCTCTGCACAGTAGCAACCGTATTTTAGGAAATCCAATTAATGAAGCCGTATTAGAAATTACGCAAGGTGGGTTTAAAGCACAGATAAATCGTAGTATGTTAGTTGCCGTCACAGGGGCTGAATGTGAAATAAGTATTACAACATCAGCGGGTGAAATGTATCATGCTGCAATGTATCAACCGATCCAATTGGAAACCGGTGATATTATTAGCTTAGGCAGCGCAAAATGTGGTGTACGTAGTTATTTTGCTGTACGCGGTGGTTTTCAGCTATCGCCTATTTTAACAAGTTGTTCTTATGATACTCTTGCGCAAGTTGGGCCATCACCGCTTAATGTTGGTCAAACGCTAGCTATTAAGCACAATCAAAACTTAAATGCGGTGTCATTAATGGAAACCCCCGCTATGCGCTATCCTACTTGTGATGATGTTATTGTATTAGATATTGTGCTTGGGCCGCGCACTGACTGGTTTACTAAGCAAGCTGTAGAATTACTTTCTTCGCAACTATGGCAGGTTACACCAGCCTCTAATCGCATTGGTTTACGCTTATCTGGTGACATAGCTTTAAGTCGTGACAAGCAACAAGAATTACCAAGCGAAGGAACTTGTGTTGGTGCAATACAAATTCCTGCTAATGGGCAACCCGTGCTATTTTTAAATGATCACCCATTAACTGGGGGATATCCTGTTATTGGCGCTGTGTGTAATTATCATTTAGATTTAGCCGGTCAAATTCCAGTTAATGCTAGAATAAAATTTAATCCTATCGGGATATTTAAAGAATTTGAAGGGAGTGATGTTGATCATGTCTGAAAGTAGTCAAAAAATAACTCATAAAGTATTGATTGCTAACCGAGGTGAGATTGCCGTACGTATTATACGAGCGTGTCGTGATATGGGTTTTTTGTCTATCGCAGTTTATGCCGATGCAGATATTGATGCACTTCATGCGCAAATGGCTGATGAGGCTTATGGGTTGTTAGGTAATCTACCAAGTGAAACTTATCTTGATATTGCTAAAATCATTACGATAGCAAAAAAAGCAGGTGCCACAATGGTACATCCTGGTTATGGTTTTTTATCAGAGCGTGTTGAATTTGCTAAATCAGTACAAGAAGCTGGTTTAATATGGGTTGGTCCTAATCCAGAAACGATTGACATACTGGGCGATAAAGTGAAAGCCAGACAGCTTGCTTTGCAAGTTGGCGCTCCTTTAGTGGTTGGAACAAAAGCGCCAGTACAAGATGTTAAAGAAGTGGTTGAGTTTGCTCATACTCATGGTTTACCAATTGCGATTAAAGCTGCTTTTGGCGGGGGGGGTAGAGGCTTAAAAGTTGCTTGGCACAAGGACGAGGTTGAAGAGCTTTACCATTCCGCTGTACGTGAAGCGACAGCGGCATTTGGGCGTGGAGAATGCTTTTTAGAACAATTTTTACACAACCCTCGGCATATTGAGGCACAAATTATTGCTGATAAGTTAGGAAATGTCGTAGTTGTTGGAACACGTGATTGTTCATTGCAACGTCGCAATCAAAAATTAATTGAAGAATCACCCGCACCTTTTATCTCCGAGCATGTAGAACAACAAATTATTCAAGCATCGATTGCTATTTGTACCAAAGCAAACTATGTAGGTGTTGGTACAGTTGAATTTTTACTTAGCCAAGATGGCAAATTATCTTTTCTTGAAGTCAACACTCGGTTGCAAGTTGAACACCCTGTTACAGAAGAAACAACAGGTGTTGATCTTGTTATTGAACAGCTACGCATTGCGCAAGGCTTGCCACTTAGTATTGCTCAAACGCCTAAACCACAAGGTCATGCTATTGAATTTCGTATTAATGCTGAAGATGCGGCAAATGGTTTTTTACCCGTAGCTGGAACGATTACGCGTTTTGATGCGCCAACAGGTCCTGGTGTACGCTTAGACAGTGGCGTAGTTGCGGGATCGTCCATTCCTGCAATGTTTGATTCACTTATTGCAAAACTTATTATTGTTGGAAATAACCGACAGCAAGCTATAGCAAGAGCTCGGCGTGCATTAGCAGAATTTTCAATTGAGGGCGTTGCGTGTGTATTACCATTTGATCGTGCGGTCATTGAGCACCCTGATTTTTGTGATGATTTTAACGTGCATACACGTTGGATCGAAACTGAATTTGATACCGCGATAGCGTCAGCAAAAAGGCAAGTACCACAAAAAGAAGAAATACTTACACATACTTTTATTGAAATTGATGGTAAGCGTTGTAAACTTGGTTTACCTGCACAATTATTAGCTGGATTATCTTTGCAAACAGATGTTAATTTGGCTACACCTTCTTGTGGCAAAGCGGCGCTTTCTGAGTTAATTGTCCCATCGCCTGTCTCAGGTAGCCTTTTTAAATGGGTGATAAACGATAATCAAAAGGTAAATGCAGGGGATGTGATTGCTATTATGGAAGCCATGAAAATGGAAGTGCAAGTTATAGCACATCGACATGGTGTTTTAAAACAAATAATCAAAGAAGGTAACTATGTCAATGCGGATGTTGCCATTGCTGAAATTGTATAGATTAAACAGAAAAAACAATCATGTTTTTTATCAAAATCACTGAAATAATCAAATATAGACGATATATTAAGCTTATTTTATACTCGTTGCGTCAGATAGTTTGTCTATGTTCATATGTAGGATAATTTATATTGAAGTTTTCTCAGCAATCAACGTTAACAAATGGGGCTTTAGCTTTAGCATTATCATCAGCCTTAACACCTAATGGGATTATTGATAACCCTCAATTTTTTACTGGTTACGCACTTTATCCACAAATTCTTGCTAGATGTTTACTTGTATTAGCAGATATTACTGCGACCCGATATTTTAAACCCGTACCAGTGGCTTTGCGAGATCCTATTTTATCTGCTCAGGGGGATCAATTAAGAGCTGAGGTTTTTTCTGCCTGTAATAGTGTTTATGCTCGTTTGGATTTATTACAACAAGGCTTCGATGGGCAAATATTACGCGGTACAACCAATGTCGATATTGGCCTTGGTTTAAGGCAAGCACTTAATCAGGTTAATAGTAAGGATAAACTTCACCTCAATATTGGTGAGCAAGGCTTAGCAACGCGCCATATCCAACAACAAGATCACGATGTGATCAGTATAAAAACTGTTGTTGAGCGCCCAGTTGAAATGCCCGATAGGTGGATTCGAGCACTTGGCAATCTTACTGAAATTCATACTAAAATGGCGGCTGTTTTTACTGTAGCGGGAATTCATGCGCAAACTTTTATTGCAAGATTACCAGCAGTAACAAGCAAACAACAAGCAAGTTGGGTCGTTCCATCTAATACGGGCGTTAAATTGGCGTCTCAAGGTGATATTAATAGTGTCTATATTTCTGGCTTACATAGATTAAGTGCACTGAAGCGGTTAATGACCAACATAAAAAGCTTAACGTTTTATCGATTGGAAAGCGGAGAACAAGGGCCATGCATGGTTGAAGTCGCTCTTGATGGTGCAAGGCTTACCTTAAGCTTAACTGCTCAGCCATGGCAGGGGTATTCAGGTGAAGGAGCATTACTTGAATCGCTTGTGCCAAAACAGCAATTACAAAATGTTCAACTTGTTCAATCTATTTTGCAATTTGATTCGCAGATTGATCCAGCGCAATTATCTTCAAAAACTCATTTAGATGCTCGGAATATCGATAGTGCGTTGGCTTACCTTGCTGTTTCAGGCAAACTTGGTTTTGATGCCTATCAAAAAAGCTATTTTCATCGCCAATTGCCTGAAGATCCTAATCGAGTCATAAAAGATAACCCACGTTTAAAATCGGCCTATAAGCTAGTTGAATTTATTGATCAGATTGATGAAACCACTTGGATTGTTCATTCTAATGATGAAGATTATCAAGTCCGTTTAGTTAGACAGAATAATGAAATGGTATCGCAATGTAATTGCTCATGGTATTTAAATCATCAGCTTAAAAAAGGACCTTGCAAACATATTTTAGCGGTTCAAATTAAGGAAAATATTTATGAATGCTAACTTAGAAAAAGCAGAAGCTATTTTTACTTCATTAAACTGGAATAATGTTACACCAGATAATATTTTGCAACAGCCGTTAGGCAGTAAGGAACAGCAAAAAATTGCCCTTTCTGGATTAAAAAGTGGCGAATGGGATGGGTATGTTCGTAGGGGAGACTCTTTCGAGCTACAAGACTATGTTAAGTGTAATAAAGCATATTTAGTGTTGTATGCTATTAGGATTGGGGTATCAGCCAGCCGAGCACTAAAGCTTGTGCGTTATGCCCATTCCTCTTTGTTATTGCCCGTTATTATGGCGCGCGGTGAGAATTATGCGCAGAAATTTGTACAATCAGCATCAGCACCAACAGATCTTGTTGCTCAGTTAGTCGATCAATTAAATTTAGCGATTCCAGAAAATCCCAATTATATAAGTAATTGGACTTTGTACGCAGCCGTTGCTATGCGGGGTGACGATATTGTAAAGCATTTTTACGATAAAACCCCGCCAAATTTAGCGCAATGTCAGCGCCGATTTTTTGAACACATTCATATTGCTATAGCGTTAAATATACCAGCAACACAATCTTTTACTCAGTTATTTAGTTTAGGGGTAGCATTAGGTTGGCTTGAGTATGAGCAAGCAAAAGAACTTCTTTTCTTAGCCCTAGATATCGCCTCTCGCCCTGTAGATCGTAAAGCATGGCTTTATACACTTGATGGTTTAGGTATTACTGATGCTGAATTTTGCCAACGGGCATCTGCTTTAATTCCATTGCTAACAACGGGGGAGGCGGCGATGATTAATCGATTAGCACCTGTTTTAATTCCGTTTGTTGATGATGAATTACTAGTTGAAGTGATGACGGCCAGTTTATCGTCTAAAATAAAATCGACGCAAAAATTGGTGTTAAAAACAGCACTCAACCGTAATATACCCCAAAATGCTGATCGGTTTATGCCTTTATTTACTTTATTACTTAGCCAAACCGATGACTCGATTGTTGCTTTAACCAGAAAAATAATTACACAGTGGCAGCTTGATGGTGATTTTACGCAAGCTAGCCCAGTGGCATTAAAGCAACTTTGGCATCCAACGCCATCGCTTTGGCAATTACCACCTTTCGAGTTAGCGCCTATTTCACCCGATATATTAACAGAGCTAGCCTCTGAATTGGTAAAAAGGGACGTATCTGCCCATGATTGTGTGATGGAACGGTTTTTAGCTGTCGCCAATACGATCGCTTATAACGATCCTCAAGCCGCAAAAGCGAGTTTAGTCGGCGTAAAATTGCGAGCTGATGAGTTACTCGGTTTTATATTTTATTGGCGCAAAGGCAAAGAGATCCCGTATCACGATAATTTTACTTGTTTATTAACTGCGCGCGATTATATTGTCTGTAAAAACTTAGGAAAAATCCCTTGTTTACTGTCAACACCGAGTATGAGTGATTTGTCAATAACCGTGGATGATCTTTGTCAGCGATTAGAAACTTATCAGAAATTAAATATTGATGTATTAGAAGCGGATCTATTTTTAGCATTGACTCGTCTTGATGTATCGACACAATCATCATCAACGAAAGAAAAACTTAGTAAACTAAAAATTACTGTCACTTTGCCGTCAGGGCAAAGAATGTCGCAAAATGCCGAGGCTTTGGTCTTACAGTATCTTAATGATCCCGTGATTGAACCAAAATTAGCGTTAAATGCTAATATTAATGATGTATCGTTTCTTCCTCAATCATTAAGTGATTTTCCAGAACGAATAGGCAATAGTTGGTATACTGCTGAGCTTTTTTCTATTTTTCCTTTATGGGGCGATAGTGCTATACCTTCCGATATTGATTGGGCCAAATCATATCATCAAGGTTTTGTGTTTGAGCAACTTGTTAAAAAACGCTCTCCTTTTCCCCCTCGTTCAGCAATTACACTTTTAGCAGCACAGCGATCTCATTCCTCTCATGTGCTTGGTAATATAGCACAAGCCGTGAATCAAGCATGGCAACGAGGATTGCTTATACCTGGAGTGGCCGATGTTTTGCTATTGGAGCGTTTAGGCTCGCCCCCTTCCCGTATAGCAAGTTTAGTTGCTGTATTAGCTGATATTGGAAAACAAGGGATGCTTTCGGTAGTTTGGCCCATTTTCGATCAATTAATTATTGCTTCATGCAATGCGCTAAGAATGTTATCAGGCACTGTTGAAACGGTCGATGCCATCGCTGAATTTTTACCTGAAGTTCAATATGCTGTTGATCAGGGTATAGCTGATGCAAGCCAATTACAATTATTAGGCATCAGGATGTTAGCCAGTAAAAAAGGTAGTGCTAATGCAATAAAGAAAGCCCAAGCGATAGTTGACAAGCTCCCTAATATAGCACCAGCGCCTTTAAAACAAGAAGTGTCTATGCTGGCGCCTGATGATTTTGATCAAGTATGGGTAAAGACGGAAAAAATTAGCGTTGTACCTGAAGATAATGTTTCTATTTCTGTGAGTAAACCTGTCATTAACCCATCTTCTCAATTTTCTAAACGTTTGTCTAAATCGTTATTATTTACTTTGAAACTTCCTAATGTAGCAAATCAAGTTTTCCAGATTGTTAAAGGTGATTGGTATTATGATTTAGAAAACGAATGGCAATGCGAAGCTTATCCCGCGCCATTGAATCATTCAGAATTTTGCATTGATTCTCAAACAGAAAGCGTTTGGTTACACTGGAGTGAAGCGAGCCAATGTTTGGTTGTTGAAAAGAGCCGATATTGGTTGGAAAATGGTAAAAATGCCAATAACTTAATTTTTTCTAACGCATTGGTAATGGTGATTATTGGATTATTAGCGCAAGATAGTGATACCTATCACACAAATTCAATTTTTGAACAAAATGTTGAACAAGGCGTCATTGACGCTGATATCATGCGTAAAGCAATTATCTTATTCCTTGACTATCCCGATTTTAGCCCAGCTAAATTAATCCGATTACTGGAAAAAAAGCCTAATTTATTATCAGTATTTTACCCTGTATTAATTGAGTGCATTAAGTTTGTAGGAAAAATAGCAAAACGAGGTGAAAAAATACCTGCTTGGATCAATCGAATTTTAGATATTTCATTCATTTATGTGCCTTATTTACAAGAAGCAACAAAGCGTGGTTATCTCTCTGAATCTGATTCCCATTGGCAAGGATTAGCCGACATAGCCCATGCAAAAGTAAAATCAACGGCAGTAAATAAAGCAAGACAATTGCTTGAGTTTATTAAGTAATGTAGTTATTTATTAAAAATATATTTGGTAATGTAAAGCATGTTTAATTTGTAAATAATTAAATTTAGTAATTATTCAAATTGTTATATAAAAAAACATTATGATAATCATTATTTTCTAAAACATCATATTGAATTATGTTACTGTTTTGCCTTTATTTTAATAAAAAAGGAATATTATGACTCATTCTTCTCATCCGTTGGTTCGTTTTTACTTAAAAGTAGGGTTGATGCCACAGATTTTATTGGGCTTAATATTTGGTATTATTCTCGCTGCCGTGTCGAAAGAGACCGCTTTAGGGATGTCACTTATCGGAGAGCTATTTATTAATGCTTTAAAATCAGTTGCGCCAATACTTGTACTGATTTTAGTTATTGCATCAATCGCTAATCACCAACAAGGTAAGCAAGCAAATATGCGTGCGTTAATCATGCTTTACTTATCAGGTATGATATTAGCTGCTTTATTAGCTACATTTGCCAGCTTTCTATTTCCATCTCAAATTTCATTTGGCGATGCACTGGCGCAGATCAAGTTGACGCCACCCAACGGGGTTAAAGATGTCTTAAAAACATTACTGAATAAAATGATTGATAATCCTGTTAATGCCCTTGTTAACGCAAATTATATTGGTTTGATTATATGGGGAATAGGTATAGGTTTAGCATTAAGGCATGCAAGTCAAGCGACTAAAACGATGATGAATGATTTATCTTATGCTATCTCTTTTATTGTAAGAATTATTATCCGTTTTGCACCATTAGGTGTGTTTGGACTGGTTTCTTCAACGCTAGCCGAAACAGGCTTTGACGAACTATTAAAATATGCACATCTATTAGGTGTATTAGTATCATGCATGTTGATTGTGGCATTAGTTATTAATCCATTATTGGCTTATTATGTAATGCGAAAAAATCCATACCCATTAGTTTTTACCTCATTAAAATATAGCGCAATACCTGCCTTTTTGACTCGTAGTTCTGCTGCTAATATCCCAGTTAATATCGAAATATGCAAAAAATTAAATATGGATGAAGATACCTATTCAGTCGCTGTTCCTTTAGGTGCTGCGATTAATATGTCAGGGGCAGCAGTAACAATTACCGTTTTAACTCTCGCAACAGTTAACTCAATGCATATTAATGTTGATATCTATTCTGCGGTATTACTTTGTATAGTCAGTTCTGTGTGTGCTTGTGGTGCGTCGGGGATTGCTGGTGGTTCATTATTACTAATTCCTGTTGCTTGTAGTATGTTTGGTATACCTAATGAAATTTCAGCCAAAGTCATTGGTATTGGTATTGCCATCGGTGTTATTCAAGATTCGGTTGAAACGGCGTTAAATTCGTCAAGTGATGTAGTATTTATTGGCGCTGTTTCTTCGGCTGCACAAGAAAATGGTAGACAATAAAAGTTAATCATTATTAATGAAAGATGATCTTAACTTTTATTCAATAGTTAAGTTTATTTACTTGTTTTTTTATAGGCTGAGTATGGTGGTTGTTTGATTATCTGCTCAGTTTTTCAATGATTTATAAATAGTGCACCTTTCCTCTTTTGATAGAATTTATCATCTTGTAGCCATAAGTAATCTGTTTCATTGCTTTTTCTCCAATGGCTATTTATTATTAAATAGTTTGTATTGAGGTTGACTGCTTACTTTGCTTGAGTAATTTATTACCTTAAGCTACAAGGAGATATTATGCCATTTAATGCTATTGTCTTAGAAAAAGATAAAACAACAGGTTTTACATGTTCACTTAAAGCCATTAACAAACAGCAACTATTAGACCAGCAAGGTGATACGTTAATCAAAGTAGCGTATTGCAGTATTAACTATAAAGATGCGTTAGCTTTAACTAACAAAAGCCCTATTGTAAGGCAGTGGCCGATGGTACCCGGTATCGATGGCGTTGGAACTGTCATTGAGTGTAGTAGTGGTCGTTATCAAAAAGGTGATACGGTTATTTTAAATGGTTGGGGGTGCGGTGAAACTCACTGGGGGTGCTTGGCACAATATGCTTATTTAAAGTCTGAATGGTTAATACCTTTGCCCAATCAGTTTACCGCTCATCAGGCAATGGCTATTGGCACAGCGGGTTATACTGCTGCACTTTGTGTTCAACGAATTATTGATTTTGGTATACAACCACAAGATGGTCTGATTTTAGTGACAGGTGCAACAGGTGGTGTTGGCTCAATTGCCGTTGCGTTACTGGCCAAACTTGGGTATCAAGTTACCGCATCGACTAGTAAAATTGATGAAGAGTATTATTTACGTCAACTTGGCGCAGTTAATATCATTGATAGCCAAACATTAAAAGAAATAGGTAAGCCATTACAAAAAGAGCAATGGTCAGCTGCTGTGGATGTTGTTGGGTCACATACTTTAGCCAATATTTGTGCGCAAACCCAATATGGTGGTATTGTAACTTGTTGTGGACTTGCTCAAGGTATAGATTTATCAACAACGGTTGCACCGTTTATTTTACGCGGTGTTACATTAACTGGTATAGATAGTGTGATGGCGAGTTATGATAAGCGTATTGCTGCGTGGAATTTATTGGCATATTACCTAGATGAAAAACTGCTATCGCATATTAGCAATACAATTTCATTAACTGAATGTGTTGAGACAGCAAATAAAATGATAGCTGGGCAAATAAAGGGGCGTTGTGTTGTTGATGTAAACAAATCGACTTAGGATGCTAATATTGGGCTATTATATTGATCAATAGCGCTTGTAGTCACTCAAACGCTTAAAAGTTGGTGGTGCAGCATTACCACCAACTTAGTTTATAACGTAATTTTAATTGATTACCGAATTATAGCGGTCAATAACATGGTCAAGTGTACCATTCAAAGACTTGACTTCATTTTCTATCTTGGCAGTCTGTAACTCTTTTAAAACAACTTTCATTTGATTAACCAATTGAGGTAATGTATCGGCAAACCTATCATAATAAATATTGTTCAAAGCTTGTTTTTTGATCAAGTCAGTTTTGCCTTTATTGGCAATTAATTCATTGGCTATAGATTCTAGTTGTTCAATTTTTGGTTCAATTATTGATTTATCAAGATTTTTAAAGTCATTATTTTCAGCAAAATTTCGATTAATTAATGCTACAACTTCTTCAGATATATCTATGAATTCAATACAATTGTAGTGAAGCATTAATCCTTGATTTTTAATTTCTGCTTTTTGAAATGCGTGGATCTCTTTATATAATTTATCGTAAGCGATAAAAGCAATATCTTCTGCTTCAATATATTGATTATAGGCATTTTCTAGATTGTTGAATAGTTCAGGTAATTTAGCCAGTTCATCTAACTTATATTCATTCGTTGTATAATATTTAGCAGCTTTGTCATAAGCTAAGCCTAACTCAACAAATTTATCACCTAAGACTTTGCCAGCATTATCAAGCTCGGGAAGTTCTGGTTTGATTGCTATTAATTTATTAATCAATTGCTTATAATCATCAAGATCTTCAGGAGAAGGATTGGAACCGACAAAAAGATCTATACGTTTTGTTGGATCATTTTTTATGCGATTGTAATCGATGTTACCATTTTTGTCTTGAAATTGTTTTAAATATCTGTCAACTTCCTTATCAAGATTAATCAGTGTAGATGGCAAGGAAACTCTGTTTGTTAACTGTTGCTCGGCTAAAGAAAAATTGGTGTTAAAAATACTTAACCACAGATTACCTTTATTCGCTTTTGCTGCTATTTGTTGTGAAGTATTTTCTGAAGTTTGTTCTGAAGTTTTTGCTTCGGAAACTGTGGTCGACTGAGCAGTTTTACTTTCTGATTGATCATTGCAACCAATCATTAAAAGCCCAGCAATAAATATTGTTAAGAATTTTTTCTGCATCTTTTTTCCTTAATGTTATTATTAGTTTAATAATTTGACACTTTACATTTTTTTTTCTTTTTTTTCCAATAAAATATGTGTTTATTTTAGTGTTATATATTAATTTTGGAAAACTGAAAAGAAAATATACTGTTTATTAGCTATTAATAATGCTTGTGTTTCTTTCTAAAAAGTCATAAATTTGACGCTTATAAGTTGTTTTGCAAATGATGCCTGCGATTGCTATTTGGAATTTTTAACCATAAAAGATTAATTTATGGAGGAAACCTATATGCCGTATCAAACTCGTGATGATTTGCCAGCTTCTGTGCGTCATGTTTTGCCAACGCATGCGCAAGATATTTTTAAAGAAGCATTTAATAGCGCAATAAAAGAATATCAAGATCCCCACAAAAGGCGCGATCATAGTGATCCAGAAACGATTGCCTTCAAAGTAGCTTGGGCTGCTGTTGAAAAGACCTATCATAAAGATGAAGAGGGTAACTGGGTTGCTAAATAATTTAAGCTGAACCATAAAACTAAACATCTTTAATTTTTTCTGCCCGATTAGTGAGAAAATCTACTATTTTTATCGATATACTGACCTATATACCCTTTCTCATTGATTGAGCAGAAAAGAATTTGTGATGATATATTACTTACTTAAAAGCTACTTATATGCTAAAAGTTAGTGTAGCTGTGTTTGTCGCATTTCGATAAATCATTAAATTCCACAAAATTATTGCTTGGATAGGCTATCCTAATTAGTGTTTATTTCCATGATTTTATCTTTTTGCTACTGAAAAGTATGGATATACTACGAGATCGATTTAATTCTCAATTCTAATTTATCTGGAAAAAAACAAAGCGCTCAGTGCTAAAGTGGGTGAGGTATTATCACTATCAAGCTTATGGAGCAAGAATGCGACAGGCAGCGCTTAGAAAGTAAGTCATAACAGTAGATGCCGAATTGGGTGAATTATGTAAGAAAAGGATTTGGTGTCAAAATGCACCTGTAAAAAATATCTCATCCTAGTCAAAATATTAGCCGCATCCACCTATATAAATGCGTTATTAAGGTTGTATTGTTTTTTCTGGATTAAACTACCCATTTAATGTATTTATTTAATGTATTGGGCCTTGCATCATAAGATAGGCTTGTGCAAAAGGAGTAATGTTATTATTTGTTAAAATAAAAACTTCAATAAAATCAATGGTTTTTCTGACTGATTTTTATCATGACCAGTTTGCTTTTCTCTCTGGCACATCATGCCTATATTCTTGATATCATGCACTAAGCTAGTTACACACTAAATGTGTGTAACTAGTCGCATAAAATTATTGTTTAATAATGTTATTAAGTAAAATTTTTCACAATGTATTTATCTTTTTCCTGATCAATACGGAAAAAGTTGGTTAGTAATTCTATTTTTTTCTTTTTATACTAAATTTGAATTATTAATAAATGTAGGTATTTGATTATGAAAAATAACGGGTTACCAAAAGATTTTTTGTGGGGAGGTGCAGTTGCTGCTCACCAATTAGAAGGGGCTTGGCAAGCGGGTGGTAAAGGTATTAGTGTTGCTGATGTGATGACGGTGGGGTCGCCTAAAAGTTATCGTAAGATCACCGAAGGCATTATTGAAGGGGAATATTATCCTAACCACGATGCAATTGATTTTTATCATCACTATAAAGAAGATATTAAGCTATTTGCCGAAATGGGATTTAAATGTTTTCGAACTTCGATAGCTTGGACACGTATCTTTCCAAACGGAGATGAGCTTGCTCCTAATGAAGAGGGCTTAAAATTTTATGATGATCTATTTGATGAATGTCTGAAACATAATATAGAGCCTGTTGTAACCCTTTCTCATTTTGAGTTGCCTTATTATCTTGTCACTGAATATGGCGGATTTCGTAATCGTCAATTGATCGACTTTTTTGTTCGCTTTGCTGAAGTATGTTTTGATCGTTATAAAAATAAAGTCAAATATTGGATGACTTTTAACGAAATTAATAATCAAGCTAATTTTAATGAAGATTTTGCACCATTTACTAATTCTGGTATTTACTATAAAGCAGGCGATAATCGCGAACAGATTATGTATCAAGCTGCCCATTATGAATTAGTTGCTAGTGCTAAAGCAGTACAAATCGGTCATGCCATTAACCCTGATTTTAAAATTGGATGTATGTTGGCGGTAATACCAATCTACCCTGAAACTTGTAAACCAGGTGATATTTTGATGGCACAAAAAGCGATGGAACGTAAATACTTCTTTGCTGATGTTCATGTGCATGGTGAGTATCCAAATCATATTAAAAAATATTGGCAACGCAATGGTTTTGAGCTTGATATTACAGCGCAGGATCTTGAAGTACTTACTAAAGGCACGGTTGACTATATTGGCTTTAGCTATTACATGTCCAATGCTATTAGGAAAAAGGAAAATGATAACAGCTATAACTATGACGAAAAAAAGGATCTGATTGGTAATCAATACGTTAAAAAATCTGATTGGGGCTGGCAAATTGATCCTGAAGGATTACGTTATACCTTAAATTGGTTAACAGATATGTACCGATTGCCATTGTTTATTGTTGAAAATGGGTTTGGTGCATATGATAAAGTCGAGGCAGATGGTAGCATTCATGATACTTATCGTATTGAATATTTGAAAGAACATATCAAACAAATGAAGATTGCTGTTGAAGAAGATGGCGTTGATTTAATGGGCTACACCCCTTGGGGATGTATTGATTTGGTTTCGGCGGGCACTGGTGAAATGGAAAAACGGTATGGGTTTATTTATGTGGATAAAGATAATAAAGGTAATGGAACCTTAAAGCGTAGCCGAAAAGATTCATTTGCTTGGTTTAAGAATGTCATTGCTTCAAACGGTGAAGTTTTATAGAAACTTATAGAAGCTCTATAAAAGCAGAAGCTCTATAAAAGTTTTATTAAGGGATCATAATTGCGTTGAGGAAAAACCATGAAAAAAGCATTAATTATTTGTGCAGCAGGAATGTCATCATCATTAATGGCTAAAAAAGTAACAGAATATTTTGCTAGTAAAGATAAAGCTATTTCGGTTGATGCAGTATCGGCAACCGAAGGAAGCAATATGATTAAAAATAGTGATTTCTCATTATTTTTAATCAGTCCACAAACGATGATGATGTTTGATAAGTTGAAAAATTTGGGGGATGAAGTGGGTAAGCCTGTAGTAAGCATTCCTTTTCAGGCCTATATCCCTATACCGTCGGGTATTGAGCAATTGGCTAAGTTAACCGAAGACAATATCAAATAGCCCAAAATAAGCCTTTGTTTTAGAAAAATGGCTTGGCGTTGTCATTAGATTACCAGACATGGCAGCGCCTTATTAACTTGCTTGATGTGTGCTTATCTAACATATCAGAGTAACTACTCTATGATTAACAGCCTATTTTTAGCTGTCACAGGTACGGATGATTGTGATTAAGAACAAACAACGAGATCTAATTAGTTTAATGGTTCGCTCTAAAAATCTATTCAAAAGCAGCGCATTGCTGGCAAGTGAATTATCATTATCAGATCGAACTGTTCGTACTTACCTTAAGGACTTAAAACCGTTGATTGAAAACAATGGCGGAACTATTGTTAGTAAACAAG
This sequence comes from Gilliamella sp. WF3-4, assembly GCF_001690275.1. Classification (GTDB taxonomy): domain Bacteria; phylum Pseudomonadota; class Gammaproteobacteria; order Enterobacterales; family Orbaceae; genus Gilliamella; species Gilliamella apicola_C. The sequence continues at coordinate 138,586 of NZ_LZGW01000032.1, read as the reverse complement.
GTTATGGTTATCAATTACAAATTAAAGATAGAACGGCTTTCAACCTATTTTTAATTGAACATCATTTATTTGATCGTAACGAAGAGCAAGCAAACTGCCGAGAAGCATGTCAAAGAAAGCACCATATTCTTAATCTATTATTATTAGAAAGCCAAAAAATTGATATAGAGGCGTTATCAGAACAATTATTTATTAGCTCTTCTCAACTAAATAAAGATATTTTAGAAATCAAACACCAGCTTCAACCTTATGGACTTACTGTCAAAAAAAACCGATCCTTATTTTATGTTGAAGGCGAAGAAAAAGCTAAAAGGCATTTTATTTTAAGTTATTTTTTTCACGAAGAATCAATTAATTTTTTACAACACCTTACTTATTTGAACAAGTTTAGTGATGTAATTAGCTTTGACTCCTTAACCATTATTATTTTAGATGAGTGTCGTGAGGCAAAGATAAAATTATCTGATGTTATGATGCAAAATATCGTGTTACATCTATCACTCAGCATTAAACGTTTACAATCAGGGCTTTCTATTCAAAATCTTGATATGCCACAATCGACAAAAAATACATTGGAATATCAAGTTGCTAAGAAAATTATCAATAGAGTCGAAAAAGTAATTGGTTTTTGTTTTCCCAAACAAGAACAAATGTATTTAACTTTACATTTGATGAGTAAATCGAATGTTACTCATAATGATGTGGATTGCGAATTATATTTATCTGTGACTAATATATTAATCGAAATTGAGCAGCAGACAGGGTATTTATTTTTAAATGACGAACAATTGAAAAACGGCGTTATTCAACATTTAAAACCGATGATCGTTCGTTTACAACAAAATATTAAATTAGAAAATCCATTACTTGATGAAATTAAAGCCAATTCACCAGAATTATTTGAATTAGTTAAAAATTACCTTAGCCAGCTACCCCAGCTTAATCAATTTACGATTCACGATGATGAGTGGGGCTACTTAACTTTGCACTTTTTAGCTTCGATTGAAAAATTAAAAAATGAACAAAAAACCAAAGTGCTAATTATTTGTGCAACGGGTCTTGGTAGTGCCCAGCTACTAAAAAATCGAGTTGAATGTGAGTTTGATGAACGAATCAAAATTGTTGCGACACAAGGATATTATGAAATTGAACCAGAAACGTTAAATAAGGTCGATTTTATTATTTCGTCCGTTGATTTATCCGCGCAAGTATTTAAAGTGCCTGTTTTTCATGTTTCTGTATTCTTAACGGATGATGATGTACAAAAAATTCGCCGTTATCTTGCGTCACGAAATATGCCTGTCTCTGAGCGTAGAATGCAAATTCCAATGTTTGCAACACAAAAATCTTGCAATCATTTTATTGATATTGAGCAAATTATTGATGATTTATTTGCAGATTATTTCTACCCATGCCGACAACCTCAAAGCAAAGAACATATTTTAGATTCTTTACTTGATCTTTTAGCGTTAAATGAAGATAGCAATTATAAGCAACAAATGATAAAGCAAATGCAAAATCGTATGCTATTAGGTGATATCTTTTTTAGCCAAGCGATAGTGGTGCCACACCCTGCAATTCCTGTAGGGAAATTATCTAAAATTGGTGTTGCGATGATCCCTGATGGATTATTTTGGGATGATAATTACCCACAGGTTCGCTTCGTTTTTATGATTTCCCCTTCTATTTATCAAAATTCAACTTTAGCGATGATAACTAAAGCCATTATTAATTTAATTGATGATTTAGCAATGCAATCAAAACTGTTGAAAACGCATAACTATGGCCAATTTAAACGGCTTTTTATCCAACTTATTGAAAAAGGAGCATAGTAATGAACGATGAAATGAGCTCAGAAGATATTCAACTTATCGCTTTTAATATTATTTTATATAGCGGTAATGCTAAAACTAAAATTCATGATGCATTTAAGGCAATGAGACAAGCCGATTTTATTACCGCAAACCAGCTTCTTGACGAAGCGAATGAAGATATTTTACAAGCTCACTACTCACAAACAGAGTTACTACAAAATTATGCTAACGGTACAAAAATTACCATGGAAATTATTATGGTACATGCGCAAGATCACTTAATGACAACAATGACAATGCGCGAAATTGCACTTGAGATGGCTCATTTGTATGAGCAAAACCACCGCTTAGCAGTCAAATTAGGGGGGGAATCCATCATATGACAACTAAAAAATTAGAAATGCACCAAAAAACGAGCCTAACCAACCTCTATTTTAATCGCTTTTTAGCTATTCGTTATAGCACAGCATTTTTTTTATTTATCAATCTGTATTGGTTTGTATTTTTAGGTGGATCATTATCTATTGTGGCCTTTTTGCCACTATCGATCCTTGTGCTAGCGATATTAACGATGTATGAGCAGATTAAACTTTATCGAATTCATAATAATCGTTTACCTTATGCAAAGGCGCTTTATTCTGCATTATCGGTAATTTGTATTGTTTTGCTGATTTCGGTAAATACATCCTTATTTCATCTATTCTTTCCGTTTTTTAAAAACACTCAATATGTCTTAAATAGCGTAATGGTAGTGTTAACAGCAAGTTTATTAATTAATTTTTTACTGCTTAAAAAAATAAAAAAGATTGAGCTTAATAAGGATAAATCTTTCCAAAGAATTCAAGCTTACCAACAGGTCATTAATTAGATGAGGATAACAAAATGAATACGGGATTTGTAATTTTACAGAAATTTTTAATGGCGCCAATGGCTAAAGTATCGCAATTTAAAATTGTTCGAGCAGTAATGGCCGCGGGGATGGCTTCAGTGCCTTTCTCAATTGTGGGATCTATGTTTTTAGTATTCAATACCTTACCAATGACATTTACAGGGTTAGAAGGCTTTTTTGAAAATACTTTTTTTAGAGTGAGCGATCTTTATATGATTGCCAACACAGCAACTATCGGCATTTTAGCTCTTTATTTTAACTTTGTTGTTGGTTATGAACTGACTAAAATCGAAGAAGAAGAAACTGGTCTTAAAGTTAACCCTCTTAACGGCGCTATGTTATCTATTTTTGCTTTTTTCATGACTTTGCCTGAATTAGTTATGCAAAAAGGCGTGATTACATTACTTAATGATGAAAGTAATTTAGTCTTTAATGGGCTACGTTTAAAACCTTTTATCTTCCGCTTAGGTACATCGGGTATATTTATTGCAATCGTAATGGCAATTTTGGCAACTCATCTTTATTTTTTATGTGTTAGGCGAAATTGGGTTGTGAAAATGCCAGAAACTGTACCGCTAGGTGTTTCGCGGTCTTTTACTGCGCTGATTCCAACGTTTATTATTGCGTTTTTTGTGATCATTATTAATGGCGTTTTTATCTATTTTGGTACTGATATTTTTAATATTATTGCTGTGCCATTTGCTTTTGTGACCAATTTAACCAAAAGTTGGCTAGGTGTTATGGTCATTCTCTTTTTAATCCATGCGTTATGGGTTGTTGGGATCCATGGCGCTACTATTATTGGCGCATTTATCACCCCAATTATGTTAGCTAATATGAACGAAAATGCACTTGGTGGTGAACATATTCCTTTTGCTGGAGAATTTAATAATTCATTAGTGATTTTAGGCGGTTCGGGCTCTACCTTATTAATGACATTCTTTATTGCTTTTTGCGCTAAGTCTAGCCAACTAAAAATCTTGGGACGAGCTTCAGCAGTGCCTGCAATATTCAATATCAACGAACCTATTATTTTTGGTATGCCGATTGTATATAATCCTTACTTGGCATTTCCATTTTTCTTAGCGCCGATGGCGTGTGGAACATTAGGTTATTTTGCAATTAATACGGGTTTTATCCATCCAATCATTGCATTAATTCCATGGCCATCACCAATGGGCATAGGTGCATTTATTGGTACGGGTGGTGATTATAAAGCTGCTGTTATTGCGGTCGTGTCGGCCATTTTAGCTTTGCTAATTTATATTCCTTTTGTCAAACTATATGACAATAAACTTTATAAAGATGAACAAGGTAAATCAGCAAATCAAGCTCAAACAGCTTAGTTTTAATTAGTTTATATTAAAGGGTGTATGCCATTTAGTTTGCTACACTCTTTTTTAATTGTTTTGAGCTAATTACACGAAATCCAATTCTAAAAGTAATGAATAAGAAAGTATTTTCTTTTAATCATGTATTGAATCCTCACCATAATTGAAACGGCATAGATTCCTGAATCTTTTTTACAAAAAATAGGCAAATCAAAATTATCTAAGCAGGCTTGATTCGAAATTAATAAGAAAATCATCACAAAGTCAAGTATAGAAATTTCTGTGTGATCAATATTTACTCAACATTTTTATTTTCTATGCTATATTGATAATTCCCCTTAACCAAATATTGCATAATTTTTCCTATTTTTTTATGCGATTTTGTGTTAAGTGGGGCGAATAAATCATATTTTATTAGGAGGTACAACATGTTCTATCTTAAACGCAGGCTGATAACGTATTGTAGCCTTGTTATTTTTTTAGTGATAAGCCCAGTATTTGCTGTAGACAATTTAAAACAAAAATTTGAGGCTGGAGCCGTTGCCTCCCCAGATTATTATGGCGCGCTAGCTGCGCAAGAGATATTAGAAAAAGGGGGAAATGCCGCTGATGCTGCTGTAGCTACAGCATTTACTCTGGCTGTTACCTATCCTGAAGCGGGTAATATTGGCGGTGGCGGTTTTATGACGCTTTGGATGGAAGGCAAGCCTTATTTTATCGATTATAGAGAAATTGCCCCAAATAAGGCTGATCGAGATATGTACCTTGATGATCATAAAAATGTGATCCCGAATTTAAGTCTATATTCCTACAAAGCCTCAGGCGTACCAGGTACGGTTGCTGGTATGTGGGCTGTGCATCAACGTTTTGGTAAATTATCCTGGAAAGAAGTTATGGCGCCAGCTATACGATTTGCCAATGAAGGGTTTACCGTAGATAAACTACTCGTTAAACGGTATCATGAAGTAGAATCACTAGCGCCGGCTAATGGCCACTTTAAGCAATACTTTGGTTCTATGCAAGAAGGAAAACTATTTAAGCAGCCCGAGCTTGGCAAGGTATTAATGCGTATTGCCGATCAAGGTAGTGACGGTTTTTATAAAGGTGAAACGGCTAAATTAATTGCAAAACAGATGCAAGAAAATGCAGGTTTAATTACTGAAAATGATTTAGCTAATTACCAAGCTAAATGGCGAGAACCATTAGTTGCTAACTGGCAAGATATGCAAATTGTAACTGCACCACCACCAAGTTCAGGCGGTGTAGGTTTAATTCAACTATTATTAATGAAGCAAAATTTAGCGAATGATTTTAAGAATGTTAAGGTCAATTCACCTCAATATATTCACTTATTAGCAGAAATAGAAAAACGTGTGTTTGCTGATCGAGCAGAATATATGGGCGATCCTGATTTTATCTCGGTTCCTGTTGCTAAACTGATTGACGCTAATTATTTGGCAGAAAGAGCAAAACAAGTTAACCCAAAAGCGATTTCTATTACCGAACAAGTTAAACCTGGTCTGAACAACAACCATGAAAAATTACAGACAACGCATTTTTCTATTGTAGATAAATGGGGTAATGCAGCATCTAATACTTACACTCTTAATGGTTGGTTTGGATCTGCGGTTGTGATTGAGGGTACAGGTATTATACTCAATAATGAGATGGATGATTTTAGTAGTAAGCCAGGTGTTGCTAATCAGTTTGGTGTAGTGAGCAAAGATGCTAATGCCATAGAGCCTAATAAGCGTCCTTTATCTTCTATGACACCAAGTATTTTTATTAAAAATAATGATGTTGCAATGGTTATTGGTACGCCAGGTGGTTCAAGAATTTTTACCTCCATCTTTCAAGTTGTAACTAATGTTTTTGATAATCATATGTCATTAAAAGCAGCAATGGATGCACCTCGTTATCATCATCAATTATTACCAACTAATCTTATTTTTATTGAACGATTTCAAAACAAAGTACCAGAGGATTTAAAAGATAAACTCAAGCAAATGGGCTACCACTTTGAGCAGCAAGATTTTAGCGGTGATATTCAGGCGATAAAAATCACAGATAAAAAACCTGAAGCAGTATCAGATATCCGTGGTAGAGGTAAATCAATGGTTGTAAGATAAAAATATTTTTCATGTTGATGTATATAATAAATATTCAATTTTATTTTTATCATTGCCACTGCCACTGAAAAATAGATAATAAAAAAACCCGTTTAGATTAAACGGGTTTTTTTATTTAAGTTGAGTTATTATTGTTCAGAAATAACTTCAACAATCAGTTTAGCAAAAGCTTCACTATGTACTTGGAAAAATACTTCGTATTCACCTGTTGTACGTAATACACCATTTGGTAAGCGAACTTCGCTTTTCGATACTTGAATACCGCGAGCTTTAACTGCATCAGCGATATCACGAGTACCAATTGAACCAAATAGTTTGCCTTCATCACCAGCTTTAGAAGCGATAGTTACTTTACCTAGAGCATTAATTTCAGCAACGCGCGCTTCAGCGGCTTTTAATGTCTCAGCAAGTTTTGCTTCTAATTCAGCACGACGAGCTTCAAAGAATTCAATATTCTTTTTAGTCGCTACTACTGCTTTACCTTGTGGAATCAAATAGTTACGAGCATAACCCGCTTTTACATTAACTTGATCACCTAAGCTGCCTAAATTAGCAACTTTATCGAGTAGAATAATTTGCATTATATGTTCCCTCTGTTGCTAATTACTGATGGTTGTCAGTATATGGTAATAATGCCAAGTAACGAGCGCGTTTGATTGCGCGAGCTAATTGACGTTGATATTTTGCGCTAGTACCAGTGATACGGCTTGGTACAATTTTACCACTTTCTGTGATATAGCTTTTTAATAAAGAAACATCTTTATAATCAATTTCTTTAACGCCTTCTGCAGTAAAACGGCAGAATTTGCGACGACGGAAATAACGTGCCATTTGGCTATTCTCCTAATAGTTTAATCTGGTCAGCATGTAATACAAGTTGGCTTGTTTGGTTACGTTTAGTGTGGGTACTTATAAATCCACTGACTAAAATTTTGCTGCCTTTTTTTATGTAACTTAACTCTTGTTGTCCACTAGCAATTACGGGCATTATGCACCATGCTTGCCTTGTGAGTTCTGCTTCGATTTGTTTAGAAACATGTTCTAAATAAAATTGGCAGTGCGAAATCCCACTTGGACTGACTTTTCTTATCGGTGTTTTTTTTACAATACCCGATAACACTAAACGATTATTCGTCGGAATCATCGTCCATGTTTACTTCGTTAAAATCTTCTTCAGAACTACGACGTTCTTCTTTAGCTTTTAACATAGGTGAAGTTTCAGTTACAGCGTGTTTGGTGCGCATAATTAAACTGCGAATCACTGCATCATTGAAGCGGAAGTTATCTTCAAGTTCATTAACAGCTTCTTGAGTTGCTTCAACATTCATTAACACATAATGTGCTTTGTGCAGTTTTTCGATAGGATAGGCTAATTGACGACGACCCCAATCTTCTAAACGATGGATTTTACCACCATCAGTGGTTAATGTACCAGTATAACGTTCAATCATACCAGGTACTTGTTCACTCTGATCTGGGTGAACCATAAATACTATTTCGTAATGACGCATTATCGCTCCCTACGGATTAATCAGCTTTCTGTCGGGGCAACCGCAACCCATTGAAAGCAAGGAACATGAAAATAGGCGGTTGAAATCGACGTGGCATTATATATCAACTTATTATATTTGACAAATGAATATGCCAAGTGGTTTTAATACTTACTTTGATTGTTATAAGCAAGTCCTTCTGCATTTGAGTATTTCAAATTATAGGAGATATTAAAATATAACTCACAATGAAAACTTAAATAAAATCAATAGTTTTTCTGAGCGGTTTTTAGGGTGTAAAATGCATTTTAAAATGTAACGATTTCTATACATTTTTATTGTTAAAATATGTTATGCTTGAGTATGTAAAATGTTAATTGTAGGTATATGCATAGTAAGGAGAATTTGATGGCTCAAGAAATTATTTTGAAGGAAACTATTTTTAGTAAAATTATTCGAAAAGAAATCCCTGCTGATATTGTTTTTCAAGATGATAAAGTGACGGCATTTCGTGATATTTCTCCTCAAGCGCCGAAGCATATTTTAATTATTCCCAACAAACTTATTCCAACTATTAATGATGTTACTGAACAAGATGAAGTGATATTAGGGCATATGGTGACCGCTGCCGCTAAAATTGCAAAGCAAGAAGGTATTGATGAAAGCGGATATCGCTTAATCATGAATTGCAACAAAGATGCAGGGCAAGAGGTCTTTCATATTCATATGCATTTATTGGGCGGTAAAAATTTAGGGCGATTAATAGGTTAATCATTATATGAAACAGTTCAAAGGTATATTTGTTACTAGTGCATTAATTTTTGCGTTAACTGGCTGTCATCTTATTAGCAATACCCCAAAAGTGGAAGTGAAACCGCCAGTAGATGAAACGCAGTCTAGCGATACGGCGGTCATTGAAATGCCTCCTCAAATTGTTAAAAAAACGGATTGGCATTTAATTTTATCGCCTTTTATCAATAAGTTGGCTAATACATCACTTGCAAGTTCTGATAATAAGCTTATTTTAATTAGCGATATTCAAAATCGTAGCGGTGATTATCTTGCAAGCAATCAAATTGATGAAGCTTTACACCAATTAATGCATAAACAAAACACGTTCACAGTGGTTAATAAACAGGTCATAAATCAAGCTAAACAAACGCTGGGTATTTCAGCTGATGATAAGTTAGTTTCTCGAGGTAAGATGATTGGGTTGGCTAAGTCAATAAATGCCAACTATGTTCTTTTCACCACTATCTATAAAGTGCCTGATGAAAGCCATGGAGCAGATCTTGCAATGGAATTAATTTCAACACAAAGTGGAGAAATTCTAGCTAGATCTACCTCTAAAGATTTTTCTAAACAACCCAATACTAACGAGGGATCAAATCAAGTTATTGAGGATAACAAATAATGGGACCATTGCTGATTGATGTTGAAGGTAAATCATTAACCGAAGAAGATAAGGCATTATTACAAAACCCGTTGGTTGGTGGGGTGATTTTATTTAGTCGCAATTATCAGGATCAAACTCAATTAAGAGAATTGATAAAACAGATTCGGGCAGTTTCTACACAGCGTTTATTAATCTCGGTTGATCATGAAGGTGGGCGCGTTCAACGTTTTCGTGATGGTTTTACTGCTATTCCACCTGCGCAATCTTTTGCGGCTCTTAATGAGCTTGAGCAAGCTAAATCGTTAGCTTTTGATGCGGGTTGGGTACTTGCAATGGAACTTATTGCTTTTGATATCGATCTTAGCTATGCGCCCGTTTTAGACTTAGGTCATCATTGTCTTGCTATCGGCACTCGTTCATTTCATCAAGATATCAATATCGCCTATCAAGTTGCTGCTGCTATGATTGATGGTATGCATGCTGCAGGAATGAAAACAACCGGTAAACATTTTCCTGGGCATGGTCATGTGCTTGCTGACTCGCATAAAGAAACACCTATTGATCATCGTGAAAAATCACTCATTGAACACGATATGCAAATTTTTGCCAAATTGATCGCTGATAAAAAACTCGATGCCATTATGCCTGCTCATGTTATCTATCCTGCTTTTAATGATCTGCCCGCTAGTGGTTCACCTTATTGGCTTAAAACAGTGCTGCGTGAGCAATTACGTTTTGAGGGGGTGATTTTTTCCGATGATTTATCGATGAAAGGTGCAGCAATAATGGGAGGCTATGCCGAGCGAGCCCAAGCAGCATTAGCGGCAGGCTGTGATCTACTGCTAGCTTGTAATAATCGACAAGGCACTATTGCCATTTTAGAAAGATTAGCAGAGCTAAATAAGATTTATCCATTAATATCAAATAAAGCGAAACATCTATTAACTAATACAAAAATCACTTATGCTGAATTAAAAAACAACTCTCAGTGGCAACATCGACGTGATAATTTAAAAAAACTTAGTGAAAAGTGGGAAGAATATGCAAGCAGCAATGATTGAAATTGATAATAACCAACTTCTAGTTGCGTATAATGATACGGCTAAAGCATTATTTCCTCATAACGTTTTAGTATTAAATCAACCTTTTGATTATCAAAAAACATTTAATTTTGATAATACAATAAATATAAATGAACAAGGTGATGCAATCATCGTTTTAAATTCTCAGCACTTTTTATTGCAAAAAATGGTTGATCCATCTAAAACAGTCTTTGTTGTGCAACCAATTGCTTACTTAAAAAAACGATTGTCGAAAATCAAAGTCGTCGGGCACCATGCTTTCGATATCTTTGCCACTCAAAGTTTAGTTATGCAAAAACTTATTGCACAAGCTAAAGCTTTTTCTATGCAAAGTGAACCTTTATTAATATCAGGCGAAACAGGTACTGGTAAAGACTTACTAGCTAATGCTTGTCACCAATATAGCCCTCGCGGCGATCAAACCTTTCTAGCATTAAATTGTGCAGCTATGCCTGATGAGGTAGTAGAAAGTGAATTATACGGGCACGCAGCAGGCGCTTACCCAGGGGCGATTGAAAGTAAAAAAGGTTTTTTTGAGCAAGCTAATGGTGGTTCAGTATTGCTTGATGGCATTGATGAAATGTCTTTTCAAATGCAAACCAAATTATTACGTTTTATTAATGATGGTTATTTTCGGCGAGTAGGTGACGATAATGAAGTCTATGTCGATGTAAGAATTATTTGTGCAACAAAAGTCGATTTAGCTGATTTAGTCGAACAAGGTAAATTTAGAAAAGATCTCTACTACCGACTTAATGTACTGTCGCTCAATTTACCCTCATTGCAAGAACGTAAAGATGATATTTTGCCACTTACGCATATCTTTGTTAATGAATTTGCCAATAAACAAGGGTTCATACCACCTGCGATCGATAATGACCTTATTGACTACTTTGTTCACTATTCATGGCCAGGCAATGTAAGACAACTTAAAAATATTCTATACTCTGCATTAGCCCAATTAACTACCCCAATATTAACGGTTAAAAATATCGTATTGCCAACACCTAAATCACAAGTATCATGGGTCAACAATATCGAAAATAAAACTCTGGATGAAATAACCAAGCAGTTTGAAAAAGAAATCTTATTAAAACTTTATGACCAATACCCAAGCTCCCGAAAACTCGCTAAACGGCTCGGCGTGTCGCATACGGCTATTGCTAATAAGTTGAGGGATTATGGGATAGGGCGGTGATTTCTTATGCTGTAAAAAAATTGAGTTGTAAATATTTATATTTTTAAGTATATTGATTCAAACTTATTATCGCCCATAAAATGAGCTAGAATGAGTAAATTAAAGGACATATTTTTTGTTTTTTAGTTCTTTGATATAGCTGAAATAGACTAATAAATTTTTTATCAATAATTGAGATTAAATATGACATTACTTTCAGTTGTTTTGCCTATGTATAATTCCGAAGAGTATGCTAGTTCCTGTATAAATAGCATACTTTCCCAATCTTTTTCTGACTATGAATTAATTATAGTTGATGATGGAAGTTCTGATTCTACGAGAGCTATATGTGAGCAGTTCAAGTTTGATCCAAGAGTAAAGTATTTTTATCAAATAAATGGTGGATCTCATAAAGCAAGAAATCTGGGTATTAATAAAGCAACTGGTAAATTACTTACATTTATTGATTCTGATGATATTATACCAAGTAATTATTTTGAAGAAATGGTTAAAGTGTATACAGATGATGTGGATTGCGTGTTTTGTGATATTTACCATCAACAAAATGAAGGATTAGTTAAGAGTTTTTTTTTCCAACAAGAAAGCCAATTATTAAACACAAGAAAAAAAATTAGCCATTTGTTAAGTATTGATTCTTTTCCTGCCCCTTATGCCAAATTGTATAATTTAAATAAAATTAAAGCACTTCATCTTAAATTTATTGAGTCAGATAATTATTTTGGCTTTGCTGAAGACTTTTATTTTAATTCACTATATTTAATTAATTCTCAAAAATTAGTTTATACTCAAAAAACATATTATATATATAATAAGACTAACCTAAATTCGCAATGTAATAATCCAGATCCAGAAATACAGAAGAGAAATAATATTGATAGAGCAATAGTAATTTATTCAATATTGCAATATATGTTTCAAAATAAAATTAATATAAACAAGTATAACGCTATTTTTTTTATGATAAGAAGACATCTACAATGGGGAGGGGAAATTACTAAAGAAAACTTGTTGAATTTATTACAACATTCTGATTTACCAAAGTATTACACGAACAAAATATACTGTTTTTCTTTAAGTATTTTCTTGTTTAGTTATTTTAAAAAATAATGAGGTTTCCTAATTATTATGATCCCTAAAATAATTCATTATTGTTGGTTTGGCGATAACCCTAAACCAAAGAAAATTTTGGATAATATACAAAATTGGAAAATAAAACTTCCCAATTATAAATTTGTAGAATGGAATGACAATCATCTTCATTTAGCAAACAATAACCAGTACGTCAAAGAAGCATATCAAATGAGAAAGTTTGCATTTGTATCTGACTATTTTAGAATATATGCTTTATGGACAGAAGGGGGAATATATTTAGATACAGATATTATTTTATCTCAATCTTTTGATTCTTTTGACTCTTTCTTAGATTTGGATTTTTTTTCTTGTTATGAAAATTGGAAAGAAATAATTCATCCTATTTCAACCGCAACATTAGGGGCATCTAAAGGAAATGAGTTTATTAAAGAGATTTTAGATACCTATAAACATGATAGGTTTATTAGAAACGGTGAGCCAGATGTTACAACCAATGTTGAGCGAATAACAACTATTTTAAAAAATAAAAACTTAGTTTCCGAACCTTTTAATAAATTTGACTCTTTGAACATTTCACCTAAAGAAATTATTTTTCCATCTTACTACTTTTGTGAAGAAATAGAAGGATATTTAAATTATTGTGTTCATCAGTTTAATGCGTCTTGGAAAGATGATGATGTTAAAAATACAAATATTCAAACTAAGGTGAAACGACCATTTAAAGTAAAATTTAGAGTTAACAATAAGGTAACATTTGTTAAATTGAATCAGGAAATAATACCAAATAAAATATTATTTTCATTTTCAATTAAGAAAAAAAAATATGCATTCATTATTGTTTAAATAGGAAAATTAATTTTGCAACCTAAATTAACTATCATAGTGCCTGTCTATAATACAGAAAAATATTTGAAAAAATGTTTGGATAGCCTTGTTAACCAAACTTTAAGAGATATTGAAATTCTTTGTATTAATGATGGTTCAAAAGATAATTCGCATATCATTTTGAATGAATATGCTGATAAAGATCCTCGCATAAAGATTTTTAATAAAGCTAATGGTGGATTATCATCAGCAAGAAATATGGGCATTGATAATGCTAAAGGACAGTTTGTCACTTTTTTAGATTCTGATGACTATGTTGAACATAACGCATATGAGTTGGCCTTATCTCGATTTGCTAATGACGGAGTCGATCTTGTGCACTTTTCAACTAATCTGGTAATGGAAGATAGCGATTGTGAACGTTACAATGAAGATTATTTTCAGCATAAATTTTGTGGTATAGTTAAATTAACAAGTTATGTTGCCCAATTTTTGGATGTTTGTGCATGGAATAAAATATATAAACTTTCAATTATCAAATATTATCATATAAGATTTCCAGTAGGTAAATTATATGAAGATAACCCTTTTTTTTGGTCATACGCATTAGTGTCTGATTTCGCTTATTTTATGCCTGAAAAGCTCCATAATTATTTAAGCCGTAAAAATTCAATTATGAACTTAACTTTGAAACTTTCTAAATCTAAAGTTAATGAATTAAATCATGAATTAGACCGATTATTGTGTTTTGAAGAATTGTTAACTTTTATTTTTAAATGGGATTTATTTTATAAAGTAGCATTAACATTGGAAAAGCATTTTGAAAGAGTTTTTTGGGATGAAATAGCTCATTCATCGCATAAAAATATTGAAAAAGTACTTGAGAAAACTACAAATATTATAAATAAATTCTCTTTCATCTCTTTATTTCCACGAAATCGCTTTTTTAAAGCGCTATCTAGAAAAAAATATTATAAGATTAAATATATTGAATATATCACAAAGAAGCAGAGTTTATTCGGTTTATACCATTCGTCAAGTTATACCACGTTATGCTTGTTAGGTATAAAAATTAGAAAAAAGAAATCTAAAAACAAAATAGAAAAGGTTTCTTCAAAAGAAATAAATGATAAGCTTAATAATTTATATAGTGAATTATCAAAACTACATCAAATGGTTGTTTCAAGTTTTTCAAAACAGAAGAAAGAAACATTTTTATCTAATAAAAATGAATTAACCTTTTTTAATCAAATGAATTTAAATGAGTTTAAATATTATTTTGAAAATTTATCTATTGCGGTTAATTTAACAGACAATTTTGATAAATCTAATGCAGTGTTTTCGTTTGAAAACCAAAATGTTTCGGAAATTATGAAAATTGCTATGGAAAAAGATAAATTATTTTATTATATATTTACTGGTTTTATTAGTAATATTTTACCTCCTTATAGTTCAGCAATGCCAGCATTTTGTTCTCCCTTATCATTTGTGGTAGACAGTAAAGGTTATTTTAATGATGGCAATGTCGCAACTGATCTTGAAGAACTATTAAACACAGAAAGTATCAGTGAAAGTCAACTAACGAGATCTAAAAATATTATTAATAAAATTGTCAAAGAGAAAATATCTAAATTCAATAATTTTGAAAACCAGTTCAGCTTTTTTAAAGAAAAAGATAAGAAAAATATACTTGTTGTTCAGTCTGAGCATGAAATTTATAAGGAACACTGCAAGGTAAATTATTCTTTTGAAGATATGCTAAGTGAAGCCATTTGTAACAACCCTAATTCCAATATAGTCATTAAGTTGTCAAGCAAATGTTGCGAGAAACAATTAAAACGATATAAAAGTATACTGGCAAATTTAGAAGATAATCTAACTATAAAATACCTTGAACATAATTGTATGAATCCATTTGATTTATTAAACCAAATGGATGAGGTTTATGTGCATAATGATATGTTAGGTTTTGAAGCTTTAATGTGTGGTAAGAGTGTACATGTATATGGTATTCCCTTTTATGCTGGTTGGGGATTAACAGTTGATAAAATTTCACTTCCCCGTAGACAGAGGAAACTTTCTATAGAGGAATTATTTTATATTTCTTATATTCTTTATTGTAATTATGTTAATCCTGAAACTAAAACGATTTGTGAAGTTGAAGAAGTGATTGATTATCTTCTTAAAATAAAAAATATTTATCATTGAATCTCGATGATAGCTAACAATTTATTATAAATATTTTTTCTATATAAAAAATAGATAAAGTAGATATTTAATTAAATTTAGTTGCATTTTATCTGTTGTTGTTGTTTTTAGTTTATGTTGATGTAAGTTTAGCCGTAAAGCTGGCTTGGTTATTTCATAGGTTATTAGCAATTCAATGTTGAATTTATACTATAACTATTTTTACTAAAAAGATTTTAAAAAATGAATAGCCTACCAATTCTTTCAGTTGTGATCCCTGTGTATAATACACAAATGTATATAAAAAAGTGCTTAGATAGTATTATTAATCAATCAATTAAAAATATTGAGATTATTTGCGTTAATGATGGATCAACTGATGATTCACTTAGTATCTTAAAAAAATATAAAGAATTAGATGATAGAATTAAGATTATTAATAAAAAAAATGGAGGGTTATCTTCTGCTCGAAACGTTGGCATTAAATATGCTAGAGGAAAATATATTACCTTTGTTGATTCTGATGATTTCATTGAATTGGATGCTTATGAACGCTCATTATCATATTTTAGATTTTATAAAGTAGATCTTGTTTATTTCTCTACACGACTTGTTTTTGAGGATAATATTGCTCGAATTCAGGACGAACGATATTTTGAACATAAATATACAGGTTTAGTTAATTTATCTAATGATGTTGTAGCAAATATGGATGTCTGCGCATGGAATAAAATTTACAAACTTTCAATACTAAAAAAGTATGATATTAAATTTCCTGAGGGGCTTTGGTACGAGGATGGACCATTTTTTTGGTCTTATGCACTGGTGAGTAATTCCGCATTTTTTATAAACGACAAATTTTACAATTATCTGATAAGAGCCGGATCTATCATGAGCCAATGTAACAAAAAAGGTAAAACTTATCATAAAACCTTTCACGAATTAGATCCATTATTGTGCTTTGAGTTTTTACTTCGTTTTGTATTTAAATGGAAGTTGCACGAAAAATTTAAGCCAGTATTAGTCGATCTATTTCAGCAAAAAATTTATGAAGCTTTACGATGTCTTCCTCAAAAAGAGCGCATATTAGCTTTAAATAAATCAACAGAGATTGTTAATTTATTTAACCTTACATGCTATTTTCCTAATGATTATTATTTAATTTCATTATCCAAGAAACACTATCACAAAATTGGGGAAGTTAATCGATTTTTTTTAACAAGGAAACAGCGGTTATTGGGCATTTGGGATGCAAATAGACATTATATTATTTGTTTTTTAGGCATTAAAATAAAAATAAAAAAAAATTAATGAAAAACTGCCATTAATTTTTCTTTGATTTTAATATTTGTCTTATTAAATTTACAATAAAATTAACGGGTAAACTTCTATTTGTAGTATAATCCCTTATAACTTTACTGTTTAAGTATTTTATTATGTCTCAAAAATTAAATTCAATTACGACATTAAAGAAGCTTTGGCCATTCATTAACCCATTTAAAAAAGCATTAATTATTGCAGTAATAGGGCTTTTACTCAATGCGGTTGTAGATGCAACTTTAATTTCGCTAACTAAACCGTTGCTTGATCACGGATTAATGGACAAGGATTATCCACTTTTAATTGCAATTGCAATTGCAATTGTTGGCTTAATTTTATTAAGAGGCTTATCTAATTACGCTTCAACTTATTGTCTTGCTTGGTTATCAGGAAAGGTAGTGACTAAATTTAGGCAAATGATCTTTAACCATTTACTCAAAAGTCCTATAAGTTTTCATGATAAGCAATCTGTTGGTGATCTTGTTTCTGTTGTTACTTTTAATACTCAGATGCTATCAAAAGCTTCATCTGACGCATTAATTATACTCATTCGTGAGATAGCGTATGCGATAGGATTATGTATAGTTATGTTATATGGAAGTTGGAAATTAGCCTCAGTTCTTATTATTTTGGTTCCAATGATCATTTTTATTGCACAATTTATTGCAAAAAAGTTCAGGGAAACAATTGCATCAATGCAACAAGGGATGGGACAAATTACCACCGCCAGTGATGAAATGTTAAAGGGGCACAAAGAAGTATTGATTTTTAATGCTAGAGAATATGAAAAAGGTAATTTTAACTATATTACAGATTGTGTTAGGCGCGGTATGTTAAAAATAGAAGTTGTTTCCAGATTATCTACACCAATTATACAGCTGGTTGCCACCTTAGGATTAGGATTCATACTTTATTTAGTTGCTAGCCAGAATTTAGATATTACGCCTGGATCTTTTACTGTAGTTTTTTCTGCAATGATTGCTGTTATGCGGCCGTTAAGAGAACTAACAAGTTTGCATGTAGAGCTTCAAAAAGGGTCAATTGCATGTGAATCATTATTCGATCTTTTGGACTCTCCACTAGAGAATGATCATGGTTCTATTGTTGTAGAAAGGGCTAAAGGAGATATAGAGTTTAAAAATGTGACTTATACTTACCCTACAAGGAATATACCTGCTTTAAACAATATTTCTTTGAAGATAAAAGCCGGTCAAACAATCGCATTAGTTGGTCGTTCTGGTGCAGGTAAATCTACAATTGCAAGCTTAATTCCTCGTTTTTATGATGTTTCGCAAGGTGAAATATTATTAGATTCCATAAATATTCAAGAATATACATTGAGATCATTGCGTAAACAAATTGGTTATGTTTCTCAAAATGTACATTTATTTAATGGAACAATTGCGGAAAATATTGCTTATGGTGAAAAAGAGCTTTATAGCAGAGATGATATAATAAAAGCTGCTAAGTTAGCTAATGCAATTGAATTTATTAATAGATTAGAGCAAGGTATTGATACTGAAGTCGGTGATAATGGCGTTTTATTATCAGGAGGTCAGCGACAACGCATTGCAATCGCTCGCGTTTTATTACGCGATAATCCAATATTGATTTTTGATGAAGCAACGTCAGCATTAGATAATGAATCGGAACGTCTTGTTCAAGATGCAATAGAGGTTCTACAAAAAAACCGAACATCAATTATAATTGCTCATCGTCTATCTACTATTGAAAAAGCAGATCGAATTTTAGTTATTGACGATGGAAAAGTTATTGAAGATGGAAACCATCAGTCATTAATCAATTTAAATGGAACTTATGCTCAAATGCATAAAATGCAATTTAATACTTAAAATTAATATATAATGAATAATATGACTAAACAAAGTAAGCTTGTACACATAAATGATATTGATAAGGATTCTTCAACATGGAAAACTTTCTTAAAATTATGGCCATTAATTGCAGAACATAAGTTTATTTTATTCTTGTCTGTTGTTTTATTAATTGCTAGTGCTTTTGCTGATACTTCATTAATTGGATTATTACGCCCATTACTTGATCGAGGTTTTTCTATGAATGATCAAGAATTTTTATTGATGGCACCATTTTACATTTTTGGGCTAGTCTTATTAAGGGGTGTGGCTAATTATGGCTATTCTATTTTTCTATCATTAATCTCTGGCAAAATAGTGATGAAAATTCGACAAAGGCTTTTTGGTCATTTTGTTGATGCTCCAGTTAGTTTTTATGATCAAAACTCGACAGGAAGGCTATTATCGAGGATTACCTATGATACAGATCAAGTTGCATCTTCTTCATCTGATGCTTTAATAACGATAGTGCGTGAATCAGCTTTCATTTGCGGGTTATTTTATACTATGTTTAGTAATAGCTGGCAGCTCTCTCTATCTTTGATTATTATTACACCAATTGTAATTGGTTTAATTACCTTGATTTCTGTTAAGTTTAGAAAACTAGCTAAAAATATGCAAAATTCAATGGGTGGCATTACTATGTCTGTTGAACAGATGTTAAAAGGACATAGAGAAATTATTATATTTGGTGCTCAAGAAGAAGAGTCAAAAAACTTTGATAAAGTGAGTAATAAATTTCGCCGTGATAGTATGCGATTGGTTTCTATTTCTGCGCTATCAACTCCTGTAGTTCAGGTTATTATTTCTTTTGCAATTGCATTTGTACTATTAACTGCAAGTAATCCTGATTTGAATATTACTCCTGGTGAATTTACAGTTGTTTTTTCTTCATTAGTCGCATTGATGCAACCGATAAAAAGCCTAACCAGTGTGAATGCTGGATTTCAAAGGGGTATGGCCGCTTGCCAAACACTATTTGCCTTATTAGAGCAGCCAATAGAAAATGATAAAGGCCATTTAAATATAGCAAAAGTTAAAGGTGATATTATTTTTGATAATGTATCATTTGGATATGAAACTAGAAGCGACCTTGCTTTGCAAAATATTAGCTTTTCTGTTTCTGCTGGTAAAACCATTGCTTTAGTGGGACAATCGGGTTCTGGAAAAACAACAATTGCTAGCCTATTAACTCGTTTTTATGATACTTCACACGGTGAAATTTTAATTGATGGTATTAATATACAAGATTTTACTTTATATTGCTTAAGAAACCAGATTGGATTAGTGTCTCAGCATGTTCATTTATTTAATGACACTATCTCCAATAATATCGCATATGGTAAAATTGGCGAATATTCTCAAGATCAAATAGAAGAAGCAGCTAAAAAAGCTTATGCCTATGATTTTATAAAAGGATTAGAAAAGGGTTTTGATACTATAGTCGGAGAGAGTGGAGTATTATTATCTGGAGGTCAACGCCAACGTATTGCAATAGCAAGAGCTTTATTACGAGATACGTCAATTCTTATTTTAGATGAAGCTACATCAGCCCTAGATACGGAGTCAGAACGAGCAATACAAAAAGCCTTAGAAGAACTACAAAGAGGACGAACATCTATCGTTATTGCTCACCGGTTGTCAACTATTGAAAATGCAGATGAAATATTAGTTATGAATGAAGGAAAAATTATTGAAAAAGGCTCTCATTCAGATTTATTAAATAAAAATAGCATTTATGCTAAGTTGTATAAAAGTAATTTTAATGAGTGAAAATATTGCATATTTAAATGATTATATTACAGTTTAAAATTTATTTAATGAAGAATATTGTTTGAATTTACTTTTAATATTTAAACAAGGATGTTGTTTAGTTATTACGCATTTTAGCAATGCTTGTTTGGTTGACATTGGGCAAGGATAATTTTTTATAAATTTTAAAATATAAGGAATATTTCTAAAAATATTAGGTTTATTGTCGATGTAAATTCGTATTAGTAGCTTTAGCAGCCCCAGTTCTTGAATAAGACTTTCTTTTTCTTTTTTTGATTGTAATTTATTTGACTTTAATACTGATTCTAAATAGGTTGCATTCATTACTAAAATATAATTACGTTTAGCTATTTCTGATAAAGGCAATTCAATGATATTTGTAATACATTTATTTAAGACATTTTTTAATGTATTGGTATATAAATAGTCAATGTTTTGCATTGATAATGAGGAAGATCGAACACGGTGGAAATATGCAGCTTTATTTTTTAAATAATATGTGGCTTTTGCTTTCGATATAATAGAGAGAGAAACAAGATGATCCTCATGATTTTTTCCAATGAATTTTTCTTTAAATAATTTTTGATTAAATATATATCGCCATACGACACCAGAATAATTCTTTTTTTCTAATAAATAACTGAATAAATCTAACCCTGACTTAAAAAACTTTGGTTTGGTAGGCGAGAATTGACTTGATTTAAGATGTGCCTTACTGTCTTGAAAAGAGGTATAGTCAAAATAAAAAAAATCTAAAT
Source organism: Gilliamella sp. WF3-4 (assembly GCF_001690275.1). GTDB lineage: Bacteria > Pseudomonadota > Gammaproteobacteria > Enterobacterales > Orbaceae > Gilliamella > Gilliamella apicola_C. Next base: position 117,428 of record NZ_LZGW01000032.1, on the reverse strand, counting down.
TTGGCTCTATATTTAATATTGTTGCAAACTCATCAAATAGATTTATGTTTATAATATCATCAGAATCAATAAAAAGAATATAATTGCCTGATGCTATCTCAATTCCTTTATTTCTAGCTACGCTTACACCAAGGTTAGATTGTTGAACAATCTTTATGTAGCTCAATTTTGATGCATATTGTTGAAGGATTAATAGCGTGTTATCGGTTGAACCATCATCAATACAAATAATCTCTTTCGGTAAACAACTTTGATTTATGAGAGAGTTCAAGCAATCAGCAATGTAGTCCTCTACATTATAACAAGGGATAATTATAGAAATATCAGTTATTTTATTTGTCATATAGTATTTTCCCATGGCTATTTTTTTAGAAATAACTTATATTTTAAATAGACGCCATAGTAATAAATAGATTTGCAATAAGATCTTTGCTTCATTAGATATTTAGCATAGTTTCTAATTGAAGAACTATTACCACTTAATGGTAACTCGTCGTCTTTCCATGGAGAGAGTTGAAAATAATATTCAAATATTTTAGAAAGGTATACTTTAAACCAAGGTTTATTTTGTGAAATATAATGTAAAATTACTGTATAAGGTTTAATATTTTTTTCCTGATGAGCGTCAGTAGAAATTTTTATTTTAGTATTAAATTTTATAGGTAACAAACGTGTTTTATTTTCAAGCAAAATGTTTAAAACATCTTGATCCGCAAATTTATATATATTTCCATTATTGATCAATTCTAGCGCCTTTTCGGAAATATTTTCATCACACCATTTTTTTGTGTTTATCAAAAGAACGCCTGCATTGAAATATCTTTTTGAATCAATATGATACATTTTACTTATTGTTTGTTGCATATCTTTTGTATCGCTTACTACGCCAGCAATATAATCTTCAATATTGTACTCAAATATTTGTGCTAATGATTGTAAACATATTACATCACTATCAAGGTAAATTAATTTATCAGTTATTGAGGAAAGAAAATTGGGCATGATAAAACGAATACAAGTTGATACATTAGTTATATGTAGAACAAGTGTTTTAGGATTTATAATAAAATTATTATTCAAATAATAAAGCGTAATCGACACATTACTACAGCTTAGTTTTTTGAATTTTTCAATATTTTTATCAGAGACATTATCAATAAATAAATGAAAATGAAGATTATAATTTGGCGTGTTTTTTATTACTGATAACATTGCAACACCGGCAGGCATTGCGTAATTGTCGTCGAAACCTAGAGCAATATTGAGTGTTGAGTATTGTGGGTTGCTGTTATTAATAAGTGGGGAAATTTGATCAATAAATTTGTTAACGTTCAACATGTAAATTATTTTAATTATAGAATGTGTATGCAATTATATATTCAATTATCGTCAAAATATAGATCAAATAATTTTGGTAGATGATATAGTGTTTAACCTATTAAAAAATTTAAAAAACAAATTTACACATAAATATGTTTTATTTAGAATAAGGAGAATTATTTAAATAAAAAATAGCAAATGTCTAATCAACAAATTTATATTAGTAAAGTACAAAACCTTTCAAAATCAAATCAGCAAAGATCAGATATAATGCATATTGCATTGGCATTTGATGATAACTACGCAATGCCTGCTGGAGTGACAATTTCCTCTGTTATTTATAATAACCCAGATGCATGTTTATGCTTTCACCTATTTGTGGATAACATATCTCCGAATAATTTGAAAAAGTTTAAGCAATTAGTAAGTAGTGCTTGCACGATAAAAATATATTATTTAAATAGCAATTTTCAGATTAATTCGGAAACATTAGTTTTAGGTTATTTATCTGCTATGTCATGTGTTAGGTTTATTATTCCCGATGTTTTAAAAGATCAAACCGATAAGTTTTTATATCTTGATAGTGATATTTTATGCCTAAAATCAATTAGTAAACTATATAATTCAGCGTTAGAAAATTATGTCGCTGGCGTAATACCTGATGATAGTGTGATGAGGGATACTATAAAAGATTTATATCAAATCAACTTTGATAGATATTTTAATGCCGGTGTTTTGCTAATAAATACTCAACAATGGGACATGAACAATATGACATCTTTGTGTATGAATATGATAAATGATGGAAATATTTATCGGTTTGCCGATCAAGATGTTTTAAATATTTTATTAGAAAATAAAACTCGCCTTCTGCCGATTAAATATAATACAAAAATTCATATAACCACTTCCTGTAAAGAAGAACAGTTAATAGCGCCCTATACAGTATTATTGCATTATGTGACTGGATATAAACCATGGTATCAAACGTTTGATTCTAAATTGTTCAAAAAATATTTTGATTTATCGCCTTGGAAAGCAACAAAACGACCTTTATCTTTAAAAAAGTCGTGGTTACGTCATTACGCCAAATATTGCTTGAAAAAAGGAAAAATTATCACTGCCTTGAAGTTTTACTCGTTTTATTTGTCTAAGAAATTGACATGATTTTTTAGACACACCAAATCTAGTATTATTCCCAAAAAGAGGTAAAAACAATGTCAGTGCTGATATTGTTTTATGAAAGTTTGGTACTCATATGATTGCCCATCCACTGATAATATTAAATCGTTTTCAATAAAAGATTGATCTATGCTAACGGAGTAGCCGAGTAATTTACTTAATAAGTAAACAAGATTAGATGTGTTTATCATTTTAGTAGGATTACGATAGTTTTCAATTTCTAGACATGGGTAATTGTCATAAGTCGAGTACATCATCAAAGGGATTTCAAACTGGTTGCTAAATTCTTTTGATTGTCTTAACAGGCCATGTCCTAGATTAACAATTTCTCCATGATCAGGGGTATAAATTAGAATAAAATTATCCAATTTTTCTTTCAAAATCATATAAATTTGTTTTATGACTCTATCTGTATGATGGATAGTTAAATCATATTCATCGCCATTGGGTAAGGTTAAAATATCTAACTCGTCGTAGCCAAGTTTATAAGGTTTGTGGCTTCCAGCTAAATGGATAACTATAAAGTTCTTTTCATTATCTTGAAAGTTAGTTTCAACTAATTGCTTTGGTAGAGCTAGGTCATCATTTAAACCTTCAATAAAAATATTACTTAGTTTTGCTATTATGGAGTATTTACTACTATGAGGACCTGATTCACGATTTTTTGATATCCATATAGAATTATAATTTTGAAGGTTAGCCATTTCAATTATGTTCTTTTCTTCTAATAACGGTAATTCGTTATTGGGTTTTGCAAAAGAAAATAACATTGGTATAGCATCTCTAGTTATAGATGCTGGTGAGTGAACTTTATCTATTATACAACCGTTGGTTTGGGAAAATATTTTTTGCATTTCTGGCGTTGTATTTTTTTTATATCCGTAAATACTGTGTCGATCACGATATGCAGATTCACCCAAAATAAAAATAATATTCTTATATTTATCAAAAGTAATAGGAGTATGAGGATTGCTTATTGAGCTATTAAATTTTTCATGCTCAATTGTTTCAGTATACTTTTCTGTAAATCCTAAATAATAGGTTAATAGTATGGTTGAGTTGCCAATCACTACCGGATATTTTATACGTATAGATTTGTTTAAAGAAAAGAACGGATCGACTTGAAATTCAATAATATGCCTTTTGTTCGATAAATAGTAATATATAGTATTCTTAAACAAGAAAAAACAACAAGTAAAAATTATAGACCAATATAATTTTTTATTTTTAAAAGATATTTTAATATTATTATATATAAAATAAGTATAAATTAATGAAAAGAATAAAGAAGGTAATATGATTGTGGCAAGTTCATTTTTTATCATTATATAACTTTGGTTTGTATCATTTTCTAAAGCTGTTTTTAAAAGAGATTTTGAAACGTAACCATATTTTATAGTAAAAAATAATTCTATAGCTAAAATAAAATTGAATATTCCAAATATTGGTAATTTTATCCATCTAGTTTTTGGGAAAAATGCCAAAAAAAGCATATAGATTAGAAACGTATAACTAAAATTGTTTAAATTACCAATATTTATAATATAAAAAGCGATCAAAATAACTGCAAAGTACGCGACAACCAAAATGTTTTGTTTAGTTAAAATTGGAATACTTAAATTTTTTATTTTTAACATTAGATAGAACCTTTAATCATTTCCATAATCTATTTATATAGTAATTTTTTAATTAAGTAAGTGATGTAAAATTTTATCCCTTTTAAAATGGAACCTTTCCTAAAAAATTGTGCAGAAAAAACTCTATAATCGACTGGCCTCATTTTGTTCTGATATGATTTTAGTGGGCTATTTGCCCAAGGGGTAAAATGCTTATAATATGTATATAAATTTTGTGCAAGACCTTCATTTTCGGTGTACCACATTTTCCTAGGACCAGTAAAATGAATAATATAGGGTAAAGATTTTTTATTATAAAAAAATGTTTCCTTTTGTTTATCATCCATCCAAGTAAATAAGTAATTCCAATTAGGATCTATATATGAGACTTGATTTTGTAGAACTATATTTAGCACATCTTGATCTGGGTAAATTAAACGTTCTGTTTTTGCAGATAGTAATATTGTGTTTACTTTATTCTCCGTATCAAAATTAATCCAATTGTCAGTGTTAATGTATAAAAAACCTGAGTTAAAATAGCTTTCTGAAGTAAGTTCAAGCCTTTCTGTGTTTTTTAACATCTTCTTTTTATCTAACGAATCAGGTGTGACAGCACAAATAACCGAATCTATATTGATATTTAAAATAGGCGATAAATCAGAAAAACATAGGGTATCTGCATCTAAGTAAATAAATTTATCAATTTTGCCATATAATAGTTTTGGCACAGATAATCGGATATACATTGAGCGGTTAATATGAGTTATTTTATTGCTCTTATGATCTTTATATTTAGCTAGCTCTTCAAAAGGAATAATATAGATATTAATTAATGGGCTAATTTTTTGTAATTTTTGTTGGTCTTTGGGAGATACATCGTATAAAAAAATATGAAAATGAATATTATTATGCATATTATTAAGCATAATAGAGGTAATCGACACACCTACATGCTCAATATAATTTGAATCAGTACAATATGCAATGTTAATTCTGTTATTCATTTCTAATACTCTTTAAAAACTCAACCGCGTTATTTAGTCATTACCAAATTAATATGTCAACATAAAATTGATTATTACTTCATTGTTTAATTTAACTTATGTTACAATAGAATAGTTCTTTAACCTTTAACATAGTTGAAAAATTGGCAAAAAATGGCAGAAAATCTTTTTATTAGCAAAATTAGAACATTATTTAATAATACTATAGAATCATTAAATACCTTACATATAGCATTTTGCTTTGATGATAATTATGCAATGCCAGCAGGTATTGCTATGTCTTCAGTAATCTTAAATAATCCTGATAAAAATCTTGTGTTCCATTTATTTGCTAATAATGTTTCTAATGAGAAAATTATAATATTTAATCAATTAAGTAAAGAAAATATTAGTATAATTTGTTATGAAATTAGTGATAATTTTTCAATAAACCCCGATACATTAGTTTTACATGTTTCAGCATCAACTTGTTTACGATTTATTGTCCCACAAATGCTAAATAAAGTTACTTCTCGAGTTTTATATTTAGATTGTGATGTGTTATGTACCGATAATCTCAATGAATTAATTAATACCGATTTAACTAATAAATATTCAGCAGTAGTTCCTGATGTTGATAAGACGCAAGAAAAACAATGTCTTGCCTGTGGTATTTCTCATGGTGAATACTTTAATGCTGGAATGATTTATATTAATACGGATATGTGGGTGCAAAATAATCTTACTGAAAAAGCCTTTGCAATGATTAACAGTGGTAAAGTATACAAGTTTGCGGATCAAGATGTTTTAAATATTTTAATGCAAGGTAAAACAGTATTTTTACCTAGGCGTTTCAATCGACTCACTTCACTTACTGTGGGAGGGGGAGAAGATAATCTTATTAGCAATGATAGCGCAATTATCCATTATGTCACAGGTAATAAACCGTGGTACCAACTTTATATCACTCCACTGTATCGACATTATATCGAATTATCTCCATGGGCAAAAGATAAATTATTGTTAGCCAATGAAAACGCACCATCAACCACTAGACGGTATGCAAAATTACTAGCTAGTCAGCATAAATATTTTGCTGCATTCAAATATTATTTGATTTATTTGAAGCATAAAACTTGCAAAAAACGTTAAGGGGTAATGTTATGGTTAACGTTGATAAATTTATTAATAAAAAGAATTTTTTACTCTCATGTGATTTTTGGGATAACGAAAGTATATTACATATTCTTTTGTGTTTCGATGACAATTATGCTTTATCAGCAGGTGTAGATATTATTTCAATAATTGAAAATAATAATGAACAACAGATTCATTTCCATATTTTTACCCATAATGTTTCTGATAATAATAGAAAAAAATTTGCTGCTATTAAATCCCATAATACATCTATAACTGAATATGTTATTAATGAACAATTTAAAGTTGATCAAAAAAATACTGAGCTGTTTCCTATTGCGGCATGCGTTCGCTTAATTGCGCCTATGATTTTAAAGGATGTCACTAACAAATTACTCTATGTTGATAGCGATACGCTTTGCTTAAAAAAATTTGATTTTATCAATGAAATTTCTCTAAATAATGCTATTGTTGCGGCTGTTGCTGATGAACCATATATGCAGGACTCGCAATGCGCAAAGTATCATGTAACCTATGGGACGTATTTTAATTCTGGTGTGATGTTAATTAATATACCACTTTGGTATCAGGAAAATGTTACTTCAAAAACATTAAAGTTATTAAATAGTGGCGAAAAATATCATTATCCTGACCAAGATGTATTAAATATAGTAGTAGGCGAAAAAAGAATTATATTAGCAAAGAAGTGTAATAATTTGTTAGCATTGTCAATCAATGGTAATGAGGACTCTAGTGTTCCTGAGGATACTGTGTTAATTCATTACATAACAAAGAACAAACCTTGGCATCAGCCTTATCGTTCTAAGTTATATGATCTTTATTTAGAAAAATCTCCGTGGAAGAATGATCCTTTAATTTTATATAACGACAAAAAAACCTCCTCAATACGCGCTTATTCTCGGTTGATGTTTAAACAAAAAAAATATTTAGCATCGGTAAAACACTATTTAATTTATTTAAGGGTTAAATTTACGAAATAGTTTACGGCATTAGTATTTAGCTCTGAATGTTATGTTATGTAATCTAATTTACTATTAGTTGTTAGAAATAAATGTAAGGATAGATTCATTATATAGAATATAATGCTAATGATTCACTTAACGGGCTATTATATTTCTTTTGGGCTAGGTCATTGATGTATTATATGTCAACTATTAAAACTCTTAGTCGACCGGCTTTGTGTATTGAACTTATCTTTTTATTAGGTATCTTTTAAGTGATTGATGATTTTTCAGAAAATGGTTTGCTTGCTCAAGCTATTGATGGGTTTGTGGCAAGAGAGCCACAACGAAACATGGCAAGTAAAGTCTCAGAATCAATAAAAAAACAACATTCACTTGTCGTTGAAGCGGGAACAGGTACTGGTAAAACCTTTGCTTATCTGGTTCCCGCATTGCGTAGTGATAAAAAAGTAATACTTTCAACTGGCTCTAAAAATTTACAAGAGCAATTATTTAGTAAAGATTTGCCAATTATCAAAAAAGCATTGAATTATTCTGGAAAGATAACCTTACTTAAAGGCCGCTCTAATTATCTTTGTTTAGAGCGGTTATATCATCAATACGCCGCAGCGGGAGATCTTGATAAAGATTTACGTGTTGATTTAGCGCGTGTAAAAAATTGGTCAATCAAAACTAAAGATGGTGATATTAGCAAATGTACAACTGTTACGGAAGACAATCCAATTTGGCCGATATTAACCAGTACGAATGATAATTGTTTGGGTAGTGATTGTGAACATTATAACGATTGTTATGTGGTTAAAGCACGTAAGCGAGCATTAAATGCAGATATTGTCGTTGTTAATCACCATTTATTTTTAGCTGATGTGGTGGTAAAGGACTCAGGTTTTGGTGAGCTTATCCCTAAAGCTGATGTAATGATTTTCGATGAAGCACATCAGCTCCCTGATCTCGCTTGCCATTATTTTGGGCAACAACTAAGTAGCAGGCAACTATTTGATCTGTCCAAAGAAATTAACCTCTGTTATCGCACTGAGGTTAAAGATATGTCACAATTACAACAATGTGCAGACAAACTACAAAAATGTACTCAAGATTTACGCATTGCGATCAATCAACAATCGCCAAAAGGTAATTTACGTTTTTTATTTAATCAAGAAGCGATAAAAAAAGAGTTAACTTATCTTTTAGACGCTCTAAGTTTTTGTCATGAGGTCTTACTATTGGCTGTAGGGCGTTCTTCAACATTAGATAACTGTTTGGAACGAATTAACCAATATAATACACTTTTAAAACGGTTGCAGGAAACAAATGTAACTGGCTTTAGCTATTGGTATGAAAGTAGCCATAACTATTTTGTTTTTGCGTTAACGCCATTATCCGTCGCGGATAAATTCACTGAATTATTAACAGAACGAAAAGGTAGTTGGATTTTTACTTCAGCAACGCTATCAGTCAATAACCAATTAGATTATTTTACTAAACGTTTAGGATTAACGAATGCTGATTCACTTATTTTAGAAAGTCCATTTGATTATTTGCATCAAACTGTTATGTGTGTCCCTCGTTATATCCCATCGCCAAATGAAAAGGGAAATGCTGAAAAATTGGTTGATATTTTACTGCCGGTTATTGAAGCAAATAATGGTCGTTGTTTTTTCTTATGTACTTCTTATGCGATGATGAACGCCTTAGCTAAACAGTTTCGAGAGTTAACAAAATTACCGGTGTTAGTTCAAGGTGAAACAAGTAAAGTTAAATTACTTGAGCAGTTTATTCATAGCGGTAATGCCTTATTAATTGCAACAAGCAGCTTTTGGGAAGGCATTGATGTTAGAGGGGATACATTGTCATGTGTTATTATAGACAAATTACCATTTACCTCTCCAGACGATCCTTTAATTAAAGCTCGCATGGAAGATTGTCAAATGCAGGGAGGTGATGCATTTTATGATGTACAATTACCCGAAGCGGTTATTACTTTAAAACAAGGTGTCGGACGATTAATTCGTCATCACAACGACCGTGGTGCGGTTATTATTTGTGATAATCGTTTGGTTATGAGGCCTTACGGTGCAACATTTATTAATAGTTTGCCGCCATCGCCAAGAACACGGGATATAAATAAAGTTATTAATTTCTTGTTATCTAAACAGTCTTATAAAAATTAAATTATTTTGGAAAAAAATGAATACCATCTTAGCTATTGATACCTCAACAGAAGCTTGTTCTGTCGCTTTATTTTACCATAACGAAATCACTCATGATTTTGTTGTATCTGCTCGCGATCACACTAAACAAATATTGCCAATGGTTGATAAGCTCCTTAAACAATCAGATTGTTCTCTTTCTCAAGTTGATGCAATTGCTTTTGGACAAGGGCCTGGTAGTTTTACAGGGGTTAGAATTGGCATTGGTGTTGCGCAAGGTTTAGCTTTAGGCATTGATAAACCTATGATAGGGGTATCTACATTGATGACTTTGGCGCAAGGGGTATATCGTACACAAAATGCAACAAATGTCATTGCAGCTATTGATGCTAGAATGAATGAAGTTTACTTAGGACAGTATCATTATAGCAACGAACAATGGCACGAGGTTATTCCAGAATGTGTTATTGCACCTGAAAAAGTAATAGAAAAAGTAGATCATATTCTTAATGATAGCTATTGTGCCGGCACTGGTTGGCAAACTTATCCTAATATGATGAATAATATAAAACAAAGCGATATTCTATTGCCTCATGCACAAGATCTTGTTGTTCTTGCTAAGAATAAATGGCAAAAAAGCGAAATAATTAATGTTGAAGATGTAGAACCAACTTATTTACGTAACGAAGTTACATGGAAAAAACTACCTGGTCGCTAATAATGACTATTTAAACAAGCCACCTAAAGGTGGCTTAGTTCTTGATAATTTTGATTACTTTTTAAATAAGCCCAAATGTTCTTTAGCATAGGCTTCAAAGTCGGTGCAACCACCAATTGGTTTTTCATCAATAAATATTTGTGGCACTGTTTCAACAGGTTTACCAACACTTTTAGATAGATCTTCTTTAGTAATACCTTCAACATTAATATCAACATAACGATAAGAAAAATCATCACGTTCTTGAGAAAGTTTTTCAGCTAGTTCTTTAGCACGAACACAATAAGGACATCCCTGGCGACCAAAAATTACAGTATACATTTTTCACCTTTATCTTTTGTTTTAAATATAAGCCTAATATACTTCACTTATTGAAGAAAAAAAGCAGTTAAATATTGTTAGTTAAATAGATTATATCTATTGATTGCGGACTTGGGAAGCGAATCAGGTTTTATATTAGATCGTTCCAATCTGCTTGATTATTTTTTAGTAATTTAGATTTATTATTAAAAAAATTTAGGCGGATTTTGAAATTCATCATATACCATTCTTAACAAAACTTTACAAAAAAGTTGGCAACAAAACGTATTATTCCTTTAAAATAAAGTTAATGTTATTTGATATTCTATAATATATTATAAGTTTGCACTGTTTGAAAATCAAAGTTAACTAATTATATTATATGGATAAATTAGTAAGATAAGTACAAGGAATAATAAAAAGTATGATAAAAGAGGGTTTTAAATCGAATATTAAAACGAGTTTAGTGTCATTATCGCAGTTGGCAATAGTAAGCTCATCTGATGCTATATTAACCGGTGCCACAACGAATGTTATTACAGGTAATGCACCAGAAGTCATAGCGTTATCCAGTGCAGATAAGCAAGGCTTTACGCTTAATGGCGTTTTTTATAGTGAAGCAAATGGTAATATAAAAGCGGGTGAAATTAAGGAATTTGATGGTAATTTAACGTTTAATGATTTTAAAGTGGCAAATTATGCACCAACAAACTTAGATAGGGTGAAAAATTATCGCGATATTGATGGTGACAATGTCGATGCGAACCAGCCATTTAAAGTTGAATCGACTTATTATTGGTGGTATGACAATAGCGGAAAACGCATAACTGGAGATGATAAGAAAAAAATTATAGGTTGCGGAAGTGGTTTTTCAATGCCATTAAAATTGATAATTCAAACAAAAGTAAAAACCTATTCTGAGTATGGGATCCCAAAAGAAAGTAAACCCAGTACACTAGCTAAAACATATCAAATAGCATCGAGATCTGAATTATGTTATGCCAAACCAAATGGCGCGATCATTTATCCCGATCGCCAATGGGGCAAACCTGGTGATAATCCAGATTTACATTATCAAATGTATTGGAACGCTTCAGATGGCCGGACACGCTCAAAAGGTGGTGGGGGTTATACTCGAGATTATGTGCCAGATTATGGTTTTAAAGTGGTTACTACGGTGTCTGGAGGTAGAAAATTCCCAACTACAGGCTTTCCAGGTGCCAAATTTCAATTAGTAATGACGGGAGCTCAAACTGATTATCGCTATCAAGTCATCAATAACCCAGGAAGTGGTGTTTCGATTGATCAAGATGGTATGGTTAAATTAATAAGTAAACCAACGGGAACAGTCACGGTAAGGGCGACATTAAAGAGAGATCCTTCTGTTAATTATGATTATAGTTTTACCCCAACGTCTGTTTGGGCTATACCTCAAGGTGATTTTAAAGCGCATAAGGAAAGTGCTTGGCAAAAGTGTGGGGGTATTAATAATGTTCTGGGTAGATATGAGCTAACTAATGCTCCTTTTACTTTTCAAAAAGATGATCCTGCCGTTTTTTGGGGCGGGATTTTAACGCGAGCTATTGATGGTTCACTATTTAGTGAGTGGGGGTTTATCAATCAAAAGGCTTATCCAGACTCTCAATGGCGAGGTGGTGTTTATTGGACAGGAAATAAATCGGATTATTCGGAAAGCCATTATCATATCTATGCTGATTCAGGTCATGTTGGTGAAGGAGATGAAACGTGGAGTAATTATGTAGCCTGTAGGGGATAGTGTTAATGGTCTAAGCTGTTGTAGGTGCCTTATCTAGTTTATAAGGTGCCACTTTCACTTAGCCGTAGTAGCTAAAGTAAATTGATTGTATACTTACTTAGTGATATTGTATTAAATGTTTTAATATTAATGCATTATTCAATTTTGTAAACAATGCTCAATATAATATTTATTTTGCAGTTAATTTATCTGGTTATGTTTCTGTGCGTGAAGCAGAAAGAGGAAATGTTAGTAAAATAGTGTGTAAACGTTAATTACTTTGGTATATAAGAAAATATTTAATTATATTTTAACTGTATAATTTTAATAAGTAAAAATCATCTTACGGCAGTGCAAGAATATGCACTGTTGGTTTTATGAAATGTAGGATTTCTCTGGTTGTCTACTCATTTTGGTTAAAAATAAAATTCAAGTATTCTATAAGGCATAGCTACATTTAAGCCTTTATGTGGTTTAAATGTATTGTAAAAGTTAGTAAGACGATGTAGTTTGGTTTGGCAAAGCTTAACAAAAGCATGATCAACAGTTCTTTGTATTTGACTCAGTTATCTGAGTAAATACTGATAATGGTATAAGGTGTTTGTGCTAACACTGGTATGTCCACACATTATATTGTAAAAACGTGGCTGAGTTGAATTACGATTTATTGCCTAAATACCTGTGTATGACTCACGGGAATCCACAGTTGGAATTGCTTGGTATCTCTATTAAGTGGCGGTAAATGTTTAGTATCAATATGAAATCTCTCGTTTGAATAGCTCTTATTATAGCATAACGTTTGCTTGCCGGTTAATGTGCCCTTCTATCGATTTTTCAATTTTAATCAGTCTTTTAACATCATATTTTATTGTTTTTTAACGCTCATTTGAAATTAATTGTGGCTGAAAAACTTGTGACGGTAAAGTCTTGATGTTCTATAAATCATGAGGCGGCTGATATGAAATCACAACGCTAAGCCAGTGACTGCGATTTTCTTTTGTATAAACGTTAAAACTGCTTTCGGTGATAAGGTGTTAATCTTGCATTTTTATGCATATTCATGACGCGTAAACAACGCGAAGAAGTTCTATAACTTAGGCAATTTATTAACTATTATAATACGGTTAAACCGCATAAAGTGTTTTCTGGGAAAACATCTTATGATTTTTTAAGGAATTATTTTCATCGTGAAGTGTAAACAACTTGATGTTTTGTTACATCTAATTAAAATCCAAGCTAGATTCAGCTCACTTGTTATAAATACATTTATAGCCGTTTAAAATCATAATTCTCATTGAATTTCATTATGTTTCTTGTCTGTTAGACGTTATAATCTATATGATTAACTAATTGGATATAAATATGTTGAAATATTTACTATTAATCGTTTTCTTCTTTCCTGTTTCTGTTTTTGCCGCTAAAAAAGAGTGTGGAGTTAAACCTAGTTACAACATCACGATAAGTAAAGAAAGCGTACATATTTTTAATAAAAAAAATGATTTAACTATAACGCAAAATGGTCGTGTTATCTTAAATGAAAAATTAGTAACACTTAACCCTTCATTACAAAAAGAACTCATTCAATTTCAACATGTATTACGCCAACAGCTACCTCTTTTAGAACTGCAATCAGTAAATCTTTTAACTGAAGTTAAAGAGGCGTTTGAAAAAGCAATAAAAAATCAGTTGAGTGATGATAATGAACTCAAAGGCGAGTTAAATAAGTTATATAAACGTTTAGTTAATTTGCTACATACTGCGATTATTACTGAAAATGGTTATACTCGATTTTCCTACCAAAATTTTAATAATCTAAAAAAAGACGGTGAAGATATTGGTCAGCGTATTTTCTATAATGTCGTGGGTGGAAGTATTTTGCATTTTAATTTTTTTAAGAATTTAGCCGCAATTAAACAAATCTCTAAAAATGAGTGGAAAGCTCAAAAGCCTAAATTAAAAGCTTTTGATGCACATATTTGTTCAGTTATAACAGATATTGATAAGCAATATACTCTAATATTAACTCAACTTAACAATCAATTCACAAGTAAATAGACATTAATAAAAACTTTTGCGAAAATGATAACATGACTAAGATAGCTAAACGGAAGCTTATGACTGCACATATTATTGATGGAAAAGCATTGGCACAACAAATACGAACGGATATTGCTAATAAAGTTAAAATACGTATTGAAAAAGGCCTATCTGTTCCAGGTTTGGCTGTGATTCAAGTTGGCTCAGATCCTGCATCGAAAATCTATGTTAAAAATAAGCAAAAAGCTTGTGATGACGTTGGCTTTGCTTCCTTTGCTTATGATTTTTTATCGGCAACTACCGATGAGTTGTTGGCATTAATTGATGAGCTTAATCAACGTCCAGATGTGCATGGTATTTTAGTGCAACTCCCTTTACCTGATAATATTGATAAAACAAAAGTCCTTGAACGTATCGATCCAAGTAAAGATGTTGATGGTTTTCATCCATATAATATTGGACACTTACTACAACGCGATCCTATTTTACGTCCGTGTACGCCATATGGTGTGGTTAAAATGCTAGAATCAACGGGGATAAATTTATCTGGTTTAAATGCAACTGTTGTAGGAGCATCAAACATTGTTGGTCGTCCAATGGCATTAGAATTATTGCTATTAGGTTGTACAACTACCATTACCCATAGCCGTACCGTTGATTTAGCAAAACATGTCAATAATGCAGACATAGTGGTTGCAGGTGTCGGTATTCCAAATTATGTTAAAGGTGAATGGATTAAACCAGGAGCAATTGTGATTGATGTTGGTATCAATCGTTTGTCAGATGGTAAATTAGCAGGTGATGTAGAGTTTGATGTGGCTGTTGAAAGAGCTGGATGGATCACACCTGTTCCGGGCGGTGTTGGCCCAATGACTGTTGCTATGTTAATGAGTAACACGCTTGAAGCATGTGAAAAATTTAGTAAGCCAAATTGACTCCGACTCATTAAATTTTATAGAAAGATGTACATTAAATAAAAATAAGGAATATGTAATGATTATATTTCACACTAATTTAGGTGATATTAAGATCAAAACTTTTGACGATAAAGCCCCTGAAACCGTCAAAAATTTTGTTGAATATTGTAAAGCTGGTTTTTATAACAATACAATCTTCCATCGTGTTATTAATAATTTCATGATTCAAGGTGGCGGTTTTGAACCAGGCATGAAGCAGAAAAAGACGAATGCGCCTATTAAAAACGAAGCAGATAATGGTTTAAAAAATGATCGTGGTACATTAGCGATGGCGCGTACATCAGATCCACACTCTGCGACAGCTCAATTTTTTATCAATGTAGTTGATAATGATTATCTCAACTTCCGTTCTGCTGACGTTAATGGTTATGGCTATTGCGTGTTTGCACAAGTCACTGATGGGCTTGATGTGGTTGATAAAATAAAAGCTGTAAAAACAGGGCGCAGTGGCATGCATTCAGACGTTCCTGTTGAAGATATTATTATTACGAGTGTAACGGTTGAATAATCCAGCTCGTTATTTTATTGCAGATATTCATCTAGCAGATAATAAACCTGCTTCTGGTTATAGCGATATAACCGCAGGTTTTTTGTCTTTTCTAGATACCTTACCTGAAAATTGTGAGCTTTATATTTTAGGCGATCTTTTTGATTATTGGGTTGGTGATGATGTAAAGACTGAATTACATCAACAAGTTGTCCAAGCATTGTGCCGGTTATCAAAACGAGGCATCACTAAATATTTTGTGCATGGAAACCGCGATTTTCTATTAGGTAAAAAGTATGCTCAGCAATGTGATATGACTATATTGCCAGAAATTAATTGTTTGCCTAATCAAGAAACAAATATCGTATTTTTACATGGTGATTTATTATGTATTGACGATTCTCAGTATCAAAAGTTTAGAAAAATCATGCATAATAAATGGTTACAAAAACTGTTTTTATTACTGCCTTTGTTCCTTCGACTAAAAATTGCGGCTAAGCTGCGACAAAAAAGTAGCCAATATAATCAAATAAAATCTGGAACTATTATGGATGTAAATCAACACGCTGTGGTTAAGATGATGGCGGAGCATAAAGCTGATATTATGGTGCATGGTCATACACATAAACCTGCAACTCACCATTTTCAAATTGAAGGGCGCAGTGCAACTCGCCTTGTTCTTGGCGCATGGCATGATGGTGTGACATACATTAAGCAATCACAAGATAGCAATACTTTGGAGCTTTATAGCCATTCTTTCAAATAATCACTTTGTAACACATGCTCGACCTTACCAAATTCAATCAGCTTCCCTTGATCTAATATTGCCACATTATTGGCTATCTGTTTAACTTCATTAATATTATGGGTCACATAAATAATGGGTATATTTAACTCATTAGATAATTTTTTAATATAGATTAATAATTCCTTTTTTCTTGGCATATCAAGTGCCGAAAGCGGTTCATCCATCAATAGCAATAACGGGTTGGTTAATAGCGCTCGACCAATTGCCACTCGTTGCTTTTCGCCACCAGACAAAGTGGCTGGATAACGATTTAATAATGAACGAATATTAAGCACATTGACGATTTCGTCAAATTTTGACAGATTTAAATTCTTAGCTCCATAAGTAAGGTTTTTTATAACTTTATAATGAGGGAAAAGTAATGCATCTTGAAAAATTGTGCCAATCTGCCTATTTTCTGGGGCAATAAAAAGATGCCTATTGCAATCAACCAGAAGAGTATTATTTAGTTGAATATAGCCATGATCAGGCTTAATTAACCCATTAATAAGGTTAATTAGTGTGGATTTTCCCGATCCAGAAACCCCTAAAATAGCGGTGATACCTTGACATTTTATGTCATGCTTGAATTGGAACGAAAATGAAGCCAGTTGTTTGCTAATTTGTATTTGTAACATGAGTTATTATCCTGCAATTTTATTTTTATGCCAACGATTTAACCATTCGGATAAAAAAAGTGCAATTAGTGATAACACAATTGAAATAATACAAAGCCGTAGTGCACTGTGTTCACCGTTGGGAATTTGCAGAAATGTATACATTGCGAGAGGTAAAGTGCGGGTTTCACCTTGAATATTTGATACGAACGTAATGGTTGCACCAAATTCTCCTAAACAACGTGCAAAACTTAGCACCATTCCCATTAAAATGCCAGGAACAGCTAAAGGTAACGTGATAGTTATAAACACTCGCCATTTATGAGCACCAAGAGTACGAGCTACGTTTTCAAGGCGGATATCAATCGATTCAATGGCTAAACGAATTGATCGAACCATTAGCGGAAAAGCTACCACCGCCGAAGCTAAAGCTGCCCCCTGCCAATTAAAGCTGAAACTGATATTAAAATTATTATTTAACCATTCACCAATTACACCATGCCGGCCCATAGTTATTAGCAATAAATAACCTAAAACTACGGGAGGTAAAACAAGTGGAAGATGTATAATGCTATCAAATAACGATTTACCAAAAAATTGACAGCGGGCTAATACCCAAGCAGTTAAAATTCCTATTGGTAAGCTAAACCCAATTGCCGAAGTAGCTATCTTTAAACTAAGTAATAAAGTTTGCCATTCAAATTCACTTAATAACATATTTCAAAATACACTTGGCGATAAATTATTTTATTATAAAACCGTATTGTTTAAAAATGGCTTTAGCTTGTGGCGAATTTAAATATTGATAAAAATCGTTTGCTTTGGGATTCAATAAGGTAATGGGATATTCTATAGGCTTAAAAGTATCCATAGGGAATGTCCCAATAATTTTTACCTTATCGCTTACCTTTGCATCTGTGCTATAGACAATACCAAGCGTAGCTTCATTACGCTCGACTAACATCAATGCGTCACGTACATTGCTAGCAGGAGCAAATTGTGGTGACAATTTATTAAATATTCCTAAATTGGTTAAGGATTCTTTGGCGTAAAGCCCAGCAGGAACATGATCTGGATCGCCAATGGCTATTTTTTCCCCTTTAGGTAAAATTGCTTCCCAGTCAGTTTGAGTATTAATAACAACATGATTTAATTTCGATTGCTTGGGAGCAATAAGAACCAATGTGTTTTTCAAAAGATCTTGTTTATTTTTAGCTAAGTTATGTTCAATAAGGTAAGTCATCCACTTTTGATCCGCTGACATAAAGATATCAGCAGGTGCACCTAGTTCAATTTGTTTAGCTAATACTGATGATGAAGCAAATGAAAACACAATATTGGTATCTTCATGTTCAACTTTATAAATAGCAGCGATATTCTGTATAGAATCAGTCAATGACGAAGCGGCAAATACCGTTATTTTTTCGGCTGCTGATGCTAAAAAGGTTACTGTCATCATTATGATAATTTGCAAAATTCCAATAACTTTTTTCATTTTACTCCTCACAATAATAGTAAGTTTATTTGGGCTGCCAATGCTATATATTGGATTGATTATTATAAATAAATTTTATGTTATCAATAGAATATTTAATAATCGCTATATAAAAAATAACATATCGATAATAACAAACTTTATTTATAAAGTACAATTAAACAAATTCTATAAAACGGTTTTTTATAAAACAACCAATAAGATTTTTAACTTTTTTGAAGGAATGTCAAAAAGGGTCTACAATAATTACCTTACTCTTTCCTTTAATTAGTTGATTGTTCATGGTGTTACATTATGTTTTCTCCTGAAATTTTATTAACGTTGAATATTCATCAACAGCTATTTACCGACCCGAGGCGCATTGCGTTGTTAAAAGCTATTGAACAAACGGGGTCATTAAGTCAAGCTGCCAAGGAAATTGGGGTCAGCTATAAAACAGCATGGGACGCTATCAATGAGATTAACAAGCTAGCGCCTAAGCCTTTTTTAATTACAGCAATTGGTGGTAAAAATGGAGGAGGAACTAAGTTGAGTGCCTATGCTGTTAGGTTTATTCAACTTTATGAATTATTAACTCATCTACAACAAAAAGCATTTAATATTCTTAGTGACGACAAAATTCCATTAGATGATATTCTAAAAGCCACAGCCAGTTTATCTTTGCAAACTAGTGCACGTAATCAGTTATATGGTGCTGTTAAACAGATTCAAACAAGTGGGATTGCTGGATTTATTACTGTGCAGTTAAGTGATAATAAAACAGAGCTAAAAGCTTACATCACTCAACCAAGTATTGAACGGTTAAAGTTGGGTACAGATAAAACAGTCTTGTTGCTAATTAAAGCTCCCTTAATTGAATTGAACGATGCTAATGAGAACTGCCTATCGGTCACTATTGAAAAAATCACGACTGATGGCAAATGGAGTGAAATCGCTTGCTCACTACCCTCTGGCATTGTGCTTTATGCTAGCAAATTAGCTAATGAAATTAAGCAATCGAGATTAATTATAGGCAAACAGGTTAAACTATCTATTAATCCACAACATATTATTGTTACTACATTAGTTTAGTAATATGAGGTTATCATGCTACAGATAGAAAATGCACATTTTAAAATTAATGACTACCAAGTTTTTACCATTGAATCATTAACAATTCAACAAGCTGGTAATGTTGCTTTTGTGGGGCGTAATGGCAGTGGTAAATCTGTACTTGCTAAAGCATTGGCTGGCAAACAAAAACTATTATCAGGGAAAATTATCAATCAATTTAAATCTATAGTTGATATCTCTTTTGAACAACTTCAAAAACTGATTAATGATGAATGGAAGCGAAACAATACTGACATGTTAAGTGAAGGTGAAAATGATACGGGGCTGAGCACTGAACAAATTATTCAACAAAATATGAGTAATCAAGAGCTTTGCCAGCAACTAGCACAACAATTTGGGATTGAACATTTATTACTTAGACGTTTTAAATATCTTTCAACGGGGGAAACACGTAAAACGCTAATCTGCCGAGCGCTAATGCAACAACCTGATTTTTTAATATTAGATGAACCTTTTGATGGTTTAGATGCCGCATCCCGTGAAAATTTAGTAGAAATACTTGCAGTGCTTGCAAAGCAAGGAGTCACTATTGCTCTTGTTTTAAATCGATTTAACGAGATCCCTACTTTTATCGAAAATATTGGCATATTAGCCGATTGTCAACTATTGAAAATTGACACAAAGCACACAATATTAAACGATACAACAGTTAAGCAATTAGCTGATTTAGAAAATATACCCAATATGTCCTTACCAGAGGCCGATGAACCCCCAACACCATTAGCCGATCAATTAGATCGTGTCATATTAAAAAATGGTTATGTCTATTATGATGATAAAGCAATTATTAATGGATTAACTTGGCAAGTAAAAGCCAAGCAAAATTGGCAAATTGTTGGGCCTAATGGCGCAGGTAAATCAACGTTATTAAGTTTAATAACAGGCGATCATCCGCAAGGATATAGCAATGATCTTACTTTATTTGGGCGCAAACGTGGTTCGGGTGAAACGATTTGGGATATTAAACGCCATATCGGTTATGTGAGCAGTAGCTTGCATTTGAATTATCGTGTTAGTTCTAGTGTTAAAACCGTGTTATTGTCTGGCTATTTTGATTCGATTGGTGTTTACCAAGCAACAAGTGATAAACAAGCTAAACTGGTTGATGAATGGTTACAATTGCTAGGGTTGCAAGCGCAAGCCGATAAACCGTTTCAGTCGCTTTCTTGGGGGCAACAAAGGTTAATACTTATTGCCAGAGCTTTGGTCAAACATCCGACACTGCTTATTTTAGATGAACCGTTACAAGGGCTTGATCATCTTAATAGAGAATTAGTAAAACGCTGGATAGATCGTTTAATTAATGAGGGGCACACACAGTTGATATTTGTTTCTCATCATGCTGAGGATGCCCCAAAATGCATCACACATCGATTAACTTTTGTTCCTGAGTTTGATCATAGCTATCAATATCAAATTGAACAGCTAAGTAAAATAATTAGTTAGAACTATTAAAATTGATGTTAAAAATAGAAATGATCTTCAAAATAAAAAGGATTTTTTTTTGAAAATTTATCTTGATAAATGAAAACATTTTATAAAGGCTACACTTATGAAGTTATCCCCGTTACCTGTGGATAACTCTGTTAATAGTTTATTGAAAAAAGCGCTAACCCCAGTCACTATCAGGATTTTTCTTGATTTGATTGTAACTTAAGCATAAAAATGTTTTTTGTTTAATATCAATAAGATACCATAAATCAAGAGGTGCATTTGTTGTTTTTTTTATAAATTAAAAAGGAAGCTGAACAAAAAATAGAAGATTTTTGAAGGTCAAGTCCTTTTGGGGATAATTTTTTATTAATAGGTAAAATATTAGGTTGTGAGTAATGAAAAAATTTAAATTATGTTCCGAATTTAAGCCCGCTGGTGATCAACCTGAAGCTATAAAAAAAATTAATCAAAATCTTGATGACGGAATTGCACATCAAACTTTATTAGGGGTAACAGGATCGGGTAAAACATTTACTATGGCAAATGTTATTGCTCAGCATAACCGCCCTACAATCATTTTGGCGCCCAATAAAACATTAGCAGCCCAGTTATATGGCGAAATGAAGGCTTTTTTCCCGGAAAATGCGGTGGAATATTTTGTATCTTATTATGATTACTATCAACCTGAATCTTATGTGCCATCAACTGATACTTTTATTGAAAAAGATGCATCAATCAATGAACATATAGAACAAATGCGTCTTTCTGCCACTAAATCACTATTAGAACGGCGTGATGTTGTGATCGTTGCTTCGGTTTCAGCCATTTATGGTTTAGGTGCGCCAGAAACGTATATGTCGATGATATTGCACTTAACAAAAGGCACGATTACTGATCAGCGCTCAATCTTAACTCGTTTGGCTGAATTGCAATACACTCGTAACGAAATAAACTTTAGCCGTGGTACGTTTCGCGTGAGAGGGGATGTGATAGATATTTTTCCTGCTGACTCTGATGAGCTTGCTGTACGTGTTGAGCTATTTGATGATGAAGTCGATCGTATTGTAATGTTCGATCCTTTAACAGGTAGCAGTGTTAGTGAAGTATCGCGAATCACCATTTATCCTAAAACGCACTATGTTACACCAAGAAATATTATGGAAAATGCCATAGCACAAATTAAACAGGAGCTAAAAGAACGGCAAAAGGTGTTATTAGACAATAATCGCCTATTGGAAGAGCAACGTTTAACCCAGCGAACACTATTTGATATTGAAATGATGAGTGAACTTGGTTACTGCTCTGGGATAGAAAATTATTCACGCTTTCTAGCTCAACGCAATCCAGGTGATCCACCTGCAACGTTATTTGATTACTTGCCAGCAGATGGTTTATTGTTTATTGACGAATCTCATGTTGCTATTCCGCAATTGGGGGCAATGTATAATGGTGATCGTTCTCGAAAACTTAATTTGGTTGAATATGGATTCCGCTTACCATCAGCGCTAGACAATCGACCTTTAAAGTTTACTGAATTTGAAAATATTATGCCACAAACTATTTATGTATCAGCAACACCAGCCAAATATGAAATAGAAAAATCTGGTGGAGAAATCATTGAGCAAGTAGTTAGGCCTACGGGGCTGCTCGATCCTATTATCGAGGTTAGGCCCGTTGCTACACAAGTTGATGATCTGCTATCTGAAATCAAAATTCGTATTAATAACGACGAGCGAATATTAGTAACTACACTAACTAAACGTATGGCAGAGAACTTAACTGACTATTTGTCAGAACATAGTGTCAATGTAAAATACTTACATTCAGATATCAACACAGTTGAACGAATGGAAATAATTCGAGATTTACGCTTAGGAAAAGTGGATGTACTCGTTGGGATTAACTTATTAAGAGAAGGGCTAGATATACCAGAAGTCTCTTTAGTGGCAATATTAGATGCTGATCGTGAAGGTTTTTTGCGCTCGGAAAGTTCTCTCATTCAAACCGTTGGGCGCGCAGCTCGAAATGTGAATGGTAAAGCCATATTGTATGCTGATAGAATAACGCCAGCTATGCAAAAAACGATTGACGAAACTTCTCGCCGTCGAAAAAAACAAGAAGACTTTAATACAACGCATGGCATTACACCAAAATCGGTACGCAAAGAAATTAAAGACATATTAGAAGCAGGTTTAAGCACTAAAAAGTCAACAGCCAAAGTACAGGCATTTGAACCAGGCAAACCATACCATTATGTTTCAGTTAAAGAAGTACAAGCAAAAGTGAAAGAACTTGAAGCAATGATGTATGAAGCTGCTCAAAATCTTGAATTTGAAAAAGCAGGTGTGTTGCGTGATGAAATAAAAAAATTACGTGCGGATTTTATAAAAGTATCTTGATGGCGCATTTAACAAGGAAAAAAGATGACAATAACTCGAATTGATCCAGATGATCGTTGGTCTGAAGCTGTGATCCATAATAACGTTATTTATTACACAAGCGTTCCTACTAATCTTGAAAATGACGCTTATGTGCAAACCAAAAGTGCATTAGCTGAAATTGACAAAATATTAGCCCGAGCTAACAGTGATAAAACGCGTATATTAGATGTAACATTATTTTTAGTTAATAAAAGTGACTTTGCAGGTATGAATAAAGCATGGGACGAATGGGTAGCTCAAGGTAGTGCACCAGTACGTTGTACAGTGCAAGCTGAGTTAATGAAAAAAGAATATTTGATAGAAATGAAAATCGTGGCAGCAGTAAAAGCCTAGTTTTTCTATTATCGCCGATACTATTCGGCGATACCTCTAAGGTTATTTTCTTTACCTCGTTAATTGTAGCTTTTTTGTTGCTAAGTGATAAAGCCATTATGATCCCCATTAACAAAATTTTAGTGTATACTTTGCATACATTCTATTTTAATTATTCTCACATTTGCTATGCACACTCAACCTAAAATTGCCATTGTTATGGGATCTAAAAGTGATTGGAATACAATGCAACATGCCGCTGATATTCTTGATACATTGATTATTCCCTACCATGTTGAAATCGTTTCTGCTCACCGTACTCCTGATAAATTATTTCGCTTTGCCGAAGATGCTAAGCAAAAAGGCTTTGATGTGATCATTGCGGGTGCTGGTGGTGCTGCCCATTTACCTGGCATGTTAGCAGCCAAAACACTCGTTCCTGTATTCGGTGTTCCCGTGCAAACTGCTACCCTAAGTGGCGTTGATAGCTTATATTCCATTGTGCAAATGCCTAAAGGCATTCCTGTTGGCACATTGGCAATAGGCAAATCGGGGGCAGCCAATGCGGCATTACTTGCTGCGCAAATTTTAGCTTTGCATGATAAAGCTATTTATCAACGTTTATCAACATGGCGATTAAATCAAACGGATGATGTATTAAATCATCCCGATCCAAGAGTGAATGCATAATATGAAACTTCGATCTGTTTGTGTACTGGGTAACGGGCAATTAGGACGAATGCTTAAGCAAGCTGGTGAACCATTAGGTATTAAAGTCTACCCTGTAGGGTTAGAGGAAGAACCAACGACAATTCCATATCAACAATCAGTGATAACCGCCGAAATAGAACGTTGGTCAGATACACCATTTACACAGATTCTAGCTAAACACCCTCATTTTATTAATCGAGATATCTTTCCGCTTATTGCTGATCGTTTAACGCAAAAACAGCTACTCGATCAACTTGGTTTACCTACCGCTAAATGGTTTTTACTTAATCAATCTCAGGATTGGCAAAAACTGTTTACCGAACTGGGTGAGCTATTAATTGTTAAACGTCGCACTGGTGGTTATGATGGGCGAGGGCAATGGCGAATTTCGGTTAATAACCCAATAAACGTGCCAGATGATCTCTATCAGCACGCTATTGTTGAACAAGCTATTCCATTTGACGAAGAGATGTCATTAGTGGGCGCTCGTAACGCAAAAGGTGAAACAGTATTTTACCCCCTTACTCATAACTTACATCAAGATGGCATATTAAAAATGAGTGTTGCATTACCTAATGCTTCCCACTCATTATTACAGGCAAAAGCTGAAAAAATGCTATCTGCCATTATGCATAAATTAAATTATATTGGTGTGATGGCAATGGAGTGTTTTATTGTTGGTGATGATTTACTGATCAATGAACTTGCACCACGTGTGCATAATAGTGGACATTGGACGCAAAATGGTGCCTCAATAAGCCAATTTGAGCTACATCTCCGAGCTATATTAGGGCTGCCATTACCTAAACCTGATGTGTTTTCACCTTCGGTTATGGTTAATTTAATTGGCACAGAATTAAATATTAATTGGTTATCTATCGATTTAGTTCATCTACATTGGTATGAAAAAGAAGTCCGAGTTGGGCGTAAAGTAGGGCATTTAAATTTAACTCATAATCAACCTGACAAATTGCTAAAAGCATTAGACACTTTAATATTGCTATTGCCTTGTGATTATCAAATAAGCATTGAATGGGCAAAACAAAAATTATTGTAATTTAGTAAGTTAAACCAATCAAGGTGATTAAATTTAAGGGTAGATCCATGGTCAACTTCAACCAAAAAATTAATTATCAGCGTTACGCCAGTAAACAGCGTGAAATACTGTCTGATGAGTACTCAATAGTGCGTTGTTTTGAAAGCGATCGCGAGCGTATTATTAATTCCGCTGCCATTCGTCGATTACAACAAAAAACGCAAGTCTTTCCACTAGAACGAAATTCAGTGGTTAGAACACGGCTCACTCATTCTATGGAAGTGCAACAAGTGGGTCGCTATATTGTTAAAGAAATCGTCAATCGACTAAGCAAATCTAGGCAACTAGAAAAATATGGATTTGATAATTGCGTAATGGCTATCGAAAGTCTGGTTGAGATGGCCTGTTTAATGCACGATATTGGCAATCCCCCATTTGGTCATTTTGGTGAGGCTGCTATTAATCAATGGTTTACGTTACGCCTAGGGCTTGGAAAACCCACAGCTTATAGTGAACTTGATATAAATGATAACGATACCGATGAAATCAAAAAACTTAAAACAAAAATCCGCCAAGATCTATCTAATTTTGAAGGTAATGCACAAGCAATTCGATTAGTGCATACAATATTGCGTCTTAATTTAACCTATTCACAAATTGCCTCAATTCTTAAATATTCCAAACCGGCCTATTGGTCTAAACAAGTGCCGGCTGAATTTTCTTATTTAATGAAAAAGCCAGGTTATTATTTATCAGAAGAGCCATTTATAAAAGAGCTATCTAAACAGCTTGATATTAAACCATTCCATCGATATCCATTGACCTACATTATGGAAGCTGCCGACGATATCTCATATTGCATTGCAGATCTAGAAGATGCTGTTGAAAAGAAAATCCTAACAGTAAAACAGCTCTACGTATACCTAGCAGAAGCATGGGGACCAGTTAAAAAAGACGATCTGTTTGATACCATTGTGAATCGACCTTATGAAAACTTAAAACAGAATGGATTTGATGCTATTGGTATTGATCAGTTCTTTATGTATTTACGTGTTAACACTATCGGTAAGCTGGTACCCCATGCAGCGGAACGTGTTATTGAAAATATTGAAGCAATCTATCATGGATCATTTAATTATGCTTTACTTGAAGATCATAGCGCTGAATATAAATTACTAAATATTTTTAAAAAAGTTGGATTTGAACATGTATTCAATCATGAATCGGTCGAAAATATTGAACTTCAAGGATACCGAATTATTAGTGGGTTGCTTGATATTTATAGTCCATTGCTTAATATGCCAACTCATGACTTTTTAAAATTGGTTGACAATCAATATCACAAACATTATCCCATTGAGACAC
Organism: Gilliamella sp. WF3-4; assembly: GCF_001690275.1. GTDB lineage: Bacteria > Pseudomonadota > Gammaproteobacteria > Enterobacterales > Orbaceae > Gilliamella > Gilliamella apicola_C. The sequence continues at coordinate 90,471 of NZ_LZGW01000032.1, read as the reverse complement.
GCTTATATCATAAATTATCCTCAAAACATTGTGTCGCTTATAAACAAGCAATCAGCGAACTTAATTCAAATAAAACAAGTTTCGTGTGTATGGAATTTTATTACCGATGCCGATTATTGCAAGATTATATTAGTGGTATGACCGATCACTTTGCTTATGATGAATATCGCAAGTTAATGGTCACATTCTAGCTTGTAGCAATTGATTAAATGATTGGGCACTACTAATATGCATTGGCACCAGATTAGTGCGTGGCTAATAGTTAAAGTATCCAAATAAACTGTAATTATTTATATTACTCATCATTGAGAAAAACGATTAAGCCTAGATCTTTATTTCAACTACCTTCCATATTCTTTTTAAATAACGCAATTTAGTTCAAGTTATCAATTTCTGGCATGTTCTTTGCATTATTCATTTTGTATCTCAAATTTATTAGGAGCATTAAATGAAATTAGTCACTGTAGTTATAAAACCTTTCAAATTAGAAGAAGTTAGAGAAGCGTTATCTAATATAGGTATTACAGGATTAACTGTCACTGAGGTTAAAGGTTTTGGGCGTCAAAAAGGCCATGCAGAGCTATATCGTGGTGCCGAATATAATGTCAATTTTTTACCTAAAGTTAAAATCGACTTAGCCATTAGCGATGATCAGCTTGACGAGGTTATTAGCACTGTAGCTAAGGCTGCGCATACTGGCAAAATTGGCGATGGCAAAATTTTTGTCACTGCACTTGAACATGTAGTGCGTATACGCACTGGTGAAACCGATGACTCGGCGCTGTAATTTATTGTTAAGGGTATCATTATGTTGAAAAAAGCTATTTTATATTTAACGATTTTATTTTCAAGTTCTGCTTTTGCTGGAGAAGTTGGCATAGCTGATAAAGCTGATAATGGATTTATGATGATCTGCACAGCATTAGTTCTGTTTATGTCTATTCCGGGCATTGCTTTATTTTATGGTGGTTTATTGCGCTCTAAAAATGTGTTATCGATGTTAACACAAGTATTGGTTGTTTTTTCGCTAATTTCTGTGTTATGGATTGTTTATGGTTATTCACTTGCTTTTGGAGAGGGTAACTGGTTTTATGGAAATTTGAATCACGCATTATTAATAGGTATAAGTATTACTAATGTATCAGGAGCTATTTATGAATTAATTTGGGTCGCATTCCAAGGATCGTTTGCTTGCATTACCTGTTGCTTAATTCTGGGAGCTTTTGCTGAACGGATTCGTTTTTCAGCAGTACTCATTTTTATGGTGCTATGGTTTACATTTTCATATATTCCTATGGCGCATATGGTATGGGGTGGTGGTATCTTAGGTGATGAGGGAGCACTTGATTTTGCCGGTGGCACTGTAGTACATATTAATGCAGCGGTTGCAGGAATAATTGGTGCTTATTTTATCAAAAATCGCATTGGTTATAATCGTGAACCACTAAAACCGTTTAATTTGCCTTATGTTTATCTTGGTGCAGCCATTCTTTATATTGGATGGTTTGGCTTCAACGCCGGCTCATCAACACATGCTGACGAAATTGCTGGTTTAGCTTTTATTAACACAGTTGCAGCAACTGCCGCCGCAGTTTTAGCATGGACATTGGCTGAATGGTTCTTCCGCGGAAAACCATCTTGCCTTGGTTCAGCATCGGGTGTGATAGCTGGATTAGTAGGGGTAACGCCAGCCGCAGGTCTAGTCGGGGTAGGTGGGGCTATGTTAATTGGCTTTATTTGTGGTTTTGCTGGTGTTTGGGGCGTATCAACACTCAAACGAATTCTAAAAATTGATGACACTTGTGACGTATTTGGTGTACATGGTGTATGTGGCATCGTCGGTTGCATATTAACAGGTGTATTTGCATCAGAATCCTTAGGCGGTGTCGGTTATACACAAGGTATTACTATGGTAAGCCAAGTTGCTATTCAGTTGATGAGTATTATAACTTGTGTAATTTGGACCACGGTTATTTCTTTTATTTCTTATAAAATTGCAGATCTTTGCGTTGGTTTGCGTGTGTCAGAAGAACATGAAAGAGAAGGGCTTGACATCAATAGCCATGGTGAAAGTGCATTTAATAGTTAACTGCAAACACAAAAAAGCTCATATTTCGAGCTTTTTTGTTTCCTACTATTGCTATAATGTTGTGGTCGTGCTTAGTGTGTTACTTTCTATTCTACTTATTGTGATATTCCAAAGCTTAATCGTCCCAAAGCATAATTGCATTATCATCAGTTAAAATTAAAGGTGGAGCAAAAAGATACTCTTTAACTTTAGCGGGTAAAGCTTGCATATCATTAAAATTAAACTGCAACTCAGGGTAAGCGTTAGCGATTTTTTTGATTCGAGTATCTAATAACTCCTTTACCTTATTAGATTCTTTGGTAATAGCAATTTCATCTTTCAGCATACTAATCTGCTTTTTATGGTGCTCTGATTCAAATATTTCATTAAAAATAAAGGAAAAACCGCCTTTATTAGTTCTATTACTATCATGATACTCCCTATATTCGGAATGGTGTAATTTAAGTTCCTTAACACGTAATGCAATAATCTCATCAATATGATCAGTATAATAATTTAATGTAGGATCTAAATAAGCTAATGTTCTATGTTCAGGTATTGCATCATTACTATGTACTAAGGTAAATAAAGGTTTTTTAAATGTCTTCATTCTGTCACTTCCTTTTTAATTAAAAGAAAAAGGTAACAAGACCTTCAATACCAAAAAGCGATTGTTACATTTTACGTAAAGATCTTTCAGGGTAACATGGCGCTTTAATATAAAGATCAATAATATTTCAAATAGTTATTTTAATTCTTCAAGAAATATTCAAACTAATGAGTTCGAATTACAAAGCAAAAAAGTTTAAAAAATAAAAGGCTATTGGTAACAGCCTTCGCTAGATAAACAGTTCCAAATGAAAAAATAACTAAAGCATGTTCGTAACATACTAATACTCAAAATATCAATTGTTATATTCTAAGGCTAGGCTAAATAGCCTTATTTACTTATAGGTCATGTTTTAAAGGCGAAGACGGTATCAACCAATAGCACAACGCCTTTACTTAATACTTGACTAAAACATCTCAAGAGTCGAATAACGAACTATTTAAATAGTCATGACTCTTATTAAGACACATTTAGTTTTGGAGAGTTCAATAATATTGCTAGATATAATTTTTTTGTTAAAGGTTCTTCTTTAAACCTCATAAATACAATGTAAAACTAACACATCTATCATAATAATTTTTAACATGTTTGATTGCTAATGCGTAAAAATAGTGTGACTTATAAAGTTATTCATCTTTGGACTAAATTTTAGCAAAGCTAGCTAAATTGACAAAACAACTATAGATATGGTGATGATAAATTAGGTTTTCAATACCCGAGGGCATTATTACTTCATTGCTTTTGCAATACTAACAAATAAAGCTAGTTCACTATTTATTAATCAAGACGAAGTTAAATCATTATACCACTTTTTTACTAAATAATAAATACAAATGTTATTCAACACTTCAGTTAGTATCTAATCAATGCTTAATAATAAGCTAAAGGTGGGCTGGATTGTTTTTTAAATGCAACTAATCTTTTACTTAAAGTAGTATGTTATTTAATGGTTAAAAATGACTTACAATAAACTATACGGGTTTATATTGTTTTAAAAACGATTATTAATTAATTTTTAAATAAAATGAGCTAAAAACAACTAAAATAAATAATAAGGGTAGGGTATTTGCCTACCCAGTTATTTTGAGTTAATTCACTTTTTTATGTTTTTTAAGTTCGGCAAAGCAATTGCGAGCAGGATGATAATCACGCCTACCCATTGATTAAAATAAACCGATTCATGCAAATAAAAAAATGAACAAGTTACCGCAACAGGTAGCTCTGCAGCTGACAGAATCGCACTCAAAGAAATACCTATTCTAGGTATTCCGATTGAAAATAAAAAAGGAGGTAACACAGTTCCAAGTAATGCTAATAAAAATCCTAATTGATATAGTTTATCGCTAATATCAAGCTTAAAGAAAAACAAAGGTGGAAAAATTAAAAAGGTGATAAAGCAGGCGCCAGTAATCATTAAAGCACTTTTTTCAAGTTTAGGTAATTCATTACCAATATTGCTACTAGAACTAATAAAGAGCGAATACATTAGCGCAGCTAGAAAGCCAAAAAAGCAACCTGTTAAATTTAAACTAATATCTTGATTAAAAATACCAGCTGCTAGGCTACTTCCAAAAATAATCACAATAACGGTGATTAGTTGGGTGATAGAGGGTTTATTTTTGAAAATAACAAAATCAATAATGACACTAATCCATAAATATTGCATTAATAAAATAATTGCAATTGATGCAGGTACTAATTGCACGCATTGATAATAACAAATACCTACTAACCCAGGAAAAAGCCCAACGGCAAACACCTTCCATTTTTTTGTTGGTTGAGGTATTTTAGTAGCCGAATTTGATAATGCATTATCCGTTGTTGTTTTGGGCTTGCGGGTTGTTTTAACAATAAGGTGAAGGCTCCATAACATTAGCATCCCCAAAAAACACTGGACACCAGTAACTTCGCCTAGTGTATAGCCTGTTTTATAAGCAGTTTTTACAATTGAAGAAAGCACACCAAAACTACATGCACCTAAGAAAACCAAAAAACCACCTAAAAATTTATCTTTCATAATTAAATCTCGTAACACTAAAAAAATAACATTGTTGAATATATCGACAAAAAACACAATAAAAGCCCTAGGGGGACTTGTTTTATTCAACCCCCTATAGCTTTTAACTCATTTATTTAAAAAATGTAGCAAAACAGTGATAAGTGATATTCTAAAGTCCGCTAATCTACATAAACAAGGGATTACTCTACAGAATTGTTTTTAGTATAGTTATAATTAAATGAATAATAAAAAACAATACCTAGCACAAGTGCATAAGAAGCAAAAATTAACCAAATTGTTTGCCAATCCTTAACACCATTATGCGTACACATGTCAACAACAACACCACTTAAAATCGAGCCAAAATAAGCACCAATTCCGTTGACCATGGTCATAAATAGTCCTTGAGCGCTAGCTCGAATATTTGAGTTAACTTCTTTTTCAATAAAAATAGAGCCTGAAATATTAAAAAAGTCGAATGCACAGCCGTAAACGATCATTGAAAGCATAAGTAGTACAAACCCGAAAGGTGTTGGATCACCAAATGCAAATAAACCAAATCTGAGAGTCCAAGCAATTATGCTTATCATTATGACTTTTTTAATACCAAATTTTTTGAGAAAAAATGGGATAGTTAAGATAAACGCAACTTCAGCCATTTGTGAAACAGATAATAAGATAGCGGGGTATTGTACAATTAAACTATTTTGAAATTCCTGGATTTTACCAAAATCATGTAAGAAAGCGCCACCAAAAGTATTAGTGATTTGTAATATTGCACCAAGCAACATAGCAAATAGAAAAAACACCGCCATTACTGGGTTTTTAAATAACACAAACGCATCTAACCCTAAATAAGAACTCCAAGACTGTTTTGGTTTTTTTTGCGTTTCGATATTGGGTAAGGTTGAGCTATAAATTGCAAGTATTAAAGAAGCAATGCAAGCAACATAGAGTTGAGCACTGCTCAACTCTAATTTACATAAACTGACAGTCCACATTGCAATAATAAAACCTACTGTACCAAAGACGCGTATTTTAGGGAATGTGGCTACCGTATCTAAGTTATCTTTATCTAAACAGTGATAACTAATTGAGTTAGATAAAGCAATAGTAGGCATATACGCTAACGCATTGCCTAACATCGCCCAAAATAAAAGCGTTGCATTGTTTATTGATGCAGCATAAAAAAGTGCAATTGCACAAATGGCATGGCAAAACATATAAAGATATTTGGCTTGCAAAAACTTATCAGCGATGATACCAACAATAAATGGGGTAATTAATGCAGCCAAAGCTTTAGTGCTAAAAATCATTGATACTTCAACACCTGAAAAGTGCAAAGTATTTAGTAGACAAGCACCAAACGTCATCAACCAACTTCCCCAAATAAAATATTGGAAAAACATCATTATTTTTAATCTATTTTTTATGTTCATTGTTTATTCCTAAAATAAAGTAAAACCTTTTATAGAAAACCACAAATAAAAAGTACTGATTAAAAACGTTCAATCGTTTTTGTAATAAGTTGTAAAAAGGTTGATTTAACGCGTTCTGCTGTTTCTATCACTTCTTCATGCCCTAGCGGTTGATCTAAAATGCCACAAGCCATATTGGTTAAGCATGAAATACCAATGGTTTTTATACCTGAATGATGCGCTATAATGGCTTCTGGTACGGTTGACATACCAACCGCATCGGCACCTAAAACGCGGATCATTCTAATTTCGGCTGGTGTTTCATAAGTTGGACCAGTCCACCAAGCGTAAACACCTTCACGTAAGGTAATATTAAGTTCGTTTGCTACATCCATTACTGTTGCGCGCAATTGTTTGTTATAAAGCTCACTTACATCTAAAAAGCGCACGCCTAAATCAGGATTATTAGGTCCAATAAGTGGATTATTAGCAGTTAGATTGATATGGTCGGTAATCAGCATTAAATCGCCTGGTTTAAAGCCAGTATTCACTGCGCCACATGCATTAGTGATAATCAATTTTTCAACACCTAACATTTTCATCACTCGAACAGGGAAAGTGACTTGATCTAACGAAAATCCTTCATAATAGTGAAAGCGACCTTTCATTGCCACGACTGTTTTGTCGCCACATTTTCCAATAACTAGTTCATTGGCATGGCCAACAGCGCCAGATTTTGCAAAATGGGGAATTGTGTCATAAGCAATATGAACAGCATCTTCAAGTGTATCGGCAAAAGGTCCTAGACCTGAACCTAAAATAATCCCAATAGTTGGTTTTTTATCTGTGTGTTTTTGAATATAGTTAACGGCTTGTTGAATATCTGAAGTTTGATGCATGATGGTATCCTTTCAAAAAGTTAAATGCTAAAGTAACACAGGCACAATAAAATAAATAATAACAATCTATTATTTGGCTTAATTGGATAATAAGTTTATAAAGTAATTAAAAAACAGAATAAACTCTGAGGTATATATTATGATGATCTTCACTCAATAAAGAAAGGTGAGAATGGCGGTATCTTGGATTGAATGAGAGAATGTTTTTTTTACTCTTTATTATTCAATATATTAAATTAAAAATTAATTTTGATGATCAACATTGATCAAGGTGAAAATCGCCATTAGATTAGTCGATCTTCGCCAGAATAGATCACACCTTTATCATCTCTAAAAAATCCTAATAACGTCAAGTGGCACTGTTTGGCTAAATCAACAGCCATTGAGGTTGCAGCTGAAACCGCTAACAAAATCTCTACACCACAATTAGCCGCTTTTTGTACCATTTCGTAGCTAGCACGGCTTGATACTAATACCACGCCTTGTCGAAAGTTAGCGTTGTTAGGCAATTGCATTGCTCTAAATCCAAGCAGTTTATCTAATGCCACATGCCTGCCAATATCTTCAAAACCTGCTATAAATTGCCCTTTCAAATCTAACCACACGGCCGCATGTGTGCAACCAGTCTGTTCACCTACATGTTGAACTTGCGATAAATAGTTTAGCGTAGCACTAAAATCAGTTAGTTTAATCTGGCTTGTTAAAGGCAAAGAAGGAATGGTTTGGTAGACTTGATCTATTTGCTCAGTGCCACAAATACCGCAGCCTGTGCGCCCTGTCAAATTACGGCGTTTCTCCTTTAGTTCACTAAAGCGCCGAGACGAAAGTTCAATCTGCACTTCTATACCTTTGGGGCTATTAACAACATCAATACCATAAATATCATTAACTGATTGAATGATATTCTCAGTTAATGAAAACCCAATTGCAAAATAATGTAAATCTTTTGGTGTTGCCATCATTACTACATGAGAAATTCCGTTATAAATTAATGCAATTGGTTTTTCAATAGCTAGTGTATCAGGCTGTGGATTTTGTAATTCACTATTTTTAAATTTACGCACAAGAATTGATTCTATACCGATTGCCATAATTTATCTCTTATTAATTGGGTTATCATTAAAGCTATCATAAGTGTAAGCTCAAATGTTAATGAATTTAAAAAACGCTAATACTGTGTAAAATTATACAACAGATAGCGCTCTTAGCTCTAAACGCCTAATATTATGGTAAAATGACTAATTATAATCAATTGATAGTTCACAAGCTAACCCATGTCCCTACACGAAATTACATTGACAACCATGCAATTTATTGAGCATCATCAAATTTGGGCGTTACCGATTATATTTTTATTAGCATTTGGGGAGTCATTGGCGATTGTCTCGCTTTTGGTTCCTGCGACTGCTGTTTTATTGGGGATAGGCGCTTTAATTGGTGGCGGTGCAATATCATTTTTACCTGTATTAATTGCTGCTACTGTGGGAGCTGTTTTAGGGGATTTCTTATCTTATTGGTTAGGAAAGCACTATCATCAACAAGTCATTGCTTCATGGCCTCTCAATAAACACCCTAAATTAGTTTATCGTGCCGAACAATTCTTTTTGCGTTATGGAGTGCTAGGAGTGTTTATTGGGCGCTTTTTTGGGCCATTACGTGCAATTGTGCCATTAATCGCTGGCACAATGCATATGCCAGCTGCTAAATTTAATCTAGCCAATATTGCATCTGCACCCGTCTGGGCATTAGCATTGCTTGCTCCCGGCGCTTTCGGTGTGCCATGGCTAGAAACACTATTTAACTAAATGGTACCAACAGTATAACTACGACGCCCACTTTTGCGACCTAACGCTTCCAAATTGGTTTGTAATGGTGGGAATGGTAATGTCAAATGATGTTCACGATAAGCTTCAAGTATTAGCTTATGTATAGCGCTTCGGAGCATCATGCGGTGTCCCATTTCGGCAGCAAAAACACGTAACTCAAACAACTGAATACCTTCTTGAATATCTACCAAAAAGACCTGAGGTTCAGGATCGTTAAGCACATATTCACATTCATTTGAAGCTTGTTGTAGCAGTTTGATAACCAGATCACTATCAGCATCAATCGTTGCGGGAATGGTTAACACAATACGCGTTATCGAATCAGATAACGACCAGTTTACCAATTGTTCCGTAATAAAAGCCTTATTAGGCATTACAATTTCTTTGCGATCCCAATCCACAATGGTAATGGCACGAGTATTTATTTTAGTGATGTTGCCTGTTAAATCACGAATTGTCACTGTATCACCAATGCGTACTGGTTTTTCGAATAAAATAATTAGACCAGAAATAAAATTGGCAAATATTTCTTGTAAACCAAAACCTAACCCAACACCGAGTGCAGCAATGAGCCATTGAATTTTAGACCAATCGATACCAATAAAAGAAAACGCAATCATGCAACCTACCATCAAAATAATATATTTTGAAATAGTAGAAATAGCATAACCTGTTCCAGGAGCTAGCTCTAGATGCTGTAAAATGCCTAACTCTAACAAAGCAGGCAAATTTTTGACTAACTGTACGGTAATTGTCATGACTAAAATCGCAATGCATACCGCTCCAAGAGTAATGTATTGCTCAATTTCAGTGCCGTTAACAATAGCATTTGTTTTCCACAGTTTAATATTATTCATAAAGGCAAAAGCTGAATGTAGTTCTGACCATAACAAAATCATACTAATGAGCGCAATCATCATAATAATTGATCTCACTAAATGTAAAGATTGAGCACTAATAGCATCTAAATCAATAACGGGTTCATCAACGTTGTCGCTAAGTGAATTAATATCTTCATCGTGCGATTTGGCACGTTGCATGCGCTCTAAGCGGCGTTGCTTGGTGCGCTCAAATTCAATACGGCGTTTTTGGATCCACATCCAACGGCGAATCATAAAATAAATAACTAACAGCGCAAACCAAATAATGACTGATGCTTCAAGACGCCCCAATAGCACTTGGGCAGTCGATAAGTAGCCCAAACAAGCCGCAATAATGGCAAGCCATGGCGCACTCAATAAGATAAACCATAAAATATGACTTAATAAATTATCACCAGAGCTTTTTTTATCAATATAAAGAGGAACCCCTGCACGATGAATGGCGTTAGTCATAAACACTAAAGCAAAGCAAAGACAAATAAACGCCGTGCGACCAATGGTAGCAGCAAATTGACGATTGTTGTACTCGTCAAAACTCATGACTATCATTACTAATGGAATCACAAGCCAAATCGAAAGTTGATAATATTTCATTGCTGCACGTACGCTACGTTCAGGCCAACCAAAGTGGGCAATAAAAAGCCCATTCGATGAGGCAAAATGGGCTGAAATAATAAATACCCATAAAATTGGTGCTGCCGCATTCACTCCATAACCTAATGCAAAGGCGACGGGATAATCCCAATTAATCTGTAACGCATAACCAAATACTGCCCACAAAATTGGTACTGGTAACGCCATAATTAATGAAAACATAACCACTTTTAGCGTTAAAGAATAACTATCTTGTGTTACTTTACCGACGCGGGTAGCTGATTTATTTAAAAAAATGTTATATTTAGCGCGCATCTTAAAATGCGCAAACACAAACATTAACGACAAAATAATTAAAAACAGTGGCTTTGGTGCACTAAGCACTTCTGCGCTCGCATTATAAAGTTGTGAAAGGGTATCGATCGAAAAAATCACATAAACCACATCTTTAGCTAAGTTGATTGGATAGTTCATCGATATTGGGTTGACATCTGCCACCCAAAAAAAGTAACGATGTGCAGCATCGTTCACTTCGTCAATTGCATTAGTGAGTTGCTTATTTGCAATTTTTAATTTAGTTAATTCTAAGATGGTGGTATCTGTACCAGAAATAAGCGTCTTAAGTAATTCGGTTTGTTCTCGAATTAAACGGCGATATTGTGTGGCCTCTTTCACACTATTAAGTGGATTGGTTAAAGTTGGATAATCATCTAAGGAAGTTAAAATATTGCTATAATTAAGTTGTTGGGCTTTTGCTTCAGCAATTTCGGCATCAAGCGCTTGCGATTTAGGTTTTTCGGGTAAGCGTAACAATTGTTGACGTAAAGTTTCGCCAAGCGCTGTTGAAAAGCTCAGCCATTCGCCTTGCTCATCAAGCGTGGCTAGCGTATTTTGTACATGTGAAATCTGTGTAGTGATATTGTTTTGTTCATTAATAATACTGGTTAAATGCGTTTTTTGTAGCTCCATATTTTGTCTGAGCTCATCATTTTTATCACTCAACAGGTGAACAACTTGTGAAAGATCTTCTTCATTATTAATGATTGGCAGGGTTTCTTCAGCAAAGGTGAGTGAAGAAAACAACGCCACAGCAAGGCACAAAACACTACGAATCCACATAAAGCTATATCCTATTGGCTAATTTTTGACCCACACGAGTAACATCCCCCACCTTAAGATAGCTTTCAAACTCAATAGCATTTGATGCAAAGAGCGTAATAACCGTTGAGCCTAATTTAAAGCATCCCATATCTTGCCCTTTGGTTAATTGTATCCCTTCGGCATAAGTCCAGCGTTTCATAATACCTTCACGCGGTGGCGTAATAATGCCTTCCCATGGCACTTCTATACTACCAACAATGGTTGCTCCCACTAAAATTTGTGCCATTGGCCCAAATTCGGTTTCAAATAAACAAATCACACGTTCATTACGTGCAAAAATATTTGGAATGCTTTCGGTTGTTGCTTTATTGACTGAAAATAGTGAACCAGGCACATAAATCATCTCACGCAAAATACCGTCACAAGGCATATGAAAACGGTGATAATTTTTAGGTGATAAATAAGTGGTTACATATGAACCATTTTTAAAAAACTTAATCATATCAGCATGACAAGCAACCAGAGATTCTAAAGAATAAAAATGCCCTTTAGCTTGTAACATTTGGGTATCTTGAATAGTACCAAATTGGCTAATGACACCATCGGCCGGCATAATAACGGAGCTATCTCCAGTATCAATCGGGCGCGCATCATCATTCAATTCACGAGCAAAAAAGTCATTAAATGTTTTAAATTCTTTTGCATCGCTAATTTTTGCTTCGCTCAAATCTACTTTATATAGTTTACAAAAGCCCATAATCATCCATGTTGTGACCTTTCCCAACTGTTTTTTGGCAAGCCAACCAAATATAGCGGTTAATAACTGTTTAGGTAGAAGATACTGAATAATGGCTTTTAACTGATTTAACATATATCACTCTCAATAAGTTCGCAAATGCGAACATTATAACAATATTTACACATAAAGTGTAAAACGACTGAATCTTATAAGATATGATATTGGTTACTTACATTTTTAACACATTGCACACCACAGAAAGCAATATTGTTCATCATTGTATGCATTAGTCACCTAAGTTAGATAAAATTTATTTAACAAAATGGTATGGAAGTAATGAAATAAAAATTCACTTAGTGAATCATCACTTGAGCAGAAAACCTGTACTTCAACTTGATGATGGATGACAATTGATGTGTATTTTGCCACCATAATTAATGAGTGGTGATGGCTATTTAAAACGCCAAAATGAAAATTTATTAAGGCGTTATTCTTGTCGAATTTAAAGCAAAATTCACAATATGGCGGTAAATAAAAATTATTTTATCCATAGGTACTTTAGTGCTTAATTTTTAAATGAAATAGTCATATTATTTGATTATGTGCTACTACTCGCTAAAAAACACAAAAAAGACTAAATTATCGATAATAAACACAGGAATTAATATACATATTGACCATTTCATATAACCAAAAAAGCTGGGCATGTTAATCTTATTTTGAGTGGCAATGCTTTTGACCATAAGATTAGGCGCATTGCCGATATAACTCAGTGCACCCATAAAAACCGATCCCATTGATATAGCGAGTAATGTCTTGTTAAGTGTTGTCATTAGTATTACCGCATGACCCGATGCCAAATTGAAAAAAACAAGGTAGGTTGGTGCATTATCTAAGAAACCCGAAAGCAAACCAGATAACCAAAAGTACATACTATTAACTGGCTCGCCTTGAGAGTTGGTTACTAGCGATACTAAAGGCGCTAGCGCGCCGTTGCTACCTTTGTGTAAAATAGCGAGTACAGGCACAATAGTAATAAAAATGCCAATAAATAGCTTTCCAACTTCAACGATGGGAGCCCAATTAAATTCATTACCTGCTCGTATTTGTTTCGGGGTTATTTTTATCGAAATTATTGTTATGGTAATGAAAATAATATCGCGAATTAAATTAGGTAAAGTAATGTGTGCATCTAAAACGGTAAAGTAAATTGATGAGTGCCAAATGCCCGACATTAGTACACTAGCAATAATTACCAATAATAAAAAAATATTTCTTATACCATAAATTTTAACTTTTGTACTTTTTGTGGTTGAAGTCAAAGTGGGAAAATTACCATATTGTAAACGAAAGTAGTGGCAATCAATCATATAATAAATAACTAGTAATAACAATGAGTTAAGCAAGATTGGCAATAACATATATTTAACTGTCCAGCCAAAATTAACACCTTTTAAAAAACCAATGAATAAAGGTGGATCGCCCAGTGGCGTTAGCCCACCACCAATATTGGCGACTAAAAAGATAAAAAAGATAACTGTGTGCACGGCACAGTTTCGCTCTCGATTGGCTCTGATTAAAGGGCGTATCATTAACATTGCTGCGCCTGTAGTACCCATGATTGAGGCTAATACCGTTCCGATTGCCAGCAAACCAACATTTAGCTTGGGTGTGCTAAGCACATCGCTTTTAATCAAAATTCCGCCTGAAACGGTAAATAGTGCCAACAATAACAAGATAAAGGGAAGATATTCCACCATAATTGCATGAACGGTAATATTGATGGCGGTTTGCAAACCAAATGAAAACAACAAAAAGGCTAAAAATAACAACGTCCAAAAAATAATGATTTTGCCGTAATGGTAGTGCCAAAGTTGTGGCAAAAATAGCGGAATTAACGCAATAGAAAGTAATATCCCCACAAAAGGAATCGCCCAAAGTAGTGATAAATCATATTCGTTAAAATCCATTGCATAAAGATCAAAAGGGAAAAGCAATAATGCAAAAAGTGATACCAGCGGTAAGTTAAAATAATTTTTCATGTCATTTTTTACTTTTTTAAATTGGTGCAATTATAACAAATAAAAACTAAAATTAATTTTAAAAAGCGTTTTATTACTTTTTATTCAGTTTTATCAATTAAATACCACAACAGAGACAATGAAATATTATAATCACGCCATTATAAGCTGGCGTTAACCGATAGAGGGTAATAAATTTCTGTACTGATTATTTTTTAGTGATATTACTCTTGTTTTGCAATGTCGGTATTTTCGCTTAATTGCTCTAAATATTTTATAATAGCGACTATTTAATTTTCAATAAAATAGGAACAGTGTGCCAGTATCATTCAAAAAGCCTTCTTTGCATAACCGTAATAAACATCAAAACGGTTATCATTTTGATCTGCTCATTCAAACTTTGCCTAGTTTGGCACAGTTTGTTAAGCCCAATGGTTATGGCAATTTGTCGATTGATTTTGCCGATCCTAAAGCAGTTAAAATGCTCAATAAGGCGCTTTTACTCCATTATTACCAGTTATCGTGGTGGGATATTCCTGATGGTTATTTATGCCCACCAGTTCCTGGAAGGGCAGATTATATTCATTCTTTAGCAGATTTATTAGCACAAGACAACGGTAATCAGATCCCTTGTGGCAAGCAAGTGAAAGTGCTTGATATCGGAGTTGGTGCAAATGTGATTTACCCTATTCTTGGGCGTGCTGAATATGGCTGGTCGTTTGTTGGTAGCGACATTAATCCGATTGCTATTAAAACAGCATCGTTAATTTGCCAAGCTAATAACCTATTAAATGGATCTGTGTTATGTCGATTACAGAAAGACAAGAAGACAATTTTTAAACATATTATTAAACCCAAAGAATTTTACCTGCTAACACTGTGCAACCCACCATTTCATTCTTCTGAGCAAGAAGCATTGGCCAGCACGCGTAAAAAGCTGACAAATTTAGGTAAGTTAACAAGCCCAACACAAAAAGCAGTTCTTAACTTTGGCGGGCAACATGCCGAGCTTTGGTGTCAAGGTGGTGAAAGTGTTTTTATTACAAAGATGATTAAAGAAAGTGTAGTGTTTAAACATCAATGCTTATGGTTTACTTCGTTAGTATCTAAAAAATCCTCATTAGAATTAATACAAAAACAATTAAAAGTGGCAGGTGTCATTGATAGTAAAATTATACCCATGGCACAAGGACAAAAAGTAAGCCGATTTGTAGCGTGGACATTTTTTAATAAAAATGAGCGTAAAGATCTTTTTAAAAAGATTTCAGGAAATACATCCGTTTCAATAAAAAACAACTCAGCATATTAACTACATTGATTTTAAAAGCATCACAAAGGTAAAGCAAATATGGGGAGAGGCGTGTCAATTTAGATTTTATTGGTGGTTGGATCTTAATATCGACACCGTTTTTAAGGTATTTAATAGAATAGTAAGTCGTTTTAAATAAAAACGTTAAGTATTGGCGGGTTATTTTACTCGCTTTGGATAAGCTTTGAGTAAATTGTTGTGTGCGTTTTGTTCTGATAACCAATAGGCGTAATTAAAAATAGGAAATGCATTTTTATACATACTTAGATAGATGCAAAAGCACTAGTGAAGGAAAACAACTGGAGAATTTATTTTACTCATCGGGCATTTATTTTATTAAAATGAATTCCGATGAGTAGTTAGTATTTATCAGATTAAGTTTGGGCTAATACGGCGCAGCTTTTAAATAATAGGTGGTCGGTTATGCTTTATCTTATACCCATCTTTCATTATCTAAAAATCACTAACCATTTAGGTGCACCTTTACGTAACTACCCCCTAAAATAGTACAGCAAAAAAGTAGAAAATTCTCTATGATAAAAGTAAAAGAGGATTTAATTATGAAAAAAATGACTGAACATCAAATCGTCGCTATTTTAAAAGAAGCAGAGGCAGGTGTACCCGTTAAAGAGTTGTGCCGTACATATGGCATGGGTAATTCAACTTTCTATAAATGGCGAGAAAAATACAGCGGAATGGAAACGTCGGATATTAAACGCTTAAAGGAGCTGGAGGCTGAAAACCGCAAGTTTAAGCAGATGTTTGCCGAACTGAGCTTAAAATCCCAGCTTCAGGAAGAAATTATAAAAAAGCTTTAGTGCCAACTGGGGCACGTAAAACGTGGGCACAGCAACTACAACAAAATCATTCGGTTACTATTGCAATGAGTTGTGCTATTGTTGGTTTAAGCCGTTGTGCTTACTATTATCAATCTAAGTTACAGGATGATTCGGTGATTGTTTCGGTGTTGAATGCTATCACAGATAGGCATTTACGTTGGGGCTTTCCTAAATGTTTTCATCGAATCAGAAAGCTCGGCTATCAATGGAATCATAAACGAGTATATCGGGTGTATTGTGAATTAAAGCTTAATCTCAAGGCAAAGCGTAAAAAACGCATTCCTCCACGATGCCCGTAAAGGTTATTTGTCCCCAATAAACAAGGTGAATGTTGGTCAATGGATTTTATGAGTGACAGTAGCTGTAATCAACGCCGCTTTAGAACATTCAATGTCATCGATGATTTTAATCGTGAGGCGTTAGGTATTGATATTGCAGTAAGCTTACCCGCAGGAAGGATTACCCGTTACTTAGATAAACTGGCCGAATATCATGGGTATCCATTAAAAATACGGGTCGATAATGGGCCAGAATTTACAGGAAAAACCTTTACCAACTGGGCTAAATTACATGGTATAACCATTAATTATATCCAGCCCGGTAGTCCTTATCAAAATGGCTATATTGAACGATTTAATCGTACCTATCGTACTGAAGTACTCGATTTATATCTTTTTAACAACTTAGCACAAGCAAGGAGAATAACCGAAGAATGGTTAACGATTTATAATACCGAAAGACCGCATGAGGCATTAAATAACATGACACCGATTGAATACAAAAAACTAAAACAGGCTGCTTAATTTTCTACGTGAGTTATGTACTAAGTTTGGGGTATTTACAACACAATATTAATTTATAACAGAATTAAAGCTTGTTAAATTTCTGCCTGATGTTGGGATTTTTTTATCTTTTTTAGATCTGCATCGTAAGTTCAATAATGAACTTGTTTTAACTCACCTTAATAATAACCGGATGTCCAGCAATAAGGTCGCTGATAAAAGCGTTGAGGGGATTGTTGGAAAAGAAACTGATACACAATTAGTGCCAGATACTTTTGTATCAGATGTTACTACTCATAACAAACAAACAGGACAGTTAAATGCAAAAAAAACAGGTATTTATGGCGCTCATAACCAAGATGCTTTTTTAGAATCAATTGAAATGACAGAGGCTAAAATTGTTGGTCCTAAATATACAGATGCACGTTTTCTTGGTTTGATTGAGTATGAATTTCAGCTACCAGCTAGAGCAGCAAACGGACCAAATGCAGGTAAAATTATTCGTTTTAAAAAAGCTGAAAAGAAAACGACCTATGATCCCACAAAACTTTCCGATGCAAAAGTAGCAGATATGTCAAATAAAGCAGCGAAAAAAGCGGAAGATTATTTTAGAAATAATCCAGATAAAAGAGAATATTCTGTACAAATTGATGGATATTGGTTCACTGTAACAAAAAATCAAAGCACAGGTAAAATAAGCAATGCATTTCTTACAATACCAGAGAGGAATATAAAATGAATCATAATTTAACATGGTTAAATAAAATAGCAAAAGAAATAGAAGAACAAGGAGGAGGTGATTTATATTACTTAATCGAGACGATGTACAAAGAGCATAAAATGAATCTTTTACAATTTATTTACGATGCATCAAGAGGAATTGGCTGTATTGTTCACGAGGGATTAGAATATGTTTTAGATCAAGATTTAGATGATCCGGAAGAATTTGATGAGGTATCTTTTTTAGTAGGGGATTATGAAAGTTCAACACTATCTCCCCAACATTTTGTTGAACTTATGCAAATAATATCAAATAGCTATATTGAAGCGCATCCTAAAGATAAAGATTCAATCGAATTTTATATGAATAAATTAAGAGAACGTTATTCAAAGTAAATAGTAAAATCCCTCACATAATTAGTGGGGGAGCATGTTTTATTTATTAAAATTAACAAGAAAAATTTAACAATTAGCTTATCTTGTTTGATTTTTATCGCATTAATTCTGGCAATATCAGTATCATTATAACGGATAGCTTGCCGAAATCACCAGACATCAGCCACGCCGTTATCGTTATGATAACGCCGGTCAATTACACACAGTGACTTACCCTGAGGTCAATCCCAAGCAACATCATGCTGAAAAAGTCGAGCAGTTTGATTATGACCAAATTTACCTTTATTATTTTGATAAACTAAATGAAAAAGCATTAAAGTTATTACAAAATAACCAACAACCATTAATGGGTACAGATGGCATTTTAACGCCATAATCGAACAATGCTACGCCTGTTTGTAAAGTAATTTATCCCACTACTCTAATTCGCTACCCAATTGATTAATTAGGTATTCTACTTCGTTATGTGCTGTCGTTGGGTAAACGATAATCCATAAATTATCATCCCCCGATATGACATTAGCAAGATTAAAACCTTGTTTTTTAAGTTCTCGATTAAAATCTGCTAATACTCCATCATTTGAAACAGTTGTGCGGTTATCGTAATGACGCATATTAGGGAACGAAACATGGTTAACACCAAAATTATTGAGTAACAGATCTGCAATCCCTAATTTAAGCTCATCAACGCTTTCGTTCCAATCGATTTGTAGCATAAATTCCGGTTGTAATATATCGCCTAATATCTCAACTTGGCGAAAAGTGATCAGTTCGTCTTCACTCACTAAATAATCTGTTTCAAATTCCTCATCTTCGTCTTCATCCCATTCATAATGATCAATCACATCATTAATCCATTGTAAATCAAGACTGTTAGTTAAAAGTGCTACCAATTTTTTTAAGTCTTGCCTAAATTCATCTGTAATAAGCCATTGCATATAATATTCCTTTCTATTTTAATTGATTTTTTACTATTAGATTTGTTGCTTTTATTATAAAGCAAATGATATTGTCAAATTAGCCTTGTGTAAATATCCCAAACTTAACACACAAGCCACCTAGAAAATTAAGCTGCTTGTTTTAGGAGATAGTTATATTATCAACTAAAGGTAACAGTTAATTCTATTGCCAAAATCCATACTTAAGATGATTATGCTACAAAAATCATTCAGAAAAACCATTGATTTTATTGGATTTTTTATTTTATAAAATGATAGTAAATAATAACATAAATTCTTTTGTCACAATACTACCTAAAAAGAGTTGGAATATTTTCAGAAGCCGAAGATACCAACAAAACAAACTTGATACAGACACCATTAGCTTTAGTGATATCAAAAACAAGCTGAATTTAATGTTAACTATATCTGGATAAGTGGCGGTACAGAAGGCATTGGTTCATTTTTTTGCGAGGATGAATGGTTAGTGCCTTAATATATACTAGGGGTAGGATATGCCGAAGCGTCTGTAATACGAATGGTGCAGTCATCATGCTATCAGAAACAGAAACCTACTGAAGTTAGCATAAACTAACTTCAGTAGGAATTTCCGTCCTTTAGGGCAGGGAGGATGTTAAGATTTGGATAGATAAAGTGAATGTAAAATCTATTTTATTATTACCCGCTCTGCTGATGTAGTTTGTTTAATTTCACCCAATAGCCATGCTGTTTCACCATGATTATTTAGTAAGGCAATTGTTTTATCGACCCATGGTTTTGGTATGGCAATAATTAAGCCAACACCACAATTAAAGGTGCGATACATTTCATGGCGGCTAACATTGCCTGCTTTTTGTAACCAATTAAATATAGCAGGCCATTGCCAACTTGTTTCATGAATTATCGCTTGAGTATTTTCAGGTAACACACGAGGAATGTTTTCCCAGAAACCACCACCTGTTATATGTGCTATTGCATGGATATCAACTTGCGCAATTAAATCAAGTATGGGCTTAACATAGATTTTAGTTGGTGCTAGCAAGTGATCGGCAAGTGGTTTGCCGTCTAACTGTTCAGTAGCAGGGTTTACACCACTGACTTCAATAATTTTACGTACTAACGAATAGCCATTAGAATGAGCACCGCTTGAAGCTAATGCGATTAATGCATCGCCATCTTGCACCTTGCTACCGTCTATCATAGCTGATTTTTCAACTACACCAACACAAAATCCCGCTAAATCGTAGTCATTTCCCTGATACATGCCTGGCATTTCGGCAGTTTCGCCGCCAACTAAAGCACATCCTGATTGTTTACAGCCTTCGGCAATGCCTGTGACTACTGTTGCTGCAACATCGACATTGAGTTTACCTGTGGCATAATAATCAAGGAAAAATAAAGGCTCAGCACCTTGCACAATCAGGTCATTAACGCACATTGCCACTAAATCAATACCAATTGATTCATGGCGGTTTAAATCCATTGCTAGGCGTAATTTGGTGCCCACACCATCTGTGCCCGATACTAAAATTGGTTCTTTGTATTTTTGTGGAATAGCACATAACGCGCCAAAACCACCCAATCCCCCCATAACTTCGGGGCGCTTGGTCTCTTTTACAACCGATTTGATGCGATTAACAAGTTCATTGCCGGCATCAATATCGACACCAGCATCTTTATAACTAAGAGAGTTGTTATTTGACACGGCAAGTTCCTTCCAATAAAAAATTGCTGTTTATTTTAGCAAGGATGATATTGGTTGGCGATCTATTATTAGGTAAAAGAATTGATTAATTAAAATAATTAATTGTTTTCAAACCAACTTTCTAAAATAATGATTGCGGAAGTCGCATCTACATGACCTTTTTCAAGTGCTCGATAACCGCGAGAAGCAAAAATATGTGATTTAGCTTCAACGGTTGATAATCGTTCATCTTGTAAATGGACTTGATAACCAAACATACCATGTAAACGGTTAGCAAATTTGCGTGCTCGGGCAGTGAGTGGTTGCTCTGTGCCATCCATATTTAAAGGCAATCCGACTACTAAAAAATCGGGTTTCCACTCGTTTAAGACCTTTTCGATTGTTTGCCAGTTAGGAATGCCATCGCGTGCCTTAAATGAGCATAAAGGGCTAGCTGTTTTAGTGATATCTTGGCCAATAGCCGCACCAATACTTGCTGTGCCAAAATCAAATGCGATAATCGTTGCCATTGGTTATGCATTTCCCATTTGGTGTGAAATGGTATTCATATTAATACCAAGAGATTCTGCTGCTTTTTGCCACCGTTCATTGATGGCAATCTCAAAAATAATTTTAGGATCTGTATCAGCAACTAACCAATTGTTTCGTGCTACTTCTTCTTCGAGTTGTAGCGATTGCCAGCTGGTATAACCTAATGCGAGCAATATATCTTTTGGTTGTTCAGGCGAACCGATAGTTTTTAATAAATCAAGCGATGTTGTAATCATCACATCGTCAGAAATTTGTATGCTTGATGAAAAACCTTGCTGTGGTGTGTGCAAAATAAACCCTTGTTCTTCAGCAATAGGACCACCAGCGAAAACGGGCTGTTCCAGTTCAGCACAATTTTTGCTTGCTGTTATATCTAAACGTGTCAGTACTGTTGATACATTAAGTTCTAATATCGGTTTATTAATGGTGATACCCATAGCACCATCGCGGTTATGCTCACAAATGTAGATAACCGAGCGACTAAATGTTGAATCGCTTATCGTTGGCATAGCGATGATAAAATGATTTTTTAAATTCATATGTTCACATTTTTAATAGTTTATAACGCGCATTTACCAATTTTAACTTTATGCTCAACATTACAGCGCATTAATAGCTCAGGCTCTCCGGTTTCTTCGTTGATTGATTCTGATACAATATTAAAATCCTGAGAAAGAAAAAAATCAATCGCTGCGGTATTTTTTTTATAAACATGCACTAGCAGTTCATTATGGCGTTGTTTTGCTTTTTCAACGAGTGCTTTACCTGTCCCTTGTCGGCGAAAAGCCTCATCAACAAATAAACCTGAAATATAGTTTTCAGTTATGCCAATAAAACCTTTTACTCCATCAAGATCTTGAACATATAATGTCGACATAGGAATGAGCATTTTTACTAATTCATAATTTTGTTTGAAAAATTGAGGATCAATAAAACGATGTGCTTGTTCATTACCTTCTAGCCATATAGCCATGACTTTATCTAAATCTGCTGTTTTATATTCTCTGATCATTTTTTTGCTCTACTTATTTAATCGACGTTCAATGGCATCCATTAACATACCTGTAATGGAAAGATTTGGGTTTTTTGCCTCAATTTCACGAACACAAGTGGGACTTGTTACGTTAATTTCAGTTAGCTTATCGCCAATAATATCTAGGCCAACAAATAGTAAGCCTTTTTCTTTTAACGTTGGGGCAATACTTTTGGCAATATGCCAATCACTTTCACTTAATGCTCTTACTTCTCCGTGCCCACCTGCGGCAAGGTTACCTCGAGTTTCCCCTTTTTGTGGAATTCTTGCTAAACAATAGGGTACAGGCTCACCATCGACAACCAAAACACGTTTATCCCCGTCTGTTATCGCGGGTATGTAAGTTTGAGCCATACAGTAACGTGAGTTGTGCTCAGTTAAGGTTTCAATGATAACCGACACATTGGGATCACCAGCTTTAATTCTAAAAATTGACGCTCCACCCATACCGTCAAGTGGCTTTAAAATGATATCGTTATGCTCTTGATAGAAGGATTTAATCTGTTGAGTTTGACGAGTAACCAATGTTTCAGGCGTAAATTTTGCAAACCATGCAGTAAACAATTTTTCGTTACAATCACGTAAGCTTTTAGGTTTATTTACTACTAATACGCCTTTTGCCTCAGCACGCTCTAGAATATAGGTTGCATAAATAAATTCGGTATCAAATGGGGGATCTTTACGCATTAATATGACATCAAGATCACTTAAGGGTATGGTTTGTTCATTGTTCATATCGAACCAATGGTGATCATCATTACAAACAGTTAATGTCCGTGTTGTCGCATAAGCTTCACCATTGCGTAAGAAGAGATCATTCATTTCCATATAAAAAAGTTGGTACCCTCGCTTTTGTGCCTCAAGTAACATGGCAAAACTGGTGTCTTTTTTTATTTTGATATGACTAATTGGGTCCATTACAATGCCCAGTTTTATCATAATGACTCCTTACTGATTTTATCTACTTAATTGGGTTTTTATATTAAAATATAGGTATTACCTAAAGCGCTTTGTCAAGGCTTAATGGCAACACCCAAAATAATGCTTGCTGTTATCATACTCGTTACTAAGCCAGTTGCAAAGTAATCATTACTTATCGGCTACATTTTGCTGTGTTTATCCAAGATCGCCTAAGTGCACTTGTAATGCAGTAAGCGCTGTGAGCGCAGCGGTTTCTGTTCGTAACACTCTTGGTCCGAGTAAAATATCTGTAAAATGATAGTTATGCGTCATGCTAATTTCATTGTCAGACAATCCACCTTCTGGCCCAATCAATAAATAAATTTTTTTATGCTCATTGGCTAATTGTTTTATGCCGTGCTTAGCTTTAGGATGTAAATTGAGTCTTAATCCTTGCGTTAAACTTGCACACCAGTTTTCTAATTTCATGACAGGTTTGATTTCAGGTATTATATTGCGTCCACACTGTTCACAAGCGGAAATCACAATTTTTTGCCACTGTTGTGTTTTTTTATCTAATCTTTCGGTATCGAGCTTAACCCCACAACGTTCAGAAAGTAGTGGCGTTATACTACTGATACCTAACTCAACCGATTTCTGAATAGTAAATTCCATTTTTTCGCCGCGTGATATCACTTGCCCCAAATGGATCTCTAATGGCGATTCGCGATTATCTAAAATGGACGAAGCTGTTTTGACTGTAACCGATTTTTTATTGACTTCATGAATAATCGCAGGGGTAATATGATTAGATCCATCAAATAAGATAATTTTTTCACCGACCTTCATTCGTAATACACGAATGAGGTGGTTAAACGCATTATCATCCAAGGTAATAAGGCTATTTTGCTCAATAATAAAAGGTTGAAAAATTCGAGTCATAATTACGGATATTTAGTATTATTTAAAATAAATTATA
Source organism: Gilliamella sp. WF3-4 (assembly GCF_001690275.1). GTDB lineage: Bacteria > Pseudomonadota > Gammaproteobacteria > Enterobacterales > Orbaceae > Gilliamella > Gilliamella apicola_C. The sequence continues at coordinate 66,183 of NZ_LZGW01000032.1, read as the reverse complement.
GCGTAATTTAACAAGATTCGGTAATCTCTATTTAATGTAATTAGGCATTTGGAATCGGGTATGAATACATACAGCAAAGATAGGGTACTGATTGAAGGATTAACTGTTCTAACAACCATCGGCGTCTATGATTGGGAAAAGACCATCAAGCAGAAGCTAGTTCTTGATCTTGAAATGGCATGGGATAATAAACCTGCTGGCGAAAGCGATAATGTATCGCTTTGTTTAGACTATTTTGAGGTTAGCCAAACGATAACACACTTTATTCAATCTTCGAAATTTGAGCTGATTGAATGTGTAGCAGAGCGAGTCGCTGAAATGATTATTAAACAATTTTCTGTTAATTGGTTGAAAGTTAAAGTATCTAAACCAACAGCAATAGCAAATGCTCGGAATGTTGCTGTAATTATTGAACGTACAGCAAATTACTAAACTAAATTGATTGTCAAAGAAGGCTATCAGGATGGATGATCAAAAACAAGATTTAACGACTCAAAAAAAACATCATACTGCTAAAGGGTTTAAACATGATGCATCTTTTAAAATTAAAATTGGCGAGTTTTTACGTTGGCGTTTTAAGCGTAAAGTGTTACCACCTAAAGTAGGTTATCATACTTTTAACCAAACATGGTTTGAGCCAATCAATCTCAGTTTACCTGATGATAGAGTTTGGTGGATTGGTCACTCAACAACATTGATTCGTTTAAATGGTAAGATGATTTTAACTGATCCTATCTTTTCTAAGCGGGCTTCACCTTCGCAATTCATAGGACCTAAACGGCGAACACCGCCAGCTTTAGATATTGAACAATTGCCACAGATTGATTTTATTGTTATTTCACATAACCATTATGATCATCTTGATTATAAAAGTATTCAGCAATTATTGGCTCGTTTCCCTCATGTTGTCATTATGGTTCCGCTTGGTTTAAAAAAAACATTACTAAAGTGGGGGGCTAAGAACACTATTGAATTAGATTGGTGGGGTTGTAAAACTATTGATGGGCTTACTTTTTCTGCTACCCCAGCTGTACACTGGAGCAATCGAGGATTGTTTGATGTGAATAAAGCATTATGGTGTGGTTGGATGATTCAATCTAAGATTGCTAATCAAACAAAAACAGTTTATTTTATGGGCGATACTAGCTATTGTGTTGAATTAAAAGAGATTGCTAGGCGTTTTCCTTCAATTGATTTGGCATTAATACCTATTGGTGCTTATGCGCCACGTTGGTATATGAAATCACAGCATATTGACCCCAAGCAAGCTGTGCAACTGTACGATGAATTACAATGCCATTCAGCCATAGCTATTCATTGGGGAGCATTTGAATTAGCTGACGAGCCATTAGATGAACCGTGCCAGTTATTAAATGGATATAAAGCAAACCGCCACTTTAATCTATTAAAAATAGGTGGTACTTTAGCTATTAATCACATTCATTCTGAATTAAAATAATTCCCATAAAAAAAACAGCAATGCTGTTAAATATTTAATGCGTTTGCCCAAAAAAGGAGAATGAAATGAAAGCTACGGTTATTGGTTTGTCTTGTTTGATGTTTAGCTTGGCATTAGTTGGATGTGGAGGTAAAAACGACGAAGGTAAAACTTATCATTGGTCAAAAGCTCACGGTGTTTTAGAAGATTGTCGTGGGGTGATGAGTAAATCACAACAATGTGAAACGAATTCCAACAATCAACAATACCTATTTAAAATCGATAAATACTAATATGAGTGCGTGGCTTATTTATGCGCTACTTTCCGCTATTACTGCGGCATGCGTAGCTATTTTAGGAAAAATCGGTTTACAGTACCTTGATGCAAACACAGCAACTGCAATTCGTGCTATTGTCATGGCTATTTTTTTAGTTGGGGTGGTTGCTGTTCAAGGTAAACTAAGCCTTATCAACACGTTTTTTAATGATAAAAAGGCGTTATTTATTATTGCACTAAGTGGCATTGCCGGTGCGCTATCTTGGCTATTTTATTTTATGGCGATTAAAGAGGGCAAAGTATCGCAAGTTGCGCCAATTGACAAGTTAAGCGTAGTTTTTGCTGTTGTATTTGCTGCTATTTTATTCGGTGAAAAGGTTTCGCTATTAGCTGGTGTAGGGGTTGCTATGATTGCCGTAGGCGCGATATTAGTTGCACTATTTTAATTATATCTCAACTTATTATCTGCCAGCGGGTTATACCGTTATATAGTAATAAACCAATATAACGATATGTTCATAATGTTACATACCACCTATTTACACAACTAAATCATACACATAATAAATGTGCATGACTATTATGGTAAATAATGCAAATGGGTATTTAAACCACGCTTACTTTAGTAAACGATTAAACAGCTCAACCGTTACCTGCTCCCCTTTGCTGACATTACCACGATCCTGTTCAAGCACAATAAAACAATTAGCTTGCTTAAATGATTGTGTCATATGCGATCCTTGCTGACCTGTTGTGCTAACTTCTAACTCACCTTGTGCATTTATTTGTAACATACCACGTTGAAAGTCTACTCTACCAAGGCTCTTTTTAAGATTGGTTGCAGTGCTTACTTTAAAGGTTAAATCAATGGCTGGTGCTTCAACCCCTGAAAGCGCTAAAATTAGTGGTTGTACTAATTGATAAAAAGTCACTAAGGTTGAAACTGGATTGCCGGGCAAACCACAAAATAGCGCCTCGCCAATGTTGCCAAAGGCAAAAGGCTTGCCAGGTTTCATCGCAATTTTCCAAAAGCTGATTTTGCCAAGCGCTTCTAAAGCCACTTTAGTATAATCTGCATCGCCCACAGAAACGCCACCGCTGGTGATGACTAAATCAGCTTGGTTCGATGCGGCTATCAACGCTTGTTTGATTTGAGCAGGGTCATCAGAAATGATACCAAGATCGACAATGTCACAGTTAAGCTCAGTTAATAATAATTTTAGCGTGAAACGGTTACTATCATAAATAGCACTATTACCAGCTAAAGGCTCACCAATTGGCGTTAATTCATTACCTGTTGATAAGATAGCTACTTTCAGTTTTTTAAAAACCAAAACTTCACTAATGCCTAATGTCGCAAGGGTTGATAGTATAGGGATGGTTAATTTTTCTCCTTTACTCACAACGGCAGTGTCTTTTTTTATATCTTCGCCCATACGGCGGATATTATCGCCAACTTTTACCTCATTTAAAAAAGTGATACCTATCTCCGATTTTTCGGTCTGTTCTTGCATCACTACGGCATCAGCATCATTAGGTACGGGTGCTCCAGTCATAATACGTAAACAAGTACCTTGTGGCCAATTAAGATTACTTATATCATCGCCAGCTAAAATAATGCCCGCTATAGGTAATAATTTAGATTGATTAACATCGGATAATCTAACGGCATACCCATCCATCGCTGAGTTATTAAAGCTTGGCACATTAATCGGCGACATTACCGGCTTTGCAGTGATACGTCCTAATGCATCTAACAAAGAAACTTTTTCGCAATTGAGTGATTTTATGGCTGATGCGCGTTGAAGCATTTGCTGTTTGGCTTGTTGAAATGTGAGTAACATAAAAGTGTGCCTTCCTTATGTTTATGAAGCTATTATTTGATCTTGCTAAGAAATTTCAGGAAATGTATCTGTTTTAGTAAAAATCACTTTTTTATCAAGATTGAATTGATCTTTATGATTGCTAATATAACAACGTCGCCAAAAGGCGACGTCAAATCATTAGCTATACATTAAATAAGAAGTTCATAATATCGCCATCTTGCACGACATAATCTTTACCCTCAGCGCGCATTTTGCCTGCTTCTTTTGCACCTTGTTCACCGCCGTATTTAATAAAATCTTCAAAAGCGATAGTTTGAGCGCGAATAAACCCTTTTTCAAAATCAGTATGAATTTTACCTGCTGCTTGTGGCGCTGTATCGCCAACTGAAATTGTCCATGCTCGAACCTCCTTAACACCTGCTGTAAAGTACGTTTGCAAATTAAGCAAACTATATCCTGCACGAATCACGCGGTTTAGACCAGGTTCTGTTAACCCTAAATCTTGCATAAATTCGTCACGATCAGCATCATCAAGCTCAGCAAGCTCGGCTTCAATTGCGGCACATACAGGTACAACTATGGCCTTTTCTTGTTCAGCAATGGCTTTGACTTTATCTAAATAAGGATTGTTTTCAAAACCATCTTCATTCACATTAGCGATATACATGGTTGGTTTTAGGGTTAAAAAGCTTAGGTATTTAATTGCATCAAGCTCTTCTTTACTTAAATCAAGTTGCAACAATTTTTTACCTTGCTCTAAATGTGGTAAGCATTTTTCAAGGATTTCTAATTCAAATTTGGCCTCTTTATCGCCACCTTTGGCACGTTTTTGTAGGCGCGTTATTGCACGTTCGCAAGCTTCAAGATCGGATAGGGCAAGTTCAGTATTAATAATCTCGATATCTTCAGCCGGATCGATCTTGCCAGCGACGTGAATGATATTATCATTTTCAAAACAACGTACAACATGGCCAATGGCTTCAGTTTCACGAATATTAGCTAAAAATTGATTACCTAAACCTTCACCTTTCGACGCACCTTTAACTAAACCTGCAATATCAACAAATTCCATAGTAGTTGGCAATGTACGTTGTGGTTTTACAATTTTTGCCAGTTCATCTAAACGTGGATCGGGCATCGGCACAACCCCAGTGTTTGGCTCGATAGTACAAAACGGAAAGTTAGCCGCTTCAATGCCAGCTTTAGTTAGTGCGTTAAAAAGCGTTGACTTACCCACATTAGGTAGTCCGACGATACCACATTTAAATCCCATATTGTTTGTTACCTTTTATCATAAATGTCTTAAAAATAAGGGGAGATTATATACTAAATTGTGCTATTTATGCCAATGTTCTTAGCGATAAATCCACGAGGAATTAAACAAATTAACAGTTACTATTTATTGTTTATTACCAAGCTTAGTTTATTACCAAGTTAATATTTGCTGTATACTGGCCATAACCCACCCACTTAGTCATTTAGTTATTGTTCTGTATTCAAACCGATTTGGTAAAGTTGATTCTTTTTAAGTCCATATATTTCAGCGGTAATAGCTGCTGCTTTTTTTAATGGCAGTTCTTTTTGCAATAGTTTAAGAGTACCAATCGCCTTTGGATCAATATCTTCCTCTGATTTTGTATGGCCTTGCACGATTAACACAAATTCACCTTTTTGGCGGGCAGGATCTTCATTTAACCAATTTATCAACTCATTAACCTTAAAACTGACAATAGTTTCCCACGTTTTGGTTAGCTCTTTAGCCAAAATAATTGGCTTATCAGCACCCCAAATAGTTTGCATATCATTAAGCGTGTCTAATAAGCGATGAGTCGATTCATAAAAGATGATTGTGCGTGGTTCGTCTAATAAATGGGTAAGGTAATCTTGGCGTGCTTTAGTTTTAGCGGGTAAAAAACCTTCATAAATAAACTTATCTGACGGTAATCCTGAAGCACATAGAGCTGTTATCGCAGCGCAAGCGCCAGGAATTGGTACGACTTTAATGCCATTTTCGTGACATGCTTTAACCAAATGATATCCTGGATCGTTAATTAATGGTGTACCTGCATCAGAAATCAACGCAATGGATAACCCTGATTTGAGTTTCTCGATAAGTATATTGGATTTTTCTTGTTCATTATGATCATGCAAAGCAAACAGCTTCGCTTTAATTCCCAAATGTTGTAAAAGTAAGCCACTATGACGCGTATCTTCAGCCGCAATCAGATCGACGCTTTTAAGTGTATCGATCGCTCTAAGCGTAATATCATCTAAATTTCCGATGGGGGTAGCAACAATATATAAAGTCATTATTTTTAATCACATTAAATTTTTATAGAAAGATGGTAAAGATACTGTACGAACCCTCATTTTATTGTATATACTCATTACTTTCAAAATAAATTCGACTAGTCTGAGTAAATTAGTTAGCGAATATAACTTAAAATAACTTGCTTATGACTAGAATTTGCTTATGGCAACAATCTGCGTGTGCAGTCTTAGTTGATAAAGTGGTTAACCTAAATTAAAAGTGAATAGTATCAGGTTCAATTGATTTGAGTATGCATCGTTATTTTTATGAAAATGATATGCTGACAAGCTAAATATTAGCTAAAATCATAAAGAACTAAATAAAATTATTGATTTACTTAATAAGTAATCAATATAATAGCTTTTTACTATAAAAACGTTAAAATGTGCAAATATCCCCATATGTGCTGAAAATAGTATTTTGCATAAGATAACTAAAAATGAAATTCTAGAATGAAAGGTGTTGCTTTGAAAAAAATACTGACATTAAGTTGCTTAAGTTTGTTAGCGGTTGCTTGTACTCAAACCGAGCAAGCCGAAATTGAAGATATTTCGGGAGCAGGTGGATCATCAACGTCTTCTGTTTACACCAAACCACCTGCGAATATTTCAACGGGTGGTAGAGCCTCTTCTACACCTTCATCAAGACAAACGACAACGTCCAATACAAATACCGCTAACGACACTCATTCTATAAGTGCTAACAGTAATGATACGGTAATTAGCAACGAGCGTATTGTTTATAACCGTAATTATGACGAAATACCTAAAGGTGGATATCAAGGCGATACTTATACTGTAAAACGTGGGGATACATTGTTTTATATTGCGTGGGTAACAGGTAACGATTACCGTTCACTAGCGGCTAAAAATAATATCAAAGAACCCTTTGCCGTTAATGTTGGGCAAGTGTTAGATGTTAGTGGTGGTACTGTTGTCGTAACCCAAAAAACCACTACACATCCAGCAACATCGAATAAAGTTAATAGCAATAATACTACTATCGCAATGGGGCAAGCCAAAACGAGACCAACGATCACTAAAACAACAACGACTTCGATTACTACAACAGATAAAAATCAACAACCAACGACAATCGAAAAAACGGAAACTATCACTGAGCCGTTAGATAGTTCTTCTGACATTATACCAACCCGTACTTCAAAAGTGAATGTGGCTAATATTTCATGGCAATGGCCAGCACGGGGTAAGATTGTTGAAAAATTCTCAAATATAAGTAAAGGTATTGATATATCAAGCTCAGTTGGGGCTAAAGTCATGGCAGCGGCTGATGGGCGTGTTGTGTATTCGGGCAATTCATTACCTGGTTATGGTAATTTAATTATTATTAAGCATAATGATGATTACTTAACAGCGTATGCGCATAACCAATCTATATTAGTAAAAGAACAACAAGCGGTGCGTGCAGGTGAACAAATTGCTACAATGGGGGCTACGGGCACTTCGTCAGTTAGGTTACACTTTGAAATTCGATATAAAGCGCAATCAGTTGATCCGTTAAAATACTTACCAAAAAAATAAATGTTTTGAATTAAGCATTTTAATTCAAAACAAATAGGCAGGCATGGTTGTATATACCACTTGCCTATAAACCAAATACACTTAAAATTTAATTATACGTAATAAAGGAGTTATACTCATGGCTGTAAAAAAATTAGTGTTAATTCGACATGGAGAAAGTGTTTGGAACCAAGAGAACCGTTTTTGTGGTTGGACTGACGTTGATTTATCTGATAAAGGCAATAAAGAAGCTGCTGAAGCAGGTAAATTACTAAAAAAAGAAGGTTTCACATTTGATTATGCTTACACTTCAGTATTAAAACGCGCTATTCACACATTATGGCACGTTTTAGACGAAGTTGATCAAGCATGGTTACCCGTTGAAAAAAGTTGGAAATTAAATGAACGCCATTATGGTGCATTACAAGGCTTAAACAAAGCAGAAACCGCAGCAAAATATGGCGATGAGCAAGTAAAATTATGGCGTCGCGGTTTTGCCATTACTCCTCCTGCACTTGAAAAATCAGATGAACGTTTTCCTGGACATGATTCACGCTACAGCAACTTACCTGAAGCAGAATTACCACTAACGGAAAGTTTAGCATTGACTATTAAACGTGTACTTCCTTATTGGGAATCAACAATTGCGCCACGCGTAGCTAAAGGTGAGCGTGTTATTATTGCCGCTCACGGTAATTCACTGCGTGCACTAGTAAAACATTTAGACAACATCAGTGATGATGATATCATTGAGCTTAACATCCCAACTGGGGTGCCGTTAGTGTATGAATTTGATGACAATATGAAAGTCATTAAACACTATTATCTCGGTAATGCTGATGAAATCGCTGCAAAACAAGCGGCTGTTGCAAACCAAGGTAAAGCAAAATAATTATTTCTTAAAGTTAAAAAAGGTAGGTTATTTAACTTACCTTTTTTATTACCTACATCACAGCTTTTATTCATTATTTTTATTCATTGTTTTTATTTTGAGAGCGTTATTTTGTCTAAGATCTATTATATATATGGCGTAATGAATGCCGGAAAATCTACCGAACTACTACAAATTGATCACAACTACTTAAGTAATAACATGCAAACATTACTACTTAAGTCATCGGTTGATACACGTGATTCGGCTGTCGAAATCGTCTCTCGCTTAGGGTTACGCAAAAAAGCATTACTGCTTGATGACACAACTGTTGATGCCATCATTGAGCATATCAAACAAAATCAATATGCCTGCATATTGATTGATGAAAGTCAGTTTTTATCGCGCAACACCATCTGGAAGCTCTCTGATGTGTGTGATGAATATAGCGTCCCAATTATGTTCTTTGGTATTAAAACCGATTATATGGGGCATCTGTTTGAAGGATCTAAAACGCTACTTGAAATTGCCGACAATTTTAGAGAGCTTAAAACCGTATGCTGGTGTGGAAAAAAAGCCACCATGATTTTATTAGAAGGGCAAGATGGTCAAATTGTTAAATTTGGCAATTCCATTCATCTGGGTGATAGCGAATACCATTCAGTGTGCCGAAAACACTGGAAGGTTGGGCAAATTAGGCCTAAAAACTGATATTCTAAACATTTCACACTGATTTTAAGTCAATAAATTACGTTTATAGGTTGATTTATTTGATGCTAAAAAAGTGTGAATGACCTCTCATTTTTGCCATTTTCTTTTATTGCTTCTTCGGTTTTTATGTCATATTGACTGAAACGATTCAGTATTAACTTATTAACGATGAGGTCTTACCATGAAAATCAAAATTGTTTCATTAGCAGTGCTACTTAGTTTGGCTAGTTATCATGCCAATGCGAAAGAATTTGTATTGACTGATAATGAAAACGGCCTTGCTAAAGGGAATTGGTCGATTTCAAGTCAAGCTTTAGGTGTAAAAGGTAAAACGTTTACTATTGAAAATACCGTGCTTAAAGGTGGTAAACAAGATGGTACTGAAGTTTTAACTATTTCTAGTGATAACTTCACGATTAAATTAAGCCCAACTCGAGGATTAGGTATTTTGTCGGTTGTTGGTGATGGTGTTCGTATGGGCTGGGATTCGCCAGTAAATGAAATTGTTCACCCCAAATATATCAATTTAGAAAGTCGTGGAGGCATAGGTTGGCTAGATGGTTTTAACGAAATGATGGTGCGCTGTGGTTTTGAGTGGACAGGTCATGCGACGCAAGCTGATGGTATGATGTATACACTCCATGGTCGTGCACAAAACACGCCGGTATCTAAATTAACGGTGGATATTGCTGATAAAGCACCATACACTATTACAGTGAAAGGTTTAATCAAAGAAAATACGTTCAAAAAAAGTCACCTAGAAACGTGGGCATCACTTAGCTATGTACCAGGAAGTAGGGAGTTTACCGTGCATGATGTGGTGACTAATAAAAGTGATTATGCACGCGATTACCAAATTATCTACCATAGCAATTTTGGTACGCCAATTCTTGAAGAAGGCGCACAGTTTGTTGCGCCAGTAAAAGAAATCTCACCATTTAACGATTATGCTAAAAATGGTTTAAACACATGGCAAACTTATTTAGGACCAACAAAAGGCTTTGATGAAATGGTATTTAATGTGTATCCTTTCGCTGATAGCAACGGTCAAACTCAAGTAATGGTAACTAACAAAGCTGGCGATAAAGCCGCTGGTATTGCTTATAATATTAAACAGTTGCCTGTCCTTTCGTTGTGGAAAAACACCGACACACTGAAGCAAGGTTATGTCACCGGTTTAGAGCCAGGTACCAGCTTTGCTTATCCTGTAACTATTGAGCGTGAACAAAAACGTGTTCGACAACTTGAGCCAGGACAAAGTGCAGAGTTTACCTTAACTTATAGTTTATTATCGAATAAAGATGATGTAACAAAATATGCAAAAAAAATCGAGGCTATTCAAGGTAACCAACAAACCAAAGTTGTTAATGAACCCATGGCTAAAGAATAAATCACTAAAAATGGCTGCCAAAATCTTATATTGGTAGCCATCAATAACCGCTTAATAACTTAACCTCCGCTTCTTAATTTATTTATTATCAATGTATCAATAAAGCTAAGAATAACCTGCTGTCTACTTGATTCGCTACGCATATATAGGGTATAGTCACTTCCTTGATAGCTGGCTTTAATATCGCTTGTTATGAGCAGTATAATGTTATAAGTTGACTGTTTAAATTAATGATTTTATCGCAATTGGATATTAATACAGGAATAGACATGACAACGCGTCGAATAATAATTGGCATTAGTGGTGCAACAGGAATTGCTTATGGAATAAAAGCGTTAGAGCTATTAAAACCAATGGACATCGAAACTCATCTTGTTATTTCTAAAGCAGCACAAATAACAAGTGCATACGAAGTTCCTAACATGAATATAAAACAAATTGAAGCACTTGCAGATAAAGTGCATTCCATTAACAATATTGGTGCTGCAATTGCTAGTGGCTCTTATAAAACAATCGGCATGCTAGTTGCTCCTTGCTCAATGCGTTCATTATCGGCGATTGCTAATAGCTTGTCAGATAATTTACTGACTCGTGCTGCTGATGTCGTATTAAAAGAGCGACGTCGGTTAGTCTTAATGATTAGAGAAACACCACTTCATTTGGGGCATATTAAAAATATGGAATTAGTCACATTAATGGGGGGCGTGATATTTCCACCCGTGCCAGCACTTTATCAGCATATTAGTAGTATTGATGACATGATCACCCACAGTGTAGCTAGGGCGCTCGATTTGTTTGGCATGGACGTTCCATCGCTACCTCGTTGGGGTGAAGATCTGCACCTTAACGTTAAACCTGAATAATGTCAATCGAGTCCAGAAAATATGCAAACGGATCCTAGAATTATTAAATTCATCAAAAAGCATCATGTATTATCGCTTCACGTCATCTTGCCAGACAATAAACCATGGGCATGTAATGCCTTTTATGTCTTTGATGAACGTGTAATGTGCTTGTATCTCCTTTCCGAATTAAAAACTGAACATGCTAAAGCCATGTTAACTTGCCCACAAGTTGCAGGCACAATTAGTGTGACACCTAAAACGGTTGCCCAAATTCAAGGCATCCAATTTCAAGCTCAAGCAATACAATTACAAAAAGAACAGGCCAAGCACGCTTATGCACAATATTATCAAGCATTTCCGTTTGCTAGAATAATAAAAGCACCAATTTGGTCATTACAGTTACAACGTGTAAAGATGACCAGTAATTTATTGGGATTTGGACGAAAAATCTATTGGAACCAAGAAGAAAAAGAGAGTTAGCGTGGTTTTTATATTTCTAAAAAATATCCATTCACCCTATTTTCATTGTTAAAAAACAAAATGTTATAAATAATTAGCAAAAAGAGTGCTTGAAAAAACTTCAATAAAATCAATGGCTTTTCTGACTGCTTTTTGTTGTTTTTTAACAAGTTTACTTGGCGCTATGTAACCGGCATTTTTAGTTAATAAGCATCGTTTTTTGTCGAACCGATATTATTGCTTATTAGCCTTTGTCTTTTTTCGATTATTTACTTTAAATATAAAAAGTGCTAGCAATTGGGTTAATTATTTTATAAAAATAGAAAAAGGGATAGAAATGTTTATCAAGTTGATAATAAAAGTGTTATTAATCATTTAATTAGTAATTTTTATCTTCAATTATTTTCGCTAGCTCATCGTTTGCTCTTTGTAAAAAAGCGTTGTCTTTTAGAATAAAAAGGTAGGTTTTGAATCGTTTTATGGGATCTACAGCAAAAAGAAACAGCGCGGTCACAATGATAAAGACTGTCAAAGTAGCAATAATGATATCAATTACCCAAGGTGAGCTTAGCATAGTAATAATGTTAGCCAGCAGTATAATAAATGCCAACACAAAGGCAATGCCACTAAATAACACTTCTGTAATTAAATATGGTTTAAGTGGTGTAATATGTTTTTTTTCGATTTTAAAATATTGCGTTAATAAATCTAATTGAGTGAGTTTAATTAGATTATGGGCATCAGCATTAATTAATGAAATAGCAATATTTTCTTTGTTGATATTGCCTGATTTATAAAAGCAGACTTTTTCCCAAATAAGTTTCTTTTTGATGTTATTTAAATAATCCATTTGATATTTTGAGTGAGGTACTTTTTCTAAAATATCGGCATACTTAATGATATTATCAAAATTTTCATTTTTAGTTCGTTTTTTGTAGATAAATGCAACCAAAGACAGAACAAAGATAATTACCAAATTGAACCAGTTAGCATAAAGTAATTCAGAAGGATTCATTTAACATATTCTCGTTAATTTATCGTAGTGTAATTGTAACTTATATTGGATAAGAGCGGTATCGATTCTATATCATAATGTAAATAAAAAAGCCCATAAGTGTTGTTTTTTAGTAAATGCCGTCCTTTTGCTATTTTATGGGTTGACATCTGTTTGCTAAAGGCGTATAAATTCCCCCGCCTTTTAAGCTTTTCTTTCTTTTTAGCTATTACATAAGTTAAAAATAAGAGTAAAGAAAAGTTGAAATACAAAGTGTAGAGTTCAATTTACAGGAGAAATATGGACACTCAATCGGATCACCCCAAAATGAGGGGCGATAAATTTAAACACATCATTATCGGTTAATGAACCTGTCTGAATCATCATTTTTTCAGTTCACAAACCGAAATTGATAAAACGGTAACGGTGAACGATATGCATTTTTTTACACGCTATCACACAAATTCAAAACATCAATGCGCGCAAGGCTTAATACTGCGTGTTTTACACCTTTCAGAAAAACACTTAGAACCACCGAGTTGTATCTAAATTCTTAATTAATTCTATTGGCTAATTTAATGCTCAGCATTGGCTGTACAAATTAGCAGCACAAGTTAGCTGCAAAAATAGCTTATGGGCTAATTTTGTTATGCACTAAATTTTAGCTTATCAAAAAATTCAATTACTTATCGTTACTTGGTAACAATGAGTTGGCATGCTTTTGCCAAAATTATGAATATAGGTACGTAAGATGACAAAAAATACATCACAACATAAAACACAAAATAGTGTAGATATCAAAGCTATCAATGAAGCTCAAAGTAGCCTCGATAGTATTTTATCTAAATTTCAATCGAGTCTTTCAGGTTTAACGCAAGAAAATGCAAAATCAAGAATTGAAAAATATGGTAAAAATGAAGTCGCACGAGAAAAAGCTCCCTCAATTTTAGTGCAATTATTAATGGCATTTAATAACCCATTTATATTTGTATTATTAGCGTTGGCCTCTGTTAGTTTTGTGACTGATTTCTGGTTGCCTTTGCAAAATGGCGAAGAAACGGATTTAACAGGGATTATTATTATTCTAACAATGGTGTCACTAAGTGGATTATTACGTTTTTGGCAAGAATTTAGATCAAACAAAGCTGCTGAAGCGTTAAAGTCAATGATTCGCACAACAGCGACCGTGTTGCGCCGTGCGCATAAAGATATAAGCCCAGAACGCATTGAAATTCCATTAAGTGAAATTGTTCCCGGTGATATTGTTTATTTATCTGCTGGTGACATGATCCCAGCAGATATTCGATTGATTGAGTCGCGAGATTTATTTGTTAGCCAAGCTGTTTTAACGGGTGAATCAATTCCTGTTGAAAAGTACGATACATTAGGTGCTGTTACGCAAAAAACAACTGATAATATTGAAGCATCCAATATTAGTAAAGATAATTTACTTGATGTAAATAACATCTGTTTTATGGGAACTAATGTCGTAAGTGGCACTGCGACGGCTATTGTCGTTGCGACTGGCGCTGATACACATTTTGGATCATTAGCAAAATCGATTGTAGGATCTCGTGCTGAAACCTCGTTTGATCGAGGGGTTAATAGTGTTAGCTGGTTACTTATTCGATTTATGTTAATTATGGTGCCAATCGTCTTTTTTATTAATGGTTTTTCAAAAAATGATTGGGGTGATGCTGCACTTTTTGCTTTAGCTGTAGCTGTTGGCTTAACGCCTGAAATGTTACCAATGATTGTGAGTGCCAATCTAGCAAAAGGTGCCGTTGGCATGGCAAAGCGCAAAGTGGTGGTTAAACGGTTAAATGCCATTCAAAATTTTGGCGCAATGGATATTTTATGTACCGATAAAACTGGCACTTTAACACAAGATAAAATCATTTTAGAACATCATCTTGATATCAATGGTCAAGTTGATTCATCGGTTTTAGAACTTGCTTGGCTTAACAGCTATTATCAAAGCGGTATGAAAAACTTGATGGACAAAGCGATCATTCGTTTTACTGAAGAAAAGACCAATATGAAAAGGGTTGGGGTCGGTTTATATAAAAAAATTGATGAATTACCGTTTGATTTTGTGCGTCGCCGTTTATCAGTTGTTGTACAAAATGGTGGTGATAACCATTTAATGATTTGTAAAGGCGCAGTTGAAGAAATGTTATCTATAGCCAGTTATGTTTATGAAAATGGTGAATATTTACCATTAGATGATAACCGCAAACAAGCGTTAATTGCCTTAGCTCATGATTATAACAAAGAGGGGTTTAGAGTTTTAGCTGTGGGTGTTAAGGATATTCCCGCTAGCGATACAAAAGCGCAATACACAGTACAAGACGAAACCGCATTAGCCATTCGTGGTTTTTTAACCTTTTTAGATCCACCAAAAGAAAGTGCACTTGAAGCCATTTCGGCATTAAGTGAACATGGTGTGGGAGTTAAGGTTTTAACAGGCGATAACGAAATTATCACCATTAAAGTGTGTCGCGAAGTCGGTTTAGAGCCAGGTGTTCCGTTGCTAGGCACTGAAGTTGAAAAAATGGACGATGCGGAACTGAAAATACAAATCGAGCAACATACTATTTTTGCTAAATTAACGCCATTGCAAAAATCAAGAATTATTCGATTATTGCAAGAAAACGGACATACCGTTGGCTTTTTAGGTGATGGTATTAATGATGCACCAGCATTACGTGATGCGGATGTTGGCATTTCGGTTGATACCGCAACGGATATTGCCAAAGAATCCGCAGATATCATCCTGCTTGAAAAAAGCTTAATGGTATTAGAAGAAGGTGTAATATGTGGACGTGAAACCTTCGGCAATATCATGAAGTATTTAAACATGACAGCGAGCTCGAATTTTGGCAATATTTTTTCAGTATTGGTTGCTAGTGCGTTTTTACCATTTTTACCTATGCTAGCAATACATTTACTAATTCAAAACTTGCTGTATGATATTTCACAACTCTCATTACCATGGGACAAAATGGATGATGAGTTTTTACAAAAACCGCGTAAATGGGATGCGCTAAATATTAAACGTTTTATGATTTGGATTGGACCAACATCATCTATTTTTGATATTACAACCTATGCACTAATGTGGTTTGTTTTTAGTGCTAACAGTGTTGAAGCGCAATCACTATTTCATTCAGGCTGGTTTATTGAAGGGTTGTTGTCACAAACTTTGGTTGTGCACATGCTGAGAACACAAAAAATTCCATTTGTGCAAAGCACAGCAGCATTTCCTGTGATTGTGATGACATTGCTAATTATGGCTGTGGGTATTTATATCCCGTTTTCTCCATTGGGTGGATTAATTGGGTTACAGCCATTACCGTGGTCATACTTTCCATGGCTTTTAGCAACCTTGTTTAGCTATTGCTGTGTTGCACAATTGATGAAACGTATTTATATCAAACGTTTTGGTCAGTGGTTCTAATTGTTAGAAACAGCTAGGCGATGTTAACATCGCTTAGCGATTTTAAAACTCATATAATAAAATCGTATTAAAAACTACTTTATTAGCCCTATAATTATAATTAAAAGGAAATAATCTATGAAAACACCACATAAAAATTTAATAATGTTAATTAAAAGCCGAAAACAAAAAAAGACACAGCAGCAATTACAAGCTAAATAATTAGTGCAATGAATTAAGTTTACATATAATAAAAAAACCCCAAACAATTGGGGTTTTTATTTAATCTTTTAATGTAATAAAAGTCTATTTTTTCAATTCGTGATGAACTGTGCTCAATTATAAGTTTAAATGAGTATCAGACGCTTTTCTTAAAATTTCATAAATTTCGTCTTTAATTTTAAGTTTTTGCTTTTTTAATGCCTCTATAGTTTCGGCCGTATTGACAATAATGCCAGACTCAATATTTTTAATTTTTTGATCTAACTCATTATGTTGATCGAATAATTTTTGAAAACGTAAATCAGTATTTTTTAATTTAGAAATGATTTCTCGGTATTCTGGAAACATAATGCCTCCTTATAATAGGTTGGATAGAATAATAACAATAGCAGCTATTGCTAATTCAGAATACAATATTATTGGTTGGATTAATAGAAAAATTGCACAAATGGCTACATTGTTTTGTTATTTATAATAAAACAGTTTGAATTATAAATTAAATCACAAATTTAATCATAAAGTTACTAAAGGGGTACCGCATGAGTGAGTCGATTGTAATTGCCAAAAGCCATGGCAAAGATTTATCTGTTATTGCTGCATTGGCTAATCGTCATGGTTTAATTACTGGTGCAACAGGCACGGGTAAAACAGTAACATTACAAAAAATGGCTGAAGGTTTTTCAAAAATAGGTGTGCCAGTTTTTCTTGCTGATGTTAAAGGTGATTTAACGGGGATTGGCGAAAAGGGCATACTATCTGAAAAACTACAGGCTCGTTTAGCCAGCATTGAGGTTGATAATTGGCAACCAGACGCATCACCAATTGAATTATGGGATGTGTTTGCTGAAAAGGGCATTCCCGTTCGTAGTACCGTGTCAGATATAGGGCCGATTCTACTTGGTCGATTACTCGACTTAAATAATGTTCAATCAGGTGTGTTACAACTGATATTTAAAATTGCTGATGATAACGGACTATTATTAATTGATTTTAAAGATCTTCGAGCATTAATTCAATTTGTAGGTGATAATGCTAAACAATTTACTACGCAATATGGCAATATTTCGCTATCATCAATTGGAGCAATCCAAC
The DNA here is from genome assembly GCF_001690275.1 of Gilliamella sp. WF3-4. Lineage (GTDB taxonomy): Bacteria > Pseudomonadota > Gammaproteobacteria > Enterobacterales > Orbaceae > Gilliamella > Gilliamella apicola_C. The sequence goes on along the minus strand of NZ_LZGW01000032.1, from coordinate 48,788 downwards.
GTAGCTTATTAACACTAGAACAACAAGGCGCTGAGTTTTTTCTTGGCGAACCAATGCTAGATATTCAAGATTTAATACAAGTTAACGCTCAAGGTCGTGGCATTATTAATATTTTATCGGCTGAAAAATTATATAGCTCACCCAAATTATATTCTGTCTTTTTATTATGGTTATTGTCAGCGCTTTTTGAGCATTTGCCAGAAGTAGGGGATCTTGATAAACCAAAACTTGTCTTCTTTTTTGATGAAGCACATTTACTTTTCAATGATATTTCACCAGCATTACTAGAAAAAATAGAACAAGTTGTGCGCTTAATTCGATCTAAAGGAGTCGGAATTTATTTTGCTTCTCAGAACCCGAGTGATATTCCTGACACAATCTTGGGGCAATTAGGCAATCGTGTACAACATGCTTTACGTGCATTTACACCGAAAGACCAAAAAGCCGTTAAAATAGCTGCTCAAACCATGCGTGCCAATCCAAGTTTTGATACGGAAAAAGCAATAATGGAATTAGGTGTTGGTGAAGCGCTTATTTCATTTCTAGACGAAAAAGGTCGTCCAAGCATAGTTGAACGTGGCTATATTATTGCCCCAGGTTCAAAAATGGGGGCAATGGCGCCAGATAAGTTATCATTAATTGTTCATCAATCTCATCTTTATAATAAATATGCGCAAATGCTGGATCGTCAATCTGCTTATGAATTATTGAAAAATGGATTTTCGTTAGATAGCCTGTCTAGCCAAACTACGAATAGTAACGATACCCAAACAGAAGGGGTAAGCAATAAACAAAATCATGGCGGGTTGATGGATTTTTTTAGTACACTTCTTTTTGGCAAGCAAGGTCCAAAAGGTGGGCAACATGATGGTGTAGCTCAGAAAATAGTCAAAAGCACAACTAGGCAAGTAATTAATCAAATCGGTAAACAGATCACCCGTGGTATATTAGGTGGTTTTAAAAAATAATGAACTTAAGTTTATTATTCCCAAAATTTAGCAAAAGGAGAGTTTGATGTTAAAAATGTTTATAGATTGGTATAAAAAACGTTTTAGCGATCCGCATGTCGTGTCGTTAATGGCTGTGATTGTTGGCTTATTTATTATCATCTATTTTTTTAATAAAATTCTTCTGCCTGTTTTGATTGCTATTGTACTGTCATATTTACTTGATAGACCAATTAACTTTTTGCATAAAAAAAACATACCAAGAACGCTGGCTGTTGTGATGGTATTGTTGCTTTTTTTAATGATTGTTTTAGTTGGCTTTATGATTCTATTACCATTAATTTGGCAGCAAAGTATTAGCTTAATCACTAATATTCCAAACATGCTAAATTTCGCTAACAATTTCATTACTACATTGCCAGAGCACTATCCAGAATTAATCGATGTTGGTTTATTTGATTCGATTATTCAAGGTGTTACTAACAAAGTTGTGCAAACTGGTAATTCGCTATTACAATTTTCTATTGTGTCTTTATTTGGGCTGGTTTCGATTACGATTAATGCAGTATTAGTGCCAATAATGATGTTTTTTTTATTAAAAGACAAAGCCAAAATTTGGGGGTATTGCTCAAAAATTCTACCTAAAAATCGTACAATTTTAAACCAAGTTGCAGCAGAAATGGATATGCAAATATCTAATTATATTGTTGGTAATGTTTTGCATATTATTATATTGACCGTGTGTGTTTATATTCCTTTTTGGTACTTTGGTTTAGATTATGGACTATTATTAGCTGTACTTGTTGGATTATCTGTATTAGTGCCTTATGTTGGTATTATTATTTCAAGTATTCCTGTTGTATTAATTGCGCTGTTCCAATGGGGATTGACTACTGAATTTAGCTATTTGCTATGCTTTTATATTTTGATTCAAGCATTAGATGGTAACTTATTAGTTCCTTGTTTATTTTCCGAAAAGCTTAATTTGCATCCACTCGTTATTATTTTGGCGGTGATTGTGTTTGGTGGCTTGTGGGGCTTTTGGGGAATATTTTTTGCAATACCTTTGGCAACATTGGTTAAAGCAATCATCAATGCTTGGCCAAAACTGGATGAATTGAATAATGCCAATAGTGAATTAAAAGCAGATTAGTTATTAATCTGCTTTTAACCAAAGTTATTTGCTGTGATTTTTAAGATAATCTAAAACCACTTCATGGTGGTTAGTCGTCTTAAAATCATCAAATACTTTCTCGATTATTCCATCTTTACTTATTAAAAAGCTAATGCGATGAATTCCATCATAGGTTTTACCCATAAACTCTTTTTCGCCCCAAGTACCAAATGCTTGGGCAACTTCATGGTTTTCATCAGATAGCAACGTAAAATTTAATAATTCCTTTTCAACAAATCGAGATAACTTTTCTGGCTTATCGGTACTGATACCCAGAACCGCCACATTATATTTTTTTAACTCATCAGAACAATCGCGCAAATTACAAGCTTGCACTGTGCAACCTGGCGTCATCGCTTTAGGATAAAAATAAATTAAAACTCGTTGACCTTTAAAATCTTTTAAGCTTATTTGCTCTCCATCTTGGTCAGGTAACGAAAATTGAGGTGCTTTTACGCCTTCTTTAAGTGGATTAACCATATAATTATTACCTATTTTAATCGTTTAATGTTCTCTTTGGGTATATAAAACAGTGTCATACTTTTAAATTAATTTACTAAAAAAACGACTTGCTGCATCAATGGTGTGATTGATCTCTTTGTCTGTGTGCTTAAGTGACATAAAACCCGCTTCGAAAGCTGATGGTGCAAAGTAAACACCTTCAGTTAGCATATGATGATAGAATTTTTTGAATAATTCAACATCGCATTGCATGACATCTTGATAACAGCTTACTTCAGAAGCAGTTGTAAAAAATAAACCAAACATTGCACCAGCATAATTTACGACTAACGGTACGTTATGCTTTTGGGCTACTGACAATAAACCGTTAGCGAGCTGTGCGGTTTTTTCTGCTAACTCTTGATAGATGCCAACTTCCATTAGTTTAGTTAATGTAGTGTATCCTGCTGCCATCGCAACAGGATTACCAGACAGGGTGCCAGCTTGGTATATTGGCCCAGTTGGTGCTAATTGCCTCATAATATCAGCACGACCACCAAATGCTCCAACAGGCATACCACCACCAATAATTTTTCCTAAACAAGTTAAATCAGGAACAACATCATAATAATCTTGAGCACCACCCAGTGCGACTCTAAAACCTGTCATCACTTCATCAATAATTAATAAAGCGCCATATTCATCACAAAGTGCACGTAATCCATGTAAAAATTCTTTTTTGGCTGGGATACAGTTCATGTTACCTGCAACAGGCTCAATGATAATAGCGGCGATATCATTGGGATATTGTTCAAATTGTTTTTTGACTGATTCTAAATTGTTATAATCACAAACTAATGTATGCTTAACAAAATCATTAGGCACACCTGGAGAGGTTGGATGACCGAAAGTCAGAGCACCAGAGCCCGCTTTAACTAACAAATAATCAGCATGACCATGATAACAACCTTCAAACTTAATAATCTTATCTCGGCCAGTAAAACCACGCGCTACACGAATAGCACTCATGGTTGCTTCAGTGCCTGAATTCACCATCCGCACCATTTCAATTGAAGGCATTAATTGTGTCACTAAATTAGCAACTTTGGTTTCTATTTCGGTCGGTGCTCCATAACTTAAACCGTTACGCACTGCATTAATTACTGCATTGGCAACATCGGGATCGTTATGCCCAAGGATCATTGGCCCCCAAGAACCTACATAATCGATATAGGCCTTATCGTCCACATCATAAATGTATGCGCCGTTTGCTCGCTCAATAAATAGGGGGGTGCCACCCACACCATTAAAAGCACGAACAGGGGAATTCACGCCGCCAGGCATAACGGATAATGCTTGATGATAAAGCTTTTCTGATTTAAATGTGTTTAGCATAACCGGAATAATCTCTCTATAAAAATTTGCTGTATTTATTCATAAAATCAAAATAAATTCAAGTTAGCTATTAAAAATTTATTTAATAGAAGTTTTCTATTTTGTATTTTTATTTGGCAACAGTATATAATACAAAGATCAATATATTAGGAGAAGAATATGAGCGATGCTTTACCGATTAACTTTACCGATGCGGCAGCTAATAAAGTTAAATCACTCGTCACAGAAGAAGAAAACCCAAATCTAAAATTACGCGTATATATAACTGGTGGTGGATGTAGTGGGTTTCAGTACGGTTTTACCTTTGATGAAAAAGTGAATGAAGATGACCTAGCTATCGAAAAAAATGGTGTATCGTTAGTTATCGATCCCATGAGTTTACAATATTTAGTTGGTGGCACCATTGATTATGTTGAAGGATTACAAGGTTCTCGTTTTGTGGTTGATAATCCTAATGCAACAACAACTTGTGGTTGCGGTTCTTCTTTTAGTGTTTAAATTTTAGTGCTTAAATTGCATTTGTTTTTTTACACTATTAGCTTTTATCGCTAAACAAACAACCATACTTTTCTAATTTTTAGTGAAATAGAACAATAAAGCCACAAAACATGACAAACATTGAGCAGTTAGACAATAATTTTAATATTTTTGTTGACGCCAAATTTTAGATAGGTAAAATGCACAGCATTCAAAACGCAGTTACTCTTAAGTAACCAGTTTTGAGCCCGGGTGGTGAAATCGGTAGACACAAGGGATTTAAAATCCCTCGGCCTTTTTGGCCGTGCGAGTTCAAGTCTCGCCCCGGGCACCATTAACCAAACACTTCTTATGCGGGAATAGCTCAGTTGGTAGAGCACGACCTTGCCAAGGTCGGGGTCGCGAGTTCGAACCTCGTTTCCCGCTCCAATTATTAATCTATAGATGACCAATAATATCTTAATCCTCCAGATAATCAAAACGTCTCTCATTTTTCTAAGCAAAGCCATTGAAATGTACCCAATGTACGTCATTTAAATAAATCTTTAACTACATCGTTTTTCAATTTAATCACTTCGGTATTCATTATCTAATTTAGCCTAATTTTACTGCGTTTTGTGGTAGATCGACTTCTTGATGGTTTCTATTTTTTAATTTTCGTTTTTATCTTTGACCAAAAGGATATGAGTATGATTCGTTTAACGGATTTAGGGATTCTTCGCGCTAAAGCGCAGTTATTGGTGTATTTGCTGTGTGGTGGTCATAGTTTGGAGTTACGTATTGTAGTGGTTTAATAATTCAAGATACTCAATTAGGCGATAAACTAACATCATCAAAATGAGGTGAATAATGACAACAAATCGACAAAAATTTACAGTAGAATTTAAACATGATGCAGCCACACTAGTGGTTGAACAACGGTACACCGTACTGGAAGCCTACAGCGCAATGGGGGGTAAGTGAACAACAATGGGGTCGTTGGGTTGCTCAGTTAAAGTTAGCGCTTGGTGGCTATACGTCCGAATCAAAGATAGTTACTTAGCGATTCGTACAATTAGGCATGTGGTCTCTACGAGGTAAAGCCAAGGGTTTTAATGTTCCATTCTGACCAAGGTTACCAGTATTTATCAGCTGCATTCAGACATTACCTTAGTCGTTATGGAATAGGCAAAGTGTTAGCCGTCGTGGTAATTGTTGGGACAATGCGCCTATTGAACGCTTGTTCCGTAGTTTGAAAAGTGAATAAGATCCCCAAGGCCGGTTATCGTCGTTTAGTTGAAACCAAGTCAGACATGTTCTGTTACTTATTCAATTACTATAATAAAAGGCGACCACATAGTCTTTATGCCGTTTTACCACTGGCTGTTGTAGAACAACCTAAATTAGTGTTTAAAAATACTTGACCACTGCATGTAGCTTATTGAAAACGTCATTAATGATGAATACACAGGCACAAAAAAACGCAATAAATGCGGTTTAGGGCTGTTTGGATTTTTTTAAGAATTATCGTTGAAAACCGCTTGCTATATATATATATTTAGTCTTTAGTTTAAAATAATCAATTTAACATTAAATTAATATAAAATTGAAATTGACTTGAATTTTCAAAACAAGGTACGTGTTATGTAATTTGCAATTAAATTAGTAATTACCAATAATGGAAATTCATTTTTCTTAATTTTTGATTATTACAAAGGGAGTTTAAATATGGGAAAAGCTAAGCCTGTAACAATTAATAGACATGATTTTCCAAAAAAAGAAAAGGCAATAAGTTATTTTCTGGATAGGCGACCAGAGGTAAAAGAAGCTGGACTAATTACTGAGGGTAATTTTTTTGAAGATTTAAAAGATCTATATAAGAGGTATTGTAATTGTTCTCCAAGTTGGGAATTTAATGGACGTGAAATTGTAGCTTTCATTGTTGGAAATGAGCGACGTAATAATAATGGAGATTGGTTTGAAACTGTTTGCTATAAAGTAAAGTTCTCAAATGATGAGATAAGACCCTTTTCAATCCGAAAAGCAGTTACAGCCATAATTAATAATGAAAAATAATAGGTTGTATAAAATAGTGATAGACTGAATTTAATTAAGGAGGTATTTGTGCTAATAATCCGCAAGGTTGGTGGTATTGAGATTTTCAGAGCAAGCTATGAGCATGAGGAAAGAGTTTACACAAGAATAAAAGAATCTGTGTTTAAGCATTTTCAACCTGGCACATACACAGATAAGTCAGAAATTGTTAAAATTGTTAATCTGATATATGCCCAGTACTATGAAATTTTGGATGAATACTTTCCAAAAGTGGACCCTCGAAGTTTTATAATTTTTTTGGCGGCTGAATATGAACGTTATGGAAAAGTTGCAGATGCCTACAAAAACAACAAACTTTCTAAAGATGATGAAGAGTTTTGGGCATCCTATGCAGCCTATTCTAGGCGGGGTATCAAGTATCTCCTAGAGTTGTGTTGTCGTTCTAAAATGGAGCTTAGCAAAGTTGCAAGCGCCCAAGAAGATCGGGAATATGCTATCTCAATGGTATTTATTGCTGCTGAAGAATTAGTAAGCCTTTACATGAGAAGTGAGCATTATAATAGTTTCCTAGATGAACTCACATTAACGCTCAATCCAGAAAAATACACGTATTTCAATGTGGAACAAGATGGCATTCTTAATTTTGATATACGTAAATCCGCCTGTGATCTTGAAAAATATATTCGATTTCCAATGTTCCTCCAAGATATTCATGCGCATGATGATATATTAAATGAAAGCTTTGTCGACAAATTAGGGGTTAGCTATAAAGATTTGATAGGCACATTATTGGGGATTATCGAGACTTGTAGCGATAGTGCTAATCCAGAAGCTTTGGGTAAATTCAAATGGCAAGTAGCGATCCGTGAAATTGCAAACCGTTTAAGTATCACATTATCACAGGCTGAATTAATACTTAATGGGTTTTGCTTGAGTAGTGAAAATTTGGAGGAGCGTGAATTATTTCGCCCAAAACAGGAGTATCGTGCATATAAACGAGCATTTTTTAAAAATTCAATCGATGGGGTTAATTGTGTCTATTTCTCTCGCCGCATGGCTTTAGAGTGTCTAAATCTGCTTATTTGCGATGTGCCATTCAAGAAACTTCCGCCTGAATGGTGTTCTAAACGCGTGAAAAAATCTCTTGATGTCTTATCCCTTAAAGCTGGCCGTTGGTTCGAGAAAGTAGTAGAGCAAAATCTAAATACAATTGGTATAAAAGGATCTTCTTCGATTAAAGCTTTAAATCTCAGTAAGAATAATAGATTAAAGGTTCCAGATGAAATCGGCGAAATAGATTTTTTAGGCTTTCATGAGGATCAAAAATTATTAGTAATAATAGAAGTTAAACAAGTTGGGTTTGCAACAGAACCTAGAATGCACCTTGATGACTTGTCAAAATTTACATATGGCCCAAAAAGTTATAGTGCTAAATTCATAAAAAAATATAATTGGGTGCTTGATAATATTGAAGAAGTAGAGAAGCATTTTTCTTATAAATTTAATTGTACATCAAAACTAAATGTTGCTGGTTACGCCATGATTACTCTGTATCAAACAATGGCGGCAATTAAAATAAAAGAATTCACATGTATTTCTTTGAGTGAGTTTATGAATGAATTTACCGCTACCGAAGTATGGCCATTCAGCAAAACTCAGATAGATAGACTTTAGTGATATTATGTAACTATCCCCTAAAATAGTACAGCAAAAAAGTAGAAAATTCTCTATGATAAAAGTAAAAGAGGATTTAATGATGAAAAAAATGACTGAACATCAAATCGTCGCTATTTTAAAAGAAGCAGAGGCAGGTATTCCTGTTAAAGAACTGTGCCGTAAATATGGCATGGGTAATTCAACTTTCTATAAATGGCGAGAAAAATACGGCGGAATGGAAACGTCGGATATCAAACGCTTAAAGGAGCTGGAGGCGGAAAACCGCAAGCTTAAACAGATGTTTGCCGAACTGAGCTTAAAATCCCAGCTTCAGGAAGAAATCATAAAAAAGCTTTAGTGCCAACTGGGGCACGTAAAACGTGGGCACAGCAACTACAACAAAATCATTCGATTACTATTGTTATGAGTTGTGCCATTGTTGGCTTAAGCCGTTGTGCTTACTATTATCAACCTAAGTTGCAGGATGACTCCGTAATTATTTCGGCGCTGAATACTATCACAGATAGGCATTTACGCTGGGGCTTTCCTAAATGTTTTAATCGTATCAGAAAGCTCGGCTATCAATGGAATCATAAACGGGTATATCGGGTGTATTGTGAATTAAAGCTTAATCTCAGGGTAAAGCGTAAAAAACGCATTCCTCCACGATGCCCAGAAAGGTTATTAGTCCCCAATAAACAAGGTGAATGTTGGTCAATGGATTTTATGAGTGACAGTAGCCGTAATCAACGCCGCTTTAGAACATTCAATGTCATCGATGACTTTAATCGTGAGGCGTTAGGGATTGATATTGCAGTAAGCTTACCGGCAGGAAGGATTACCCGTTACTTAGATAAACTGGCCGAATATCATGGGTATCCATTAAAAATACGGGTCGATAATGGGCCAGAATTTACAGGAAAAACCTTTATAAACTGGGCTAAATCACATGATATAACCATTGATTATATCCAGCCCGGTAGCCCATATCAAAATGGCTATATTGAACGATTTAATCGTACCTATCGCACTGAGGTACTCGATTTATATCTTTTTAACAACTTAGCACAAGCAAGGAGAATAACCGAAGAATGGTTAACGGTTTATAACACCGAAAGGCCGCATGAGGCATTAAATAACATGACACCGATTGAGTATAAAACACTAAAACAAGCAGCATGATTTTCTACGTGAGTTGTGTACTAAGTTTGGGATATTTACAGACTGGTTACATTATTACAATAATGAACGTACTCATCAGGAGAAAAATATGCTGCGGTCGAACGTCAATGGAAACATTACTTGATGGAAAACGGATCTGGGAAGAGAAAAATCTGAACCAAATTTAATCTGACAGACACCTGATTAAAAACTGGTAACTGTCAGATTAGATTTGAGCTAGTACATTTAACATCATAAAAAACACTTTACTACCTAAATAGAGAGTAAAGTATTTCTATGATTTATCAGTCAGCTTATAAATTGATAATTTAAAACGACAAGATCTTTTAATTATCAGTGAACTTAAATATTATGTTTATTCTTTTCTTTAACAAGCTTAACTAAATCAAAAGAGTATTTTTGTAATTCATAAAGATCAGGTAAATTATTTGAATTCTGAGTAAAAAGTTGTCTTGCTGCCATATGTACAAGTGTTGAGTTAATAGTTTCAACTGCAACTAATGTTTTTTTGTTAAAACAATAGTTAACATAGCAAGTATTTGTTGGACATCCTTTTAATACACTATAGTTTCCTTGTTTTACATTTCCAGCAATTTGGATTTTCATTTCACCTTGGTCAGACCAAAACCAAGGAAAACTTTTATATTTATCCTTATGATGTCCTGTTAGCCAAGATGATAAATATTTTGCTTGATCAACCGCATTTTGAACTGACTCTAATCTTGAATATTCATTCAGTTCAGTTAAAAAACTGGCACAATCACCAATTGCATAAATATTCGGATCGCTTGTACATAGATATTCATTTACAACAATGCCATTATCGGTTTTTAAACCAGAAGAAAAAGCAATTCCATCATTAACTATTGAACCAATTCCTACAATAATGATATCAGATTTTATTTCATGACTGGTAGATAGTTTTACTTTATAAATTGAGTTATTTGAAATTAAAATTTTATCAATAGAACTCTCAAAATTAATTTGAATTCCATCACTAATATGTTTATTTCTTATAATTTCAGAGAGATTATTAGAAACAGAACGACTTAACAATTTATTATTTTTTACGATCACATGAGTATTTATACCGAGCTTATTTGCAATGCAGGCAAACTCAAGTCCAACAAATCCACCTCCTACAATAACAACATCTTTGACTTCTGTTAATTTTTTTTTCAAAATCTCAGTAGAATGTAAATCAGCTATATAATAAACATTATTAAACTTATTATATAGCTCAAGTTTTTTCGGTACTGATCCTAATGCTAAAACTAATTCATCGTAAAACACCATTTGGTTATTGCATACAACAGCTTTTTTTTCTTTAAGAATAGCGGTTACTTCACCAAATATAAGTTCAATTTTATTAGTTTTATAAAAATGTTCGTTCCGGAAAAAAAGTTGCTCTAATTTTATGTCTCCACATAAGTATGATTTAGATAAGGGAGGTCTTTGATAAGGGTAAAATGGTTGCTTTTCAATGAGAATAATTCGCCCATGAAACCCATTCTGCCTTAAAGAGCTGGCCATATGAAAACCCGCATGTCCACCTCCAATTATTACAATTGTTTTAATCAAGAATTGCTCTCCAAAAAATAATGTTAACTCCGATTACTTGGCACATGAACCACTAAGCCGTTAAGTTCAGCAATTGCTATAACTTGGCAAGACAATCTGGAATAATCTGTTTTGTTATCGGTAAATTCTAAAACATCTTTTTCATCTTGTAATGCTGGTGGAATTTTATCAGCAAAAGTACTATCAATATTTATAACACAAGTAGCACAAGCACAGCTTCCTCCACAAAATGCATCTATCCCAGGTATGTTTTCTCTAACGGCTGCTTGCATGAGATTTTCACCAATAGCAACATCAACCACACTAGATTTACCCATACTATCTATAAATTTTACTTTAATCATTAAATTACTCCAAATTATTTACGTTTCATCCAAACATTTGCTAAAATTAGACACAAACTTGTTACACCGATAGATGCTGGTATTAAAATTGAATTCCATCCAGCAGTAAAATGCTCGATAGCAAGAGCAATAATGGGTATAGTTGGTGTTATAATTGATACTCTGGCTGGACCAATTTTTTCAATTGAATATTGCAGTGCAAAAACAGGAATTACTACTGATATCAATGATAATATTAGTAATTTAAATGGTAATTCTATTTCACCACTAAAAATTGATATAATTTCTTGTGAAGCAATGATTCCTGTTATTAAAATTAGTAAAAAAAACCTATTACAAAGTATATCCATCGTGGAACACCTTGATTTAGCATAAAGTCCAGAAGATCTATAAGCATAAAATCCGGCTGAAATACCACCAGCAAAAGCTAAAAATGCCCCTAAATAAATTTGTTGTTGAGTAAAATCGATTGCTGCCTGATTAATTCTAACTCTAAATACCACCAAAATAATTAAGCTAATTGTTATTAATGAAACCCCTAAAACTCTCAAACTGAGTAGCTTTGTTTTTTTAGAGAATAACTCACATAATAAGACACCTAAAGGTAAAGCACCTTGAAATAACGCGCACTCTATTGATGCTTCTATGTTATAGAGAGCCAAAAAAGCAAAGAGCCAACTAAATAAAGTTAAAATATTTAATTCAAAAATTCGATATGGGTATAAAAGACTTAACCAATAAATATTTTTCCCTTTATTTTTTAATTTTTGTATAACTGAAAAAATAACAAATGCAATTGTTAAAGTGAAAAATGTTACTGTAAATCCACTTAATCCAGTAAAAGCAAATGATATCCAAACAGCCCCTAAAGCGGTAGTAAGGCAATATAAGAATATAGCACTAGCAGAATAAAACATAAAAATTCCTTAAATATGAGTTTTGGATTGTTTAATTGAACTGAACAAGTATCTCTTTTGAAAATCTTTAGGATAAATAAGCCTTCCTGTTAAATTAAGATAATCATCGCGAAGTGATTTATCTCTAATAATAGGTAAATATTTTTTTTGAATTGATTCTTTGGTTTGATTATAATTAATTCTTGAGTCAGCAATAATACCATTAAGATGAGGCATAATTTCCTCTTGATATTTTTTTAAATATTCATCAAGAAATGAAACTCCATCTTGTTTAAAACTAATATAAGCTTCAGTAAGCAGTGATGCTGACTTCAACGCCATAGAGCAACCGACTCCACTAAGAGGATCAACTGATGCACATGCGTCGCCAATAAGTGCAATATTTTTAGATATTGGATTTCTTAGTTGATTGGGAAAATGATTATACCCGTAAACATTACTGATGCATTTTAACGAGTCAAAAGAGAAATCTGGAAAGGCATTACTCATTTTTTCTAATATAAATTTTATCCTGTCCTCTTGATTAGAAGGTTTATTTTCTGATTTGTTATCATAATACCAAGATAGTAATACTTTACCTTTTTTTAAAGGATAAATGAAACCCATATCATTCCCATCAATAACAAAATGAGATTGATGAGTTTCTAATTCTCCAAATGGGTATCCTTCAAAATATGCAAATATTGTTAGTCTATCATTTTGAAATTCTTGCTGTTGAAAATTGCAAAATTTCGAAACGCTAGATGTTCTTCCATCTGCTGCAATTAAAACATCGCATTCTAATTTAGTGTTTTTACCATTATCATCTATTGTAACTATGCAATGATCTTCAGCAATAGTAACCTCTTTAAAGGAAGCATTCATTTTCAATTCAATATCATGTTCTAATAATATTTTTCTTAATTCAGGATCTAATACTGAACGTTCTATATTATATGCATAACTTTCCGTTGAAGTTTCTTTATCGGAATATGGTCCAGAACTTTCAATTACCCCCGCAGGGGTATAAAATTTAGCCTTGCTTTTTAACCCGTTTTCTTTAACAAAATCCAATAAACCAATCTCTTGCAAGATTGGAGTCGAAATTGGTTGTATAAAATGGGTACATAGTTTTTTATATGAATCAATAGATTCAGATCGTTCAATTATTGTAACTAGTGCACCATTTTTTTTCAACATTATGGCAGCTGAACAACCAGCAATACTGGCTCCAACAATTATGAAGTTCAAATTATTCTTATTCATATTTTTTCTCTTATAAATTAACAGCCGCAATCAATTTCGGTGCCTGATTGAGACTCATCTCCTTCAGTAGCAAAACCATCTCTTTTCCACCAATCCAACCCACCAATCAATTCTTTGACATTAAATCCCAAAGTTAATAATTTTATGCAGGCCTTTGTAGAAGCGTTACATCCAATTCCATCACAATAACAAATATATGTTTTACATTTATCTAAATGCTCAGTTGAATGAAACGACATATCTTTATGCCATAAATTAATAGAACTAGGTATATGCTCTTTTTTATAAGATTGAGGTGATCTGGCATCTATAATTACTATATTTTCCTTCTTACTAATTGCTGAAAATAAATCTGCTGAATCTAATTCATAAGATAATTTTGATTGATAATGAATCATTTGTTCGATACTCATAAAAACTCCTTTAATAATTAAATTTCAAAAATATTACCAGAGATATAAACTAAATCATTTTTACTAAACACATTAAAACTTACATCAGATCCTGACAACTGAACATACTCCAAATCATTTACATTTGAATCAAACAACAAAGAACATTGAATTAAAGAAGGAATAACAGAAGCAGAAGCTCTATCTTCAGAAATTCCAGCCCTGGGTGCAAAAAATCTAAAATATACAACACCTTTATTGGGTTTCGAGGCTATAATAAAACCTACGAAATTATGAGACTCCCAGGCTATAAGTGTGGCATCAAAATTTAAAACATCTTCATAACATGAAACCAACATCAATAAATCTCTACCACAATTAAAAAAAGCTAAAAAAGGATAGTTAACTATATTTTCATTGCTGGTATAAGAGAATATGTTATTTATTTTTAGAACTATGTATGGTTTTCGATTATCTGCAAATAACCATAATTTATCTTTTAAATTAGAAATATTGATCAAAGCTCCTTTAGGTAAAAAATCATAAAGTACATGAGCTACTGCTAATGCTCCATGTCCACATAAAGGAAGTTCTTTAATACGAGAAAACCAACGGATTGAAATATCATGTTTATCCCGTACAAAAAAAGTAATTTCTTCATAAACCTCGTTAAAAACAATAGAATAAATATCATTGTCAGATATCCACATATTTAGTTCATAAACTGATGTAGGATTTCCATTTTGAAGATTATTTCCAAATAAACTTAATGAACTTTTTTTTATGATGTTATTCATTTGCATTTACCATTTATTAACTAAAATATCGATTTATAATATTTTTCGAGAAAGCAATAACAGCTTTTGCTAACATTCCATTACATCCATTTATTCTTAATAATTTGTTTTCAACAGTAACACTTGGCTTTCCATCGGTAGTTTTTACAAAAGCACAAGGTTTTAAGTCAGCTAACTTAAAATTGGGGAATTTGGATAAAACTAATGTTACGGCATCGTTTAAAATAGGATGTTCGTGAAAAGCTCCATTAAACCAATTTGACACTGCATTTGGTTCTAAAACAATAGGAGTTGTTTCAGTAAATGAAATTTTCGATATTGATTTTCCAAATTGATTTTTGTAATAGCAAATACCATAAAAATCATTGATTAATTTAGATTCTGTTATTTCATCTATAAAAGCAAAACTAGAATGATTTTTTGTATCAGTTAACTTGAAAAACATTGCAACCTTACCAATAATGAATTCATTATTATTATTTTCAGTCACACCATGTATTCCTCTTGAATCAATAAGCCATTCAGATTTAATTTCTCCAAAATCACCATTGCTAATGTAAGTCTCATTTTTATAATTTATAGAAACAACATCATCGACGACCAACGATGCTCCCAGATTAATTGCATGGTCATTCATATAATTAATATATAAGATAGGGTTTAAGATACCACCAAAAGTATCCATATAATTATAACGATAACTATCATTTTTTATTAAATAAGGATTATCATACGAAATACCATCTTTAAATAAATACTTTACTGGAACCTCTTTAAATAAATTTGGATTTTCAAGAGAAATATTTTTCAAAATATCAAAAGACTCTTTAGCTAAATCTTGCCAATATTCATTATTATGATGAAATGTTCTTACAATTCTAGTTTCATCTTGATGAGATGAAAAATATTTATTCTTATGACTGTAATTGGCCCCTATAATACAAACTTTATACCCTTGCTTAGATAGATAAAAAGCTAAAGTACTTCCCAATAAACCATTTCCAATAATAGTAATATCAAATTTATTATTCATCGTGTAATTAAAGATCTTAAAATAGTCAAAGTTGCCTCTTCCGCTGTCTTAGAAAAGCCCGCATATAACATAAAATCATGTGGCAGAGTATGAAAATTCGTAAAAGAACATAAAGGATATTTATTTTTAAACATTATTGCTTCATCATATAAGACATCACAGCCTCCTGAGAAAATCTGAATATTCATCTGATCTTGATCATCAATTTGCATATTTAAAGGATCAAATTCATTTGAATTAAAAAAATACCTAGACAATGATTTAAACCAAAGCATTTTCTCAAAGTCCAAAAAATATCCTTGATTAAATTTTAAGTAAGATGGAAAAAAATGATTCAAATCTAAAACAGGGTATATAAGAGAACAAAAAATTTTAATTTTCTTACTAAATATTCTAGAAAAATAGAGAGCTAACCACCCACCAATGCTATCACCAACAAAAATGATATTTTTAGATGAACAGTGATTAATAACGAATTCAATTTGTAAGTAAAGGTTTTCAACTAAATATTCAATTTTGTTTTCGGGTAATTTATTGTAACCTAAGCTATAAACGTCTAAATTCGTTACTTCAACGCATTTTATCATCAAAGAATGAAAAACATCTTGATCATAAAAAACCAATCCACCACCATGAATAGATATTACAACTTTGTCTTGATTTGAAACTAATTTGGATTTATAAAGGCGAATTTGATTATCAATATCATAAATAATTACCGAGTTAGTAGTTATAGCAAAAGGTTTAGTCGAGTTCTTTGCGTTTACTCTTACTTCATCTAAAGAATTATTGTTCCCTTTATCTAGCATTTTTCTAGAAAAAGACAAATTTCTAAATTCTCTATTCATCACTTGATGTTGATTATTTAATAATACTTGAGGGCAATTAAATGAAAATTTATCTCCATTTACATTAAAACAAATTTGAGGAACCGATTCACTTATTTTTTGGGATGAGTAAGTAATTAGCAAATTTTTTATTTTTTTGCCTAATGAATCACCAGATACATAATTTGATAAATCAATATAAAATGTATTTTGAGGGGTAGGGATAACATTATGACAATTACTACGTAAATCGATATATATGAAATATTCTGCTGAATCTCTATATTTATCCATTTCAAAATTTAGTATATTTGCTTCGTCATCAGAATTAATATACACAATCTTAAGTACTCCTTTGGGACTTTTTGAAATCATTTTAACTTCATAACTAAAATGGATATTTTCATGAGCAATATCTGCTTTATTTAAAATATAAGGAAAAAAGTGCTCAACATTTTTTATGTTACATTCTTTTAAAAACGAATCAAAAATTTTAGGTAATAAAATATTTAAAGTGGCATCAAGTCTCTTTGAAAGATTTGATTCAATAAGATGCAATGCCAAATGTATATTTTTCTTATTGCGTGTAATAGTCATAATTATAATATTTTTTTAATTGATTTTAGCAGTTTCTTTCATTGTTTTTTCCAAAGCATACAGATCAGACACTTTTTCAGGAACAATCAATGAAGAATATATACTCTCAATATCAATATCATTTTTTTCAGCAATTTCAACTATTAGCGAAACAACTGTAATAGAATCTAATCCTAATTCATGAAGAAAAGTATCTTTATCATAAGTAATAGAGTCACTCAATTTTTCAACATGAGTCTTAATAATTTGATCAATAAATTCATTTTCATTCATCGTTACATCTTCCATTTAGGTTAAAATCGTTTTTGCCATTAATGACATTATTTTGAAGTAAGTTCATCAATTTTTTGTTATCACTTTTACCATTAAGAGTAATAATTGATTCATCAAGAAATCCCCATACTGCGGGCATAATTTGGTTATCGATAGTATTATTTAAATTCATTTTTATTTCTGCTAATTTTTGTTCATTTGCCCCAACAATAACACATCCAATCGATGAAATACCATTATGTTTTACAATACCCAAGGCACATTGCTTAATACCATCAGTGTTTAATACTGTCGAATGAATACATCCGAGATGTAAGCGCTTACCATTTAATTTAACTTGTAAATCATTTCTTTCTATAAAAATATAATTACCATTTTTATCTAATGTACAAACATCTCCTGTATGGTAGAATCTGATTCCATTAATATCTTTAATTACTTTTTTGGTTAATTCATCATCATCAAAATAACCAGCCATGACTTGCGGTCCACCAATTAATAACTCTCCAGGAATATATGGCTCAGAAATTTCCTGACCTTCATCATCAAATAATAAGCAATTTGTTCCTTCTAAAGGCATGCCAATTGGATAACTTGTTTGTAAATTTTTGTCTATAACTTTAATTTCAAAACAATGAGATACAATTGTTGTTTCAGTTGGACCATAAGCATTAATGACTCTTGCATTTTGAAATTCTATTTTCCATTGATTAATTAGGGCTACTGAACAAGCTTCTGCACCGGTCATAAGCATCTTTAAATAAGGAAGCTTATTTTTATTAACGAAATTCATATCTTCAGAAATAATTGCCAGTAAAGAAGATACAGCGATTATATGGGTAACTTGATGCTTTTCTATTATTTTTCTAAGAAAATAACCAGAATAAAGAGTGTCAAATTGATAAACGTGTGCTCCATTGGCAAGAGGAATAATAGTATCTTCAAGAAATACATCAAAATGAATTGGAGTTAAACTGACAATTCTATCTCCTATTCCAAATTGTAACCATTTTTGGTGAGACTCGGCATAGTTCTTAAAAGAGTTAGCAGTAATCATTACTCCTTTTGGCACGCCAGTAGATCCAGAAGTATAAATTATATATAACAAATCATCTGATTTATAAGCATGTGGAATTAACTCAATATTAATATTATTTGTTATTAATAATAAATCTTTATATGATTTAACTATCACAGAACCATCAAAGATATCATTTTGCAAATTGTTTTCTGTTAATACTATTTTAGGTGATACTAAACTGGAAATTAATTTAATACGTTCGATTCCTGAACCGATATCTATTGGACAAAAAACAGCGCCTAATTTCCATATGGCAATTAATATAGCTACTGTTTCTACAGATTTCTTTCCTACAACACACACGACATCACTTTGTTTGACATCAAATGAATATTTCAACGTTTTAGCATAAGTATTTGCCATTAAATCTAGTTCTATAAAAGACAATTTCGATTTTGAATCCGATACAGCTATAGCATTAGGACAATTAACTTTGCCATAATGTAATAACTCTCCAATATAAAAATCATCCTGCAAAAAATTAGTCGAATCAGCAATGAGTTTCTTCATCATATGTTCTCTTTTATTTAACTTTAGGAACTATTAATTTAAATCTTTTTTTATCTAAAGCTTTGGCACCAATTGCTTGATAAAAATTAATACCGATAATATTATCAGGTGGAGTTTGCCATTCAATAGAATTTATATTTTTTTCAAATGCAAAATTCTCTAATGTAGCAATTAAACGTTTTCCTAAACCTTTTTTTCTATATTCTTCTTGTAAATACAAACAATCTAAATATAAGAAAGGTAAAGCACTCCAAGTTGAATAATCAATAGTAACACTCATATAACCAATAATATGATTTTTTTGGTTAACACAAACCCAGCAATATATCTTTGAATTTGCACTAAAAAAAAGCTGTTCCCATCTTTTAATTAATTCAGGGTCCTCATCAAAAAACAACGCTTCATAATCAGCATGTTTAGAACATAACTTAATAAGATTTTTTAAGTCTTGTTTTTCTATTTTTCTAATTATACATTCAGAGTTTTCCATTAAATACCTCGCTTAAATATTTATCACCCGCATCTTTTGTCACAGTCAGAAGGTTATTTGATAAGATATGCTTTTGCCATAAATTACTTTCTTGCACAATCAATCTTGCTTCCCATAAACAAGCTATAATTGTTTTATCTTGTAGCCTTTTTAGTGTTTTAAAATTTTCATCAGTTTCATAAACTATATGCCTAATATTATTAGCATTATTCCATTTGATACTTAAAATATACCAACCATCATTTGCAAGATGAATGATTGAAAAACCTAATTGATGATCTAAATCATTATGACCTAATCCTTGGTATGTTTTTGTAATCAATGCAGATATTTCATTACTGATCTGAATTTTTATATTCTCATTTTCTTTAGAATGGATAGAATAAATTTTTATTCGATTATCTAAATGATGCGGCGTGTGATAATTATTGTTTAAATTAATTGATAATTAACCACGCCGTGTATTTCTATATTTGAAAATAAATTACGGTTTTGTTGGGAAAATTACATTTATATTTGATGTGTCGATACGAGTTAAAAGAATTCTATATTTTTTCCAATTTTTTAATTTTTCGTCATCACCATCTTCAGCCATATCTAAATCAATAGCGTCGAGTAGTATTGATATTTTCTCATTTGCTTCATTGAGTAATGTGTTTTTCAATGATTGATTATTTTTGATAATGCTTTCATTTTTAGTATCATTATCCAATACCCATTTTGTGCCATCCCACTTACAAAAATCGAATGGTTCTAACTCAGTAAAACCATCTCTAACCTCACCCAGATAATCAATCTTAACGGGTGCTTTTGTTTCAATGTTGTATACTGTTTTTTCTCGATGGTCCTCAACTAAAACCCACTCGCCGTTTTTTTCACATGGCCAATATCCGTCTTTGAATTTTGGTTCTACGCGCAACGCATTATCAGGCGGTAGCGTATTATCGTTAGCTTCGAGTTCATGAGTAAACGGTTTTAGCTCATTTGTGTTATCAAAATAATAATTAATCATATTAAACTCCAAGATAGATTGCGGGTGTCATACCGATATTTAAAGGTCTGTTGTCGTCACTAGTAACAGGTGCTACGCGTGATGCGTCAAATGTTATAGTTCGTTCCGGAAAATCAGAATCAGTAGCATATGTGGCTGCATTCGAGTGTCTGTTATTTAATCCCGATCCAGCAGTATTCGGTTCACCAACATGAAAAACGCCAACTCCAACAGTTCCACGCCATTGCATGACATTATAAAGTTGTCCCCAGATATTACGAATTGCATCATTTTCAATGCTACCAACTTGCCTGCTAGTTCCATTAACTGCACGCTCAAAAAAACCTCTACCGTCATCCGAAAACGCGGTTGGGACATTGATATATTGTTGACCGTTAATTACTTTGATTGTGATTTTGTAATCTTCTTTGTAGTTTGCAGATAAACTATTTAACGCTCGACCTTGTGGTGAATCGAGTAAATAGTTATCACCATTTCGGAAATACCAGCCATGCGGTAGTTCTGATGCTCTGAATGCCATTAGCTTTTGTTCACCAACAATGTATGGTTTTTCAGCTCCAGCAATCATCAAGTCCCAAAATTCATTACTGTTAGGATTGATATTTTTTACAGTTTTTTTTGCGATAAATGCAGAGCCGTCAAAACCAACAACGTCATCTTTTGTATATGTTGTTGAACTGTTGTATGTTCCACACCAGTTAAATCTGATGTTACCTAAGTTTATTGTCGCCATTTTTACCTCTCTTTTTTATATAACCATCAGTAAGTTTTTATTGTTAACAGTAAATTCACAGCCGCCAGGAGCAATCACCCATTCTAAAAAGTTCTCAATATTTAATATGTTGTTATCTATATTTCCTGCTGTTTCTAAAATCAATTTTGCACCATCTTTTTTAAAACCATAGAATTGTGTAGCTACACTTTGTGCTATTTGTTTAATGCTCTCAATTTTTGCTATAAACTCGTTTGAATTTTCAATGACTAGCCACGGCTTTCCGTTGTTCATTTCATCAGTCACATTAGTTTCAGGTAAAACGTGATGAGGTAAATTACCTGCCCATGCATAATATTTTTTTGTTTGTTCATCATAAACAATTTCATTTCTTGTATTTATAGTACATCCATCATTGAAGTTACCAATTGACTCATAGCCTATCTTGGCTTCGATTAGCTCATTTACTTGTTTTTGTAGTTTTTCGTCATTGCCGTCAACATATTCCTTATTAACAGCATCATTTTTGTTTTCTGGTTTTTTTAAATTTTCGATACGATTACATTTAGCATCAAAATTTGAATTATCTTCAGATGCAGATAATGTAAACTCTAATGCAGTATTAATTGTGTCGACTGTTCTTTTTAAATATTGTGTTCTGTTAGCAAGTTCATAATGAGGTTTGTTTGCTATACCCCGCACACCACCCCCCGACACGATCTTTTCGCTGAATGAGATATACATTATCTTCCCATTTTACTTCTTCAATTAAATGTTCCATTATTTACGCCCTCTAATATGCAAATTCGTATCGTTCATCATATGCAATTTCATCATCGTATAAGATGTCGTTAAAATCATTAAACTGTATTATTCTGCCAAATTGGCCAAAATCGGATTTCGGATTTTTTGATAAATCAGGTAATAGTTGTAATGTAGTTTCAATATTTGAAAATTCTGATTTATCATCAATCAAGCTGATAAATTCTATGGGATCTAGTGATAATCGGAAAAGCTCAATATTTATTGTTTTATCATCAACTATATTTTTTCCTTCATAACGCAATGCTAAATCTAATGGTTCATTGTTTAAAATACTAATACCGCTTAATCCTGAGTAATCATATTCAACTAAAATTCGTGAAAATTTTGGTTTTGTTATAAATAAAATTGAGCCAGCTTTACAATCAACAATATAGTCAACATGTTCATTTAAATTTTCGATAAAAACATCTCTTATATTTTGATGTTGTAAATAGATTGTCATACCTGATTTTATATTTCTGAACTCTTCTTCAGCCCAACTTTGTTGATGTGATACAGACTCTCCGCGTAATAATAATTTCAGATTTTCCAGTGAACGATCAAACCATGTTGCAGTAACATTACCGCCCGTAAACGTAATAAATCTTTTGCTATTAACTAAGCGCCCCCCAATACTGCGTTTACTATATTGTTCTTCAAATTCAAAATTAATTTTTAGTGATGATACATCTCCGATCCATCGCCATTGATGATCCCTTTTTTTATGCGTTAAAAACACTTTACCTTGACCGTAGTAATATTCACTTTCATTAGACATTATTTACTCTCCACAGTGATATGACCTTCAGGCAGTGTTGTTACAAATTTTTGTAATGATTCATAACCATCTCGAATGCTATATAAAGTTAAAATGTGCAAATCATCATAAACATAATCTTCTTGAGATGAATACGGTAATAATATGAATGTATCAGTGGTATTAAATTTCCATAGAATTTCTTTTGTATAATAATCAGCAATTTCAATTATATATTCAGTACCTAGTTCTGGTCCTATATTATCTGAAACACAATCAACCAAACGTTCTGCCTGCAAAATGCGATCGCGATGTGAAAAACTTATGATATACGTATCAGATTGTTCAATTACATCTGGATATAATGAGTCATTAACTTTGATATTTCCGGGTAAATATGGACGGATTTGCCTATGTAACATTACTATTTTATTAATAGGTGCAATATCATCATTTAATATACCTGCATTAGTTTGCGTGAGTAATTTGACGCCAACGGTTTCACCATTAACATACTCAATATGATCAGTTGCCAAGGAGTTCTCATAGAAATATATTATTGAGTTTGATAGGTGTTTTTGGGGTAATGAATCAACACAGCCGCGCCCAACTTTTATCATATTTGTTTCAAAATCAATTTCATCAATGCGCATGAACTCATCATCAACCAGAAGACCTTCGCCAATCATTGGTTGATAATCTGAATCAATTTTGATTTCAAACTGTGTTTCAAGTTTATCAATATCATCAGTTAATTTTGCAAATGGAGTCCAATCACTGCGATTTTCATTAATTGCAGAGCCAGCTGATTGAAATTGTAATATATAATTAATTGATGATTGCGTGGGAGCTAATGCTGTAACACCAATATATCCTGAAATTGGTGTTACATAGTCTAAATCGGCAGCACTCAATGCTGCTGCTAATAATGCATACGGTAATTCAATCAGTTTAATGTCGTTTACAGCATGAATTGAGTTATCTTGCTCAACCCATTCACTATTTTGTTGTGATGCACTATACGATGTAGATGACAAACTAAAAACATCTTGCACACCGGTTATTAATAACGAGCCATCACTTTGTTCTTCTATTTTTCCAACTCGGAGAATCATATTTTCAATATCACGGTCAGGTAACGATACACGAAAACACGATGCGGGTTCCAATATGCCACCACGTCTATCAAATTTAATAATTAAACGTGTAATACCTGCTGCATTCATTTCAAGATCTCGCTCAGCCACGCGAGCGGCCAGTTCTTGGGTTGGCACAGCTTTATATTCAACTGAATTGCTAATTAAACCAACTTGTTGAATTGATGCTAGATTTTGAGCACGAACAGTTCCATCCTCATGGGTAACAGGATTACTATATGTAACAACTATTTCATTATATGTCGCATCATTACTCGCTGAATCATCATCTTGTACTGATAAAATACCGTTATCATAATTAAATGATGGTAATTTTTCTGGATCATAGTCGTTACGAATTAGCTTTAATGTTAATTTTCCGGTTGATAAATCAGCATATTGAGCAGCACCAATATGATCTAAAATTTGCTGTATAAATGTTTGCAGTTGATCTTGTCGATTGTATCGAAAACATAAACCAAACTTTTCATTAAATAGTGTATCTGCCGCTTTTTTAAAACTGTCAATATCGATTTCATCCCAACTTAATCCTCTTCCCCAATCTCGATTTGTAGCGCATTCGAATAAAATATGAGCAGGATTCATTGCATGAATATTTCGAATATTATGATTCAGCTCTTTATTCAATGCAGCTATTTTCCGTTGCCTTTCTTCTTCTCGTCGTTTTTCTTCCTCTTGTTTTCTTTTTTCTTGTTCAATTTGTTCAGGGCTTTTGTCTTTATTTTTATTTATAAAGGGATATTTGTTTTTATTCTTCTTCTTTTTGTGTATTGGACCATAGCGGCTTTCAATCTCACTTTCAATGCCTATTATTTCTGACACATTATCACACAACACAATAGTACACTTTTCTGGGTACCAGACTAAATTATTATCCCAGCCTTTTGTAGTCCGCCGAACTCTGTACGACCATGGTTTTGGTGATGCGCTATAACAACTTATTAATCCGGAGTAAAATGTTGTGACCATTCCCCGAAATCCAGGAATCAACCCTTTTAAAATACGGTTTAAACTATTTGATGGGATTTGATTTTGTTCACCCATCATTATTTCAAGGTTTCCTTCAATGCCTCCCTCGCCACCAGTGTCTTCACCACCAAATAAATTGGGTTTATTAATATAAATAGAGCAATTTGTATTTGCTTCGTCTTCTTTTCCCAGCCACACAATTTTTTTATCTGCAGTGATTGCAACAATAGAATTAATAGGACCACGACCCAAACCACAGAATAAATCCCAATAGTATCTGTATCCAACGGTAACTTTACTGCTTGAACTACTACCCATTTTTTTCTAACTCCCGAGATTTTGCAATATTGACAATATGTAACGCTAATGCATCACCTGTTTTTAAAACTATTTCTGAATCAATATATCCATCACGAATAAACGCATTTAAATCCAAGTTATAGCGTTTAAAAAACTCACGTAATCCTCCGGCACAGCCACCACCAGCACGAATATGCGCCATTGTTATTTTCATAATTGACACTCCAAATTACTTACGAATTGCACTATAACGATAGTTACCATAGCCCAGTACAAACCAGTCAGATGTCCAACAGTCACCAAAAAAAATGCACTGCGGAGTACCTTCGTCTGGAATGGGCATATTCCAATCATCTTCCGTCGCCGCGGTTGGACGATTACTTTTTGGTTGTTTCGCAGTAACACGTGCAATCACATAACTGGCAACAATAACAGCAACAAATTTAGCGACAGCCCACCACATAATAAAATTACTCCAAATTAAAACAGTTTGACGATTGTGAATGGTGAAATGCCTGGAATGTGCGGCTGTCCACCATAATTCAAATGGTTATTAAATTTTTCATTGCAGGTTTTGATTGTTTTGTCACATCCTGGATACAAGTTAATATGCATACCTTTATGTAAACCTTGAGTCCCCCCTAAAATACCTATCACATTATTAACATGCGCTTTTAATCCGCGTAGTTCTTTAATCCCATCAATGTAAAATTCCATATATCCACCAGAAAAATAACCTGATGCAATATTCGGTAGATTTACAGTAATATTTGCTCCATCAAGAGCAATGATTTCAATATTGGCCACTTTGTAATTATCTTGCCAAATTCGACAATTGTGGTCATAAAGGGCATAGGGGCATGAACGGCCATAAGTCAATCTTAAGCCACTGCGCTCAAATGAGCTTGCAATGCTTGCCGTAATTAATTTTGCTTTTTCAATTGATTCACGCTTAACTTCTTGAATTTTTCCAACCCAGATAACTCTAAATTCATTGTCATTTTCGTGTAACTGATACATTTTGATTACCACGGGTTTGGTTGGCGGTACGCCACGAAATAAACGAACTACATCAGATGTTGACGGCAATGTAATTTCTAGACTATTACCCGTGCCTATACTTAGTCCTGTATTACTGATTGCTTCACTTATCCACGTCACACCATTAAAATCAATATTTCGGTCAGCATTGGTATAGCGATAATATTTTTGTTCATTACGAATAAATTCATATAGCGTTAATGGTTTACCATTATTGGTTGAATACTCAAATTGATTCCAGCTCATCGCGTACTCCTCTAAAACTACAAGTTATATTGGCTAGTCCATCGGCATCAGTAACATGTTCCCAGCTGACAGAATCGGAATCTAATCTACACAGTGTTAAAAATGAGACTGACAAAATATCTTCAGCATTTGCATTGATTGATTCATTGAGCAATAAACGCTCAATTTCATCAGAAACGATAGCGACAAGTTCAATACGACGATATAGCTCATTGCCATTACATAACGTGATAACTAAATCTTTTCGACCAGACATTAATCCAATTTCATTAAATCCCGTGTTTTCAACTTCAAGAACTCGACCATCAACAGTTAGAACATTAAAATCACTTGCTTGACTTGAAACCCAAATATTTTTTTGACAACCATTTAGATAATAAAACAATTGTCGTAATTGCATTTGCTCAACTCGTTCCGTTATAAACCATCTAAATTCCTGAACAAAAAAGGGCAATTTTGCAGTATCTAATCGACTTGGAATACTTGAGCCATTATCTAGTTCTAATAAAAATCGCTCATATCGACCTTTTAACGATTCTGACCAATTTGGATGCATATTTAACACAGGAAAATGGCGATAAATGGGTAAAAATGAAATATTGTTACTAAATGCGTTATGTTCAGTCATTCGAAAACGAATTTGCGCACTTAATAAATCATCATTATATCGAGTCAATTCTGGGGCATCGGTTAATACAGCCAATCGAATAGGATAAATACATGCACCGGCTAAAAACTTCACTTTAACTGGATTAACTAATGTGATTGAATCTGTGCTTATCGCTGCGACTTCAAGCAATGCTGTTTGATTAACATTGTTAATCTCACTTTTAATTAGTACTTTATTACCAACTACAAAATCACGACCGATTGTGCTGCACGGCAGAACTATAGCACCTGTATTGACATCATCATTCAGATAGGTAACATCAGTATAAATAGGCAAATACCACGAATTACCACCAACAAACGCCAATCGATTCTCAAATCTGGAACGCTCATTACCATTAATTAAAATAGAAAATTCAAACGTCCGACGTGGTGATAATCGTCTAGCAATGCGTTGTTCTGCACCACTGTATGATTGTAAAATATCGGTTTTCCACTCCAAAATTTCAGTTATACCATTGGTCCAATCGGGATCGGCTTGCCATAAAAATTTTTTCATTATGACAACTCCTGTTTTAGGGTTTGGGAGTTTGCACGAATCCATGTCATCATGGCACGAGAACCCGCAACAGAACTAATACCAGACTTCATCATTTCACCGCTATCTAAAACCAAAGTTTGTTGAATAACCGGTGCCGATTGTGCTTGGTTAGTTGCTTTTGATGATGAGTTTTCATCATATAAATTGGGTGCTGTTGGTCTGCTAACATTAGAAACTAAACCGCCAGTTGCGTAACGATGCAATCGCCCAGTATTAATCGCATGTAAATAGTCAACACCGTATTTTTTAACTGAGGCAGCTTTAACAACATATTCACCGTTAGATAATTTTGCTGGGATAGAGTCAGATGTTGAAGTGCCCGCACCAGTTATATAACCACCAGTCGCCGCTGCTACTGCGGCAGCACCCATGGCTGAACTTCCGGCATTTGCACTTGCCGCAGTAATCATTGCCGCGCTAATAATTTCACCTGCTGCTGTACCTGCGGTAATCATTGATGCTGAAATAGTCTCGGCGCCAATACCTGCCGACATCGATATTGACTCACCCATCAATCCAGCGCCAGTCGCGCTACTTGTTGCAATTGCTGTTTCCATCAGCCCTGCAGAAGCAGCAGCACTGGCATTATCAACAGCTGCATCAGTGGCAGAGCCAAACAACGAACTACCTAGATTTGATAGTCCATTCATTGCCATATCAGCTAAACCTTTTGTCGCCACTTGTGCCATCGACGACAAAATGCTCTGCGCTAGGTTTTGTAGTGCGTCTTTTAATTCAAAAGTACCTTTTGCTAAAGAATCAAGACTACCTTGGATACCGCTTTGCAAGCCGTTTTTAAATGCATTGGTTAATGCATCAGTAGTTTTATTTAGTTCTGCAATTTGTAGCTGAAGTGTAGCAAGTGCTTTTTGTGCATTTTCGCCAGCTTGGCCCGGTAATTCAGTCATGGCTTGCAGTGTAGGTAAATACTCTGCTAGCTCTTGAGCTGTTTGTTTATGCAAATCAACAAGATGGCTTTGGGCTTCAATTTGTGTAATTAAACCTGCTGTAACTTGTGCTTGTAACGATTGTTCTTTTGTTGATTGACGTGATTGTGCTTGCTGAATTTTTGTTGTAATTTCATTTAAATTTGCTTCAGCTTTTTTCAGGGGTAAAATTTGGTCGATTAAGTCGATACCTTCTCTGTTACCCGTTTTTTTAAATTGAGCTAATAAGTTGTTGTACCATTGTTTAACTGTGTCATCACTAGCCTTTGTGCCAAGTAATAGTTCATTTAATTGTTGCTGCAATGCTAGATTAGTTTTGTCATTTGTTAATGAAAAATCAGTTTTTTTATTATGTTTGGCTGCATTTTTAGCATCTAATTGTTTTGCTAATGCGATAGCTCTGTCTTTCTCTGCTTGTGATGCATTTTTATATTGTCCTTCATTGATTTCATGCATCACTCGTTGCAATTCAGTAGTTAGCTTAAGTGATTTTTCAATCCCTTTATTGTATTCTTGGATTCCTTTATCAGTAATATTTTTAACATCTTTATCATATTGACCACCAGCAAATGATTTCCCGTCACTTGAAGTAACGCCCTGTGCTTGCAAATCTTTACGACCTTTTTCATCAGCCCAAAGTGCTTCATATTTTTTACGTAAATCCTCAACCGCCTTGGCTTGTTTTTCGGCATCAGTTGCATTTTGTTTATGAAGCTCGTCAAGTTCTTTTTGGGCTTTTGTTGCTTTTTCATTAATGACATCGGTATTATGTTTTTCTTGGGCTTCTTTTTGCTGTTTCTCTCGTTGAGCATATTTTTCTTGTAATGCTTTATCGTCATTTTTATTGTATGGAATAGATGCAGCCCCAGGCACAATATAAAAACCTCTATTTTTGGCTTTCTCCATTCTTTCAATATCTTCTTCTAGGCTTGATAATCCTAAATCAAACTTAAGCTCTTTCTTTAACTCATTACCTAGAACACTAACCCCATTTTTGAAGTGTCTCCATGCCTTTTCTAACCAATTGAGCTGTTTTTTCATCTTATCAGCACTGACTTCCATCTCTGAAGCATATTTATCTGTAGCGATTGCAATAGCTTCTTCGGTTCTACCTTGTTCTTCTAACGCACTTATACGCTGATAAGTAGCCAGATCTAAAAAGTGGTATTGTTTATTACTTTCAACTGCCCAGCTTGTAACCGAATTTTCAATACCTTTAAATGATTGAACGGCGTCTTTGGCACTTTTTCCTGTCACGGTTGCCATATATGCTGATGCAGTAGTAATATTTTCAATCGATTTTGCTGATAACCGCCCCTCCGATGCCAGTTCCGCAATAACATCACGTGTTTCACTGTAGTTATGATTAATTTTACCGATACGTTGAGACATCATCTCAAGCCCACCAGCTGTCGCACCAGCATAATTACCCGTTGAAATTAATGCACGATTAAACCGCTCTTGGTCTGAAATTATCGTACTTATCACTTGAGACATTTTGTAAGCGGCAGCAATAAAAATACCAACGGATAATGTAGTAGCACTAAATAATGGCGGTAATCGTCCAGTCATGTTGCCAATTGTTAGCAATGAATTTCCCGCTGATGCAAAATTACCTCTCGCTAATTGTTTAAACATACTAGTGATGCTGAGACGGGCACTTTTAGTATTGAGATTTAATTTTTTAGTACTTTCATTAAGCGTTTCAACCGTTGATAACGCCGCACGTTGATTACTGATTTTTGATAAATAATCATCAAACGTATTACTATCAATTACTCCCGCTTTTTTGGATTTTCTTAACTTGCTTTCTAATTCATCTAAACGATTTAGACCTTTTGTCGCTGGATCAATGCTAGCAAGTAATTTATCTAAACCTTGGCGCAGTTTTTCAACTTCTTTTTTATGTGCTTCAGCTGCTTTAGCTGCAATACTCTGTGCTTTAGCTTGCTGTTCGGCAGCAGCGGTAGCTTGCGCACCACGGTTCATTGCTTCAGTTTGTGCCATATAAACATCTCTCATGCTTTTGGCACTTTTTTTGTTAGCATCTTGAGCAACATTTGCTGACTCTTTCAGCTCAGCATTTAATTGACTGATATTATCTTTTGCTCTATTCACGTCAGCAGTGAACTTCATTGCAATATTCATATCGTTATTAGCCATTATTATTGCTCTCCGCGTAACTGTTTTACAAACTTAGTAACTTGTTTACCACCATTAAAGCCAACACAAATATCTTCAATTCGGTTAGCTCGTTCTCGGTTTTGTAGCTTAATTAATTCATCGTAATACAGCAGTAACTGACGTTGCGTGTAATGCGGTAACTGCTGTGCATCATGTCCATTTTTAATTAGTAAAGTAAAAACTTCACTCCAGCTTACTGATTTGCCTGTTTTGCAGCGTTTTGCCGAATGATTTTGCGAGTTACCGCGTTCATAAAAAAACGAGAATTAACAACCCACCACCAATCTAATAATTGCAAACCATCTTCATATGACAACGCTTCAATAAACGAAATCGGTTTTTTAATAGAGGTACTGATTAATGAATAAACCAACTCTAAATTATTCATAATAATTGTGTCGGCTTGCTCAATCGTGATTTTGTTTGTACCGTTCATTTCATTCACAATTAATGCAACAAACTGGTCAACTTCGTTACCGATTGTTAGCGCATCTTTAAATGAATATTCACGTACTGTAATTATTTCGCCTCCTAGCGTGATTTCACGATTCGGCATTAATGCGTTTAAATCATTTGATTCTTCTTTTGTTGCTGTCACTTTTTCTGCCATTTTATTTGCCCACTATTAAATTTAGAGAATTGAGTAATTAGCGGTGAATATTCACCGCATAGACAATAATTTATTTCGCCTTTTGAACGTATGAGCCAAAATAACCAAGCGAACTATCCTTGTTTTGACTCATATCAGCCAAGACCGTGGCAGTAAGTGGTAATTCACCGTATCCCTCATTGTGTAGTAACGAGAAGTTAGAAATTGGATTGAATTTAACGCGGAATAGCTCCACAATTACATGTTCATTTTCTCTATCAGTATTGATACCATCGAGCATAAACCAACATTCTGGTGGTTGACGGGTAAAAATGCCCAAACTTTCAGTCTTAGCGTATGAATAATCAATGCTGGCAGTTAATGCCTTCGCGGTTAATAACTTGATTAATCCAGCATGAGCTGATTCAATTTCATAATCCGTGCCTAATACTAATATAGAGCCATCTGGTGTTTTTAACTCGACATCAGCTACAAATGGATGGGTTAACTTGATACGATCACCTATTATCAGGTTCTCTGGTAATTTTTCATCTGTCGCTATACCTGAATTAACAGTAATCTTTTCACCATAAAGTGCCAAAGCAATGTTTTCAATTGACCAATCTTTTAACGTAAGATTTAACGTACCACTTTTACCCAGTGTTAATTCACCAACTTGTAGACGTTGCCCAGTGTAAGACTCATTTTGCGTAACTGTCTCAACACTTAACTCCATTTCACACGAATCGGCAGTACCGACATGTCGAAATGCACCTGGGCGGGCTGGTGAACTGGCGGTATTACGTGTGGCAAGGTTAATCGTACCTTGCAAACTCATTAATAAATCTGACATATCTTTCTCCTAAAATTATTTATCGGCTACCGATGAAGTGTTGGGTTTGAAATGAATCAATCCAAACTAGCACGCCATTTTGAAAACCTAACGTTTGCCCACCAACCCATGTGACTGGACGAACTCCATCAATAAATTGAACTGTTTTACCAATCAACAAATCACGCACCGCACCAATCACTGGATTTGCCAATTGTTTTACATTTTGAATATTGGTTGCTTGGCTAGAAATATCACGTGCAACAACCACAACACCAAAATTAACACTGACTGACTGCCGTGTTCCTGTTGGCTTATCGTTCGGTGTTTCTTTGCCAAGCAAAACGTAAGCAGCAGGTGTTGGCGCCGATGTTAAATCAGTCAGCTTGCTGTATTCAGCACTGGTACCAACAAACACTAAGGTTTTATCAGGCATTAAACCTTTTAATTTTTCAGCAACAACTGACACATCAAATGGTGCGCTACTCATCGTCCAAAATCCCGTAATGTGTTCATATCAAATACACGAACAGGGCCAGTTTGTTTAGGCACACCACCTGCAACGGGTAGAGTATCTTCAATACCAAGCGAATATTTCCCTTCAGCTACCATTTTTAGAAAGCCCAGAACTTGTTTGTAATCACGCACGATAGGATCGCTTTTTTCATCAGAAACACGATTGCGATGCAATTTGTAACGAACAATAATGCGTGCCCAATCAGTTAACAAACGAGGTACCTTAACTAAGGGTAGCCTGTGTCCACGTTGCCGTAAAAAGCCGTTTATTTCAGCTTCAGTATCAGCTATTGATTCATTAATGCGTGCGATTGCTCGATTTGCATTAATAACATCATCAGGCAACCAACTTGAAACATCACCACCATTAATAATGACTTCCAACAAATTAGCATCTACGGGAATTTCACCATCTTGAGCAACCAATTGGGATAGCTCAACGAGTCCTGGACGTTCGGATAAATTTAGCAATGTAATGTATGGAATATTCATCATCTTTACCCAAACCAACGATAAATTACCGTTGGTTGTTGTTCACATTATTAACTGTTTGTTGGAATAACATTTTCAAACAAATAGCCCGCATCTTTAGCCACAACTAGCTCTTTGACCGATTCACCGACTCGAACATGTTGGCCACCACGTAAACCGATATCAGGATCAACAATCGAACCCGAAACACGATCTTTAAATTGGGCTGTAAAGCCAAACGTCACACCACCTTTAGTATTTGCTAATTTATTGCGAACGGTGAAACTAGCTTTATTGCCCCATGCACGTAATAGGGTTGGTGATTTACCTGGTTTTGCACTATTTAGGAATGCATCACCAATATAAATCGCTTCTAACTCTAATAAGTCAGCTAAAAAACCGAGCGGGACCAGTCCGTTTTCGCCTGCATTACCGTGGTATGCCGCAACAATTTTGGGGTGACGACGTAATATTGTTGCAACTCGACGACCTAGTGTGCCGATATTAGGACGCATAATCATTGAATCAAAAGCGTCTGTAATTAAACCAATCGGATCACTTTTATCATCATTCCACTGTTGCGCTGCTGTTAACGTTTTGGTGTTGGTGTAGTTACTTGCATTAAACAGTACATTAGCGGCTCGAACTTCACGATCTAACAAAATTAAATCAGTCGTTGCTTCGACTGCATGACCGAGCGGGTTAAGACCAGTGATTGCAGTATCAATATCGTCTTGCGGTACAGGGCTATCTAGTCCATAATCAGTCACTGAACTTTCTTGCTCTTTGGCACCAAATTCAACTTGATTTGGTTGTGCTGTCCGCCCAACTTTAGTATCTGGGAGCGTAAATCGCTCTGAAAAATCGTACTCCAACCATTTAAAAGACGTGCTAGAAACAGGCACACGGGGCAAAACCTCATCGGCAATTAACTTATTATTACGGTAAGCGATAGCAATTGCAGTCAACTGCGGTTCAACGGGAAAAGGGCGTTGCATATAAAACTCCTATTTATAAAATTGTTTATCAAAGGTCATAGACCATTAGTTAAATAAAAGGTTAAGCTTGTTTGCTTGGTGCAATCCAAATAGTGCCTAATTCATCGGCATCACCCACAACTTCGGCATAGCCAATAATAAAATCACCTGACATTGCTTTTTTAGCTCGACCATCGGCATTTGCTGTGATTGGATCACCAATCGCAATTGTTTCGCTATAAAAAACTTGTGCCAACCCACTGCGCACAACATCAAACACTTCACCGTCACCACCACCAACAATTGTTGATACACCGATTAATAATGCGTTACCGTCAATCGCTGTTTTTGCTAGCCCATCTTCACTACCATGGCACACAATTAAACGGGGTTTGACTTCGCCTTCAGCGGTTTTTGCTACTGTTAATCCTGGAATATTCATATAAAAACCTTTTGGTTAAAATTAAAATGATGCTGATATTAATAATCAGCCTGTAATTAATGCTCTTACTTTTTAGCTTTGGTTACATGCGTAACAGCTTGGCTAATTGAAATTGTATTACCTTTGTCTGCCTGTTCTTTTTGATAGGCTTTGGCTGCATCAGCAATGACTTTTGGATCTTGTTTATCAACGTTATCTTCACTATCACTAGCAGCCGATTTTTCAGCAAAGTTCATAAAACTAGGACGCTCTGAAAGTACTTTTTTGATTAAATCAACTGGGGAACTGTTAACAGTTGCATCACCTTCAGCAAATGAAATTGGTTCACTACCCAACGCCATAAATGCTTCAACAACTGTAGTTTTATGAGCAGGTAATAATTTTCCATCTTTAACTAATTCATCAGCAAAGGCAGCAAATTCCGCACGCTTGTTAGTTTGTTCTTTTTCTAGCAATGCTTGTTCACGTTTTGCAAGTTCGGCATTTTTTGCATCAATTGCCGCTTGTTGTTCGGCAAAGCTAGCGTCTAAAGGTTGTGGCATTTTTTCTTTCTCCTTTTGTTTTCTGTCGGATATTGCACGCAATGATTCAAGGCGCCATTGTGGTAAAAACAAGTCAGCACTGGCAATGCCGGCTTTTTCAATCAGCAGGTCACGCAAATTAGCTAAAATTGAAATCAAATTCTCATCAAATTCTTCATCAGCCATCGAGAACTCTGCGGCACCTTGCTCACCATCAGACTCCGCAAAACTGGCGTCAGGCAAGCCTTTAATAGCAGGAGCTGCTGCACCTAAAAAACCAATGTGCCGCGCATAGTAATGACCGGGTTTAGGATTGCCCGGTGAGTCTGGTAAATAGATTGATAAAGAACGTTTTTTATAACTGCCCGCATTATAGGCTTCAGCAAATTCTGGATTAATCTGATCTAACTTGGCATAAACCAACCCATCTTTTACTTCAAATGATTTTGCCCATGCGTAAGCTGGAGCTGTTAGTTTGGGATGGCCAATTACAGCAGGCGCTTCTGACAAACTTGGATCGTAGCTTTCTGCTAAATCAATACAATTTTCTAAAGTAAAAGTGATTTTTCGACCATCTACCGCAGTATGCGTACCAGGTTTAAAAACGGGAATAAGTGCCATAAAAAATGCTCCAATAAATTGATATAGAGCATCATGACTTATTTTGAGAAAAGGGTAATCTGAACGCGGGCAGATAATTTTTTAATGATTTGGAAAGGAGAGTGGCAAAATAATAGAAAGAATATACACTAAAAACTTATTATAAAGCATTTACAACACGATTAAAGCGATTCGTAAACAAACTGATTAGCCTTTTTTAGTAAAATGGCTTAAAACGCGTTATATTGCGTTTTAAGCAAAACCCAAGTGCTCACGCACAACATCGACCAATAGTAATTTATCTTGAGCGCTAACGCCAAGCCATGGTCGGGCGGGAATAACAATTTGCTTAACAGCTTGACCACCAACATTTAACGCTTGCTTATTACGTGGTTTTATAACACCACCAAATTGATGAATTGCACCATACACTACGTTGGTACCAAACAACAAAGTATTACCTTCAATCTGCCAATGCAACGTACTTCTTAGATTACCATCTAGCGTTAAAATTTTATCTTTTTGTTTGGGTTTTGAGTCTTTATACCAAGGAGATAGTTCTTTCCACGGTACACCATCGGGCGATTCTTGAGCCGTAAATCTGGCTTCATGAATATCAAGTAATACTTCGCCCATATGACTAAATAAACTTTGAGTATCATCTATGGCTGCTTCAATATGAAGCATGGCATCAAGAGCATCTTGTATATTAAACTCAATATTTACGCCAGTCATTTTTTCACCTATACTATTTCGAATGTAAGTAAGCAGCTTCTGCCAAAGCCTCAAATCCTTACTTATGCACCTCAATTATGGCAGTGATTGAGGTTTATCGTTTAAACACTCGAACACCGACCCGAAGCTGTTCTAAATATTCAGGGTTATCAGGCGCAAATGTTGTCACACCTAACCAACCATCATCACCCACTTCAAATACCGCTAGCATGGGCTTAACTTCGCCATCAATCATAAAACGTGAGATATAGCGACGGCGAACCACCGATTTTTGTAGATGATCAAAGTATTCCATTCTTGTCCAAATTTCATCGGGCAGTTTTAACGAATCCGCAAGTAACAATAAAAATTGCTCACGACCACGTTTTGTAACTTTCAATTCACCAGTTTTGCTAACAGTGAAAAGCTGTTTACCGATTACTAATGCATCACCGGCTACATCTTTAAAAATAGCTGGATTGGTTAATGTTGCACCAAATTCATTTAAGAAAATATTGGCATAATCTTCTTCAGTTAAGCCTTTTTCTAACAGTCTATTTTTGCTTACTTCACGGATAGCTGGCCATTCATCAGTTGCTTTGCTTGATGGTAAACCTCGTTTTAAAGTTGGATCTGTATCTAATGGATTTGGTACAAAATTATCAAGTCTTGATTGTCCGGGAATATGTTCAAAACTTGGATCAATGCCCTCAGGCAATCTTACAATACGTGGATTACCGCTATTTTCACCAATTACTCTATCAACCCAATTTATTGTTGGTGCTTTGTCAGGTTGATTTTTTCCCATTCTTTTTAGATCACCTTTAGTACGCCCACGAACGCGGCACTGACAACCATAGCCATTGGGTGGAAAGTGAGTATTCCACCAAGGATCATTAAAATCTAATACCAGATGATCCCAACTTTGATGAAGTTCTCTAGGGTGTTCAACATAATCACTATGTAAGTATTCTAGGTATGGAAATTTAGAATCACGTAATTGTTGATAGCGTCCAGCTTGATAAGAACTGTTTAAATTTGTTTCATAGATGATACGAGTACGCCAGTTAAAGCCGCCGTTATAACTCCAACCATGACGTTCAACTATCTCAGCAAAGTCTTTACGGAACTCATCCAGTGTTGTGCCTTGGCTAATTGCTTTATCAATTGCTGCACGAAAATCATTTAGTAATGCATTACGATTAGCACCCGCCACAACAAAAGCATAATCATGCTCATTATTGTAGATATCTACATAGCTGTTTGTGGGCACATTTGCTTTACGCCGGAAAAACTCAATTTGCTCTTTAAATGGCAACGAGCCATATGCCACATTAACCATTTTTGCTATCCTCAATTAGTTCTGTGCGACCTGCTAAATTAGCTGCTGTTAATGCTTCAGCCATGACCTTTGCATATTCATCTAATTGCATATCTGGAATTAATTCAAATAACTTATCACGCAATTCTGCTAACGATTGTACGCTATCAACCAGTTCTTTAATTTGATTAATCCATTTATCAGTAACGGGCTGCATTTCAGCGTTTAAACGTTGTGATTGCAGTACTGACGCAAAATTATTTTGCTTTTGTGCTTCAGCAAATTCAGCCGTTTTTACTGTTTTAATCGTTTCATCAACTTGTTCTTGCTGTTGCGGTTTTTCTTCCCACTCCCCACCATATGTATCTTGAACATAAGCCAATGTTGGACGGAAGCCAGTGGATTCAATAATATTTTTATCACGTTCTGATAATGATTTCAGATCCTCTGGTTCATCAAAAATACGTGAAACTTGAGGAACAGCAGCACCGGGAAAATTCATCTGTGTAAACCATGTACCAGGCCCACGATTCCAGCTTTCACACATCACATCAGAATCTGATTTAGCAATTGATGTTAGTACCGCAGCTTGTAATGACTCATCACCG
Organism: Gilliamella sp. WF3-4; assembly: GCF_001690275.1. Taxonomy (GTDB): domain Bacteria; phylum Pseudomonadota; class Gammaproteobacteria; order Enterobacterales; family Orbaceae; genus Gilliamella; species Gilliamella apicola_C. The sequence goes on along the minus strand of NZ_LZGW01000032.1, from coordinate 10,465 downwards.
CCAATTGAACTAGATGCACCGCCTGAAGAAGTGATTTGACCAACAGTTACACGCCGAATAGCTTCGTTCATTGAGTCGTAAAAAGCTTTGTAATCGCCTGCGCCTGAGCGTGCTATTTGTAGCAATTCAAGCGTCATGCCATCTGGCATGATGATGCCAGAATCGGTCTGAATTGCACGAGTGAGTGACAGTAAGTCCCGTTTTTGTTCAGGTGTTGCACCTGTACTATATTTGCCCACTGCCGTTGGCATGCCGAATTTTTCCAGAAAAATTAGCCAGAACTTAATATCATTGCGTTTAAAAAAGCTTGGCCAGTAAAGCCAATGAGCCAAGCCCAAGCCGTAGGGTTCATCATCATGATCGGCACCTGTGGCATAATGCCAAAAGTACGGTGCATCACAAGCAACACCTTCATGCATATTATTGGGCGTTAATAAGCGCAGCTCACCCACTGGAGTAAACCGAAAACGACGGCGCTCACGAACTTTGATATCATCAATCCAATATAGATTATCTTTGATGCCATAAATTAACTCCGCCACAGCATAACCATAAAAAACACCGTAATGCATTAACTTAGTCACTCGGTCAAACCCAACCGATTTTAACAACTTACTCATTGCATCAGCAGCTTCAATATCAATCGGTTTATCACCTCCCGGTTCAACTTTCCATTCGCGTGAAATCACCGCATCTTGGCGCTGAGTAAAGGCTGATTTCACTTCATCATCATTCAATACTTCTTTGTAAATATCTAAACGACCACCACCGCGATTTTGTAGCACGCTATCATCTGGTTGCGCTAGTGTACCAACATACAATTTTGTAATATCATTATTTTCACCAGTACCAGCTAGTTCTTGTCCTGTTTCAATCTTTGGTTTTTTACCTTTAAACCAGTTAAACATTAAATAAATCCTCCAAAATCGTTACCGCCACGCACGGTACCAAAGCCTGTATCGGTTGTTTCCAGTTCAGAGCTACTCGAATATTGATTCAATGAACGGTAAGAATCACGAACGCCTAGTGATTGGTATTCAATTTCATACCCATCTTGGCTAGCTGCATTAATTGCAAGAAAGGCAGCCCAAGTTCGATCAGCATGACCATTACTATCAGAATCAGCAACAAAACGCGGTTGCCCCGTTGAACCAGTGACTTTTTTTAACTTATGCAAGTCAGCACGAAGGGCATTATTGCCCGATGGAATACGAATTTTTCTATCTTGAAAGGCTTGTTTACCTTGCGTTGCTAATGTTAATTTATTAGGAGCCGTAAATAGCACACCTCCAACAACCATTTCGCCATAACGTCGTTTAGCATCTTCTACCGGTTTTTCACCCATACCCGTTTGGTCCATACAGATACGAATAACACGATAACGACGAAAAACCTCATCAAGTAAATAATCTTGCTCAGCAAATGAAATACGTTTGCGTTCAATAATTTCACGAGTCCAAAGCACATCACCGACTTGCTCAATAACCCAAATAACAAATAAGTCATTACGTGCAGCAATATCAACGCCAACAAAACATGGATTGCCCGTATAATGTTGAGGAACTCCTGCTTTTTCATCTTCAACGCTAGTAATTAAATCAAAATCCAGCCAACTACTTGCTTCATCTAACCACTTAAGCTCGAACTCTTGCGCCCATAAATCGTCGTCACCGGCACCTCGTCGCAACTCTTCAATATTACGCGGTAAACCATCTGCTACACATTGATAAATATCCGCTGAATGACGTGACCAACCATCATCTTTACCTGTCATCAGCTCATAAAATTTATTGCCTTTGCCATTTGGTGTGCTAATCACACGCAGTTTTAAACTGGGCTTTGAGATAACAGGAAACAATGCTTTCCAAATTGCCCGACTATCTTGGTGAAAGGCAAATTCATCCAGTAAAACACTAGCACTAAAACCACGAGCAGTATCAGGATTGGCGGGTAAAGCAGTAATTTTACTACCACCAGGTAATTCAACTTCAAGCGCCCGAACATTGGCATCCCAATCATAATCGAGCTCTTTAAATCCTGCCGACATGGCTCTTAAATGAACTTTAATCCCTTCGTTCATGGCTTCACGGGCTTGACGTTCACCCCGTGATAAAATAACCCAACGCGCACGTTTTCCTTGTGCTTCAGCACGTAAACAGTCGAGCACAATTTGTAATGTACTGGTAAAGGTTTTACCGCATTGCCGAGAGAACATAGCAATAGCAAAACGGCTAGTGTCGTTTACCCACTGTTTTTGATAGTCATAGAGTTTTAAGGCTGGTTCATTTTTTACTGTCATAAGTCATACGCCGCTTTAATTACTTTAGCTAACATTTCAGCTGGTACTTCGCCTGTTTTTTCTAGCTCATCCAGTTTTTCTTTTTGCTCACGCAATAACTTTTCACGTGCTGCTTTTTCGATTTCCTGCCGCTCTTTAAAACTTAATTGACGTGCTTGCATGGCTTCTTTAGCGGCTTTTGCTAAAAAACTAATTTCTTTGATTGTGATATCTTCTGATTCATGCGCCTTAAATGCAGCACGCGTTGCCAGCGTTGTAACAGCCTGAGCAAGTAGTGCCCCTGATTTATCATCAACACTATCACCAAGTTCATCAACCAAAATACGTGATGCCGTTTCAATTTCACGTAAGCTATTGGTCATTTCATTAAAACCTTTCTGGTACCGATGCAAACTGCTTCTGCTAGGAGTTTCATTGCTTGGGAATTTTTGTTGCAGTTCTGCAATCATTTCATCTAGTGTAAGTTGATCTGCTCGTAGTAGTTTCTCAATATAATTACGTACCTCAGGCTCTAGTTTGTGGATCGTTGATTTACGTCCCATAATTACGCTCCTGCGCTTGGACGTTTTACACCAGGCACAACAACTTTACCAGTGGCCACATCAGCACCAAAATCAGTTAAACGAGCAACAATAACACTACCGATTGTTTCGGTTTTAATTAAGTCTTGTTGTCCAAGCCAACTTAAATGGGTTTTAACTTGATCACGACTAATAGCGTGGCCATAGTGATCTAACGCACTATAGATAATGCTAGAATTACTGCTATAACTTGGCATTTCATATAAGATACGCAAAATAACCAACCGTTGATCTTCTTTTAAAAATTCAGCGTAGCTCATAATTCCTCACTTGTTCTTTAATAAAAATTGGTTAATGTTATCTAATTGACGAGATAATCCTGAAAGCCGATCAGATAACTGATTTAAAGTAGCTTCGTTGCTACTTAATTTTTCAATCAATTTAGTTACCTGATGCTGAGTCGGTAGTGATTTAACCGTCTCCTCAACTTGTGTTACTCGAATACGTAAATCTAATAATTCTTTTTGGCTAGCCGATTGACGACCAATTAACCATGAGTACACTCCAACCACCGCCATTACAACCCATTGCAGAAACTGCCAGTTAAAGGTGATTTCATTAAAATTCATCATTTATTCCTTTTTAGTTATTGTTGCTAAATCAGCGTTATCCATTGTTTACCTCATTGATATATTTTAGGAGTTCAATAAATCGACCTGAGCACTGCCCATATTGGTCATAAAGCTGTTTTAATGCTTCAGCTAAACCATCCGCCGTATTATTTCGTCGTTTTACGGGTAATTCGCATGGTACCGTCAGTTGTGCTGGTAAAACCATGGGTTGTTGCTTGAGCTGCATTTTCACGGGCTGAGTCGATGAACTGCAAGACACTATCATCAAACACGCAATGACTGCGATCATTAGCTGTTTTATTAAGTGCATCTTGTAATGCTTGGGTTGATTGTTCATCATATAATTTCCTTTCTACTATCTGCTGTGACAATGAATAACTTGCATCATTAGCGGCTTTAGTTAATTGCTTTGTACTCTCAATAAATTGACTTAACGTATCCATTGCTTGTTGTGCTTCTAAAGCAATATATTTTTGTTTGACCATTGATTTGCCATGACTGATACCTAATCGGTAAAGTGCACCAAAACCAACAACCAAAATTATTCCCAACAAAAAATAATTTTTACTGCCCACAAAAAAGCTTTTGATTAATTTGCCTATATTTCTAATCATCACAAACTCCTAAACCCCAATTTTCATTTATATAAACAGGTTGCCAACGGTAGATAATACGAATTGGATAATCACGGTTTTCTTTAAAATTAATGCTTTTACGACCACCATTAATATTTTCAACTACCCCCCAATAATGCCCAGAATCTTGATATTCTCGTTTTGCTCGCTGACGATCACGATTTACCCAGCCAAGCCCGCCGTTATAGGCAGACAAAGTGAATCCCCATCTATCACAATCGCTAGCAGTTTTATTAATACGCTGATATAACCAATAATCATATTGAACTAAAGCACGTAGTGCCCAAGACGGATTATAAGGTTCATTGCTGCTCAGTGTTTTTGGGTACGCTCCAGCAATCCAATCCGCCGTTGCTGGCATAAACTGAGCAAGACCCTGTGCACCTACATGTGATTTAGCATTGACGTTCCAACGTGATTCTTGGTGAATTTGCGCCGCAAATAATGCAATGGGTGCATCAAGACCAAATATGGCTCGTGCATTACGTGTCAGTTCCCGTTGATGTTGCTTAGCATCATTTGGTACACCTGCTATAGCAGGCGCTAAATGACAACTAAACAGCATAAACACAATAATTAAAGTTAAATAACGCATGGTTATAATCCAAGAGTTACACCAAGAATCACAGCGGAAACAATCAACGCCCGACGAATCAGAACAACCGCAAATAGATTTCGATACTCATCAAGAACAGGGTATTCTGCACACATTTTGGAATCCATTGCCTCTGGTTGTTCATTGTTTTCTAAAGATTCAATATATTGCTGAGTATAAAAATCAGGACCAAACTCTTTCCAATCGTTATATAAATAACTTCCAGGAGATGCATAAGGGAAAAGCGCACGGTCTAGGTGGTAACCAATCACAGCAGAAAGCAAGACTAAAGCCAACTTATAAGCAACAACTGGTAATTGCTGAGGCGAGAGTAACGTAATAATTGCAAATAAAGTAATAGCAACTAAATACCATTTGAGAAGGCGTACTTGGGATAATTTTTTGATAGGGTGTTCCATAAAAACCTCATAATTAAATTAATGTATGAGGTTATTATGATCTTACTTACTTGAAATGTAATTTGAACGGGGGCAGATTAAATTCTGCTTTTCTATAAGAATAACTAAAAAAAGTCGTCACAATTAAGTGACGACTTTATTAAGTGTTAAGCGGCTGTTTTATTAGCGCATTCACACTGTGGTATACGAAAAGCTTTTGCCTTTTTAGGATAAATAGTCTTGCCATTTTTGACTATATATCTAGCAAATGTATACCCACAAGCATTACCACAGCGAGGACAAATAAAATCACTCATGCGATATCTCCTATCAAAAGGAGAACATTTAGAGCACAAATAAACTATTGCTTAATAGAAAATAATAAGTATAATCTATTCGCTTTTTCAAAAGTTCCATTAGACACCCAAATGTTCTTATGGTTGTTAACAAGTTAGTCATATCCGTAAAATATGTAACTAACACCCAAAATAAAAAGCACTTACCGTAAATAAGTGCTTTTTACACTTCGAAATCAAACGAATATTGACGTTCAATTCCAATTTCTAATAATATAGTTGAAGCAAATAAATCAGCTTGCCATTCAGCATCTTCTTTATAAGTTGGTTGATGTTGAGAATGGTGTAAAATAGCCTTATGTCCTAATAAAATATGCCCCATCTCATGGAAAATAGTAAATAAAGCTTCTCTTTTCCCTTTAGAGGCTGCCACATAAGTTTTATTTGGTATACTAATGGTAAAATCGTTAGGATCACAATGCCCCTCAGTGACACCTAACCAGTCTTTATCCGAAATTACTTGTAATGTTATTCCATATAAAGCTAAGTTTTCAAATACAGCATCAAAATTAATTTTCATTTCTTTTGAAAGCTTAAAGACCTTGCAAGAGTTAATTGCTTTTATTTTTATATCATCAACTTCCATTGGTTCAACTCGATTTCCACGCATTTGGTACTTTTCAATCATTTAATCAATCCTTTTTTTATTAATATCTTCAAATAATTTAGCTAATCGCTTTAGTTCCTCAGCATTAAATGGGGATCTAGCAAAACCTGCAATTAACATCTGTTGTTGCAAAGACAAACCACTAATATTGACATTTTCATTTGACACATCAGCTAATTCTTGCAAATTATTTATTTCGTGATTTTTGGATTTGAAAAAGTTAGATATTTTTTCAACCCAATTTTTAGGGATCTTTTTTAATCCTGTTTCTAGGCCACTAAGGTAAGCAGGTGTTGTTTCAAGCTCTTTAGACATAGTCAATAGCGTATAGCCAATGTCTATTCTTGCTTTTCTTACTACTTTGCCAAATTCTGTCAGTGCCATAATTTTGTTTCTCCTGTTATAGTATTTGATATACAAATACCGCCCTAATTTATCATGAAAAAAAGGCCAATTCAACCATTTTGGTAAATTAAAACTTATTTTTAGTTGAAAGAAATTAAAGGTTCTAATTTTAAAATTGTATATTTCTATAAAATATAAATAAATTATTAGGTTGTTTGATTTTTAGATTTAAATGATCTGTTCATAAGGAATTTTACTCTTCCCCACATTCCTTCTGTTTTTCAACATCTTTTAATTGCTCCAACCGCCTATTCGCACTTTTCAACGCTTCACCTTTTTCAATAACATTACCAACGCCAAAGTCACCTAAAAACGATAAAACAGAACGTCCATCAAATTGGCTTTCTTTTTCTACATGTTCTTTAAAGCCTTCTATTTTCGCTTGTTCTAACGCAATTTCACGGCATGTCATCGTGTCTTTTTCATATTGGGTTAATTCACCTTGGCGACCGTAATTTTTAGTCGCACAGCCAGTTAAAACTAAAGCTAAACATAAAATGAGTAAATTTAATTTATTCATACTTAATCCTATTTATTTAAATATTTTCTATGCAAATATCTCTATTCTTTACACATAATATCCCAAGCAAATTGGAAGTTATCTGCATTACCATGTGTTGCTTCTAAATAAATTGTAGAAGTTTCGCCTTGTTTACCGTTCATATTTGTTATCAGAATTGGAACAATAAATCTTGAGAACTGGCTATACATATCATCTGAATATTCTGACGCTACTTTACCGCAAACATTTCCAGCTAAAACATGTTCTGATTCTTTATCTTTTGATGTGTTGAAGAAAATTACATCTGTAAATTTTGGATTTTTTAAACTGATTTTTAATCTTTTTTGAGCAAGATATATTGCATCTGAGCTAGTTGGAGGACTATTTTTATCGTAAATAGCCATGATGGCAAAAATAGATACTACGATTGGAATTGAAATAAGAGCTAGAATAAATAAAAAAATTTTCATTTTTCGCCCCTCAATTTTCTTTTTTCAATTTCTAGCTCTAATTCATAAATAACCCGGTTATTTTCAGATAAAATTGGGTGTAAATATTTAGTTTTAATACACAAAAATCGAATTAAAATTGTAATCAAAATTAAAGCAGATATCATAATTAGAAAAAATGTATCTCCAGAAAAAACGCGATTGTGATTTAGAAAACCGCCGGAAGCCATAAAATACCAGTTCATCGCAGCTATTGAGAAAATGTCCAGCGAAATAATCAAAATTGCAATAGCCGGTAAGTTACAAAATTTCTTTCTGATTATTAGTTTATTTTCTTGTTTTATATAATCAATAGCTAGCAATAAGTGCTGTGAAGATAATTCACTAATATCTAATTTTTTGTTTATTAGCTCAATATAAATATTATAGATATTATTTGCCGCAACTTGTCCAACCGTATGATTAAAGTGTTGCTCCATAATCTCACCTTTTCCTTTTCACCCCAATATTATAAATATTTTCTGCAGAAACTTGACCATCTATATTTCCGTTAAAAATTTGTTTAGCGGATGTCTGCTGAGCCGTTCCTGCTGTTAAAGCTCCCAGTGCAGCAGCTTTAATAGCTAATGGTGCATTACGATATAATTCAATTAATTCTTTTTCTTCTCTGGATAAAATTAAGCCAACTTGTTTTTCTCCAGTTAAAATATATTGAATGTCAGCACCAATTTTAGAAAATGCAATTAGTACTTCCATTCCTGGTGATATAGTACCAGCTTCGTATCTACTCCACGTTTCACGCTTAATTCCAAATAATTCAGCAATTGCTGATTGAGTTAATCTTAATTTTTTTCGTTCTTCTTTAATTCTATCTTTTGGTGATGTAATAGTCACAAAAACCCCTTGACTTTGTGATTTAAAAGTCACAAAATATAACACATAATTTATAAATCAATTATTCATAACTTATATAAAAGGAGATAAAAATGTCCAAAATTCTCACTCCAGCACAAGTTAAGCAACAATTTCAACAAAAAGGTAAAACTATCAAATCGTGGGCGATTGAAAATGGTTATCACCCTGTTGTTGTGTACAACGTTTTAAATGGTTTAAGTCGTGCTCATCGCGGTAAAACACACGATATAGCAGTAAAACTTGGCTTAAAACAAGCCTTATAACCCTGATTGTAACAGTTTTTCATATATAGAAAAAGGGTAAAAAACATGCATAGTTCACAAATTTCAAAATCTGGCACTCGAATACTGAAAGTACTCAAAGCGCTAAAAGGCTATACATTAACAGGTTTATCCAACGGCGATATCGCAAAGATGATTAATGAATCACCGGTTAATGTTACTAGGGCGTTACAAACTCTTATTGAGGAAGGATTGGTAATTAAGCTAGATAATGGCTTATTTGCTCATAGTGTGCAAATGTTGCAAATAGCCCAAGCGCATGCAATCCATATCACTAAAATGCAAGACCAAATAACAGAAATCAATCAGCGTATTACGGCTGGTTCAAGAGGATAAATAAAATGGCAAGAACAGCAAATCCAACAAAAGAAGCAATTGAATTACCTGCAATTGATGAGCAAGGGATTAATGAAGTAATGAATACTATGACCACAATTCAAAGTGAATATAGTGAGGATCGTGACCTAGTTAACCAGCTTTTAGGTCAGGCTCAAATGGCTGATGCTTTTGAAAAATTTTCCCAAACCGTTTGGGCTTCTAAATTAAATTTTGTTAAAGAAAACAAGCTTTATCGTAATTTATCAGGGAAAAAAACTCCAAACGGTTTGGAGTTAAAAGGAACTTGGGAAGAATTTTGTTCATTGTTAGGAGTATCTGATGAAAAAGCTAATCAAGATATAGCAAACCTAAAATCATTCGGCGAGGAAGCCCTTGAGTCTATGTCTCGTATGGGCATCGGTTACCGTGAATTACGTCAATACCGAAAACTACCCGAGGACCAAAAAACGGCATTAATTGAAGTGGCTAAAGCAGGTGATAAAGAAGCTTTAGTAGAACTTGCTGAAGAATTTATTGCTAAAAATGCTAAAGAAAAAGAGCAACTCAAAAAAGAAAACAGTGATTTGCAAGCTGACTACAAAGCATTAAGCAAGCGTAATGCGGATGTAGCGAAAGAAAAGGAAGAATTAGCAATAAAACTGGCTCAATTTGAAATGAAAACCGTGCCGTTAGATGAGCGTTTAGAGCCGTTTAAAAAACAGATAGCAGAAACGCAATCACGCATGGATAAGCTATTTGAAGAACAAAGGCAGTATGTAGACATTATGTATAAATTAATGCTCGAAATACTTGAGAATGACCCTGATTACGATCCCGAAAAACCATATTCATTGCCTGAATCAATGCAAATTGCATTATTAACGTTGAATGGTTCGGCTGTATTAACTTTAGATCAAGCTCGTTATGTGCATCGTGAACTTTGGAGCAAATTTGATAGCGATATCATGGAAGCTCAACAGCGACAAGAATCTTTAGTAAATGAGAATATCCAAGATTTATATAAATGATATTTCATATCAAGGGAATTAAAAATGGTATCACCTAATATTCGCAACTATTTAAATGAATTAGCAATTAAGTTAGATAAAACAGATTTTGGTTCAAGAAGCGCTATTATGAGTGAAGCACAAGCCTTTTTAGGTATTTCTAAACAAACTATTTACCGACAATTAAAAGAGTTTTGTGGTTGGTCAAGTGATCGGAAATGCAGAGCTGATAAAGGTGATACAAGTGTTTCTGATATTGCTTTAAATGTGGTCGGAGCAATATGTAAAGAGTCAGTGCGTGATAATGGTAAACAAACTATGTTTACAACAACAGCAACAAGTATTGCAAAACAAAATGGTTATGAAATTGGTGTAAGTACTAATCATTTTGCAAGATTATTACGAAACCGCAAAATGAATGTAAAAGCACAACAAGTAGCAAATCCTGTTCAATCATTACGTGCATTACATCCCAATCATGTGCACGAAGTAGATCCCTCTCTATGCCTAATTTATTACATGAAAGATAAACAACATATTATGCG
>NZ_LZGW01000031.1 GCF_001690275.1 Gilliamella sp. WF3-4 | reverse complement strand
TAATGGGCTAATCACGGGCGACATGACAGGGGCTGTTGCGGGGGCATTAGCACCGAAGATAGCCACCATAATCAAACAACAGACAGAAGGAAACACCGTCGCCAACACAATTAGCCATGCTATACTGGGCGCAGTAGTTGCTGAGCTACAAGGCAACTCAGCCTTAGCGGGAGGTTTAGGGGCAGCAGCGAGTGAACGTAGTGCTGAAGTCATAGCGGGCATTTTATATCCGGATAAAGCAGTCACAGAGTTATCGCAAGAAGAGCGACAAAAAATCAGCGCACTATCCCAACTAGCTACAGGTCTTGCCATCGCAGCATCTGGTGGAGATATCCAAGATGTGAATACGGGGATTGCTGCGAGTAAGAATGCAGTTGAGAATAACTTCGCAGCAGTTGTAGTTAGAGCTGGAGGGATGATTTGCGTAAGAATTTCGGTTTGCGCAAACTATGTTGCTGGAACAGGTTTAGCTGCATTATTAGGTATATCTGTGGTTAATAGCCTTAGTGAGAATGATAAAACTAATGCTATTAATGCGATTAGAAGTGGTGATTCATTTGCTATAGCTAGTTTGACTGAAGAACAAATAGATTTTCTAAATAAAAATAAAAATGATTTTCTTATCGCTGATTTTGCAGACAGAATACCGCTAATTCATGGGCAAGAAAGTAATTCAAGTACTTCACAAAACAACGGCGTTGATGGCTCTTCAGACAGTAATAATATTGCTGGCTCTGGAAGTGTTGTCGCTGGAGGAGCCCCAGGATTACCGCCTGATGATGACAAGAACAATAATAAATCTAATTCAACCGAGAAGATTAAAGAAAAGAAACTTGATGAGCTTCCAAATAATGTTAAAAACACATTCTCACAATATGAAAAGAATGGTTGGAATGGTAATTTTAATGGTCAGACCCCAGGAACTAATGCTGGAAGAATATTTAAAAATAGTGATAATAAATTACCTAAAGTTGATAGCAATGGAAACCCAATCACTTATAGAGAATTTGATGTCAATAATAAAATTCAAGGACAAACTAGAGATGCCGAAAGATTTGTTCGAGGAAGCAATGGTTCTGTTTATTACACAAATAATCATTATCAAACATTTATAAAAGTAACTAAATAGAGATTATTAAAAATGAAAAACCAAATTATTTATATTAATAAAGAAGAAGAAAATCAATATATTGAAAATCTGAATTGCAAAAATTATTTTTTTGCAAAAATTGATGGATCACTTATTTCTACTATTAGTGATTATATGAATGCAATAATTGTAGCTTTCCAGTTTCCATCCGGTATATTTTCTAACACAACGAGTATTGATGCTTATAACGATTGGATGAGAGATTTAACGTGGATAGATCAATATGATGGATACATATTAGTTATAGAAAATTTTACAAAAATGCTGAGTTGTTATCCTAAAGAAAAAGATCGAATTTTGAGTGAATTTGATGAGACTATTTTTCCTTTTTGGGCGGAGGAAGTTATCCATACTGTAGTAGGAGGAAAAACAAAAAGTTTTTTAGTGTTACTTGTAGAGTAAATCGATTTCATTTCAAGTTAGATTTTAACTTGCAAGTATATAGCTAATGCAGATTTTATTTTTTCATTAATTTGACACAGGCACCATTAGCTTTAGTGACATCAAAAACAAAGCGGAATTCAACGTTAGCCATATCTCGGTCAGTGGCGGCATCATCGCTGGCGACATCACGGGTGGTCTTGCAGGTGCTAGCGCACCATGGCTAGCAGAGCAAATTAAAATACATGCAGGGGATAACGAAGTAGCTCGTTTAACGGCTCACGCCATATTAGCGGGCACTATAGCCGAACTACAAGGCAACTCAGGCCTAGCAGGTGGTGCAGGAGCAGTAAGTGGCGAACTTGCCGCAGAAGCCATTCGCAACCTTTATAAAGATGATGATGGTAAAAAGAAAGACATCAAAGACCTCACCGAAGCAGAAAAACAAAACGTCAGCGCATTATCGCAACTGGCCGCAGGCCTTGCAGCGGCCAGTATGGGTGGTGATGTGGGTGATATGGGTGCCTCAATTGCTGCCAGTAAAAATGCGGTTGAGAATAACTATTTAAATTCTTCCGATCATCAAGATAAAGTAGGTTTAGAATATAAAGAAAAAGAAGGTTTATTAACTGAAGACGAAAAGCAAAAGTTAGTGGAGCTTAGAATTAAAGATGAAAGCTCAACAAATGCATTATTAGAAGCTTGTGTTGATGTAAATAGTGAAGGTTGTCATATAGAGCGCCAAAAAGCTTATGATGCGCTAAGAACATATGTAAATTATTATTATAACAAACTAGAACAACAAAATGGCTATTTAGAAATAAAACACTTATTAGAGGGAACGTCAAACACACCAGAAGCAAATCAATCACAAGCTATCTATGAAGGATATGTAGAAAGTTATAAGCGTTTTGGCTATGATGAAAAAGAAGCTAGATCGATGGCTAGTATGACTATGGGTAGCATGATAATGCTTCATGGTCTTACAGGAACTATAACGCTCCCTAAGATAAATAAAATTTTTGGTGGTAGTAAGCTATTACGGGTTGGAAAAGTGACGAGTCCACAAGTAATAAAAAATAGTGAAGGTTTGAATGAAGTAAAAATCAATCAAACACCGCTTGAAGTACAAAACCGTCTCAATACGCCAGATTTAGGCAGTAGTGGTAAATTAAAACCCGCTGAAGCAGCCGCTGCAGCGCAGCTTGAGCCAGTATTAGGTAAAATGGAGCGTTATACGCCGCCTGAAGGAGCCACAACTGGTTCTTCACCAGACTTTATTATTACTTCAGGTCCCAATAAAGGTAAAACTGTTGATGCAATGTATACAACTGACAAATTGTCACAAAAGGAAATTGATGGTTTAAATAAATTTTATGAAAAAAATATGAGCATAGGTAACGGGAAAATCGTTATCCAGGATCATTTGAAAAAAGCTGATTTTGTTCCAGTTGACTTTAGAGTATTAACCCCAGTTAATCAAAAAATATTTCTAGATTATGTAAAAACCTTGCCTAAAGCGCAACAAAATAAAATCCTTATTATGAGGTAATACAATGGGTGCATCTATAATTTTTAGTCGGGATGATTCAATAGAAAAAATTGAAGATAAATTTAAATCAACATATGTAAACGGAAGCTATTGGGATGCCTTTGGTGATTTGCTAGATGCAGTATTTTTACCTAACTATCCTAAATTACATGAAATCATAAAATCGGAAGAAGGAGAATACTTAAAGTTTTATTCTTTTGTCGAGTTGGACAAGGAACAATTTAACCAATCTGTAAAATTAATAAGGGATTATATTGCAAAGCAGAGTAATCCAACCGAATGGCAAAAAATGGCTCAGGTGGTATGGAATGAAATAGCGGAGCCTTATATTATTAAAGACAATCGTTATCAGCCCAGTTAGATTAATTCCATCTTGAATTTTACATATTAGCAAGTTAAAGGTGACGGTTAACACCGTCACTAAATCCTATAATTCCAATAAAACAAAAGTCTAATAAAACATTAATATCAAAACACTAAACAATAACCCAAAATCAAATCCAACCAAACAAAAAAACAAAACAAACGGTATAGACTCCTGAATTATTTTTACAAAACGAAGTGAGACTGTTCATAATTCTGTGTCAGCTTAATTCACAAAGAGATTACCTTATCAAGGCGATTAGGAAAAAATATCATCAATTGTGACAATGCTAAATTCCAATTTTGGATTGGCATTGTCCATTTTTTCTCCGCATTTTGCAACCCTAAATACAGCAGCTTGAGTAGGCTATTTTTGTAACTACCCCCTAAAATAGTACAGCAAAAAAGTAGAAAATTCTCTATGATAAAAGTAAAAGAGGATTTAATTATGAAAAAAATGACTGAACATCAAATCGTCGCTATTTTAAAAGAAGCAGAGGCAGGTGTACCCGTTAAAGAGTTGTGCCGTACATATGGCATGGGTAATTCAACTTTCTATAAATGGCGAGAAAAATACAGCGGAATGGAAACGTCGGATATCAAACGCTTAAAGGAGCTGGAAGCGGAAAACCGTAAGCTTAAACAGATGTTTGCCGAACTGAGCTTAAAATCCCAGCTTCAGGAAGAAATCATAAAAAAGCTTTAGTGCCCACAAAGTCACGTAAAACGTGGGCACAGCAACTACAACAAAATCATTCGGTTACTATTGTTATGAGTTGTGCTATTGTTGGCTTAAGCCGTTGTGCTTACTATTATCAACCTAAGTTACAGGATGATTCAGTGATTGTTTCGGTGTTGAATGCTATCACAGATAGGCATTTACGCTGGGGCTTTCCTAAATGTTTTAATCGTATCAGAAAGCTCGGCTATCAATGGAATCATAAACGGATATATCGGGTGTATTGTGAATTAAAGCTTAATCTCAGGGTAAAGCGTAAAAAACGCATTCCTCCACGATGCCCAGAAAGGTTATTAGTTCCCAATAAACAAGGTGAATGTTGGTCAATGGATTTTATGAGTGACAGTAGTCGTAATCAACGTCGCTTTAGGACATTCAATGTCATCGATGACTTTAATCGTGAGGCGTTAGGTATTGATATTGCAGTAAGCTTACCCGCAGGAAGGATTACCCGTTACTTAGATAAACTGGCCGAATATCATGGGTATCCATTAAAAATACGGGTCGATAATGGGCCAGAATTTACAGGAAAAACCTTTACCAACTGGGCTAAATTACATGGTATAAC
>NZ_LZGW01000030.1 GCF_001690275.1 Gilliamella sp. WF3-4 | reverse complement strand
ATCCGTGGTTCAGCGCTTAAAGCATTAGAAGGCGAAGCAGCGTGGGAAGACAAAATTGTTGAATTAGCTGAAGCATTAGACAGCTACATCCCAGAGCCAGAGCGTGATATTGACAAACCATTCCTATTACCAATTGAAGACGTATTCTCAATTTCAGGTCGTGGTACAGTAGTAACTGGTCGTGTTGAACGCGGTATCATCAAAGTGGGTGAAGAAGTTGAAATCGTTGGTATCAAACCAACAACTAAAACTACTTGTACTGGTGTTGAAATGTTCCGTAAATTACTTGACGAAGGTCGTGCAGGTGAAAACGTTGGTGTATTACTACGTGGTACAAAACGTGAAGAAATCGAACGTGGTCAAGTACTTGCAAAACCAGGTTCAATCACTCCACATACTGATTTTGAATCAGAAGTGTATATCTTAAGTAAAGATGAAGGTGGTCGTCATACTCCATTCTTCAAAGGTTACCGTCCACAGTTCTACTTCCGTACAACTGACGTAACGGGTACTATTGAATTACCAGAAGGCGTAGAAATGGTAATGCCTGGTGACAACATCAAAATGACAGTATCATTAATTCACCCAATCGCGATGGCTGAAGGTTTACGTTTTGCGATTCGTGAAGGTGGCCGTACTGTTGGTGCTGGTGTGGTTGCTAAGGTTATTAAATAATCTGCCTGCTACTATAAAGAGTAACCAACTGTTACTCTTTACCATCAATCAAAAAAGTGCACAATGTGCACTTTTTTGATAACCATCGATCATATCCATGAAGCACAATAGATAACTTTAAAAATAAAATCAAATATTTACATAAAGTTACAATCAATCCATTCGCTGTGCTTTTCCCATTTTTTTTAAAAAGACTTGCTGTTGCACAAATAGTTCATATAAGGTGATTTCGTGATAATCAATCTGATGTTGCTTGGCAATTTGTTGAATAATTTTCGTCAGGTGTTGATAGTGACGATGGCTGAAACCAGGATATATATGGTGAGTTAGATGTAAATTTAATCCACCTAACCAATATTCTAAAATGGGAAACTTTAATCGCCAATTAAGCGTAGTATTAAATACATGTTGTATCGAACCATGTGGCATAAGACCATGTTCGGGCGCTTGATAAAAGGTCGCTTTTGCCCAGTGGGTACCAAGAATCAGTATGACAAAAATCAGTGAAGCAAAAAATTGACTTAAACCATAGACAATGAGAATAAACCATAAACTAAATTGAGGACAAATATATACCGGAATAACAATAGCCAAACTAACATGTAAAGCCTTAATAACCAAAAAGGCAAACCAACCAACTATGCCATGATGGGTAAATTTGTTTTTATCAAAATTTAAGCCTAACCGATCTTGCCAATCAAACCACCAAATAATTGCAGGAAAGGTCATTCCTGCCACTAATGGCCAGTAATAATGCTGATAACGCATAAACCAATGGTGCACTTGGAAAGGTGTTTGCCTAAGCACGCCATTATACTCAATATCTAGATCATAATGTTCAATATTAGTAAAAGGATGATGCTGCACAACATGACGAATACGCCAGCATTCTGGATCAATCCCAAGTGGAATGGTAATTAGTCGATTAAGCCAAGTATTTGCGTTGCTTGATTTAAAAAATACATTATGTGATGCGTCATGCACCACATTAATCGCTAATAGTAGGGCGAGCGAACTAAACATAAAATAGTAAAGAGAGAATAGATACGCTGATTGTTGAAAAAACGCGCAACAGTAAAATCCTATACACAGAACTAAGAGTAAACCTAACTTTAAATACATGCCACTATTTGCATAACGATGATCATTTTGGGAAAATAAATAATCTTTTGCTGCCGTATTTAATGCTTCTCGCAATAATATATCTTGCTCATTACTAAACCGTAGTGTGGGCTGTTGTGGTTGCGGCTGTGATTGTGGCTTTTGCATTAGTCTGACTCTGAATAGGAAGTTTGTTTATTCGGATTTTGTGCCATTTTACGGATAAATTGTTGCTGTTGAGTAAGTAACTCAAGATAGCCTAACCTGCGATAAGGTAATTGATACTTTTGTGCTAATCGTTCAACAATTAGCATTAACGCTGGATAATGGCGATGGCTCCATCCTGGAAACAGATGATGAGTAAGATGTAAATTTACCCCACCTAATAATTCGTTAAATATTTTGGGAGATGGGTACCAATCACAGCAGGTAGTAAATTGCTGGTAATACCAACCATGCTCTATTTTGCCATCTTTGGGTGCCGTATAAAATGCAGGATCGGCCCAATGTGTCCCTAAGAGTAAACACACAACAATTAAGGATGAAAGCATTTGTGTGATAAGATAAACCGATAGTACACCATACCAGCTAATACCCGCCGAAGATAAAATAAATATCGGTAGCATTAGGGCTATGATGAAATGCAAAATTTTGCTACCTAAAAATAACCCCCATCCTGTGAGACTGGTTAAGTTTTTTTTATCTGATGCTAGCGCAGTTTTACCTAATTGATCAGACCAATCAAATACCCATGCAATATAAGGTAATGATAACCCAGCAATAAAAGGCCAATAAAACGACTGAAATCGCATGTGTGGGTACCATTTTTGAAATGACGTTTGGCGAAAGACCCCATTCTCTTCCATATCAAGATCGTATTTGTCGATATTAGGATAAATATGATGATAATCAACATGCCTAACTTGCCAATAATGTGGATCAATACCCAAAGGTAATGTCACCAATCGCCCAAAAATGCGATTCGCTAGTCGAGTTCGAAAAAAGACATTATGGCAAGCATCATGTTGTGCATTAATATTGGCTAGCATGGCTGACATAACAAAACCAAAATAATAAAGCGCAAATAACCCGATAGTCACTTGATGTAAACTGAAGAAATAACATACAGCACAAAGGAATAATAATAAGAAATTCTTAAACAATAATGTGCTATTAGCAAAACGATGATCGCCTTTTTGAGCCAAATAAGCTTCAGCTTCTGCCATTAATTCTTGATGAAATGGTTCATCATTATTGGTGTAGTGTAACTTAGGTAACGGTTTAGTTGACATGATATTTTCCTATAAGCCACATAACATAAGTGATTGAGCCATGTATTGTCATCAAGCTTGCAAATAATAGCCAGTAAAATGGTGGCCATTGCCAAAAGATGGCAAAAAATAGAGGAATCAACCAGCACAAGACAAACCAACTAACTATTCCCCAATGTTTGCCTTCCGCCATGCCTCCTAAGGCAATACTACCCAATACCAAACTGCCAAATAATAGATACTGCGTCATGGTAACATTATGGTAACCGTAGCCATAATCATAGACGTAGCTTAATACCAAGCCAAATAGAACTAAACCACCACTCACTAATAAACCATGCGGTAAGCGATAACGGGATAAACTAGGGGAATAAGGAATGTTGAATAATGCCATAAAAGGTAACATGCTAGCCCAAAAAGGATTTTGTGACATAATGCCATGGCTACCATAGGTAATCGTTTTATCGACAGGCGTTGTTTCAAACGTACCGAAAAGCTTATCCCAGAATATAAATGACCCTGAAAAATTATGATTAGCATAATAATGGTCTTTAAGGTGATGGACTTTATGATGCGTTGGCGTAACCAAAATCTTTTCTAATAGACCTAGTTTTGGGGTGACAGCATTGTGATTAAAAAATTGAATCGAATAATGAAAGATCGACACGGCAATAAAAATTGGTGTTGGAACGCCTGCAATAGCCAATAAGGCAAAAAATGGGATTGAAGTAAGCGATGAATACCACGAATTACGGATAGCTAAAGATAAATTAAAATGTTCGCCTTGATGATGCACCATGTGAATTGCCCACAATAGGGGTATTTTATGATGTAAACGGTGTTCCCAATAAAAACCAAAATCCCAAGCCAATAAGGTAAATATCCAAGTTAAAATGATCGGCACATGGATAAACAGATTAAAGCTAAAATGCGTATAAACAAAATGGTAGCAGACTAATTCAAGCCCACGAAACAACCAAAGCATTAAATGCCCTGAGTTTAAATTAAAAATAATATCAGACCAGTTAACGGTTACTTTTTTTATATATTGTAAAACGAAAGCTTCTGCAACAATCAAGATTAACATTATCACAAAAGGTAAAACTAAATCCAACATAATAAGATTCCTATTGTTCTAAATTTTGTTTAATTAAATAAGAAGAGCCGTAACGCACACCATACCCCACCATCAACGCTAATGCGATCCCACCAAGAAAATCAACAAACAAGTGCCGCCTAAGTTGGATAATCGAAAAAGCAATGGCTATGCCCCACAGAACTAATAATATATTACGCAGAGGATGATACTTATCTAAACTCCCCCAAATTGCAAGCAAGGTTAAAGTAATATGTAACGAAGGAAAGCAGTTAACAGGAACATCAATATCAATCAGCTTGGCTAATAGCCAAGAACTAATTGAAGTACCAGTATCGACAGGAAAATCCATCGAGGTCGGAAAAATAAGGTAACAAAGCCCTGCAAGAAAGCCACTTAATATAAAACAGGTAGACATCCAAAGTAAGCGATGATAAGGAGCGACTAAAAAACAAATTGGGATGATCAAAAAGAACGAAAGATAAAACCAAATAGCATGAGGTGTAAAGGCAATCGATTGGTCAATTATCGAAGGGGTAAGTAATGTCGGCTCGCCTTGTAGCTCACCCGCACTACGATAAAATACCCCCACACTAAGCCATCCGAACAATAAATAGGCTAATCGCATAAGACAAGGCTTTATTAACTTCATTGGCTACCTCGCTCACGAATGATCCGCCGTCTTTTTTGTGCAAAGTCTTTGGGTAGTGTAACAACTGACGTAAGCTTCCAGCTTAGCGCATCAACCTTGGCACCTTGTTGAATAAAATGAGCCGTTAATGCCTGCTGACACTGGCTTAACTGTTCTTTTGAGCAACTGCCAATGAGTTCAATACATTGATCGTTGTGCTGAATCAGGCGGTAATCACAGGTTAGCGGTAAGGTATTGGCTATTACTCGACTACAATAATCAGCAAAAATGGTTAATGGTTTCCCATGTTGATCTGTTAATACAAGCTGATCATCGCATCGCCCCTCAATATGTGAAATCGCCATACCTTGCCAACCACATTGGCATGGCGTTTGGCTACGAACTAAAATATCATCTAATTGATAACGTACGATAGGCTGTGTTTGCCGAGTAAAATCGGTGATAATTGGTATAAAACGATCTTCATCTAACCAATGAGGTTCAATATAGATAAACTCTTCATTTAAATGCAAAGTGCCGAGTGGACAGGTTGCAGCAAGAAATCCTTCGGTGGCTTGATAAACTTCAGCGAGCTGATTAAACGCTTGTTTGATAAGTTTTTTATCTTGTTCTTCGAGCACTTCTGCGACAGATATCACTAAAATAGGATTGACTGTTAACTTGTCGTTGAGTTTTTCAGTTGCAAGAGCGCGCAGTACCTGTGCAGGGGCAATAATAATAGTTGGTTGATAGTCATCCAGCGATTGGATCTGTTGTTGAAAATTATCAAACAACCCGTAAAAACGAAAGGTCAATCGATGACTTTTAGTACTATGATAAAGATGATTATCAGCTCTTAAAAACAGTGCAACACGTTCTTCTTTCCATAACCCGCGTGGTAACATTTTTGCCAGTATGCCTCCAGCCCAAATTTGTTGTTCTTTTGGACTAACCACAAAAATCCCTCGTTGCCCTGAAGTTCCTGAAGATAATCCCACACTAAACTTACCCATTTTGGCGCTAAAATCGCGCTTTTGCTCGCTTTGTTGGGCTAATGCCAATAACGCTTGGCTATTAAGATTTGCGGTATTCATTTGATCAAAATTCGCCATCATCAATTGTTTGTTCATCAGTGGCCAAGTATCAAAAGGTTGTTTAATAAATCGACTAAAGTAAGGGCTTTTGCTTAATACCCGCTGTTTAAATTTTTCTAATTGTTTGCGTTGATATGCTTCAAGATCTGCTCGGCAGCTAAATGTTAAGCGTTTGGTGCGCCAATAATACCAAAGTATTTTTAGTAGCCTCATTGTTCATCCTCATGGCTTAAATAAATGGTAACATTAGGTTGATAAGAAAGTTGGTGTAGTTGATTAAGGGTTTGATGATAGGCGCGTGGATCGTCCATAATGAGTTGCGCCAAACGAGACGGCTTTTTTAACTCTTTATAATTAGCTTTAACCCATGCTGCATCGCTAGCCAAAAGTGTCCACCCCTCATCAGTCAAGATAAATGCGCCAATGTGACCAGCTGCATGACCAGGTAAAGGCACTAAAATTACCTGCTTTTTGCTATTAGGTAAAATATAGCCATGCGTAAAAGGAGATAACTCAGGTGCTAAAGTGCAACACTCAAATTGTTCTAAAAAACTAACACGCTGTTCAAAATCATCAGGAATAAGATCGGGAACAAAACCTTGCTTAAGGGCAAAAAAGCCATATAGCGGTTTGACCGTTTGCCAACCTTTTTGGGAACAAATAAAACGGCTGTGAATAAAATCTTTCAATCCCGCAATATGATCACCATGAAAATGTGAGATAATCACATTTTGTATACTGGCAAGCTCAATACCCAAAGTCGCAAATTGCGCTTTTAATGATTCGCCTTGCTTTAGATAAACTGGGGTGGTTTTTTGATAAAGTTTGAATATGCCCGATTGGGTATATTGTTGAAAATACTCAGCATATCCAGTATCCCACAACCAGCGATAGCCATCAACCTCAATTAGCCAAGCACGTGCAGGAAACTGGCAAACATGAAATCCAGCACCCCGCATAACCATACACGCAATATGAGTACAGTATCCAGCTTTAAATGGGATTATTTTAGCCATCTTATACCATTCCACTTTCCTGTAACCAGCGCGCTGTCAGCGTAATGCTTTCATTAAGATCATATAAAGGTTGATAACCTAAACGTTCAATCGCCTGTTGTTGGCTTAAAGTCATATCAAAATATAATGTACCAACGCTATAACGCGTTAGTAGTGGTTCTTTATGAGTTAAAGCCGATACCCCCTCAAGCACAGTAGCGATACCGTAAAGTAGTGGATAAGGGAGCGAGCGAATTTTATAATCGAGTTGCAATTGATCGGTTAACAACGCCTTTAATAATTGATTAAGCTGACATGGTTGTTGATTGGTAATATTAAAGGCTTCACCCGACAATACTTGCTGCTGAGTTGAGGCCACAAATAAAGCATAAACTACATTTAGCACAAAGGTAAGATCCAAATAAGCTTGCCCTCCTGCTGGCAAATATAATATACCGCCAGTACGTTTTAATAATGCAAGCATACGAGGAATAATCACACGATCATGTGGTCCAAATATACCTCTCGGTCTTAATATTAGATAAACAGTTTCACGATAGCGTGTAACACATGTTTGAATATGCTGTTCGGCTTGATATTTGGTATCAGCATAATGATTAGCAAACCGTTTAGCTCGATATTCTTCAGAAATATGACGGTGGGATTTAAAATCAAAATAGATCGATGGCGTGGATACATGAATAAAGCGCTTAATCCCAAGTTGCCCTGCAATATCGGCTAATTGTGAGGTCACTAAAACATTCGCCTGATAAAACCATTCATAATTCCCCCAAGGGGATGATAACGCAGCACAATGCCAAACTATATCACAATCTCTCAATAATTGGTGATAATCCATTTTGCTCGCCGTGACTAAATCAAGCTGAGTAAACGTAGCACCTAGCGCAATAAGTTGCTTTCCCACCTCATTATTGCGCCCTGTCGCATGCACTTGATGACCTTGTTTAAGCAACCACTCAACTGCATTACGACCTAAACCACTGGTCGCACCAGTAACTAAAAATCTCATGGCAATAAAATCATTCCCCCTAAAGTGACCCCAGCAGCAGTACCTATCAACATGGCAGGTTTGCCAGAATTAAATCGTTTAGTTATTATTGCTTCATGCAATGCACTAGGTATCGAAGCTGCCACTTGATTACCGCGAAAGCGGTAGATATCAATTAGCACGTCACTTGAAACATTAAGTCGTTTACGCATATGTTCTAAAGACAAATGGCTAGCTTGATGAGGAATAACCGTAGCAATATCGGCAAGAGTTAAACCAGCTTGATTTAATAAGCGAGCTAAATATGGCTCAATTAACGAAGATACCAGTTTAAATAATGGCTTACCCTGCATATGGAAAAGACAATCGGTTTCATCCATCCCAGTTCTAAAATTTCGGCGGCTCCCGCCACCGCGAATTTCACATAGATCAATACCATCGGTATAAGTCTCTAACAAACAAGAAAGAATACCACTGCGACCATCCCCTTGTTCGACAATAGCACAAGCAGCGCCATCACCAAAGATAAATGAAGATTCTTCATCTTGCCAATCTAACCCTCGTGAAGCCAAATCTGCCGAAACAATAGCGATTCGCTTATAAGCACCAGAATTTAATAGCCCAGCAGCCACTTGTAACGCACTAATAAAGCTCACACAACTGCCATTAACATCAAAGCAGGTAATATTTTTGGAAAGTGAACTGGCTTTTAGAATATGGGTTGCGGTATATGGTAGGGCTTGAACAGGAAGTGCACAAGCTGAAATTAATAAATCAATCGATTTTGCGTCTATATCACAACGCATTAACGCATCATTAATCGCTTGGGCGGCTAAATCGGCTTGACTCAATTGCTGATCAGCGTGATAGCGATAAAGGATACCTGAACGCTTAAGCGAATAACCAGCAGGTTTATTCAGCCTTTTATCTAATTCTTCCGCATCAAGTTTATTTGGCGGTAAAGCAATACCGGTTGAAATAATTTTGATAGGGACTACCGTTTTGTTTAGCACTTCATTGTCTTTTAACAAAAGCTATACTCCAAAAACTATCCTGTACCAATTATTATAGTACTCTATTTAATTCTAATAAACTTTTTTTAAACTACAGGTTATTAGTGGGTCGGCCCACACTTTTTATAAGAGATAAGGTAAACTTACCACAATTAAAAAAGAAGCTAATATAAATAAGATTAAACGAAAAAAGCGAACATTCAATGATGATTTTAAATACCAAATCATCAGTCTTTATCAACACGGTAAATCACGTTGTGAAATCGTTGCAGAATATAATTTGACACCATCAGCATGGGACCGTTGGGTAATGTAAGCCCGTTAAAGTGGCTTATTTAAAACAAAAGATAATCACAGTCCATAAGAACAAAAGTTATTGCGCGGATAATAAAATCCTTATTGTGCGTATCAAAATAACACCATTAAACGTTATAAACCTCATAATACAGAAGTGAATCAAACAGCCAAAAAGAATCGTTGACAACGGCAATTTGACGTAGATGATAAAAAGCAAAATGTTGTTGCAAATTTAACTTATATACGCATTAATCAACGTTGGCATTACTTATGTGTTTTTGATGAATTTACCCGATAGACAGATTATCGGTTATCATGTTGGTAAACATAAAACGGCAGAGTTTGATAACTGGTTATTAGAGGATTGTTTTAAGGTATTTAATATCACACATTCATTAAACAAGAAAGGAAGTCCTGATGGCAATACAGTAGCCGATGCGACATTGAAAACAATTAAAACAGAGTTTGTAAAAGGCCAACGTTTCAACGCCATGACTCAGTTACAGTGCGCTTTTTCGGCTTATGCCTGTTGGTATAATAATCAACGATGACATTCTTCGTTAGGCTACTTGCCTCCCGTCTAATTAAAAAAAACACTTACCCCTTAATTTTTCGTTTAAAAATGTGCTGCTATTCTAGCCATTATTATACATATCTTGGTTTATCATAGCCGATAATAGTAGTTTATTTATCTCTAAAATAATTGGCTAATTTGTCAATTTTTTTAGATTATCCATTGCAACCAAACAGCTATCATTCATGACTTAATAGCATTTTTTTGCTATAGTAGGCGCCATTTTATTTAATTTGGATGAATCTTAATTATGGAATCTATACCTAATTGCCCTGTTTGCCAATCTGAACACACTTATCATGATGGTTCATTTTATGTTTGCCCTGAATGTGCTCATGAATGGGATCCAAACGAAGTTGTAGCCACTGATGGTGAATTACAAGTAAAAGATAGTAATGGTAATTTACTTGCTGATGGTGATGATATTATTTTAATTAAAGATCTTAAATTAAAAGGATCGTCAACTGTGCTGAAAAAAGGTGCTAAAGCCAAAGGCATTCGTTTAGTAGACGGTGATCATGAGATCGATTGTAAAGTCGATGGTATGAAAATTATGCTTAAAGCTTGCTTTGTGAAAAAAGCTTAATTAGAAAGATTCAGTTCAAAAGTCGAGTTAAATATCCTATTCACATTGGTTTAACCAATATGAATAGGAATAGTTAACATAAAATAAGCTTCTAGTTAATTATTCATGACGTAAAACGAAGAGGGCTTCGTGAGATTGACTTAATAAAAATTTACCCTGCTTGTTATCGGCTTGTTCTATTAAACGGTCTAATTGCGCTTCGGCATCATCAGGTAGTGGATACGTATTCAGTAGTCGGCGAATCTTATTATTAAGCATCTTAAAATGATCATTGGGATATAACGCTTCTTCAAGAGCGATAGAGTAAAAAGCCACAACCCGGGATCTCATTTCAAGATCGGTTTCGTTGTTAAGTAGATCCATAAGTTGATCGAATGGCTTTTCTGAATCTGGAAGTAAAGCGAGCCTTTCGGCTTGTTTTATTCATTCTTGCTCTTTACCCATAGTAATTACACGCCATTAAGTTGTAAAAATTATATATTAACGATAACAGCAAAATACCGCTTATTTTGCTTGGCTTATAATCACAATGATTAGCTAAATTAATTAGCTTTAATAATCAACATGTTGATTTTATTCTTATCAGTCATTTTAGTGCTTAAAAGCCATTCAGAAAACCCATTGATTTTATTGAATTTTTTCTTTTTATGAAAATCAATCGTTTTTCTATGCTATTTTTTAGTTATCTTGTTATTTTAAGATAACTTTTCTTCCTGCATTTGGTTTTTTGCTGATAAATAAATGATTGCTAACAGATTAGATTTAGGCGATTTAGTGCCAAATATTTTGCCTCAAACATGGCGTTGAATGACTAAAAATAAGGTATTTTGCTACTTAAAAAAGAATTCAGAAAACCAATTGATTTTATTAGAGTTTTTTAAAGATTAACACCGTGCTTATTTGGCGTGAGAATATAGCTACCGATGGTATAAAGTAAGCACAGCAAACAAGCATGTTTGCAAGGCACTGCTTTGCCTAGAATAAATTAGCATCGTTGCGTTAAAACCAAGTGGCAAAGATCGGTTGTCAAAGCCTCCATTTTGTAGCCATGCTTAAAGCACAGGGGGATTTTACAGAAAATTTTTTGGTTTTAGCATGGTAGCACATGGTAGCCATAGCTTATTTTATTAATAGCGCTTCAAACACCCGAAATAGCACAGATCTCAAATTGACTTAGTGTTTTTATTGGCTGAAATATCGCAATAGAGTAGAAATTTGTTCAAACATTTGTTCAAAGACAAATGTAGCAAAGGTGGGCAATGCTGAAATTAAGTAAGTTAGCATGAGCAATCCTAATAATAATGTAGCTGGATAGCCGACAACAAAAATAGAGAGTTGTGGCGTTATTCTATTAAGTAGCCCTAATGATATATTGACGATTAGCAACAATGTCATTAAGGGAAGTGCTAACATTATCCCGTTGATAAATAATAGTTTACTGACATCAATTAAAGCTAAGTATCCGTTTGCTTGTAATGGCATTACTGCGATGGGAATAATATCAAAACTGTTTGCTATGCCGTATAACAACCATAAATGACCATCAACACTAAGAAAGATTAGCAGTGCAATAATGTTAATTAAGCGTGATAATACCGATGTAGATGGACCGCCAATAGGATCAAAAAAGGTGGCCATTCCAAGTCCCATTTGCATACCAATTAATTCGCCGGCAAATCGCACCGTCATAAATGCTAACTGCATAGTAAAACCAATAAGCACGCCAATCATTATTTGCTGTGCAATCATCCATATGCCAATAAAAGAGTATATTTTAATATGTTCATCAAGATGTGGAAGTGGCAAAGCAATTGCAATAAGTAATGCCAAGCTTATTTTTACGCGGTTGGGGATCTCTTTTTCTCCCAAAATAGGGGCAACCATAATCAACGCTAAAATGCGCACAAAGGGGAAAAAGCCATCTTTAGCCCAAGCAAAGAAATCAATATTAAATAAAATATTACTATTAAAATCCATTTAATTTAACGGGTTAAATTAGGAATATCGGTAATGACCGTTTGCATATAATCAATCATGGTTGATAGCATTGATGGTCCCCATAGGATTAAAACCACAACGACCGCGATAATTTTGGGAATAAATGATAATGTCATTTCGTTAATTTGTGTGGCCGCTTGTAATAAGCTAATGATTAATCCTGTTACTAAAGCAACTAATAGTAACGGTCCAGCCAGTGATGCAGCGACTTTTATTGCTTGTATTGCTAAGGTGCTAATATATTCGGGCGACATAGTGTAATTCAACTAAAAAAGCTTTGCGCTAACGAGCCCAGTAATAAGTGCCAACCATCGGCTAACACAAATAACATTAACTTAAATGGTAAAGACACCGTTGCTGGCGGTACCATCATCATGCCTAATGCCATGAGCGTGCTTGCAACCACGAGATCTATCACTAAGAAAGGAATAAAAATGGTAAAACCGATTTGAAACGCTGTTTTTAATTCACTGACAACAAAAGCCGGAACCAATACTTTTAAAGGGACATCTTCACGTGTTTGAATATCATTTTGGTGAGACATGTTAACAAATAATGCTAAGTCCGTTTCTCGTGTTTGGGCAAGCATAAATTGTTGTAATGGTTTAGCCGCTTGAGTTAAGCCCTCTTGCATGGTGATTTGATTTTGCGAATACGGCACATAAGCATCTTGATAAATGTTATCAATCACGGGGGACATAATGAAATAGGTCATAAATAGGGCAATGCCCAAAATAACTTGATTGGGTGGTGCCGATTGCGTACCAAGTGCATTACGTAACAGACCTAATACAATAATAATACGTGTGAAACTGGTCATTAATAACAAAATTGCTGGAATGAAGGTAAGCAATGTCAAAAAGACTAAGGTTTCAACAGGTAATGACCAATTTTGCCAATCACTCATCGGTTGGGATATGGCAGGTAACGTAGATAAGTCAGCATGGCATGATAAACTTAGCAACAATAAGCTGAGCAAAATAATAAAATTTAACCGCACTAGTTGTTACTCCTTTTTTGCTTTTAAAGCGGATTGTAATATCTGCTGAAATACGTTACTTTTCACACAAGTAGTATCTGTCGTATTTTGCGAAAGCAGTGCTTGAGTGCGTTGTTCATTGATAGTGTGTAATAACGTCATTTGTTGAGATGTAACCCCAATCACTAATAATTGGTTATCAACATGAACCACAACCATACGTTCTTTGGGGCTAATGCTATATGTGGCTTTGACATCAATCCATTGATTGGTCTTTTTTTTCCAGCTCATTCGTTTGGCAAGCCAACCTAACAATAAAATAAAACCAATGACAACGATAAGCGTTGATCCCATTGAGGATCCTACTTCGGTATAAATATTTAACGGAGAAGATGACGGAGCCAACGTTTTGGTGCTTGTTAACGTTTTGGTGTTTGCTATAGTATTTACAGGTTCAACCAAATTAGTTTGCTTCATTACCATTAATGGCTCAATCTTCACTATTAACGACTCAGTCTTCGTACACGTTCTGATGGGGTAATAATATCGGTGATACGCACACCATAGTTATCGCCCACAACGACAATTTCACCTTGAGCAATTAAGTAACCGTTAATCAATATATCCAATGGTTCACCTGCTAGCCCATCTAATGCAATTACCGATCCTTGTGTTAAATTTAATAGATCTTTAATTGCTATCTTGGTTCGACCAAGCTCTACACTTAAATCAACAGGAATATCTAAAATCAGATTAATATCTTGCTTTTTTTCTTCCGTTTGTTGCGGTGATAATGTTTCAAAAATTGCTTCTTTGGTAATAAGATCATCACCAGTTGCTTGGTTTTGGTCGTTATTTGCTTTGATGTCAGTCATGGGATACTCCTTCATTCAATTGTTCTATCACAGGGTTAATAACCTGATCGACTTGAATTGCATATTGTTTATTCACTTTACCATAATGACCCTTTAGCACAGGCACTCCACCGACAGTGACATCTAAATTGGTGGGTTTGTCGATGACTAAAATATCATCAACTTTTAAGGATAATAATTTAGCAACGGTTATATGAATACGGGTAAAGTTTGCGACTAATTCGACAGTTGATTGCTTGATCCCCGTTGTTAGTGAACTCATCCAAATATTATCATCTTGATAACTCTGTTGCTCGATAGGCGGTTTTATAAGTAGCTCTTTAATAGGCTCTACCATAGAATAAGGAATGCAAACGCAAAATGTTGCTTTGCTATGACCGACTTCAACTTTAAAATTTGTTGTTAATACAATATCATCTGGTGAGCTGGTAATATTGGTAAATTTACTTTGCATTTCAGATCGAATATATTCGGTTTCAATGGCGTAAATATCTGCCCACGCATTTTGATAAATGCCTAATGCTAACTCGAGTACTCGTTTAATGATTTGCTGTTCCGTGTGTGTAAATTCCCGCCCTTCGGTTTCTATTTGGGAAAAATGCCCATCACCGCCAAACAATGAATCCACGATAATAAACACTAGCTCAGGTGAGAATGAAAATAAACAAGTCCCTCTTAATGGATTAAGGTGCACTAAATTCAAATGATTTGCTGATGAAATATCAGAAAACTCTTTGAACGTGTGCGGCTCAACGGGAGAGGCAATCACATCAGTATTACGGCGTAATCGATTAAATAATCCAATTCGAAATTGCCGAGCAAAACGTTCATTAATGATCTCTAATGCCGTTAAACGTTCAGGGATAAATCGATGTTTGACTGATAAATCATAAGGTCTAACATCGGACTTTTTCCCTGTAGGCAGCGAAGTAGCCAAAGCATCAATATTGCTATCATCTTCAGCTACAACAAAATTATCTGGCGTTAAAGCATCACTGCTTTCATTCATATCTTGTTTCGGTTCGCGCTTATCAGGCATAGTCATCACCGTATAATAAAATCAGTAAATAAAACTTCATCAATATTTACCCAATGTTTTGCATCATATTTTCGCGATAACGTATTTTTTATCTGTTCTTGTAAATCGATTTTGCCTGTTTCTTGCTTTAGCTTATTAATATATTGCTTTGAAGTAAGGAGGAGGATATCGCTTCTTACTTCGGGTAAATAATCTAATAGCACTGTTTTTTGACTTTCATCATTAACACGTAATACCACCCCGACATAAAGGATTTTAGTCATCTCAATATTATCTTCAGCAACAGGCAATGAAATAGTAAACGGTTTTAATGTTAAAAATACTGGCGAGACGATTTCAGGCTCTTCTTGCACTTTAGTTGTGTCTTTGGGATAGCCTTGAAACCACAAATAAGCTGTAGCACCTATTGCTGATAGGGTAATAAGAATAAGGATTAAATTTAAAGCACTTACTTTTTTAGACGTTGTAGGCATATTTATTCTTGTCTCTATAAAAATTTAAAAAAATTTATAATCCATTAATTGGCTATAGTGACAAGAATAATAAATCATATTTTTAAAATTGATTTGAAGAATAGGCAACAAAACATGACCTATTTAAACGTTTCATCTTCTCTAATCCCCAATTTGTACAATAAATAGCAATTTTAATCGTTAAGCAAATATGCTGAGTGCTGATTTTTGTGGGCTATTTTCAACACGGATTTGTTCAACATTAATATCGTTTGTCTCTGGATCTAACGTTAGGGCGCTATGTGACTGATTGTGTTGGGTTTGCTGATACATAGCAGATTGTTGCGAATCACTCATCATCGAAAAGTCACCAATATCTGCTTGTTCTAGGGTAATGCCTTGCTCAGCTAATGATGTTTTTAAGAAAGGCAGTGCCGATTCTAACAGACCTTTAACAACACCATGTGCTGCCATCATATGAAGATTCATCTTATCATCGCTCATCGCAAGTTTAATGTGTAATGAGCCTAATTCTTGTGGGTGCAAATTTATGTTGGCAGATTGAATACCTTGCCGATTAAACATAATAATTTGTTCTGTTAATGAATTTTGCCATTGCGTAGTATTTGCTTGCATCGACATATTTAGTGTTGCTGATGTCGTGCTAGCATTAGCTGACGGTAATAATGCATTTTGCCCATTGGCATGGGTTGTTAAAGCTGATTCGGGATTGATATGCAAAATCGCACCTTGATCGTCATTATTTGTTATAAATGGTGTTTGATCTGCCATCGCTTTTTGCCTAATGTCGCTAGCATTTTGTGTATTATTCGTTGGATTAAAATGCGTATTACTCACATCATTTTTAATTCTTGTGGCTTTTTTATGCACCAGATCAGTGGCTATCGCTTGGTGATTGTCAGACAATGGCATGGCATCTGTTTGCTGTGTTGCTTTATTGATTAAATTCTCACTGTCATAAATAGAGGCCAGTAGCTGTGTTGGCTGATCATTAATTAACGTTTCTGACGATAAATTATCGAATACATCCGCCTCTAAAATGTCAGTGTTTAGAGGATTTGTTATCGATAAATTGGGCTTGGTTTTTGCCTCACTATTTTGTGCTGCGCTGACAACATCTTGTTTTTCTTGTTCAATAGTTTGTATATAAAAAGGATTGATAGCCATAATGATCATATCAGCATCATGATCTTCGTGCGTATCATCAATAACATTTAACTCAGCATGAATGATTTTTTTGCCTTGTTGGCTTTGCTTTTCACTCTGTTGCAATAATTGTTGAAAGCCATCACTATCACTTGCAATTACATCCGTTTCAACTGATTGTGATTGATGAGATGGGGTAAGATTTAAATCATTAATAAGATTAATATTCATTTAATACTCTCCTTGCTAGTTGTAGCTGTGCAAATTCATCAGTCAGTTTTTGTTGCAAACGGCTTTGTTGCTGTAACTGTTTTTTATATTGCTTGTCTAATAATGTTGTATAAGTGTTCAAGTTTTTTTGTGATTGATTAAGTTGATGGGTTATTTGCTTTTGCTTAACATCCAACGTTAACAATACTTTTTTTTGCTGTTCAATGCCTTTTTCAAGGGTTGAAATAAATGCATTAAAATTACTTAATTGGCATCCATTAATACCATGAGATAAGGCATTATTTAATTTTTGTTGGTACTCATCATAATAATCATTTAATACATTCAATTGTGATTGTGCATTACGATGATTTTCATGGGCTTTTTTTAACTTAAGTAAAGTGTCGTCTACCGATTTTTGCGCCAATTTTTTTAGTGTTAAAAAAGCAAATTGCCCAGAATTTTTATTTACCATTACTCAGTCCTAACTAGCTAATTTGGGTTCGACAATATTCACTAATTGTTGATAAGCATCTTGATAACTACAATGCTCATGAATTCCTTGCTGTAAAAATTTTTGCATAGCAGGAAACAGCATAATCGCCTTATCCAATAAAGGATCGGTGCCAGACACATAAGCACCAACATTAATCAAATCGCGATTTCGTTGAAAACTTGAAAATAACTGTTTAAACAACCTTGATTTTTTTTCATCCTCTGGTGCGGTAAGATCGGTCATCACTCGACTGATTGAGGCCTCGATATCAATAGCGGGGTAATGGCCAGACTCAGCAAGTGAGCGCGACAAAACAATATGCCCATCGAGTATGGCTCTAGCTGAATCGGCAATCGGATCTTGCTGATCATCACCTTCTGTCAATACCGTATAAAATGCCGTAATGGCGCCTTTTCCGCTTTCGTCATTGCCTGCTCTTTCAACCAAGGCGGGTAATTTTGCAAAAACCGAAGGTGGGTAACCTTTCGTTGCGGGTGGTTCTCCTATTGCTAACGCAATTTCACGTTGTGCCATGGCATAACGCGTTAAAGAGTCCATAATCAGTAACACATTAAACCCTTTATCGCGGAAATTTTCGGCGATTTTAGTCGCATAAGCAGCGCCTTGTAAGCGCAATAATGGCGAAACATCCGCTGGTGCGGCAACAACAACCGCTCGTGCTAATCCCTCTTCACCTAAAATATTTTCGATAAAATCTTTAACTTCTCGCCCCCGCTCACCGATTAACCCGACAACAATAATATCGGCTTGGGTGTAACGTGCCATCATGCCAAGTAAAACGCTTTTTCCAACGCCAGAACCAGCAAATAACCCCATCCGCTGTCCTTTACCAACCGTTAATAACGCGTTAATGGCTCTAACGCCAACATCAAGCACTTGGTGAACTGGCGTGCGCTGTAATGGGTTAATCGATTTATGAGATAATCCCCCAAACTCAATCTCTTCGGGTAACGGTTGACTATCTAACGGTTTACCCATAGCATCAACAACTCGCCCTAACAACCCCATTCCCATGGGTAATGCTTTATGACTAAAGTGCGCTAAATCATATTGCTTGGTATAAACACGAGCGCCTAATAAAATGCCGTCAGTGGATTCAAATGGCATTAAGTAAATTGTTTTATCATTAAAACCAACGACTTCACACTCAACGGCCTCAATTTGACCATTTGTTTGTCGCTCTACTAAACAATTAGATCCCAACGGCAATTTTAATCCGACAGCTTCAAGAACCAATCCCGATGCCTTTACTAACCGCCCATATTGATGAATTAAAGGTAGCGATTGCAATTGATCTATACCTTGATTAATTTTGGCGACCCATTGAGCAGAAAACCGCATATTAATGATCATCTCCATGTAAACAATCCGATATCATTTGCCAATGGTCATTGATATTGGTGTCAATTTCGTTGGTATCTGTAAAAATTTTGCAGCCACCCACTTCAATGCTAGGATTGGCAATTAATTGGCAGTGATATTGTTGGTTGTCGTCATTAAGCATGGGCTCTAGCCATTGCAAATCGGCTGGATTAAGATGCAACGGCATAGGTTCTGATAAAATTGAGCACTGCTCAACTAATGTTTGTATTGTGTGAATTAACTGTTTTTGTTTTATTTTAGCGAGGCTACCTACCGTCTTTTGTGCCGCAATTAACGCCAAATCAAACAATTTAGGTACAATTAATTCATCAATTTCATTAATTGATTGCTGAAAATTAGTGGCTAAACTGGCTATAGCATGAGCAGTTTTAAGCTTTTCTTCATTAAGTTGCTGTTCAATTTGCTCACGCCCTTGTTGTTGCCCAACAAGATACCCCTGCTCATAACCCGCTTGCTTACCTTCATTAAAGCCTTTCTCAAAGCCCTCATCGCGCCCTAAATTAAAACCTTCTTTATAAGCTTGTGCTTCTACTTCTTGCTTTAACTGTTCCCATGTTTTTTCAATAACACGAGGGTCAGGGCTAGCAGCGATTGATTCAAGATCAGGCTCAACCTGAAGCTTTATTTGATTATCCTCTACTTGCTCTGTCATCGTGTTTTGGCTTGATTCAGATAGATCGGATAATGCCAAATCACGAAAGTTGAGCGGTTCCCAATTTAAGCTATCGGGCTGATTATACATATTCATCATCACCGCTAGTTAAAATCATTTCACCACTTTCGGCTAATCGACGCGCAATAGCCAAAATTTTCTTCTGTTCAGTTTCAACTTGTGATAATCGTACTGGCGGTCGATTTTCTAAGTCTTCACGTAAAATCGAAGCCGCACGCTGTGACATATTACTTAATAGTTTGTCACGTAATTCAACCGTTGCACCTTTCAATGCAATGATTAACATCTCATTATCGATTTCTTTAAGTAAGCGTTGGATACTTCGGTTATCCACTTCAACAAGATTTTCAAACAAGAACATTTCATCAATAATTTTTTGCGTTAATTCACCATCATAATCACGTAATGCATTAATAACTTGTTCTTCTTGTTGTGTTTTCATTAAGTTAATAATTTCTGCTGCGGTACGTACTCCACCTAAATTATTAAGTTTAATATTTTGTCCGTGTAATAAGGTTGATAGTGAAGTTGAAAGCAATTGAAGCGCTGAAGGCTCAACCCCCCCAAAGGTTGCAATACGTAACATAACATCGTTACGTAATTCATCATCAAATAAGTTTAGAATTTCTGCCGCTAAATCACGATTTAAATGAACAAGAATCGTTGCTATAATTTGAGGGTGCTCTTTCTTCACTAAGTCAACCGCTCTTGTTGCATCAACATAATTGAGCATTTCAAGACCATCGGTAGCTTCTTCTTGTTCAGTAGATAAAAGTTCATCAAGTAAACGTTCCGCTTTTTCACTACCCAGTGAACGCCCCAATATTGAGCGTAAATAACCATTGGGATCAGTATTTAAAACAGCGCACTCTTCAAGCGCCACTTGACACTCATTAAGTATGCCTTTCAACTGTTCTTGAGAAAACTGAGGCAACGACATCATCGCACTACTAATTTGTTGCACTTCTTTTTGGCTAAGATGTTGCATTACTTGCGCCGCCAGCCCTTCGCCTAATACCATTAAAATGGCAGCCGCTTTCTGAGATTCACTTAAAATCATTGGTTAGTGTCCTCCTTACTCATCCAGCTACGAATAATTAATGCCATTACACGAGGCTCTTTCTCAACAATTTTTCGTATGTGCTGTTGTTGTTGCATATTATCTTCAAACATTTTG
Source organism: Gilliamella sp. WF3-4 (assembly GCF_001690275.1). Lineage (GTDB taxonomy): Bacteria > Pseudomonadota > Gammaproteobacteria > Enterobacterales > Orbaceae > Gilliamella > Gilliamella apicola_C. The sequence goes on along the minus strand of NZ_LZGW01000030.1, from coordinate 138,617 downwards.
TGTTGCTGTTTACTGTGTGCTTTATAATCTAATTTTTCTTCCGCTGATAGCTCAATATCAGATGTTTGACCATTACTGTTAAGAAGCTGTCTTTGTAATTTTATCCAGAACGATCGTAATACCTTACGCCATAAAACCCATAAAATAGCAATATAAATTAAATATTTAACTGCATTTTTAACGGAGTCATAAAATTCATTTGTTTTCCAAAATGCGATATTTTCGTTGTCATCAAATAATTGATCAGTAAATTTCAAATTTGCAACCGTCAATGTATCGCCACGTAAATCAGAAAAGCCCATTGCTTGGCGTGCTAATGCTTCAATATTTTTCAGCTCATCGTTATCTAACTTTACCCATTGTTCTGTTATAGAAGATGACTTGCTGTCATCATCAGATTTATCCTCATCTGGCTCAATGGTGACAAATTTATAATTAACCAAAACAGCGACCGATAAACGTTTAACCCGTCCTTCAGGTATTTGGCTACGTATAACTTGTCTATTTACTTCAAAATTAACGGTATTATTCGATTGTAAGTTGTAAGGTTGTTGTTTATTATTTTTTCCAATCGATTCATCGTTTTCATCGATCGGTGCACTAGGTGTTGGTACAGGTTGATTAGATAACGCACCTGGCACCCCGCCAATACCATAGCTTGTTGCTGATTGATGATTTTCGACTTGCTGTTTACTACGAATGGTTTGATTCGCAATATTGCTATTAGGATCATACGTTTCTGATGTCGATTCTTGGCGACTAAAATCAACATCCGCATTCACTTGTACCTTGACGTTATTTTTACCCAAAATAGGAATAATAATTTTTTCTACTCGCTCACGAACGCTGTTTTCAATCCGCTCACTAAACTCCAACTGCGCAACATTCGCGCTTCTGTCACGATAGCTTTCACCAGTTAATAAATTGCCTCGCTGATCAATAATTGTGACTTTATCGGGCTGTAATTCCGGTACACTACTTGAAATCAAATGAATAATGCCATCAATTTGACCTTGCGATAATGAGCGACCTGGGAGTAATGTTAATGCCACTGACGCTGAAGGAAATTTGCGTTCTCTAACAAACAAAGAAGGTTTAGGCATAGCTAAATGCACTCGCGCATCATCAATACTACTAATGATAGCAATTGTTCTTGATAATTCGCCTTCTAAAGCGCGTTGATAATTAACTTGCTCATTGAATTGGCTCATACCAAAGCTTTCTTTATCAAGCAATTCAAAGCCAACTGCACCACCTTTAGGCAACCCTAGTTGGGCAATCCGTAAACGGGTATCGTAAACTTTATCTTCAGGAATTAAGATAGTTGTGCCAGAAGAGGAAAATTGATAAGGAATATTCATCTTATCAAGCTGGCTAATAATTTCGCCACCATCTTTATCATTCAAATGACTAAATAGAACTGCGTAAGGCTCATCTTTAGCCCATAAATAAACAAAACTCATCATTGCGATTGTAATTACACCCGCAATTAACAATGCCATTTTTTTGTTTTGTTTTAATTGATTAACAAAAGGTAATTTATTTAATATTGATTGACCTTTATTATTGACTGTTTGGCTAGTCATAGGCATCCTGATTCTAAACTATTTAGATTTACTCTGTCGTTTATTATCCATGTATTTAGAAAATTCAATGGCTAGAAAAGCGTGTAGTTTTCCCCTTACTTAAACCCTTTGGCTTTTTATTTTTATGATAAATTTAATGGCACATTGACAAAAAAACACAAGACGTAATTATCAACATGAATACAATCAATACGTTAAATTCAATTCAATTCGCTAGCTTAAATCAATTAACAGAAACTTCACAACAATCGACTATTTCTGATAAACAAAATTTTGATTTAGCGCTAAAAAACGCGTTAGATGGCATAAGTCAGCGACAAATACAAGCACATAATGACGCTAAAGCTTTCGAAATGGGCGATCCCAATACGTCATTAAATGAAGTGATGGTTAATATGCAAAAATCATCGGTTTCATTGCAGTTTGGCATTCAAGTGCGTAATAAACTGGTTGCCGCTTATCAAGAAATTATGAATATGAATGTTTAATTAATGGCATCGAATATCATTCTTATATCCTAAATTTTGCATTTTACTTTTACCGATAACCATTCATTCTGGTCTAAATGCGCTAATCAACGCACCACTCAATTCAAGTTTAAAATAAGCATCGCTCATATTTTTGATGCTTGTTTTGCTAGGCAATATATTATTTTTGCTATCAATTGATGACTCAAAAAACTTTACCATTTTTACTCTACTATTTAAAAAAATAGCGACATAATGCGATTATTTAATAAAAAACAACCAATGAAATACAACCAATGAAATACATAAAGGATTCAACGTGATAATATTCAAACAACAATATTATTCACTAGTCTATTACTTAGCATAGTATCAATCAATCGCCCTGAATAAAATTAACTATTGGCAGCAGCATCCAAACCAACAATGCCAATGGCACGGTTATCTTTTATGGAAAAGAAGAAGATAATCAAACAAAAAACGGTTTATTTTCAATAGACATGTTTGTTAAAACGAGTTGAATAGAAGGATTGGCTTGCGCTTTATCTGATACATAAAACTCAAACCAATTCGTTTACAAATTTACATTAATCTTGCCACTTCTTGATAGTTATCGATTTTGTTTTGATAATCAACATGCTCGCCGATCATCTTTCTCAGCTGAGCATGACGCGTAATAATCAATTGAGTTAATTGTTGTTGATAACTTAAAATGTTTTTTATATACATCTGAATGATATCGCGATGCTGTTTTGGCAATGTATCCATGCTAGTAAAATCGCCTGTTATTATAAGATTTTCAGACAATTGTTGATATTTTGCCTGCCAACTGACTAATGATTCCCAATGTTCATCGTGTGCATTAATCAACATTTGTTCAACGACATAATTCAATTGTTCATATTGTTCTAATAATTTATTTCCTTGCATAAGCATCCTTTTTTATTTTGCAATTTCACGCCAAGATTCGGCAATATTGTTTAACAGGTCATAACAAGTTTGTAGCTTTTCGTTATCATTATGTAAATTAGCTAAAACTAACTGTTGGCTAATATAGTGATAGAGACGATCTAAATTTTCGGCAATTTCTCCCCCCTTTTCTAAATCTAGACAGCTTTTAAGCCCATTATCAACAATATTAATCGCTTTAGAAATGGCATTACCTTTACCGACAATATTGCCTTTTTGAATATACAAGCTAGCTAATTTAATTGCGTTAAGCGCACCATCAAACAATAATACGATCAATTGATGAGGCGATGCTTGGCTAACACGCGTTTCTAAATTCACTTGCTCATAGGCCTTAGAACCTAATTGATACATTATTTACCCCCTATTTTTTTAAATTTGCCATCATGTCAAATTGGGTTGTTAAATAATTACTCATACTATCTAACTCGTTAATTAAAATATCTAATTTGGTAAATTGCACCCTATAACGTTCAATAGTTTGTTCAATAGAGTTGCTCACTTGTTCATGGCGTTTCTCTAATGATTTTAAGGTAGAATTTAACCCATTAGTTGCTGAATCAATCATGCCATCGCTATCAATAAATCCACTCACTTTTGCAAAAACTTCGTTAGCAATACCCGTTTTTTCACCATCACCAGTAAATAATATCATTACCGCATCGCTGTTTTCATTGAGTGCTTTTTTCAGCTCATTTTCTTTGATCGTTAACTGGCCACTTTTGTCCATATTGATGCCTATTTGCGACAAAACAGCAAATTCGCCTGATTGCCCTTTGGCAAAGATTGAACGAATACTTTGATCTATATTACGTAACGTTGAATCACCAATAAGTGGACCATTACTACTGTTTAATTCTTTTGAATTTGTATCTTCTGCAGTAAACTTAGTTAATGATGAAATCGTTGTTTGTAATTGATTAAATGCATCTACCCATTCTTTTATGGCCTCTTCCGCTTTTTCATGATCAGCCGTTATAGCAAGGCTTTGGCTAGTTGGTGTGGTCTGTTTTAAGGTAATATCAACACCGGCAATAACATCCTTAACCGTATTAGACCCACTGGTTATTGCAATACCATTAAACGAAAATTTAGCATCTTGCGCTTTTTCTACTTCGATCATGTGGCTATTATTCGCCTGATTAATGTCAAAACCGATAATATTGTTTAGCTGATCATCATCTGATGAAATAGACGTGATGGCTTGTTGTTCACCTGTTTCTTTCGAGGTAATCACTAATTGGTAGCTATCAGTGCCCGAACGGACAATTGCCGCATTCATTGTTGAAGGGCTTGTTGTGCCATCTTCATTAATCACTTGAGCATTATTAATAGCATTAGCTATGGATTCTAAGGATGTTTCATCTTGAGATAGCGTGACATTAAGCTTATTGCCATTTGCTTGTTCAATGGTAATAGTTCGGGTTTGATTATCATTGCCTAATTTGGCGTTTTTATCATTGATTGTCGATGTTGCAATACGATGAGATGACGCTAATTGCTCAACACTAACAGGATAATTACCCAATGCGGCTTTACTATTAGCATTCACCGAAAAATAATTATCATTGCCTGTCACAGATCGACCTTCAAATAAGTCCTTTTTTTGAAGTTTTGCTGTGGCGGTATTAAACGTTGTTAACGCACTTTTTAACTTACCAAAACCGCTGATTTTTGCATTAATCGCTTTTTGTTGCGTTACAATTGGTGTTAGGCGCGTTTTTTCGGCGGCTTCTAATTGATTTAAAATTTCATTAAGATCGATTCCCGAACCTATTCCTAATGCACTCATTGCCATGACTTAGTCTACCTATAACAATTATTCAATATTGTTTATATCGGCTAACTTTTTAAAAAATTTAGCTAGCAACACAACATTTATTTTATGTATAGGATTATTGTTGTTCTTTCGTTAAAAAAAAGGTGGATTTAAAATTTATTTAAAAAAATAACACCATGATTTATATCGAAATATAAAGATAATTTAAAGCTAAATGGCTTTTTTGAAAAAAGATAATCATTAAAAATATTAAAGTTCCCTAATTTGTTACCGATAAGTAATTTATCAGCAAGGATATTGAATTTTATTTCAATATATCGTTGGTTTTACTATTCATATTAACGGAGATAAAAATGGCTCAAGTAATTAATACTAATACAATGTCTTTAATGGCAAAAAATAACCTTAACAATTCTCAAAGCGTTCTTAGCACATCTATTGAGCGTCTTTCATCTGGTATGCGTATTAATAGCGCAAAAGACGATGCAGCAGGCCAAGCAATTGCTAACCGTTTTTCATCAAACATTAAAGGCTTAACGCAAGCGGCACGTAATGCAAATGATGGTATCTCTCTTGCGCAAACTACTGAAGGTGCGTTAAACGAAATCAACAACAACGTACAACGTATTCGTGAATTAACCGTTCAAGCAGCCAATGGTACCAACTCTGAAAGCGATTTAGTATCAATTCAAAATGAAATCGATCAACGTTTAGATGAAATCGATCGTGTTTCTAAACAAACTGATTTCAACGGCTCTAAAGTATTATCAGAAGATAAAACGCTTAAAATTCAAGTGGGTGCAAACGATGGTGAAACTATTGAAATCCATTTGAAAAAAATTGATAGTACTGAACTTGGTTTAAATGGATTTAAAATTTCAGGTGAAGACCTAACCGCAGATCCATTAAAAACAATTGATGAAGCATTATCAAAAATTGATGCTTTACGTGGTCAACTTGGTGCGGTACAAAACCGTTTCGAATCAACAGTAAACAACATCAATAATACTGTAAACAACTTAAGTTCTGCGCGTAGCCGTATTGAAGATGCTGATTATGCAACAGAAGTTTCAAACATGACTCGTGGTCAAATCTTGCAACAAGCAGGTACTTCAGTACTAGCTCAAGCTAACCAAGTACCACAATCAGTACTTTCTTTATTACAATAATTGTAATTACCCATTTTTGATCATTCAAACTTTACACATAGTCATAACAGTATTTTTATAATGCTGTTATGGCTAATAATTATAATTAACTATTTTTTCGCCCTTTATTCTGCCCATTAAATTCATTAACTATCGTCATAATACTATTCGGCATTTTTCTTAACATTGGTTCAAAAAATGGATGATAGCTTATATAACTCATATGGTGTAATAAACCAAATCGATTGGAAACAATATATTCATTTGGTACGTAATGAAGCTTTAAAATTAGCAGTTCGTTTGCCGACTACCGTTGAGCTAGACGATTTATTACAAGTTGGCTATATCGGTTTATTAGACACAATCAAACGTTATGATGCCACTCAAGGTAATACTTTTGCAACCTTTGCCATTCCAAGGATACAAGGGGCAATGTTAGATGAACTACGTAGCCGAGATTGGTTACCAAGACAAACTCGCAAAAAAATAAAAGATGTCACAGCGGCAATCAATGAATTAGAGAAAACATTAGGCGTCGCTCCTAACGATCATCAGATTGCCGAATATTTGCAATTATCCCTTACTGAATATCATAAAATTTTATTAGATTCGAATTATAGCCAGATAGGCTCATTTGATGAGATCCAACTAAAGTTAGGCGATAACATTGATGCCATCATTGAGCATGGCGAGGATAATAATCCTTTTTCGGCAATTATCAGCGATGAAAATTACACCATCATTAACCAACAAATTGAAAATCTACCAGAAAAGGAAAAACTTGTCCTAGCACTTTATTACCAAGAAGATCTTAATTTAAAAGAGATTGGTAAGGTAATGAATATTAGTGAATCAAGAGTAAGCCAATTGCATAGCCAAGCAATAAAAAGAATACAAAGTAAAGTTTCCTGTTAGAAAAAATAGAAAAATAAGTTAAATAAATCGAAATCAATCGAAAATAAATTGAAATTATTTTTTTATTGACCTTTCGCGTTTAAAAATGTAACTTTAGGCGCAGAAAAAAATATTTAACTTTAATTTTACTAATTTTCGTTTTTTTATGCGAAAAACAGATATAGGTTGGTGACTAAATTGGGAAACACACTAGATGACGATATTCTTAAATGTATACATCATTTAAATCTTTCAACACTACTGTTAAGCCAGCGTATGCTTGAGAAAGATAAAGTAATGGCAATGTATCGATTAGGTATTGATGAACAAACCGCTGACATACTTAGCCATTTAAGTACTGCTCAGATGTTAGTTTTATCCGAAACCAATCAGCTCATATTTCAGCTAAGATTTGAAAATGCAGAAATGATGAAAAAACTAACAGAAGAATCCCGCGTCAGAGATATAAAACAGATGCATACAGGGATTCTTTTATCAAGTTTGCTATTAGATTCAATCAATAAGTAGCTAAGGAATGACGATGACAGGTACAAGTATTATTCAAAAATATAAAGAAACCCAACTCGCTATCAAATTGATTTCCCTTGGTGGCAGAATTCAAATGTTAGAAAGCGAAACGAATTTAAGCCGAAACAAACTGATAAAACTGTATAAAGAGATTCAAGGCTGCCCACCGCCTAAAGGTTTATTGCCTTTTTCGACATCGTGGTTTATGACATGGGAACCGAATATTCATGCCAGTATATTTTATAATGCTTATGCGTTTTTAGTGAGAAATGGGCTCAAGTCAGGCATTCAAACTATTTTAAAAGCTTATCAACTTTATTTAGAGCAATGTCAATGTTCGCATAAAGAAGAACCTGTTTTAGGGCTGACTAGAGCTTGGATTTTAGTCAAATTTGTTGAAAAAAAGGTGATGCAACAATCCTGTTGCACGGAATGCCGTGGGCTTTTTATTACTCATGCTTATCATCCGCGAAATACTTTTACTTGTAGCTTATGTCAACCACCGTCAAGAGCAGATAAAAATAATAAAACTCAAAAAGAAAATGACGAAAGATGCATGAAAGTGTTATCAAGACCAAGTTATTTAAATTCATCAACGACCAGACAGATCACTGCTTAAATAAGTATTAAAAATAAGTATTAAAGCAATTTAGCTGTTATTTTATGGAGAAAGAAGAAAACCAATGCTAATCATTATAGGTTATATTGTCGTTATCGCCTCGGCACTACTTGGTTATGTGCTAAGTGGCGGTTATTTAGCCGTACTGTTTCAACCACTCGAATTGTTAATTATTGGAGGCGCAGCCGTTGGTGCTTTTATTGTTAGTAATGAAATGAAAGTCATCAAAGCCACACTACAATCTTTAGGACAACTATTTAAAACCTCTAAATATAATAAAGCGCTTTATTTAACATTAATTAATTTAATGTACAGCGTATTAACGAAGATCCGACAAAGTGGAGGATTATCCATTGAGGCTGATATTGATAATCCACATGAAAGTGAATTATTTAAAGCCTATCCACAGATTTTAGCTAACCCTAGAATCTGCGACTTTATCACTGATTATTTACGACTTATGATTAGTAGCAATATGGATGTATTTGAGATCGAAACACTCATGAGCGAAGAAATTGAAACCTTCGTTCATGAACTGGAAAAACCCGTTGATGCCATTTCAAGTATTGGTGATGGTTTACCGGCATTTGGTATTGTTGCCGCGGTCATGGGCGTTATTAATACCTTAGCGCAAGCAGATCGACCAGCAAGTGAACTTGGTGAACTTATTGCCCATGCGATGGTGGGGACTTTTTTAGGGATCTTACTTGCCTATGGTTTCGTGTCACCACTAGCTGCCTTATTGAAGCAAAGAAACGCTGGCGTGGTTAAAATGTTAGAGTGCACCAAAGTGATTCTTCTTGCCAGTATGCATGATTATGCCCCTCAAATTTGTATTGAATTTGGACGCAAAACACTTTTCTCTCATGAAAGACCGTCATTTTTTGAATTAGAACAATACATACAAGAAGTTAAAGACAAAAACACGAATCAAAATGAAAATAATTAATAATGAAAGATAAGTCTGTAAGAATAATTGTCAAAAAAAAATCGGGGCACGGCGGTGGGCATCACGGCGGTTCGTGGAAAATCGCTTACGCCGACTTTATGACCGCAATGATGGCGCTATTTTTAGTTATGTGGCTAATTTCTACATCAACGCCACAAGAATTAAAAGGTATTGCTGAATACTTCAGAACGCCCTTAATTCTTGGCTACAATGGTGGGAAAAACCTTAGCGACAGTGAAAGCCCGATTCCTGGTGGTGGCGATGATGTGAGTAAGCAAATTGGCGAAGAAAAAACCCATATGTTAAATGCATCACAAAATGAATATGAGCAGCTACATATTGAAAGAAATCTACTTCTTGAAGCTGCACGTAAAATTTATGAAACGTTTGAAATAGATAATCGCCTTAAAAGCTTAGCGCCTAATCTTATTATTGAATTAACTGAACTCGGATTACGGATTCAAATTTTAGCTTCCGATGATAAACCCATGTTTGGTGTTGGTAGCACATCCATTGATCCCAATATGCAAGAAATCTTGCACGCACTGGCGCCTATTATTAATTCATTACCGAATAAAATCACTTTATCTGGCCATACCGATGAGCGGCAATATATAACAGGGGATCGTGGCTATAGTAATTGGGAATTATCAGCAGATAGAGCCAATGCATCAAGAAGAGAACTCATTGCTGGTGGCTTAGATTCCAATAAGATTATTCGCATTATTGCGTTAGCTGATACAGTAAGCCTAAACAATCCAAACTATAGCAAAGATGCTAATCGTCGCATTAGTATCTTAATTTTGAATAAAAATGCCCAACAATATATTGAAAATGAAAATAACATGACAGGTACCGATTTTTTAAAACAATCAAAAACCATTAGCGAGCAATAATCAAATAATCAAATAATCAAATAATCAAATAGTCAAATAATTTCAAAAATAAAAACACATTATTTTTTGGATAGTGAAATCAGACAAACTATCCATTAATGAGTTGAAAAAATCATTAAAGTTTTGAGAAATTGCGCCGATATAGAAGACAGCCCTTTCTTTTAATAATCACATTATTAACTGAAACTATATATTATATTTAGGAGTTTTTATGACAAATTCATTGATGAATACGGGAATTAGTGGATTAAATGCAGCGCAAAATATGCTTAATGTGATCAGTAATAATATTAGTAATGCCCATACAATCGGTTACAATCGCCAACAGCAAGTTTTACGTCAAGCAAATGGAACTCAACATAGTTTTGGTTTTGTGGGTAATGGTGTTTCAGTATCATCAGTTAATCGCGCCTTTAACCATTTTGTTGTAGGACAGCTACGTCAATCACAATCACAAGATGGGTCGATTAAAGCTTATTATAATGAATTATCAAAGGTAGATAATTTATTAGCCGAAAATGATAATAGCATTTCATCACAACTCAATAACCTCTTTGCAAGCTTAAATAAGCTTGCTTCAAATGCGGGTGATGCCGCGACCAAGCAAACTGTTATTAGCGATCTAACCTCATTGACGAATCAATTTAATAAAACAGAAAAAAACCTAAAAAATCAAATTGCTAATGTCAATACCGAGTTAAGCAGTAATATTGATAAGGTTAATACCTATACTCAGCAAATCGCCGAACTTAATCAAAAGATTTCACACTTACAGGCGGTGGGAAATGGGCTTGAACCCAATGCATTACTTGACCAACGCGATCAATTGGTTAATGAGTTAAGCGAAATCGTTGGCATAACCGTTACTGAACAAAATGGGCAATATAACCTTTCACTGGCTAATGGCTTGAATTTAGTCCAAGGCTCTTCAATTAACCTATTATCGGTGCAACCATCGCAAGACGATCCTACATTAAATACCATTATTTATACGCATCATTCAGGAGCAACACAAGAACTGACTAGCCAAAATATTACATCAGGCACATTAAACGGATTATTAACCTTTCGTGACGGGCCATTAACTGAAGCTCGTAATCAATTAGGTTTAATTGCCTTAAATTTGGCGGAACGTTTTAATGAAGTGCATATGTCAGGCGTTGATATTAATGGTAATCAGGGTGAAAAGCTATTTGACTACAATCACCCTAGTTGTATCACCAATATAAAAAATCAAGGTAATGCCTCGGCAAAAATCGAATTTAACTCAGTTTGCGACGTAAAAGCTTCTGATTATAAAATTGAATTTGATGGTGACAATTGGGTTGTTACCCGATTATCTGATAATAAACAAATCACTCCAGAAATTGAAGATGGTAAGTTAATTTTTGATGGGCTTTGTATTGAGATCAATGGCAATGCAATGCCTGGTGACTCGTTTATGATAAAACCCGTTGCCGATATTGCCTCATCATTACAATTACAAGTCAAAGACGTTAATAAACTCGCAACGGGTATTAATGATGAAGAAAATGGCGCAGGTGATAATCGTAATGTTGCCAAATTACTAGAAATTCAAAATGAAAAACTGGTTAATGGTACAACAACCTTAAAAAGTGCTTATACAAGTTTAGTCAATTATATTGGCAGTGAAACCCAAACGGCTAAAATATCTGCCCAATCAAGCAAAAATATTACTCAGCAAATTTATGAACAAAATCAATCTATATCCGGAGTGAATATTGAAGAAGAATATATCTCTATGCAGGTATATATGCAGTATTACCAAGCTAATGCAAAAGTGATAGATGCGGCAACAACAATATTTGATACCATTTTAGGTTTAACTAAATGATAAAAGGATAAAAAATGCGCCTTAGTACAAACTCACTTTATCAAAAAAACTTACAAAGTATTTTAAATACCAATAGCCGATGGCAAAAATCTGGTTTGCATTTAGCCACGGGCAAAAAGATCTTATCGCCGTCTGACGATCCGATGGGCGCATCACAATCATTGATAATAAAACAGGCTCAAGCGCAAAATGAACAGTTTCAAGCAACCCGTGAAAGCGCCGATAAATTACTTAGCCGTCAAGAAACAATTTTAGCGGAAACCAATACCGTTATTCAAACAATTCAAGAAACATTGGTTTATGCAGCAAACGAAACATTAAATGAAGAAAACAGATTAGATCTTGCCAACAAATTACAAGTTTTAAAAGATCAACTGTTATCATTAGCCAACTCAAAAGATACTAATGGCAACTATCTTTTTGCTGGCAAGAAAAACGACACCCCACCTTTTGTTGTAAACGAATCTGGCGAAGTAAGTTACGTAGGCGGCACAACATCGGTTAACGTTTTTATTGATGACTCACGAGAAATCGCACTCAGTTTTACAGGCATTGAAGTATTCATGACGGGAGCAAATGTAAAACAAGCTGATGGAACCCCCGCCGAAAGTAATATTTTTGCAAGCATAGATTATGCAATTGAAGCGTTAAAAATGGATTTAGACTATGACAATGAAGAGACTGTCCAACAATTTAGGGATGGATTATCAAAGGCTCACAACGGAATAGATAATTCTTTTAATAACATCTCAACGCTTAGAGCGCAAGGCGGATCGGTATTGTCTGAAGTTGATAGACTATTAGCACTAGGTAAAACACTGGATATTGAATTTCAAACTCAAATTAGCCAACTTGAAGATGTTGACTGGTACGAAACAATTTCAGAATATGTCATGCTACAAGCTAATTTACAAGCGGCGCAATATACCTTTATGACCATGCAAAATATGTCACTGTTTCAAATGAAATAAAGTGTAGAAAACACCGAGTTGTTTACACTTCATAATTAAAATAATTCACTAAAAACGCATAAGGCATTTTATCAAAAATCGCTTTATGCGCTCACATTATTATATTGATTAATCAAGAATTTAATCTTAACACCCTATCTTTATAACCGCTAAATATTTACAGATGATACCTCACGATTAAATGACATATTACACTTTCTACTTTCTCTCGATTGTTTGAATGAATTTGCTATTTATATAAGCATTACCCCCCTATTTTATTGGCGAAAAATTAGAGTGATTTTTGTAAAAAATATTCAGGAATCTATACCGTTTCAGTATAAAATCATTTTAAATTTAAGGGATTAATAAATTATTTTTCATAAAGCATCAAATGGCTTAAATCCCTTATTTAGCTAAAACGTTAAACGGTTATCACTGACTGATTTAACTAATATAAACAATTAATATTAAACACTATTTATTTAACAATTTAAAAAAAAGATTAAATTTTACACTAAAACAGTGTATGCTTTTTAGCTAAACCGTCTGTTTTTTGCGCTCAGCCATGCTGAGTATAATGAGTATAAAATGAAATAATAACTAAAATAAAAACAAACGAGATAAATTATGAGGAATAATAGGAGAGCAAAACATGTCGAATGAACTTAATCGCCTTTTGGGGCAACTCGGTGGCGAGTTTAGCCATTTAATGGCCGGTTTAGGGGGCGTTAGTCACAACCGCTATACCTTAACCGTTGACGGGCTGACCGCACCAATTTCAGTTTTGCATGTTGACGGTAATGAGCAGTTAAACCAACCTTGGCGTTATGTGATTACCTTTACCAGCCCTGACAAAACCTTATCGCCCGATGCGTTCCTTAATCAAAAATCGACTTTCTTCTTTAATCCTGTTATTAACAAGCCATTAACTTCCGCTATTCGTTCGTTAAGCGACTTGCCCGCCGTGACGAATAAACGCACCTTGCATGGGGTTATCACTGAATTTAGCCAGCTATCAGTCAATAAAGATGAAGCTCATTACCAAGTCGTGTTATCTTCCCGATTAGCTCGCTTAGCGATAGGGAAAAATAGTGCTATATTTCAAAATCAAAGCGTGGTCAGTGTGGTTGAAGAAGTGCTACGCAGTCACGGCTTTACCGGCATTGATTACCGGTTAGCGCTCAAAGACAGTTATCCTGAACGGGAGTTTATCACCCAGTGGCAAGAAAGTGACCTGGAATTTATTCAACGCTTATTGGCCGATGTCGGTATCTGGTTCCGCTTTGAAACCCACGCCGAGCATGACTGTGATGTGATGGTGTTAAGTGATTATGAACAAGGCTATGCACAGGTGGCCAATATCGACTATAAACCGCCGAGTGGTATGGCCGATACGGGCATAGAAAGTGTTTGGGATATCACCTTACATAGCGAAGTGGTACCCGCCTCAGTGACCGTTCAAGACTATAACTACCGTGATGCCAAAGCCGATTTACTCACCGATATCAACACCCAACCGAAAACCTCCACCACGCAAGGCACTGATTACCGTTACGAAGAGCATTATAAAAGCGGACAAGGTCAGCAGAGTAAGCCAAATGATAAAGCCGCTAACTCCAACCAACCACAAACCGCTAACCCGTCACCGCAAGATGACGGTATTGAACAAGATAACACCATTGAAAGCGGTCAGTGGTATGCCAAAATCCGCCATGAGCAGGCGATTAGCCAGCAAATTATCATTAAAGGTAAGAGTAATCGCTATAACCTTGCCCCCGGTCAATGGATTAATATCAACGGCAGTCCGCTAACGAATATTAATGACGGTATCCTCATTTTAAGTGTACAAGGGCAAGGTAACCGTACTGATGCCTATGCACTCACCTTTACCGCCATTCCCTATCAAGCCTTAAAACCCTATCGCCCCGCGCCCATACGCTGGCCACAAGTCAGTGGCACCTTACCCGCACGGGTCACTAGCCCTGATAATGACACCTATGGCTATATTGACACTCACGGGCGCTACCGAGTTAAATTCAACTTTGACTTAAAAGCGTGGAAAAAGGGTACTGAAAGCTTATGGGTACGCTTAGCCAAACCTTATTCGGGTAACACCTATGGTTTTCACTTCCCGTTAATTGACGGCACGGAAGTGGCGATTGCCTTTATGAATGGCAATCCCGATAGGCCGTATATTGCCCATGCCATGCACGACAGCGCCCACCCTGACCATGTGACCACCATTAACAAACACCGTAATGTGATTCGCACCCCCGCCAACAACAAACTGCGCATGGATGATAAACGCGGGCAAGAGCATATCAAACTCGCCACCGAATATGGCAAAAGCCAACTTAATTTAGGGCATTTAGTCGATAATAAAAAAGCACAACGTGGTGAAGGCTTTGAACTGAGGACGGATGAATGGGGGGCGATTGCTGCCAACAAAGGCTTATACTTAACCACCCAAACCGAGCCGAAAGCACAAGGCAAACAACTGGATATGCAAGCGGCAATAAGCCAACTTGAAAATGCCTTATCGATTGCCAAAGCGTTACAAAATGCCGCTAGCCAGTCCGACGCACACAGCGCAGATACCGACAGTCAAGACCAGCTTAAAGCCAACTTAAGTGAGCTAACTCAAAGTGGCCTACTGGCCTATGCGCAAGAAGGCATTGCCTTAACCAGCCCAGAAAACATCCAACTGACAACAGGCAATAGCTTAACCCTAACCAGTGAAAACCAAACCGATATCACCGCATTAAAAAACATCACCGTATCATCTGGCGAAGCAATAGGACTATTTGCTCATAAATCAGGCATGAAACTGTTTGCCAACCAAGGCGATATTGCAGTGCAAGCCCAAAATGCCAACCTCAATATGGCGGCTAAGCAAGATATCAAAGTGGATAGCGTTGACGGCAAAGTGACTATCACCGCCAGCGATAAACTCACGCTTATCTGTGGTGGCTCTTATATCAAAATCAGCAGTGCAGGCATTGAACTGGGCACGCAAGATAATGTGTATCTTAAATGTAACGTGATGCAAAAGATGGGGCCAGCAAGTATAGAAAATAACACAGACAACTTCTTGAAAAGTGATGTTGAAATAGCGCTTATCAGATTAATAAATAGTGAACATATCGATTTTTCAGGCTAAAGGTACAAACAATGGCACTAACACCAATAAAAAAATGGAAATATCCAGTTGTTGTCAATGAAAAACAACCAATAAGCACTAATGCTTATTATACCGCATTAATGTCGGCATCTAGAGGGTTTTATCCTGTCAGTATAAACAAACAGTTGCATGGAGGGATCCATTTTGATGAGACGGTACTTGAAAAATTAGGCGACACAAAAGAGCGAAAAGTGCATTGTCTTGCCTCGGGTGAAGTTATCGCTTATCGAGTTAATGATCATTATCAAAAAGTGGATTATGGCGAAAAAGTGGGGTTTTTCTCAACGGGTTTTGTGTTGGTTAGGCACTTGCTAGAAATGGAGCGTGTAGAAGAAGCCGCTGAGGCAGAAAGCAATACCCCGACGGATAACAACACGACGCAAACATCAGCAACAACGACTGAGGCCACTGAATCATCTAATGCCACTACCAATCCAGCTACCGACACCTCAACGCCGTCAAATGAAGCGTCAACCGCGGAAACAGCAGAAACTAAAAAAGAAAAACAGCCCGGGCACCGTCTTTATTTTTATAGTTTGTATATGCATCTGGCTGATACTCAATACTACGATGATAACCCCAAAGAGCCTGCACCCGCATTTTGGGAGCAGGATATTTATCGTGTCCGCGTAGGGCATAAGGACTTAGATTACGTAGCTGGGTTAAATATACGAAAGACAGCGGATAGTTCAAAGCGCACTAATATTTTAGCTGTATTACAAGCGGGTACCAAAGTGAATCTAAATCTTGATTTACATGAACAAGATTATAAATGGTATGCTGTTTCGTCTTTAGTGGAAGGATATTGTTCGATTCCGGAATTAACACCTTATGACTATAAGGGAAATAAAATTATTGGTTGGATTTACAACGACACTAAAAAACAACTCACCGACCCGATAGTTGAAATAACGGGAACAGATAGTAAGTTAGTCAAATCCAAAGGGCTAAGAGTCAGGGATAAAGATAAAAATATTATTTCCATGTTACCTGACGGTACGCAAATTAAAATAGCAGGTACCAAAGCGCCAAAAAATTATGTTGAATTAGTTGAAGTGATTCGAGATGGAAGCCCCACTATTCCTTTGCCAGCTGGGAAAAAATACGTTTATTTTGATTGTCTTGAAAATATCATTAGAGGTAAAAAATATAATGAAGTTGTGGTATTAGACGAGCCTTTTCCAATTGAAGCCGGTGATTTAGTTGGGCATATTGGTCATAATCAAGATAAGGCGATTGATAAAAAAAAAGATAAAGAGGGGAATTATATTGATATAGAAACCCTACCGCTTGCACAAGGTATGAAAGGGAGCGAATTTCAACCAAATTTACATGTTGAATGTTTTACCTGTGAAGACTTACCCAAGTACATTGCGCAAACGCAAGCAGAGGCGAGTAAAATAGCTGATGAAGCAAAAACATTATTAGCTATATCCAAAGGCGCCAAAATACTGACGCGCCCCAGTCTAGCCGACACCACCGTTGGTACACCACTTAAAGGCAGCAAAATAAAGGTACTTAGTAAAGAAACCAACATAAACTGGCTACAAATAGAAATTAAAACCTCTGCAACTGACACAAAAACATTATGGATTGAAAATACTAAGGAGAGAGCCAAAAAAGCAAACGCGAATAATGAAATCGAATTAGCCTCAGACACCGAGGCATGGAGTAAACACCCCTTACAAGCTAGCCAATTAACGAGCAGCAATTATAATATTGGCACACCACTCCTACTTGATATGAGTGATAATAACGTAAAAACACGCCAGCATCGAGCGGTGGATGAGCAAGATACCTTATGGATATACATAGAAAAAGCCCTTGACGATAAAAATATCACCATTTCGTCCGGTTGGCTATCAACCGAAAGCGAAGGTGTGAAGAAAGTGAGTTGCTGGGATTGGTTTGATTTTAAGCAAATTAAAGAAAATGCTAGCCTGAAAGACATTTATCTGAGTGCTAAAAAAACCTTAAGCAGAAATAAGGATAATGCATCACTTGAACAATACACGCCAACAATAAAAGAGACATTAACAATATTAGACAAGCAATACAATTCTAGCGATCAGAAATATGCGAAGATAGATATTAATAGCTTTAACGGGATAATTAATAAGCCAATATTAGCCTCATCACTGGGTCGCCTGTTAATCCATTATGAAAGTGAATGGCATGGCAAACTGGATTCGGAAGGCAAATTGCCAAAATGGGAAGCGTTAAATAGTGAAATGACAGAAAATGCCAACAATATATTGGATTATTTAACGGAAGGCGACGAAGCAAAACTGGATGCTTATATCAACACGCTAGAAACAAGCAAACAACAGTCAGAAAAAAAAGGTTTTGAAGCGTTAAGCAGAAAAATTGAAAGGTTCCCAGAAGATTATAAAAGTAACCCACAGGAAAAGTTGAGCAAAGAACAACTTGAAATTTATACACAAATACAAAAGCTAGAACAAAAAGTCATGGCTTGGGACAAAACCAAAGAGAAAATCAAGAAAATGTTATGGTGGGATGATGTTGCTAAAGGCTTAGCTAAGTTGAATCAACCCAAAAACACGCCTCCAGAAAATGGCGAGACAGCCAATACCACAACCACCCCAACAGACTCAGCCCCACCTGCTACGCTTAGTGCTGATGGTAGGGCGTGGTTTATTCATCCGGTAGCAATGGTTGGTTATTTTAATGAGAAAATTAATCTTATAAGGAATTATACTTTAGAAAATGCAGAACTCGCGTTAAGGGCTATATACGCGAAGTATGGTAAAGATATGGCAATAATAATTGAAAGAATGTATCGTTCTGAAACTGCACATTTTAAATCTTTACAATATAAGAAGACAGGAACAGGAGGAATGGAGTCTTTTGGTTCACCTCCATATTATGGCTGGGATAAAGAATTTTTTTTATTAAATCCAAATTATACTCCTATAGGAACTACATATTTATTTGAAAATGTTGGGTTGAGTAAGCAGGGAGGAAATGTTCAAATAAAAGATAGGCCTAAAGAGTTTATAATTTTCCCTTCTGTGTTAGCTGCAATGGAGTATTTAGTTTTCTATATTAATAAATATAATGGTAATTATGCTCGTTGGCATTCGACCAATTCTGTTGTTCAAGAAACCTATAAAAACATATTAAATAAAATTATTCCAAGAATTGTTAATAAAATAGAGGAAGAAAATGCAAAAAAAAATTAAAGCTACGATAATATTTGTTTTACAATTTTTGTTAATTTTAAGTATAACATGTAATGCAAATGCCAAATCGATCGATTGTGTATCTATTTTTGAAGAAATAATTAAAGCTAGTGATTTTCTTCCAGAAGTAACATCAAGGGCAACTTTAACTATTGATTTATATGATATTTATGTTAATGATGATTCAATTTTTTTCAAAGTCTATGACTCTGATACAGAAAAAAATAAAAATAGAGGAATGTTGGCTACATTAGGTTGGTTGAAATACAACTATAAACGAAAAAGCATGGAAAATATTACATATGATGAATTAAACCCAGTCAAAGTTATTTATAACAAAGCGTTAGAAATAAAATTTAATCAATGTTTGGATTTTTATAAAATAAATATAAAAGATCTTGCTACTTCAGAATAAATAACGGCGTGGTAAATCATTTAGTTATTTGCACTTTCTGGCTGGAATGGCAAATATCTTCAAAAAAAGGCATACTAAAAGTACATGCAAAAAATTTCAAAAATTATTTAAAAAAGTAATAGGAATATGGGAAAGGAAAGGTATTGATTTTCATACATGGAATAACAAAACCCTCCCCTAAATTTTGTGTATTTGCCAGTTATAGTAAAAAGCACGGTGAAATAATTAAATGGATTCGGGGGAATGCTTTTAATAACTGGTCATACGGAGAAGGTTGATTGCTGGTTATCAACCAAGAGCGAAGGCGTGAAGAAAGTGAGTTGCTGGGATTGGTTTGACTTTAAGCAAATTAAAGAAAATGTCAGTCTGAAAGACATTTATTTGAGTGCTAAAAAAACCTTAAGCAGAAATAAGGATAATGCATCACTAGAACAATACACGCCAACAATAAAAGAAACATTAACAATATTAGACAAGCAATACGATTCTAGCGCTCAGAAATATGCGAAGATAGATATTAATAGCTTTAACGGGATAATTAATAAGCCAGTATTAACCTCATCACTGGGTCGCCTATTAATCCATTATGAAAGTGAATGGTATGGCAAAGTTGATTCAGAAGGCAAATTGCTAAAATGGGAAGCGTTAAATAGTGAAATGACAGAAAATGTCAGCAATGTATTGGATTATTTAACGGAAGGCGACGAAGCAAAACTGGATGCTTATATCAACACGCTAGAAACAAGCAAACAACAGTCAGAAAAAAAAGGGTTTGAAGAGCTAAAAAGAAAAATTGACCGATTTCCAAAAGACTACAAAAGCAATCCAAAGCAGAAATTGAACGCAGAACAAATCGAAATTTATAAAAAGGTACAAAAGTTAGAAGACAAAGTCATGGCTTGGGACAAAACCAAAGAGAAAATCAAGAAAATGTTATGGTGGGATGATGTTGCTAAAGGCTTAGCTAAGTTGAATCAACCCAAAAACACGCCTCCAGCTACCCTTAGCGATAATGGTAAGGCGTGGTTTATTCATCCTGTAGCAATGAAAATGTTTGCGTTAAAAAATAGCGAATTAACAATTGTAATTGATCCTGGTCACGGATATGAGAAAGGAAGTTCAGGTGCTACAGCTAAGATATATACTTATAAGATAAGCAAAAATAAAACAGCTACAGCAAATATCGAAACTTTACCACAAGAAGTTATTGATGATACAACATTGATTATATCGGATACAGAAGATCCTGAGAAAAATGAGAGAGGATTAGTATTCGATGTATCCATAAAACTGAAAAAATTACTAGAACTAAAAGGTTATAAGGTTATTCTCACTCGGACTGAAAGGCGTATCAAAGGTATAGATGGTCCAGAGACAAGACAAGCTAGAATTGATCTAGCGAATAAAAATAATGCTGATTATTTTATTTCTATTCATGCTGATGGTGCTTTAAATTATTCTGCATCTGGTTCCCATGTAATCTATCCGAACATATCGGATAGCGAAATTGTTGCACTTAGTAAGGAGTTAGCGGTAGATATATTTAGTTATTATAATGTGGTTCCTGTTGAATCATCTTCCCCCAAAAAAGATGTAAGAAACCTTCAGGTTTTAAGAACTTCAAATAAAACCAAACGTAAAGTTCTCGTTGAGTTAGGATTTATTACATCACCTAAAGATGCAAAAGCCTTATTTTCAAATATTGATCTAATTGCTCAACAATTATATGAAGGGTTACTAAAAAATATTAAAAAATTTTATTAAAAGGTTGCATAATGAAAAAAATGATTATTTTACTACCCATCTTTTTATTTATTGTTTGTCATTCTTTTGCTAACTCTGTTAAGGAAAATTTTGATCCTTACGCCATATCATTAATAGTATCAAGTAATTCAAATACTCCTTTTTGTTATTCATTTCTTATTGATTATTATCCAAATGGTCAAGTAAAAGAAAAAGGTTGTCAAGGACATTATAATGCGACAGGTATTTTTGTGGGTAATTGGTATGAATATGATTTATTGGGTATGCTTATTCGTACAAGGTATTATCACCCAGATGAGTTTGGTAAAGATTATAAAATCATTATAACCTACGATAAAAATGGTAAGGTCTTAACTAAAAAAATTTTTAATTATAGCGATTTATATGAAACAGAGGACGTAGAAATTAATGAAATACCTAAATAAGGAACTCGTCTTAATGATAATGTTAGCTTTTATGCTGTGTCACTCTAATATTTTAACTGCTGATACTAACAAAAATAATTTAATTATACAGGCGGAAAATGGCGATAAGATTGCTCAATATTCCTTGGCTAATCTGCTTTTATCTCAAAATATTGATAAAAAATATAATGATAAAGTTTTTTATTGGTATCAACAATCAGCGCAACAAGGATATGCAGAAGCTCAGTTTGCTTTAGCCATTATTTATGAAGAACTGGGCAATGATGAACAAGCTATTATTTGGTTAGAAAAAGCCGCAAAACAAAATCATGTACAATCTCAATACTCTTTAGGGGTTAATTATAGATTTGGATTTTGGAGAGTTAAACCTGATAGTTCAAAATCATTATATTGGCTAACAAAGGCGGCTCAACAAGATTATACAGCCGCTCAAGTTGAATTGGGTAATTTATATTTGACAAGTAGTGGAATAGATACAGATTATAAAAAAGGTCTTTATTGGTATAAAAAAGCAGCTGAAAAGAATAATGCTTTTGCTCAACTTAATTTAGGAATTATTGAAATGGCTCAGTCAAACTATAAGCAAGCATTTTTCTGGCTTAATCAAGCCTGTAAAAATAATTTAACAGATGCTTGTCATTTAGCTTCTACCATAAAGAAAAAGAAGTAGTGTTGATTTAAATATAGTTACAATAATCTTAAATCCTAATAAGCACCTAAAAAACTAAAAATAAATCAATAGAAAATCCACTGTATGAATAATATTGGAGCTATTTTGTCAAGAGCTTGGCAATGACTGGAAATCCCGCACCGTTTTAGAGCCTTCGATACGATAGATGATTTTAACCGTGAGGTGTTAGACATTAATATTTCCGTTAGTTTACCGATAGGTAGAGTTACTCGTTATTTGGATAAATTAACGGAGTATCATGGCTATTTAAAAAGAAAAATTTACCGCTCCCTAGAAGACTATAAAAGCAATCCAAGTCAAAAATTAAGCACAGAACAAATCAAAATTTGTGAAAAAGCGCAAGAGCTAGAGGACAAAGTCATGGCTTGGGAAAAACCAAAGAGAAAATCAAGAAAATGTTATGGTGGGATGATGTTGCTAAAGGCTTAGCTAAGTTGAATCAACCCAAAAACACGCCTCCAGAAAATGGCGAGACAACCAATACCACAATCACCCCAACAGACTCAGCCCCACCGGCCACGCTTAGTGCTGATGGTAGGGCGTGGTTTATTCATCCGGTGGCGATGGGAGCATTTATTGCTAATGATTCAATGATAACAATGGAAATGCTAATCGCCTCTCATCCAACAGGGGTAAAAAGTTATTACGCTGAAATTTTACCTTATCTCAATCAATATGCTTTAGTGTATGGATTAGTTGAATCTAAAGAAATAGCTCATTTCCTTTCACAAATTGGGCATGAAAGTGGATTTAAATCAGATAGTGAAAAATTATATTTTAGCTCATCTAGAATGAAGCAAGTATATGGTTGTAAGGGAGGGAAATATAACCAACTAAAAGATAGCTGTGATTTAGGACAGCTTAGGCCTAAATTATGGACTAATACTTCTTATTATGAAAGAAATCCTGAAAATTTGGCAAATTATGTTTATGCAAATAGAATGGGAAATGGTGATGAATCATCAGGGGATGGTTATCGTTATAGAGGTAGAGGAATGATTCAATTAACAGGTAAAGATGCCTATAATAATTTTACAAATGTTCATAACAAAAATAATCCCGATGATATTCAAGATTTTGTTGCTAATCCTGATTTATTAATAAGTTCAACACAATATGGAATTGAATCAGCCTTTGTATTTTGGTTTACTAAAACAGGTAGGCCCAATCGCGATATAAATCATTTTGTTAAATTAAAAGACCTTGCTAAATCAGGAACAGTGCAAGAAGTAACTCAGCTCGTTAATGGTGGTCAAAATGGATATAATGATAGGAAACAAAGATTTAATCGGCTTGCTAGATTACTTGGTTTAGATGAGGAGTAAAAAGATGTTAAAAAAAATAGGTGTGTTATGGCTTGTTTTTGGGTTAATTTTTTCATCTTTAGCCTTTAGTGAAGAAGGTGCTACTATTATACATGGGCCGTTTAATATATCTTGGTATAAAAATGGAGAATTATTTTTTACTAGAAAAGATAATGGTTCTGTTGATTTTGTTTTGAAATATCTAGATGATTTTAAATTAGAAAAATTTCAAATAATAGACAACTATGAAATAGAAGGCGGAGAGCCACAAGTCGAGTCAGTATTTTTTGATAAGGTGCTAAAAGATAAAACTGTTTTTGTTATTATTTCATGGGAAATAAATAGTCGTGGAGTTGGTACATATGGAAAATTGTATCAAGTATATGCATATAACAAATCAAATAATAAAGAGAATAAATTTGTCAAAAATATGACTCTTTATCATGATAGAGAGTTAACTGGAATGGAAGGTATGTCTGATTCAACTATATCTTCTTTCAAATATAAAACCGCAACAGAAGTAAAAAAATATATTAATAAAACTTACAATAAAAAATAGTAATAAGGAATCAGATTTTTATGAAAAAAATAACACTATTAATAGCCATGGTGACAACCAGTGTTATTTGTTATGCTCAAGAGCCTTGTTTAAATAAAACATCTGTAGACGAGGCTTGGTTTCGTATTAATTCTAAATCTTATCAGTTTACAAATTACCTTTGTGATGATGAAAGTGCTGAAAAAGGGACCTGTAACTACCCCCTAAAATAGTACAGCAAAAAAGTAGAAAATTCTCTATGATAAAAGAAAAGGGGATTTAATGATGAAAAAAATGACTGAACATCAAATCGTAGCTATTTTAAAAGAAACTGAAGCGGGTATTCCCGTTAAAGAGCTGTGCCGTAAATATTGCATGGGTAATTCAACTTTTTATAAATGGCGGGAAAAATATGGCGGTATGGAAATTTCAGACATCAAACGTCTAAAAGAACTCGAAGCGGAAAACCGCAAGCTTAAGCAGATGTTTGCCGAACTGAGCTTAAAATCCCAGCTTCAGGAAGAAATCATAAAAAAGCTTTAGTGCCAACTGAGGCACGTAAAACGTGGGCACAGCAACTACAACAAAATCATTCAGTTACTATTGCTATGAGCTGTGCCATTGTTGGCTTAAGCCGTTGTGCTTACTATTATCAAGCTAAGTTACAGGATGATTCGGTGATTGTTTCGGTGTTGAATGCTATCACAGACCGGCATTTACGCTGAGGCTTTCCTAAATGTTTTAATCGTATCAGAAAGCTCGGCTATCAATGGAATCATAAACGGATATATCGGGTGTATTGTGAATTAAAGCTTAATCTCAGGGTAAAGCGTAAAAAACGCATTCCTCCACGATGCCCGGAAAGGTTATTAGTCCCCAATAAACAAGGTGAATGTTGGTCAATGGATTTTATGAGTGACAGTAGTCGTAATCAACGTCGCTTTAGGACATTCAATGTCATCGATGACTTTAATCGTGAGGCGTTAGGTATTGATATTGCAGTAAGCTTACCAGCAGGAAGGATTACCCGTTACTTAGATAAACTGGCCGAATATCATGGGTATCCATTAAAAATACGGGTCGATAATGGGCCAGAATTTACAGGAAAAACCTTTATAAACTGGGCTAAATCACATGATATAACCATTGATTATATCCAGCCCGGTAGCCCTTATCAAAATGGCTATATTGAACGATTTAATCGTACCTATCGTACTGAAGTACTCGATTTATATCTTTTTAACAACTTAGCGCAAGCAAGGAGAATAACTGAAGAATGGTTAACGGTTTATAACACCGAAAGACCGCATGAGGCATTAAATAACATGACACCGATTGAGTATAAAACACTAAAACAAGCAGCATGATTTTCTACGTGAGTTGTGTACTAAGTTTGGGGTATTTACAATCAGATTGGAAAAAAGATAAAGCATTTGTTAATGCTTTAGCTAAATTTCATTTTCGAACTTTTCGAATAGGAGAAGAAATTTATAACTTATTTAGTGGAATATCAGGAGTAGTAGATGGTGATAAGTTACATAATAGTCATTTGATACAGAAAAATTTGATTTTAATGCTATTAAAGTAATTGAATAATTAGAAATTTTAAATTAGCAGGATAACATGAAATGAAAAAAAATTGTTTAACTTTGATTTTATTTTTTATGTTTTCTATAGGAAATGTACATTCAAATGAATCTCCGGATATTTGGGATTTTTATAAAGTTTCAAAAAATTCTGTTTCAGGGGGAGGATCTGATTCTGAAAGAGAAAGTTTAATAGAAAGATATTCGAAAATTAAACTCATATTAATTGATGGACAAGTTATAGTTGATACAATTTGTTTTATTCCATATGAGACAACAACAAAGATGACTTCCCCTTTATCTTATTGGAAAACTCCAGAAAAAGTAAAGGAGTATAAAAAAATTTTTTCAGCGGAAAAAATCCCTTTAAGATATCAATTTGAAGCAATAAAACTTCCTAATAATGACAAAGATGATTTATGCTTGGAAGAAGGTTTGACTGATTTAATAAGGATCGACAATTATTTTGTTTTTTTGACCAAGTCAGATTACTTGATAACATTTTCGAAGCATATAGAAAAAAATAACGGATCACCTGTAACCTATAGAGGATTTAATTATAAGATACCGAATCGTGAATTTAGTTGGTTTGGTCATCCAATGTTGACTAATAAAAAAATTGTAGATGATATGAATAAGAAGTGTGATTTCCCTGATGATGGATCTTATTATAATTCATACTTTTATAATGAGTGTGATTTGAACGAATTAGGTTTTTATTTTAGTGAAATTAGTGAAACTTTATTTGACAAAAAGAAAGTGATATATCAAAAAGGAGAATATCAATACAATTTAACTAAAAAACAGCACGAAGAGTTTGATTTCGAAATATATTTAAATATTGAAAAAGGTAATAAATTAATTGATAGATTATCCATTTATAAACAGAGAATTTTAGAATCGGCAGCTTTTGAACAGGATTACTATATTGATAAAAATTTTAAGAATATTTGGTTACTAAATTATGTTGGTAGTGACTCAACGCATGATATTGAAAAATGGAGGCATTATAAAATAGATAATAGTGGGCATTTTAAGCTATTGGAATCGATTTCGTGTAAAAAACGTGATAGACAAGGAATCGTAAAATGTCATAATAATTAAGAATAGCATTGGTCAGGATTTAGTAGCGTAGAAGAAAAAGCCTCGATAGGTGAATTATCTAAAAGGTTATGAACAAAAATATAAATACATCTATCTATAAAAATAAGAAATTTGAAATAATAGAATCAGAATATTGCATTGATATAGAAACAAACAAGCTTATGACTGAACAACATAAGGTAAGTTATTATTTTATTGATGATAAAGGTAATATTAACTTTGAATAATGAATGTGACTAAATATAAATTAGAATAATAAGGTGCTTTCTTCATCACTTTTACTAGCCTATATTGATGCTCAATATTTTACATAACTCTGTGTGGACATACCAATCGCTAATTGCTAGTTTCAAAGTTTCTCATATAGGTATTTTTTTATTTGTGTAAGCTAAAAGCAGAATACATAAAAATTTCGTATTTCATGTGTTTAAGGCGGCCTCAAATAATGACTAATTTGACTATTATATTGTAAAAAATTATAAACTATCTAAATTTGAAAAAGTATTAGCTATATATCAAAAGAAGAAAAAATCAAGGAAATTAAATAATGAAATTTTTAAATAGTTTTATAATTATCTTCCTATTAATGTTCTCCAATATAAATGCTGTATTTTCTGTAAATGAAAAAAATGATTTACATTATTATCAGAAAATAAAATTGCCTTATTCTTCTAAGGAATTAGAAAAATACTATTATTGGAGTGATTTCGGTATAAAGCTATCCCCTAATATGCCTTTTCCATTAAGATTCTCTAATAAAGAATTTTCATTTAAGCCTAAACTATTTGAATATTTAGCTAAAAGTGCATTCTATTTTCCACATATTTATTTTTATTATGAAGGTATTTTATATAAGGGAATTATTTATATGGCTATTGGCGAGAATGATGCTAATGTTTTTACTTTTCAGTTGAATAGTTTTGATGCTCAAAATAATCTAATTGATGCCATAGTGCTTTATAAAATACAAAATGGCGAAATATCTTACTGGAATGATTTTGTTATAAAAACAAATGGAAAGATCTTGATAAAACAACATCAACAACAAAACCTTTTTGAATTCGATGAAGATCCTAAAAAAAATGATATTCAGACTAAGGAAATTAAATACCAAATGAGCCGTTCTGGTTTTTTCAATAAAATTAAATAATATCATTAATTATAAAGGGTTAAGTGATGAAGTTTTCATTATATTTTTCGTTGATTTTACTGGCATTTAGTTCATATGTGTACAGCAAGCAATTTGATGTTGCTGATGGTTACAAAGGTGTGCCCATTATTGAATCTATAGGTATGGGACAATTGGAAAAAGATTGTCAAAAAATACATGATTTTTGGCAACTTACTAATAATGAAAGAGAAAAAAATAGGGAAAGTTGCCCAATAAACCAAATTGCTCCTTATTTTAATAATTTATATGAGGTTGTTAATAAGAATATTGATATATACGATAACGGTGAGCTGAAGCTAATTATTAATAAAAAAGAGTTTAATAGAACAATTAATGATAATAGTTATCCAGTTAATGCACTGAATTTATCACTTACTTATCAAGGGAATATTAAAGATACAATTACATTAGCAAATATTTATTATGACGTCATCAGTTATTATTGGTTAAGTAATCAATATTATTATATTAATCCTAATGGAAATATTTATATCTTATTAGTAAAAGACTTTGGTAGCTATATTCAGCCAGTATTTTGGAAACATTATCAAATTGATAAAGAAAATTTGCAATTTAAGCTTAAAGAATTTTTATTTGATGATGGTTATAAATATCGTATTATTTATCCAGATCAATTTGAAGTGCCCGATAAATCTGAACCATCAAATTTTGAAACGGATAAACTTAGAACTTGTTATCAAGATGAATATAATACGACTTGCAATATAGAATCTTACAACTATTATCATGACCTTTTAGTTAAAAAATTAGCATTACTTCAAGCAAAAGAAAACGAGCCCAAAGATTCTATTGAGGTAATAGATAAGCAAATTAATAAAGCTTGTTTAATGATACCGCCACCAGTTTACCATAATGAAGCGACCACCTTTACCCATAAAATTACCCGTTGTTTAACAGAACAAATAAAACAACAAATAGAAAAAATAGATAACAAGCTAAACCAGATAGAAAATTAACTGGAGAAATGAAGTTTATTTTAAAACTTATGCACTTTGTTTTGGGGCTTGCCTTGTACTGTAAATATTCCAAATTTAGTAAACAATTCAATTAGAAAACAAAAGGGCTAAGAATAAAGGATGAAAGTAAAAAAAATATTATTTCCATGCTACCAGAAGGTACTCAAATTAAAATATCAGGTACCAAAGCGCCAAAAAATTATGTTGAATTAGTTGAAGTGATTCGAGATGGAAGCCCCACTATTCCTTTGCCAGCTGGGAAAAAATACGTTTATTTTGATTGTCTTGAAAATGTAGTTAGAGGTAAAAAATATAATGAAGTTGTGGTATTAGACGAGCCTTTTCCAATTGAAGCCGGTGATTTAGTTGGACATATTGGTCATAATCAAGATAAGGCGATTGATAAAAAAAAAGATAAAGAGGGGAATTATATTGATATAGAAACCCTACCGCTTGCACAAGGTATGAAAGGGAGCGAATTTCAACCAAATTTACATGTTGAATGTTTTACCTGTGAAGACTTACCCAAGTACATTGCGCAAACGCAAGCAGAGGCGAGTAAAATAGCTGATGAAGCAAAAACATTATTAGCTATATCCAAAGGCGCCAAAATACTGACGCGCCCAAGTCTAGCCGACACCACCGTTGGTACACCACTTAAAGGCAGCAAAATAAAGGTGCTTAGTAAAGAAACCAACATAAACTGGCTACAAATAGAAATTAAAACCTCTGCAACTGACACAAAAACATTATGGATTGAAAATACTAAGGAGAGAGCCAAAAAAGCAAACGCGAATAATGAAATCGAATTAGCCTCAGACACCGAGGCATGGAGTAAACACCCCTTACAAGCTAGCCAATTAACGAGCAGCAATTATAATATTGGCACACCACTCCTACTTGATATGAGTGATAATAACGTAAAAACACACCAGCATCGAGCGGTGGATGAGCAAGATACCTTATGGATATACATAGAAAAAGCCCTTGACGATAAAAATATCACTATCTCTCCCGGTTGGCTATCAACCGAAAGCGAAGGCGTGAAGAAAGTGAGTTGCTGGGATTGGTTTGATTTTAAACAAATTAAAGAAAATGCCAGTCTGAAAGACATTTATCTGAGTGCTAAAAAAACCTTAAGCAGAAATAAGGATAATGCATCACTTGAACAATACACGCCAACAATAAAAGAAACATTAACAATATTAGACAAGCAATACAATTCTAGCGATCAGAAATATGCGAAGATAGATATTAATAGCTTTAACGGGATAATTAATAAACCAATATTAGCCTCATCACTGGGTCGCCTGTTAATCCATTATGAGAGTGAATGGTATGGCAAACTGGATTCGGAGGGCAAATTGCCAAAATGGGAAGCGTTAAATAGTGAAATGACAGAAAATGTCAGCAATGTATTGGATTATTTAACGGAAGGCGACGAAGCAAAACTGGATGCTTATATCAACACGTTAGAAACTAGTAAACAACAGTTAGAAAAAAAAGGGTTTGAAGAGCTAAAAAGAAAAATTGACCGATTTCCAAAAGACTACAAAAGCAATCCAAAGCAGAAATTGAACGCAGAACAAATCGAAATTTATAAAAAGGTACAAAAGTTAGAAGACAAAGTCATGGCTTGGGACAAAACCAAAGAGAAAATCAAGAAAATGTTATGGTGGGATGATGTTGCTAAAGGCTTAGCTAAGTTGAATCAACCCCAAGACACGCCTCCAGAAAATGGCGAGACAACCAATACCACAACCACCCCAACAGACTCAGCTCCACCAGCCACGCTGAATGCTGATGGGAAGGCGTGGTTTATTCATCCGGTAGCAATGATGGATTATTTTAAAGTTGAAAAAAATAAAGGCGTTTGTCCTATAACACCTGACTATAGAAGTCATTTTGTTTTACATTGTACTGATGGAAATATGTCAGAAGAGACTATCAAGGCAATAAATAATGTTAACAATCCAGATAAAAAAATAAGGAGTAAAGCTCATAAATATATTATGAGAAATGGGGATGTAATTGAAATATGGCCTTTTACCGAAAAAAATGTATGGGCTACAAAAGCTGAATCTAGAAATAATTTAAAAGGAAGAATGTTCCATGTCGAAATCAATTATAAAAGTCCAGATGTACCTACAGATTACCAATATCAAGCTCTTGCTGATTTATATATTGAAGCTTCCGATATTGAAGGATGTTGGCCAATTATCGTACCTCATATAGAAGTTGATAGAGGCATTCCAAATGGTCATGGTGATCCTACAGATTTTGATTATAATAAATTTTATTCTATCTTAAGAAGTAGAAATGTACCGATAGATGATATTCCTCATTTCGAACATGAACGGTACTGGGGATATAGCAAATCAAAAATTCCATTTGCAAATGATAAATATTCATGGCCTCCAATTTTATCTGGAAATCCGCATAAAAAATAAGGTTATTATATGAAAAAATTAATTTTATTATTTTTGCTATTACCTAACTTGTTATTAGCTCAAGAGGTATATACTAATTCATCCTATCAAGAATTTTTATCTTTAGGAAGCATGGAAAATGGTAAGCAGAATTTCTTAAATCTTAAAAATGGAATGATAGATTGGATAAATTTATCAGAGTTACAGAAAATGGAACAAACAGATATGTTATCGCCACATAATTTTTGGGATAAAGTTAACAAAAACTCTATAGGTTTTTATGCTAATGGTTATGAACCATTTTGGAATGCTAAAATAAGTAAGAATAAATTGCAATTCATATCTCTAAAAGAAAAAAATATAAATATTGCCATAGATATAAAAAATTCTTCTTTAACAAGAAATTTTTTGGTTATTTTTCATTCTAAAGATGGTGTATATGGCTTAATTCGCAGTCTTCCCAAAGGAACTTTTTGTGAAGCAAATCTTGATGAGATAACTTCAATATATGAAATTTTTATTGATTATAAAGGTGAAATATTTGAAGGTTGTGCATATTTAGATAAATTATAAATTGTTTTTAATAGTAAAAAACCACGGCAGTTTTGATTTTAACTTAATTATAAATGTACAGGATTAAAAATGATTAGATTTAAATTTTTCCCTATATGCATTTTATTGATTTCGTTATTTTCTTTCGCAGAAGATAAAAATAAAGATCCCAATAATATTCTTTATGAATTTAAGGGATATTCAAAAAAAACATCGTCCTATCATTCTTTAAAAGACTTTTTTGCTGATAATAATCAAGTTTATGATAAAAAAAACCCACTAAACGCACTTTTTGACCCTAATACGCCTTTATTAAGTATGGTTGAGCATAGAAAACCTTACACAGGTAAAGCTATATTATTTAAAAAGCTTCCACTTGATAGCAATCTAAATGTGTTTCTTTTTGCTTATTGGGATCATAATGATCAAGATTCATATTATAACCTTCCAACCCTTGAGTTACAGATTTTTGATAAGAGTAATCAACTGATTAGCAAAATGATTGTTGTGGATGGTGCACAAGCAGAATGCTCAATCAATAAAAAAACACGTATTTATAAAAATAAGAAATTTGAAATAATAGAATCAGAATATTGCATTGGTATAGAAACAAACAAGCTTATGACTGAACAACATAAGGTAAGTTATTATTTTATTGATGATAAAGGTAATATTAACTTTGAATAATGAATGTGACTAAATATAAATTAGAATAATAAGGTGCTTTCTTCATTACTTTTACTAGCCTATATTGATGCTCAAGATTTTACATAACTCTGTGTCAATTTAATTGACACAGAGAGCACTTTATCAAAACGATTAGTAAAAAATATCATTAACTTTGACAATGCTAAATGTCAATTTTGGATTGGCATAATAGTCATTTGCATACAGAAAAATTTGATTTTAATGCAATTAAAGCAATTGAATAATTCGAAATTTTAAATTAGCAGGATAATGTGAAATGAAAAAAAATTGTTTAACTTTGATTTTATTTTTTATGTTTTCTATAGGATATGTACATTCAAATGAATCTCCGGATATTTGGGATTTTTATAAAGTTTCAAAAAATTCTGTTTCTGGAGGAGGATCCGATTCTGAAAGAGAAAGTTTAATAGAAAGATATTCGAAAATTAAACTCATATTAATTGATGGAGAAGTTATAGTCGATACAATTTGTTTTATTGCGTATGAGACGACAACAGATATTGCTTCCCCTTTATCTTATTGGAAAACCACAGAAAAAGTAGAGGAGTATAAAAAAATTTTTTCAGAGGAAAAAATCCCTTTAGGATATCAATTTGAAGCAATAAAATTTCCTAATAATGACAAAGATGATTTATGCTTAAAAGAAGGTTTGACTGATTTAATAAGGATCGACAATTATTTTGTTTTTTTGACCAAGTCAGGTTACTTGATAACATTTTCGAAGCGTATAGAAAAAAATAACGGATCACCTGTAACCTATAGAGGATTTAATTATAAGATACCAAATCGTGAATTTAGTTGGTTTGGTCATCCAATGTTGACTAATAAAAAAATTGTAGATGATATGAATAAGAAGTGTGATTTCCCTGATGATGGATCTTATTATAATTCATACTTTTATAATGAGTGTGATTTGCACGAATTAGCTTCTTATTTTAGTAAAGTTAGTGAAACTTTATTTGACAAAAAGAAAGTGATATATCAAAAAGGAGAATATCAATACAATTTAACTAAAAAACCGCACAAAGAGTTTGGTTTCGAAATGTATTTAAATATTGAAAAAGATAATAAATTAATTGATAGATTATCCATTTATAGCTGGAGAATTTTAGACTCGGCTGCTTTTATACAGTATTACTATATTGATGAAGATTTTAAGAATATTTGGTTACTAAATTATGTTGGTAGTGAAGAAACGCATGATATTGAAAAATGGAGGCATTATAAAATAGATAACAGTGGGCATTTCAAGCTATTGGAATCGATTTCGTGTGAAAATCGTGATAAACAAGGAATCGTAAAATGTCACAATGATTAAGAATAAAATAGGTCAGGATTTAGAAGTTTACACGCCTGATATGAAAGTGCCACACCAGAGACAAAAAGAACTCTGCATGATTCTCATTTACATTCAGGTTTTGATGACAGCTCTATAAAGGAAATAAAATAACATAACATAACATAACATGAAAAAACTAGTTACTATTGAAATTCTACTATTGATTACAATATTTGTTACATACAATATTAAAACTGTATATGCAGTAGGGGGAATAGACAAAAATTCTTTATCATATAATAATTTTTACGGGGAAAAATTGGTATCAAACAAAGAATTTATATTATCTATAAATAAAACTTGTAAAGAAGATGCCTCGGGGCCATGTACAATTTCAAAAATAAAAAAAAATTATTATCTCCAGTTTAGTAGTCTAAATAACCATGAAATAGCAATTTCTAAACTAAAAAATAATATTGAATTAAAATTGAAAAAAGGAAAAACTAACAATCCATATTCTATGGAGATAGAGTTAATATCTTATAAAAATAATGAAAGAGTAGATTCTATAGTATGTTATGAATATATGAACGATCCCAATAACAGTTTAGCTACAGAAAAATTATACTATTTGAATGATTATAATTTATGGACACTATTTTTCACTTATGATTTAGAATCAACAACAGCTGACAATTGGAGTAAATATAAAATTAATCCTCAATCTGGCAAATTTGAATTAGTAGATAAAGTACTACAACACTAATTCCCTCTAGATAGTGGATAGGCTACATTAATTATTACCCGTTTTATAAGGACATTGTTATGATAAACAAAAAAAGAAAAAACCAACAATGATAAATCATATTTCGAAAAGAGAAATTCGATATTTTTATTTAAGTTCGACAGTTTTAAAAAAAGAAGAGTTAAATCTGGAGAATTAGTTGCATATACTGGTGATATGGGTAACGCTAAAGGGCTTTGTAGCCCTCATTTACATTTTGAAATTGCAATGAATAAACAGGTAACCGCTCTAAAGAATATGATACGCAAACCAATAGATTAGGCTACAAAATTAATCCAGTGGTCCTCGCAAAACAAATGGGCAAATAGCAACCTTTTTAGCACTGAGCCAATAGGTTTAAAAAAGGATAATTCAATAATAGATAGAAATCATACATATAGTTGGATTCATATGGATGTTAGATCATTTGAAAAACAATATTTATTAGATGAATATTTTTGTACTGATGCCACAACTTTAAATAAAGAAAAACTAATTACAGTTATTAATAAATAGCTTAAATAGCCTACTATAGAGGTTAATAATGTTAAAAATAATAAATAGATTTGCCATTGTGTGTTTATGTTGCCTTATCACATTGATAGCAAATGCTGAATTAGAAAATAATGTAAAGGAATTGATAAAAGAAGACACGACAGAATGGCAGTTAGTCAATATTAATTATTTCCCTAATTCCTTATCTGATTCTGAAAGTGTTTATCAATTATCCGAATTATTTAATGGATTATTGATTACAAGCAACCAGTATCAATTAATATTTAATGAGAAATACTCTATTGGTATAAAACCAATAAATGATAATTTAATACCAAACTTTAGGAGTTTATTACAAAAAGAATTAAAACGTTTAAATTTAACTGACCATCAACAAGAAAATCAATATTTCATTTCTGAAACATTGTCCGAGCAATATAATTTAAATCAATCATTAGTGTTTAATTCTGATTACCTTTTCTTATTTATTAATAATGAAATTATTTTAACGTTTAAAAATAAACGAAAAATGCGCCAAGAGCTGGCGAATATTTATAATAATTTAAATACTGCGGTTCTTCCATTAGTTGATCGCTATTGGCCTCCTGAAGAAAATGATAGTTTTTTACCGATACCTGATGAATTTAATTTTTTTTTAAAAGGCATAGTTCAGGATGATTATCTTCATGCAATAAAATTGAAAAAATATAAAAAAATAAATTTAATACTATTATTTTCATATTCCATTTCTGGTGCACCTCAATTATCGTTAATTAGCCTTTCTGAGGATTTTGATTTCATTGATCGTATGGAACTGGGTGAAAATGTTGAATTAGAGGATGGTGGTATTTGGAACAAGTATCTTATTGATGAAAATTTTCGTATAACTATTAAAAAAATTGAATCCCCGTATGATGGATATAAAAAAACAACAATTTTCTTAAATCAAACAAACTATATTATTAATGAAAATGGAATTTTTGTTAAATTAAAAAGATAAGCTATTTAGGCTTAGCTATTTAATAAAATACAAAAGCTTATTGAGTGTAATTTAATCAATAACTAATTGGTTATAATAAATAAAATACATATTAATTAATAACCACAAAAGCAATTTTTCTAAAGAAAATAAAAAAATGGGGATATCAAAATGGCAAGATTAAAAAAATATGACAGGTTAAAGAAATTTATTTTCTTTATTTTTATTTTTTATAATTATTCTTATTGTTATGCCAACAAAAATTCTTTTAAACAAATAAGTGAACACTTTCCATCCCTTAAACTACCGCATAATTCTCGGATTACAGGAAACTTTATTAAAGACAATAATTATAAACATTTTTATTATAATTTTTTTAATGAAAATGAATATTATCCCCATAATATTTCTCCAAGTTTTGTTAATTATTT
The DNA here is from genome assembly GCF_001690275.1 of Gilliamella sp. WF3-4. Lineage (GTDB taxonomy): Bacteria > Pseudomonadota > Gammaproteobacteria > Enterobacterales > Orbaceae > Gilliamella > Gilliamella apicola_C. Next base: position 101,957 of record NZ_LZGW01000030.1, on the reverse strand, counting down.
ACAATTATCTAATAATAATTTATATGCTCAACATCACGATTATATAACTAACATTTCAGGTATAAAACTTCCAACCATTCATCACAATATCAATCCAATTTTAATTGAAGGACTACAAGGAAATGGAGAAATGATAACTTATCTTTACCTATTTTCTGATAATTTTGATGTGCTTGATAAGATTATTTTGAAAAATCCTAATGGATTAACAAGAAAAAACTCTGAAATAGACGATCTTGCCCAAGGGTTTATTTATTATAGTATTGATAAAAATTACCAAATTGAACGTCAACAACGCTTTACTGATGAAACAATTGAAATACAACATTATAAAATAACTAAAGATGGGCAGTTTAAAGAAATGCCTGTAATATCTAATTGCTATAAAGAATTTGCTACTAAAGATAATAATATACATTCTAAAAAAAGTCTTTTACTAACCAGTAAACAAGGAAATAATTATTTACGTTTTGCTCATGGGTTAGATTACGATCAGTTTGAAAGTATAATATTAACTTTAAATTCTAATGAGAAAAAACTTTGTATTAATTATCAACAAGCTTTTTCTGTCACCTTTGGCAAGGCTAATTCAAAACGATTTTTTGATAATAATGAATTATATCAACAGCATGTAGAAAATTTTAAAAGTTATGATATTGATATTAGTAATGAATTAGAATACATTACCATCCATGGCTTTGAAAAAACACCATTATCAAAGTTTTTATTAAATGGTAATCAGGCAATTTATATGAAAAATATATTATTTTTTGTTAGTGAAAATCATTTTACTGCTTACAGACAACCAACAGATGAACAATTAACTTATCATTAATGACAAAAGTACTAGCTAGTCATCATGAAACTCATCTTAACGGACAAGCTTCCGGAAAGTGAAAAGACAATCATTTTAGTTGAAAAAGAGGCCCAATTAATCCAGCCTCCGGCAGATAGCTATTTAAACAGTGGCATAGGGATTCATTTTATAGATAGCAGTAACTATTACTATGTTAAAATCAAACCGGAATATACTTTTAGTATACCATTGATATATTTTGACGCTTCACGACAGTCTTCATTCAATACGCCGTTAGGCGGTGGGATTAATGGGATTAACGGTAAAACGCAAAACACCATACCGCAAAAACAATGGTACCGTTTAGCGCAAACAGATAAAGCGCGGTTGATTGATATTAACCGCTTTCTTTATCCTGAACTAACCTTAAATGACATCCCCACTGAAGTTGAGCTAGTGAGTAGTGGCGCGCCACAGATAACGCTACCGGGTGTCTACTCTGAGCCGACCGATGATAATAAAGGTTGCTTTACAATTCGTTTTATTGTTGAGGATAAGCATTACTGGATAGACGCTAATGAAGTCTCCCACCTAGGCCGGCAATCTGGGCAATTAAGTCAAAAACTCGCTTATTGGAAAAAATTTCCATTATCGTTAGATAATTTACCCAAAGCAACCGAAAGCAACACTGTCTACTTTCCACGCACAATATTACTTGACACATCGGGGGATGAGAGTTTAATGGCGGTCGATGATGCTAACCCTGATTCGGTATGGCGTTATATTCAGGCATTGAATCGACAAGGGGTACTGATACAAGGTTGGGTAAACATTACAGCAGGCGCACAAGCGCATATCAAATTGGTTTCTCCATGGTACTGGCCGGAATTTAAAACAGTAGAAGAGAAGGCGACGGTAGGTGAATTATCCAATAAGATTAGTAAGAATAAAGCGGCGAAATTGGATTTAGAAGATTACACGCCAGCGATGCAGGAATTACATCAAATCTTAACGGGAACTTTGCGTTATTCCAATCAGCGAAAAAAAACACACTTACCTTCTTTTACGGATAACTATTTAAAGGAAGGTCTACGCCGAAGTTGGGCCGCAGAGCGGATAGGGCATTTACTGGTCAAATATGAAAGTGAATGGTATGCCGATGAAGCATTAAGTAAATGGAATGAGATAGATGAGCTGTTTGAAGAAGAAAAGCAACAAAAAAAAGAGTCTATTGAAGCGATATTAGATAAAATCGGCATAATCGAGCCCTATCATCGAGACTTTGCCATGAAAAAAGTGGACGAAGCCCTTGAGCATGTCAAATCAAACTGGCAACTTGAAAAAGAGCAACGCATTAAACCGTCACTGTGGTGGAAAGAAGTGGCACAGGCACAAGCTCAAAACCCAACCGCAAACACTGATGCCAATACCCCTAAACTGTCCAATCTATCCGCAGACGGCAAGGCGTGGTTTATTCATCCGGTGGCGATGATAGATTATTTCCCTAAAAGCGAGATTCTTTTTCAGAAAGGGGATAAGCATGAGATTATTCGGGAAATTAATATCCGCCTTGCAGGTTTTGGTGGCAATGTACCAACCGATGAATTTACTGAAAGAACAGAAAAGATGATAAAACAGTTTCAACGTGATTATATGCAAGTTGAGGAAACTGGCGTTGTGGATATACAAGTTATACAAGCAATTGATAGATTTCAAGAAGAATATACGATTAATAATACGATTTGGTTACAACTGAAATGTAGGTGTTCTCCTAAACAATGTAGTGGATTTGGTAATGGTTCAGGAAAAAATACCTCACCAGAACAATTTAATAAATATGAATATCCAGGGTTACATAGATCATTATTATTTGGATTTTGTGCGCTAAACTTTTATTTAAGTAGACAAAATGTTTATAAGTTTAGAGAAATTTCATCGGGATATAGATGTTCTTTGCATAAGGAAGGAGGAACTACTTCTAATCACAGAGGAAAAGCTTTAGATATTCAGTTTAATAAAGGTAATTGGGAAATCAGACATCGATTTTACATTAATATTGAACCCTTAATGTATATTCGTGATAACTTCTTTGCAACTTACCTTAATGCGCAAAACAAATGGGCAAATAGCAACCTTTTTAGCACTGAGCCAATAGGTTTAAAAAAGGATAATTCAATAATAGATAGAAATCATACATATAGTTGGATTCATATGGATGTTAGATCATTTGAAAAACAATATTTATTAGATGAATATTTTTGTACTGATGCCGCAACTTTAAATAAAGAAAAACTAATTACCCTTATTAATAAATAAGAAAAATAGAATAAATTAGAGGAGGAAATAATGCTAACAATACTAAATCGTTTTTTCGTTTTATTTTTTTGTTGTTTTATCACGTTAGCAGTAAGTGCGAATGAAACAAAAAATGATCCCAATTCATTAACAAAGCAGGATATTACAGAGTGGCAATTAGTTGATATTACTTATCTACCCGATATCCCACTTGATGATTTAACGTTATATACACGACTTAACGAAATAAAAAATATATCGGTAAAAAGTTCAGACAGTAAATTAATATTAGATGAAAATCATATAATTAATGTACATCAAGTTACCGACAATTTATCACCGCGTTCCCACGAATTGTTACAAAAAGTATTGGAACATTTAAAGTTAACGGGTAATCAACAAGAAAATCAATATTTTGATTTTGTAACATTACCTAAGCAATATAATTTAAATCCCTCATTAGTGCTTATTTCCGATTACCTTTTTTTATTTACGAATGATGATATGGTTTTGGCGTTTAAATTAAAGCAAAAAATGCGTCAAACGCTAGCAACTATTTATGAAAAATTAAATATTATAGATGTTCCATTGAATAATTATTATTGGGGTGATGAAGTTAATAGTAACAATGATATTTTTTTACCAATAACGGATACAGTTGATCCTTTTGTTGCTGGAAAGTTTAACGATGATTGTTTTGATGAATTTAATTATTTTTTTAAAGGAATGATTGATGATGGTTGTTTTAGGGCATTGAAACTAAAATCTTATAAAAAAATAAAATTATTATTGCTGTCCTCCGTTGCTATTAATTCAGCACGACAGTTATCATTAATTAGCCTTTCGGATGATTTTAATCTGATTGATAGACTAGAAATAGGTGAATTTTATGAGTTGGAGGATGGAGGTATTTTGAGTAAATATTTTATCGATAAAAATTATCGCATAACAATCAAACATTTTAACTCGCCATATGATTACAAGAAAAGACCAACCACTTTAGTCAGTAAAATTCACTATGTCATTAATAAACAAGGAAAATTTGTTAAGGTAAAAAGATAGTTTTTAATTGCAAAATAGGCAAAATTAATTCAAGTACGTAAAAAAACATTTTCACCTATAAGGTTAGGGGGAATGTTTCTAATCCTGAGAATAATGAGGATTTCTTTACAATTCGTTTATGCTTCAAAATAAGCCGTACTGGGTAGAAAGCCATTGGCTTCATTATTGCAAAAAATAACTAATAAATAATTTTAGGATATATTATGATAAATAACTATATAATTTATTTAGTGTTCGGTGTAATTCCTTTTTTTGCTTATGCACAAGAACACCCTATTCAACATCATGTAAACACAATTATCCAACAAAATAATAAAAATGCCTGTTTTGAAAAAAGTACAGATACTTTACCATTAAATAAAGCACATAAAAATACACAATATAATTTAACTAATAATGAAAATTGCAAGATTAAAGATTTGGCATCATGGAATTGCGAAATAGATTTTCGTTATATACCTCTACCATCAAAAAATGACATTAATATGATTTTGGTACCACAGGATTGTGGTGATTTTCCTTACAGACTTTATTTATTGACAATAAAAGATCATCAAATACGATCAGATTTATACGTTGAAGGTGAATGGTACGAACCAGGAAATAATGAAAATCTAATTGAAAAAACACATTTTACTATTTCAAAGGATTTTATCATTACCGTTACAACAGAATATGATAATAATTTAACAATTAAGCATTATTATTTAAATCAAGATGGATATCTTAAAGAAAAAACCAACAATAATTAAATTACTTTTTATTTTTATCATTCCTGAATTTAATTACATCATCAGTTACAGCTGATGAAAAAAGTAGAAACCATTATCGGTAGCGTGATACGCGAAAAGGGAAAAAACACAAAAGTTGTGGATTTATTGCTCAAAGGCAGTAAATTTCGTTTAGGTAAACAAGAAAATTACACGCTAGCGATGCGGGCATTACACCAAATATTAACGGGCACACTGATTTATTCAACCCAACGAAAAAAGGCCTACCGCCACCTACTTTTACAGAAAGGGATTTAAAGAAGGCTTACTCAGAAGCTGGGCAGCGGACACATAGGGCATTTACTGGAGGAGTGGAAAAATGAAAAAATTCTTATTTGGATGTATTTTACTGTTTTTAGTTCCATATTTTACTTATGCATCAAATAATAATCATTATTATTTGTTAATAAAAGATAAAATAAATGTAGAAAATAAAGAAAAGAAATGGCTAGCCAGTATTTTAAATAATTTTATTGTTGGTAATGAACAAAAAATTAAAGTGTTAGGTTGTAATTTTAAGAGAGTCAAAGGGGATAAAGAAACTATCTATAATCAGTTGACTAAACTTAATATCTTTGAGGATTATAATGAAGATTTAAAAAAATATGATCTATCTTTGAATAAGTTTAATGGATTATATTTTATTGAGCCTTCTAATCTATCAGAAAGGTGCATGGGCTTTAATTATGAGATTATCATACTACTTAATAATAATGAATTAATGATTCCTTATAATAAACATTTAGTTTTTTATAAGCAATTAGCTATTACAGATGAAAACAAAATAAATAATTTTAAACGTAATGAAAATTGTCTTGAAACAAAATATTTTGAGATGGAGTCAACTAAAGTTTGTTTCTATAAAAATATGACAATATTAGATGTATATGAAGCAATGAGTATTAATCCTACTTATGAGTTTAGGAAAAAAATCAAACAGGGAGAAGATTTTTCGGATATTTACGAAGATGATTATATGAGAGTTGAAGTTGAATATAAATGGAAAGGGAAAAATAAGCTAGAGATTGTACAATATTTTGATGGTGGAGAGACTTATTACACATTTGTTAATCAAGAAAAGAGAACAAAATTAATAACCAAATTTTCGCCAGATTAAGAAATGATACAAAATGGTAGCTTGTATATTAATTCTATCGTGGTGATTTATAATAAACAGGCTACTATTTATCTAAAATATCAACAGAAAATCTATCAATATTGCACTTAATAAAGTCGCCACTTAGATAAGAAAAATCATAAAATAGATCATCTTGAAAAACTAAATTTGATAATATTAATTTATTTTCAAATAAGTATCCGTTGATATGATGAGTAAACGTGTCTTGTTGTTGTTTAATGATAAAGCATTTATCTTTAGATAATTCTGGTTTTATTTTATTAATAAAACACAAGCCAAGCTCTAATAAGTAAATATTACCCGTGTTAAGCGCCCAAGGAGAAGAGTTAATAAAACAACAGAGTTGATACTGTCCAAAAGCGAAAGTAGCCTGCTCCTCAATATAGGGATCAAAGGCAATTAACTTTGCATAATATTTCATTATTCCTCTCCTAATTGTTATACACGAACTAAGATAACTACGTTTACCAATGAGACTAGAACATAAAGCCATTTATCCTACTAATTTTAGCATCTCTTGTGAATATTATCATTTTGGCTGTGCTGCCTAACATTCAATATCATCGATGACTTCATCGTGAGATGTTAAACATTGGTATTGCTCTTAATTTACCAGAGGGAAGAGATTTAAAAATCCACCTTAAAAACTTTAATAAAATCAATAGGTTTTCTGAACCATTTTTATTGTTTTACTTTAGACTTAATCAACAATTGCTTGTGTTTAAAATCAATGCTTATACTATTTTTACTAATAAAATCAAAACATAGCAATTTATCAGGCTTAAATTCAGTGGAAAAGAAATCTAATATAACAACTTCAATATTATCATGAACAACATTATTTACTTTAGAGGTAGCACTATTGAAAATCATTTTATAATTTTTGATAACATCAGACATATCTATAACCAAACCCTTATCATTAAAAATGACCTTAGCATCTGCTTGTTATCTAATTTAGCAACAACGTTTCCCCTTCAATGTTTACTGGTACTTTAACGCATCAAAAAGGGGAAAGATATTATTACGGCAATCCTTTCTGTCGCAATATCACCACCTAAACGGCATCCCATATCAAACCGCTGTTTAACTATATCTGCCCAGCTATCAACAGTTTGAATTTCAACTTGAATGAATGGGTAACGTGGCAAAAAACTGCGGTGCCCAGTATTGGGCGCTTAATCCTATTATCAATTAAATGCAACTTGCTTAAAGCCGGATATGGCCGTTGGCTGGCTATTTTTTGCAATTTTTTCAATACGACTAATGATTTGGATAAGTTTGTCGCTATAGTTAGGATCAGTTGCATAATGTGCTGCTTGCAATTCTTTAGCTGCCGTTCTGGCATCAGGAGCTTTAACTACTGCGCGGTAGCGAGGGTTTTTGGTTAATAAATTAAGGTAATCGGTGATTGCATGTTGTTTGCTATTATAGACTCTAAATTCATCTTGAATTTTTATCATATGGTTATCAATGAATTCTTGCGTTGTTAAACGCGTTGAACGCCCTTGCCATGATGGAGTTGCCTTTATACCAAAATAATTATAGCTTGATTGGTTATGTTCTGTCTTGATTTGTTTTTGCCCCCAGCCTGTTTCTAATGCAGCTTGTGCAATAATGATTTCATAAGGAATTCCCGATTGTTTAGCTGCCTGCTTGGCTGGCTCAAGCCATTCTTTGACAAATTGGGTAACATGATTTTCATTTGTATTATCACGTGTTGTTTTTGATACTTTTTCGTTATGCTGACTTTCAAGCATGTTGTTAGCACTACGATATAACATTTGCCCTAATGCTTGAGGCGATATGTTAGATGGAGCCTGACTAAATAAAGATTGGGCTAATTGAAGATGTTGTGCTGTATTGTTTGTATTAGATTGTAATTGATTATTAGATTGTAAGTTAGTATTAGAGTGCAAATTAGCATTAATTGATGATCTATTAGTTAACTGCTTAGTAAGCATATCAGCTAAACCCAACCCTTTACCGGCAGCTTGTTGCGCAATTTGCTGATCAAACATTGCAGTAAATAGTTGTGAAGCAGATTGACTAAATAAACCGCTTTCAGGCACCGCTTTGCGCATACTTTGCATCATCATATTAATAAATAAGGACTCAAATTGCTGAGCAACTTGCTTGATACCTTGAGCAGAACCATTAGCAACATTGCGTTTTAGTTGGTTTAGCCCTGAAAAGTCATAAGCAAAGCGATTAAAAGGTTGTCCAATTTTATTATTCATAATGTCATTTCTTTTATAAATCGTTTTTTAAATAGTTTCCAATGAAGCATGCAAACAGCCCGCCGTCTTTAAGGCTTCAAGTATCGACATTAACTCAGTAGGATTAGCGCCTAATAAATTTAGCGAATTAATCACTCGGTTTAAATCAGTGCCCGATGCGATGTTATGTAATGCGCCACCTTCTTGCTCAACACTGACTTGATTATCAGGCGTAACCACTGTTGCACCACCCGCTAATGGCGTATTGGGTTGGCTGACTTTTAATTTACTATTTACAACAACAGATAAATTGCCATGTGCTACGGCACAATTATCCAATTTAACCTTTTGATTCATAACTACAACACCTGTTCTTGTGTTGATGACCACTTTTGCTGAAATAGGGGTTGTGCCAATTTCAAGATCTTGTATTCGAGAAAGTAACTGCACTCGAGTTGTATTTTCTTTTGGCATCTGTAGTGCTATTGTTGTACCATCTAGTGCAACCGCCGTGTTTTTTTGTAACTTGTTAATGACATCAGCAATTTTTAAGGCACGGGTAAAATCAAATTGATTAAGGTGCAAGTGGATAACATTTCGTTCATCTAAACGGGTTGCTAGTTCTCGTTCAATGGTTGCCCCATTAGGTATGGTTGCACCGGCCGTTTGATTAACACTGACACTACTTCCTTTACTACTTGCGCCCATTCCTCCCACAAAAAGATTGCCTTGTGCAATAGCATAGACTTGATTATCAGCCCCCTTTAATGGCGTCATGATCAATGTGCCACCACGTAAGCTTTTTGCATTACCAAGCGAAGATACCACCACATCGATTTGTTGCCCAACGCGTGAATAAGAAGGCAATTTTGCAGTAACCATAACTGCAGCAACATTTTTTAATTGCATATTGCTGCCTGTTGGCACAGTAATCCCTAATTGGGATAGCATATTAGTGATACTTTGGATAGTAAAAGGTGTTTGTGATGTTTGATCGCCTGTGCCATCAAGCCCAACAACAATCCCATAACCAACTAAGGCGTTTTCTCTTACCCCTTCAATGGTGACCAAATCACGTATACGCTCAGCATGACCATTCGGTATAACCAATATCATCATCAAGGTAAAGCAGAAAAAAGGACGCAATTTTTTTATCATAATGAGACTCATTAAAATGGTGAAAGATTTAAGAATAATCGCTGTAACCAGCCCATTGTTTGCGCTTCATCAATGTAACCATTACCCACATATTCAATGCGTGCATCAGCAACTTGCGTTGAAATTACCGTATTATTGCCGCTGATGGTTCTTGGATTAACAACACCAGAAAAGCGTATGAATTCAGTGCCTTGATTAATTGCAATCTGTTTTTCACCAATCACTTTCAAGTTACCATTGATCATGACATCTTGAACGGTGACCGTGATTGTGCCACTAAAAGTATTTTTAGCATTAGCGCCACCAGATCCCTTAAAGTCATTGTCACCAGACATTTCGGTATTGGCTTTACCACGACCCACTAGCCCATCAAGAAATGTCGGTATGGTTTTTACCCCTAAATTCACTGAGCCATTTCGTCCAGCATTAACAGATGAGCTTTTGCTAGCGCTCACGTTTTCTTGTAAAACAATAGTTAACACATCGCCAATATTGCGCGGGCGACGATCTTCAAATATCGGCTGATAACCAAAGCTACTGGGCTGGCTAGCTTGATAAATTGAACCATTATTGTTCACAGTTTCTGGCATTTGTGGAACAATGCTCGTTTTACCCTCAACTAAGGCTTGTTTAGGTAATTGAGCACAGCTAAACAAAAAAAATGCAATTAAAATATAAAAATATCTCATTACGCTTATTATATTGTTAAATTTATAACTGATTTAAACGTTGCAACATTTGGTCTGATGTTGAAATCGCTTTACTGTTAATTTCGTAAGCGCGTTGAACTTGGATCATATTCACCAATTCTTCAGCAACATTGACATTAGATGTTTCGGTATAACCTTGATATAACAGACCTGCGCCGTTTAATCCTGGCGTATTTTCAGTGGGTGCACCTGAACTTTCCGTTTCTAAATAAAGGTTTTCGCCCATGCTTTCAAGCCCAGCATCATTAATAAACGTATGTAATGTTAATTGACCAACTTGCACTTGTGTTGACTGATTAGCTAACGTCACATTAACCACACCATCACGTGCAACCGTCATTTTGATTGCATTGGATGGAATACTAATAGTTGGCTGAATTTCATATCCCGCAGCGGTTACCAATTGACCATTTTGGTTGACTTGAAATGCGCCGTTGCGTGTATAAGCTTGCGTTCCATCAGGTAATAGCACCTGAAAAAAACCTTGTCCGTTAATTGCAATATCACTGCTGTTATCCGTTGCTTCTAAATTACCTTGGCTATGAACCCGCTCTGTTGCAACAGGACGAACACCTGTACCTATTTGCAAACCTGATGGTAGTGTTGTTTGTTCTGAAGACTGCGCACCGGGTTGACGAACAGTTTGGTATAATAAATCTTCAAATACAGCACGTTGCCGTTTAAAACCACTGGTACTCACATTAGCAAGATTATTGGAAATAATATCCATATTCATTTGTTGTGCGGTTAAGCCTGTTTTGGCAATCCACAATGATTTAATCATAGTTTTTCCTACTTAAATTATTAATAAAGCTAAGTTAGCGATAAAATTTGGTTCGCTTTTTGTGCATTTTCATCCGCAGTAGTGATTTCTTTCATCTGCATTTCAAATTGGCGAGCGTGGCTAATTAAATCAACCATCGCAGTAACAGGATTAACATTACTTCCTTCTAATACACCAGACATCAGCTTAGCTTGTGGGTTATCTGGCATCACCATACCGTTTTCATTACGCGCCTGTTCGGTTAATTGAAAAAAGCCATTATCACCACGCACTATTTGATGAGGTTCAATATGGACTTTTTTTATTTTACCGACTTGAGCTATGGTCGTTGGTTTATCCCCAGCCCCTAATGCTGAAAGTGTGCCATCACTGCTAATACTCACTTGCGATTTTTGTGGCACAGTCAATACACCACTATCACCAAGTAATGGATAGCCTTGTATGTTAAGGGTGCCATTTTCGTCAATTTCAATGGCACCATTGCGGGTGTACGCTTCGCTACCATCGGCTAATTGCACTGCCAACCAGTTATCTTCTGCCAAAGCAACATCGAGATTTCTACCTGTATAGTTAAATGCCCCCATTGTCGAGTCAAACGTTGGGGTTGTTGCAACCACCATGGTTCGGGTGGGCGTATCATTGCCGACAATAGGAACAGCTTTCATCGCTGTCAACTGTGCACGAAATCCTGTCGTAGAAACATTAGCTAGATTATTGGTAGTAATTGACTGCCGATTTAATGTCTGGCTTGCTGCCGACATGGCTGTATAAATAACACGATCCATAAATAGCCTTTATACTAACGCAAATTCACTAGCGTATTGAGAATTTGATCTTGCGTTTTAATTGTTTGCGAATTAGATTGGTAATTTCGCTGAGCTACAATCATATTCACTAATTCCTGACTCATATCAACATTTGACGATTCAAGCGCGCCACTAGCTAATGATCCAAAAGTGCCTGAATTTGCCACGCCTAATACTTCACCACCAGAATTAATAGTTGATCGCCAGTTATTGTTTCCTGCTGATTCAAGCCCGTTAACATTGGCAAAATCAGCCATCGCAATTTGACCTAATAACATTGTCTGTTGGTTAGAATACACACCATAAATAGAGCCATCATCATTAATGCTATAACCGACTAAATCACCCGGCGCATAACCATCAACCACAGGCGTTTTAATACTACCGAGTTCTTTACCCATATTTTGCTGAGAACTATTCGCTAATGATAAAGTAAAGGTGTTGTCAGCCGAGCCGTTTAATCCATTAATATTAATGGTCATTTCAGGATCGCTAATTAATTTGCCTGAAGAATCAAACTCCATTTGGCCTACTTTTTGTAAAGTGGCTTTAGGATCACTACTATCAAGACAGTGAACATCCCATTGATTATCCGCAGTTTTAACATAAAAGAGCTGAACATTACGTTGATTACCCAGTGAATCATAAGTCGTAATGGTTGTAGAATAATTGAAAGTATCGGCATCAAGTGCATTGATTGGTTGCTTGGCTGGAACTTTACTATTAGAGTTTAAGTTGGTTTGTAAAGTCGCCTTTGTGGTCGCGGTGGCGTTTAACATTTCTTGTGAAATTTTTAATGGACCAGGTGCTGCACCTTGTTGCACTGTGGGTGGTGTTCCTGTTGCAAGATATCCCGTTAACTGAAGACCATCAGCAGAAACAATATTTCGCTCAGCATCTAACTGAAATTGTCCATTACGAGTATAGAAAACTTGACCACTACTATCCACTAAACGAAAAAAACCATTACCCGAGATAGCAACATCTAAACTGTTGTTGGTTGTTGTCGCTGTTCCATCATTAAAATTTTGCATTACTGCAGCGACTTTTACCCCCATGCCAACTTTTGAGCCAGCATAGATATCAGCAAATGAAATACTAGCGCTTTTAAAGCCTACCGTTGCAGAGTTAGCGATATTATTACCAATGACATCTAATTGTTTTGATGCGGCATTCATGCCACTTACCGCTTGAGAAAATCCCATTTGAAGTTTATCTCCTTTAAAGAATTTGACGTACTTCGTCAATACTAATTGAACCGAGTATTCCTAGATCCAGTAATACTTTATTATTAACTTTGCTATTAATAACACCGTATACCACTGAATAGGATAATGAAGTAGATGACACTTTTTGCCCGTCACAACTTGCGTTAACTGAAAAAGTATAACTACCATCTGGCGCTACCGTTCCATCTGAAAGCATACCATCCCAAGTAAAAGAACTTACACCTGCGGGAATTGCGCCTAAATCAACTTCTCGCACCACATTACCCTTGTCATCTTGAATCGTAATAACAACTGAGTCTGCATCACGAACTAACTCAAAACCAAAAGGTGTTGTAATGGTTTCTTTTCCTGCCTCTGAAGCTTCTTGCTCAGACGTTGCAACTAAAATTTTATTGCCAGGCACCATTACACCTTTACCAATCATGTTGCTAGCGTTAACCGATAAGCTATCATCGATCTGACCTGAAACCATCCCTAATGTTGTGTTAAGCCGTTCTATACCGGCTAAAGTATTAATCTGAGCAAGTTGTGATGTTAACTGGCTATTATCCATTGGATTGGTCGGATCTTGGTTTTTCATTTGTGCAATTAATAACGTTAAAAAATTATCTTGCAATTCTTTACTTGAATTACCATCAGATGTACTTTTTTGCGTCGTTTGTGGGCTTTTTACCCCTGGTGACTGTGAAACGAGTACATTAGATACGCCCATCGGTTACTCCTTATTATTGCCCTAATGTAAGGGTTTTTAGCATTAAACTTTTTGCCGTATTAATCACTTCTATATTGGCCTGATAACTACGTGAAGCCGAAATGGTATTGACCATTTCGGCAACAACATCAACATTCGGTTTTTGAATATAACCTTTTGCATCGGCCAAGGGGTGATGTGGTTCATACACTAGATTCATCGGTGAGGGATCTTCAATGACTTGCGACACTTTCACACCTGCAATTGGGTTGGTCTGACCTTTATCATCTACTTGAAAAATCACTTGTTTAGCTCGATAAGCTTCACCAGACGTGCTTGTAATACTGTCAGCATTGGCTAAATTACTGGCACTGACATTCATTCGTTGGGTTTGCGCCATTAATGCCGACCCTGAAATAGCAAAAATAGAAAAACTCATTACACTTATCCTTGTTGTAATACCGACATAACATTTTTAAATTGTTCACCTAAAAATGTCAGGTTACTTTGATAGTGAATGCTATTGTCAATAAATGCCGTCCGTTCTTGATCCATTTCTACCGTATTACCATCTGCTGCCGATTGATACGGTATGCGATAAAGTACATTTTGATTCACCACCATTGGTGTTTTTACCGCAATGTGATGATTTGAGGTAATGCTAAGCCCTACATGATTAACATGATTTTGATTATTAAGCGCTTTGCTTAATTCTGCGTTAAAATCAATATCTCGAGCCTGATAGTTAGGTGTATCGCTATTGGCAATATTTGCAGCTAAAATATTTTGTCGCATTTCACGTATATTCAATGCTTGTTGGTGAAAATTAACCCAGTTATCCAATTTATCAAACATAAAATCATCTCACTTTTTTTGATAATGAGGATTTTAAGCGAATAAAAAAAAAGTCATCGCGCAAATAACGGTAAAAATTGCCCTTATTTCAAGATTCACTTCACGCAATCATAAAGTACAATCAACTTATCACTAATTGAATGTCGATCAATATGATTAAGATTGCAAAACTAATACTAACTGTTGTTATGCTATTTAACTGGAATAGTGTTTTAGCTAATTGTCTTGATAAACAAATTAACAATTTAATATCTCAGCAGTTTAACCATAAAGTAGAAGATATTTTAATTACTTACCTTACCCCTAAACCGCAATTGAGTTGCGATACCCCAATACTTTCATTATTGAATAAAAAAAAACCATGGGGAAACATGACCATTTATGCTCAATGTGATAATAAGAAAAAATTTATGCGGATTAATGTGGCTGTCATAAGTAATTATGTTGTGGCTAAGCAAGCAATAAGTGCAGGAACTGTAATTAACGAAGATCATATACATATACAATCAGGCAGGCTAGATAAGCTACCTGCTACGATTATTTTAAATAAAGCCGATATTCTTAATCATATTGCATTAAGAAATATTGATCACAATGAACCAATAAAAACAACCATGCTTCAAAAAAATTGGCTCGTAAAAGCTGGGCAACAAGTTAAAGTGATAATAAATGGCGATGGGTATGAAATAGCCACTAAGGGGAAAGCGCTAAGCAATGCAGTATTAAATGATAAAGTTAAAGTTAAACTTAATTCTGACAATATTGTTGAAGGTACGTTAACTTATCAAGGAGTAATCATTTTCAATAAATAATATTAATGATTTTTTTATTATTGCCGATAATAACATTAAGCCAGTCACTTAAATCGTAAATTTGATTAAAGGTATTTTATGAGTATAGATGCAACAAAATCCATCACAACCATATCAGGTATAGTTAGCCGTGATATAGTTAATGAGCAACAGAAAAATCACACTGCATCTGTACCTCCCAAAATGAGTGCGAAGGCAAGTACCACCGTGAGTATAACTCAAGACGCAATGCACCTTTTACACGCAACTGACAAAGACGTTGATGAAGAAAAAATCGAAAGAATAAAACAAGCAATTACTAACGGTACATTGGCTATTGATACGCATAAAATTGCCGATAAATTGATAAACCAATTACTAGAAGATATTTGAAAATAAGTCAGATTTACAAGGGATACCAAAATGTTAGCACTCGATGACATCCTAAATAAAATAACAGAAATGTTACAAACACTTTCAACAATTCTACAAACAGAGCAGCAACTATTAATTGAAAATAGTTCAACCAATCAGTTAAATGATATTATCAATAAAAAAAATGAGTTACTTATTCAATTAAAGTTACTTGATGAAAAACGGATAAAATTAAATAAACAATTTGATATTCAACCGCCTTATATAGAAAACTCAGCAATCGCAACACATTGGCAATTAATTACTGATAAAACAAAATTGTTAGCCAATATAAATCGCGATAATGGATTAATTATCCAAAATCGTATGAATATAACCCAACAAACGATTAATTATCTTAAAGGCCTAAATAGCCCTGCTATTTATACTAATAATGGTTATCAACAAACCGATGTTATCTTATCTAAGCGAGCCAAAGTTTGAGTAAATTGATCTTTGTCGATGGTAAACGAGATAAATAACCCCAAAAATGCCCTCTTATTAAGCCAATAACTTGTTAGCGATTAGTTCATACTGTTAGCATGGTAAACGTTAATTAAACTATGAAGTTTCATTTAATTCATCATGGCTGACGATAATGATCTAGATAAAAGCGAACATCCCACCGATAGCAAAATAAAAAAGGCTAGGGAAAAGGGACAGATCCCTCGATCTCGTGAATTAACTTCGTTATTAATCTTGTTAATCGGTACGACCTTGTTTTGGTTGATGGGTTCATATTTAGTTAACCAGTTAATCGCAATCATAAAAACAGCAATGAAGTTTTCGTACAAAGTCAAAGACGAGAAGTTAATCATCTCCAACTTAGTCAACTCATTCACCCATGGTTTTTTGTCAATTGCACCAATTTTTTTGGGGCTAGTAATTATTGCTCTCTTTGCACCGCTTTGTGTGGGGGGATTGCTTTTTAGCCTACAATCAATTAAACCAAATTTTAAAAAGCTCAATCCAATATCTGGGTTGAGTAGGTTATTTAGTACTAAAATTTTTTCTGAGTTACTAAAAAGTATACTTAAAGTTATTTTAATTGCTATCGCTTCAACATTGTTTTTAATGCACCATTTTCCTGACATGCTTTCATTACCCAATATGCATTTAAATAATGCATTAGCAAAAGCAATACAGCTAGTGATCTTTTGTGGAATTGTAAGCGTTATATCTTTAACACCAATGGTTGGTTTTGACATCTTTTATCAAATATGGAGCAATTTAAAAAAACTGAAAATGTCAAAACAAGAAATTAAAGATGAGTTTAAAGAGCAAGAGGGAAATCCGCAAATTAAAGGACGTATTCGCCAAATGCAACAAGCAATTGCTAGGCGCCGCATGATGAAAGATGTGCCCAAAGCCAATGTCATTGTTACCAACCCAACCCATTACGCCGTCGCTCTGCAATATGATGAAAAAACAATGATTGCACCTAAATTATTAGCAAAAGGAACAGATAACATTGCCTTACGCATTAAAGAGATCGCCAGCGAGCATAATATCCCACAATTACAAGCCCCTCCTCTTGCGCGGGCTTTATATCGCCATGGCGAAATAGGGCAAACGATTCCAACTGAATTATACACTGCTGTCGCACAAATATTAGCTTGGGTATATCAATTAAAACATTGGCATAAATATGGCGGTGATAAACCACCTGTGCCGAATAATTTACCTGTACCTGAATCATTATCCGAAAATAAATAAAGGTAATTACTAATCTTATGATTAAATCTAAACTACTGACTTTATTATCAATAAATACATTAAAGAATGGACATTATCAGATCTTAGCTGGCCCAATGCTAATCTTATTGATTCTTTCAATGATGGTATTACCACTCCCAGCATTTATTTTGGATCTATTTTTTACGTTTAATATTGCGTTATCAATTATTATATTAATTGTGGCATTATTTACTAAACGCGTGCTTGATTTTGCCGCATTTCCAACTGTTTTATTGTTTGCAACCTTATTAAGGCTCTCGTTAAACGTTGCATCGACACGAGTGGTATTACTAAAAGGGCATACTGGTAGCGCTGCAGCTGGGCGCGTTATTGAAGCCTTTGGGCACTTTTTGGTTGGTGGTAATTTTGCTATTGGTATCGTCGTATTTATCATTTTAGTTATCATTAACTTTATGGTCATCACCAAAGGGGCAGGTAGAATAGCTGAAGTTGGTGCACGCTTCGCTTTAGATGGTATGCCAGGTAAACAAATGGCTATTGATGCCGATCTTAACGCCGGTTTAATAGGAGAAGACGAGGCCAAAGCACGCCGAGCTGAAGTAAGTCAAGAGGCAGATTTTTATGGCTCAATGGATGGTGCCAGTAAATTTGTCCGTGGCGATGCTATCGCTGGGTTATTGATAATGGCAATTACCATTATTGGAGGATTACTCGTTGGAGTTATCCAACATGATATGACACTATCTGATGCGAGTAAGACCTATGTATTACTCACTATTGGTGATGGGTTAGTTGCGCAAATTCCTTCATTAATCATTTCAACAGCAGCTGGTGTAATTGTTACGCGTGTATCATCACAAGACAATATCAGCGAACAAATGCTCAGCCAGCTATTTAACAATCCACAAGTATTAATTTTAACCGCGGTTGTCATCGGTTTACTTGGGCTAATTCCTGGTATGCCCAATTTAGTATTTTTACTCTTTACCGCTATTTTATCATCACTTTCTTGGTGGCTAACTAAACAGAGAAAAACAAAACAAACAACGCAACCCAAACAAGTTAATGCACAAGCAACTACACCAACCAATATCGAAGCGACGTGGTCCGATGTTAATATTGAAGATATATTAGCAATGGAAGTAGGATATGGGCTTATCCCTATGGTAGATCAAACCCAAAACGGTGAATTGCTCAGTCGGATCCGCAGTTTACGCAAAAAATTTGCGCAAACACTGGGATTTTTACCGCCCCAAGTTCATATAAGAGACAATCTTTCATTAGCACCTTATCAATATAAGATATTTATCAAAGGTGGCGAAATCGGCAAAGGTGAAATTGTTAATAATAAATGGTTAGCTATTAATCCGGGTAATGTCACCGAAACTATCGAAGGTATTCCAACAACTGAACCCGCCTTTGGATTACCTGCAATATGGATTGATGAAAGCAATAAGGAAAATGCACAAATATTAGGTTACACTGTTGTGGATACAAGTACCATGATTGCCACTCATTTTAATCATTTATTACAACAATTTGCCAGCGATCTATTAGGGCGCTTAGAAACCCAAGAGTTGCTCGAAAGAATCAAACAAGATATTCCAAAACTAGTGGAAGATTTTATCCCTGGGGTTATTACACTAACCACTTTTCATAAAATATTACAAAACTTGATCGCCGAAAAAGTATCAATTCGTGACATGCGTACCATTATTGAAACAATCTGTGAACATGCGCCTACCCAAAATGATGCTTATCAATTACTTAGTATGGTTAGAATAGCTTTAGGCAGAGTTATCACCCAACAATGGTTTCCGGGCTCAGATCCAATCAGTGTAATAGGATTAAATATCAATTTAGAACGCTTATTATTACAAGCTCTACAAAATACAAGCAATTTTGAGCCAGGACTAGCTGAGCATATCATAGAGCAAGTTAAGCAAGCCATTAATCAACAAGAAGCAATCGGCGCTCCACCAGTATTATTAGTGAACCATACACTAAGACCGATGTTATCACAATTTTTACGTCAGAATTTTCCTCAATTAGCCGTATTGTCAAATTTAGAAATCGCCGATAATCGAGAGATAAAAATGAGTACACAAATTGGTGCAGAATAGTTACTTGATGATACTAATAATAAAGTGTTTCAGTTAATAAAAACTAGAAACACTTTTTTCTAAACTGCCTATGCGGCAGTAAACTATCCAAATAAAAAATTTCTCTACGTTTCCCATTTCTAAACTGCCTATGCGGCAGTAAACTAGAGTTTTTTTGCAAAATTGCCTTATTGTAAAAGAGCTTTCGATATTTTCCTCTATTTTTACCCTTTTTTTGAGCTCATATTAATATCAATAATAATCAATTAGTTAAAATTATCCTCAAAAAAAGGGTTGCCAATTTAAAAATCGGGAACGGTAGCAGTTTGGCTTAATCCATAGCTATTAAATGTACCTGATACAGGTTTTAAGCATTTTTCTTGTTTTAACCACAAAATAAACTTTTGCCCTGTACTTTTACTAGCAAGGTGAATATGGGGATATTGCAAATTAACGCTTCCCCATTTTTCTATCATTTTTTGTTTAACCTCTGCCGACCATTTACCTTGTGCTGTTAATCGTTTTTCAGCACGCCTCAATGCGCTTTGTCCTTTTGGATGAATACGAATTAAACGTAAATAACCTTTTATCGTAACGGGAATAGCTTCAATAGACATCAGTAAAGCATAATCACTAATTGATGATTTTTGCTGTATATCTGCTTTAAGGTTTTGTAGCTCCTGCTCGGTACCAAATAGGCGAATTACTCCGCCTAATGTTCGGTGCACATTATAGCAAGGAAAGCTTATTGCAATATTTCCTTGATGATTGACCAAAATTTGGTGGAGGGACTGCATCACTTGATTCATCACATCCACCTCGGTGATTTCAATTTGCGAAATAGCTTTCAGTTCTAAATAGTGTGAGTGCATCTTATTTACTCCTTACCGCTGGCACCAAATACACCACCACGAATTAATACCGCAATCACATAATGTTGCTGCTCAAGCGTTGGTTTTTCACCCTTTAATACCCAATTATCAAACAAAGTATAAAAATCTAATTTCTGTTTTGGTTGACGGAAAGCATGCCCCATTGAAGTGACCGAGCCATACGGTTCTATTGCGATTGGGAATGGTGCATTATCGTCATACCAAGTATCGATAGTTCGAATGGCATTACTGACTTTTTGGGAATGCATGGCCGCTTGTTTGTTTTTTTCGTAGAGTACTTTGCTTTTTGTTTTACCTGTATCTAAAATTAATTCTTGTGATGGGTAAACTTCTTGCCCTAAGCCCATTTTTAGTTTAGCTTCAACATTAAAAATCACAAATTCTTTACCTGATAAGCCTGCTTCAATCAGCGCAGTGAGAGCATTTACTGCTTTATCATCATAATCAAATGAGTTAAGTTGATATTGTTTAACATCACTCACTTCGGCGATTGTTTTTTCATCCTTACTACCTTTATTATCTTTATCAACTTTACGAGTAATTAACAAGCTAATTTGCTCCGCTGCCATACGGTTACGCCATAACCAACGACCATTTAAGATATTAATGGCATAACGCTTAGCCAACGCAGTCAACCCTTGTGTTTGGATATAATCTTGGGTTGTTTTTTCTAACGCTTCTTGATATTCAATTTCATTACATACCGACGGTTTACCTAAAAAAGGTAATACTTTACAGCTCCATTTAATCACTAAAGTCTCTTTATCGGCATCTAATGCTGCAACATCAACTGTCTGTAAATTTGGTTTTTGTATTTCAGCATCTAATTTGGTTGGATCGTTGGCTACTGCATTTTTAAGGCGATTTGAAATAGTGCCTCGCACTGATTTTTCAGTGACCACAACAGAGGATAATTTATTGCTATCTTTAGGATCCTGCTGTGCAAAAATCGCATCTGAAATATCAAAACTACGTTCAAAAGCAAGTACGCTGGCGGTGGTGATTTTATCTTTACTCATAATGTATTCCTTATTCTATAATTTTCTAAATTTACTTAATTGGTTTCTTGATTGATAATATAAATTTCTGCATCATTTGATTGTAATTGACTACATTGATAACGCCAAAAAGCTTGTGATAAATTCTCTTGCAAACGCAAAGGAAAGACCCATTTACCCAGCCCATATATACACTCCACAAATTGCGTGGCATGTTCATTACTGCGTGCATGTTCAACCTTACCTGCAGCAAACAGCGGCGAAATTGCTTGATAGCCCAAATGTAAAGGAACAAGCCAACCACGATCTTGCTTAACCGACGTTGTTTGCCAATGCCCATCTTCTTGCGGATTATGGTGTAGCATTGCCGTTTCAATTAATGCATCCAGTGCGGTAGCATTAGGATCTTGTTGCTGCAATTCAGCAGTAATATCTTGTAAATCTTGTGGTGCTTCAACTAAAACAAATGCCGGTAATAATAAATTAGCTAAATCAATATCTGGTTCATCAGAAGAAATTAATTTGACATCGCCAATAAATACCACATGACCACCCGCTATACGTTGTTGGTAAAGCTTCTGTTCCATTTGTTGGATAAATGCTTGTTTTTGCTCGACGTCATATAATGTCTCCGGATCTTCAATTTTTACCTCGACAAGTAATGAAACATCTAAATGAGCGCGCCCTTCTTCAATAATGGAACGAGTACTGCCATTTTTAGAGAGTGGATTGCGCGTTAATCGAAACGTATAATCCGCATAGTTGCTTGGTCGATAAACTTGTACATCACATTCATGACATGCAATTAACACACCATCTAAATAGATTGGATTTTCTGATTCAATTTTTCGACTTAAAGCATGAATCGCCCCTAAAAATCCTGAAATAGCAGGGAATCCATAGGTTAATGGGCTAGAGATTGCATTAGCATTATGAATTTGGACATGATCAAAGAATAAATAATAAGTTAATGATGCCATTAAAATATCCCCTCTCTTTTGCGTTGGCTCGCTTTTACTGCCGCATTAAATTCACTTCGCCATTCACTATATTCAACATCATCAAATTGTTTTTCAATATTTTTGAATTTATTTTTTAAAATCGTTTGAATCCAAGAGGCAAATTGTTTTTCTAGCTCTTGTTGCCAATCACCTTGTTCGTATCTTAGTTTAAAATCTGTTTCACCATCCAATAGTGCTCGTTTTGGATCAAGCCAAAGTTGTTGCGAAAATTTAAGCGAAGATTCCCGACTCCAACCGGCATCTTTGGTTTTTTGGATATGTGCCGCAAACTTAAGAACTAATGTTAAAATGATAAAAAATGCCTCTTTTCTCTTATTTCTTACTAAGAAATTATTTTTTTTGTCTTGAACTGTCTCAAATAATAATTTAAAACCATATCGGCAATAATATTGAAGAGCTTGATCAAAAATAGTTTCCTTAAAGTTTGAAATTGAAGGAAAAGCAGTTTTAGCCAATTTTGGCGGCATTGAGGGTAATAAAAAGTTGCGCCCGCCCTGATTACTAGTTAACTGGCTTACGCCTTGAGGATTACTTCCTCCCAATTTAACAACGGCTAAATCATGAAAAGAAAAATAAGGTTGATGTACAACATCCTTTTTCTTACGCAATTCTCGTGCATATTTATTTTCTTCTGAAAATCGTGATTGTACTTTTTGATAAACCAAATGACACAATGAGCTCGGATGCAAAGGAATTAATAATCGATAATTATTTTCTTGATCAGATAAATAAGTCTCTTCACTATTCGTCCAATATAATTGCTTATTCAATTCCGAGGTTTTAGGTTTGCTAAAATCATTAAAGATTGCTTTTTTAAAATTAGCTAAATAAAGCGATGCTTTTTGTCGATCATCTGAAAGAGCGGGTAAAATAGCTGGATGCTCATCTACTATCAATTGTAAAAATGTTATATCATCTTTAATAGATTGATTTAATAAAGAAAAAATATCAAGGGCAGCCGCATTCCCTGAGCAATCTATCGGAATAATTGTAGGTGTTGCTGAAGAAATATATTGCTGTCCTGTTGGTTGTGATCGAGTTGAATGATTAATATTATCACCCAAGCTAGAAGAATGAATTCCTTTTGATATAAAATGACATAAAGAAATCCAAAATATTCTCCTTGTTGCTGCATCTTCCATCCACGTTTCAAAATCAAATCGCTTGGCTAACTCATCTAATTTTTGCTGAGCTTCATTAACTGCAACTAAATCACCCGCCTCTTTTGCTTTTTCTAGCTTAGCAGTTTCACTTTTATAATTACTATTATTGGCAAGCCGTTGTTGTAGAAAGTCTAAAATTACCTTTCTTATATCTTGCCAAGAAATATTGTTCATTGACCCTCCTTATATTTTTTCGAAATTAAAAAGGCTTATATCATTAAATATAAGCCTTTAATTTAATGCTATGCTGCTTTAAATTTTAAGTATAAATTCAATATATTTAAAGCATTACTGTTATACACCCATTCTTTATTGGAATTAAGATATCTATAATTATCTTGTTCAAGCTTTAATTTCTTAATCAAATATTTAATTTCTTTAATTGTCGAAATATTTAGAATTTTCATTAGATCTCGAATTGAATAATATTTAGACTGCACTGATAAAACAATCAATTCATCATTAGCAGCGGGTGAATCAATAACAAATTTTTGTACTTGATTTAGTAATTCTTTATCAAAAGAAATTTGACGAGGTATAACAAAATATTTATTATTAGACATAGTATTTCTCCTTCATTTATGCCTAGGTTGAAATATGCTCTTATCAAATGACGTAAACATCGGATAAGAGCTTCTTAATATTTGTGAGTAAACCACGAAACAAATATATACGAAAGAAGCAAATAGATCAATAATAAATTAAAAATAAAATTTAATGGGAATGTTATTTTAATAAATTAAGCGTTATTGACAAATAAAAACCGCCTATGCGGCGGTGGAACTATTAAATTAAAACAAAAATTTAATGTTTCTAAACTGCTTACACAGCAGTGCCATCAAGTATAAAAGAATTACCTCGCTTTTACTAGCAACCATTATTCACCTGCTGATATTTTCTCAAAAAAGTTTCAGGTAACTATGTGTTTCAGTATAAAACAATATTCTTTTATCCTTTCTTTTTATAAAAACCAAAATAAGGATGAAAATGCCAATTGCTATTCCGATATAAGCTGACACTACAAAACTCATTGGCTAATCGGTATAAGTTTTTATTGGGGAAATGTTCCGCTATTTTTGTTATGGCTTGTTCTACACTATTTTCTAACCATGGTTTCACTTGCGGATTTTCAAATAACCAGTGTTTGTATTTGATTTGGTTATTTTGAGTACTTGGGCAGCGCTCATCTGGTGTTTGCCATGCGATATCTGCATAGCTAAATTGATAATCGCCATCATCATCAAGTTGGCAGATATATTCATCTTGTGTTTTATCACTTCCTCTAAATGGTGAAATTGCCTGTAAATGTACACAATGGTGATGAGCTAAGTCTGGTTGCCAATAGCTGGTAACATAATTACTTTTACGGGCATGAATCGCAAACAGATTTGCCATGACCTTATGTTCTAATTCGGCGAGCGTTAGCCCATCTTCAGGGCAAGACTTAATACGTGGAACCGCATCTATATTAACTAACTGATAAGCTGGAATGAGTTCATTTGTTTTATGGGTTTTCAGCAAGAATAATGACTCTTCTTCAAATCCAGGCTTAGTAAAACAGGCCTTATCCGTACGATAATTAGCTTTAATTGCCGTTAAATTCGATCCTAATATCGCCACATTGGCTTTTTGTGCCATTTTTTGTGGTCGGTGACGCCATACTCGCCCCACTAGCTGGATAATAGAGCGCATGGATGATGGTTCAACAATTGCCCAATCATAATCGTGATCGCGTCCGACTTCGGTCACTGGCGTACCGATAACAATAAAAATATGGTTTTGTTTATCGCTATCTTTGATGGCATTGATAATTTCAGGCTGATGAAATAATGCCTGTTCATCACTGCGATTTAAAATTCTATCAAGTTTTTCTTCTAACTGGCTACGCAATAATAGCAGTTGCCGAGCATGATAAACCACGATATGAAAAGCAGTATCAGTAGGTAACTTGGTTTGGGCATAAATTTGTTCTGTAAGTGAAATAACATCTTCGGTATGGGCAAAACGCATTAAACCAATACTTACCTTTTTTTGTGATTTTTTATCTATTTGATGATGATCTTGGTGAAATTGATAAGCTTGATCTAATAATTGTTTAGCCAGCACACCATAATTGATTTTTTGGTTTTCTGTTTTATTTTCTTGGTAATTTAGTAGATCCAAAATATGCCCTTGACGACGGATTGCGCTCTGTTCTAATTGATGAATGCGCATTGCTACAAATTGCTGATGATGATCGCTAAACGTTTTAGTATCAGCAATTGGTGATATCGACTGTTCATATTCATCAAACCAACCACATATAATGGTATTATTGGCATATTGGTTATTTTGATTCCAAATTTTTCGCCCTGCTTGGTAAGCATCAAATAATCCGGCAATTAAATCTGGTGTTAAGGTTGCTGATGAGAGTAGCACTTTGCTACCAAATAACCCAGCTAAATGCACCAAGCGAGCCAGTGCAGGTAAGTCATGTTGATCAAAATCATCTGGCTCATCTAAAATCAAATCTGAGGTTAACAATCTTAACGTGGGTGCAATATATTTACCACCACGCCCACATTCACTCGCTTGAATAATATGGTCAATAGTGCATGTCACAATGGGCGCATAAAGTAATTGCCGTGCTTTACTGTCTTCGATAATAGTCCCTAACTCACAATCCGCAATACCACTTTCTGCTACATCAAGATATTCATCAAGTAACGATTCGATAGATTCACTACCTTGGTTTTCTGAATCGTTTTGTTCAATGTCTTCATTACTCAGCTCAAACAAGGTTTTTGTGGCACGCCCACCCACTAAAATTGCTAGATGTTCATCACTTAAGTGTAATCTTTCTCTTAATGCTTTACCGGTTTGCAACGTTAAAACACGTAATCCCAATGCAATGGTAAAGCGCACGCCCCGTTTAGGATTTGAAAGCGCATACATAATCCGCCCATTGGCTAAAGTTTTACCGCAGCCAGTCGATGCCATATTCACACCAAAAAAGCCACATTCATCAGATAGTTGTTGATAACTTTTGACTAAATCAAACGCGTGATTTTGCCATTGGAATCGTTTTATAGTTGTTCGTTTGGTAAAAGGTTTATGTTGATTGATGGCAGGTAATTCGGTGATTATTTTAGGTAATAAACGAGCAAAACGAGCCGCTAAATCAGCGACCCCAATTAAATGATCATCTAAACACTGTTTAGGCTTTTTTTGGTAATTTGTGTTGGCAATCAATATGGATTTATTTACGTCAGCTTCTTTATTTGCTAAAGACAAACTAGAATAGTTATGATCAGCCACCATTAAACCTAAGCGCGAAATATGCAATAAAAACGGGTCAATAGTAGATAAGTGCATTAAAGGAATATGGTTTAGAGCTTTGGTTGCATAACGGCTTAATTTTTTAAGCCAAGGTTGGCTTAAGGTGATATCACTTTTTAGTTGCCAAAAATCGTTGGGGGATGAGTGTTGGCTATAGCTGTTTTTAACCCATTTATCAACAGCTGTTAGTATTCTATAGAAAGTTGTTGTTTTTAAACCTGAAAGATATAATTCTTGCTTTTGCTTCTTTCCTTTATCGCCATCTAATGAGACCGATAAAAACGGCATTCGATGATGCGACACAATGAGCCACGCGATCCACTGTGCCAATAAAGGCAATTGGGTAAGATCATTTTTTTCGACTTGGGTGAGCTGTTTGTACCAATGAGGATGCTGTTGTCGATATTCAGTAAAATTTGCTAATCGATTAAATAAGGCTTCGTTGGTGGTGCAGTCTTGAATCATTAATAAAAATAATTGCAACGAAATCCATTCATGTCGGTAAGGATCAGCAGCTACAGCCGTTTCTGCTCGTAATTTAGATTGAAAACCAATCGTTGCTTTACCTAAATCATGAAGTAGTGCCGCTATGGTTGTAATTAATTGAATAGTGGTTGCATATTGCCAATAATTTTCGCTATCACTACGTAAAATATTACGCCGCGTACGGTTGGTTGGGACGCGCCCTTCTTGATTAAATTGACTGCGATCGCCCACAATCCACAAAAGATCAGTTAAATTTTTACCATGTGTCCAATAGCAGGCAACCGCGGTATTTTTTCGTGCGGTTTTGCGTAACAATTTATAGAGTGTTTGTAGACCGGCTTCGGTCATTGGGCTTTGCCATG
This sequence comes from Gilliamella sp. WF3-4, assembly GCF_001690275.1. Taxonomy (GTDB): domain Bacteria; phylum Pseudomonadota; class Gammaproteobacteria; order Enterobacterales; family Orbaceae; genus Gilliamella; species Gilliamella apicola_C. The sequence goes on along the minus strand of NZ_LZGW01000030.1, from coordinate 74,197 downwards.
TGCGTTCTCCACAACGTTCAGCAAACTGATCGATAATTCGCCGTGTTTCGGTTAAGGCGTTCTTTTTGCATTGGCTAACAAGTAAAATGTTCATATTTGATCGGCTATCTGTTTTAAGGTATCAATAATTTTATCGAGTGCTTCTAATTGGGCAAATTGCGCAATGCACGCCATACGAAATTCTTTTTCACTATCCCCTTGTTTAGCTGATAAAAAGGCTTGGGGTAATACAATGCCATCTTTGATAATATCAGCCGCATCAAAAACTAAACCACCACGCCGAGTTTTTCCGTGTAAAATAGCCAGCCCGTGGGGTAACCCCAATACCCAACAAGCCGTTGCACCAAGGCCATAGGCTAAGTAGTTACCATGATCTAAAAATTGATTAGCCGGGTCATGACTTTTACCATGCGTACCATGCTCACGCTTAAATTTATCATCTTGTAGTGTTAATTGATTTGCCATGCCATAAAGGCGTTTGCTAATTCGCCCTTCAGCGGCTAAAAGTGCTTGGCTATTATCCACATCAGTAAATTGTTGTGTTGCATCCACAAGGATTTGCTCTAATTTCGTTTTGTCGATATCCCAATCAAATTTTGGCCAACATTCGCTAATAATCTTAAGCCGTGTTTGTTGTAATAGCTTAGCTGCTTGTAACCGACGCTTGTCATCAAACCAAAATTGACACCAGCTTTGTAGATACTCTGTAGGGCGATATTCACTTTGTGGCGAAAAAAATTGACAGGCAAACTCAGATTCAGTTGATGAAAAAAGTGGGGTTCCGCCTCCTCCACAAAAACCTATCATGACGCCTGCACGTGAAAGCTCTCGCACGGCTGCTTGCGTTAATGACGTTCCGGTGCCTAATAAAATACAGGTAGTATTAGCTATTGGGATATTCCAATATAAAGACTGTTGCCCTTGCTCCGTCACATACTCAACACGCCCACCATTAACCAAAACACGGCAATGCTCTAAATAATAAATATTGGCACGCTTGGAATGCATGATCGTTTTTAGATCAGAGGAATGAATCATATCCATATATGATAACTTGTTAAATTAATTAAAATATAATAAATAAATTAACACGATATTGCAGAAAAAACGAGCTTTTTCTTGTGGTTGCAAGCAGTGAGTTCATTATTTTTACTTTAGCAAAGCAATCTTGATAATAAGCTTTTTCAACGTTGTTATAATTTTGCAAATCATATTCATGATGTAGCTGAGGCAGATATTTGGACGATGTCAGCAGAAAATTCACCGGCAAGCTAATTTAAGTTAATCGATTATATCAGTTAATAGATTATAAAAGACGAGCATTGCTCGTCTTTTAGGCTATGGATAAAGCGCCTGTAGTGGTGTTACGTTATGCGTAGGATCGTAATCTAACGCTGCTGTTGTGGCATAAGCTGCATTCATTGTCGTATCGTAATGCACCTTATATTGAATGGCACTTCGGCGCAATATTTTGGATGCCTCAATAGCTGCTCGTCCTGATGTGGTGTTAAGGATATAACTATATTCCCCATTTTTTATATGATCGTGGATATTTGGACGCCCTTCGTTTTCTTTTTTAACAATTTGGCATGGTATATCAGCTTGTTGTAGCACTTTTGCCGTTCCGATGGTGGCATCAATAGAAAATCCATGAGCAATTAATCGTTTAGCGACGACTAACAGCCTTGTTTTATCTTGGTCACGCACAGATAGTAGCGCTTTCCCTGATTTTTTCATATTTGATAAACTACCAAGTTGTGCTTTGGCAAAGGCTTCAGCAAAGGTTTTACCGATGCCCATAACTTCACCTGTTGAGCGCATTTCAGGTCCTAAGATAGGATCAACGCCACTAAATTTATTAAACGGTAAGACCACTTCTTTTACTGAGTAATAAGAAGGAATGACTTCTTTAGTTACATTTTGTTGTGCCAAGGTTATGCCTACCATGACTCGTGCGGCGATTTTAGCGAGTGGTAAGCCAGTTGCTTTTGAGACAAAAGGGACAGTGCGAGCTGCTCGCGGGTTGATTTCGATTAAATAAATCTGGTTATCTTTAACAGCAAACTGTCCATTCATTAAGCCTTTCACATCAAGCTCAAGTGCTAACTGTTTGGCCTGTTGCCTGAGTTGGTCTAAAATTTCTGAGGTTAGTGTGTGTGTAGGTAATGAACAAGCTGAATCGCCAGAGTGGATCCCTGCTTGTTCAATATGTTCCATAATACCACCAATGACAATTTGTTCACCATCAGCAATCACATCAATATCCACTTCAATGGCATCATCTAAAAAGTGATCAAGTAAGACAGGGGCATTATTCGATTCACTTACCGCTGTTTTAAAATAACGCCGTAAATCTTGCTCATTATAGACAATTTCCATTGCCCGACCACCTAATACATAAGATGGCCTAACCACTAATGGGTAACCGACTTTTTCCGCTTTGGTGATAGCTTCATCAATATCGGTCACCGTTGCATTAGCTGGTTGTTTTAATTTCAATTTATCGACGACTTCTTGGAAACGCTGGCGATCTTCTGCTTTATCTATAGCATCGGGTGAGGTACCAATAATGGGTAATCCAGCGACTTTAAGTGCATGAGCCAATTTTAGCGGCGTTTGTCCACCGTATTGCACAATAACGCCATTTGGTTTTTCAATATGCGCAATTTCAAGCACATCTTCGAGAGTAACTGGTTCAAAATAGAGGCGGTCAGAAGTATCATAATCAGTTGACACAGTTTCAGGGTTGCAGTTGACCATAATGGTTTCATAACCATCTTCACGTAGTGCCAATGCCGCATGTACACAGCAATAATCAAACTCAATACCTTGACCAATCCGATTAGGACCACCGCCTAATATCATGATTTTTTTACGACGAAATTGAGGCTTAGCTTCGCATTCCTGTTCATAGGTTGAGTACAGATAGGCCGTGTCGGTTGCAAATTCAGCAGCACAAGTATCAACACGTTTATAAACAGGATGGATATGGTATTGATGCCGTAAATGACGAACGGCTTGTTCGGTAGAGTTGATCAGTTTTGCAATACGTAAATCAGAAAAACCTTTGCGTTTAAGTTGCCATAATTGTTCTTCATCTAACTTGTTAATTGTTTGTTGTTTTAATCGATTTTCTATTTGTACTAATTCTTCAATTTGGACTAAGAACCAGCGATCAATATGCGTTAATAAAAAGATTTCATCAAGCGTTAAACCAGCTCGAAAAGCATCGGCAATATACCAAATACGATCGGCACCCGCTTCTTGAAGTTCATAACGAATTTTGGCAATATTTTTTTCATCAGTGTAATCATCAATTTTAGGATCAAATCCCGAAACACCAACTTCAAGCCCTCGCAATGCTTTTTGTATTGATTCTTGAAAAGTGCGACCAATTGCCATCACTTCCCCAACCGATTTCATTTGGGTAGTCAAGCGATCATTACACCCAGCAAATTTTTCAAAATTAAAGCGTGGTATTTTCGTCACGACATAATCAATGGACGGTTCAAACGAGGCGGGGGTTTTACCACTAGTAATATCATTAGAAAGCTCATCGAGTGTATAACCGACTGCCAACTTAGCGGCAATTTTAGCTATTGGAAAGCCTGTCGCTTTAGAAGCTAATGCAGATGAACGTGATACCCGAGGATTCATCTCAATAACAATTAATCGTCCAGTTTTAGGGTCAACCGAAAATTGTACATTCGATCCACCCGTTTCAACGCCAATTTCACGTAATACAGCAATCGATGCATTACGCATGATTTGATACTCTTTATCCGTCAACGTTTGAGCTGGCGCAACCGTAATGGAATCCCCAGTGTGGATCCCCATGGCATCGAAATTTTCAATTGAGCACACAATAATACAATTGTCATTCTTGTCTCGTACAACTTCCATTTCGTACTCTTTCCAACCGATTAATGATTCATCAATGAGCAGTTCATTAGTGGGAGAAAGATCGAGCCCTCGTGTACAGATTTCATCAAATTCTTCTGTGTTATACGCAATACCACCACCGGTTCCGCCCATGGTAAATGACGGGCGAATAATGCAAGGAAAGCCAACTTGTTCAAGAACGGCGTAAGCTTCTTTAAGTGAATGAGCAATTCCTGAACGCGCCGTATCAAGCCCAATCTTTTTCATCGCCTGATCAAAACGTTTTCGATCTTCGGCTTTATCAATGGCATCAGCAGTGGCACCAATCATTTCAACATTAAACTCTGTTAATACCCCTTGCTTTTCCAACTCTAATGCGCAATTTAAAGCGGTCTGCCCACCCATAGTGGGTAAAATAGCATCAGGCCTTTCTTGCTCAATAATTTTGCGGACACAGGTCCAATGAATTGGCTCAATGTAGGTGGCATCAGCCATTTCAGGATCGGTCATAATCGTTGCTGGGTTGGAGTTAACTAAAATAACGCGATAGCCTTCTTCACGCAGCGCTTTACAGGCTTGTGCACCCGAATAATCAAATTCACATGCTTGGCCGATAACAATTGGACCAGCGCCAATAATTAATATGCTTTTGATATCTGTTCGCTTAGCCATGCTTATTGCTCCTGCTTATAAATTTTGATTAATTCAATAAAATGGTCAAAAAGTGGTGCCGCATCATGCGGTCCCGGACTGGCTTCAGGGTGCCCCTGAAAACTAAATGCGGGTTTTTGATTATGATGAATACCTTGTAATGATCCATCAAATAGCGATTTATGTGTAACGCGTAAATGAGCTGGCAATGTCCCCTCATCTACCGCAAATCCATGATTTTGTGCGGTAATCATTACTCGATTATTTTCTAGATCTTTAACAGGATGGTTACCACCATGATGGCCAAATTTCATTTTGACCGTTTTTGCACCGCAAGCTAATGCTAATAGTTGATGCCCCAAACAGATGCCAAAGATCGGAATATCGGTTGTTAAGAACTGTTTTATTGCATCAATGGCATAGGTACAAGGTGCAGGATCACCTGGACCATTTGATAAAAACAGACCATCTGGATGTAACGCTAACACATCCCTTGCAAGTGTTTTAGCGGGTACAACCGTTAACTTGCATCCACGTTCAACTAACATCCTCAATATATTTTGTTTAACACCAAAATCATAAGCCACAACATGATATGGCAGCTCACTTTCAGGTTTTGGTGTAGGATGCTCCTGTTGCCTTGTCCAAATACCGCAAGTCCATACGTAGCTTTCCTTGCAAGTGACTTCTTTAGCCAAATCTAAACCACTTAATCCGTTATAATCTAATGCCTGTTGTTTGGTTTTTTCGGCTTTATCGAATAAAGCCTGTTTATCATTTGCGGTAATAATCACACCATGTTGCGCCCCTTTTTCGCGTAATATACGTGTTAAACGACGAGTATCAATATCAGCAATGGCAATGACATTATGTTGTTTTAAATAACTAGAAAGATCTAATTCACTGCGGTAATTGCTGGCTAATAATGGCAAATCACGAATAATCAACCCTTTTGCATAAACATGATTTGCTTCGGCATCAGCACTATTGGTGCCAACATTACCAATATGTGGGTACGTTAACGTAACGATTTGTTCACTGTAAGAAGGATCGGTCAGGATTTCTTGATAGCCAGTCATTGACGTATTAAACACCACCTCACCAACAGTTTGTCCGTTAGCACCAATAGATTTACCAATAAATTGCGAACCGTCTTGCAACATAAGGAGGGCATAAGTTTGCATGATTAAGCTACCTTTGATTAAACAACCAATAAATGTGAATAAAAATTCAATTTAATTGTTTTTTGATAATACAATATTTAATCATATTATTACACTTTTTTAAACAAAAAAAGCAATATTATAAAAAATAACCAAATGACAAAATCTAAAATTTTAGACAATTCAACGCGTAAAAATAATATCAAATAAATCTAGAAGGTTTAACTTGAAATTGCATAATTATTCAAATAAAATCTTAACGAAATTTACCGCTTTTTAGGAGCTCAATATGCACGGTTTTTATCAACGCCATTTTTTACGTTTACTCGACTTTACTCCAGCAGAAATTAATCAATTGATTGAACTGGCTATCGAACTAAAAAAAGCCAAAAAACAAGGTAACGAAAAAAAACATTTAGTTGGTAAAAATATCGTCCTTATTTTCGAAAAAGATTCAACTCGTACCCGCTGCGCTTTTGAAGTGGGTGCGTTTGATCAAGGCGCTCAAGTCACCTATTTAGGACCAAGTGGCAGCCAAATTGGCCATAAAGAATCGATTGCAGATACAGCGCGTGTGCTTGGAAGAATGTATGATGGTATTGAGTATCGAGGTTATGGGCAAGATATCGTTGAAACCTTAGCTCAATATGCAGGCGTGCCAGTATGGAATGGTTTAACAACCGAAGCACATCCAACGCAAATATTAGCCGATTTTATGACAATGCAAGAGCATATCGGCGATCGCCCATTAAACAGTATTAAATTTGCTTATTTAGGCGATGCACAAAATAACATGGGGAATTCATTAATGGAAGGCGCGGCATTAATGGGAATGGAAATTCGATTAGTTGCCCCAAAAGCTTGCCAACCTGAAGCTGACCTTGTGCAAAAGTGCCAAGATATCGCTAAAACGACAGGAGCAAAAATTATCTTAACTGAAGAGGTTGCCCAAGGCGTTAAAGATGTTGACTTTTTATACACGGACGTATGGGTGTCAATGGGCGAACCTAAAAATGTTTGGGATGAGCGAATTAAATTATTAACGCCATATCAAGTAAATCAAAACGTGATTAAACTCACTGGTAATCCAAATGTTAAATTTATGCACTGCCTGCCTGCTTTTCATGATATCAATACCACAATTGGTAAACAAATGGCTGCGCAATATGGTTTAAACAATGGATTAGAAGTGACTGATGAAGTTTTTGAATCTAAACATAGCATCGTGTTTGATGAAGCGGAAAACCGCCTACATACGATCAAAGCGGTAATGGTTGCAACATTAACCAAAGATGAATAATATTGTCATAATCAATACAAGAATGCTTAGTTAAAATAAGCAGCTAGTTTTTTGCCGGCTTAACGTCGGCATAATTTTACCTAAAAAAATGAAATTATGACAAAACAAGAACGAAATAAAGATTTTAAGAAACACCTAAAACTCACCAACCCAATCCATTTTTTAGCGGTAGGGTTAGGTAGTGGTTTATCGTCAATAATGCCAGGTACGATGGGGTCACTGATGGCTATTCCACTTTGGCTATTGTTTTATGGTTTACAACCCGTTTTGTATTGGATATTTATTTTAGTGACTTTTATTTTTGGCTGTTTTATTTGTCAAAAAACATCAGATGATACCCATACTCACGATTCAGGTCACATTGTTTGGGATGAATTTGTCGGAATGTGGATCACGCTATTTTTTATTCCTCAGCTGACTATTTTATGGGTTACTATCGCTTTTTTAGCATTTAGAGTTTTTGACATGGTAAAGCCTTGGCCTATTCGCTGGTTTGATAAACGGGTGCCAGGTGGATTTGGCATTATGGTAGATGATGTAATTGCCGCTATCTTTTCCTCATTTACTGTTTATGCGATGACATTTATTCTTTAAGAGATGAAGCGTGATCCTCACCAAACTATAAGACAAAACTGCCACTATCAATGCGCTAAATTGACGACGAAATAAGGTATGTTTGCTGGCAGATCGCTTTTCGACCGAGTAAATCATTACACCGAAGTATACCCCACCTTCACGAGGGGGGGGGGAATATCCGTGATGTCGGTCATCCAAACTAGGTTGAGTTCAACAGGATTAAACGGCCTATTTAATGTATTGGGCCGTACATCATGCGATAGACTTGTGGTAAAAAAGATGAATATTATTGCTGATAATCAACAAAATAAAAACTTCAATAAAATCAATGACTTTTCTGAATGATTTTTATCATGCTTAATTTATATTCTTTCTGATACATCATAGCCCTAGTTTCTAATATCGTACACTAAGCTTGGGCAATTAGATGGGGTTTATGTCGCCAATAAGGCAAGGATCAATGATCTGATATTGACATGCCTATTTCTCTGAAATTTTTTGACAACACTAGCTAAAACATCTTTTGTGACCATCCTAATTTGCTTGAAAGATTATTAAAATAATCATACTCCTTAGAATGAATTAAATTAAACTCATACGAAGAACGGCGAATAATCACATCTTGTGTGGGTTTGACAGGCAAAATAATTTGGCTATCACAAGCAATATTAAGATCCAGTGCTGTCGTTGGGAATTTTAAGCGGATAGCATTATCACTTTTGATCACTAATGGTCTGACCGCTAATGAATGTGGAAACATTGGTGTAATAATTAATGCATCTAAATGAGGAGCTAAAATAGGACCGCCCGCTGATAGTGAATAAGCAGTGGAGCCGGTCGGTGTGGCAATAATCAACCCATCTGCTCGCTGTGAAAACGCATTGCGTTCATTAATGTAGACATCATAGTCAATCATATGCGCAACGGTATTAGGAGTAACAACAATTTCGTTGACAGCAAAACTTGAGTTAATCAAGTTACCATTATCATAAATAGACACTTCTAACAAAAAGCGGGGATCATCCTCATATTTACCAGCAATAACAGGGCTTAATTGTTCAATCACTTGTTCATGAGAAATATCAGTTAAAAAACCGAGGTTACCGCGATTGACGCCAATCACTTTGATTTTATAGTGCGATAGGCGCCTAGCTGAATGCAACATATTTCCATCTCCCCCGACAACAATAGCGAGATCGGCTTGCTCACCAATTGTTTCCAACGAAGCGTAGTGGCTAACAGAAAATTGAATGTGATTCGCTAAGCGATCTTCAACCAGCACGCGAATACCAAGTTTAACAAGCCAATCATAAAGCACTTGATGAGTTTCTATTGCTTCTAATTTACGCGGAAGCCCAATTAAGCCAATACATTTAAATGGTGTATCCATAAAATATCCTTGTTATTTTTTACATAACCATCTGTATTTTTTGATAATAATTCAAAAAATCACATATCAATATGATGATAAGCTTGTAATCATAAAAATTGCCCCCATAATAACCGTTATTCACTAAGTTTTCGACTACATTATTTGGAGTACCCTATGACAGAGCAAGATAAAAATATGTCAGAAAATGAAACTAACATTGACACACCAGTAGAAGCAACAGCCGAGCAAGAAGCGCCGGCGCAACCAAATCTTGAAGAACAATTAAGTGCAAAAGATGCCCGTATTGCAGAGCTTGAACAAGCATTGCAATTAGCGAAAAAAAATGAAAGTGAAGCCATGATTCGTGCGCGAGCTGAAATTGATAATGTTCGTAAACGAGTCGAGCAAGATGTTGATAAAGCGCGTAAGTTTGCACTCGAAAAATTTTCTAACGAATTATTACCCGTTATTGATAATTTAGAACGCGCTTTAGAATCTACAGATAAAACCAATCCAGAACATAAAGCGACAGTTGAAGGATTAGAACTGACATTAAAATCATTCTTAGACACTGTCAAAAAATTTGGTATTGAAGTGATTAATACCGAAGATTCTCAATTAAACCCTGATATGCATCAAGCAATTAGCATGGTTGAATCACCTGAACATCAGTCAGGACAAATTGTTAATACCATTCAGAAAGGCTATACCTTAAATGGCCGTTTAATTCGCCCTGCCATGGTTATTGTCGCTAAATAGCTAAGCGTAATGAGTTTAACCGCCAAGTACTGGCGGTTAATTTTATTTACTGCGTTGCTCTTCTCGGGCAAGTTTTTTCATTTTTTGTTCGATTCGTTGGCGTTTTAATGGTGAAAGATAATCGACAAAAAGCTTACCTTTTAAGTGATCCATTTCGTGTTGAATACAAATAGCCAATAGATCATCAGCGTCAATTTCGTAAGGATTGCCATTACGATCAAGTGCTTTAATTTTAATCTTTTCAGCTCTTGGCACAAAACCACGGCAATCAGGTACCGATAGACAGCCTTCCTCAATACCTGTCTCACCTTCTTGGCTAATGACTTCTGGGTTGATAATCACATAAACGTGGCTTTTGTCTTCTGATACATCAATTACGATAATTTGTTCATGCACATCGACTTGGGTAGAAGCCAGGCCAATACCATTTTCGGCGTACATGGTTTCAATCATGTTGTCAATAATGGTTTGTAACTCTGGTGTAAATTTGGTAACAGGCTTAGCAACTTTGCGAAGTCGCTCATCAGGAAAACGTAATACTGGTAAAATAGCCATAAATTATTCGATCTACTCCTCAAATTTCGGGTTTATTCCATCTATTATTCATTGTAAACATTTATCATACTGATGAATAGCCCTTGTTGGCTATTGATAAAATATATCTTATCAATTCAAGATATGACGCCTGTTTAAGCTGTATATAAAAAAGGGTTATGATGAGTAAATATGAATTTTTATTACGAATTTCAATGCTTAGATATGGAAAACGAGCCATTTTTGAAAAAATTATGCAACTTTTTGCTAACGGTTTACCTAGTAGCATAAAAGATGTCTCTCTTCTATTAAATAAACTAGGATTATCAGACATTCAATTAGCGCTTTTTTATGAAACATCATACCTACATTTTGAGCCAATACTTGAATGGTTAGATTCACCTTTTCCACCAAAATATCTTATTGCCTATTGCGATAATGATTATCCCTTACTACTTAAGCAAATTGATTCTCCGCCTTTATTATTATTTGTTTTAGGTAATCGGCAGTTATTAGATTCTCCTCAATTGGCAATGGTGGGCAGTCGCGAATTTAGTGAATACGGAGCACAATGGGGGCGATATTTTGCTGGTGAACTAGCTATGAATGGTTTAACTATAACTAGTGGTCTGGCATTAGGGTTAGATGCAATTTGCCATCGTGGTGCGCTTGAAGTATCTGGCCCGACTATTGCAGTTCTAGGCAGTGGATTAGCCAAGATTGCCCCAAGATCAAATTTAAGCTTAGCCAATGATATTTTGTCACAAGGTGGCGCCATTGTTTCTGAATTTCTACCATTTGAAAAAGCCAGATCAGTCTATTTCCCTCGTCGAAACCGAATTATTAGCGGATTAAGTTTAGGTACTTTTGTGATTGAAGCATCAGAAAAAAGTGGTTCACTAATTACAGCACGCTATGCACTTGAACAAAATCGCGATGTCTTTGCCTTACCTAGCGATATTGATAATGAAAACTGTAGTGGAACTCATTATTTAATTAAACAAGGCGCTTATTTGGTTTCTAAGCCTACTGATATTTTAGAGCATTATTATAACTATTTATCAGTAGTAAATAACTCGCTTAATTCAATTAAAGAAGCACCAAGCCATTCTATTTTGTACCCGGAAATTTTTGCTGTGATTCACCACCAACCTATTCCTATTGATATTATTGCTCAGCAAGTCAATTTACCGATTTCCGAAGTGACAACGAAATTATTAGATATGGAATTAGAGGGACTGATTAAAACAGTAACTGGCGGTTATATTCGTAATCGAATAATTTAGCATTAACAAAATCCTTGTTAAAAATTTTAGAAAAGTGCGCATTTAAATATAAAACCCGCCGATAGGCTTCGGCGGTATAGGTTATTTTTTATTTATCTTCAATTTCGAGCGCAATTTCAGATAAAATAATACCAGTGTTATCAGCATAGATAAAATCACCAGAAAAGAAAGTTACGCCACCAAAGTTAACTCGAATATCGATTTCACCGATGCCTTGATCTTCAGCGCCAACTGGAATTGCTGCCAGCGCTTGAATACCAATGTCAGCTTCAGCTAGGTGATCAACTTGACGAACAGCGCCATAAACAATAATCCCTTCCCACTGATTTTGCACGGCAATATCGATTAGCTCTGCATCAATTAATGCACGACGAACAGAACCACCACCATCAATAACAAGTATTTTACCTGAACCGTCCGATTGTAAAATTTCGTATAGTAGCCCGTTATCTTCAAAACATTTAACTGTTACAGCTTGACCTGAAAATGATGTCACACCGCCAAAATTACTAAATATTGGTTCAACAACGTTAACATCTTCTGGGTAATAATCGCAAAGAACTGAAGTATCAAACTCCATTATCAAGTCTCCTTTTGCTGTGGTATATAAGTTTATTTAGTATAACGCGAATACAAGTAAAACGATATTAAATTTAAATAAACAAATGCTAATTCAAGATAATTCTCAAACAATAAAATAAATTAACCAATAAAACAAGCCGAACTGCTTGTACTAAGCTTGTACCACTCTTATACTAATCAAAAGTTATTAACGATCAATTTAAATCATCATAGCAATATTTAATATCAATCAGTAAAGCCAATAACAATAAGCTACTCGATTTATATTTTATATTATTGATAATCTATTGATTATTATATTTTTCTATATTTAGACGTTGAGTTTTTAAAAAATTTTCTTACTCGACCTTCTCGCAATGCTGCAATAAAAAAGCCTAGTGAACCGTATATAATCCCAAGCAACAAAATCATAAATACATTAAATAAATTATCTTTTAAGCTTAATCCCATTTGATTGACACCTGCTATCATATTAGTTGCCCAAGTTGATGGTAACATTTTAGAAACTATTTGTACCCCAAAAGGCATGGCATCAAGTGGCCAAATTGTACCCGATAAATAAAATACGGGTGTTGTCAAAAATGCGAGTGTCAAATAGATCATTTCGGTTTTACGTAAACATTCAGTCAGCAATTTACTGAGCCCTAAAACACCAAGCAATAATGGAAATGTCATGATTAAAATTTCTGGAATATTGGCGAGTTGTCGATAGCCAAGTGCCCAAGGCCATAAACCAAACAGAACAATGGATAAAAATAACCAGATCGGTATAAGACCACATAAACTACCAAATATGACTATTTTCGGTGGTTTACCTTTCGGTAGTGAGTTTAAAGTAATGTTAGTACGCGTTGAAGCAATTAAAAATGAGTGTTGCAATAACATCACTAATAAGCCAGGAAAAGTAATGGCAGCAAAGCTAACCCCCGCATTATAAAGTGGTTCAGTTTGACCATTAATTGGCGATAAAATAATCTTAATCTGCTTATCTGAAAAACCACTATTACGCATTATTCTAGTATTATATTCAGTTAATATCTGTTGATAGATTCCTTTTATATCAACTTGTATTAAGCCATTAGCTAAACGGCTTGAGGCATCGCCGTATGCAGGAATTGTGACCTCTTCGCCCTTTAATAATCGTTTTTCAAAATCTCTTGGAATAGTAAATACCGCAAACAGTTTATGATTATTAATATCATCATAAGCTTGTAGAGAGCTTTCATATATGATGGTCTCGATTTTAGAGCTAGTATTTAAAGAGCGAATTAAACCTCGACTTGTTGGTGTATGATCTTGATCGACGATGGCTACTGGCAAGCTGGTTATAGTTCCATTACTATAAACTAAACTCATCAATGAGACAGATAAGATTAACAATAACCACCTTGGTCTCACTAACATAAGCAAAAATATTTTTACAAATGAAGACCAAAATATTTTAAGCATCTTGGTATTTCCTCTTACTGTGAATGTAGTCGTCTTACTAGACGTTTTCTTACTAACACCGTAATAATTATTGGATAGATCATTAAAATACCACAGACTTTTAGCACTGAAAGATAGCTAGAGTGACGTAAAAACAGATCAAACAGTTTATTAAGTGCATAAGTTAATGGCTCTAAAGATGAAATGAATCTGGCAATCCATGGCATTGATAGTTCTGGCACAACAATGCCCGAATAAGTTAGCGCCAACCCAACTAAAAGGCCGATATAGGAATAAGCATCAATTGGCGTTTTTGTAAAAGTGTACAGCAAAATACCGATACTTTGCGCAGCAATAACATAGAAAAACACCACTATCATCATTGCAAAGGGGGATCCTGATACACGCGCATCAGAAAATAAAACCAGCATAGCAATTTCAAAAATAAGTAACATCGTAAACCAAATGGTATAAGGGGCTAATTTACCTAAAACAAAAGGGTAGTTTGGACGCGTTCGTTTAGGTAATTGCGCTAATATATGAATCGTTGTTGTAACAACAAATAACTGTAGTAAATGTACCACAGCCGAGAATTGCTGAAAGTACATAGAATTACCGCTAGCATTAAACAGTCCATCATAATTAAAATTCACTTTTGCAAGCTTGGGGACTGCTATCCCAATGCTGGTTGCCATTGTGGTACGGTATTGAGTATTTAATGCGGCAATAAGGCCAGAATAGTCCATAATAGAATACAAGCCCGCACTATAGTATAACGCATTGTAATATAGCATTGGAGTGGGCTGACGGCCAGCTAATACATCTGCTTCAAAATTAGGGGGAATATAAAAAATGGCGTAAATTTTTGCTTTTCGCAAATCGCGCTCGGCCTCTGAAAGCTGGCTATCATAGTTAACAAGGCTTGCATGTGCACCCGAATTAAGATTGCGCACAATTTCACGTGATAAAACACTTTTATCATGATCTATATAGCCAACAGGTAGATCAAATAGCACACCGCGGTGGAATATGCTACTGATTAATACAAAAATAATTAGTGGCAAAATCCACATTAGCCAATGGAAAGTAAATCGTTTAAAAATGGTGGGTATTTCAGCATTAAACGCTTGTTTAAAGCGATGCCAAAAATCCCCAATTAATTGTCTATTTTCCATAATGTGCTCATACCTGCACGTAAATTAGTAATAGGCTTTGTTGGATAAAGCCTAACTTCAAAGGTTTTTAAATCAAAATCACCAGTAGCTCGCGTTGCCCGTTTTGTTGCATAATCACCCATGGGCGCAATATAACGAACTTCAGCCTCAATTTTTTTATTGCCGAGTGCGGGCACTTCAAGCTTAACATGATCACCTTTATGAATATTGGGCATAATGTTTTCGCGAATATTAAATATAAAGTAAGCCTGTGGTAGCTGAATGACAGTTAACAGTGGGCTATTGGCATTAAATAACTCACCAACTTCAGCAGGTATCGAACCAACTTCACCTGCGACAGGTGCTTTTACTTGTAAATCATCATATTGAATTTGTAATTGTTTAAGTTGCTCTTGCGCCTCTTTTAATTTTGCATCGTAAATTTCACGTTGCTCAATGCGATCCCCATTTTGCGCTTGATCTAAATTAGCTTGTGCCGACAGAACTTGTTGAAAGGCTTCATCACGTATTTTTAATGCATTATCTAAGATTGATTGAGAAACATAACCCTTACTAAAAATAGCTTTATTGCGATCATACTCTTTAGTGGCATTAGCATAAGCAACTTTAGCTTGTTGAAGTAATGCTTGATAGTAGCGAATACTTTCTTCACGTGTGCCGTGCTTAGAAAGTGTAACTTGAGCTTGAGCTTGATCACATGCTGCTTGTGCGGCTTTAACTTGTGCTAATAACTCTGGGCTATCGAGCGTTATTAATATATCGTTTGGTTTTACATCATCGCCTCGATTAACATGGATAGCCTGCACCCGTCCTTTAGCTTTTGACGAAATACTAACATTAGGCGCATCAACCTCACCTTGTAAGATAAGCTGACTATTGTGTGAGCGAATTAAAATTGTCATTGAGATTAAAATAACAATTAACACAATCGTAATAAAAATTTTTTTATTCATAAATTTTGTATAGAGTGATAATGATTAGATAAGACCTAAACAATTAGGACGATGGTATGCATTACAGATTTTACATACTTAAATTGTAACGATTACTATATTATAGGTTATACCAAAAATGCTTTATTTCAACAACTAAAGCAGAATTTTTATTTTAAAAAATAAGAATATATTAACATTATGAATAGTCAATATGGCTATATTCTATTTAACTTTTAAATAAATTTTGATAATTATAAAACATCACTTTAATAGGTTTTATTTATAATTGATATTAGTTAAAAGAAATAGATAAAAACCTACTTATTTAGTATGATATTTTCAATTAATATACGATAAGGTTCGAAATTTATGAAAAAAATAATAATTATTGGTGGTGGAGCCGGTGGTTTAGAGCTAGCTACAGACCTTGGCGATAAACTAGGTAAAGACAACCAAGCCGAAATTAGACTAATTGATAAAAACAGCTATCACTTGTGGAAACCTTTATTACATGAATTTGCCACAGGTGTTTTGAACGAACAAGCTGATAAAATTGATTATGCTACACAAGGGCAACAACACAGCTTCCAATTTACACAAGGTACATTTAAAGATCTTAACCGTGAAGAAAAACAAGTTATTATTGAAGATTTAAACAACGAATCTATCTCTGTACCCTATGATATTTTAGTTGTAGCAATAGGAAGTACCTCAAACGATTTTGGCACACCTGGTGTTAAAGAGCATTGTATCTTTTTAGATGACCAAAATGCTGCAATTCGTTTACGTGAAACACTGATTGCCAAATTTGCTGGTTTTTGTTCAATTATTGATGAAAAACAAGAAAAAACTGAAGATAAAATTCGTATTGCTATTGTTGGTGGCGGTGCAACAGGTGTTGAATTAGCCTCTGAATTACCACACATGGTTGAAACATTCGGCGCTTGTGGTCACAATAAAATGTGTTCAGATTTACTAGATGTATCCGTTATTGAAGCAACTGATCGTATTTTACCTGCCCTACCTGAAAAAACAGCATTAAGTATCACTGAAACTTTACAAAACCGTGGCATTCGCGTATTAACAAAAACCATGATCACTAAAGCGGAAAGTGATGGCTTTTATCCAAAAGAAGGCGATACCATTCACGCAGATATTATGATCTGGACTGCTGGGGTAAAAGCACCTGATTATTTAAAAGATATTGCCGGATTAGAATCAAGTCGTTCTAATCAGCTTGTAGTAAAACCAACATTACAAACAACACGTGATGATAATATTTTTGTTATTGGTGATTGTGCTTACGCAATGCAAGACAGCGGACGAGCCGCTCCCGCTACCGCACAAGCCGCACATCAAATGGCAAAAATTTGTTATGAAAACATTGTTAACATGTTAAATAATAAATCCATGAAATCATTCAGTTATACAGATAATGGAACAATTATTTCTTTGCATGATACCGCTCAAGGTGTGGTTAAAATTGCTGGAAAAGGAGAAATGAGCGTTAAAGGCTTTTTTGCTTTAACGATCCATCGCCTATTGTACCGCATGCATCAAGCAAGCTTATTGGGTATATTCAAAACAATTCGATTCGCTAAAACCAGTAAAGAAACGTATAAAAATAAATTTGCTTCTATCTTTACTCATCAAGACTAGTTTCCCATTTAAATAGCTACTTACAAAACACTATTTTATAAGTGGCTATTTTATTTTATAATTTATAGCATTATTTACAGCTAAAGGTAAATTTAATGCGTTTTGTTATATTGTTTATGCTGTCTTTAGCTAGCTTTATTAGTATTGCTAGTTATAAACCTCAAGATGGGGATATTATTTTTCAATCCTCACAATCAAGACAAAGCCTGGCAGTTGAACAAGCTACAAACTCTCCATACAGTCATATGGGAATTATTTTTATTAAAAATAATGGTAAGCCATATGTTTTTGAAGCTGCTAATAAAGTCGTTTATACACCACTAAATAGTTGGATTGCACGTGGTAAAAATAAAAACTACATCATAAAACGTTTAAAAAATCACAATCTATCCCATAGCGAAATTGCTAAATTAAAGCAAGTCGCAAGTAGTTTTGAAGGCAAACCTTATGATATCTGGTTTGGTTGGGACAATAATTATATCTATTGTTCTGAGTTAATCTGGAAAATTTATGATAAGGCTTTGAAATTGAAAATTGGCCAATTACAAACTATCAAAGATTTTAATCTTTCATCACCTGTCGTGAAGAAAAAATTAAAAGAGCGTTATGGAAACAAAATTCCTTATCAAGAAACGGTTATTTCACCAGTTTCTATTTTTAATTCCCCCTTACTGACAACAGTTGACAAACAATGGTAAATTAAAATACGGCTAAACGCTTAACTGGTGCAAAACTTTTACGATATAAATGATTAATACCATGTTCTTTTATTGCAGCTAAATGCGCTTTAGTTGGATAACCTTTATGCTTAGCAAGACCATATTGTGGATACAACTTATCAAGCTCAACCATTTCACGATCACGAGTAACTTTAGCTAAGATGGAAGCTGCACTGATTTCGGCCACCAACAAATCCCCTTTAATTACCGCTTGAGTTTGAATACCAAAATCTGGACAACGATTGCCATCAACTAACACAAAATTGGGCTTTATGGGTAATGCCGATACCGCACGTTGCATAGCAAGCATGGTAGCATGTAGTATATTCAATTTATCTATTTCGTCTACAGATGCCCTTGCAATGCTCCAAGCTAAAGCATCTTGCTTAATTATATCAAATAATTGCTCACGCTTTTTTTCAGTTAGCTTTTTAGAGTCAGTTAAGCCTATAATGGGCTTGTTAGGATCTAAGATAACCGCAGCGGTAACCACATCACCACAAAGCGGACCTCGACCAACTTCATCAACGCCAGCAATCAGTGTTGCATTTGGGTAAGTAAAATCTAACAACTATGTGGATCCTCTAATTACATCAATTACCGCTTGTGCTGCTTGTTCATCGGCATTACAACGAATTTGATTATGTAAAGATAAAAAGGTTTCCTTCAATATACTATTGTCGCTTTCTAAAAAAGAAATAATATGATTAGTAATATTTTCAGGTGTGCAATCTTGCTGTAATAGCTCTGGCACAATTGCTTTACCCGCTAAAATATTAGGTAAAGAAACATAAGGTGTTTTAATTAATTTTTTAGCGAGCCAAAATGTGAAAGGCTTCATTTTATAGCCAACAACCATCGGACATTTAGCTAACATACATTCTAGTGCTACTGTGCCTGAAGCTAAAATTGCGGCATTACTGGCAATCATTGCTTCACGGGCATGTCCATCTAATAATTGTACATCAAGTGTTGGTGCTATTTCGGCTTTAATTTGTTCAAACTCTTGTCGTCTTTTCGCATTGACTAGTGGCACAACAATATGTAGATCAGGATAGCGCTTACGCAAGAGTATTGCCGCTTTTAAAAAAGGTGCTGATAATAATGCAACTTCAGCATGACGACTACCAGGTAATAAAGCTATACAACGACTATTAAGCGGAATACCTAATTGTTGGCGCATAGCGTGTTGATTTGGGTTAAGTGCAATGTCATCCGCCATTTTGTGACCGATAAAACGGCAAGGTACATCAAATTTATCATAAAACGCTTTTTCAAATGGCAAAAAAGCTAAAATAAGATTGGTATTGCGTTTAATTTTGAAAACACGTTTTTGTTTCCAAGCCCAAACCGAAGGGCTAACGTAATGAATGGTTTTTATACCTGCTTGCTTTAATTTGCCTTCTAAAGAAAGGTTAAAATCAGGCGCGTCAATACCAATAAATATATCAGGTTTAAGCTGAATTAAGCGTTGAGTGATATCTCGACGGATTGATAAAATACGACGTAAACGCCCCAATACTTCAACAATGCCCATAACTGACAATTCATCCATTTCATACCAAGCTTGGCAACCTTCGGCTTGCATTTGAGGGCCAGCAATACCAACAAATTCAATATTGGGGTGATGTTTTTTCAGCGCACGAATCAATCCTGCGCCAAGAATATCACCAGAGGTTTCTCCAGCAACTAGAGCAACAGTTAACGGTTTATTGACCATTAACGGATGATGCCTCGCGTTGAACGGGTAAAGAAGTCAATAAAAAGTTGGGCTTCAGGCTGTTGTTTTGCAACAGCTTCAATTTGAACTTTGGCTTCTTCTAACGTTAGACCATTTCGATAAAGGGTTTTATAGCAGTTGCGAATCGCTTGTAAAGCTTCTTTGCTAAACCCTCTACGTTTTAGGCCTTCGTAATTTACACCATGAGGTGTTGCATGATTACCTTGAGCAATAACATAAGGTGGAACGTCTTGCGCAACGCCTGAACAGCCACCAACCATCACATGCGATCCAATAACACAAAATTGGTGCACTGCGGTCATACCGCCAATAATCACATGATCATCTAACTGAACATGCCCACCGAGCGTTGCATTGTTGGCTAAGATACAGTGGTCGCCAATATGACAATCGTGTGCAACATGAGCATTGATCATAAATAAATTATCACTACCGATGCGAGTCAAATTGCCACCTTGAATGGTAGCACGGTGAATGGTTACGCTTTCGCGGATCATATTGCGATCCCCAATTTCAGTGCGTGTTGGCTCACCGCGGTATTTAAGATCTTGGTTTACTTCACCAATTGAAGCAAATTGATAAATTTGGTTATCTTTACCAATTTTGGTGTGACCATTGATGACAACGTGTGATTTTAAATAGGTTCCGTCACCAATTTCAACATTTTCACCAATAAAACAAAAAGGTCCAATTTTGACGTTATCGCCAATTTTAGCGCCTTTCTCAATGACTGAACTTGGATGTATTTCAGTTGCCATAGTATTTCCTTAAAACAATTTGGAATATTTTAAATACCAAATGTTATTTACGAGCGCACATCATTTCGGCTTCGCAAACTAACTTGCCATCAACAGTTGCAACACCATGGAATAGCGCAATACCACGACGCTCTTTAATATACTCAACATCAAGTACAAGCTGATCACCAGGTACAACAGGGCGTTTAAAACGCGCTTTGTCAATTGAAGCGAAATAATAAAGTTGCCCAGGAGACAGCTCTTCAATGCTTTTAAATGCCAAAATACCCGTTGCTTGTGCCATGGCTTCTAAAATTAATACACCAGGGAAAATTGGTTTGTTTGGGAAGTGTCCTTGAAAGAATGGCTCATTCACCGTCACATTTTTTATCGCTTTTAATGTTTTACCTTTTTCATAACTAATCACGCGATCAACCATTAAAAATGGGTAACGATGGGGTAATAAACTGATGATCTCTTCAATATCAAGGGCATTAAGTTCGGTAGTCAAAATAGCTATCCTTATACATTATTTACTCTAAATTCTATACATTATAACTGAGGATACCGCTTTCACTCAAGGATGATTTAAATTGCGAAATATTGTCTGCTCTAATTTGTTATCAACATATTAATACAAATTTATAAAATAAATGATCCACAAGCACTATATTATCCTATACCAAATCATATATAATAATTAAAATAATCAACTAAAAAGTTTATAACTTGGAGAAGTATAATGAAATCATTGATTAAAATGACCTTAGTAAGTGGCGCCATTGTTTTAGCATTATCAGGATGTGATGATAAAAAAACAGCTGAATCGAATACTGAAACAACGGAAAGCAAAGTCACTCTTTCAACTGATGCACAAAAAGAAGCTTATGCTTTAGGTTCATCATTCGCAACCTATATGAAATCAAATTTGGAACAAAATGAAATTAAGCCTGATCAAGAATATTTAATCAGTGGTTTCAATGAAACATTCCGTGATGCATCTCAGCTTTCAAAAGAGCAAGTTAAAGATGTTTTAGATGCTTTTGGTAAACGTATTCAAGAAGAAAGTAAAGCACGTTTTGAAAAAGAAAAAGCAGATAATACTGCTGCTGGCAATAAATTTCGTGAAGAATTTGCTAAACAAGATGGCGTTAAAAAAACCAAATCTGGATTGCTTTATCAAATCATTAAAGAGGGTTCAGAGAGCCATCCAACAGCTGAAGATACCGTTATTGTTCATTATACAGGGACATTAACTGATGGGCGTAAATTTGATAGCTCTTATGATCGAGGTGAAACAGCAACATTCCCACTTAACGGCGTAATTAAAGGTTGGACAGAAGGCATTCAATTAATTGGCGTTGGCGGTAAAATTAAACTAGTGGTTCCACCTGAATTAGCTTATGGAGATCAGAGTTTCCCTGGTCAAAATGATAAAGCCTCTATTCAACCTGCTTCAACCTTGGTTTTTGAAGTTGAATTATTGGGTATTGATAATGGTAATACCAAAGACCAAAATTCACAAGAAACTAACTCACAGAAAGCAAAATAATTTTGTGAATTCATTAAATTATACACTTGTTGTTTTGGGTCCTGCTTATGGGACCCAATCTGCTTATTGCGCTTACCAATTTGCGCATACATTGCTGACAAAAACTTCTCATTCAATTAAAAATATCTTTTTTTATGCTGATGGCATATATAATGCTAATCATTATACCGATCCAGCTAATGATGAGTTTAATTTAGTTGTAGCATGGCAACAGTTAGCAAAGAAATATTCATTAACATTAGCTGTGTGTGTCGCAGCAGCGCAAAGACGTGGTGTTACTGAGGGTAATATTGCTGAACATTTTGAATTAACAGGGCTTGGTGAACTGAGTGAATCAATTGCTATGTCAGATCGTACTGTTCAATTTTGATTTAAGGTTGTTAGAATGAAAAAAGTGGCAATTATTATTAGCTCACCACCGCATGGAAATGCTAAAGGTCGAGAAGCGCTCGATGTAGCTTTAGCTGTATCAGCCATCAATCATGTTTCGTTTTTTTTCATAAATGATGGGGTATTGCATTTATTGCCTAATCAACAACCTAATCAAATTTTAATGCGTGATTATATTGCTACACTTAATATGCTTGAACTTTATGATATCGAAGATGTTTATGTATGCGAATCTTCATTAGAAGCACGAAATTTAGCAAATGCCACATTAAATATTCCTAATAAAGTGCTTGATGCGCTATCTATAAGTCAACTACTTTCTATTCAAGATGTCATCTTACGGTTTTGATTTTATAGTGAAAAGTATATATTTCCTGAAACTTCTTTACAAATATAATATTCAACAATAAAACTAATCTGATTTTTATTAGCTATATTTTTATACGATATAAATTCATATAGTATAAATAATCCACCCTATCTTTCAGCAAAGCTGATTAATAAGATGGATTACCATATTAAGTCGATTTAATCGAATAAGTTTTATTTTAACTTAATTAGACTAGCTTTTTCATCCCGTCGGCAATTTTTTCAGCTTGCGTTCCAACGACAATTTGTACGCCCGTTTTACCTAATTTAATAACTGCCATTGCTCCTAGTGCTTTGGCTGCTGGTTCATCAATTAGATCAGAATCATTTACACCTAAACGCAAACGTGTAATACAAGAATCAATATTAGTTAGGTTTTCTTTACCACCTACAATTGCTAAATATTGCTCGGCAAGTTTAGAAATATCGCCAACAGCTTGCTTTTGCTGAACATTTTCGGTTGATGAAACAGTAGTATCATCGTCTTCACGACCCGGTGTTTTAAGGTTAAATTTAACAATAACAAAGCGGAATACCACATAATAAACAACAAAGAACACTAATCCTTGAAGAATTAACATATACCAGTGAACAGCAAGCGGATTACGACTTGAAAGTAGCATATCCACTAAACCAGCACTAAAACCAAATCCTGCAATCCATTGCATTGCAGCAGCAATATAAAGTGAGATACCAGCCAAAACAGCGTGTACAAAATAAAGCATAGGTGCAACAAACATAAAGGCAAATTCTAACGGCTCGGTAACGCCTGTAAAAAATGCAGCAAATGAAGCAGCTAACATGATTGATGCCGTTTTATCTTTATTACCTTTTTTAGCTGTATGATACATAGCTAACGCTGCACCAGGCAAGCCGAACATCATAACAGGGAAAAATCCTGCCTGATAACGGCCAGTAATACCTACTGTTGCTAACCCACTTTCAATAGATTTTTGTCCACCTAGGAAGTTTGGAATATCATTAATTCCAGCCACATCAAACCAAAATACTGAGTTTAAAGCATGGTGTAAACCAACCGGAATAAGTAAGCGGTTGAAGAACCCATAAATACCTGCACCAACAGCGCCTAATTCTTTAATATATTTACCAAAAGCGACCAGTGCATCATAGATAGTCGGCCAAACAAAAAATAAAATAGCTGAAATTAATAGCATAACAACTGAAACAATAATAGGTACAAGCCTTTTACCACTGAAGAAAGATAATGCTCTATGTAATTCAACTTGGCTAAAACGATTATAAAGTTCCGCAGCAATAATACCGACAAGTATACCAATAAATTGGTTATTTATTTTTTTATATGCCGCTGGAACTTGAGCATCCCACCCATCTAAACTGGTGTCAATGCCATTAAATAAGGCAATAGAATTTGGAGAAAGTAAGGTTGTAACAACTAAAAAACCAACCAAACCAGACAAGGCAGCCGCACCATCTTTATCTTTAGACATACCGTAAGCAACACCAATAGCAAAAAGTATTGGCATATTTTCAATAATTGCACCACCAGATTTAATTAAAAAAGCGGCGAAAATATTGTTTTGCCCCCAACCATTGGGATCAATCCAATAGCCAATCCCGAGGAGTATTGCCGCAGCCGGCAGAACTGCAACAGGCACCATCAGTGAGCGCCCGATACGTTGCATATAAGCTAAAATTCCCATAAGTGTTACCTCATATTTGTTGAAATGGTACTTAAAGAAGTATGTGTAATTATATATTTTTAAGTAAAAACAGCTTGGTTATTATATTTCATCTTATATTATTTTACTTCGCAAATTAATTATTGCTTTTTTGTGACTAAAATCACTATATTTTTTGATTTATTGTCTTAATATAGTAAAATATATTCAACATTTTTTACTTAAAAAAAAAAGAGTTTATTTAATTATATCAAAAGAGGTGATATCTCATGAGACTTATTCCTTTAGAAAATGCACAAGAAGTCGGCGCTTGGGTTGCAGAGCGTATTGTTAATAAAATTAACCAATTTAAACCAACCGCTGAGCGCCCTTTTTTGCTAGGTTTACCAACAGGAAGTTCACCATTAGTTATGTATCAACAACTCATCAAACAGTATAAAGCCGGAAATGTTAGCTTTAAACATGTTGTTACATTTAATATGGATGAATACGTAGGGCTTCCAGAAGATCACCCGCAAAGTTATCATACTTTTATGTATGAAAATTTTTTCAACCATATTGATATTGACAAAAATAACATCCATATACTAAACGGTAATGCACCTGATATTGATGAAGAATGCCGTCAATACGAAGCGAAAATTAAAGCTTATGGCAAAATTAATATTTTTGTCGGTGGCGTTGGCCAAGATGGACACATTGCCTTTAATGAACCAGGATCTTCACTTTGTTCTCGTACGCGTATTAAAACATTAACTGAAGACACACGCATTGCTAACTCTCGCTTTTTTGATAATGATGTCAATCAAGTGCCAAAACATGCATTAACTATTGGTGTTGCAACTTTAATGGATGCACAAGAAGTGATTTTGTTAGTTTGCGGTCATAACAAAAGCTTAGCGCTGCAAGCAGGTGTTGAAGGTAGTGTTAACCATCTTTGGACCGTAACTGCACTACAAATGCACCCTGCATCAATTATTGTTTGTGATGAACCAAGTACTGATGATCTTAAAGTGAAAACCTTAAAATATTTTAAACAGATGGAAACTGATAATCTTAAAGTAACCATTTTATAAAGGATAAACTTATGTACGCATTAACAAATTGCCGTATTTATACAGGTTATGAAATCCTTGAAAATCACGCTGTTATTATCGACGGTGATAAGATTGCAAAAATCTGTAAACAAAACGAATTGCCGGTGGGCATCACCATTGAAAATTTACAAGGCGCAATAGTTGCGCCTGGGTTTATTGATATTCAAGTCAATGGTTGTGGTGGTGTACAATTTAATGAAACGCTTGATGCACTAAGTGTTGAAACCTTAGAAGCAATGCAGGCAACAAATCTTATCTCTGGTTGTACTAGTTATTTACCCACTTTAATCACATCGACTGATGAATTCATGATAAAAGCGGTTAAAGTGATGCGTGAATATCTAACGACGCATAAAAACCAAGCACTTGGCTTGCACCTTGAAGGGCCTTATATTAGCCCTGAAAAGAAAGGTATTCATGATGAAAATATCATT
This sequence comes from Gilliamella sp. WF3-4, assembly GCF_001690275.1. Classification (GTDB taxonomy): domain Bacteria; phylum Pseudomonadota; class Gammaproteobacteria; order Enterobacterales; family Orbaceae; genus Gilliamella; species Gilliamella apicola_C. The sequence goes on along the minus strand of NZ_LZGW01000030.1, from coordinate 48,195 downwards.
CGACAACCATCGCAAGAAATGATTGATTTTTTATGTGAAAATGCTGATGTCATTAAAATTATTACTTTAGCGCCAGAAAAAGTAGAAAGCCACTTCATCAAACAATTGGTTAATGCAGGTATTCATGTATCTGTTGGCCATTCTAATGGCCATTATGATGATTGCCGTCGAGGGTTTAACGATGGTATTCGTTTGGGAACGCATCTATTTAATGCCATGCCTTATATTTCTGGGCGTGAACCTGGTGTTGTTGGCGCTATTTATGATGAACCTGAAGTTTATGTTGGTGTTATTGCTGATGGTCAACATGTAAGTTGGGCAAATATTCGCAATAGCCACAAAATTAAACAAGATCATTTAATTTTAATTACCGATGCAATGTTACTTGCTGGATCAAACTTAGAATCTGGTGTATTTGCAGGTAAAACCATTTATTATAAAGATGGTCGATGTGTTGATGAAAATGGGACGTTAGGCGGCTCTTCCTTAACCATGATAGAAGCTGTAAAAAATGCAGTCGAATATGTGGGTATCGCCTTAGATGAAGCATTAAGAATGGCGACACTTTACCCAGCAAAAGCAATTGGTGTTGATAAACAACTTGGCTCAATTAGTGAAAATAAAATTGCGAACTTGGTTATTTTTGATCGTGACTTTTCAAACGTGAAAACGATTGTTAATGGAGAGATGAACAGCTAGAATGCTAGATAGTTAACGAAAATATTGAGATAAAATATGACCTTTAATTATCTAAATCTAGTTGGTAATGCTGAATTAATCAAACAATTAAATTATGCCATGATTTACCGTTTGATTGTTCAGCAAGCGCCTGTATCTCGAATTCAACTAGCGGAAATTAGCCAATTAGCACCAGCAAGTATAACTAAAATTACTCGTCAACTTCTTAAAAGCAATCTAATAAAAGAAGTTGATGCACAACAATCAACAGGCGGGCGACCAGCCGTTTCAATACAAGCAAAATTTGATTATTATCAAACAATTGCTGTTCAATTAAGTCGTTCTCGTGTTACCATTGAACTTTATGATCTTGGTGCTAAAAATCTAGTTACCGAAATTTACCCACTAACTACATTTACCCAGCAATTGGCTGAAGAGTATTTAATCGCGTTAATTGAACAATTTATAGAACAGAATAGTAAAAAGATAAAACACCTTGTGGCAATATCTGTTGTACTACCTGGTTTGGTCGACTCTGTACGCGGAATTATTCGTTATACACCGCATATTCCAGTTAAAGCATGGCCTTTAGCCGAAGCATTACATCATAAGTTTAATATTTCGATTTTTATTGGTAATGATATTCAAAGTTTAGCTTTAGCGGAAAGTTATTTTGGCTCAACCCAAGATGTAGATGACTCAATTTTGATTCGTGTACACCGTGGTGTTGGATCAGGCATCATTATTAATCAACAACTGTTAACTAATCATAATCAAACGGTGGGTGAAGTTGGTCATATCCAAGTGGATGCATTAGGTGAGCGCTGTCATTGTGGTAACTTTGGTTGTTTAGAAAATCGAGTTATTAATAAAGCAATTGAGCATCGAGCCAAACAAATGATTGAGCAAGGTTACCCAACTAAATTAAGTTTGGGTAATTGTAATATTGCCAATATCTGTAAATATGCTAACCAAGGAGATGAATTGGCTATTAAGTTAGTCAAAGATGCCGGTGAAAATCTTGGTAGAGCAGTTGCTATGATGGTAAATATTTTTAATCCACAAAGTATTGTATTAGCAGGTGAATTGACAAAATCGCCCGAAATACTATTGCATGCGGTAAATAGTGCATTAAATGCACAAAGTTTAGAAGAATTAAGAAAAAATCTTACTATTCATTGTTCATCGCTCAATGACCGTTCAGCAATTGGCGCGTTTGCATTAGTGCAACAAGCTTTATTTAATGGTTCATTATTAATGACATTGCTAGAAGATAAAGAATCATAGCCTATAGTTATAAAAATATAGTTATAAAAATAAAGCCCAACAAATCGGGCTTTACTTTTTATATCTAGTTTAAGCTAAAATGCGTAACATTCTACGCAATGGTTCAGCTGCCCCCCATAATAATTGGTCACCGACAGTAAAAGCTGATAAATAATCTTTGCCCATCTTAAGTTTACGTAAGCGGCCTACAGGCGTTGTTAAAGTGCCTGTTACTGCGGCAGGAGTAAGCTCTCGCATCGAAATTTCACGTTCATTTGGAACAACTTTAACCCAATCATTATGGGAAGCAAGTAGTTTTTCAACTTCTGGCACGCTAATATCTTTTTTCAATTTAATCGTAAACGATTGACTATGACAACGTAATGCGCCAATACGGACACAAAGTCCATCAACTGGAATAATCTCGTCAGTCCCTAAAATTTTATTGGTTTCAGCTTGGCCTTTCCATTCTTCTTTACTTTGCCCATTATCAAGTGCTTTATCAATCCAAGGGATCAGACTACCTGCTAATGGCACACCAAAATTATCAGTTGGTAAACTACCGTCACGCATTTTTTGCGTCACTTTTCGCTCAATATCTAAAATAGAAGAATTAGGATCCTGTAGTTCTTTAGCAACCTCCGCATTTAACATCCCCATTTGGGTAAGCAACTCACGCATATGACGCGCACCGCCACCAGAAGCCGCTTGATAGGTTGAAACCGATACCCAATCAACTAAGTTTTCAGCAAATAATCCACCCAGTGACATCAACATTAAACTTACCGTACAGTTACCGCCAACAAAGGTTTTAATTCCTCTATCTAAAGCAGTATGGATGTTAGCTTTATTAATAGGATCAAGCACGATAATCGCATCATCTTCCATTCTAAGTGTTGATGCTGCATCAATCCAATAACCTTGCCAACCTGTTGCACGCAATTTTTTATAAATTTCAGAAGTATAATCACCACCTTGGCAGGTAACAATAATATCTAATGCTTTCAACGCATCAATATTATCTGCACTTTGTAATATCCCTGTCTTACCGCCAAAAGTAGGCGCAGCTTGACCCACTTGAGATGTAGAAAAGAAAACAGGATTGATATAATCAAAATCGTGCTCTTCAACCATACGTTGCATAAGAACGGAACCAACCATTCCGCGCCAACCGACAAAACCGACATTTTTCATATTTTATTTCCAATAATTAGCGTTTATATAAAGAGATATTTATTATTAAAACAAAATATCATCATAAAACAAGCCAGATAAGAATTATTATTGTAAATAAGGAGATGATAACATGACGTTATATATTAATACGATTTTTAATCAAAATAACAAAAATTGAGAGAGGAAATGGTTTCAAAGGGTTGCAAAAAATTCAATTAAAATATCAGACAAGGCCTGAAAATAGCTAACTGGTAAATGAAATTAATGTGCGGATCGTTAAATAAGGCCAAATAGCTAAATGCTAACAAATAGAATTTTATTTAAAAATGGTCGGCGAGAGAGGATTCGAACCTCCGACCCACTGGTCCCAAACCAGTTGCGCTACCAAGCTGCGCTACTCGCCGTTATAAGTTAATGGGGTGGCTAATGGGATTCGAACCCACGACAACTGGAATCACAATCCAGGGCTCTACCAACTGAGCTATAGCCACCATAGAAGCAGGACGAAATATTACGCATAAAAAACAATATTGTCCAGCATATTTTTAAAAAAATACGCCAACTGGTTATATAAAAAGCGTTAAAAGTATAAAATTTAATTACTTTCAATGCAAACTTACTGCTTACTAATAGCTAGCGTTCTTTTTAACTATACTAAATAGCTACACTAAATTTTTCTTGCCTAATTACTTGTTGTTTCAATTTTTATCTCCATATTTTATTCATAAAGTATAGGTCTTTAAAAATATTACTTTACTGTATCTTTACTTAGAATTAATTAGTGCGCTGGCATAACCAATACTCAATGCCACTTATTAACTTGATTTGAAAATATATGCTGTAACATAGAGCTACTTTAAAAACTATTTATATTATTAATAATAGTAAATTACATTATCATTCCTCGTTCAAAAATATGTAATATTTTAGTAAAGGAGCCTGACTTTTTTTTTATTATTGCAATAATGTAAAAACCTAAAATTAGATAACAATGGCGATTGCGATTATGATAAATATTTTATTAATTGATGATGATATTGAACTATCACAAATGCTTAGTGAATATTTGACTAATGAAGGTTTCAATATCAAGAGTGTTTATTTGGGTAAAGATGGTATTGATGAAGCATTGTCAGGAAAATACCGTGCTGCAATTTTAGATGTGATGTTACCTGACATTAATGGTATTGATGTCCTTAAAAGCATACGGCAACAGCGTAATATGCCAGTTATTATGTTAACGGCCAAAGGCGATAATATTGATCGCGTTTTAGGATTAGAATTAGGCGCTGATGATTATATCCCAAAACCTTGTTATCCGCGTGAGTTGTTAGCCCGATTACGTGCTGTTTTACGTCGTTTTGATGAACGTTCAGTAGAAACAGTTGATGATAAAAAATACCATTTTAATGGCTTAACCTTAGATCTTCCCCAACGTTTATGCACGTGGAATGGAAAAGCTATTGATTTAACATCAACCGAGTTTAATTTATTAGTTTTATTAGTAAAACATAGCGAGCGGGTAGTAACTAAAGAGGAGTTATCAGAGATCGGTCTTGGTCGAGCACGAGAACTTTATGATCGTAGTGTTGATGTTCATATTAGTAACATTCGACAAAAACTACATCAGATAGCACAAAATGATGTGACAATTGAAACAATTAGGGCTGTCGGTTATCGTATCCGCTAACAACCAATAGGCTTGCTATGAATCGTCGATTATTTTGGAAAATACTCATTATATTTTGGGTTATCTTCTACCTCACTTTCCAATTAACTTGGATTGCATTTTCTGTTTATGTAGAAAATAAAAATCAAAAATTTCTTAATCATATGCCGACAAAAGTGGATATGATAGCCCAGCTATTACATGTAGCAGGCGAAGATGAGACGCTTAATTTTATAGCCCATTTACCTGAACGAGAAAGGGCTTTATTATCAATAAAATTAGTTTCTCCAATCAATGAGCAAGTCAATATTTTGACCGACGAATTAGAAACACCAACCTATGTCTATCAACGCATGGCTGTCGCGCCTGATGGCACGCTTTATTCTATTTCATTTAAAGAAGATAAGGATAAAGATGATAAAAAGACATTATTCAATATGCCAATGCCAATTGTGTTAATGGGAATATGTGTTGGGCTAGCTTTTAGCTTGTTTTTGGCATGGAATCTAACTAGACCCATGCGGTTATTAAGACAAGGTTTTTTTCGCGTATCTCAGGGTGATCTTTCTGTTCGATTATTCCAAAAATTAAAACCTAGGCGTGATGAGCTTAGCGAATTAGGTAAAGATTTTGATATGATGGTTGAGCAACTTAATATTCTTATCTCAGATCGTCAAGCTCTTCTTCATGATGTTTCACATGAGCTAAGAACACCACTTGCTCGTTTGCAACTAGCGATTGGGCTTGCTCAACAAAACAAACAAAATATTGATACCGCATTAGCTAGAATCGAATTAGAGTCAGAACGATTAGATCAGCTAATCGGTGAGATTCTAAACTATTCTCGTGCTGAAATGAATAATCGTACCGATGAATATTTTGATTTAAAAGACTTAATAAGTGTAGTAATTAATGATGCTAACTATGAGGCTAATCATCAGCTCATTGATGTACATTTCAACTTATCGCCCGTTGCTCATTCTATTGTTAAAGGTAACTCAGAGCAAATTCGCCGAGCTATAGAAAACATTATTCGTAATGCGATTCGCTTTTCTAAAGCTGGACAAGCTGTCGAAGTTTCATTAAAAGAAGCAGGCAAGTATTTACAAATTGAAGTTAAAGATCGTGGGCCTGGTGTAGAAGCTAATAAACTATCGAGTATTTTTGAACCGTTTGTCCGTATCCAGTCTCCTCAATTAGGCAAAGGTTACGGGTTAGGTCTTGCGATTGCAAGAAAGACCGTTATTATGCATAACGGCACTATTCAAGCAACCAATCGTGATGGTGGTGGATTAGTTGTAACAATCGAATTACCTTATTGGAGAAGCAGTAATTAACGATTAATAACAGTCGCTATTAATGGTGAGCACGTACTGTTTAACTAGACTTTCTAGCTTAATTTTATCGTGACCTATAAAATCTAAAGTTTTTATAATAGCGTCTGGATCACTTTCTAGTATCGCTTTGTACTGCGCAATATATTGGCTGGCGATGGGCTTGTAGGACCAATGCCATTCTTCGGGTTGATATCCGCCTTTTCGCCCCTCATTAAATGCTTGGCAAAATCCATATTTGGGTAGGTTTTCTTGCAACCATTTGTAAAGAATGATGCCCTTTTTATCATTTTTAAAATATGCAGATGAAACGCTGGTAATATCAATATCTGTACCCCAGTGGTGCCTTGATGTGCCTGGCATTGATGAGTATTTTAAAATCTCTCGGGCAATTTTCTCAGGGTCATTGAGCTTATGAGATAAAGCATCCCATTTTCGTTGCCAAATCCCGTTTTGGTAAGCGTAATTACGTGTTGCACTTACCACAATAAAAGGAATATTGGGGTGATCTTTTTTGAAGTCTTTAAACGCTTTTATTAGCTGATCAGCAACTTCTTTTTGTAGATACATTCCTTTTTTATTAACTGGTAATTGAGTTAAATCCAATGCAATAAAATCACTATCTTTTTTTTCATCAAACTGCCCTGTTAGTTTATTTAATGGAATTGTTTGCGCCATAGTAATACTCGAACATAAAATTAACGTTAATGATGAGATTAAAATAAGAAGTGTTTTTAAATTTATTAATTTACTTTTCATTTTAAATATTACATATATTCTTTATAGTAAGATGAGATGAAAAACAGTATAATCTTTTTCCTAAAAATTGAAATAGCCATAATGTGTAAAAACGAGGCCTTATGTCAACACTATGTACGTCAAATATGTCTGTAAATTTATCAGATACTTCAAACTCAATAAATCTAACCACAATGAACCCAAGTAAAGAAAAAGTAAACTTACTCAATTTTACACGCCAACAATTAAGAGCGTTTTTTATTTCACTAGGTGAAAAACCATTTAGAGCCGATCAAGTGATGAAATGGATCTACCATTTTGGGGTAGATGATTTTGACCAAATGACCGATATCAATAAAAAGCTAAGAGAACAACTAAAAACGTTAGCTGAAATTAAAGCGCCAATGATTGCAATGGAGCAACGTTCATCTGATGGCACAATTAAATGGGCGCTTGATGTGGGCAATAACCAAATGATTGAGTCGGTTTATATTCCAGAACGCGATCGTGCAACATTATGTGTTTCATCACAAGTTGGTTGTGCATTAGAATGTAAATTCTGTTCTACCGCACAACAAGGATTTAACCGAAACTTAACCGTTTCTGAAATTATTGGCCAAGTATGGCGCGCATCAAATGCTATTGGTGTAACAGGCAAACTGGCGGATAGACCGATTACCAACGTCGTTATGATGGGGATGGGAGAGCCACTACTTAATTTATCTAATGTAGTGCCCGCGATGGAAATTATGCTAGATGATTTTGGCTATGGTTTGTCAAAAAGGCGTGTAACACTATCCACCTCAGGGGTTGTTCCTGCTTTAGATAAGCTCGCTGGTATGATTGATGTGGCACTGGCGATATCACTTCATGCGCCTAACGATACTATTCGCAGTGAAATCATGCCAATTAATGAAAAATACAATATGACTATGTTGCGTGATTCAATTTTACGTTACCTTTCTTGTTCAAATGCGAATCATGGAAAAGTTACTATCGAATATGTATTACTTAATCAAGTTAATGACGGTGTTGAACACGCACACGAACTTGCTAAATTCCTAAAAAATGTACCAAGTAAAATTAACTTAATTCCTTGGAATCCGTTTCCTGGTGCGCCTTATTCTCGTTGCTCTAATTCGCGTATCGATCGATTTATGAAAACATTGATGGGATATGGTTTTACTGTAATTGTTCGAAAAACGCGCGGTGACGATATTGATGCCGCATGTGGCCAATTAGCTGGTGAAGTTGTTGATCGTACCAAAAGAACGCTGTATAAAAAACAAAGCTTGGTGCAACAAACATTATAAAGGAAAAAAACAGCAAAAAGGGGAAGTTGATGAAAAGAAGCTTGATATTAAACTGTTTTGCTCTGATCATTTTATCTGGTTGTCAAATCAAAAACAGCGATGAATTTGATCCAGAAAAAGCCGCTTTAGCAAGAATGCGCCTTGGGTTAGGCTATCTTGCCAACGCAAATGGATCTGAAGCTAATGTCAAAGCAGCACATTATAACCTCAAATTAGCGGCACAATACTCACCAAATAACCCACAAATTATGCTAGCAATGGCAATGTTTGATCAACATGTTGGTGAATACGAGGAAGCCGAGATGATCTATAAGCGCATTATTTTTATGCAACCTGGTAATGGATTATATCATGTGCATTATGGCTCTTTTTTATGTGGGCGAGATCGTTACCAAGAAGCACAGCAACAATTTAAGCAAAGTCTTGATTTAGATCGCCACCGTTGGAAAGCTGATACCTATGAACAATATGGATATTGTGCTATCCAAAATAATGATAAAAAAACAGCTGAGTTAATGTTTAAGCAACTTTTTCAATACGACGCAAATCGGCGTGATAATGTGAAAAAAATAGCTGAGATTTATCAGAAAAAGGGCGATATGAAAGTTGCCAATTATTTGTTTTCAGTCACAAAATAGTAAGCTATAAAATATTATTATTTAAACCGTAATAACATCATCATTATAATTTTTTAAAGAAGATATCATGAGTTTTTGGGCTATTTTATTATTAGCACTGGCTATGTCGACCGATGCCTTTGCTGTCGCTGTATGCCGCGGGGTTTCGCTTAAATCAACCCCATTTTTAGGTGCACTCAAAGTCGGTATTTTATTTGGTGTTGTTGAAGCTATTACGCCAATCCTCGGCTGGTTAGTTGGCTATATTGCACTGAAATATATCGAACAATGGGATCACTGGGTTGTTTTTACTGTCATGTTATTTTTAGGTATGAACATGATTTACAACAGCTTTAAAAAAACTGGTGAAGATTGCCTAGAGGATAGAGAAACATCATCAAAAAAATCCTTTCTAATGCTAATTTTTACAGCTATTTCAACCAGTATAGATGCATTTGCTGTTGGTATTGGATTAGCGTTAGCAAGCGTGAATATTTATTGGGCTGCAACAATGATTGGCATAGCAACCTGTTTAATGGTAACGATTGGATTATTATTAGGTAATAAATTAGGCTGTTTAATTGGTAAACGAGCAGAATTTTTAGGTGGTTTAGCGCTTATTATGATTGGCACAATTACGCTTTATCAACATCTATCTAATTAGACTTTCACTTGTTTTCATCTAGTAACATCGCTTAGCTTTTCAAACAGGACTATCATAATAGCATTTATCACGTTAAAGTATCTAATAGATAAGATTGAAACCAATTTAGTTAACTAAACTGTTACCTGTTATAGGTAACAGTTTATGGAAAATACTTCTATTTAAATCTTTTTAAATTTTACAAAATGTCATATCAAAGCTACAAGCCTGTTGATTATAGACCGCTTTAAAGGCACCTTTGTCATGAGGATTTTGCAAAATATGATTGACGATAACTGGTCTAATATTTGCTTTAATATAACCAGGTAATCCTCTCGCACCACGAATTAAATCGTAGTGATCATGACAAAATGAGCTTATGCAAGAATCAGATATTTCTACAGAAAAACCTCGAGGTTGATATGCTTGATTCAATTTGTCAATTTCACGGCGAATAATTCGCTCGATAACGACCATTGGCAAGCGTTTGAAATGGAGAATATTTTCTCGTCCGTTAAAACGATTAAGTAGTTCTGAACGATAAGTGTTATTCAGGTCATTTGTTGCCAATTCACACGCAGCTTCATCAGAAAGGTTTGGATCTAAATAATAAGGTTGCCCGATATTTGAAGTCATAATAATCATAATATCAGAAAAATCGACTGTTCGACCGACATTATCAGTTAATCGTCCATCCGATAAAATCTGTAAAAAGATATTAAATACATCAGGATGTGCTTTTTCAATCTCATCAAATAGATAGATTCCAACTGGTTTTGCTCTAACAGAGTTTGTCAAAATGCCTCCAGCTTCAAATCCTTCATATCCTGGTGGCGCACCAATCAATTTAGCAACAGCATGTTTTTCCATGTATTCAGACATATCAAAACGTACCAATGATTTTTCATCACCATAGACATATTGCGCTAAGGCTTTAGCCATCTCAGTTTTACCTACACCGGATGGACCTAAAAATAGGTAAGACATGGCTGGACCTGATTCTTCTAGCGCATCGACTTTAGCGACTTTTACCGAATTAGCGACATGTTTAACAATATTATCTTGACCAAAAATTCTCGATAATAAATTTGCCTCTAAATTAATCAAGTTTTCAACTTCATTTTCATCTAGTTTGTTTGTAGGTATTCCTGAAACTTTGCTAAATTCAGTGATAACTTCTTGACGGTTAAGCCGTAAATCTTTGTTAGCTAGCATAACCAATTTTTGGTGTTGTTCGTTATTTTGTACTATTTCTGCATCAATCTGTCGAATCTTTTCCTTTAATTTGGTAACAGCCGGTGAGTCAAATCCACCAGCGGTTAGCTGTGCAAAGGTTTTTATTGTTGTTGATTCCGAATTTTTATTATTATCCTCTTCTTCTTGCAATTGGTTCATCTCATCTTGCAATTTAAAGCGTAATGTTTCGGCCTCACGTTGATATTGGTAAGTTTTATTGATTTCTGACTTTAATTCTTGCCAATCTTGTTGCCATTGTTCAAGTTGTTGTTGCAAATCTTGCTTTTCTGTTTCATTGGTGCTTTTGGCTATCTTATTCATTAGCTCAATTATTTTAGGATGCTGTTTATGCGTAAGTTGGCGATAACTTGCAAGCGCACGATCAAGTAGAGCAATCGCTCGTTGCGGTTGTGCTCCACCTAAACCTAAACTATCTCGATACTTACTGGTTAAATGTATCGCTTCTTCAACAGCATCTTCATCAACTTCAATTTTATGGTATGCAGATAGCTCTTTAGCAACACTAGAAACAATCGATCTTAAATCATCCCCAATCGGCTCTTTAACATCATAAAGAGTGTAAAGCTCTGGCATGTTTGTACTGGCTTTTAATACATTACTCAATTTATCATCGCGGACTTCTAAAATAACTTGGAAATTATTTGCTTTGTCTGCGTTATTTAATGCATTGATAAAATGAGCATTGCCAGTATTATGTGCTGCTTCTAAAAAATTAGCCGTATCAGTAATAATCAATACTGATTCTGGAGTTTGCATTAGCTTTTTTAAAATACTTTGAAACTCATTGTTTATCTTAGCGCTATCACCACTAGAAAAAAGCGCATCACAATTTAACCAAAACAGTTTTTTTACAATCAAATCAAACGGTGTATCTGGGCTGTTTTTAGCTGCTTGCAAACCAAGGGTAAGCATTGAAACACCAACACCAGCAGGACCTGTTAGCAAAAGTGAATTTGATGATTTTCGTATAAGAATAGATGATATTCTTTCTAAATCATGTTCCCGACCCACTAAAGTAAAATTAGGGTATTGCGCTAAATATTCACGCCCTCTAACTAAATACATTGTGCATTCCTTTATTATAGTTTAAAGGGAGAGGTAGTTTGCGAGCTCTCTTTTTTATTCTCAGATTTTTCTGATAAAACATCACCTGTCACAGCAATAAATTCTCGCGTATCATTTTGAACATCTTTAGACATTCTTTCAATTTCTTCTAAATTTGCTCGCATTGTTTCTAATGCTGAACGTGTAATTTCAGTAGCTTCTTTTTGAGTATCACCAAATTCTGCTAAGTTCTGTAACATCGCTTCTAAATCATTATTAATTTCATCACGACCTGTTGCAATTCGGATGGCTTCATTTTTAGCTATCTCATTTGTTACTCGTGTCATTTCAGCTAAAGTATTACCTGCCATAGATTGTGCCTCATTAATTGCTGCTGAGTTAACAGCAGTAACCACAACACTAAGTTGTGAAGCAACCGATGCAATTCCTCGTGAATGCATTGCTCTGGCACTTTCAACTTGTTTTTTGGTTGCAGCTTGCATATTGCGAATTTTAATGGCTTCCGTTGTTAATTCACCATAGGTTTGCATGGTATCAACTGTTGCTGTTGATACAGTATCGATATGTTCATCTAAATTGCGTCTAGCTTCATCAAGCTTCATTGATTCTAATAGGTTGTCACCAACATCTTTATGCTCAAGCTCTTCTCTACGTTCGCGGTGAACTTTCTCAACTTTTTTAGTCGCTTCGTTCATAATGGCATAAATTTGTATCATATTGCCATTATTATCGCTAAGCCCTTCTATTTGTTTAACCATTTTTTCAAGGTGATTACGAATTGCACCAAAACGTTCTTTGCCTTGATTAACAAATTTTAATGCCGATTCAACCATATCAGCTTGGCGTAATGTATGCTGTTCTGAAGTTAGGTTCAGTAACTCCTTTAGTTTTTCAACATCGATTGAATCCTTGCGTTGTTCGTGACGTTGTGCAATTTCTATCTGAATATCACTTAATTCTTTTTGTTTATTTTGTATTTGCTGTTGTAACTGTACAATAGTTTCCTCATTAGCAGTGATTTTAGCTTGTGATGCAACTTTAATTTTTCCTAAACCAAAAAATTTCCTATCATTTTGTAACAAAACGATTTCTTTTTGCAAATTAGTTATTTTCTCTTCAATACTAGTAATTTCGCTTTGCACGCTTGCTTGTTGCGCTATCTTTTCTTCATCCCATTGTTGATCCGCTTTTATTTGCGCTAAAGCATTTCGAGTCTCACCATTTTGGCGTAAGTTATACAGTGCGTCTGTAAGTTCAGTAAGTGGTTTAATTTTTTCAATAAAGTCATTAAGGTCATTATTAAAGTCAGAATATACCCGCTGTAACTCAGCGAATACTTCGGTATCAGTCATTTCGATGCGCTGTTTAGACATCTCTTCTGAAATGGATTGTAGATATTCTTTAAATGTATCAAATTCTTGAATTTTGGCTCTATCAGCTTCTTTATTATCAGTAAATTCTAAAATATGAGTGACTTCTTCTACTTTCTGTTCAAGTGAAAGATTATCTGAAAAAATAACTTTAAAAAAAGTATTTTGTTGAATATTTGAAAGCGGATTTTCTACTTTAGCGCTTTTTTGTCGTTGCCTAACTGAAGAATCATTTTGTTCGATGCTAGTTACTTTTCTCTTAGAAGATACACTCATTGTTTTTTTCCTTATTATTTAGCTATTTTAAATCCTATTTCAAATGAAAAGGAGAAAGTTTGGAATAATTAATTTACTCCTATAGAAAAGACAAATGCCATCTTTTCATCATGTTATTATCTATTTAACAGTTTATTTTGACAAGTAAAACTGCTATTGATAATAAAAAAGGAAAATAGGAAACACATATAATTTAAGCCATTTACCGACATATGAAAGTATTATCAAGCCTCATATTTAACTTTAATCAATTTAACGGCGTATTTTTAATTTGTTTTATTTGGTACAAATAAGGAAAGAAATTAATAAGAAAAAACCACTCGCATGAACGAGTGGTTTATATTGATAAGTTTAAGGAGTAGCAACAGATGAGATTACATCATTCCGCCCATACCACCCATGCCGCCCATACCACCAGCAGCACCTAAATCAGCTTTATCATCTTTAGGTAAATCAGTAACCATACATTCAGTAGTAATCATGAGACCAGCAACAGACGCTGCGTATTGTAATGCACTACGAGTTACTTTAGTTGGATCTAAGATGCCCATTGCAATCATATCACCATACTCTTCAGTTGAAGCATTGTAACCATAGTTACCTTTGCCACCTTTAACCGCATTAACCACAACTGATGCTTCTTCACCACAGTTAGTCACGATTTGACGTAATGGCGCTTCCATTGCACGAAGAGCGACTTTTATACCTACGTTTTGATCTTCGTTAGCACCTTTAAGTTCTAAAATCGCTGATGCAGCACGAACAAGAGCAACACCACCACCAGCAACAACACCTTCTTCAACTGCTGCACGAGTAGCGTGTAACGCATCTTCTACACGCGCTTTCTTCTCTTTCATTTCAACTTCAGTTGCTGCACCAACTTTAATTACGGCAACGCCGCCAGCTAATTTAGCAACGCGTTCTTGAAGTTTTTCTTTATCATAATCAGAAGTTGATTCTTCGATTTGTTTACGAATTTGTTCAACACGCGCTTTAATTAAAGACTCTTCACCAACGCCATCAATAATGGTTGTATTGTCTTTATTGATAACAACGCGTTTAGCTTGACCTAAATCTTCAAGTGTTGTTTTTTCAAGCTCTAAACCAATTTCTTCTGAAATTACAGTACCAGCAGTTAAGATTGCAATATCTTGTAACATAGCTTTACGACGATCACCAAAACCAGGTGCTTTAACAGCTGCAACTTTAACAATACCGCGCATAGTATTTACAACTAAAGTCGCTAATGCTTCGCCTTCAACATCTTCCGCAATAATTAATAATGATTTACCTGCTTTAGCGACCGCTTCAAGCACTGGCAATAATTCACGAATATTAGAGATTTTTTTATCAGCTAATAAAATATATGGGCTATCTAATTCAACTGTTGCTGTTTCAGGTTTGTTAATGAAGTATGGTGATAAGTAACCACGATCAAATTGCATACCTTCAACAACATCAAGCTCATCTTGTAAACCTGTACCATCTTCAACAGTAATAACACCTTCTTTGCCTACTTTTTCCATTGCTTGAGCAATTAAAGTACCAACGGTTTCATCAGAGTTAGCTGAAATGGTACCAACTTGTGCAATTGCTCTAGAGTCAGCACAAGGAGAAGATAATTTTTTAAGTTCTTCAACAGCTGCAACAACGGCTTTATCAATACCGCGTTTTAAATCCATTGGATTCATACCTGCAGCAACAGCTTTTAAACCTTCATTAACAATTGCTTGAGCAAGTACAGTAGCAGTGGTTGTACCGTCACCCGCTGCATCGTTTGCTTTTGAAGCCACTTCTTTAACCATTTGTGCACCCATATTTTCGAATTTATCTTCTAATTCGATTTCACGAGCAACAGAAACCCCATCTTTAGTAATAGTTGGTGCGCCAAATGATTTATCTAATACTACATTACGCCCTTTTGGACCTAAAGTTACTTTAACTGCATCGGCTAATACATTAACACCTTGAAGCATTTTGATGCGAGCATCGTTACCAAATTTTACATCTTTAGCTGCCATCTTCGTATTTCTCCTAAATTCTGTCTATAGTTTAATTATTTGCCAGTTATGCTTGAACAATGGCTAAAATATCGCTTTCTGATAAGATAAGCACTTCTTCGTTATCGATTTTTTCTGTTTTAACGCCATATCCTTCGTTAAAAATTACGATATCACCCACTTTCACATCTAATGGCTGTACTTGACCATTTTCTAAAATGCGACCATTACCAACAGCTAAAACCTCACCTCGTGTTGATTTACCAGCAGCTGAACCTGTTAACACGATACCACCCGCTGATTTTGATTCTACTTCTTTGCGTTTAATGATCACGCGATCATGCAATGGACGGATTTTCATTAGTTATCTCCTAGCACTAATTTTAATTAAAACAATTATTATCAATAAATCATGCAATTATGATTTTCAAATGTAGTGCAAACTATATGGGGACAATTTTAAATTCTTCAAGGGAAGAAAACTAAAAAAAGTCTAATTGATTATTTATCAATCATCTTTACGTTTGAATTCACCTTCAATAATATCACTGTCTTGATAATGTGTTTGCGATGATGAAAATTGAAATCTCATCGGTATTTTTCGAACTATAAATTCTACAATATAATCTTGAACACGGGGAATTAATAAAATTGCGCCAACAATATCAGTTAAGAAACCAGGAATAAGTAAGAAAAAACCAGAAAAAAGCAAAGATACACTTTTTATAATTTCAGCTTTAGCACTTTGATGATTAGCGATTTTTTGTTGCATAATACTTAGATTTTTCAAACCTTGTGTTTTAACTAATGAAAAACCAAGAATTGACGTTGCAATAATACAGATTAATGCAAGTAAAACACCAATTGAATTTGCAACAGCTATAAAAACACTGATTTCAAAATAAACATAAATAAAAAAGAGAATAAAACCAACAAATCGCATATAACAATCCTATAAGCACAAAGGAATAATATTAGAAATTAGCTATTAATATGAAGATGATTAGCTAATTTTCAACCAAGCAATAAATATTTTTTAAAAAATTTTACAAAAGGGATTGACTGACACTTACAAATCGTGTTTAATGTGCATCCATTGTTGCCCGGATAGCTCAGTCGGTAGAGCAGGGGATTGAAAATCCCCGTGTCCGTGGTTCGATTCCGCGTCCGGGCACCAATCACCAAATTCTAAGACCTGCTTCTAGCAGGTTTTTTTATGTCTAAAGCCTTTTCAGATAAGGCTTGCAATGAGTTTTTCTTGTCAACCGAGTTCAACTGAAATCACCCCAAATCAAGTGTAATTTCGGATACAAACCCGGATACATTTGGTTCGATAATGGCGTGTATCCATAAAATGGCCACAAAGCCTTTATTTTCAATGCTTAAGAGAAATCACTTGCATTTAATTTATTTTGAACTAATTTGTAACAATTATTTATTAACATTTCTAACAAAAGCTGTTTTCACAAGGCTTCCTCTAAGTTTTACTACTCAACCAAACTCAATTGAAGTTACTCTAAATCAAGCACAATTTTGGATACAAATCCGGATACATTTGGTTCGATAATGGTATGTATCCATAAAATGGCTTTAAAGCCTTTGTTTGTAATGCTTAAGAGAAATTGCTTTTATCTAATTTATGCTGAACTGATTTATAATGCTCACTAATTAATACTTCCAATAAACGTTGTTGACTATATTGGTAATGGTCTAATAATTGGTCTAATTGTTCTTTTATTTTTATATCAAGTTGAACGTTGATTGATTTAACACCTTCCTTCTCTCTAAATTTTTTTTGACTTAAGGCTTTTTTATAATCAATACAAAATACTTTGTGTGTATCTTCGTTACATGCATAGAAATAATCATGGATAATAAAAATAGCATGATATTTTTCCGCAATACTTGTTGGCACTATGTAATTCATATATAGATCATATTGCCAAGGCGATTTATTTTTCAGTTTTGTTAAAATATAGTTCCATGTCCAATTAATTTGTTGTTCATCATCAATTGAAAACTTAAAAGGAACTTTGATTTTTTCAATAATTGACCATGCTGATTTTATATTATTAATCGCTATAAAACGTATGTCATCATTGTTTAATGATGCAATATATTCTTTAACGATTTTCGCTCGCATGTCAGAACTAGATGGGATAAGTTTTAATGGTGTATTGATTAAATCTGTGGCGAGTGGAGGCATTGCCGGAGGGCAAGGGTTTATTCTTATAATATCATCATCTATTTTTACTTGATTTAGCATAATAGATAGCCATGAATAATAGCATAATCTATCATTTTCTAACCAACTAAAGTCATCAATATCTTGCTTACATGAAGCAATCATTTCATTAATAAAATTGTTTAATCCTTTTTCATCATAACGCAAAGAAAAAATATATTGATTTAAAAAATCGCAGTATTCTGATGGTGTTCTAATTTTATATCCAGGACGTATGATTGGTCTCCCTAACTTTCGCATGTAATTATCAATATAGTGGTTATATTTTTTACATATATTTAAATTTGATTCTGATATGTATTTTATATTTTGGGGTGGGACAGAATAGTTCATAAATTACTCTTAAATTTTATTTTGATTAATAATTAAACTATCACTAAGTAATATTTATGTAAATAAATAATCTAAAACAAAAAGAGAATCTGTGTTATTAACATAAAATTTTTATGGAAATATAATAATATTATTATCAATAAATGTAGGGGAAAATATAGTTATAATGATGATCATTAACGCTCATCTCGTGCTTTTAGAGTAATTTTTATTATATGTTTAATCTTAATTGAGCTTTTAAAGTGAAATTTGTTACCTTACTGTTGTTTGAGATAGTGAATTAAGGTTAATTAATATTATTCTATAAAAGAAAATTATTAGATAAATAACACCAATAACCTTCTATCTGAGTAAAACATCAGTTACTAAAACAGTAAAAAAATAATCTTGCTCCTTATCAAATAACTCTAATTTGATAAGGGCAACTACATGCAAAATAAAAACTTTACTATTAATAAACAGCTCAATCAGAAACTAATTACACACCTAAATAAGCTACAAGATAGATACTCAAAAATTTTACCGATTCGAATCGACATTCATTATGCTAAGGATGATGAGTTCAATACTGATATTGAAACAACCAAAAAAGAAATAATGTACTTTCTCTATCAAGCTATGCAACTTGAACTTGATATTGTAGGGTATGCTGTTGTTATGGAATTTAATCAGAATGAACATATCCATTTTCATTCTGTTTTTTATGTAAATGGTCAAAAAAGGCAAAAATACTATCCTATTTACGTTGCTCTGGAACGTGCATGGTATGAACTGACTAAAGGTTATTTATATGATTGTCAGCGGAATAATTATCATATTAATGGGCTAAGGGTGATAAATCATCACGATGATGAAGCATTTCGTTCTGTTTGTTATATGCTTAGTTATTTAGCTAAAACAGAACAGAAATCATTTTTTAAAGAGTGTTATAGTGATTGTCTATTTTTAAGTAAAGTCCCGCCTCCAAGTCATCGAGGAAAACCTAGAACACTTGGTCTGAATAAATTTTTAATTTCTTCCCGTATTTAATAATCCCAAAAAACTATTTCCTTCATTTTGGAAAATCACTATGAATCTTTAAAAGTATGTTTATACAAAGAAGTCAACAAAACAGACTAATTGCTATAGATCCAATTCATATAAAGGAATAAAAAATGGACAACTACTATGACCTAATACTAAATAAGCTAAGAGCTCATCATAGATCGTTACTTACAAATTATGGGAAGTTATATCCAGTCAGAATGGATTTTGCCTATCATGACGATGCCTATCAAAGGCAATATGGAATAGATGCGTATATGGATATGTTGAACTTGTCTGATTTAACATTACTTTCCAATCATATTCTTAGCATTGTTTGGGTAATGGCTTTTGATGAGCAATATGGCTTTTACTTTCCTGCCATGTTGTACTTTAGTCCTGAACAATATGCAAATTATAACGTTATTATGAAGTTAGTTACTGATTGTTGGAAAAATCAAACTGATGGAAATGGTATTAATGTTGAACAAGAACTAGCTAAGAACGCTTTATCTGAATTAGCACAACTCTCGTGGGAAAAACATAATCCTCTTCGTACCTTGTATATTAACAATGTACATACTTTCGGCTAAATAGCTTGATCGTTTATAACGATCAATAAGATCCTAACTGATCGTTATAAACGATATGACAGTGTGCAATATATTTCTAATAATAATGACGCATTTTTGATCAAAAATAACTTAAGGAGATGAAATGGATAAATTCTATTGTAGAGAAAGTAATAGAATATTCATGAAATATATATTATTTATATTAATTAGTACATTCAGTGTATTTAGTGGCTTTTGTGAAGCAAGTATGCCTCCGGCCTGTAATAGTGAAGAAACAGAAAAAGTCTTACGGTTTTTGACACGTAAATATATTGACCCATTTTTGGTAGGAAGAAATCGTCACTTTTCAGGCACTCAAACACTTAGCGCAAACAAAGAAACAGAAGAATACCAATGTCGCACTCGTTATATGTACTCGATCGATATGTCTTCTAAAAGCCATGTTATAATTTACACTATTTATTGGAGTGACCCAGCAAAAAAACAATTTTCAGTGGAACTAAATAGTATCAGTAACAACAACTAATCTTATCCATGAAGCAAACCCATTTATCCTGTTTGCTTCATTTTTCTCAATGTGCTTCAACGCTCTGATTATAAATAATTTTAAATAGATATCATTAATGGAGCATTTTAATGTGTTCGTTTAATTAATATTTTTATAAGGAGTGCACCATGTTAGATCATCAAATATCGAAAATCACCTTAGTTTATTCATTAGAACCTTATTTCAATCATGTTCATTCTTTATTTAATTCATTAAATAAGGAAGTATAAATGTCAGATAAATTATCTTTATTACTTGATAGGCTCTATCAAATTTGTTTAACAGGCGGATATGGTTTAGCTTCTGCTTACACGTTAGCCGAACAACATAAAGAACGTTTTCCTTTCTATTCTGATAGCCTTGATAACCTAATTAAACAGGAAGCTAATAAAGCTGGGACAACAGGGTTTATTACTGGATTAGGTGGAATGACAAGTTTACCGATTACTTTACCTGCAAATGCTTTGAGTGTATTGTTTATTCAAATGAGACTCGTTATAACCATTGCTATTTTGCAAGGCCAAGATGTGAAGGACAAACGAATTAAGATGTTAATTTACTTATCATTATGTGTGATGGCAAGTAAATTAAAATTACAGCAATTTTGCTTAGCTACATTGCTCAAACAACCCAATGAAGTGGTTTGGAAAATAAATCTATCTATCACTAAACAACTTATTACTATTTTAAGTGCAAAGTATAGCGTGAAGTTAATTAAGATGCTCCCAATATTCGGCGGTGTAGTGGGAGCGGTTATTGATCGCACAGTTACCTATCGCATTGGCCAATTTGCTAAAAATCAATTTAATCAATTCAATTAGTCGAATAACACTAATAATCATTTATCTAAAAATTCATCTAGTTATGAATTTATCTGATTTATTCCCGTTTTTACATAAAGACATGGTGCTTTGGCCAAGCTTAACAGGAGAAAAAATGAAAACCAACTATTCAACAAAGCGCATTGTGACAACAGCGTTAAAATTGCTTGAAAAGCAAATGAAAATAGAAAAAAATCAGTTCACCAAAACAAAACAGGTTATTGATTATCTTAGACTAAAATTAGCACAAAAAGAACGAGAACACTTTGTTGCTATGTATCTAAATAATCAACATCAACTACTTAAAGTAGAAACACTTTTTATGGGCACAATTAACTCTGTGGAAATCCATCCCAGAGAAATAATTAAACAAGCACTTAAACATAACGCAGCAGCTATTATTTTTGCCCATAATCATCCATCAGGTGAAGCACAGCCCAGTAATGCAGATCGCAATATCAATCAAAAATTAACAGAAATACTAAATATCGTTGATATCCGAGTATTAGATCATATTGTAATTGGTCGACAATCGCATTTTTCCTTTGCAGAACAAAGCTGGCTCTAATTTTAAAAAGTCTTCAATGTATATGTATTGATCGTTTTTAACGATCAATAAGATCTTATTGATCCGTTTAAACGATATGACTTTGCTGTAATGATCAGTGAAAATTAAAAACCAAATATTCTTAAATAGAATCTAATAATTAACAATGGAGCGTATTTTTATTATGAAAAATACCTTGTTGGAGTTTTTAACTAAAAATAATTTTTATGGTGGTGAAAAAATTTATTTAGCGCCAACAATACCGAATAAAAAATTATCAAATGCACTATCTTGTTATGGTCAAGGATTAAGACCTGAAGAAATTTATATATTAATTGACAATACTTTATTTGGTGGGGCTAAAGATGGGGTATTAATTACAAATAATCAAATGATTTTTAAGGAACCTTTTGATTCTCCTATTAGAATAAATTTTTCTGATATAAAAAAAATTTACTCTGAAAAGTCAAATATATTTATTAATGGTTCTAAGTTAAGTTCTTTATCAATGCCTGATGCGCCCGATATTTACCGTTTGTGTTTGCTATTACAATTATTTATTGAACAGCAAGATAATAAACAAGAAGAGCCACTAGACACATCACAATTAATAACTTTTTCCGATCAAAATAATCAATGTATAAATAACAAAAGTAATACTGATTCTATGATTGAAGCTGATTGTAAGATTGAACAAACGACTAAATATTCATTGAATCAAACGGATAAAACTGTAACACTCAAATATATTCCATCCGATGAAATGTACAACTTATTATGCAAGATAAAATTAGCTGGTTCAATTTCTACAATCTTTTTTCTAGATAAAAAAGAAAACCCTCATACTTATATTTGTTATGAATTTGTAGGTATTGTTATTTCATTTGTAAAAAAATTCAGAAGCAAGATTATAGAAAAAAAGCAAATTAAAGAATTAGAAAATGATATTGCTACCATCGAAATGCAAGCTTTTGCTTGTTCTTTAATTATCTTTAATATTCTATATCGAGGAGTTAATGAAAGGCTATGTCAACAAATAGCTAATGAAAGTATAAGATCGTTGTCTGGTTCAAATAACAACCGATACTTACAACACTTTTTATCTATTATCCAAACATATGACGATGCTGATGGAGAGGAGGAAATTGTTTTCAATTTTATTGTCCGTTTAACTGTTACTAATTTACTAGAAAAATCACTTTCTGATTTATCACAAATTAAAGAATATTACACCGATATTGAAATCGAGAAGAGCATAAAAACTTTAATCTCAGATTTTGATCCAGAATTTACCAGTTTACTTAATCAGTTGGCTAACCAAATTTCAGATTTGGTTAGCCAAATATTTAATAGATTTAACTACCATTAATTTTTACAATCAGGAATAAAAAATGTTTAAAAAAATTATTTTCGCTTATCTTGTTATTGCTTTCTTAGTTGCGACCTACAACTACTTCACCCTTCCTTCAAATGGTAATACTCCTTATATGCTTGGTTTCGCATCTTCAAAAGGGATTTTGTGGTTATTCAAATTATTTTAAAGGTATATAACATGAAAAAAATAATTTTAATAACCATCTTATCTTGTTTGCTATTGCAAGGATGTTCTGACCCAAAATCAGAGGCTATCAAAAATATGAAGGATGGTTGTATTCTTGCAACAGATTATTCAAATCGTTCAATTAAGTATTGTGAATGTATTGCTGAAAATTCAGTTTCTCAATTAAACGAAAAAGAAATTAAACTATTTAATAAAGCAACAGATAAATTTACACAACAAGATCTTATACTCATTCAAGAAATTTTTTCAAAAATAACAACAAAAAATTTAGAATCAAAATGCCAATACTAATGTTCAGAAATATTATTTAGCTAATTAGAATCTATATTAAATGAAAGGAATAACAAAATGTCTAAAGTAACCTCAAATTTACTCATAGCGATAGCGCTATTATTTTCGCAAATTTCATTTGCAAATAACAATCCTTACCAAGATAGTGAAATAGGTACAAATGAATATCAATTAAGTCAAATGAAACCAATGGCTAGTTATGATTATGTTCCCGTCTATCCCGAACGTCTAAAATCCTTTAATGAATTGCTTAAAAAAGAAATACAACATAAAAAGATTACTCTAGATCAAATTCAATGTATTGATGTTGATGAAGGTAAATTATGTAACCATCCAAAAGCGGTTGCAAGATTAGAGTTCGATCTTAGCTATATTCTTCTTGATGGTAAAACTGAAAAAGATGTTCGATTATGGGATATGGATAATACTGATTACAAAAATGCATTTATTGATATGATTCAAGATAAGCTCGATAGCTGGTTAAACACACATGGACTTCCAATTCGTTCAAGTCGTGATCATGTATTTGCTTTAACTTTAGAAGCTAGAAAATGGTATAAAGATGCTCCATTCTATGTTATTGGCCTACAACCAACAAAAGTCGAATATATCACTTATAAATATACTGAGCCAGGTTTATCTAGAATAGATGACGAAAACCAATATGAAAAAAGCCCTTTTTAATCTTGGCTATTTAAATTTGATAAAAACAGAATAATGGAGCAAAACAAAACGATGAAACACTTAATTGTATTATTTTTATCTATTTTATTTTCAATTAGTATAGCAAATGCAGAAAACAATGATGATATTAAACAAGAAAGATTAAATCGACATTTAGCAGTTATCAAAAATGGAGTTCATACAATAAATATCCCTATTAAACTTAAAGGAATGCGTGACTATTACAATCAAAATGATATTGCTATGGTTTTATTTGAATTACGTTATGGATTTTTAGATAAAGAACAAGAAAATAAGTTTTGGAAAGAAAACAGTGGAACTGCAAATTGGGAATCGAAAGTAGCTAATGGCTTAACAGGTTTAATCACAGGAACATTCGAAATGGAGGGGGAGGCTGATATATTCGTTGACTATAGTCAAACACGTGAAATGGTTTACAACTATACTAAAGAGGCTAAAAGATATTTTAAAGATAATAACATCCCTGCTTATGTAATTGGTTTTCAACCTATTTTAATATCTTTCGAAAAGTTTACTATTACCGATCCTAATATGTACCCAGATGAAAAAATGATAAGTGAAAATTAATTATGGAGTTAACTAATTTTTACATAAGGATTAAATGACCATGAAAAAACTTATTATAACTACATTTCTGTTATTTTGTAGTAATGCATTCGCTTTGCCTAATTTGATTGTAGAAAAGGATGAGTACTATAACGAACGATTAGATGACTATGTACAACAAGCTTTTATCACTTCTAAAGAAAATAATATAAAAATTAATAAGGTAGTAATCAATCGTGATAATTGCAAAATTATTTCCTCTACTGAAAACTACCTTGTTGAACTTAAATTTGGAGAAAAAGTTAAAGTAACACCTAAATTTGGTTGTGACATACTTGAAGTAACAGTCGATACAAATAAGGGAACAGAAACATATGCTTTTGATTAAAAAGGGCAATTTTTACATGAAAAAATATTTTATTATAATTGTAGTTTTATTCTTAACAGCTTGTGGTGATTCGGAGGAGGTCAAAAGAGTAAAAGCTTTAATTTACCCTCAATTAGATCAAACAATCACTGTTGGTAATGCATTAGAAAATCGTGAGATATGTAAGTCAGTGAACTGGAAATTTTTAAAAGATGAAAAGAAACGAGATATTGTTGAGTATAATTGTAATCTAGATACAAAAAATGCTGAAAAATTCTTACACGCTCAATTAGATGATGAATTAAATATTCTTAAATCCAAATTTGTAGAAACAGATATTAAAGTCTCTCCAGAAGAATATAAAAAATTCCGAATAGATGAAGTCAAAGCATCAAAAAATAAACGATACAAATACACCATTTATGAAAATTATGTTGATATAAATGCGACAGAATTTATTTATGCTAACGCAAGATTAGAGGTGTATAACTTATTAGGACAAGCATTGGATGATATAAGTAAATCAAAAGCATTCATCCGTTATCAACAAAACCGAAATTATTTTATAACTAACAAAGAAAGTATTGAAAAAATTATTTTAGAAGATCATTCTATTTCTTTAGTTAATGATCTTATTGATTATATTTATTATTCTAAATATTCATCGTTAGTCGGGGATATTTATTGGATGGTTGATAGGGATAATTCCTCACCAAGCTCATCTTTTAGATGGGAAAATATTTCAAATAAAGCTATTCATAATAAAATAGAAGAAATGCTTAGTGATATTAAGGATATTCATAACCAACTGAAACAGCATAAAATTTATTTTAGTCGGTCTTATCTTTTTGAGAATCAAGGTGGTTTTATAAATCCTATCTATAATAAAAAAATTCGTTATAGCGATGAGTTACTTAAAATTGACGATGATAACGGAATGATTAATCTTGCTCATAGTAGTGCTTGTAATCGAACATTACAATATTTTTTAGAGGGAGAAACACCAAAGACAGTTAGCGTTTATGATCATAAGATAGAAACAAAAATTCCAGCAAATAATTACCGAGAACTGCTTGAGTCATTAAAAACAAAAGAAAAAAATATTATTTCAAAGTTTGTATCTGATGTTTTGGTTCCTCATAACAACAAAAATAAAGCTAATATTGAGATTTTAGAAAAATTGCAAAGCAATATTAAAATCAAAAACTATGATCAAAAAATACGTTGGTCATTAGTAGGGGAACAAAAACCAGTATTGGCCAACTGTGAATTAATTGTTGAAACCAATTCATTTCCACCAGTAATTTCTGACTCTAAATTGGCTAATAACTGTTTTAGTGCTACTTATTCAGATCAATATGTAGACTCAGTATATAATGATCCGCTTTATCAGCTTTTATATGATATTAATTCTAATCTAAAAAACTAAAGATCTAATCAATATAGATATTAGGAATAGATTATTAAATAGTAAAAAAATATTGTTGCTACCTATCTATTGAATGTAATTAACCCACTTCACTCAATAGAGGTACAACAATGTCAACATTCTTATCCCCTTTGGATGCACAAACACATCCAGATTACCTAATTGATATGAAATATATCACCACACTCACTGGCATGACAGATAAATGGTTTTATGCTTTGATAAAGCAAAATAAATTTCCACCTCCTATCAAATTAGGAAGATCCTCTCGTTGGCGTCTAAAAGAGATTGAAGCATGGATAAACACCAAAGCTAATTAGCCGTTAACTTTCTATTAACCAAGGCCGCATAGTCAAATATGCGGCTTTTTTTATGTCTAAATTTTTATAATTGAGGAATTCGTTATGTCCTTAACCGATTTAAAAATTAAATCCGCCAAGCCACACAATAAGCAATATAAGCTTTCTGATAGTGATGGTTTGTTCTTACTCGTTCACGCCAATGGTTCTAAATATTGGCGTTTTCGCTATTACTTCAATACTAAAGAAAAATTAATGTCTCTAGGTCAATATCCTAATGTTTTATTAAGCGAAGCTAGAAGGCTACGGGATGAAGCTAAATCATTGCTAGCTAAAAATATTGACCCACAGGTAGAAAAGAAAGCAAAACAGTCTGAAGAAGTAATACAAGTTACTTTTGAACAAGTTGCACGTAAATGGTGTACCAATAATAAAACTTGGTCTGAGCCACATAGAGCAAAAGTACTACGAACATTAGAACTATATTTATTTCCTAAAATTGGCGCTTATTCTATTTCGGCACTAACTACTCGCCAGTTAATTGTTCCAATTAAAGCGGTTGAAGAAAATGGTCGGTTTGAAGTTGCTAGCCGATTACAACAACGTACTTCAGCAATAATGCGTTATGCCGTACAAAATGGTTATATCTCTTATAACCCAGCTCAAGATTTAAAAGGCGTGGTAAGTAAAGTAAAAGTGAATCATCGCCCTGCACTTGAACTTGAACAAATACCTGAACTTTTAGAGCGCATTGATAATTTTAAAGGACGAGAGTTAACCAAATTGGCAATTAAACTTTCTCTACTTATATTTATTCGTTCTAGTGAGTTGCGATTTGCTCGTTGGTCAGAAATTGATTTCGATAAAAAGATTTGGACTATTCCAGCAGAAAGGGAGGAAATTGATGGTGTCCCTCATTCTCACCGAGGCTCCAAAATGAAAACACCTCATTTAGTTCCACTAAGTGATCAAGCAATAGGAGTTTTAAAACAAATATATGAAATTAGTGGAATGTATGAACTGGTATTTATTGGTGATCATTCTGCAAGAAAACCAATGAGCGAAAATACGGTTAATAAAGCACTTCGAACAATGGGTTATGACACCAAGACAGAACTTTGTGGACATGGTTTTAGAACTATGGCTTGTAGTGCATTAGTTGAATCTAATCTATGGTCACGAGATGCAGTTGAACGCCAGATGAGTCATCAAGAACGTAATGGCGTTAGAGCCGCTTATATCCATAAAGCACAACACATTATCGAACGAACTAAAATGGTTCAATGGTGGGCTGATTACTTAGATTCAATCCGCACTGAGTTTATTATGCCTTATGAGTTCAAAACAAATTAAAAAATACCCTACTATTTAATTCATTTCTCAATATCAATTAATATCAAAAAATTAAGGAATTGTTTATGCAAACATTACCTAGTGTATCATCATGCCTAAAATCCACTACGGTGGGTTCTGGTATGATCTCAGTATTTATCACCCATTTAGGAAAATATAAAGAAGGACAATTGATTGGTGAATGGCTAGAGCTACCAACAACACCAGAAAAAGTAAAACAATGCTTTAAACAAATTGGCATTGATAGTGTTAATTACAAAGAGTTCTTTTTAAGTGGTTACAAATCGTCTGTATATGGCATAACAAATTATATCTCTGAACATAGCAATCTTGATGAACTAAATTATTTAGCCTATAAACTTGACGAATTAAGCCATGATGAAATAGAAATCTATGAAGCAGCCATTGACATTGGCATAAATATTAATTCAATTACAGACTTAATTAATCTAACAGATAACTTAGATTGTTTTCAATGTCTATATAACATCAGCAATGAATATGATTTAGGTTTCTACTGGATTGCTGAAAGTGGTTGTTATAGTTTAAAAGAACTCGGTAACTTAGCAAATTACTTTGATTACGAACGATATGGCCATGATATTGCACTTGAACAAAGTGGCACATTTTATTCTGGTAATTATACCTATTATACAGGTGAAAGTTTTAGTTTTGATTACGATGGGAAAAGTGTTCCAGAAGAGTATTGTATTTCTATTTAAAAATCATTAAATAATTAGTTATTCCCCTTATAAAGCTTTAAATAAGCTTTATAAGGGGAATTCATTAGTAATTTAAATTTTTAATCGAAACTGTTTATAATTATGTATCAACTTAATTCACAAAGAGATCACTTTATTTTTTTGGTGCTAAAGGTGTGGAAATACTATTTCTTTAATAATTAATTGGAATAGGTACATAAAAAAATCTGCTTTATGATTAATAACTTGATTAATTATCCAAAAATCACTTATGTCATTTAATACAAAACTTGCAAATTAAGGACAATAATAAAAAGTATTTTCTTCATTTATAAATAAGTTAACTAAATAGCTATATAATTCAATAAATTTTACTAACATCAAGAAAGTTAATAAAAACTAATGCTATGTTTTGTAAAAAATATTGAGGAGTATATATACCGTTTCATTTTTATACTACGTATTAACCTATTGAATTATAGTTTTATCTCATTTTTCAAGTAGCTTTAGTAGCTCAGTAACTGATTTTCCTAGCGCTAATCCAAATAATGGAGGGACAGCATTACCCACTTGGGTGTATTGAGGCACTTCAAACTTTCGCATTTTACCGCCAGTAGTTACTTTAGAGCGAAATACAAAATTATCTGGAAATGATTGTATCCTTGCCATTTCCCTAACGGTTAGTACTCGTAATTCTTTCTCATCATAATGACAGGCATCATCAGGAATAGACAAGGCAGCTGGTGATGGAGAATTAGGATCTAAGGCTTTTTGGGTTTGTTTTTGTGTCGGATGTTGTTTCAAATATTCTTCAAAATCAACTTTATTAATGAATGCCTTCATTTGATTATTATCTTGCAAATATTCAAATTTTTTTAGTTTATCCCAAACATCTTCAGGTAAATTATTTTCCTTACCTTTTAAAATATTAAAGACTGAATTAGTAATATATCGATTATCACATTGTTGTAGTATTTGATAAATACGAAATCGACATTTAACAAGTTGACTATTATTACGTAGTTCATGGTTACTAATTTTTTTTCTTGCTTTTAATATACTTGCAAATTCAGAGTTTAAGTTTTTAATAAATGATGAAGGTTTTGCCGGATTATGAATCTTAAGATCATCGAGTGCTGATTTTACATTAACCTCATCATGATTAACTAAATGTTTTAAAAATGAGGATTGAAACAATTTATGATGTTCAGGAATTGATACATCAAAATATGGGAGAGATCCAAAGGATACTTTTTCAACATTTTCTTGAACTGAAGCATAAAAATTGAGAGAAGGAGAAAATAATGTTTCTTCAGCACTCTCTTTTTTAAAAAAAGGTTTCAATTTTTGAACAATGTCATGGCGAATCGCTAGCATGATAAAGCGAGGGCGGTTTTGTGGTACACCAGCAAATCTCGCATTAACGTGTAGACAAAGCGGAATATATTTTTTAGTAGCAAATACTTTAGCAACCTCAAACCAAGCATGATATAGAGAACCATCTTTATCTTTAAATGCACGTAAAATACCAGTTACATTTTCCAGTAAAACAATTTTGGGCTGGATTTTTTCAACAAAGTTGGCAAATTCCCAAGGTAGGGTATTTTTGTCACTGTCTTTCTGGCGTAAACCAGCCATACTAAAGCTCTGGCATGGTGGGCCGCCTGAAATTAAATCAACCTCAGTATCATTGAATGCAGATTTTAATGCGAATAAAAGCGCTTTATCTTGTGCAATTAAATTATTTAATTCAATAATATCACCAATGATAAGTGAGTTTTCTAATTGCTTCTTGTCACTTGGAATATCATTGAAACCTTCATGAAGAGAAGGATAGCTAAAGGGGTTCTCTCTTAGACGTTTAGTTAAGCTATCAAATTGACTTGAAAGCCAAAAGGCTTTTTTAGGCTTTTTATTTTTTTTTGCTAGTTGTTGAAAATTTTCATTAAAGAAGTTATAAGCAAATGTTTCAGCAGCCATTGGTGATAATTCATTGGCTAGAGTTAGTTCAAACCCTGCCTTTTCTAGACCTAAAGATAAACCTCCACAACCTGCAAATAATTCAATATGGTTAAACTTTTTAGAACATTTCAATTGATATACCTAAGATAAGAAAAATATTAAGAATAAATTCTAAACTAGAAAATAGAAAAAGTCCAGGGTTTAACAATATAGAATTTGACTTTTGCAAGCTCTCTCGATATTCTTAGAAACAAGGCTTAGAGAGAAGCCGTCAGCCCACGCTCGTAAAGACTAATTTGTCCTCTCTGTAATAAAAATTGTTTCGTTTGCACTTTTAACTTATTTGTGGGCAGTAAGTTTAGTGCATGTATTTCTTTGAAACTTTTTATTACAGAGGGGAAAAACATGCCTAAAGAACATCCTTATATTGCCCGTTTAAAGAAACAAGCCAAAGTACTTAAAAAACAAAAAAATATCATTAGTGCAAAAGCATTAGATGAAATAGCAAAACAAGAAGGCCACTCCAATTGGACCGCTTTACGTAGAGATTTCGATAAACACCAAAAGATAAAAACTCCAACAGCTAAAGTTTCAACAACATTTGTTGAAAGTGGTGATATTGAGATCGATGAAGATGATCGGAAGCTATTAGCTGAAGAACGTAAAGATGAATTGCCATCAGATATTAAATTTAATGTATTAGAAAATAAAAAAATATTGGCTTACTATTCTATTGACTATTCTATTTTTGAACCGACAAAAACAGGACTGAAAAAATCAATTCTTGATGCAACACAACCCGTGAGAACTCATTTTGAACTGTCCAAGTTTCATAACTATACTAAACAACATCAAGGAATTGAATTTAAGAAAATCTCTAAAGCATTCTTTTTATTTTCATCAACGATTCGTGAAACAAAAATGAGCCTATATCGACCAGTGACAAAGAAGGGGGATCCAAGAATGTGGTTTACGGCTTTAAGTACTTTCGCTGATGCTGGAGATCAAATCGCTATAATTATTTTTAATCAGGTTCCTTACTTGCTAAATCTAAGTGAAGTTAATCTGAATAACGAATTAAAAGTGCCTCAAAGTAAATTTAGTGAATTTATTTATGAATATACAAAACAGACAAATGCAGTGGCAGATGAGCTATTAGCTAAGTTAAAAGAACTAGCTAAAAAACCAATAAAAGCGATTGGATATGGTGATACCACGGTAGGAATGTCAATTGAATGTGCGCTTGGAATTCCACCTAACTCTAGCAAACAACCTGATTATAAAGGTATTGAATTAAAATCTGGTCGAGATAATAAAAATAGAACTCGTACTACGCTTTTTGCACAAGTAGCTGATTGGTCAAATAGCCATTGTAAAAGTAGCGCTGAAATTTTAGATAAATATGGCTACCAAAGGGAAGATGATTTTAAGCTATACTGTACATTAAGCACTCAGCAAAGAAATAGTCAAGGTTTAAAATTTGAAATAAAGGAAGATATGCTTTATGAGTGGCATGTAACAGAAAAGAATGGTAAAGAAATCAAAGAGCCTGTTGCTGTATGGAATGGCACTATGTTACGTTCACGATTACATGAAAAGCATTCAGAAACTTTCTGGATTGAAGTAGAGAGTACTTTTATTAATGGCGAAGAATATTTTAACCTTAAATTAGTGACTCATACAAAATCACCATTATTAAATCAGCTAATGCCTTTAATTGAAAATGGTGTAGTTACAATGGATCATCTGATTAAAAGAAATGCTAAAAACAATCGCGTTTCAGAAAAAGGTCCATTATTTAAAATTGATAAACGGAATTTGGAATTACTATTTCCTAAGCCTGTTAAGTACCAATTAAATTAACTTTTAAAGAGTCATTTACAGTTATATTAATATAGACTTTATTTTTCTACTCTCTCGCCCGAAATTATTTTTCGGTAACAGTGCAGAGGGGGAGGGGGTGAGCCGGTTTATTACAGAATTTGGTGACAGAATTATCATCACTTATAACAGGAAAATATACAAAATATGGGGTATGTCTCCTTGTGTAAGGGGGGCATATATTTAAATATTATGTTGCCACAGATTAATTAAATTAATTGTATCGCTATTTGGCGCTTTGTCTTTAGGTAATCTATCAACTTGTAAAACTACTGGCATATGAAACGCTACTCCGGATACCACACAGGCTCCTGCTGGCAGTTTAGGTATTTGACTACGATCATTACTGTCAAGAGTGCTAATAGCATTTTTCAGTAAATTAAGATCATTTTCATTAACTAAACGATGCAAAAAATAATTATGTAATTGTGAAATAATTGTAGGTGATATGTCCGCAGGCCTTTGGCTTGCTATTGTTATAAAAAAACCAAATTTTCTACCTTCTTTAATAATTTCCTCAAATAATTCTAACCGATAATCCTTCCATGAGTTTGCTTCTCTTGTTGACTGTTCGGATAGAATATTATGAGCTTCATCAATAATTAAATGAAAAGATTTTGATTGTCCATCTGGCAAGCTATCAACAATAGCCTTATGATGATTAAAATGTGTTTTAGCCAATAGCATAGCAATTGTTTTCTTCATTCCTGCATTGCAATTTCTTAATGAAAGAATTTGTATGGGCTTTTGACTTGCCACATCAAGACTATCAACTATTTCAATTACTTTTTTCAAATCTTTTTGTACCGCACTGATTTTACTAATAAGAGGGCTTATATGTTCATATTGAATAAAATTATTAGTTGTAGAATTAATTAGTTGTAATTGTGCTCTTACCATAACTTCAAGAAAAGGATTATTCTGTGAGTCAACCTCTGCTTGCAGGTTAAAATTATCAATATCAACGGCCTGAATATTTGTTGTAGTACAATAGTTACTAAGCTTATTTTTTATATCATTAACTGAATTAAGATAGCCACCAGCCTTAGAATTAAAAATGTAGTTTGAGGTTGTAGCATTCCAACTGATACCAATTGCTGTTAATAAATTTGATAAGTTATTTGTTGCTTCAGTATCTATTTCTTTTAATAAAGAATGAAGTATAGTTAATGTTTCTTTATGTTGGTTTACACCAAATATATTATCAAAAGTTTTCTTAAAATAAGATGTTAAAGGGATTTGATCATTATAAGAGATACTTCTATTTCTACTATTGACTAAATGCTTTAAAAAAGGCATTTGCGTTTTTTCAGAAGCAGAGTACAAGACAGATAATAATTCAGCATCCCAAAATTCAGTTGCAGAAATTTGCAATTTTTGTTGCCCATTTCTTTCATAAGTACTTAAATTAAGGTAATTAGCATATGCCTCATACTTATTATAAATATTCTCATACTCACCATTAAAATCTATTAATACAAAAGAAGATTTATTTTTAAATTGCTGAACTTTCTTTTCAAAAAGAGACATATATAATTTAGCTAATGTATTAGATTTTCCACTCCCTGTATTACCAAAAATACCTATATGTGAAGCAAATACACTATTAATAGGAATATTAATAACATTACCTTCTGATAATGTTTTACCTAATTCAATAGAGTCTTCATTACTTCCCTGAACACCATTTACATTAGTGTTCTTATTTCTCTCAGTATAATCATAAAGTTGATCTAGTCGTCTGGTATTAACTAAATAAAGATCATCCCCTATCATTGGTAAGTACTTAATACCTTGATTGAATAAATTATTTTCAAAATAACCAAGAATATTAATTTCTATATATCTATCATAGCTTTTGTGTATAGGAGTACCTTCTGGCAAAATTTTCGGTTCTATGACTTCTTCACCTTCTATCTTCCCAATAAGATCAATATAGCCTTTACGTATAAGTATAAACTCATTAATACTTATTCCTCTGTATATTTCGCCACTAAAAAAGTAACTCATTTTATTAAGGTGTGGCTTTATAAATGCTTTTACTTTTGTGCCTCTAACAGCAGATACATGGCCAACACAAAATTGTTCTATCATAATTTATTTTCTTCATTTGAATTAAAAAGGTAAGATATGAACTTAGTAAAATCGATTTTCTCTTCATCTGAAGAGGGCTTTATAATTTTTATATTTTCAAAATTAATTAAATCCTCTGGAACTTTAGTTTCTGTGGATAAGCAAAAAATATAGACAATTAATTGTTTGTTAGACAAAGATCTCTTAACAATTTCTCTAATATGTTCATCTGCAAATGAAAAACCAAAACAAATGAGTAATGTTTGTGGTTTTTCTAATTCATAGCTTAATAACCTAAGGCACTGATAGTAATGCTGCTGAAAAACAGTTTCTTCAAATTTTTTCTTAGTAGGATTAACAATCGCAATCTTATTATATTCATTTATAAACTTATCTAAAAAAACTATTTGTTCTTTTGAAAATTGAAAAGTTTCTTTACTAAAATCAGGAAATAGCTCAATAGACCATTTATTTTTTAATTCTTCAATAACGTTTGAATTGTTAACATCACTTAATAGACTATCTATTTCTTGAATATAATGATGTGGATATTCTACAAAAATACTACTGTTTTCTTTCTTCCATGAAATAGAACCATGAACTTTAATTAAATTAAGCATTGGTATTTCATAACGATAATTATCTAAAGTACCTTGGTGAGCTACAGATAGATGAAAATTGCTTATACTAAGGAATCGTTTGATTAAACCTGTACTTCCATCATTTAGAATAAAATTATGAGTTTTATTTAATTGGTCAGCACATCTTTCAAAAAAAATATCGTAGTTAGTTGTAAAAATATTAGCTCTATGAATATCTTTTTGCTGTTTCCTTTCTAAAAACTGTATTAATTTTACTATAAAACTCAAATAAGATTCGAAAGTGCTACTTATCTTATTAATTTCTTCTATATTGTCTGGTGGTGGCTGTAAACAAAATGCTTTTTGAATAATATTAATATAATAATTAAAGAGTATAAATTTGCATACAGTTTCTTTATTTTTATTTTGCTCAAGTAATGTTTCATAAGACGTTTCATCAACCAACTTTAAGGTTGGTATATAATCAGCTGATGCACCTGAACCTATTAGAAAATTTATATTTTTATCAAAACTTTCTTTTGTTGAAAAAATATCACTAGTCATATTAATTAGTTCTCACTGCGCAATAATATATTAATGATATTATCTAATTATTTATTTCTAGTACAGCAACCTTAACCAGAAAATAAACAAATATTTCATTTATGATATAAATAAAATCATAAGAGAATACATTAAGTTTAAAAAATTCAGTTCAGGATTCCAAGAATAGATCTTTGATTATCCTTTATCTAATATATATTTTTCATTAACTGATACTGCTAATTATTGTAAATACCCCAGATCATTTTTATAGTTTATATTACTTATTTCTTCTATATTTAAATACCATTTCATCCGTATAGCGATTTGATATACAATATACCGTAGTACCTTCACACAAAATAAAAAACGGCAATTAAAATGAGAACTGAAACCAAAGAATCGCCTATTAATATTAGAGCTAAAGCATCCCAAAAAGAATTGATTGATATTGCAGCGCATTTACTATCTAAATCACGCACTGATTTTATTTTAGAAGCGGCCTGCTCAAAAGCTGAAGATGTTTTGCTTGATCAGCGCCTTTTTTTAATCGACGATGAACAGATAAATGCCTTCAATCGTGCAATAGAAGCCTCTTTTGATAGCAATGAAAAAATTCAAGCTTTATTGTCCCGGAAGTCACCATGGGAAAAATAGAAGCGCCGCACTTATTGAATGAAGATCATGATTTTACGTCATTTGATTGTGAAGAGTTGTCTTTGAATGAATGGTTGAAGAAAAAATCCTTAAAAAATCAAAAAAATGGTGCTTCACGTACATTTGTAATTTGTGACAATAACAAAGTAATCGGCTTTTATTGTTTATCAACAGGCAGTATCCAGCATCGACAACTAACATTGAGTAGGTTTAAGCGCAATATGCCCGATCCTATTCCTGTTATTATTCTAGGTCGTTTAGCTATTGATAAAAATTACAAAGCAAAAGGATTAGGTGCAGCATTATTAAAAGATGCTATATTACGCTCGAAAGAAGTCTCTAAACAAGTTGGTTCTAGAGCACTATTGGTACATAGCTTAACAGATGAAGCCAATGCGTTTTATATTAAATTTGGATTTGTTGATTCTGGAATTCAGGAAAGAACAATGCTAATCTCTTTATGGTAATAAAATTAGGCTTAATTGTACATTTTTAAAGCAGATCAATTTAAGGATACAAATACGGGTACATTTTTCATCTAAATTTCTCAAATCCAGTAACCACAAGGCTTCAACCCACATCTTCGATTCCGCGTCCGGGCACCAATCACCAAATTCTAAGACCTGCTTCTAGCAGGTTTTTTTATATCTAAAGCCTTTTCAGATAAGGCTTGCAATGAGTTTTTCTTGTCAACCGAGTTCAACTGAAATCACCCCAAATCAAGTACAATTTCGGATACAAACCCGGATACATTTGGTTCGATAATGACGTGTATCCATAAAATGGCCTTGAGGCCTTTGTTTGCAAGGCTTAAGAGAAATCACTTGCATTTAATTTATTTTGAACTAATTTGTAACAATTATTTATTAACATTTCTAACAAAAGCTGTTTGCACAAGGCTTCCTCTAAGTTTTACTACTCAACCAAACTCAATTGAAGTTACTCTAAATCAAGTGCAATTTCGGATACAAACCCTATTTTTGCCAAATAAAACAAATTAAAAATACGCCGTTAAATTGATTAAAGTTAAATATGAAGCTTAGATAATACTTTCATATATCAGTAAATGGTTTAAATTATATGTGTTACTCATTTTCTTTTTTTATTATCAATAGCAGTTGGAATGGCAAAACATTTTCAAATAAAAAATTAAAGGGATAAGTGTTTTTTAAATTCAATAGGAGCAAGTAGCCTAACGAAGAATGCCATCGTTTATTATTATACCAATAAGCATAAGACGGAGAAGCGTGTTGTAACTCAATTATGTAATTGAAACGTTGGTCTTTTACAAACCCCGTTTTAATTGTTTTAATGTCACTTCGGCTACTGTATTGTCATCAGGATTCCCTTTCTTGCTTAATAAATGCGTGATATTTAATGTCTTAAAACAATCCTCTAATAACCGATTATCAAACGCTGCCGTTTTATGTTTAAAAATATGATAACCGACAATATACCTATCGGATAAATTCATTAAAATATATAAATAATAACAACGTTGGTTAACTCTAATATAAGTTAAATCCGCAACAACAATTTGTTTTTTATCACCCACGTCAAATTACCGTTGTCAATGATTCTCTATGCTGTTTCATTCATTTCTGTATTGTGAGGTTTATGATGTTTAACGGTGTGATAACCAAATATTTTTACAAATCAAAACGAATTCGCCTTGTATTATAAGAATGATAACTTCGGTTAAATAGCATCACTATTTTATCTGCATAAAGTCCTACTGGCTTTTGTTTATTTAATTTACACTGATAATAAGCATAATATGTTGATAATCCTAAATATTGGCATAGTTTTGTCGTGCTATAACGATGTCGGTTTGCATTTAGGATAGTGGTTTTCGCTCATTATCAGTGCTGCTTACTTTAAAATATCGTTTTCCATACGGCGCTGTTTAAGCCCTTTGCGCAAAGCTATCAACTCTTATTCTTGCGGACTGCGATTATCTTTTGTTTTAAATGAACCACTTTGGCTGGCTTGCGTTATCCAATGGCCCAATGCTGATGAGTCAAAATCATATTCTGCAACGATTTCACTACATGATTTACTGTGTTGATAAAGACTAACCATTTGATGTTTAAAATCATCATTGATATTCGCCTTTTTCGTTTAATCTTATTCAAGTTACATCCTTTTTTAATTGTGATAAGTTTACCTCCCTTAAAAAGTTGGATGATTTAGTGTAGCCGATCCATCCCATTGTTATTTGCCTTTGTGGGCACGAAAGCTTTTTTATGATTTCATCCTGAGGCTATGATTTTAACCTTAGCTCAGTAACCATCTGTTTAATCTTACGGTTTTCAGCCTCAAGCTCCTTTAAACGTTTGATGTCTAAAGCTTCCATACCACCGTATCGCACCATTGATAAGAAGCTGAATTATCCATGCCCCATTTACGGCACAGTTCTTTAACGGGAATATCAGCCTCTGCTTATTTTAAAATAGATACCATTTGATGTTCAGTCATTTTTTCAGCATTAAATCCCCTTTTACTTTCATCATAAAGAAATTTCCACTTTTTTGCTGTATTATTTACAGGTTAGCACCACAAGCTAATCCTGCGTTGCCTTATAGTTCGGCTAGCTATAGCGTGCGCCCACTAAGCCACCCGTGATATCACCCGTTTAGTAAAAAAATCCCAGCATTTAAGCTGGGATATGTTATTTACCAAAAATCTTAACGCCATAACACCGGCATTTTGCATACCAAAATACAACTCCTATAGGAAACCCAAAATATGCTGCTTTACAAGCCAGATATATATCATCAATGCCATATTTAAAATCTATACCATACATAATAAACAGAATTACTGACCCAACCAATTCCATTATAATGGCAATAAAAAAAAACATGAGCGGAATTACAATTTCACAAAATAACAATGCTAAATATTTTCTATTTTTTTTCATTTTTTTCTCCTTAAATTGTTTTTGAATCCAATTTCCTGTCATTGTGCCGAATATAGAATCCGATATATTACCGCCAATAGCAGGAAAAGGGCTTTCAGTATAATGCCCAGTTATTCCCAAAAAGCCTTTATTTGCCTCATGAATATATTTATTTGCAGCTGGGTTAAAAATTGGTTGAAACCACTTTTCTACAAGTTTTCCTGTTCCATAACCTATAGCTGATGAACTTGCGCTTATTGCTCCTCCTATAAAAGGGTTTTCACCATTTAACTCGCTTGATAATACACCACCTGCTGCATTCCAACCTATTGTTCCCCAAAGTCCAGAGCCAAGACCTCCAGTAATAGTGCCCGTTGCTGTTGAGATGCCCGCATTCACCCAGCTAATACTACCATCTTCGTTAAAATAGTATTGACCACCAATGCTAACTGCACCACTTACCCCACCACCAACTATTGCAGCATAATGTTAACCGCCATTTCAACGCCTTGACGTGTGTCACTACCCATCGCTGACATCCCTTCGTTCATCGCATTGTTGTAGGTCTTTTCATAGATTTTCTGTTCCTGCTCGCCGGTTAAAACGAGGCCTTGCTCTTCCGCTTTTAGTTGTTACCCACATCTATGTTGACCGTGTTGCCTTTTAATTGGCCGCCTATGATGTTAGTGTCGTTGCCGGTTTTGATGGTGAGCTTGTTTTTGGCATCAACCACGCTTTCTGTCCAAGCACTACCGTCCGCATTTTCTCGCTCTCGGCTAAAGTTGGCATTGCCTTTAAATAGGAAGATAGTTACAACTTCGTTTTGTAAAAATAATTCAGGAGTCTATACCGTTTTATTTACTTGAGATTTGGTGACAGAATTAACTGTCACCCTTAACAATCAAATGTACCACATATATAGGAGGAATATATTTTAAGGTCGATATAACGGAGAACGTTGCATCGCAGGTTTAATTTCATTAAACCAAGCTTTATAAACAAGTTCTTTGGGATAGTGATTATAAAAATCATCTATCTTTTCCAAATCAAACTCTATAGCTTTTACGAACTGTTTATAGCATTGCATATATTGTTCTGGGGTTAACTCGGAAAAATTTAAATCACTATCATAGAGATCATAACTAAAATAAACCTTTTCTGCTATGTTATTTCCCAGTTGCATTATATAGGGACGAACATATTCGCCAATAACAGACATAAACGTTGAGTTATATCCAACGCATCCAACCTCTTTTCCAAAATAAAATATACCCGCCATATATTACCTCATAATATGAATTTTAGATCGTTGATGTTCTGGTAACGTCTTAATGTAATTTCCAAGACGTGTTTGATTATCAGACGTCAGTTTCCTAAAATCTAACGGGACTATATCTGCTTTATCTAAATGTTCATGTAATTTTTCAATATTTCTA
This sequence comes from Gilliamella sp. WF3-4, assembly GCF_001690275.1. GTDB lineage: Bacteria > Pseudomonadota > Gammaproteobacteria > Enterobacterales > Orbaceae > Gilliamella > Gilliamella apicola_C. The sequence goes on along the minus strand of NZ_LZGW01000030.1, from coordinate 7,415 downwards.
TCCCAATTATTATTAAAAAACTTATTTATAGCATTGATTTCTCTTTCTGTTCCATTAGATGTCGTAAACATAAAATCAACAGTTTTACCTTTATTTGGATCGCTTGTAAAAATGAAGTCAGCTAAACTATCCTTATTTTTAATACGTTCAATTTTTCTAATTCAATTGCTGCAGCACCTTCTGCTAACTTTACTTTTCCTGCATGTGGATTTACTGTTAATTTGCTTTTACGATCAATCTGACGTTTTATTATTTCTAGTTCCTTTTCTGATAACTTCTGCCCTGTAGCTCTCGCTTTCCAGGCTAAACCGCTCAAACCTTTTGCAGTAACGCCAGCTGTTGAAAGTGAAAATAACAATTCAGCATCTGATGCTGGCACACCTAATATCTTAGAAAGGCCTGCGGCTGTTTGCGTATGATAAGTTTCGCCATTATAAATTACCATTAATCCCGTTACGCCATTATCAGCCATTGACCATGTTAGGTATGCACTTGGTAGACATCCCACCACTGAGCTACAAGCTGGTGATAATGCGACTGCTGCCATTCCATCTACGGCAGCAACCCCAGCCTGAAGGACACCTCCTGCTCAAGTACTTATACTGTATTCACTATCATAATATGTTATTGTATCTGAAATCTTATTTCCTGTTGTGTATTCAAATAACTCTTCAATTTTTTATAAGATTCTTTGCTTCCTCCTGTAAGATAAGTTGGTAATTCAATTTCAGTTGTTTGACCTTTTTAATTGTTCTCTATAGGATTCTAACTCAGAACTATTACCCAGCTCTTCTAATGCTAAATACACTGCTTTATCTGGGTCATCATCGGCTAATCCAGCTGAGCAATGAATTAATGCACAAGCTGCTGCACGATATAATAAATTTTCCTGTTCGTTTCCTTTAACAAGCTCATCAATACGTTTCTTCTCTGTTGGGGTAAGTAATCGATTATTCTCAACCGCATTTTTCCCCGCAGCAATCCCCGTATTCACATCTTGGATATCTCCACCAGATGCTGCGATGGCAAGGCCTGTAGCTAGTTGGGATAGTGCGCTGATTTTTTGTCGCTCTTCTTGCGATAACTCTGTTATTGCTTTATCCGGATATAAAATGCCCGCTATGACTTCAGCACTACGTTCACTCGCTGCTGCCCCTAAACCTCCCGCTAAGGCTGAGTTGCCTTGTAGTTCAGCAACAGCTACACCCAATATGGTGTGGGCAATTAAGCGGGCGGCTTCATTATCGCCCGCCTGTATTTTGATTTGTTTAGCCAACCATGGGGCGGGCGCCCGCTAAACCGCCGGCGATGTCACCTGTCATCATGCCTGTAACAATGGCAATGGCTGAATCAACCCCTTTATTAAAGTCACTGCCCATTTTGTTTTCATTGCCATTGTTATTCTGTTTATCCATGGCATCTTTTAGGTCTTTAATCTGGGCGCCTAAGTCTTTTAAGTTGGTGACAATTTCTTGTCGGGTTTGTTCTTTTTCTTTATCAAATTTCGCTTGCTCTCGGGGTTGGTTGGCTTTGTAAATATCACTCGCCGTGCCAGTAACCGCCACAGTTAACCTTGATTTTTGCGCTCATACTCTTCTTGATACGTCGTTTTCGCGTCTAAATTGGTATCATGAATTTTTTAATTTTAAAAGCATATTTAACAACCAATTTCGACAAGATGACCATTCATTTGGATAAAAATAATTACAATCAATGTCATCTAATATAATCTTTTGTAGTTCTTTCTCGCTATAAGAAGATTCTAACAATGATCGAATTTCTTTAATAATCTCATTTTGTTCATTAATTGTTTCTGTTTTCCTGTAAGCATCTAAAGCTTTATCAGCACTTCCAAAGATCTCTTCAAAATCTTGATTTAAATAACATCTCAAATAATAAGATAATGCAGGATATTTTTCTGTTGCTATTATCATGGTGTAGGATACCCCGTAACAATTCTATAACCATTAGGCATTGAAGAATCTCTAGCTATAATTATTCTAGCATTTGACACTTTACTTACATTTGTTTGTCCTTTCGAGACACTAATTCCTATTGGTGATGATGATTTATATTCAATTTCTAAATAACCTTTTTGGTTTCCAGCTAGATAAGCATCTATTTTAGATTGATTTGCTTCAATCGCTTTACTTGTAACTGATTCTGCTATTGTAACTATCCCCTAAAATAGTACAGCAAAAAAGTAGAAAATTCTCTATGATAAAAGTAAAGAGGATTTAATGATGAAAAAAATGACTGAACATCAAATCGTCGCTATTTTAAAAGAAGCTGAAGCGGGTATTCCTGTTAAAGAGCTGTGCCGTAAATAGGACATGGGTAATTCAACTTTCTATAAATGGAGGGAAAAATAGGGCGGTATGGAAACGTCGGATATTAAACGCTTAAAGGAGCTGGAGGCTGAAAACCGCAAGCTTAAGCAGATGTTTGCCGAACTGAGCTTAAAATCTCAGCTTCAGGAAGAAATCATAAAAAAGCTTTAGTGCCCACAAAGGCACGTAAAACGTGGGCACAGCAACTACAACAAAAATCATTCGGTTACTATTGCTATGAGTTGTGCCATTGTTGGTTTAAGCCGTTGTGCTTACTATTATCAACCTAAGTTTCAGGATGATTCCGTGATTATTTCGGTGTTGAATACTGTCACAGACCGGCATTTACGCTGGGGCTTTCCTAAATGTTTTCATCGTATCAGAAAGCTTGGCTATCAATGGAATCATAAACGGGTATATCGGGTGTATTGTGAATTAAAGCTTAATCTCAGGGTAAAGCGTAAAAAACGCATTCCTCCACGATGCCCAGAAAGGTTATTAGTCCCCAATAAACAAGGTGAATATTGGTCAATGGATTTTATGAGTGACAGTAGTCGTAATCAACGTCGCTTTAGAACATTCAATGTCATCGATGACTTTAATCGTGAGGCGTTAGGTATTGATATTGCAGTAAGCTTACCAGTAGGAAGGATTACCCGTTACTTAGATAAACTGGCCGAATATCATGGGTATCCATTAAAAATACGGGTCGATAATGGGCCAGAATTTACAGGAAAAACCTTTACCAACTGGGCTAAATCACATGATATAACCATTGATTATATCCAGCCCGGTAGCCCTTATCAAAATGGCTATATTGAACGATTTAATCGTACCTATCGCACTGAAGTACTCGATTTATCTCTTTTTAACAACTTAGCGCAAGCAAGAAGAATAACCGAAGAATGGCTAACCCTTTATAACACCGAAAGACCGTATGAGGCATTAAATAACATGACACCGATTGAGTATAAAACACTAAAACAAGCAGCATGATTTTCTACGTGAGTTGTGTACTAAGTTTGGGGTATTTACACCTTTTAGGTCGATGATGTTGTAAAAGAGTTCATGTTATTCTTAGCTATCATTCTTAAAATAAAAAATCAAATAAAATCAATATCTTTTCTGACCAATTTTTGTGAGTAAAACGGTAGATTGGCGTGTTATTTTGTATTTTGAATAGGCAAAAACAAGTGCACTATGTGTAAAAATCAATTTAAAACTATTATTCTTCAGTTATTATTAGAGGACTTGGTGACAGTGTTAACTGCCACCAAATAAATAAAAGTTTTATAAGGTATATCAGGTTAACAAATTAACTATCACCCTTAACTATTTAATGCCCAAAATTTACAAGAAGCTTAAACAACTCAGCAAACTAAGTCCACTCTAACGAACCATCTTCATTAACCCACACCGCTTCTGCTGGACAAGACTCATCAAAAAACCAATAATCATCCATCAGTTTTTGTTTATCAAACATGCCGTCTTCTGTTTTTGGAAAAGCATCATAAAACAGTTTGACTTGTTCATCGATTGAGCCTCCTAATAACTGACCATTTTTTGCTAATTTAAGTCGACCTTCTTTTAATAATCTTTTCACAAAATAAAAAAAGAGTTCTTTTCTCTCTTGAAATGGAAATTTTTCTTCATTAGATTTTAGAGAAGGGAACATATCAGGGGCAATACAATTCCATAATCCACTAAAAGCTCTTAGTTCTGACCAATCAATAATATTTTTATAATCATTTTCATTTATCATATTTTTTCCTACCTAAATTTAATTTCTGCTCCAGTTCTCAACCCTCTATATAAATTTGTTAAAGTTGGGCTATTTCTTATATCAATAGTCCAACGAGCACCTGTATTAGAGCTCGATACATTTCTTAATGTAATATTTGTACCATCTTGTAATCGTGCTGTATAAATACCATCTCTAACTTTGGTTAATGGCTGTCCAGCTAGTTCCTCCGCATAATTATATATTTGTTTATCGGTCAAATTTTGGCTTTCGTAAATTCGAGTGGAGTAACGATTTCCATTAGCACCTTGCCGAATAGTTTGCCCATCAATTTTTAAATCTGTGGTAGGGTTATTTTTATCGTAGATATCTTTTAATTCGTCAAATCGCTCTTGTTGTTTTTGTTTTTGTTTTTGTTTTTGTTTTTGATATTTTTGGCTATTTTCATTTTGTCGCTTATCATTATCTCCGTCATCATCAGGCGGTAATCCTGGGGCTCCTCCAGCGACAACACTTCCAGAGCCAGCAATATTATTACTGTCTGAAGAGCCATCAACGCCGTTGTTTTGTGAAGTACTTGAATTACTTTCTTGCCCATGAATTAGCGGTATTCTGTCTGCAAAATCAGCGATAAGAAAATCATTTTTATTTTTATTTAGAAAATCTATTTGTTCTTCAGTCAAACTAGCTATAGCAAATGAATCACCACTTCTAATCGCATTAATAGCATTAGTTTTATCATTCTCACTAAGGCTATTAACCACAGATATACCTAATAATGCAGCTAAACCTGTTCCAGCAACATAGTTTGCGCAAACCGAAATTCTTACGCAAATCATCCCTCCAGCTCTAACTACAACTGCTGCGAAGTTATTCTCAACTGCATTCTTACTCGCAGCAATCCCCGTATTCACATCTTGGATATCTCCACCAGATGCTGCGATGGCAAGACCTGTAGCTAGTTGGGATAGTGCACTGATTTTTTGTCGCTCTTCTTGCGATAACTCTGTTACTGCTTTATCCGGATATAAAATGCCCGTTATGACTTCAGCACTACGTTCACTCGCTGCTGCCCCTAAACCTCCCGCTAAGGCTGAGTTGCCTTGTAGCTCAGCAACTACTGCGCCTAGTATAGCATGGCTAATTGTGTTGGCGACGGTGTTTCCTTCTGTCTGTTGTTTGATTATGGTGGCTATCTTCGGTGCTAATGCCCCCGCAACAGCCCCTGTCATGTCGCCCGTGATTAGCCCATTAATAATGTTAACCGCCATTTCAACGCCTTGACGGGTGTCACTGCCCATCGCTGACATCCCTTCGTTCATCGCATTGTTGTAAGCCTTTTCATAGATTTTCTGTTCCTGCTCGTCGGTTAAAACGAGGCCTTGCTCTTTTGCTTTTTTTTGCTCTTCTTTTAGCTTTTTGTTCGCTGCAGATTCTGCGCTTATGCGGTCGATATGATTGAGCATGGTTAAGGTTTCACCGCCAATCTCACTCACTAAGTGTGTTTGGTCTATGATGTCTTGCTCTTTTTCTTTGTTAAAGATGTGTTTCAGTTCGTTACTCGCCTGCTCGGTATCACGACTTAAGCCATCGATATTCTGTTTTTGTTCATCCTTATTACGAATTATAATCGTGCCTTCCGATACCGCAGATTGCGTCGTCGAGTTTGCCTTCTCTGACTTATTACGACTAGTTGGCATCGATGGCATGCCACTGGAGCTAATGCCAGCACTGCTGCTACTGACTTTGTAGTCCGCTTTGTTTTCGATATCACTAAAGCTTATTGTGCCCGTATCAAGGCGGTTTTTGCTCGGGTCTTCGGCTTCCGAGGAGATGACCGCCCCTTTTAGGTCGGTGTTGTTGTAAAAGGGTCCGTGTTATTCTTTGCTATCATTCTTAAAATAAAAAATCAAATAAAATCAATATCTTTTCTGACCAATTTTTGTGAGTAAAACGGTGGTTATTTTGTATTTTGAATAGGGAAAAACAAGTGCACTACGTGTAAAAATCAATTTAAAACTATTATTCTTCAGTTATTATTAGAGGACTTGGTGACAGTGTTAACTGCCACCAAATAAAAGCTTTATAAGCTATGTCAGGTTAAGTTTGAGCTACTACATTCAATTTCTTGTTTTAATGAATCCATAACTTACCTCTTAAAAGAATTGGAACCACTACGTATAAACTGATTATTTATATCTATCTGGAATAAAATCTTTATGCTCTATACTTTTTATAAGTACTAATAAATCATCTCTTCTCCACGATAATTCTTCTTTATCCATGCATGCTGTATATTGGTTTATTTGTTTATCAGAACAATATTCCAACATAAAATTAATGCAATCTAGATATATAGTAATTTCACTTTCGGAAAGCCTTAGATCAAATAAAGTCACTGCATTAGCAACATATTCTTGTTTTAATAAATCCATAATTTACCTCTTAAAATATTTGGAAAATTTATCCCTGAATTCCTGCAATTTTTCACTATTTGGCCGTGCCCAACGGCCTCTTTTAATTCGGTCTATTGTATTTTTTCTATCGTTAACAAGAGAAGTCACTATTTCACCATCTGGTTCAATAATATGAGCTCTACCATTAGGACCTAAGACAACCCATCGACCATCATCCTGAACAAGAATATCAGATGGCCTTGAGTTTTCAATATCGTTAATCACTTGACCTACTGGGCGTCCTTGTTTATTTCTAATTTCCGCATGCTCTCCTCGAGTTATTTCTGCGTTTATAGCATAATCTCGCCAATCTTTATCAGGGATCTGATTTCCACCAGTATCATGGCGAATATCAATATCATCTAAACCACCATCATGCCCAGTGTGATTTGGGCCTAATTTATCTGGATCTATAGGCGTGTACCCTGGGAAAGGAGGAGTCGGCTCGGGAATTGGATATCCTTCTAATTTGGGTTGATCATTAGGATCTATGGCTATTGTGTTTTTATAATCATTATAATAACGCTCATAAGTTTTTCGTACTGCGTCTTCAAGGAATTCATCTCCCATTGGATCGACTAATGCTAGATCAATTAGTCGCCGTTGTTCCAAAGTTAGGCTTTCTAAAAACGCTTGTGATTCTGCTGCTGTAAGACCTTTAGCCATCAATAGATCTACGGCATTAACACTAACTTGAGCGCCAATTTCACTTGGGCGTACTAGATACCACGTAGCTTTAGCTAAATTATTATTCTCAACCGCATTTTTCCCCGCAGCAATCCCCGTATTCACATCTTGGATATCTCCACCAGATGCTGCGATGGCAAGACCTGTAGCTAGTTGGGATAGTGCGCTGATTTTTTGTCGCTCTTCTTGCGATAACTCTGT